>NZ_JAWMPV010000001.1:0-1728227 GCF_033101135.1 Lutibacter sp. TH_r2
AATGAAGAAATAGGTACTGAAAGTGTTCCATTTGAATCTGTAATTTGAAGATCATTTCCAACTACTTCAAAAGTTGAATTTACACCTCCCATTGGTATCCAATTTGTACCGTCAAAAATTTTAGTTAAATTATTTGCTGTATCAAACCAAACATCATTTTCTAATGGATTAACTGGAGCTACAGTTGCTGTATATACATTATTATTATTTACATCAACCTTTGTTCCTTTATGATTAATAACAGTTACTTGTTGTGCATTGGTTTTTAAACTAAAAACCATTGCACAAATAACAAGTATTATTAAAGTAGTATTTTTTTTATTTAATATATTAATCATAAAAATGAATTAGATATTGAATTATTATTTTATCCAGTGTACTTCAAAAAAATCACCAGCCATTATTGTCCAGTCTCTGTTAGCTGTAGTTTGAGGAACTAAAGTAACTAATTCTGCAGTAACAGTATAATCTAAACCTGCAACTAATTTAGCTCCATTTCTGTAAACCCAAACTTGACTAGCATTTGCTGGCATTCCTGTTGCTGTAATTGTTGTTTCTGTCCCTGCTGCGTCTAAAGTTTCTTGTCCGCTTGATATTAAATCAGTAGCTAACAATTTTTGAATTTCTCCTGTTTCTTCATTTGTTACTAAAAGTGTATAACCAGTACCTGTACCATCCACAATAGTTGCAGCATCTAAAGTTGTTTCTTCAATTCCAGTAATTCCAAATTCTGCACCAGAAGCATCAATATATGTATTATCCGTTAAGGTACCTCCTAATTGCCATGTTGTTGTTGTAACATCATTTGTTGTATTTACAATTTGAGTGATTCCATTATTAGATTGAAAATACTTAATTGTTCCTTTGTTATCAATAACTCTTACTGCTTCTGCTGTTTTAGCAACATCTGCCGTAGATTGTGCACTAACTACGTTAAATGCTAACATAAATAGAGCGAAAACTCCTAGTTTTAAAATACTTTTTTTCATTTTTAATTGTTTTAACCTGTTTTTAAACTTTATTTTTATTGTTTGTATTTAATATTATATTTTTAATAAAACTGTACTATTCTAATTTCATCGTCTTTATAACAAATAGCTTGAGGTTCTAGCTCAATAGTACTTGTATCAATTGTTGTAAATTTAATTCTCACTCCATTTCTATAAACATCAATATGTTTTGGATTTGTAATTGGAAAAGGTGGTGTGAATTGAATCTGACCTTCAGACGCAATAATTATAATTTCTTCTTCTCTAATTAAATTTGAAGGTTCTATTTTTTTTAAAACTCCTGTTACCTTATCCACTACTACAATTTCATTATTTTCAGTTTCAGTAGTAGTTTCTAATCCCGTAATAGCTAGTGTATTTGTAGCACTTGTTTCTATTACTGTCTCCTTGGTTAATACTCCTCCAAGTTCTATAGTGTTTTCAACTGTTTTTGTTAATCCATTTACCACTGAAATGGTAGTATTTGCTGTATTATTAATCCAATCTGTACCATTAAATGTATAAATATCTCCATTACTTTCATCTACATAAATATCTCCAGCATCTGGATTTAAATTTATTTGAGAACTAGGATCACCTGAACCACTTTTAGGGTTTGAATTTAATGGTATCCAATTATTTCCATCCCAAACACTTGTAATATCTCTAGAGTTTGACGTGTTTACCCATATATCTCCAACATTATTAGTTAGTGGTGATGTAGTTGAAGTTGTTACTTTAGTTCCTTCACTACATAAACTTTTCCACATAGTACCTTCAAACATAAATATGCACTTCTCATCTATATTGTAAACTAAAGCTCCATACAATGGCTGAATTGCTTCCATCTCAACATTAGTAAGCCTACTTAATACTAATACTTTATCAGAACTCTCTAACTCTAATAAAGAATTAGAATCTATTTGAGATGGATTATCACCTACCTTTACTTGAGCAAAGGCAGTTAAACTAATAACGGATAATAATAAAAATACTAAATACTTCAATTCTTTTATTTTATAATTCTAAATATTAATGCAAATGTAATCTAACTAATTGTTCTGCTTCTTTAATTTTCGTTCAAGTATAAATTTACTATAGACGAATGGTAAACAATTGCCGATAAACGACATGTATAATCGGCTTACAAAATTTAGACACATTAAAAATTAAAAGGTCACTTTAATTTTTTTTAGGTGTAGTTGGATTAAAACCAAAATCTTCATCTGGCAAATCAATTCCTAATTGTGAAATTACATAACCAACACTAGCAAAATGGTGAATAGCATGGCTATGTGCTTGAATTAAAACAGAAGCTATTGTATAATTTGCAGTTACAACGCCTTCTCCTAAATCATCAGTTACTTGTATAATTTCATTCAAATCATGATTTTCAATACTTTCTAATTTAGATATAATTGATTTAAAATATTGAATTCCTTCAGCTGTTTTATTTTCAACCAACGTATTTCTTTTTCTTTTTATTAGATTTACGTTAGAAGCTTGTAAACCTTCAAAAATACAATCAAAAACATCTAAAATATGGCGAGTATGACCACCAATACTAGAGTAATAAGGTGCTATTGTAGTATTACTATATTCTTCATCAGAAATATTTTCTAATAATTTAATTCCACGAGTTAAGTTTTTTTCAATAGCCTGAAGCATTCTAAAGTAATTTTTTGAAATGTAAATATATATATTTTTAAACCAATAATTTATACAATGTTGATATTCCTAAAACTAGAAAAAGTCCACTTAAAATGTAGTTAATATTTTTGGCTATAAATGCTATTCTTGTTGATATAAAATTTGCAAATGCAATATAGGTTGAGAATAATAAAAAAGCACCTAAACTTGCTCCAAAAACAAACAAAAGTATATACGGTTGCTCTATTATTATTTTCCCTTCAGAAGCTAAAAAAATACTTACTGCCAAATAAAATGGTATAGCTAACATATTTATAAGTGACATACCAATTCCCTTCAAAAAATAACGATTCTTATCTTTTTCTTTTAACGAATTAATTTTTCTTTTAGCCTGAACAAAGAAAACAATAGCTAACAAAAAGAAAACAACTACTCCTGCTATTTTTAAATAAGAAACAATTTGAGGGTTTTGAACAAAATAATCAGCAAAAAACAATGCAATGCCTGATTGAATAAAAACAATTAATGATGCTCCAAAAGCAAATAACAATCCTTGTTTTCTACCTTTATTTAAGCTTATTTTTAACGATGCCATATTAATCATTCCAGGTGAAATAAAACCAATATAAGACATTAGTATACCGTAAAAAACATGTAATAAATAAATCATTAATATAAATTTTTGCCTAAAATAAATTATTTTACTAACAACTTAAGACGTATTGTTGTAACTTAAATTACATTTACAATTAAAGTATTGTAGTACTACACAAAAATTAAAAATTATTTTACTGTAAAATACTTATTTTATTTTTTCAAATATTTTGAAAATAAAATACCTAAATCTTCTGAAAGCTTTAAACTTTTTACTAAAAACAAATAAATTACAATTAACAAAACACTTTTAACTATAATACTTATGTAAGGATTTGTAGTAAAATCTAGAAAATTAAAAGCTAAATATAATAATCCTATTATACCAATCAATTTTAGAGTTTCTATTGTAAATGGTTGAATTTTTAATTTTGAATTTACATATACTATTTTTACAATACTAAATGCAAACACTACAATTAAAGTAGCTAAAGCTGCTCCGTTAATTCCTATAAATTTTATAAGCCAATGGTTTAGTAAAATAACACTAACTGCCATTGCTATTGATACATAAAAAAAGATTTTATAATACTTTGAGTTTACTAATATTGCATTTCCCGTTCCCATAGCTAATTCCATTAGTTTAGCTGCTGAAATAATTAATACAACCAATACACCTTGTGTAAATTGAGCTTTATTTATTATTGCATACAACTCTGAAATATTTAAATTTATTAGTAAAAAAAATAAGCCTCCAACTATTAATAAATTTATTGAAGATTGCTTGTATAATTTTTCAACTTCACCAATATTATTTTCATTCATATCTTTTGCTGTTATTGGCGTTGTAATTTGCTGCATAGCTCTATTTGGTATTCCAACTACACTAGCAATATAAACTCCAACAGAATAATAGGCTACTTGAGCAATTTGCTCCATTTGAGGAATCATAAATTTGTCTATTTCTAATAAAATTCCTCCTGCTGAACCTGCAATAATTATATAGAATGAAAACGAAATTATTTCTTTAATGTTTGACGGAATTTTAAATGCTATTTTAGGCATATAAACATAAAATGCGTACAACTTCATAATAATGGTTCTTAAAGCATATACCAGAACTACTGCATAAATAAACTCCTCATTAGTTAACCATTTTAGGTAAACGGCTATTAACAAAAATGTAACACAAATACGTGCAAAAACTTCTTTTACAAAGTTTCCAAAAACTGATTGAAATTGAACTTTTGTCCATGCGTAAAACACTTCAAAATAACCCATAAAAATTGCAACAAAAAATATTAACCATGTATATTTTTCAATTAAAATATTCTCTCTTGAGAGCCACGCTGAAATTTGCTCATAAGTAAAAACCCCAATTATAGCCAATGGAATAATTACTATTAAAGGAATTATTGCTGTAGACAACAAAAAACTATCTTTTTCTGATTTAGTTTTATATGATGAATAAAACTTTACAACTGTATGTTGCATACCAAACACCAATAATGGCAATAAAATATTTGCTGTTGACAATAAAAATGTGATTAAGCCAAAATAATCTTCATGTAAAAAATGAGTGTATAAAAACAGAACATTTATACCGCCAATAAAAAAACCTAGAAAAAGGATTAAGGTATTTAAAAACGACTGCTTTAATACAACTCCCATTAGCAAATATTTAGCAGTTCTAAATATACTTCCTCTCCTACATTTTCACCATAAAGTTTTATGTTGAATTTTTTAGAAGATTGAGTAAACTCTCTAAAAGCTTTTAACATTTCAATTTGATTGCTCTTTATAATTTTAGCAAAACCATTTTCCACTAATTCTACCCATTCTGTTTCATCACGCGCAATAATGCAATGTTTTTTATTAAAAAAAGCTTCTTTTTGTAAACCTCCACTATCGGTAACAACCAAATTACAATTTTTTAACAATTCTAACATATCAAAATAACCAACCGGATCTATTGTTTTTATATTGAAATTTAATTTATTTTTTTTCAATATAGCTTTGGTTCTTGGGTGTAAAGGAAGTACTACTTTTTTCTCTTTTGAAATTTGTTCTAAACCTTTAAAAATTGAAGTTAGTTTCTCAATATCATCCGTATTTTCTTGACGATGAATGGTTGCTAAAACAAATTCGTTTTTGGTTAAATCTAAATCTGAAATAATAGTAGATTTCTCTTTTGAAGTTTTACTATAAAACTCAACAGCATCTTTCATAATATCACCACATTGCACAATTTTAGCATTGAAATTTTTAAAACCTTCATTTTTTAAATTTTCAACAGCAACACTTGTAGGACAGAGTAATACATCTGAAATTCTATCGGTTAAAATCCTATTAATTTCTTCAGGCATTTTTGTGTTAAACGACCTTAAACCTGCCTCTACATGAGCAACCTTTATATGCAGTTTTTTTGCAGCCAAAGCACCAGCTAAAGTTGAATTAGTATCTCCAAAAACTACAACTACATTCGGTTTTTCTATTACTAATACTTCTTCTATTTTCTCCAACATTTGCCCAGTCATAGCACCATGACTTAAACCATTAATATTTAAATTATATTTAGGTTTTGGAATTTCCATTTCTTCAAAAAAAACAGTACTCATATTGGCATCATAATGTTGACCCGTATGAATTATAACCTCTTCTATTTCTGCATGTTTTTTTATAACTCTACTTAAAACAGCAGCTTTTACAAATTGAGGTCTTGCGCCTAAAATGGTAACTATTTTTTTCATTCAGATAACTGATAAATTAGTTCAGAAACTTTTTTAGTTAATTGTTTTCTATGGTATTGTTCAATATTTTTCGAATTCACTTTTAATTCTCTTTTTTTATATTGACTATACAAATCTAGTATTTTTTGCTTCAACATAACTTTATCTTCAAAAGCTATAACAGTACCGGCATTTGTTTTACGTAAAATTGAAGCTAAATCTCCATTGGTTGGTGCAATAGCTAAAATTGGTCTTTTAGCAATTAAATATTCAAATATTTTACCTGTAATAATTCCCTTTGCGCTTGGAACATTGTTAACTATCAACAACAAAGCTTGAGATTTTTTTTGATATTCAATAACCTTGTTGTGTGAAACATAATTGATTAATTCTACATTTTCTTGAAGTTCAAATTTATCAATTCCAGCAATAACTGTTACATCAACTTTTCCAATAAGTTTTAGTTTAAAATCTTTAGCAAAACCCCTGTTTTCTGTTACCAATTCCGAAATAGCTTCCCATAACATTTTAGGATTTCTATCAGCATTCATTAATCCAATATGCGTAAGCGTAAAATTTGAATCTAATGCTACTTTTTCATCTTCAAATTCAGAATCATAACCATTAGTTATAGTTACAACATTATTATTTATTTTACTGAAATTAATTTTCATTGTGTCTCCAACAACTAAAACTTTATCTGCTTTTTTCAACACTTCCGTTTCTAACAAAAAATGTTTTTCTTTAGCTTTTTTAGTGAGTGGCAATTGATGAAAATAATCTATCTCTGTCCATGGATCTCTAAAATCTGCAATCCATTTACAATTCAATTCTTTTTTTAATTTTAATCCAATTAAATGAACACTGTGTGGAGGACCGGTAGTAATTATTGTATCTATTTTGTTTACTAAAAGATATTTTTTTAAATATTTTACTGAAGGGTGTATCCAAAATTTTCGAGCATCAGGTATAAAATAATTTGCGCGAATGTATTGTATAATTCTTCCAAAAAAAGTAGGATTCGAATTCAAAAAACCAGCGCTTTCTGTTTTCTTTTTACCAAAAAAATTTAATACATTATTAGGCTCAAATATAGGTTGCTTTAAAACTTCAATTTCTTTAGGAATGTCTTTCTCTAATGAATTATCAACTATTGGATAACTTGGATTTTGAACTGTATAAATAACTGGCTCTATTCCAAAATTACGAAAGTACTTTACAAATTTCAACCAACGTTGAACTCCAGAACCACCAGCTGGCGGCCAATAATATGTGAGTATTAGCACTTTTTTCATGTAGCTAAATTACAATATAATTCTATCAATTTTTCTGAAGTTTTTTCCCAATAAAAATCTTCGTTTACAAATCTTTTTCCATTTGCTCCCATTTGTTTACAAAGCTGTTTATTTTGGTACATTTCAATAATTTTAACTGCAAAATCTTTTTCGTCTTCTGCTCTATGAACCAAACCTGCTTTGATTTTTTTAACTAGATTTTTTTGAGCTGTTGCATTACTAACCAATAATGGTTTTTTTAAACTCATATATTGAAACAACTTGTTAGCATACGCAACATCGTGTTGTATATTTCTGTTTAACGGAGAAATACAAATAGAACTTGCTTTTATATATGATGGAAATAAGCTTACATTTTGCCAACCTTCAAAATCTACATATTTTTCAATATTTAATTTTTTGACTTCATTTTTTAAAATAGAATCGTCTGAATTTTTTCCAACAATCACTAATTTTAAATTCTCTATTTCATCTTTTAAATATGGAATTGCTCTAATTACGGTTAATAAACCTCTTCTTAAACCTGTATCTCCTACATATAGAATTACAAAACTATTCTCGAATTTATTTATAATTGAACTTTCAAATTTAGCTTCATTATAAAACGATTTATGAATGGTGTTTGGAACTAACACAATTTTATCTCTTGCTATTTTTGTCCTTTCAATTACTTCCTCTACAAATTCTTGTGAAACCGTAATTACTTTATTTACTTTTTTTATGAATTCCTCTTCTTTCTGCTTCCATTTTTTTGGAGAAATTAACTGTTTTCCTGGAAATTTCTGCAAATGCGGATAATATTTTATAATTTCGGGCATATTATCGTGTAAATCTAATACCATTGGTAAATTAAATTTATTGGCTTTTATGGCTGCTTCAGCAATTTGAATATCGTGAATATGAATAAATTCTATATGTTTATTTTTAAGAAAATGCTGAATTTTTCGCTTCATAATAAAAGAATAAAAAGGAAACGAATAAACAAGTGCGGAAAGCTTGTAATTTAATTTGTTGGATTTATATCTAACAACATTAATACCTTTATAGTTTTCTTCTAAAGGTTGGTTTTTATATGTTAAACAGAATAAATAAACGTCAAATCCATTGTTAACCAAAGAAATTGCTTCATTTTCAACTCTAGGATCAGGAGGAAATGTTTTATCTAAAATCATTCCTATTTTTCTCATACAAAAACTAATTGCAAATTAAATCTTAAACCTACTGAATTACAAAAGGTTATATAACTCTAAATTCTAAAGCAATATATTGATAAATTCTGAATTAAGGTACATAAAAAAGACGCTTAAATGCGCCTTCTTTAACTTTTTCAGTAATTTCCCTCGGTAAGTTTAACAAACCGAGTATAAAGGTAAAAAAAAATATAATATCAACAAGTCAATACAATAAAGACATTACATTTTTTTATAAACGTACTACTTTTGGTACTGAACTTATAGGTTTGTTTTTTTCTTCTTTTTAATAAAAAACCAACCAAACGGAATAATTAAGAAAAGAGCATACGAAATTAATGTTATTGTATTTCCTGTGCTTATAACTGTTGGTTCAAACTTAAATTCTATAGTATGATTGCCTTTTGGAATTTCCATACCTCTCAACACATAATTTACTTGATAATGTGGCTTTAATTCTCCATCTATATATGCATTCCAACCATTTTTATAATAAATATCAGAAAAAACTGCAAACTGTTTTTTAGAAGCTGCACTTTTATAAGTCAATTTATTTGCACTATAATTTGTTAACTTTATTACAGCAGTAGAATCCAATTCATAATTTTTAGCAATGTTACTAGAAATTGAATTTGAATTAATTATTGCAACTTTTTTTGTATTAGTACTATCTAAAGCTTTTATTTCTTGGTTAGCATTAGAAACTAACTTAAGTTCTTCTACAAACCATACATTTCCATTTGCTGAAGTATTTAAATCATACGTTTTTTCTCCTTTTTCGTTTGAAGAAATAATATATTTAGTATTTAACATATTAAATACTTCTGGATTACCTTTTGCTAAATGAAAATTATAAAGTTCTTGATATCTTCTTGGTTTTGCTGCATGATAACCTCCTAACGATTTATGAAAGTAAGATGTTGTTCCATCTGCCATTAAATCTTTTGTTAAATCTGCAACACGATAATAACTTTTATCTTTTAATATTTCTTTATCAATTGCTGAAGCTACAAATGGCTTATCAACTTTTCTAGCTGAAACAAAATTGCTATCATTTACATAACGTTTATCAACATCAACTAAATCAAATAAAATAGTTGCTCCAATAATTCCAATTAGTAGAATAGGTTTTAATTTTCCTTTTATATAAAAGAAAACACTTCCAGCTGCAACTAAAACAATAATTAACGTTCGTAAACTATCCTCAAAAAATAAGCTTTTTCTATCAGTAGTAATCGCGTCTAAATAACCCGGTAATTGTTCATTAATTTGATTATCTAAAGGTGTTTCAAAAGCAAAGAAACTGCTACCGCCAATTACAAACAACAATGCTAAACCACCAACAATATAAACAGTGTTTTTAAGCGCTTTTAATTTAACTTCATTAGAAATTTCTTTCTTTAATAATTCATTTAAACCTAAAATTGCTAATAAAGGAATGGTAACTTCTGCTATTACTTGTATTGAAGAAACAGCTCTAAACTTGTTATATAATGGAATATATTCTATAAAAAAGTTAGTTAACCATTCTAAATTATGTCCCCAACTCATTAAAATAGAGAAAGTAGTTGCACCAACTAACCAATATTTTAATTTTCCTTTTACAAGAAATATAGCTAATACAAATAAAAATATAAATAAAGCTCCTATATAAGCTGGTGCAGCAACAATTGGTTGTTCACCCCAATACATAGAAGAAATTTGCATAATATAATTTGCATCGTTTGGTTGTAGACCTTTATTTACTGATTGTTGTAAAAAACTTTGCAACTCACTATCTTTTATTTCTTCATAGCGTGTTCCTCCCATAAAACGAGGAATAAACAAGTTAAATGTTTCTAATTTTCCATAACTATATTCTGTAATATAATCTTTAGATAACCCTTCAGCAGGTACTTTTTCTTTACCATCTGGTGTTATGGTTAACTCACTTTTACCTCTAATACTTTGTTTTGCATATTCTTGTGTAGCCATTAAACTAGTGGCATTTACACCAACGCCTAAAATTACGGCTACAATTAATACTGAAATGCTTTTTATAAAATGTGGAAATTCTTTCTTTTTATACGTTTCAATTAATTGAACAACACCAAAAATTAGGACTAAAAACAGTAAATAGTACGTCATTTGAATATGACTTGCTCCTATTTCCAAAGCCATTGCCAAAGCTGTTAATACAAAACCTACCAAATATTTACGCTGAAAAACAAGTAATATTCCAGACAAAACTAACGGCATATACGCTATTGCATGTGCTTTTGCATTGTGTCCTACTCCTAAAATTATGATTAAATAGGTGGAAAGACCAAAACCTAACGATCCAACTATTGCCAACTTCCACTCTACTTTTAAAACCATTAAAAGCACAAAAAAGCTTAAAAAATATAAAAACAAATAATCTGCTGGACGCGGTAAAAAACGAATTAATTTATCTAATTTCTTTATATAATCATTCGGGTAATAAGCGCTCACTACATACGAAGGCATTCCACCAAAAGTTGCATTTGTCCAATAAGGTTCTTGGTTATTTGCTTTTCTATAATCAACAATTTCTTTAGACGAACCAATAAATTGAGTAATATCGCTTTGTTGAATTTTTTTTCCTTCTAAAACTGGAGAAAAATAAATAACTGAAACTAAAACAAATACAATAATTGCTACACTATAAGGTAACAACTTATTTAATGAAATTTTCATAAAAATTAATCGTTTATTTCTTCGTAATCAACATAATCTCCAACACTTTTATTACTTTCTTTTGAAGTTGGTGCTTTTTTAGCTATTACTGTTTCACCTACTTCACCTTGTGTGTTACTAGATTGTTGCTGTTCTTGTTGCTTCCTAATTTTTTCTTCCATATTGTTCACTACTTTCTTCAAAAAAATAGGTGCAATATATCTGCTAAAAAATTTAAATATATAGTATATTATAATAAGTATTGCTATGGTTTTTAATAACCCTATCATAAGCCTTTCATTTTAAATATTTTCAAAAATAACAATTTGAGATTAACCAAAACGTTTAATTATTTAAAATCTTATATTTGAAAATCTATTTTATACAACTATGAAAAAAGTTTTAGTATCAATTTTCCTTGTTTTCACTTCATTTTTAATGAATGCACAGTACACTGAAATTATAAATTCCAAACGTCCAGGTTTTTCAGAAAGCCCATATAGTGTTGGAACAGATGTTATGCAATTTGAAACAGGGCTTTATTATAGAGATCAAAA
Organism: Lutibacter sp. TH_r2; assembly: GCF_033101135.1. NCBI lineage: Bacteria > Pseudomonadati > Bacteroidota > Flavobacteriia > Flavobacteriales > Flavobacteriaceae > Lutibacter > Lutibacter sp. TH_r2. Next base: position 11,681 of record NZ_JAWMPV010000001.1, read on the forward strand.
CAAAAACCAACTAGATGTTAGTTCAAAAACAATTGGTGGTGAGTTATTTTTTAGATATGGTAAATTTTTAGAAAAATTAGAATTTAATGCTAAAATAGCCTATCAGAGAGACAAAGTTCAAAACTCTTTTAACCTACCTTATAAAGGTAGTGGAATAAGTGAACTTACCATTGGAGCAAAATATTTAATCTATCAACAAGAATACATAGATAAATCTAAAGAAATTAGAAGTTGGAAACGTAAATTTTCCTTTGATAAAAAACGCTTAATTCCAAGTGTTGGTGTGTATGCAGGTGTGAACACAAATTTTTTAGGAAATGATTACGAAGATCCGGATGGTATTAGTTTTAAAGGTGCAATTTTACTTCAAAATGATTTAACGGATAGATTTGTGGTTTTAACTAATTTAATTGCAGATAATATTACTTCTGATAATAATTACTATAAATATATTATTACAGCTACATATGCCATAAGTAATAAATGGTCTTTTTTTATTGAAAACCAAACACGTTATCAAAAATCACATAAACCAAAAGTAAATAATGGAGCTGGTTTAGCGTATTTATTTAATAAAAATTTACAACTAGATGCATCTATAAGAACCAACTTTTTCGCAGATTACTCTTATACATATTCATCTATTGGAGCTTCATGGCGATTAGATAAACATTCTGATGAAGTTATAAGAAAGAGCTCTGTTGCAAAACCACTTTATTCAAAAAAATATAGTCGTAAAAAAAGAGGAAATATATTTTCAAGAATTTTTAAAAAGAAAAACTAATTAATGATTACCCTTAAAGAATTAACCACTCAAAAGGAACTAAAACAGTTTGTAAAATTTCCTTTCAAACTCTATAAAAACAATAAATATTGGGTTCCACCAATTATTAATGATGAACTTGAATCGTTTGATAAAAACAAAAATCCTGTTTTTCAACATGCAACCGCACGTTATTTTATTGCTTTGAAAAATAATGAAATAGTTGGTAGAGTTGCAGCTATTATAAATTATACTGAAATTAATGAACAGAAACTAAACAAAATGCGTTTTGGCTGGTTCGATTTTATTGACGATTTAGAAGTTTCTAAAATGTTGTTGAGCAAAGTTGAAGAAATTGGGCATCAAAACAAATTAGAGTTTATGGAAGGTCCCGTTGGTTTTTCTAATTTAGATAAAGTTGGAGTTTTAACTGAAGGTTTTGACCATATTGGAACTATGGTTACGTGGTACAACTATCCATACTACAAAAAGCACTATGAAAAGTTAGGATTTAAAGTTGAAAAAGAATATTTAGAAAATAAATTTCCGTTTAAAAATGTAAAATCTGAACCTTTACAAAGAGTTTGTAATGTACTTGAAAAAAGATATGAATTAACGCCTTTAAACTTTACAAAAACAAAAGACATAATGCCTTATGTAGACCAAATGTTCGATTTGTTTAATACAAGTTATGCCTCATTACCATCTTTTGTACCTATTTCATCAGTGGAAATTGAATATTTTAAAAAGAAATATCTCTCATTTATCAATCCTGAATATATAAAATTTGTAATTGATAAAAATAATAAAATGGTTGCCTTTGCAATTACAATGCCTTCATTTTCAAAAGCTTTACAAAAAGCAAATGGAAAATTATTACCATTTGGATTGTTCCATTTATTAAAAGCTAAAAAAAATAGTAAGGATGCCATTTTTTACTTAATTGGAGTTCACCCAAAAATTCAAGGAAAAGGAATTCATGCAATTATTTTTAATGAATATCAGAAATCATTTGAAAAAATTGGAATAGAAACTTGTATTAGAACTCCTGAATTAGCAAGCAATAAAGCCATTGCCGCAGTGTGGAAAAACTTTGAACCTGTTACATTTAAAAGAAGATGTACTTATAAAAAAGATATTTAAATGCAATTATTTTTTAATCCTGAAATAAATTCATCAACAAAACAATTTACGTTCGATAAAATTGAAAGCAGACATATTGTTCGTGTACTTCGAAAAAAAGAAGGTGATACTATTTTTATTACCAATGGTTTAGGAGAATTATTTACATCTGAAGTTATTATTCCAAACGATAAAAAATGTGTGGTTTCAATTAGTTCTTCAGAAAAAAAAATAAAACCCTGGAACTACTATTTACACATAGCAATTGCACCAACCAAATTAAACGATAGATTTGAGTGGTTTTTAGAAAAAGCAACAGAAATTGGTATTGATGAAATTACTCCAATAATCTGCGACCATTCTGAACGTAAAATTTTAAAGTTAGAACGAATGGAGAAAATTATTAATTCTGCAGCAAAACAATCGTTAAAATTTCATTTTCCAAAACTAAACAAACCTATAAAATTTTCTGAATTCATAAATCAAAAAATTGAAGGCCAACTTTTTATTGCACATTGTGAAGAAACAGAAAAAAAATTATTAAAAACCGAATTAAAACCTAACACTAAAACCACTGTTTTAATTGGACCTGAAGGTGACTTTTCACTCAAAGAAATTACTCAAAGTTTGGAACATACGTTTATTCCTGTATCTTTGGGAGAAAGCCGCTTACGTACAGAAACAGCTGGAATTATAGCAACACATAGCGTAGCTTTTGTTAACCAATAAATAAATGAAATTTACTTTTAATCAAAAATTTAAAGCAGTTGTAATTATACTTTGCCTTATACATTTAAACATATTTTCGCAACAAGTTGCAATTTTAAAATACAACGGTGGTGGAGATTGGTATGCAAACCCTACAGCTGTTCCAAATTTAATAGAATTCAGCAACAATTCAATTCAAACAACTATAAAACCAAATCCAGAAACAGTAGAAGTTGGAAGTATAGATATTTACAATTATCCAATTATTTTTGTTACAGGTCATGGTAATGTTTTATTTTCTGATGATGAAGCTGAAAACTTAAGAAACTATTTAATTTCTGGAGGATTTTTACATATTTCAGATAATTATGGCTTGGATAAATTTATACGCAGAGAATTAAAAAAAGTATTTCCTGAAGCCGAATTTCAAGAAATTCCATACAATCACCCAATATTTCATCAAACATTTAATTTTGAAAAAGGTGTTCCAAAAATTCATGAACACGATAATAAACCACCTCAAGGATTTGGTATTTTTTATGAAGGAAGATTGGTTTGTTTTTACGATTATGAGAGCGATTTAAGCGATGGCTGGGAAGATGAAGAAGTGCATAACAATAGCCTTGAAACCAGAGAAAAAGCTTTAAAAATGGGAAGCAACATTGTTGAATACGCCTTTAAAAATTAATATGATTGAAAATTTAGATTCGTTAGAAATAAACTTTGATACTGAAGGACTTTGGGTGCTGAATATTACATTGGCAATTATTATGTTTGGTGTTGCTTTAGGTATAAAAATTGAAGATTTTAAAAGGCTATTTCAAAAACCTAAAATATTATTAACAGGTATTACTTCACAATTTATTTTACTTCCGCTAGTCACATTTATTTTTATAAAATTAGTAAATCCAATGCCTAGTATTGCTTTAGGAATGATGATGGTTGCTGCTTGTCCAGGAGGAAACATCTCTAATTTTATGACTCAAATGGCTAAAGGAAATGCGGCACTTTCAGTTAGCTTAACTGCTTTTGCAACATTGGTTAGTTTAGTTATGACTCCTTTTAACCTGCAATTTTATGGAAACTTATACGCTCCAACAGCAGAAATTTTACAAAGAGTTGAATTAAATCCGTGGACTTTAGTAAAATTGGTTTCCTTAATTTTAGGGATTCCATTAATTTTAGGAATGTGGGTTCGACAACGAAAACCTATCTGGGCAAATAAACTTTCAAAAATTCTAAAACCAGTTTCATTAATTATATTTATGCTATTTATAATTATTGCTTTTTACGATAATTTTGATATTTTTATTAACTATATTCATTATGTTTTAATATTAGTTATAGCGCACAATATATTAGCTTTATTAACAGGTTTTTACGCTGCGAAAATTATGAAATTATCCAGAAGAAATCAAAAAACTTTAGCCATTGAAACTGGAATTCAAAACTCTGGACTAGGATTATTATTAATATTTAGTTTTTTTCACGGTTTAGGAGGAATGGCTTTGCTTGTTGCTGCATGGGCTATTTGGGATATTTTTTCAGGATTAGCATTAGCAACATATTGGTCTAAAAAATAAATAGAATGATTAAACACATTTGGTATTATATTATTCAAGGCTATGTGAAAATTGTACTTTTTTTTACACTTAAAAAAGTAAAAGTTTTTGGAAAAGAAAATATTCCAAAAAAAGGAGCTGTTATATTTATTGGAAATCATCAAAACGCTTTAATTGATGCACTTTTAATTCCAACTACAAATAGTAGAAAAACTCATTTTTTAGCACGTGCTGGAGCATTTAAAAATAAGTTTGCTTCTAAAATATTAGCTACGCTAAACATGCATCCTGCTTATAGATTAAGAGATGGTTTACGTAACATGAATAAAAATTTAGATGTATTTAAAAAGTGTGTAAAAATTCTTCATAAAAAAGAAGCTGTTGAAATTTTTGCTGAAGGAGAACATCATTTAGAACGTAAAATTATTCCACTAAAAAAAGGATTTGCTAGAATTTTATTAGCAACGTTGGAGCAACACCCCGATTTAGATATTCAAATTATTCCTGTTGGACTTAATTACGATTCGCATTTAAAGTTTCCTTCTAGCTGTTATTTATACTATGGAAAACCAATAAATGCAAATCAATATTTCGATATTAAAAATCCTGATTTAACTTTTTCTGAAATTTTAAAAGCCGTTTCAAATGCTTTAAAAGAAGTTACTTTGCATATTGAAGATGAAAATCACGATGAAATTATTGAAAAATTAGATGCTGCTGGAGTTGATTATTTAGAGCCTAAAAAAGCATATAAAATACTAGAACTAATAAGAAAAAGAAAACATAAAATTAAAAATAGAAAATCAAAAATTAATTGGTTTTTACCATTTCATTTTTTAGCAAAACTTAATAGTATTATTCCTCTATTAATTTGGAAAAAACTAAAAGGCGGAATTAAAGATGTTATTTTTACTAGTACATTTAGATTTGCTGTAATTGCTACATTATTCCCTATTTTTTATTTAATTCAAGCAGGAATAATTAACTACTTTTTCAATAGCACAATTGCATATGTATATTTATTAATTACAATTTTACTAGGAGTAATTACCACAAAAACAATGGAGGTTAGTAGAAGTTAGAAAAAGTACATTATCGCTAGAAAAACGAAAAAATCTTAACCTAAAACAAGTAGATTACTTAACCTTTTTTTAGTTTCGAAATAACTATACTTTACAGAAAAAATTTAGTTTTTCAATACCTCAAGCTCTACGTTTGCTGTACCTTTTAACATTTTTACAGGCGCTAAAGGAAGTATAGCATCTTGTATAATTTTTTGAATTTCAGTTCTAATATTATATTTAACCAAACCTTTATTATCCATTGTTGGATACACTCTATTTGATAAGAAAACGTATACAATTTCAGTTTCAGGATCTGCCCACATATACGTTCCTGTAAAACCACTGTGTCCAAAACTTTTATCTGAAACACAACCACAAGTTGCTTTTTCTTTTTCTATTAATTGTGGTTTGTCAAAACCTACACCTCTTCTAACACTGTCTTGAGCAAAATACCTATGATTAAATGTATCTATAGTTGTAGATTGAAAATAGTGTTTACCTCCATAATAACCACCTTGCAAATACATTTGCATTATTTTAGCAACATCATTGGCATTTGAAAATAAACCTGCATGACCACCTACTCCACCTTGCATTGCAGCACCCATATCATGTACATAACCTTGCACTAATTGAAAACGGTAATAATCATCTTTTTCAGTAGGAACAATGCTAGATTTATAAAATCTATTTAATGGTAAATAACTTGTTCTATCAGCTCCCAAAGATTTATAAAAATGTTCTTGAGTTAATTCATTTAAATCTTCATTATAGTAATTTTCAAGGTATTTTTTAAATATATAATATGGCAAATCACTGTATTTATATCCTGGTCTTATACGTTGATCAGCTTCTTTTATAATATCAAAAATAGAATCTTTATAATCACTTCTTAAATACAAATTATCAGCTACTTTTATTTTGAAATCTTTAGATTTTTTATTGCTATAATACTCTTCTGAAGGCTTTTTAGTTATACTGTCTAATGTTTTAAAATAAAATGGAATCCAAGCTTTTATTCTTGCTACATGAGAAAGCGATTCTTTCACTGTTAATGTATCTTTATTTGAGTTTTTTAGGTTTGGTAAAAGTTCTCCTAAAGTAGATTCTAAACTTAATTCTCCCTTTTCCTCTAGCTCCATTATTAAAGGTAGTGTTGCTAAAATTTTGGTCATTGAAGCTACATCGTATAGTTTAGAATTATCTACTTTATGCTTCTTTTCATCAGTAAAATAACCAAAACTTTTATTGTAAATTACTTTACCTTTTCTGGCAACTAAAACTTGCATTCCTGGAGCCATTTTCTTTTTTAAAACAACTTTTGCTATACTATCTATTCTTACTAACCCTTTACTATCTAATCCTACTTCTTCTGGAATTGAATAAGCCAATCTTTTTAATGAAGTTGACATTAAACCGTGACCTTCAGAAAACACATTTCTTATGGCAACTGGTAGTTTCCCTTTAGTTTCTATGGCTCCAAAAATCATTTGAGCTGAAATTTCTTTTGATAGCTTACTGTTTTGATAAGACATTACAAGTCCTTCAATGTTTTCAAATGTTTTTATTTGTAACAAACTATAAGGGCTTGCAAATGCATCTAAAATAACAGTTTTTTCACGTGCAATTTCTTGCAACCAAACCAATTCTTCATTTTTAAACTTATAACTTTTCCAGGGGTTAACATTAGATTTATGGTAACCAACAATTACTAAATTATAACTCTCTAATTTTATAAGTAATTCATCTAGATTTTTAGAAGTAATATAATCTACTCTTGTATATTTTTGAAGTGTTTTTAAAAAATCTCCACCATAATCATCACCTAATTTTACATAAGCAATTTTCTTTTTATCTAAATTTTGAATTGGAAAAACTAAATCTTTATTTTTAACCAACGTAATTGAATTTTCAACTAATTTTCTATGTAAAAGTTCGTTTTCAATTTTGTTTAAATCATTTTTTAAATTGGTTAACTCAATTGGTTTATAATTGTTTAAACCAGACCAATATTTAGTTTGTAAAATTTTACGTACAGATTCATCTAAACGCTCTTCTGTTAACTCTCCAGACTCTAGAGCTTCTTTAAATTTAGCAACAGTTTCTGGAATATTTAAAGGCACATCTAACAAATCATTCCCAGCTAATATAGCTGCTAAATTTATTTCTTGTGGCGATGCAAAATTTGCCGATGCTTTCATATTCATAGCATCAGTAATTATTAAGCCTTTAAAACCTAGTTTTTCTTTTAATAAACCTGTAACAATTTTTTTTGATAATGATGAAGGTAAATCACTTGTTGGTTCTAAACTAGGCACGCTTAAATGTGCTACCATAACACCTGCTAAACCTGCTTCAAAATTCTTTTTATATGGATAGAGCTCAACTTCATTTAACCTTTCTTCAGAAAAATCTACAGTTGGTAATGTATGATGAGAATCTGTTGCTGTATCACCGTGACCAGGAAAATGCTTTGCACTTGCCAATACACTTTTACTTTGTAAACCTTTTGTAAATGCTACAGATTTGTTTGCTACATTTATATGATTTTCACCAAAAGAACGATTTCCTATTATTGGATTATCTGGATTTGTATTTACATCTACAACTGGTGCAAAATTCATATGAATTCCTAATCTATTACAATGCTCACCAACACTTTTACCAAACTCTTCTATTAATTTATCATCTCTAATGGCACCTAAAGTCATATTCCAAGGATAACGATAGGTGTTTTTCAACCTCATATTTAATCCCCATTCTCCATCTATACCAATTAGCATTGGAACTTTTGAAATAGACTGATAATAATTTGTTAATTGAGCTTGTTTTACCGGATCATCTTGAAAAAAAATAAGTGCTCCAATATGGTACTGTTCTATTAAATTAGTTATAAACTGTTTGTGCTTCTCATCTTTATTAGAATAGGCAGCAACCATAAATAATTGACCTATTTTTTCTTCAACAGTCATTTTACTCATCAAAGTATCAACCCATTTAACTTGTGCTAATGAATCTATAGTTTGCAAAGGATTAACAGATTGCGCTTTTAATAAAAGGCAACACAATAGCGCAACTGAAAGTAGTATTTTTTTAATCATTTAAGTAGTAATAATTAAAAGTTGTAATGAAATTATAATGCCAAAAATCTTTTATGCCAACTGTTTTGAGCTTCAACTTCCCATTTATTTTCAAAATCTTCTTTAGAAGCAACCATATTGTTAAAAACTATGGTTTCTGAAGTAATTTTATTTTCTTTAGCATATTGCTGAAAATCAGCTAATTTAACAACATTTATTGTTTCATTTGTTTTAAATGAAATATTCATTTTATTGGTAAAATCTACCTTAAAATCATTTTCAAATTGCTGAAATAGTTTTACGGAAGCATCAATGGAACAGCCAGAAACATTGGTGAAGTTTTCATCTACAACAACAATAACAAACTGATTGTATTTTATTAAAAATGAAGCTTTTAAATCGTCTCCATGACGCTGCCATGTATTTAAAAAATCAATTAAATTTTCACTTATACTTTCCACTTCATTTTGCTTTAATTCTCTATTCGCTTGGTAAATCCAAACTCTAGAGTTTAATGGCATTTCATTATAACCTACATACATATACTATCCTAATTTGTTATTAAAACTTCTTAATTTTATAGCTGTCAATACTTTTTTTGTGTACAGTGGGAAATCTGCATTTTGAATCCACGAAAAATAACCTTTATCTTTTTCTAACACTTCTAATACTTTTTTACCCTTGTATTTTCCGAACGTAAAAATTTCATCTTCATCTTCATCAAACATAATAAAACCTGCAAAATCTGCTCGTTTAGAATGTGTAGAATATTCATTTAAAAACTTAATATCATTTTCTAAATCTTCGTACGTATCTAATTGTGCTTTTAAAATCTCATATGTTGCGTTGGTATCAGCTTCAGCAGAGTGGGCATTGTCTAAATTTTTATCACAATAAAATTTGTAAGCTGCACTTAAAGTTCTTTGTTCTTTTTTATGAAATATAACTTGTACATCTACCGCTACTCTATTTTTCATATCAAAATCAATTTCAGCACGAAGCATTTCTTCTGCCAATAATGGTATATCAAATCTGTTGGAATTAAAACCAGCTAAATCACAACCTTTAATTAAATCACTTACTTGCGAGGCTAGCTCTTTAAAGGTTGGTTCTGTTACAACTCTTTCGTTTGTAATTCCGTGTATATCAGATGCTTCTTTTGGTATTTTCATTTCTGGATTTACTAACCAAGTTTTACTTTCTTTATTCCCATTCGGGAATACTTTTAATATTGAAATTTCTACAATTCTATCTTTGGCAATGTTAATACCTGTTGTTTCTAAATCAAAAAATATGATTGGTTTTTTTAAATTTAATTCCATTTGGATTAGCTATTTTTTATAAAAAGTAAATATACAACTTGAATTTAATGATTGTTGTTTTTCACTTAATTTTATGGGTAATTTTAACAATATGTTTATATGTATTATTCGTTTTCTAATTGCTTTTTGTAATTCTCAATTTCTGCTTGGTATTTTGCTGGTAATTCTGGTTCTTCAAAATTATATTTTTCTAGAGTTTCTAAAATTGTTTTAGCAACAATTAACCTTGCAGAATCTTTATCATCAGCAGGTACAACATACCATGGTGCGTTTTCTTTAGATGTTTTATTCAACAACTCTTGATAACAAAATTGATATTTATCCCATAATTTACGTTCTTTTAAATCACTAGGAGAAAATTTCCAATTTTTTTGTTTTAATCTTAATCTACGCAACAATCTATTTTTTTGCTCTTCTTTAGAAAGATTTAAAAAGAATTTTAAAATAATAGTTCCGTTATCTGACAACTGCTTCTCAAAGTTGTTGATTTCTTCCATTCTTTTGTTGTAAAAATCATCGTTTAAATCGTCTAGACTTTTTACAGTTGGAATATTTTCTCCAAATACGTATTCTGGGTGTACTCTTGTAACCAAAACGTTTTCATAATGTGTTCTATTAAAAACTCCAATTTTACCTTTTGCTGGTAAAGCAATATAATGTCTCCATAAATAATTATGACTCTTTTCTAGTTCTGTAGGTACTTTAAAACTATGTACTACAACTCCACGAGCATTTACTTCTTTAAAAACTTCTCTAATTAAACTGTCTTTTCCAGAAGTATCCATGCCTTGCAAACAAATTAATGCGGCATACTTTCCTTCAGCATACATAGTATCTTGTAGCTTACTTAATTTTTTTCTAACCTTTTTTAATTTTTTATCTGCATTATTAATTACTTGCTTTGAATTTAATTTTTCTAACTTTATTTCAGATATTACCTTATAATCCATTTTTATTTTTTTTTCGAATTTAAACAAAAAAACCTCTTTAAAAAGAGGTTTTTAAATGTATTTTTTAAAACAACTACTTACTTGCAAACAATTTTACGTCAGATTCAGAAACCTCATGTTCACCTAATATTATTAATCGTTCCACTACATTACGTAATTCTCGAATATTACCTGTCCAATCGTAATCTTGAAGCTTTTTTATAGCTAGATCTGAAAATATTTTTGTTGGTACTCCTTGATCTTTTGCAATCTGTTCTGCAAAAAAGTTTATTAGTAAAGGAATATCTTCTCTACGCTCATTTAATGCAGGAACTTTCACTAAAATCACCGCTAAACGATGGTATAAATCTTCTCTAAATCTACCTTCAGCAATTTCTTTTTTTAGATTTTTATTTGTTGCTGCTACTACTCTAACATCTACTTTAATATCCTTATCACTACCAACTCTAGATATTTTATTTTCTTGTAATGCTCTTAATACTTTTGCTTGAGCCGAAAGACTCATGTCTCCAATTTCATCCAAAAAAATGGTTCCTCCATTGGCAGCTTCAAATTTTCCAGCCCTATCTTTATTTGCACCTGTAAAACTACCTTTCACATGCCCAAACAACTCACTTTCAATTAATTCTGAAGGTATTGCGGCACAATTTACTTCAACCATAGGTGCTTTAACGCGTTCACTTTTTTCATGTAACCAATGTGCAACCAATTCTTTCCCTGTTCCATTTGGACCAGTAATTAAAACTCGAGCATCGGTTGGTGCAACCTTTTCAATCATATTTTTTATATGAGAAATAGCTTCACTTTCACCTATCATCTCATATTTTTTACTTATTCTTTTTTTAAGTTTTTTATTTTCAACAACCAATTCTTTTCTATCTACAGCATTTCGAACTGTGTTTAACAATCTATTTAGATCTGGCGGTTTAGAAATATAATCAAATGCTCCTAAACGCATAGTATTAACTGCGGTATCTAAATCTCCATGTCCAGAAATCATAACAATAGGAATTTCTGGTTTTAGTTTTTTTACTTTTTCCAAAACCTCAACTCCATCCATTTTTGGCATTTTAATATCACATAAAACTAAATCGTAATCTGTTTTTGCAATCATTTCAATACCTACTAAACCATCTTCTGCTTCTTCAACGTGGTATGATTCATTTTCTTCAGAAATTATTTTTTTTAATACTCTTCGAATTGCAGCTTCATCTTCAATAATTAGTATTTTACTCATCATTTTATTTTTATTCTTGATTGTTCTAATATTTTAGCCATTTCCACAGCTCTTTGTAACTTGGTTTTTTACCATACATTAAAATACCTACACGATAAATTTTTGCCGCAAACCAAACCATGCCAACAAAAGTTACCAATAATAATGCCATAGATACTATTAATTGCCAGGCTGGAACTCCAAAAGGAATACGCATTAACATTACAATTGGAGAGGTTAATGGAAATATAGAAAACCCTACTGCTATTGGACCATGTGGGTTTTCAATTACTGAAAAACCAACGTAAATAGCTATCATTAAAGGCATTAAAACAGGCATCATAAATTGCTGTGTATCGGTTTCGCTATCAACTGCAGCTCCAATTGCGGCATATATTGAACTGTAAATTAAATAACCTCCAATAAAATATATTATGAAGGAGAAAAACAGTGTCATTACTGGTAAATTTTTTATTTCAGCTAATACCAATTGTATATCGCTACTTGAAGATTGCTGTACTTGATTTGCCATTTCAGATGTAACACCAACACCTTGTACTCCTGACATATTTGTAGCGTCTGGGCCAAATATTAACGTTACAATAAATAGTAAAAATCCAGCGGAAATCATCCAAATAATAAATTGTAAAACACCTGCTAAAGCATTACCAAATATTTTACCTAACATTAATTGAAATGGCTTTACAGAAGAAATTATTACTTCTATAATTCTACTTGTTTTTTCTTCAATTACGCTTCGCATTACTGATGTTCCATAAATTATTATGAACATAAAAATTAGATAACCAAATCCTCCGCCTGCTGCCATTTTTAATACACTACCTATTTTTGAAGATTTTTCACCTTCAAAATTTTCTGTAATAAAACTAACATTAGTTTCGGTAGATTTCAGTTTTTCTAAATCAAAGTTCAATGCTTCTAATCGTAAGTTTTGAATTTTCTTTTCAAGTTTACCTTCTATACTACTAACCAAGCTTAAACTAGGAGATTCTTTAGAATAAAAAGAGATTTCACTTGCTAAATTTTTAAGGCTATCTACTTTAGGTATATAAATTAAACCATAATAAAACTGGTTGGTTTTATTTTTAGCTTCTTCTAAACCTAATGCTTTTAAGTCTAAATATTTTGTATGTTCAGAATCTTTTAAAACCGAAGCTAATTGCCCGCTTTCATCTATATAAGCTATAGTTCTAACTTCTTCACTGTTTTTTTGATTTAAAAAAACAATTAGCATTATTAATCCAACCATTAAAACTGGACTTAATAATGTTAGTATTATGAATGATTTATTTTTAACTTTTGCTAAAAATTCTCTTTTTATAATTAGTTTCAACTTATTCATTATTGGCAACTGCTTTTAAAAATATATCGTTTGCATTTGGTATAATCTCGGTAAAATGAGTGATTTGAGATTTCCCATTTAAAAACTTAATTAAATTTGTTGAAGTTTCGTTTTGAGGTAGTTTAATGGTAATTCCTAAATTTGAATTGTTGAAGTTTTCAGATTTTTCCACTGTAAATTTCTCTCTAATTTCATTATACAAGCCTTCAGAATTCTCGCATTGTAATCCAACTGAAAATTTATTCTCTTTAAATTCCGATTTAATATCACTTAATTTTCCATCTAAGATTTTATTAGATTTGTTAATTAAGGCAATATGCTCACACATTTCTTCAACCGATTCCATTCTATGTGTTGAAAAAATAATACTTGCGCCTTCATCTCGCAATTTCAAAATTTCATCTTTTATTAAATTGGCGTTAATGGGATCAAAACCACTAAATGGTTCGTCAAAAATCAATAATTTTGGTTGGTGTAAAACAGTAACAATAAACTGTACTTTTTGCGCCATACCTTTAGAAAGTTCTTGTATTTTTTTATCCCACCAATCTGAAATATCAAATTTTTCAAACCAAATTTTTAATCGTTTTTTGGCTTCAGATTTAGACAAACCCTTTAATTGCGCCAAGTATAAAGCTTGCTCTCCTACTTTCATACTTTTATACAATCCACGTTCTTCTGGTAAATATCCTATTTGGTGAACATGTTCTGGTATTAACGCTTCATCATCTAAATAAATTTTACCAGTATCTGGTAAAGTAATTTGATTAATAATACGAATTAGTGAGGTTTTCCCAGCACCATTCGGACCTAACAATCCAAATACACTCCCTTTTGGAACCGAAATAGAAACGTTGTTTAATGCTGTAAATTTTCCGTAATTTTTACTAACATTTTCAACTTTTAAAATATGTTTCATTGAAGAAATTTAAAATCAACAAACGAAAATAGTTTTAATTTATGAAAATACCGTTAATGTAATTATAAAAGTTATTGTAGTTTCTCAATATATTTGTTCTGAATTGTTTTTAAAAAGTCAATAGTAGCTTTTGGTTTTACAATACGAAGCATTTCAACAATTCCATTATTTGTATAAAAAATTCCTTTTGCTATATCGTAACTTCTATCTTTAACGTTATTTTTAATATCAAAGGTAAACTCTCTAAATTCATCCCAAGTTATAAATTTTGGAATTTCAGTATAATAAACATTATCTTCTGAATTAGATTTATAAATTCCCAGTTCTAATTCCTCTACATTAAAAAACCTATTAATTCTTATTAATGAATCCGTATTTTTAAAAGTTTCATCTTTAGCAAACTCAAAACCAGCATTTTTATAATATTGTTGAATAGTTTGAATTTCAGGATATCTACTAATACCTTTTACACGAATTCCAGGTAATTTTCTAGAACCTATTTTAACTTCACATTTTGCACCTTCTATTGCAATATTATTATCCTTATTTATTTTTTGAGTAACACGAAGAATTTTTTCAAATGAATTTGGTTGTTTAGTAACAAAAATTATGGACGTTGGTTTTTCAACATCCGTAAACCTACTGTAATAAGATTTATAAGGATCTGGTACATTTATAACAAATGTTTTTGCAATATTATTTGCATTAACAGTATCTATATTTTCTTGTATAATAACCTTTCCTAATAATTCTTTTGTAACCATAATTTTAATTTTTTAAGTGTTATTAAACTTATTCTTTTTTTTTTATAAAACCAAATAGAAATGTTTCATTTAGTAAATTTATTAAATTTATTATGCATGCATAACATTTTTTTATATATTTGGAAAATGCATAAAGAATTATCCATAGATCACGCATTACGAGCAACTTGGCAAGCTGTTGCTAAAATGTATAACGAACAGGCAAGTAAATATGATAGCACAATGGCAATGGCATTTGTGCTTCTAAATATAGATAAAGAAAACGGAACACCATCAACATCTTTAGGTCCACAAATGGGAATGGAGCCCACAAGTCTCTCCCGTATTTTAAAAAGTATGGAAGAAAAAGGAGCTATTTACAGAGAAAAAAACCCTGATGATGGTAGAGGAGTTTTAATAAAACTAACAGAATTTGGATTACAAAAACGTAAAATTTCAAGAGAACATGTTATTCAATTCAACAACACCATATTAGAAAATATCCCAGAAGAAAAAATAAATCACTTTTTTGAAGTAACCCAAACTATTAACACCTTAATTAACAATAAAAAAATTTTTAACAAAAAAACATCTAGGTAAAAAAAATCACACCATGAAAAAACCAATTAAAAAAATAGCTGTTATCGGATCCGGTATTATGGGATCTGGTATTGCTTGTCATTTTGCCAATATAGGTGTAGAAGTTTTATTGCTTGATATTATTCCTTTCGACCTAAACGATACGGAAAAAGCAAAAGGACTTACACTTAAAGACAAAGTAGTTAGAAATAGAATGGTAAACGATAGCCTTAAAAAAGCTTTAAAATCGAAACCATCACCTATTTACAATCAAAAGTTTGCTGAAAGAATTAGCACAGGAAATTTAGAAGACGACATTCACAAAATAAAGGATGTTGACTGGATTATTGAAGTTGTTGTAGAACGTTTAGATATTAAACAACAGGTTTTTGATAAAATTGAAAAACACCGTAAACCAGGAACTTTAATAACTTCTAACACCTCTGGAATTCCTATAAGTTATATGAATAAAGGAAGAAGTGAAGATTTCCAAAAACATTTTGCAGTAACTCACTTTTTCAATCCACCACGATACTTAAAATTATTTGAAGTAGTTCCAGGACCAAATTGTTCTCAAGAAGTTACAGATTTTTTAATAATGTATGGAGAAAAATTCTTGGGAAAAACTTCTGTTTTAGCAAAAGATACACCTGCATTTATTGGAAATAGAATTGGAATTTTTGGAATTATGAGTCTTTTCCACCAAGTAAAAGAATTAGACTTAACCGTTGAAGAAGTAGATAAATTAACTGGCCCAGTTATTGGACGCCCTAAATCTGCAACTTTTAGAACCGTTGACGTAGTTGGATTAGATACGTTAGTTCATGTGGCAAATGGAATTTATGAAAACTGCCCAAATGATGAAGCTCATGAATTGTTTAAACTACCTTCTTTCATAAATACTATGATGGAAAATAAATGGCTTGGAAGTAAAACCAATCAAGGTTTTTACAAAAAAGTTGTTGAAAACGGTAAAAAATCAATTCAAGCTTTAGATTTAGACACTCTAAAATATAGACCAAGTAAAAAAGCAAAATTTGCTACTCTTGAACTAACTAAAACTATTGATAAAGTTATTGATCGTTTTAAAGTTTTAGTTTCAGGAAAAGATAAAGCTGGTGAATTTTACCGTAAGAATTTTGCAGCCATGTTTGGATATGTTCAAAATAGAATACCTGAAATTTCAGATGAATTATACAGACTAGACGATGCTATGAAAGCTGGTTTTGGTTGGGAACACGGTCCTTTCCAAATTTGGGATGCTATTGGTGTTGAAAAAGGGATTGAGCTTATGCAAGCCGAAAACATTCCTGTTGCAAATTGGGTAACTGAAATGGTTGCAAGTGGAAACAAATCGTTCTACACAGTTTGCGATGGAGCTAAATATTATTATGCAATTCCTTCAAAATCTCAAGAAAAAATACCTGGTCAAGACAGTTTTATTATTCTAGATAATATTAGAGAAGCAAAAACTATTTGGTCTAATTCTGGAGCATCTATTCAACATTTAGGAAACGGAGTTTTAAATGTAGAATTTCAATCTAAAATGAATACGCTGGGAGGCGAGGTTTTACAAGCTATTAATAAAGGAATTGATTTAGCCGAAACTGAATACGATGCTGTAATTCTTGGAAATCAAGCAGCAAACTTTACTGTTGGAGCAAATTTAGCAATGGTATTTATGATGGCTGTTGAGCAAGAATATGACGAACTAAATTTCTCTGTAAAGTATTTTCAAGATACTGTAATGAGGTTACGCTACTCCTCTTGTCCAACCTTAATTACACCTCATGGCTACACTTTTGGTGGTGGTTGTGAATTAAGCATGCATGCAGATAGAGTTATTGCCGCAGCCGAAACTTACATTGGTTTGGTTGAATTTGGCGTTGGTATTATTCCTGGAGGAGCTGGTTCTAAAGAAATGGCTTTAAGAGCTTCTGAAGGCGTTTTAAAAGATGATGTGAAATTAAATAAACTACGTGATTACTTTATTAATGTAGCTATGGCTAAAGTGGCAACTTCAGCTCACGAAGCTTATGATTTAGGCTTTTTTAAAGAACATAAAGATATTGTTGTAGTTAATAAAGATCGACAAATAGCTACAGCTAAACGACACGCAATTCAAATGTTGGAAGATGGTTATACGCAACCTGTACCTAAAAAAGTTCAAGTTTATGGACAACAAGCATTGGGTATGTTTTTAGTTGGTACAGATAGTTTAGAAAAAGGACATTACGCTTCTGAACATGACAAAAAAATAGCTAATAAGTTAGGTTATGTTATGGCTGGTGGAGATTTATCTGAAACAACAATGGTTTCAGAACAATACTTGCTAGACCTTGAACGTGAAGCTTTTATGAGTTTATGTACGGAACGTAAAACATTAGAGCGTATTGAGCACATGTTAAAAACAGGTAAACCGTTACGTAATTAAAAATTGCTTTTAGCAGTTCGCAGGGAGCCAATAGCTCATTGCCAAAAGCTAATAGCCAAAAGCCAAATTAAAAATGAAAACAGCATATATAGTACAAGGATATAGAACAGCAGTTGGAAAAGCTCCTCGTGGAGTTTTTAGGTTTAAAAGACCTGACGAATTAGCTGCTGAAACAATTGAACATTTATTAAAAGATTTCCCTCAATTAGATAAACATAGAATTGATGATGTAATTGTTGGAAATGCAATGCCAGAAGCCGAACAAGGTTTAAACATGGGACGTTTAATCTCTTTAATGGGATTAAAAATTGAAGATGTTCCAGGAATGACAGTAAACAGATATTGCGCTTCAGGATTAGAAACTGTAAGTATTGCCGTAGCTAAAATTCAATCTGGAATGGCCGATTGTATTGTTGCCGGTGGTGTAGAAAGTATGAGTTATATTCCAATGGGAGGCTATCGCCCAGTTCCAAATTACAAATCGGCAAAAGAAGGTAATGAAGATTATTATTGGGGAATGGGATTAACTGCAGAAGCTGTTGCTCAACAATTCAAAGTTTCTAGAGAAGACCAAGATGAGTTTTCATTTAAATCTCATATGAAAGCTTTGGAAGCACAAGCCAATGGAACTTTTAATGATGATATTGTTCCAATTACTGTTGAAAATATTTTTTTAGATGAAAATGGTAAAAAGCAAACTAAAAACTACACTGTTTCTGCTGATGAAGGACCTCGTAAAGGAACTTCAAAAGAAGCATTAGCAAAATTGCGCCCTGTATTTGCACAAGGTGGAAGTGTAACTGCCGGAAATTCCTCTCAAATGAGTGATGGAGCTGCATTTTTATTAGTTATGAGCGAAGAAATGGTAAAAGAATTAAATATTGAACCTATTGCTCGTATGGTTTCTTTTGCAGCCGTAGGCGTTGAACCACGTATTATGGGAATGGGACCTGTAAAAGCTGTTCCAAAAGCTTTAAAACAAGCTAACTTAACACTAAATGATATTGAATTAATTGAGCTAAATGAAGCTTTTGCTTCTCAATCTTTAGCTGTTATGAGAGAATTAGATGTAAACCAAGACATTGTAAATGTAAATGGAGGAGCCATTGCATTAGGTCATCCATTGGGTTGTACTGGAGCAAAATTATCTGTCCAGCTTTTTAACGAAATGCGCAGACGTAAAAACAAATATGGTATTGTTACTATGTGTGTTGGTACAGGACAAGGAGCTGCAAGTATTTTTGAATTATTGAAATAAAAGAGTTTAGATAAAAGAGAAAAGAATATAGATAGAATGAGTCAACGAACTAGACATAATTATAAAAATCTGAAAATATGGCAATTAGGATTAGAAATTTCAAATGATATTTCAGATATCTTAATAGAATTTCCAAAACAAGAAATTTATGGTTTAAGTTCACAATTAAGTAGATGTTCTATCTCAATACCAAGTAATATAGCTGAAGGATCGTCACGAACAAATAAATCCTTTTCTCATTTCTTGGATATTTCTCTTGGATCTTCTTTTGAGTTGGGCACCCAATTACTCGTGGCTCAACATAGAGATTATATAACTAAACCAATATTAACTAATATAGAAAGTAAATTAGAAGAGTTTCAAAGAATGACTATGGGCTTTCAAAACAGTTTGAAAACTGAATAATATAAAGTCTTTTTTCTAAAATCTATTTTCTAAAATCTTAAAAAAAATTATGGCAACAATTAAAGGAGGAGAATTCCTAATAAAAGAAATAAAAGCTCAAGATATTTTTATATCTGAAGAGTTCAACGAAGAACAAAAAATGATGAAAGAAGCGGTTATAGAATTTATTGACCGTGAAGTTTGGCCTCATAAAGAACGTTTTGAAAATAAAGATTATGCGCTTACCGAAGAAGTGATGCGCAAAGCTGGAGAAATGGGCTTTTTAGGAGTATCAATTCCTGAAAAATATGGAGGAATTGGAATGGGATTTGTTTCAACAATGTTGGTAACAGATTATATTTCATCAGCAACAGGGTCTGTAGGTACTGCTTTTGGTGCACATACGGGAATTGGAACTATGCCAATTTTCTTGTACGGAACTGAAGATCAAAAGAATAAATATTTACCTTTATTAACTTCAGGAGAAAAATTTGGAGCCTATTGTTTAACCGAACCTGGTGCTGGTAGTGATGCAAATTCTGGTAAAACAACTGCTGAATTAACGGCAGACGGAAAACACTATAAAATTAACGGACAAAAAATGTGGATTTCAAACGCAGGTTTTGCCGAAATATTTATTGTATTTGCTCGTATTGAAGACGACAAAAAAATCACTGCTTTTATACTAGAATTCGATAAAGAAAACCCAAACGGAGTTACTTTAGGTGAAGAAGAACATAAGTTAGGTATTACCTCCTCTTCTACTCGACAAGTATTTTTTAACGATACTTTGATTCCTGTAGAAAATATGCTTTCAGAAAGAGCAAAAGGTTTTAAAATAGCAATGAATTCTTTAAATGTTGGTCGTATTAAACTAGGTGCGGCTTGTTTAGATGCAAGCAGAAGAATTATTTCACTTGCCGTTCAGTATGGAAATGAACGTAAACAATTTAATACAGCAATTTCTAATTTTGGTGCTATTCAAAAAAAATATGGTGAAATGTGTGCTAAAACATTTACCATAGATGCAGCTTGCTATAGAGCTGCTAAAGATATTCAAAATATGATTGATGCAGGTTTAGCTGAAGGGAAATCGCACCAAGATGCCGAATTAGCAGCTTTCCAAGAATATGCTATTGAATGTGCCATTATAAAAGTATACGCTTCAGAAGTTTCACAATTTGTTTCTGATGAAGGTATTCAAATTTTTGGAGGAATGGGATTCTCAAAAGATACACCAATGGAAAGTGGTTGGAGAGATGCTAGAATTACAAGAATTTATGAAGGAACTAATGAAATAAATAGACTTTTAACTGTTGGAATGTTGCTTAAAAAAGCAATGAAAGGTGAAATTGATGTAATTACACCTGCTACAGAAGTTGGAAATAGTTTAATGGGAATACCATCATTCGACACTCCTGATTATTCTGAAGTACTTTCTGAAGAAAAAGAAATGGTTGCCAAATTGAAAAAAGCATTTTTAATGGTAGCTGGTAAAGCCGTTCAAACTTTTGGTATGGAATTAGAAAAGCATCAACAACTAATTTTAGCTGCGGCAGAAATAATGATTGAAGTTTATATGGCCGAATCTGCCATTTTAAAAGCTGAAAAACTAGCCAAATCTACTTCTGAAAAAGAAGCTGAAGTACAAATTGCAATGGCTAAATTAAATTTATTTAATGCAGTTGAAACTTCAAATAGTTTTGGAAAAGAAGCCATTTTATATTTTGCAGAAGGCGATGAACAACGCATGATGTTAATGGGATTAAAGCGTTTTACTAAATACTCTAACAACCCAAATCCTATTAAATTAAGAAAAATTATTGCTGATAAATTAATAGCTGAAAATAAATATTGTTTCTAGTAAATAGAAATATTTTTAAAATAGAAAGCCTTCATTATTAATGAAGGCTTTTTTTTTATAGAATCATAAATTTATCTAAAAATTCATAATCAACTAGAAATCAATTATATTTTTTCGTAAATTTATACTATACATTCCAAACAAATGTATACCCCAATAATTTCATCATTAAAAAACTTCACAATTATGAAAAAAAATATTGGAATTTGGATTGATACTAAACAAGCAATTATTATTAAACTGTCAAACAACGGGCATTCTCTAAAAAAAATTAAATCAAACATTGAAACTCGCGAAAGAGTTGAAGGAGAAGGTAAAAAGTTTGGAAGATTTGGAGGTCAGTATTTAACTTATGAGAAAAACAGAGAGAATAAGAAAATATTACAAACAAATAATTTTTTTAAACATTTACTAAAAGAAATTGGTACTGTTGACAATATTGTGCTTTTTGGACCTTCAAAAATGAAAAAACTATTAGAGAGAGAAATAAACAATAACATTTTACTTTCTAAAAAACTCAAAGGTACTTTTAACTCTGAAACATTAACTGAAAATCAAAAAGTTGCTTGGGTTAAAGATTATTTTAATTAAATTTTAAAATCCTATTTTTGGCACGTTATTGGTTATAGATTAATAACATCTATACATTAACACCTTATTTTAAAATGAATTTAAAAAAAATATTTTTAGTGTTAATTGGTTTAATATCAATTAACTCATGGTCACAAATTGCTGAAAAAGATATTGTTAAAACTCAAAATGGTACTATTGAAATTCAGCCTATACTTCATTCTAGTATCATTTTAACCTATAATTCAAAAACCATATATATTGATCCTTACGGAGGAGCAAATTTATATAAAAATCAACCTTCACCAGATATTATATTAATTACAGATATTCACGGTGATCATTTAGATTTAAAAACTTTAGAAACTATTGATACTTCAAAAACACTGTTTATTGTTCCGCTGGAAGTTTCAATGCAATTACCTGAAAAATATCTTAATAAAACTACAATTCTTAATAACGGTCAAGGCATTCACAGATTAGATTTTTTTATTCAAGCAGTTGCCATGTATAATTTACCCGAAACTATTACTTCTAGACATCCAAAAGGACGAGGAAATGGATATATTTTAAATATTGACAATAAACGTATTTATATTTCTGGAGATACTGAAGATATTTTTGAAATGCGAACGTTACAAAATATAGATATTGCTTTTGTTTGTATGAATTTACCTTACACTATGGATATAAATCAGGCGGCTGATGCTGTATTAGAATTTCAACCAAAAATTGTATATCCTTTTCATTATAGAGGAAAAAATGGTTTTAGTGACGTTGCTAAATTTAAAGAATTAGTAAATTTAAAAAACGTTGAAATTGACGTTCGATTGCGTAAATGGTATCCTGAAAAACAAATTAACGAGTAAGCAAATCCTTACCTATTGTACAATCTAAACATTTTAATTTATTACAATATTCATTTTTTAATTGTAATAATGCTTGTGTTTCAAATGCGGAATCAGATGCTATTTTTAATTCATTAAATTTTGATATTATGGTGTTTTTTTCTGGCTTTATTTCTTGAATTAAATCTAAAATTGAATCGATAGATGTACCTTGTTGAATATAATATTTAAACTTTATAGGAATAATTGTGTTTATTAACAGTAAATCAATAAACGCTTCTGATAATTTTTTAACTCGTTTTTTAGATTCTTTCTCAAAAGTATAATGTGTTTCCCAAAATTCTGATGTTTCAATTTTAAACAATTCGTAATAATTCTGAAGAGAATTCATCTCCATAATTTTAGAAAATAAATTCTTATATTTAAAATATAATTGTGCAATTTGAGACAATCTAATAGTTGGAAAATTATTTGGTCGCAATCTAAAAAACTGAATTTGACCATTATTTAAAGGCTTTAATTTAAATTTTGATTGCAAATATTTGTATTCTTTTTGAAGTTTTTCAAAATAAACCGATTCTTTTGTTTCTTCTAATATACCTGCTTGTCCAAATAATAAAGCTTCCATTTGAAATGGATTTTGACTAACTTTTCTAATAACAGAAAAATTTATAGAATTTCCCAAATTTAAAAAAGCCTCGCCATTTACTTTTAATCCAAAATTTTTCAATAATAATCTAAATAAAATAGCTTCCCAATCCTTATTTGTTTTTAGCAACTCACTTTCAATTAAAATCGATTTTTGCTCTAAACGATTAAAATACAATTGCTCAAAAAAATGTGAAAGTTTAAATTTAGAAATGGTACTAATGTTATTTTCACAGTTTATCCATTTTTTAGGTGAATTAAAATGTGATTTATAGTTACTCAACAAATCTTTTGAAATATAACTTTTTAGTTCAATTGTTGGTATTGCTTCATTATACTTATTAAAAACCTCAATATCATTATCCCAAACCACATGTAAAATCACAGTATTATAATTTAAATCTTTTTCGTGTTGATGCACATACCAATCCGAAGCTTTTAAATGAATCTCTACATTTCCAGCCCATAGTTGTCCATTTATTCTAACTTTTGCATTTAAAAAATCAGGCCCAGAATTAAAATTTAAAAGTCCTTGTTTCACAATTTCAATAGATTCATTTCTAGTAGAAATTAAATCAACTTTTGAAAATAATTGCAATTTCCATATAAAATGAAGAAAATCTTCTCTCATAGCACAGTTTTTTATAAATGTAAAAATTAACTTTTAATTATAAAAATTGAATTAAAAACGTACGTATATTTCTACTTTTTTAAAGTATTTTTGTGATAGAAATTTTATAGTATGAATATAATAAGTAGTTTAGAATGGCGATATGCAACAAAAAAATTTGATGCTTCAAAAAAACTAACTTCACAACAAATTGATATTTTAAAAAAAGCTTTCAATTTAACAGCAACTTCCTTTGGATTACAACCAATTAAACTTGTAGTAATTGAGAATAAAAAACTTCAAGAAAAATTTGTAGAACCTTCTTTTAACCAACGTCAGGTTGCAGATTGCTCTCACTTGTTAGTAATTTGTATTGAAAACGATACAACTTCTGAAGACATTAATACATATTTTGATTTAGAAAAAAAAACCAGAAATATTTCAGAAGATACAGTTGGTGCTTTTAGAAAACAACTACTTGAAATGTATAAAAGTTGGGGATTAGAAAAACGTCAGCTTTCTGCAAAATACCAAGCGTATATTGCACTTGGAAATTTAATAACCGTTTGTGCAGTTGAACAAATTGACAATTGCCCAATGGAAGGTTTTATACCTAGTAAAATTGATGAAATTCTAAATTTAAAAGAATTAAATTTACAATCTATTTTAATGTTACCAGTAGGTTACAGAGCTGAAGATGATTTAATGAACGGACAAAAAAAAGTGAGAAAACAACTAAATGAAGTTATTATAGATATTAAATAAAACACCTAATAAAATAATTAAATATGAGTAAAGAAGTAAGAAATCTTGAACCAAAAGAACTTTGGAACAATTTTGCTGATTTAAATGCGGTACCAAGAGGTTCAAAAAAAGAAGAAAAGGTTATACAGTTTATGGTTGATTTTGGAAACAAATTAAACCTTAAAACAGTAGTAGATCCTGTTGGAAATGTAATTATTAAAAAACCAGCATCCAAAGGAATGGAAAATTTAAAAACGGTTGTAATGCAATCGCATTTAGATATGGTTCATCAAAAAAATTCAGATACAAATTTTGATTTTGACACTGAAGGAATTAAAATGGTAATTGATGGTGATTGGGTAAAAGCTGACGGAACAACTTTAGGTGCTGACAATGGTTTAGGAGTTGCCGCTATTATGAGTGTTTTAGCATCTTCTGAAATTAAACACCCAGCTATTGAAGCTTTATTTACTATTGACGAAGAAACTGGAATGACTGGAGCTATGGGGTTACAAGCTGGTTATTTAGATGGGGAAATTTTACTAAATTTAGATACCGAAGAAGATGACGAGATTGATATAGGTTGCGCTGGTGGTGTTGATGTTTCTGCATTAAACTCGTACAACGAAGTAAATGCTCCTTCAAACAGTGTTTCTTTAAAAATAGCTGTAACAGGGCTAAATGGAGGACATTCAGGAATGGATATTGATAAAGGTCTTGGAAATGCAAATAAAATAATGAACCGTATTTTATATGCAAATCAAGAATACATTCGCATTTCAGAAATTAATGGAGGTGGTTTACGTAATGCTATACCTCGTGAGAGTTTTTCAAAAGTAACTGTTTACAATTCTAACAAAACGCTATTTGAAAGAACTTTTAAAAAAATTGCAAAAGAAATTCAAAAAGAATTTAAAACAACAGAACCTAATTTAGAAATCTCTTACGAAAGAATTGATGATATTAAAAAAGTAATGACTACTATTAGCCAAATTACTTTATTAAATACCGTTTATTCAGCATACAATGGCGTTTATACTATGAGTCCAGATATGGAAAACCTTGTAGAAACATCAAACAACGTAGCAAGAGTTTTAGTTAAAGATGAAAAAATTGAAATTATGTGCTTAACACGTTCATCTGTAGAATCTTCTAAAGTTGATTTAGCAAACTCTTTAAAATCTACTTTTGAATTAGCTGGTTATGCTGTTAATTTATCTGGTTCTTACCCTGGATGGAAACCTAACGTAGATTCTCCAATTTTAAAAACAATGACTAAAACTTACGAAGAGTTGTTTAACAGCAAACCTCACGTAGTTGCTTGTCATGCTGGTTTAGAATGTGGAATATTAGGAACAAACTACCCAGAAATGGATATGATTTCGTTTGGACCAACCATACAAGGAGCACATTCACCAGATGAAAGAGCTAACATAAAATCTGCCAAAAAATTCTGGAAATTTCTATTAACTACATTAGAAAATATTCCAGCTAAAAAATAATTTTTATAATAAAAGAGGTTGAAATTCAACCTCTTTTATTTTTTAGGTGTTTGTTAACAATATCTTCTTTTATAAACCATAAATAATTGTATTTTTACAGCACTTAATAATTCTAACATTTTTATGGGTAAAATTATTGCAATAGCCAACCAAAAAGGTGGAGTTGGTAAAACAACAACAACTGTTAATTTAGCAGCATCATTAGGTGTGCTTGAGAAAAAAGTATTATTGATTGATGCTGATCCACAAGCAAATGCGTCTTCTGGTCTAGGTATTAATGTTGAAGAAGTTGAAGGTGGTACATACCACTTATTAGAACATGCAATTTCTGCAAAAGATGCTATTGTTTCATCTAATTCTCCAAACGTTTCTGTAATTCCAGCTCATATAGATTTAGTTGCTATTGAAATTGAATTGGTTGATAAAGATCATAGAGAATATATGTTAAAACAATCACTTCAAGAAATTAAAGATGATTACGATTATATTTTAATAGATTGTGCACCATCTTTAGGTCTAATAACTCTAAATGCTTTAGTAGCTGCAGATTCAGTAATTATACCTATTCAATGTGAATATTTTGCTTTAGAAGGTTTAGGTAAATTATTAAACACTATAAAAAGTGTTCAAAAAATACATAATCCAGATTTAGATATAGAAGGGTTACTACTTACCATGTACGATTCTCGCTTAAGATTGTCTAACCAAGTAGTTGAAGAAGTAAAAAAACATTTTAGTGATATGGTTTTTAAAACTATAATTCAACGTAATGTTAGATTAAGTGAAGCTCCAAGTTATGGTGAAAGTATAATTGCATATGATGCTACAAGTCGTGGTGCGGTTAATTATATTAATTTAGCCCACGAAATATTAAAAAAACAATAACGTATGGCAAAGGCAACAAAAAAACAAGCTTTAGGTAGAGGATTGTCAGCTTTATTAAAAGAATCTAACGCTGATATAAATTCAGCACAAGATAAAAATGCTGATAAAGTAGTAGGAAGTATTGTAGAAATAGAAATTAATGCTATTGACGTAAACCCATTTCAACCAAGAAGTTATTTTAACGAAGAAGCCTTACGTGAATTAGCCAGTTCAATTAAAGAACTTGGTGTTATTCAACCAATTACTGTTAGAAAATTAGAAGGTAATAAATTTCAATTAGTTTCTGGAGAACGAAGATTTAGAGCTTCAAAATTAATTGGAAGTACAACAATTCCTGCATACATTAGAATTGCTAATGACCAAGAAATGCTGGAAATGGCTTTGGTTGAAAATATTCAACGTAAAGATTTAGATCCTATAGAAGTTGCACTTTCATACCAACGCTTAATTGATGAAATTGACTTAACACAAGAAGAAATGAGTCAGCGAGTTGGTAAAAAAAGATCTACTATAACAAACTACTTACGTTTATTAAAATTAGATCCAATTATACAAACTGGAATGCGTGATGGTTTTTTATCTATGGGACACGGTAGAGCCTTAATTAACGTTGAAAACTCTGAAGATCAATTAAATATTTATGAAAAAATACTTCAAGATAAACTATCTGTTCGTCAAACAGAACAATTAGTAAAAACTCTAAAAGGAGCTACTCCTGAAGTAAAAACTTCAACAAAATCAAAAACAGATATCCCTAAATTTGTTAATAAAGGGTTAAAAACATTTAGTGAATACTTTGGGCATAAAATTGACGTTAAACTTTCAGGTTCAGATAAAGGAAAAATTATGATTCCTTTTCACTCTGAAGAAGACTTCAATAGAATTAAAAAATTATTAGAAAAAAACATTGATTAAAAAACAAGTCATATTTTACATAGTTCTTTTAACTATTGGAATTTTTAATAGCTACGCTCAAAAAAATGAGGATGTAACTATTAAAGTGAAAGATACCGTTTTTATAACTGATGATTTTAACCCATTATCACCTTCAAAAGCTGCATTTTATTCTGCTATTTTACCTGGTTTAGGTCAGGCGTACAATAAAAAATATTGGAAAATCCCAATAATATACGGAGCACTAGGTTCAGGAGTTTACTTATACAGTAGAAATAACACAAATTTTAAACGAGCTAGAACAGCTTTTAAATTAATGCAAGATGATAAACCTCATGAATTTGATGGAGTTGGTGATCATATCTTACTTTCTGAAGATGCTTTAATTTCAGCTCAAAAAAGCTATAAAGAAGATAGAGATTTATCGCTGCTAGTTACTGTTGGTTTGTATGTTTTACAAATTTTAGAAGCTAGTACTAACGCACATTTATTACAACACAATGTAGACGATAATATATCTTTTAAACCCACAATAATTAATAATGATTTCTCCAACAAACAAGTAGTTGGAGCATCTATAAATTTCAATTTTTAACTTATGAAAATTGCCCTTTTAGGATATGGTAGAATGGGTAAAACAATTGAACAAATTGCTTTACAACGCGGACACAAAATAGTATTAAAAGTTGACGAAAACACTGGTGATTATAACATTTCAGATGCTGATGTAGCTATTGACTTTAGTATTCCAACGGTTGCTTTTAATAATATTACAAATTGTTTTAAAAACAAGGTGCCTGTAGTTTGTGGAACAACAGGATGGTTAGATAAATTTGATGAAGCTATTGATATCTGCAACAAAAATAAAGGCGCTTTTATATATGCTTCAAACTTTAGTTTAGGTGTAAACATCTTTTTTGAATTGAATGATTATTTGGCTAAAATGATGAAAAATTTAGACCAATATAATATCTCAATGGAAGAAATTCATCATACTAAAAAATTAGACGCACCAAGCGGAACGGCAATTACGTTAGCTGAAGATATTATAAAACATACTTCAAAAAATAAATGGGCTTTAGATGTAACAACATCTGAAAATGAGCTACCTATAGTAGCAAAAAGAATTCCTGAAGTTCCAGGAACGCATTCTGTAAAATATGAGTCTGAAGTTGATAGTATAGATATTAAACATACAGCACATAACAGACAAGGCTTTGCTTTAGGTGCAGTAGTTGCAGCTGAATGGTTGGTAGACAAAACAGGAATATTTACAATGAAAGACGTTTTAGGTCTTGAATAAATAAAAACATTAATTTATGACAATGACAGGTTGGTTAATTTTATTTCTAATAGTACAAGTAATTCACTTTTTAGGAACTTGGAAATTATATGTAAAAGCAGGAAGAAAAGCTTGGGAAGCATTAGTACCTATTTACAACGCAATTGTATTAATGAAAATAATAAAACGACCATCTTGGTGGATAATTCTATTATTTATTCCAATTATTAATTTGTTAATGTTCCCCGTAGTTTGGGTTGAAACGGTTCGTAGTTTTGGTAAATATTCAACAGCAAGTTCGTTTTTAGCAGTTTTATCTTTAGGGTTTTATAATTTTTATTTAAATTATATTGAAGACGTTAAATATGTTGAAGATAGGAGCTTAAAATCTAGAACTGAATTAGGTGAATGGGTAAGTTCTATTGTTTTTGCAATTATTGCAGCTACTCTAGTTCACACTTATTTTATGCAACCTTACACTATACCTACTTCATCGTTAGAAAAATCGTTATTAGTTGGTGATTTTCTTTTTGTAAGTAAATTCCATTATGGAGCAAGAACACCAATGACAACAGTTGCTGCGCCAATGGTACATGACACCATTCCGTTGCTAAAAATAAAATCGTATTTGTTTGATGATGATGTAAGTAAAAAAGAAACTTCATGGAAAAATAAACTACAACTTCCATATTTTAGATTACCTGGTTTACAAGATATTAAACGAAATGAAATTGTAGTTTTTAGTTGGCCAGTTGATACAGTTCAAAAGTTTTTCGACAAATCTGGAATTCATAAATATAAACCAATAGACAAAAAATCGAACTATGTAAAACGTTGTGTTGGTGTACCTGGAGATTCATTAGAAATTAAAGATGGTTACATATTTATAAATGGAAAACAAACAGTTCTACCAGATAGAGCTAAACCTCAATACATGCATAAGGTTGTTGCAAATGGGCAATTATCTGGAAGCTTTTTTAAACGCTTTAATATTACCGAAGGTGGAAATATGGGAGACTACTACATTCTAAATTTAACAGATGAATTAGCTCAAAAACTGCGTAAAAACCCAATGATTAAAAGTGTAGAAAAACAATTAAAACCTAAAGGTAATTACGATAAAAGAGTTTTCCCTCACTCTACAGAATATGCTTGGAGTGAAGATAACTATGGTCCTATTTACATACCTGAAGAAGGAAAAACAGTTGAAATTAATTCTCAAACATTACCTTTTTATAAAAGAATTATTGAAGATTACGAGCATAATAATTTAATGGTTAATGGAAACGAAATTTATATTAATGGTGAGTTAGCCACAACGTACACGTTTAAACAAAACTATTATTGGTTAATGGGAGATAATAGACAAAACTCTGAAGATGCACGTTTTTGGGGCTATGTTCCATTTGATCATGTAGTTGGAAAACCCGTGTTTATTTGGATGAGTTGGGATAGTAATGCCGAAGGAATTCAAAATAAAATTCGCTGGGAAAGAGTATTTACTACCGTACATGGAGATGGAGAACCTGTCTCGTATTTGTATCACTTTTTAGGTGCCTTAGCACTTTGGTTTGGATATAGTAGTTATAGAAAACGTAAAAAGAAAGAAGCTTAATAAATGCTTTTTCATCCAACATATTTCCCACCTATTGCTCAATATGTTGAGTTAATAAAAAGCAACCATTTTACATTTGAAGTTGAAGACAATTTTCAAAAACAAACGTATAGAAATCGTTGTTACATCTATACTGCAAATGGAAAACAAAGCTTAAATATTCCTATTCAACATACCAAAGGAAGTAAGCAAAAAACCAAAGATGTAAAAATTGATTATAAAGAAAATTGGAATAAACTACATTTAAAAGCATTACAATCTGCATATAGCTCTTCTCCATTTTTTGAGTTTTATATAGATGATTTACTTCCAATTATTGAAAAAAAACATGAATTTTTAATCGACTTAAATATTGCTTCTCACCTATTTATTATGGAAGCATTGCAATTAGAAATTCCTTTTAATTTTTCTACTGCATTTGAAACTGAAAAAATTGAAAACGATTTTAGAAATTTAGCAATTGCAAAAACTAAAACTCAATTCAATTTTGAACGTTATATTCAAGTATTTGAAACTTCACATGGATTTATACCAAATTTAAGCATGCTAGACTTAATTTTTATGGAAGGTCCAAATGCTTTAAATTATTTAGAAAATCAGACATTAAAAATTAATTAGTGGAAATTCTACGATTTATTATTCATTATGGAATGCATTTTTTAGTTCCTGGTATTATTGCTTACCTATTTTTTAGAAAGAATTGGAAAATAGTTTGGTTAATATTTATGGCAACAATGTTAGTAGATTTAGACCATTTAATAGCAACACCTTTGTTTGATGCTAATAGGTGTAGTATAAATTTTCATCCTCTACATTCTTATATCGCAATTGGATTTTACACAGTATTAATTTTCTTTAATAAAACCAGAATTGTAGCTATTGGCTTACTTTTCCATATGCTAACTGATTTTATTGATTGTTTTTGGATTTAATTTTACGATTTAAACATTAATTTTACGATTTGGTAACCGTAACATCATAAATAATATCTAACTTTAATCTTGCTAACTACTTACTACATTAATCATGCTAAAACTATTTTTAAGCTATGGTTAAGAAATTTTTACTTATTAGTACATTTTTAATTGCAATATTATTTATTGTAGCTTATTCATTATTCTATTTTAAGCCTACAAATTCAATAACATTTAATACTTCAAATCTTAAAAATGGCGATTTAATCTTACGCTGTGGAAAATCTACTGAAAGTTTCGCTGTATATACAGCCGATAAAAATGCAGAATTTACCCATATTGGATTAATAGTATTTGAAAATACAAAGCCTTTTGTTATACATGCCGTTCCTCATAAAAACCATGTATTAAAAAAAGAGACCATACAAGAGTTTTTAAAACCTAAAAACGCATCAAAATATGCTATTTATAGAAGTAACCTATCTCCCGAAAAACAACATCTAATTACTTCAGAAGCACTCAATTTTTTCAATAAAAAAATAATTTTTGATAATCACTACAATCTAGATACAAACAATGAAATGTATTGTACTGAACTTATTTTAAAAACTTATAAAAAAGCAAATATTCAATTAGATTTAAAAACTAAAGAGTTAAATTTTTTAGTAGGAAAACATCAAATTATTTTTCCTTCTGAATTTACCAAATTCCCATTTAAAAAAGTAAATATCAATTAATAATCAAAATAATAAACATTATGAAAAATTTTAAAATTTTAACTATTCTAATTTTAGCTGTATCAGCACTAACATTTGTAGCCTGTTCTGGAGGTTCAACACCTGGAGATGTTGTACAAAAATCTTTTAAGCTTATGAAAGCAAAAGATTTTAAAGCTGTTTCTGAACTATATGTTAAGGATAACGGTGAAAAACTTTCTGAAGATGAAGCTAAAAAAATTGAAGGTTTATTAGGAATGGGAAATACCGAAAATGAAAAAAAAGATGGCGTTAAAAAAATTACTATCGATGAAGAAAAAATAGCTGAAGATGGGTTAAGTGCAAGAGTAAAATACACTATTGAATATGGCAATGGTAATACAAACAAAGAAAACGCAAAATTAAAAAAAGTAGATGGAAAGTGGTTTATGGTTTTTTCTATGAACTAACAACTATTTGAGTAAAAAATCCCGCAAATGCGGGATTTTTTTGGCTTAACTCAATATATAAATATTTAAGATTATGAGAACAGTTAATACTACTATTATTGCACTTATTTTACTTTTTATATCAATAAGTACATATGCTCAAACCAATAAATCTATAACTGTTGAAAATATTCCTGAAAATGAAGTTTGGACAATAGTTTATAAAACATTTAAAGATTTGAATCTTAAATATCCTTTTATTAACAAGCAACTAGGAGAAGGAAAAACCAATTTTTTCCACTATGCTACAATGCTTGCCAAAAATAGAGCTAAATATAAAATAACCTACAGTAATTCTATACTTACAATTTCTATTGTAGATAGACAATATTTATCTAAATCTACTTGGGTTGATAATCTACTTCCTATTTCAAAAAAACAAACTTCAAAACTACTTCTACCTATAAAACAACATATTTTAAAACTTCTAGCAGATAAAAATTATTCACATAATAATATAGCTACAAAAAATAATACAACAACAGATAACCATAAAGGAGTTTATAAAGATTTTGCTATTTCAAAAACTAAAAATAACGATTTACAACTTCTTTCATTTCATAAAAATGGAAATATTCTAGGTATCGGTTTAAACAATAACAATACATCTCTAAATTCATTAGTATTTCAACAAACTGCAGATAGTGAAAAAACAACAATGCTATTTGATGAAAAAGGATATCCTAAATCAATTATTACCAATCAATTTATCTTAAATATTAAAGCTTTAAATAATACTGAAGCAGAAATATCAATTTATAAAACCAATGGAGATTTAATAAAAACTTCAACAACATTATTAGATAATTTTGAAACATTTTCAACTACACTTCATGCTAATAAAACTCAAAACGGACCTTCAATATTTGAAATAAACCATCAAACAGAAGTGTCAGAACCAATTTCAACAGCATTAGGTTATGCCGCAACAGCCATAAAAGCAGTTACGTGTGCTGCTAGTTTAACAACAGTAGTAGGCGCATTAGTGCCATGCACAGCTTTATTATTAGATGTAATGCAACGCTTAAGTGATGAAGAAGCTTTTTATTATGATGAATTAGTTGTTATAGACAAAGTTTTTGGTTTAATTCCATTCAACAATCCATTACAAACTGTAGCAAATATAGGAACGCTAATTGATGGAATGAACTACGTTGTAGAAGGCTCAACAAACTTATACAACACTTTATTTCCTGAAGGAGAATTGATTATTACCGGATTAGCAACCATAAATGCTGGGAGTTTTGGAGAGTTTGGCGATGAAAAGCTTACACTTTATGCAAAATCAAATTATTCTGAAACACAAATAGAATGGAATAGTCTATCAGATAATTTAGATTTATATTCTTATATAAAAAAAGGTGATGAAAATTACAAAGAAGAATATAGTGGAGCTATTTATAGAGCAAAAGAAACTAAATCAGATAATAACTACATAGAAGTAAAACAAATAATTGATGAAAAGACAATCACTTTTAAAAAGAAAGTAACTATTATAAATCCAAATTATTATTATTTCCCTTGGCCAGATTGCGGAGAACTCTACGATACAAAAATAATTAATGATGATGAAGCTGAAAAATGTTTGAATCAACAAGATGACTGTATTGAAAACCTACCTAAAAATGATATTATTTTGGCTAATGAACCTAAAATTATTGAAGCCATTTTAAAAGAACATGTTGTAGGAGGCTCTGTATTAACAGATCCATCTATACGGTTGAATTCTAATAAGTTAAATATGATTCGTAAATTATGGAAAGAAGATGGATCTCCTTATACAGGAAGTGAAGCTGGTGAGTTTAGATCGTTTGTTAAAATTGCTCCGTGTATGGCTAATTGGAGCGGAATAGAAGAAAAAAGACAAATAATAATATTAGTACATGAAGCTTTATTAAAAATTGAAGCTAAAGAAACTAAAATAAAGGAACTTCAGAAAGTTGCTAATGAAACTAATTATCAAAAGATTGCTGTTGATATTAAAAACATAGAAAACAGTATTGAACCAATAAAAACAGCATGCGCAGAAAAAGTAAAAAAAATAGCAGAAAAAAGAACAATTACATACCAAACTAAAAAAACAGATCCTGATGGAGATTATTATACTATTTCAGGAGCTGAAATTATGGGATTTAAATGGGGTAAATATGGAGGACCAAGCCTTGAAATGGAAATATTCTTCACTCCAAAAAGAACCATAAAAACTGTTAAACAATTTAATAGAACTTTAAAATTCCATCAAGATTTATCTCAATTTTCATTTTCTTTTGAAGATGGTTCAGATAAACCCTTACAATACGCTCTAATAATTAACAATAAAATTAGAAATGAAGGAATAGTAAAAACTACTCTACGAATAAAAGATTTTGAAAAAGATATAAAAACGCTTAATTTTTATTTATCAAATGCAAAAGCTACCAAAATTAATTAATGAATAAAAGACTGGATAACATACTCGATCTATTAAATAATTCACTAGGCCTTTTTCTAGCCATTAGTAGTAGCGTAGCTTTTTTTGTTCTAATTTTTAAACCTTTTCCGCTAGACCATATTAATTATGATAATAGAATTTTATTTATTATCGGTTTTGGAATAATTATTTTTTTTACAATTTTAGTTGTCCGGATTTTGTATCCTGGTTTGATTTATAATCTTGCTCATAACATAAAGAGACCTATACTATCTTCATATAATAAAGGTTTTATAATATGGCTTTTAAGCTCTGGATTATTCTCTATATATCTTATGTACCCTGGATCAGTATATTTAACTACTTTTCTTGTATTTAAAGTTGCCTTAATTTGTCTTGTTCCTCCTCTTATTTTGATGTTTTATGATAGAAAAATGGAATTGCTATTACAAAATGCATCACTACTTTTAGAAAAAAATAAATGCCAAAAACAAGTTAATAAGTTTAACAAAGAGCATAATAATATTATTATAGATTTCAATTCTATTAATAATAATGAAAAAATAAGCCTTTTAATTACAGATATTCTTTTAATAAATTCTGCCGATAACTATATAGAAATACATTACAAAGAAGGTGAAATAATTAAAAAGAAACTTTTACGAAATACACTAAAAAATATTAGATTACAATTAAAAGCTTACCAAAATTTTGTACGCTGCCACAGAAGATATATTGTTAATTCCGATTACATAGAAAAACTTAATGGCAATTGCAATCACCATGAACTTTTTCTAAAAGAATTTTTGGAGCCAATACCTGTTTCTCGACAGTATTTTTATAAAGTAAAAGACGCTTTATAAACCATTTGTGGCGAGTACCACTCAAGTTGAATATTTGGCAACTATACCTTTTATTTTACTATTTACCACATTTATAACTGTGTTTACCCCTTACATTTTTTAACTATACATATAAGTAATACCTTAATATAGAAAAGTATAAACTGAATATATATGTATAAAACATAATGTTATGAAAACAAAAACTAATAATCAATTAATAAGTTTATTAATCGCCCTATATGTGTTTATTGCTTTTATGTTTACTGCATGTTGTGGTAATGGTGATGATGATTTCACAAATACCCAAGCACCAAGTAGTGTTACTATACAAAAAATTACAGTCACAAATTGGCCTAGTAACGATGGAATTTCAACATGGGATATTTGTGTAGGTTTAAATTGTATAAGACCAGATATTTACCCTGTTATAAAATATGAAAGTACTACTATTTTAGATCTTGTTAATGAAGCTATTGAGAATGTATCTACAGGTGAAAACTATAGTTTCTCAATAAGTAATTTAGTAATAACAGAACCTAAAATAAAACACTTATTTAGGTTGTATGATGAAGATGGAGCTACAGAAGATGATTTAATGGGACAAGTTTCAGTTGCCCCATTTAGCACAGTAAATGGAAGATCTAATCCAATAATTATATCAGGTGATGGAATTACAATGGAATTACAAGTTACTTATCAGGACTAATATTCTATCAAATGTTTCTCAATTAATAAAATCTATTAATTTCTTAAGCTTAATTGAAAATCTATAAAAATTAATAATAGTAAAATTACAGTAAAAATAATAATAACTTAAAAAATATATAAAATGAAATCATCATTTTTTGCTTTGATATTGTTGTTAACCTTTTTCTCAAGTTGCGAGAAGGATGATACAACCGAAAATGAAAACGTCAATACAGATTATGCTATTTCAATAGATGAAGAGTTTAATGTTGAATTGATAGCAAATCACACAACTGGATATAGTTGGGAATGGACAAATAGTAATAAAATAGACATTGTTGAGAATACTGACAAGAGTTATATTATTGATAATCCTGAATTATCAGGTAGTGGCGGAAAAGAAATATGGATATTTAAAGGTGTTAAAAAAGGATTAGATACTATTAAGATGGAATATAATCAGTCTTGGACTCCAGATTCAACAATCGATTCAAAAACAATAGTTGTGGAGGTTAAATAATTTCTAAATAATTGTATCATGTATACTAATAAAATTTTAATCTTATCTTTTTTAACAATATTTCTGTTACACAATTTGCCATCAAGTGCTCAACCCGTTAGTGCTAATAAGAAAGTAGCATTAGTTTCTTTTTCGGTTAATAAAGATATTGATTGTTCTGAAGTAAAAGGGCTTTTTGGCCTAATAACAGACATTAAAAAAATAAGGCAGGATTCTTTATTCGATCTACAACCAACCTTAAATAAATTTCACAAGACTTTTTATTCTAGCTATATGTCAAAATTTCCATTTGAGTTATTGCCAGAGGAATCAGTGTTACAAAACCCAGAATATATTTCATTTGAAAGCCCAAACAGAGAAAACAGACATATGTCTGAAAATAAATTTTGGTGGACTTTTTTAACTCCACCAGGATACAAACGAATTTATGAAGGTGGCGCCTTTAAAAAAAAGAATCGCAATGAAATAAAGCTATTGCGCATGTTTGATGAAGCTGATGGGATAATGTTTGTTGATATGTCTTATTCATTTACAAATGATAGCGGAATAAATTTGGTGAAATTCTATCGTGTTAAAGCAACTGTAAATATTGTACTGCTTAATAAAGAAGGAAAAAAGGTATTACGCATAACTGAATATGGAATGTCATCTCAAAAAATTAGTTTTTATAGTGGTATTGCATTGGAACCTCTTCAATTATTGCCTTTATGTCAAAGCGCTTCAGACAAGGTTTTGAAAGATTTAAACAGAAAGCTACCAAGATTAGTAAAAAAAGTAAATAAGAAGTTATAAAAACTGTAATAATTATAAACCTACTTATACCTTTTAATTGAGGTATAGAGTTGATATAAATTAGAATGAATCAAGAAGAAAATATATAGATGTTTAATTAAAACTTAATATTATGAAAAAAAAATTATTTAGAATGATGGCTATTTTATTCGCATCATCAATGTTATTATCATCATGCTATACTTATACATGTGTAGTGGGTGAAGGAGCTCAAGGAAATAATAAAACTACTCAATGGAATCATTATGTAATTGCAGGATTAGCTCCTGTTGGCGTTTCTAACTCAAAACAAATGGCTGATGGAGCAGAGGATTATACTGTTCATATAAGACATTCATTTATTAATCTTCTAATTGGCAGTTTAACTGGAGGATTATATACTCCTACTACTACTACTGTAACCAAGTAGAACTAATCTAAAACACTTATAATCAGGTACTTTGATTTCAATATACTACATAATGATTACAGAATTGATTATCAACAAAAAAAAGCCTGCAATTGCAGGCTTTTTTATTAAAATATTATCTAATCAATTTTTTATACTTTATACGTTTTGGCATTAAATCACCACCTAAACGTTTTTTCTTATTTTCTTCATAATCAGAGAAAGAACCTTCAAAGAAATACACTTGAGATTCGCCTTCAAAAGCTAAAATATGTGTACAAATTCTATCTAAAAACCAACGGTCGTGACTAATTACAACTGCACATCCTGCAAAATTTCCTAAACCTTCTTCTAATGCTCGTAATGTATTTACATCTAAATCGTTTGTTGGCTCATCTAATAATAGTACATTTCCTTCTTCTTTCAAAGTCATAGCTAAATGTAAACGGTTACGTTCACCACCAGAAAGCATATTTACCTTTTTATTCTGTTCACTACCAGAGAAATTAAAACGACTTAAGTAAGCTCTTGAATTCACTTGCTTTCCTCCCATCATTACTAATTCTTGCTCATCAGAAAAGTTTTGCCAAATAGTTTTTTCAGGATCAATATTAGAATGGCTTTGATCTACATAAGCAATTTTAGCAGTTTCTCCAACCTTGAATTCTCCTTTATCTGGAGATTCTTCACCCATAATCATTCTAAAAATAGTTGTTTTACCAGCACCATTTGGTCCAATAATTCCAACAATTCCTGCCTGCGGAAGGTTAAACTCTAAATTTTCATATAGTAATTTATCTCCATAAGCTTTTGAAACCCCAGAAGCTTCAATAACATTGGTTCCCAAACGCGGACCATTTGGAATGTAAATTTCTAATTTTTCATCTAACTTTTTCTGATCTTGATTCATTAATTTATCATAGTTAGATAAACGAGCTTTAGATTTTGCATGTCGCCCTTTTGGAGCCATTTTCACCCATTCCAATTCTCGTTCTAATGTTTTCTGACGTTTTGATGCTTGTTTAGATTCTTGCGCTAAACGTTGCGATTTTTGCTCTAACCAAGACGAGTAATTACCTTTCCAAGGAATACCCTCACCTCTATCTAACTCTAAAATCCAACCTGCAACGTTATCTAAAAAGTATCTATCATGGGTTACAGCAATTACAGTTCCTTTATATTGTTGTAAGTGATGCTCTAACCAATGTACAGATTCTGCATCTAAATGGTTTGTTGGCTCATCTAACAATAATACATCTGGCTCTTGTAATAATAATCTACACAACGCTACTCTTCTTCTTTCACCTCCAGATAAATTTTTAATTGGAGTATCACCTTCTGGAGTACGTAAGGCATCCATGGCAATTTCCAATTTTGTATCTAATTCCCAAGCATTTGAAGCATCAATTTTATCCTGAAGTTCAGCTTGTTGTGCCATTAATTTTTCCATTTTATCCGGATCTGAATACACCTCTTCCAAACCAAACATATCGTTTATTTTGTTGTATTCATCTAAAATAGCAACAGTTTCAGCTACACCTTCTTTTACAATATCAATAACTGTTTTATCTTCATCTAATTGTGGTTCTTGAGATAAATGACCAACTGTATAATTTGGAGAAAAAACAACATCACCTTGATAGTTTTTGTCTAATCCAGCTATTATTTTTAGCAATGTTGATTTACCAGAACCGTTTAAACCTAAAATACCAATTTTGGCACCATAGAAAAAACTTAAATAAATATTTTTTAAAACTGGTTTGTTAGCATTTGGAAACGTTTTACTAACTCCAGACATTGAAAAAATTACTTTTTTATCGTCGCTCATAATTTATTAAAATATAATTTATTAAACTCTTCCTTTTAATGCATTAAAAACCCATGCTATACAGAAAAACCCAAATCCAACTGTAGCAAATCCCCATCCTGCAATATCATCATATCTAAATGCTCCAAGTCCTATTAAAATAAACCCCATTGCAATCATTAAAAAAGTGGCCCACGCCAATATTTTATTTTTATTCATTTTATTTTGTTATTAATTATTTAGGAATAATTTGTAGAAATACAAATATCGTAAAATTTAACTGATTTCCATAGAAATTTACTTTATTACAAAAGCATTTTAAATAAAATTTAAACTGTTTAATTTTAAACTATCTAAAATTTATTTAAAAGTAATTATTCTCTTTAATTTTTACAGAATCTAATTTTCTATACACAATTATTAAATTAAAATTACTTACACCTTTATATAGATTATTTACTTTTGTACTTTAGCAACAATTAAACGAATTACTTCAATGGATATTAACTTCAATAAAAACGAAGATTATAATAAGCTTCAACTTTCAGATTTAAAAAAGAAACTTTTAAAAGTATATAAAGGCGGAGGTGATTCGAAAATTGAAAAACACAAAGCTAAAGGTAAACTTACAGCTAGAGAACGTATTGATTTCCTATTTGATAAAAATTCAGAAAGTATTGAAATTGGAGCACTTGCAGGTGATGAAATGTATAAAGAACATGGTGGTTGCCCTTCTGCTGGAGTTGTTGTTAAAATTGGGTATATAGAAGAAAAACAATGTATAGTTGTAGCTAATGATGCCACAGTTAAAGCTGGTGCCTGGTTCCCTATTACTGGAAAAAAGAATTTAAGAGCTCAAGAAATAGCCATTGAAAATAAATTGCCTATTATCTATTTAGTAGATAGTGCTGGCGTGTATTTGCCAATGCAAGATGAAATTTTTCCTGACAAAGAACATTTTGGACGCATTTTTAGAAACAATGCTATAATGAGTAGCATGGGAATTACCCAGATTTCTGCCGTAATGGGAAGTTGTGTTGCTGGAGGCGCGTACTTACCTATTATGAGTGATGAAGCTATGATAGTTGATAAAACTGGAAGTATTTTTTTAGCCGGAAGTTATTTGGTGAAAGCTGCCATTGGTGAAAGTGTTGATAATGAAACTTTAGGCGGAGCAACTACACATTGCGAAATTAGTGGAGTTACTGACTATAAAGCTTTAGATGATGAAGATGCTTTAACTAAAATTAGAAATATTGTTGGTAAAATTGGAGATTATACTAAAGCTGGCTTTAATAGAATTGATTCCAGAAAACCTTTGGAAAATGAAGAAGATATATACGGAATACTTCCTAAATTAAGAACCGATCAATACGAAGTTAGAAGTATTATTGAACGCTTGGTCGACAACTCTGAATTTGAAGAATATAAAAAAGATTATGGTAAAACCATAGTTTGTGCATATGCAAGGATTGATGGTTGGGCTGTTGGAATTATTGCAAACCAACGAAAGGTTGTAAAAAACGGTAAAAAAGAAATGCAATTTGGCGGTGTAATTTATTCAGATAGCGCAGATAAAGCAACTCGATTTATAGCAAACTGTAATCAGAAAAAAATTCCTCTTGTTTTTCTACAAGACGTTACGGGTTTTATGGTAGGAAGCAAAAGTGAACATGGAGGAATTATAAAAGATGGAGCTAAAATGGTAAATGCAGTCAGTAATTCCGTTGTCCCAAAATTCACTGTAATTATAGGCAATTCTTATGGCGCAGGAAATTATGCTATGTGTGGTAAAGCCTATGATCCTAGATTAATTGTTGCATGGCCAAGTGCAAGATTAGCGGTTATGGGTGGTTCACAAGCTGCAAAAGTATTACTTCAAATAGAAAAAGCTTCATTAAAAAAACAAGGAGAAGTAATTTCTAAAGAAAAAGAAAAAGAAATATTAGCATCTATTCAAGCAAAATATGATGCTCAAACTTCACCATATTATGCCGCTGCACGTTTATGGACAGACGCAGTAATAAAACCATTAGACACCAGAAAATGGATTAGTATGGGAATTGAAGCCGCTAACCACGCTCCTATTGAAAAACAATTTAATTTAGGAATACTCCAAGTTTAAAAAGTATAACTATAGTAAACCTATGCCAACTTAAATTAGGTTGGCTTTTTTACACATCAATTTTAATATTTTATAAAATAAAATTTGTGAGTCTTCGAATTCATATTTACCTAAAAATCGATTATTAACACCTAAAAACTCTTCACTATGTGCAGAGAATAACAATTCGTAATTCATAAATAAACTGTCAGTTTGTCACCGAAAAAAGTTTGGTATTTTTTTTGACAAGTTCTACTCGTTAAATTAAATTAAAAAAACTAAAAAATATGGCAACTGGAAATATTAATGTAACGGCTGAAAATATTTTTCCTATTATAAAGAAATTCTTGTATTCGGATCACGAAATATTTTTACGTGAGTTAATTTCGAATGCAACGGATGCAACTTTAAAATTAAAACATTTATCAACTTTAGGTGAAATTAAAGGAGATATTGGAAATCCTATTCTTGAAATTAAAGTAGATAAGGATAAAAAAGAAATCAGAATTATTGACCAAGGTATTGGTATGACTGGTGAAGAAGTTAAAAAATACATCAACCAAGTAGCCTTTTCTGGAGCTGAAGAATTTGTAGAAAAATACAAAGACAAAGTTGAAGATTCAGGAATTATTGGACATTTTGGTTTAGGTTTCTACTCTTCATTTATGGTAGCAGAACGTGTAGAGATTTTCACAAAATCATATGCTGAAGATTCAAAAGCTGTACGTTGGGAATGTGATGGAAGTCCACAATATACTCTAGAAGAAACTGACAGAACAGAAAGAGGAACTGAAATTGTTTTACATATTGACAACGATTCTTTAGAGTTTTTAGAAGATGGTAAAATAACAGAACTTTTAACAAAGTATAACAAGTTTATGCCTATTCCAATTAAATTTGGAACAAAAGAAGAAACGTTGCCTTTACCAGAAGGTGCAGAAGAAGGTGCAGAGCCAGAAAAAATTACAGTAGATAATATTGTAAATAATCCAAACCCAGCATGGACAAAAGCTCCTAGTGAATTAAAAGATGAAGATTATAAAACTTTTTACAAAGAATTGTATCCAATGCAATTTGAAGAGCCTTTATTTAATATTCACTTAAATGTAGATTATCCTTTTAACTTAACGGGTATTTTATATTTTCCAAAACTTCAAAAAAATATAGACCCTTCTAAAGACAGAATTCAACTATACCAAAATCAAGTATTTGTTACCGATAATGTAGAAGGCATTGTACCAGACTTTTTACAAATGTTACGCGGTGTTATTGATTCACCAGACATTCCTTTAAACGTTTCTAGATCTTATTTACAAGCTGATGGTGCTGTTAAAAAAATATCGAACTACATTACACGTAAAGTAGCAGACAAATTAGTGAGCTTATTTAAAAACGACAGAGAAGGTTTTGAAGCTAAATGGGACGATATTAAAGTTATTATTGAATACGGAATGCTATCAGAAGAAAAATTCTTCGAAAAATCTGACAAATTTGCATTGTTCCCAACAGTTGACAAAAAATATTTTACTTTTTCTGAATTAGAAGAAAAAATTAAACCAACACAAACAGATAAAGATGATAAGTTGGTGATTTTATATGCTTCAGATGAACATGCACAACACAGTTATATTGAAGCTGCTAAAGATAAAGGATACGAAGTTTTATTATTAGACTCTCCAATTGTTTCTCACTTTATTCAAAAATTAGAAGGAAGTAAAGAAAATATTCAATTTGTAAGAGTAGATTCTGATCATATCGACAACTTAATTAAAAAAGATGAAGATGTTATTAGCAAACTTTCTGATGAAGAAAAAGAAACTTTAAAACCTATTATTGAAGAAGCAATTCCAAAAGAAACTTACAC
The DNA here is from genome assembly GCF_033101135.1 of Lutibacter sp. TH_r2. Lineage (NCBI taxonomy): Bacteria > Pseudomonadati > Bacteroidota > Flavobacteriia > Flavobacteriales > Flavobacteriaceae > Lutibacter > Lutibacter sp. TH_r2. Next base: position 56,145 of record NZ_JAWMPV010000001.1, read on the forward strand.
CGTTCAATTGGAAGCTATGGATTCTAACGCAAACCCTTTTATTATTACGCAACCAGAATTTATGCGTAGAATGAAAGAAATGCAAGCTACTGGTGGTGGCGGAATGATGGGAATGGGTAATTTTCCAGAAATGTACAACTTAATTATTAATACAAATAACGAGTTGGTTGGAGAAATTTTAAATACCAAAACAAAGAAAAAACAAGAACGATTAATTCAACAAGCTTTTGATTTAGCAAAACTATCTCAAGGACTTTTAAAAGGTGAAGAACTAACTACTTTTATAAAACGTAGTTTTCAAATGGTAAAATAAATCACCAAATCGTATAAATTTACAGAAAACCACTGCAATTGCAGTGGTTTTTTTTTGTTCTATGATTTTTATCAACAATATTGTGATTAAATGTGATTATATTTAATAGATACCCCATAATTTATGAATTCTAAAAATTAAATTATGATGAAAAAATTACTATTTGCTATCCTACTTATTTCCTATAGCTTAAATGCCCAAACAATTTATGTAGATCAAAATGCAACAGGCTCCAACAATGGAATTGATTGGGCAAATGCCTATACTAATTTACAAACTGCCATTACTAATATTGGTTCAAACACCTCTATAAATGTAGCACAAGGTACATACTACCCAACTACTACTTCTGATAGAAGTATTTATTTTAACATTCCAAATGGTGTTAAAATATATGGAGGTTTTCCTACCAATGGAGGAACTAGAGATTCGGAATTACATCCTACAATTTTAAGTGGTGATATTGGAGTTATTGATGATAATACAGATAACTCATACCATGTAGTCTATTTTCTTAATACAGTCTCAAGTACTGAAATTGATGGCTTTATTATTGAAAAAGGATATGCGAATGGCACCGAAACTAACGAAAGTAATGGTGGTGGTATTTTAATTTCCACTGTAGATTATGGTGATTCTAATGCCTATATTAGAAACTGTATTATACGTGATAATTATGCATCTGGTGAAGGAGGTGGAATTTACGTTTCAAAAAGAGCAGAAATATATAATTGCAAAATATATTCTAATCAATCCAATAATAATGGTGGTGGTATTTCTATTAGTACAAATGGAAGAATTTACAATTCATATATAGTAAATAATAAAAGCGTAAACTTTGGTGGTGGAATAAAAATTACAGGAATTAATTCTGCTCCAAAAGCAATAAACTGTGTAATTGCAAACAATGAATGTGAGTATTATGGCGCTGGAGCTTATCTTGCTGAAGGATACCTTAATAACTGTACTATTGTTAATAATGGTGGTAATGGAATTCATTTTGGTTCATATGGTAGTACTTTTAATGGTCTAATTTGGGGAAATTCTACCTATCAATCTACACACGTCGTATCTAGTACAGCTCACTTGGTTGAAAATAATTGTATCCAAGATATTGCCACAACTGCAATTAATATTGGGATATCAACTAACAATAATGGTGTTATTTACGGTGAAAATTATCCAAGATTTACTAAACCTACATCTTTTACAGGTATTGCAACTACTCCTGAACAATTAGACGAAATTTTAAATGCTGATTGGTCTTTAAATCCACAATCTGCTGCTATTGATTTTGGAGATAACTCGTCCTATCCAACAACAACAGATACTCCAACTGTTGACATTATAGGAAATAATAGAACCATTAATACTATTATGGATGCTGGTGCTTATGAAGCCATAACTAACTTAACAACAAACCAAGCAACTAATCAGCAATCAACCTCTGCCAATTTAAACGGAAACATACTTTTTGCAGAAACAACAAATACTATTGAAAGAGGATTTGTATATGCTAACGAATCTAATTTTGATATAACTACCGCAACAAGTTTAACTAATTCAGCTACTGATTTAGGAGTTTATTCTGATAATATTTCAGGGCTAACAGAAGGCAAATTCTATTATTATAGAGCTTGGGCTGAAATTGATGGTGTAAAATATTATGCCAATGAACAAAAATTTAACACTAGTAATTTAGAAGCCTACTACCCTTTTAATGGAAATGCAAATGATGAAAGTGGAAATGAAAACCACGGAACAGTTAATGGAGCTACTTTAACACAAGATATGAATGGAAATGAAAATAATGCATATCTATTTGATGGAATTGATGATACAATTATTTGTCAAGCTGCAGGTCCTGTTGGCGAATCTCCACGAACCATAACATTTTGGGCAAAAACTGATGAAATCCCATACAGTACTTGGGATAATGCTGTAATCTCATATGGATCAAATGACTCCTACGGAAATAGATTTGAATTAAGTGTAAATAGTCGAGCTCAAGGTTTGGGAGCTGATATTAATGGAGCTGCTTGTACTAAAGGCTTTGACAATACAGATAACGACTGGCATTTTTATTCAGCAGTTTTCGACCCTTCAATTGGAAAAACAGTACAACTTATTCAATTGTATGCTGATGGCATATTATTAACTACCTTATCATACAATAATGGTGATACTTCATTAATAAATACTGCTAGCGATATTCCAATTCATATTGGAAGTATGTTTAATACACATCGTTTTTTTAATGGCTCTATAGATAATTTAAGAGTATACAGTTCAATACTAACTGAATCTGATATTATAGCTCTTTACAATACTGGAGTATTAGATGTGAAAAAAAACTCTAAAAATGAAGAAACCAGTTTCTACATTTCAAACAATACTCTTCACTTCAAAAGCATACAAAATTTAAATGATATTAAATCTATTGAAGTTTATAATTTATTAGGGCAAAAAGTTTTTGAAACTTCAAAAATTGAAGAAGAAATTAAACTAGAAAATTTACGAGTAGGAATTTACATTGCAAGAGTAAATTCAGAAAATGGCTATCAAACTTTGAAATTTATAAATAGATAAAACTCTTATTATGAAAACAAAACTACTTATAGTATTTGCATTAACTTCATGCATTTGCTTTTCACAAACTGGATTAGATTTTACTTCGTCATCACCAGCCACATTCGTTAAAGGGTTAGACAATGCTTCACTTGATCTTACCCAAGGGACAATTGAAGCTTGGATAAAAACAGCCGATGCTGGAACTACCTATAGAGGAATACTTGTAAAACAAGCTGCTTATGGAATGTTCTTATATGACAATGAATTAATAGCTTATGATTGGGGAAGTAATACTGAGAAAGAATCTAATGTCATATTGAATGATGACCAATGGCATCATGTTGCAATAACTTTTGATGATAATGTTACTAATGGTAGTCAGTTTTATGTTGATGGACAACCTGTTTTGTCGTTCACTTATAATGTTCAGACAAGTAATACACTAATTGTTGTTGGAAAAGGAAATGATACCGAAGCTGATATTGGCCAACAATTTAATGGTCAAATTGATAATGTACGAGTATGGAATACCATTAGAACTAATACTGAAATATTAGGTACTTTCAATAAATGTTTAACTGGAAATGAAAACGGACTTGTTTTAAACTGGAAATTTGAGGAAGGCTCTGGCACCTCAACTGCTGATGACTCTGGAAATGGGAATACAGGTACACTCTATAATATGGACAATACTAATTGGGTTTCTGGTTATAGTTGCTATCCAATAGAACTTGTAGCCTACTACCCTTTCAACGGAAATGCAAATGACGAAAGTGGAAATGAAAACCACGGAACAGTTAATGGAGCTACTTTAACAACTGACAGATTTGGAAATACTGATAATGCTTATAGTTTTGATGGTATTGATAATTTTATTCAAGTACCAAATAGTAATTCACTAGATATTTCTAATAGTGATCTTACAATTTCAATGTGGCTATATAATGATAATCCTTTAACTGATAGCTCATGGAAAGGAATTTCAAAAGGTGGTTATGATACTCATACCGGATATGAATTAATTTTTACTAATAACCCTTCAAATTCAAACGGTAAATTAGGCTTCAATATTGGAAGTAGCGGATACAATGTTAGTTCATTCAATACTTATAGCGATCAATGGATTATGCTAACAGGAACCTATGAAAATGGAGTTAGAAAGGTTTATATAAATGGTATTGAACAAACAACAACTCCACAAGGAGGCGACACATTAGATTCTAGCACAAGTGATTTATACATCGGTAAAAGAGCTCCTTTAAATAATTTTATAGGTTTTGTAAAAGGAAAAATGGATGATATACGAATTTTCAACAAAGCACTTACAGCATCTGAAATTCTTAATTTCTACACTAACAATTCACTAAACGTTGAAAAAAAAACCTCTACTACAAAAAGTATTTTCTTTATACATAAAAATACACTTCACTTCAAAAGCATACAAAATTTAAATGATATTAAATCTATTGAAGTATATAACTTATTAGGACAAAAAGTTTTTAAAACTTCAAAAATTGAAGAAGAAATTAAACTAGAAAATTTACGAATAGGCATTTACATTGCAAAAGTAAATACAGAAAACGGCTATCAAACTTTAAAATTTATAAATAGATAAAACTCTTATTATGAAAACAAAACTACTATTATCACTATTAATATTTCTTCTTTTTTCACATATTTCTGTTTCATCACAAATTATTGATGATAACTTTGATGCTGAAACTTTAGGAGATTTACCTACAGGCTGGGTTATTAAATTCAACGGTACAGGTGATGTTAATCAAAAAGTAGTAAATACTACGTCAGTAAGTCCAAATAATTCTTTTGAACTTGAAGGTGCTAGTTCATGGGCTGCTGCTCTTACTAAAACGCCATCAATAATGCCTACTAATTTGAGTGTTGAAGCATTTATAAAAGCAGAAAAAATACTTTCTGGTCAAACAGGTAATATTGCATTGTACAACCCAAATGCTGGTTCTTGGGGAACCAGTTGTTTAAGAGTAGAGTTTATCAATGGTAAAATAGTTGCGAATTATACAAATGGAAATACCTATGAAATTCAAAGTTATAATGTCGATCAATGGTACCACATTAAGATTAAAGCTAATTTAAGTACAAAGCTATATCAAGTTTATATTGATGGAACTCAAGTAACAGGCACATACAATTTTTCAACAACCAGTGATTTTCCAGCACACCCAACTACTATACCAACTGATGTATTATTAACAGCAGGAAATTCAGGAACTACTAAAATGTGGTTTGATGATGTGAAGCTATATGAAATACCAGATTTAATAGCCTACTACCCTTTTAATGGAAATGCAAACGATGAAAGTGGAAATGAACACCATGGTACTGTTTACGGTCCAACATTAACAACTGATAGATTTGGAAACGCTAATAGTGCATACCATTATCACGGAAACTCAAATAACGATTACATAGATATTGGTGATTGGGAAAATGGAGGAGCAATGAGTTTTAATTTATGGGTAAAATGGGAAACTTTTAATAATTGGGGATTGATAATGGATCTCTCGTCTGGTTGGAATAATAATAACATTTATATTGGGAATCAATCTACGACTAACACACTTATGTTTCATACATTAGATGGAAGCACTAAATATCTTTTCTATTGTGATGATACTGCTACATACCCTAATAGCCCATTAACAACGGATACGTGGACAATGATTACTTGTACTGTTGATGAAACAGGCTTAATGAAAGCTTATAAAAATGCTGAATTAATTGGAACTTTCAACGGATTTACCCCTACAAAAATGGTTAGAACTGCCCAATATTTTGGGAGCTACACTTATCCTGAAAATGGCTATTTTCAAGGTGATTTAGATGATATTAGAATATACCAATCAGCTCTTTCTGAATCAGATATTTTAAACCTTTATACTAATAATGCACTTAACATTGAAAAACTAACCGAAACCACAGAAAGAAATTTCTACATTTCAAACAATACACTTCACTTCAAAATCACACAAAACTTAAATGAAATAAAATCTATTGAAGTTTATAATTTATTAGGACAAAAAGTTTTTAAAACTTCAAAAATTGAGGAAGAAATTAAACTAGAAAACTTACGAGAAGGAATTTACATTGCAAAAGTAAATACTTCAAATAGCTATCAAACGATGAAATTTATAGTAAATTAACACAGTTTAACAGCCTTTAACAAAAGCTTCAACTTTAGTTGAGGCTTTTTTTATTATTTTTGACACAAGTTTAAACAGCTTGGTACTTTTATTGATAGCAATATGTATATGAAATTTAATTTTAAACACATAGTATTTTTAATTTCTTTAATAGGATTGAATTCTTTCGCACAATTGGATTCTACTTCTTTCAAAAAAATTAATAATGAAGTTTCTTCTAAAACAAGTACCAATTTATTACAAGCAAAAAAAGTTACAGAAAAAACGTCGCCTACAATAAATGTTGATTTAAACAACATGAATAAAATAGATGAAAAAAAAATTGCAACTACCATTAGCAATTCTAAACCTAATATTGATCCAGATTTTTTAATGGTTAAACCACCTGACAAAGATATTATTGGCAGAAAATATTGGGAAGGTAAAGATGTTACTAATAAAACTCTTAAAAGTAGTGTAAGCATGGGTACTGTTTACACAAAAGCCAAAACAGTTAGAGTTGTATGCAGAGATTATAGTTACGTAGATGGTGATATTATTAAAATATATTTAAACGAAAAACCATTAAGTACTAACATAAGCCTAAAGGCTAGTAGTTATATGGTGTATATGCATTTAGTAAATGGTTACAATCGTGTAGATTTTCAGGCAATGAATCAAGGTTCATCTGGTCCAAACACAGCCGAATTATTACTTTACGATGAACATGATAATTTAATTGCCTCTAAAGAATGGAATTTAGCAACAGGACAAATTGCAACTATTGGAGTTATTCAACAAGATTAAATTTCCTAAACAACTTTAGTAAACATATTACTGTATAACTCTAACTCTATTCTACCATTAATATAATACACTCACATACAGTTCCAAAAGAAGTTTCTAATATTCGTTTACAAGATTATGCTCCTTCTGTTTTTAAAACTTTTATTCCTTCAAAAAGTGGAATAAAAAAAGGAATTAAACGTGGACAATTTTTAATTAATGGAGAAAAAGCTGAAACTGGTACTTGGGTAACATACGGTCAAATAATTGAGCTAATAGAAACAGTTACAAACACTCCTAAAATATACAAATTAAGTTTACCTATTATTTTTGAAGATGACTATTTAGCAATTATTAACAAACCTGCTGGATTAACTGTAAGCGGAAATCAATTTAGAACAGTTTACAATGCTTTACCTTTTAATTTAACAAAAAGCACACAACTAGATGCGCTGCAATGGCCAACACCTGTGCATAGATTAGATAATCAAACTTCGGGTATTTTGGTAATTGCAAAAACAAAAACAGCTCAAATTGAATTAGGTAAACAATTTGAAAATCAAAGTATCCAAAAAAAATATGTATCTATAGCTTTAGGAAACGTTTTAAATAATAACCCTATAACTTCTCCTATAGAAAATAAACCAGCCGAAACTAATTTTGAAATTATAAGTACTTCTAAATCGTTAAAATTTGGTTATTTATCATGTCTAAAAGTAGCTCCAAAAACGGGAAGAACACACCAAATTAGAATTCATTTAGCTTCAATTGGTCATCCTATTTTAGGTGATAAATTATACGGTAATTCAGAAACACTTCAAAAAGGTAAAGGATTATTTTTATGTGCTTTAGAAATAAAACTACAACATCCAAAAACTTTTGAATTGCTACATTTCAAATTAGATATACCTCGTAAATTTAAAACATTTTTAATTCGAGAAAAAAGGCGCTACAATACTTGTAATTAACAAATTAAGCAAAAATATCGTTTAAAACTTTAGCTAAACGAATACCTCCTTTTTGTAATTGTTCAGTGGCCAATTTAAAATGATTATACATATATCTATAACTTAAGTTTTCACCACTTTTGGCAGATCCATAAGTTATTTTTGCTAGCTCTCCAGTTTCATTTACCCAATCTTCAAAAGTTCCTTTTTGAATAAATTTTATTTGCTCTTTTGAAAATTCAGGAATATTAGTTGTTAATTCAGAATAACTCATGTTATAACTATCTAACATTTTACTATCCCAAACACTATGTAAGTTTGTTCCTTTACCAAACCATTGAACCTGAAAATCGTTTCCACCTTTATCTTCTCGTAAACCAACATGCATTGGTTGGTGTAAATCTCCTATTAAATGCACTAACATTTTTAAATGAAAAGCTTTAGCTTCTTTTGAAGATTTTTTATTTTTTAAAATCGCAACACATTCTTTAATTCCAGTAACTAAATCTCCTTTCGGATTTTTCTCTGCATCTTGGTAAGTTTTTTCAAAAGGTTTATTTACATAATGCCAAACACTATACTTACTATATTTTCTATCCGATTTAATTTCATCAGCATAAGTAGATACAATAACTAAACTCTGTCCATCTAATATTTCATTAATATTTCGCTTTGTTTTTCCTTTTAAATATTTTGTTGCAATATCTCCAATGGTTCTATGACCTGTTTGTCCCCAATTTGGATTATTAGCTTTTAATGGAATTATAAAAAATACGGCTATTATTACTATTACTTTTTTCACTTCTAAAATATTTGCAGCAAAGTTAGTAAAAATAATACTGCATAAATTTGGAAATATTAAAAAAATATTTATATCTTTATGATATCATTTTAATATCACTTAAACCAAACATACAATGTCACAAGAAAAAATTATCAAATTATCAAACGGGTACTTTATGCTATTTGTACTGGTTGCAATTTTAGTTGGAGGTATTTTTGCACTTACAAATTCTATTATATGGTTATTTTTAATAGCTATTGCATTGTTAATTATAGTGTTGCCTGGTTTCTTTTTAGTGAACCCAAATACTTCAAAAGTAATTTTACTTTTCGGAAAATATATAGGAACCGTAAAAGCAAACGGATTTTATTGGGCAAATCCATTGTATAAAAAAAGAGGAATTTCATTAAGAGCTAGTAATTTTGACAGTGAACGCGTTAAGGTAAACGACAAATTAGGAAACCCAATTATGATTAGCACAATAGCTGTTTGGAAAGTAAAAAACACTTACAAAGCCGCTTTTGAAGTTGACAATTATGAAAATTTTGTACGAGTTCAATCTGATGCTGCTGTTAGAAAATTAGCTAGCTTATATCCGTATGACAATTTTGAAGATGAAGGCAAAGAAGAAGAAATTACACTACGCGCAAGTGTAAATGAAGTAAGTGAAGCATTAGAAAAAGAACTTTCAGAACGTTTAGAAATGGCTGGAATAGAAGTATTAGAAGCTAGAATTGGGTATTTAGCCTACGCACAAGAAATTGCAAATGCTATGCTAAAACGTCAACAAGCAACTGCTATTATTGCTGCACGACATAAAATTGTTCAAGGTGCTGTAAGCATGGTTGAAATGGCTTTAGAAGAATTAAGTAAAAATGATATTGTAGAATTAGATGAAGAACGAAAAGCTGCTATGGTAAGTAATTTAATGGTAGTACTTTGCTCTGATAAAGATGCTACACCAATTGTAAATGCAGGAACCTTAAACCATTAATATGTACGAATATAAAATTGTAAAACCCGAAAGTGTATGGAAAACAGGCGATACTGTTTTTGAAGATATATTTAACAAACATGCTTCACAAGGTTGGAGAGTTAAAAATGTTGCATTTAACCAAAGTGGTAATTTTACAAAAGCTGTTTTAGAACGAAATAAAAATAGAGTTTAATGCGTGTATTTGAAGAGTCGCAAAAATTTACTCAAACTTGGTTAATGATTGTTTTAATTATTGGATTAATTGCTCCAATACTTACAATAACAAATCAATGGAGTGAAAAAACTGATAAAAATTTAATATCTAATTTAGATTTATTATTACCGTTAGTCATATTTATTTTAGTAGTATCTTTTATACTAATTATTAAACTAAAAACACGGATAGATAAAGATGGAATTAAATATCAATTTTATCCTATTCAATTAAAGTATAAAACAATTACTTGGGCAGAAATTGAAAAAGCGTATGTTAGAAAATACAATCCAATTTCAGAATATGGTGGTTGGGGTTTTAAAGGTGGTTTTTTCTTTGTTAAAAGAGGTATTGCTTATAATATTTCAGGAAATATTGGTATTCAGTTAGAATTAAAAAGCGGTAAAAAACTACTAATTGGAACGCAACTAAAAGAAAAAGCAGAACAAGCTATTAACTATAACAACAAAGAAAATGATTAGAATTTTAATATACCTAGCATTATTTATTTGCACTTCTGTATTTAGTCAAAACTATACAGATACTGAATTAAGTATTCCTTCAGAAAAAGTAACATTAAATGGCAATCTAATATCCATTAATTCTGAAGAAAAAACACAACTGGTTATTATAATTCCAGGTTCTGGTCCAACCGATAGAAATGGAAATAGTGTTGCAACCAAAAACAACTCATTAAAACTTTTAGCTGAAGGTTTAGCTAAAAAAAACATAGCTAGTTACAGATACGATAAAAGCGTACTTTCTTTTACAAAAGAAGATACCAAAAAAATTAATGCATTACGCTTTAACAATTTTATTAATGAAGCTACATCAGTAATTCAATATTTTAAAAATGAAGATTCTTACTCAAAAATTATTGTAATAGGTCACAGTCAAGGTAGTTTAGTTGGAATGGTAGCTGCTAAAAATAATATTGATGCATTTATTTCTATTGCTGGAGCTGGAAGACCAATAGATGAAGTTATTACAGAGCAAATTTCATCACAAGCTCCATATTTAGTTGATGAAACAAAACATGTACTTTCCGAATTAAAAAAAGGAAATACTGTAGAAGATTTTAACCCACTTTTAGCTTCATTATTTAACAGATCTGTACAACCTTTTTTAACTTCTTGGTTAAAATACAATCCTCAAAATGAAATTAAAAAATTAACTATACCTACTCTAATTATAAACGGTACTAAAGATATTCAAGTAAAAACTGAAGATGCTAAATTATTACACAAGGCAAATACAACATCCCAACTTTTACTTATTGAAAATATGAATCATATTTTTAAAGAAATTAAAGGTGATCAAAACGAGAATATAGCATCGTATTCAAAACCTGAATTACCAATTATGCCACATTTAACTGAAAGTATTAGTACTTTTGTAAACAATTTAAAATAAATTATGGCAAAGAAAAAAGCATTTGCATTACGTATAAACGAAGATATGTTAAAAGCTATTGAAAAATGGGCTTCTGATGAGTTTCGTTCCACTAACGGACAGTTAGAATGGATGCTAAATAAATGCTTAAAAGATGCTAAACGACTTCCAAAAAAGAAAACCACTGAAAATAATGGAGAATAAAAAAAGCCAAACTTAAAAGTTTGGCTTTTTTCTTATAACATATAAAATGTTATTATTTCTTTTTTGGGTGAACTAACGTCATTTCATCAATTAAATTAGTTGCACCAGCATATTTATCAATAATAAATAATACATAACGTACATCAACCATAATACTTCTTACAATATCTGCATCAAAATGTAGATCACTCATAGTACCTTCCCAAGTAGTGTCAAATGCTAATCCAACCATATTACCTTCTCCATCTACAACCGGACTTCCAGAGTTTCCACCAGTCATATGGTTTGTAGATAGATAATTTACTGGCATAGTACCGTTTTCACCATATTGTCCGTAATCTTTAGCTTCGTATAAATCACGTAATTTTTCAGGTACATCAAACTCATAGTCGCCAGGTTTGTATTTTTCCATAACACCTTTTAAAGTAGTTGAAGTTGTGTAGAAAACACCATCTTTTGGCTGATAACCTTCTACTCTACCATAGTTTACACGTAACGTACTATTAGCATCTGGGAAAAATCTTTTGTTTGGAAAAACTTCCATTAAAGCTTTCATATATTCTTTTTGAACAGCTGCAATTTTTAAGTTTATACTTTGAAATGTAGGCTCAATTTTAGTATAAAAAATAGTATGTAATTCTTTACCAAATGCATGTCCTTTATCGGCATTCAATTTTGCCATTACCTCAACACCTGTACCACTTAATAATTCTTCAACTCCAGCTAAACTTGTTAATTTAGACGAAGTAAAAATATCTTTAGTTAAAGCTTCAATATCAACATTTTTCATGTTTTCAGGTACATATTCAGCAGGTGCTTTTTCAGCATATAAACTAACTAAACGAGCAAATACAGGCTCATCTACTTTTGCACTGTAATTTTTAAATGTTCCTTCTAAACTTTCTAAAACTCTAGTTCTAGCTTGTTCAAAAGCAGCTTCTCCACCTCTAGTATAAGCTTGTTCTAATTGAAAAGTTCTAAATGAATTTGCTAACAATTCTACATTTCTATAAGCAACCTCAATCCAATAATCACGTGCTAAAGAAACCTCTTCTATTTCTTTATATAATGTTTCAAAATCAGCTAATAAAGTTGAATAACCTTCTAAATCTTTTTCAGCTACTTTTTTAGTAAAATCAGCTTCTAGTTCACGTTTTAATTCAATAGCATTTGTTTGGTGAATACCTTGATTTTCACCAATCCATTTTTTCCAATAATTAGCAACTCCAGCATATTTTGAAGCATACTTAATTTTAATTTCTTGGTCAGCTCTCATAAACTCATTGATAATTTTCAACGCATTTTCTCTAACTTCAATTTTTGCAGGATTTAGTTTATTTACAATTTGATCTACACCAACTGCTGGTAAATATTCGTTTGTTCTTCCTGGAAAACCAAAAACCATTGAAAAATCATATTTTTCAACACCATCTAAAGAGATTGGTAAGTGATGTGCTGGTGTATAAGGCTTATTATCTTTTGAATATTCTGCTGGTCTATTATTTGCATCAGCATATACTCTAAACATAGAGAAATCTCCTGTATGGCGTGGCCACATCCAGTTATCTGTATCAGCTCCAAATTTTCCAATTGATGATGGTGGTGCTCCAACTAAACGAACATCTGTAAACGTTTCAACAACAAATAATAAGTATTGATTTCCTTTAAAAAACTCACGTGTATAAGCACTTTGCCATGCTTCTTTTTGAGCTGCCTCTGTAACTTTTTGAATATTTTTGTTTACTAAACCAGCTTTTGCTGCTTCGTCCATATCTTCAGTTACACCAGCCATAACTTGATTGGTAACATCGTCTATTCTTTTAATAAATGTAACTGTTAAACCTGGATTTGCTAATTCTTCATCCATAGATTTAGCCCAAAAACCATCTTTTAAATAATCATGTTCAACACTTGAATGCGATTGAATTCTACTGTATCCACAGTGGTGGTTTGTTAATAATAATCCTTGTGAAGAAATCATTTCAGAAGTACAACCATTTCCAAAATGCCCAATAGCATCTTTTAAACTAGATTTGTTTACTGAATAAATATCTTCGGCAGTCATTTTACTTCCTAATAACTGCATTTCGTTTTCATTCATTCCTTCTAATAATGAAGGAATCCACATTCCGCCTTGAATTTTTTTTGTATCAACCTGCGCAAATGCATTAATTGAAATAAATGCAATAGCAAGTAGTAAATACGATTTAAAGTTTTTCATGTTCTATATAATTAATAATTGATTGATTTTTATTTTTTTGGATGAACTAAAGTCATCTCATCTATTAAATTTTGAGCTCCAGCAAACTTATCTACAATAAATAATACATAACGTACATCTACCATTATATTTCTACAAATATCAGCATCGTAATTTAAATCACTCATAGTTCCTTCCCAAACTCTATCAAAGTTAAGTCCTATTAAATTACCTTCAGCATCAATTGCTGGGCTTCCTGAATTTCCACCCGTTGTATGGTTAGTTCCAATAAAACAAACTGGCATTTTTCCGTTATCTGCATATTGCCCGTAATTTTTAGTATTGTACAATTCTATTAACTTTTTAGGTACATCAAACTCATAATCTCCAGGTACATATTTTTCTAATACACCTTTTAAATACGTTGTGTTTCCGTAACGCATTCCATCTTTTGGAGCGTAACCTTTTACTTGTCCATAAGTTACACGCAATGTGCTATTTGCATCTGGGAAAAAGCGTTTGTTAGGGAAAACTTCTATTAAAGCCTTCATATACTCTTTTTGAACTGCTTCTATTTTTAAATTTAACTCTTGAAATTTTGGTTCTATTTTAAAGTAAAAAGTACTGTGTAAATCTTTTCCAAAAGTATAAGCCGGATCTGCGTTTAATTTCTCAATTACTTCTTTAGCAGTTCCGCTAAATAATTCTTCAGCACCTTCAAAAGTTGTTAATTTAGAGTTTGCATAAATAGTATTTGTTAATAATGAAAAATCAACATTTTTCATAGAATCTGGCACATAATCTGATGGTGCTTTTTCAGCATATAAACTAACTAGCTTTTCAAAAACAGGCTTATCTACTTTTGCACTATAATTTTTGTACGTTCCTTTTAATCTATTTATTCCTGAAGTTCTAACTCTTTCAAAAGCCTCTTCACCGCCTCTTAAATATGCTTGTTCTAATTGAAAAGCTCTAAAAGTAATACCTAAAAGTTCTACATTTCTATAAGCCACTTCAATCCAATAATCTCTAGCTAATGAAACTGCTTCAGTTTCCTTGTATAACGTTTCAAAATCAGAAAGTAATGTTTTGTAACCTACTAAATCTTTTTCATCTACAATTTTAGAAAATTCAGCTTCTAAATCTTTCTTCTTTTGAATGGCGTTTGATTTTTCAATTCCTTGATTTTCTCCAATCCATTTTTTCCAATAGTTTGCTATTGAAGCATATTTTGATGCATATTTAATTTTAATAGCTCTATCATTACGCATAAATCCATCTACAATTTTTAATGCTTTCTCACGAACTTCAATTTTTGCAGGATTTAATACGTTTACTGTTTGATCAATTGCTACAGCAGGTAAATATTCGTCTGTTCTACCTGGAAAACCAAAAACTAATGTAAAATCATTCTCTTCAACTCCATCTAACGAAATTGGTAAATGATGCGCAGGTTTATAAGGAACATTATCTTTTGAATATTCTGCAGGCTTATTATCTTTATCAGCATAAATTCTAAACATTGAGAAATCCCCTGTATGTCTAGGCCACATCCAGTTATCGGTATCAGAACCAAATTTCCCTATAGATGTTGGTGGAGCACCAACTAAACGAACATCTGTAAACTCTTCAGTAACAAATAATAAATATTGATTTCCGTTGTAAAAAGATTTTACATTAGAATCTTGCCAAGCTTCTTTTTGAGCAGCTTTATTAACTTTTAAAATATTTTGATTTATTAATTTCATTTTTGCAGCTTCATCCATTTCATCAGTTACACCTTCAAAAATAGCTGTGGTTACATCATCAATTCTTTTAATAAAAGTTACAGAAAAGTTTTTATTAGGTAATTCTTCAGCATAACTTTTTGCCCAAAAACCATCTTTTAAATAATCGTGTTCAACACTAGAATGTGATTGAATTACACCGTAACCACAGTGATGATTAGTTAATAATAATCCATTTGGTGAAATAACTTCAGAAGTACAACCACCATTAAAATGCACAATAGCATCTTTTAAACTAGAATTATTTACTGAATAAATTTCTTCAGCAGATAATTTACCTCCAAGTAATTTCATCTCGTTCTCATTCATTCCTTTTAATAATGAAGGAATCCACATTCCTCCTTGAATTTCACGAGTGTCTACAGTTTGAGTTTGGGTTGTAGCAACTTTTGTTGTTTCTTGAGTGGTTTTACAAGAAACTATAATAAGTGCTAGTAAAAAGTAATATTTTATAAATTTCATTTGTTAATTGTTTAATCTTCCAAATATACATAAACCGAAAATTTTTAATCTTAAAAACTTCCTAAAAAAATGTATTTTAGCAAAAATCAAAAAAATACATGAATACTACACCCTTTTTTACACAAGACACCATTGTTTTTGGAATATTAATGCTTTGCTTGGGATTTGTTTTTTATACTTCTAATAGTGAGAATAAATTTTGGAAAAAATTCTACAAAGTTATTCCTGCATTATTAATGGCTTATATGTTGCCTGCTGCTTTTACAACAATTGGGTTAATTTCTCCTGAATGGAAAACTATTGACAATACTGGGGAAATTACTAAACATAGTTCTCAAGCATATTATGTGGCGAGTAGATTTCTATTACCTGCTGCTTTAGTTTTAATGACTTTAAGCATAGACTTAAAAGCGGTTTTTAATTTGGGTCCAAAAGCATTAATTATGTTTTTAACCGGAACTGCCGGTATTATTATTGGTGGTCCAATTGCTATACTTTTAGTCTCGTTAGTATCTCCTGAAACAGTTGGAGGAGCTGACTTTGATGCTGTTTGGAGAGGTTTAGCAACATTAGCTGGAAGCTGGATTGGTGGTGGAGCAAACCAAGCTGCAATGTTAGAAATCTATAAATTTAATCAAGCTAACTATGCTAGTTTTGTAATTGTAGATATTGTAGTTGCAAATATTTGGATGGCTATACTTTTATTTGGAATTGGTAAAAAAGATAAAATTGATAAATGGTTAAAAGCAGATACATCTGCTATTGAAGATTTAAAAGATAAGGTTTCTAGTTATGGAGCAAGAATTTCGAGAAACCCTTCATTAACTGATTTTATGGTAATATTAGGTATTGCTTTTACGGTTGTAGGTTTATCACATTGGGGAGCTGAAAGTATATCATCATATTTAAAAGAAAACATTGCCGCTGTTGCAGATCCTAAATCAGCAATGTCTTCATTTGGATCACAATTTTTCTGGATGATAAGTATTGCTACATTTTTAGGAATCTTACTTTCGTTTACTGGATTAAAAAAATATGAAGGTGCCGGAGCTAGTAAAATTGGAAGTGTATTTATTTACATTTTAGTAGCATCAATTGGTATGAAAATGGACTTAACAAAAATATTAGACAATCCTGGTTTATTAGTAGTTGGTTTAGTTTGGATGGCAACGCACGTAGTTTTACTAATAATTATGGCAAAATTAATTAGAGCTCCATATTTCTTTTTAGCAATTGGTAGTAAAGCAAATGTTGGAGGTGCTGCTTCTGCTCCAGTTGTAGCTGCTGCTTTTCATCCATCGTTAGCAACTGTAGGAGTATTATTAGCTGTTTTTGGCTATGTAGTTGGAACTTACGGAGCTATGTTAACTGCTGAATTAATGCGAATAGTTGCGCCTTAATTTCTTTTTTTAGTGAATTTTTTGATAGATATTTGTAATGTAAAAGATAGAAAATGAAAAATATTTTAAAATATATAATTGTTGCTTTACTAATTATTTCTTGTGGAAAAAGCAAAACTGGAAATATGACCGTAAATGGAACAGTTAAAGGACTTAAAAAGGGAACTATTTATTTACAAAAAATGAAAGATACAGCAATTGTTGCTGTAGATTCAGCTTTTGTAGAAGGCGAAAGTACTTTTACTTTAGTTGATCATGTTGAAAGTCCTGAAATGTATTACTTACAATTAAATAATTCTGCTGATAAAATAATTCCTTTTTTTGGTGAAAAAGGAGAAATTACAATCACAACAAAATTAGAAAAATTTGAATATGCTGCTGAAGTAAAAGGTTCAAAAAACCAGGAAATGTATGATGAGCATAAAGAAATGATAATGAAATTTAATAGCAAACAATTAGACATTATTAAAGATAAGTTTGAAGCTCAAAAAAACGATAATGATTCGCTTTTAAACGCTATTAAATACAATGAGCAACAATTATTACGAAGAAAATTTTACTATACCGTTAATTATGCGGTAAACCATAACAATAGTGAAATTGCACCTTACCTTGCTTTAGCCGAATTAAACTATGCTAACGTAAAATTATTAGACACCATAAACAACTCGTTAACCAAAAAAATTAAGGCTTCAAAATATGGAGTTGCTTTGGATGAGTTTATACTTAGAATTAAAGAAAATGAAAAATAACAATTCATATTTCTTCAAAAAATACGTAAAAAAGCAATTCTAAAATGAGTTGCTTTTTTATTTTTACAAAAATGTAACAATTCAACTATTAACACTACTAATTAGTTGAACTAACTTTAACTTGTGGATAAAAAACTTGAACATAAATTTATTTCTGAATTTCAAAAGAACCAGAATATAATTCATAAAGTGTGTAGAATTTATACATCTAACCAAGAGGCGCACAATGATTTGTTTCAAGAAATAACCATTCAATTATGGAAAGCATATCCAAAATTTAGAGGAGATTCAAAGTTTAGTACTTGGATGTACAGAATTGGTTTAAATACAGCTATTACGCTATATAGAAAATCTAAAAGAAGTATAAGAACACAAGATTTTGATACTGTTTTACATAAAATTGAAGCTACAAATTATGATAATACTGAAGAAGAACAATTAAAATTAATGTATAAAGCAATACATCAATTATCAGACATAGATAAAGCTCTAATATTTTTGTATTTAGAAGATAAAAATTACAAGGAAATTTCTGAAACAATAGGTATTAGTGAAGTGAATGCTCGTGTTAAAATGAATAGAATTAAAACACGATTAAAAAAAATATTAAACCCTTAAGGTATGGAAGAATTAGATTTACTGAAAAAGGACTGGAAAAAGAAAGAATCAACGTACCCTAAATTAAGTTTTGATGAAATTTATAACTTAATTCATAAAAAATCATCTTCAATTGTAAAATGGTTATTAATTATTTGTATTGCAGAATTAGTTTTTTGGAGTGCATTAAACTTGTTTTTCCCTGATAGTTCATTTGCTATATTTGAAGAATTTAATTTAATGGGCTTTTTAAAAGTTACTTATATTATTTACTACCTAGTATTATTTGGTTTTATCTATTTGTTTTATAGAAATTACAAAGCAATTTCGGTTACAGATACAACTAAAAAGTTAATGAACAATATTTTAAAAACCAGAAAAACAGTAAAATACTATATAATTTTCAATATTGCTGGTTTTATAATTTTATCAGTTTTAATGAATACCTTTTTTCTAATAAACCCTGAACATTTATTAGATTTTTACAGAGAACAATACAATATTAGTATAGATATTAACCCAGAAACATTTGTTAAAACTTTTATTATTATACAAGTAATAACAATTATTATAGCCTCGTTATTTATCTGGGTGTTTTATAGAATAATTTATGGTATTCTAATTAAAAGACTCAAAAAAAATTATAAAGAGTTGGCCTCATTAGAAATTTAATAAAAAAAACCGAAGTAATTACTTCGGTTTTTTTATGCATTACAGTTTTATTTAAATCCTATTATCACCATCTAAAATATCTCCAATTCCACCTAATAAACTTCCTTCACCTCTAGTTTTATTTCCCGTTTGTGGAGCTAAAGCAAGAATTCTACCTGCCAATCTACTAAATGGTAACGACTGTACATACACAGTTCCTGGCCCTTTTAAAGTAGCAAAAAATAATCCTTCACCACCAAAAACAGTGTTTTTAATTCCTCCAACAAATTCAATATCGTAATCTATATCTTTTGTAAAGCCAACAACACAACCTGTATCAACTTTTAAAACTTCTCCCGATTCTAATCTTTTTTTAAACATTGTTCCACCAGCATGTACAAAAGTTAAACCATCACCTTCTAATTTTTGCATAATAAAACCTTCACCTCCAAATAAACCTCTTCCTAATTTTTTTGAAAACTCAATACCAACTGAAACTCCTTTAGCTGCACATAGAAAAGCATCTTTTTGACAAACAAATTTCCCTCCAAATTCACTTAAATCAATTGGTATTATTTGACCTGGATAAGGTGAAGCAAAAGAAACCTTTTTTATAGTTGATCCATTATTTGAAAAAACCGTCATAAACAAACTTTCACCTGTTAATAGTCTTTTACCTGCTGAAAACAATTTGCCTAATATTCCTTCATCTTGATTTGCTCCATCTCCAAAAATAGTGTCCATCCTTATACCATCATTCATCATCATAAAACTTCCAGATTCAGCAACAACAGCTTCTTGTGGATCTAATTCTATTTCAACATACTGCATTTCTTCTCCATAAATATGGTAATTTATTTCGTGTGCATTCATAATTTTTATTTAGATTTTAATTTTATACTCCATTCAAATTGATAAGTTGAAACTGTTTCATTCTGTTCATTTTTTCCTAATGAATGCATTACAAAGGTTTGACCTTCTCCAGTTTCAATTGTTTTTTCTATTGCTGCATCTATTAAATGTCCATCTTCACATGTAAAAGTAATTTTACCCGTAGCTTTTTTACTAAAACTACCTTGATGATTAGTTACCAACATAGATATTTTTTGATTACTCTCCATAATTTTAGCAATTACCAAAGCACCAGTACTTAATTCTGCAGCCATAGATTGTACAGCAAAGTACATAGATTTAAATGGGTTTTGATTAATCCATCTATGTCTAACCGTTACAGTTGCACTATTATTTAAAAGGTTGCTTAAGCGTACACCACACAAATAAGCCGAAGGAAGCTTAAACATTAAAAATTTATTTAATTTTTTTCTAGTTAATTTCATCAACGTATGATTTATTTTTTAAAGTTATGCAAATTTTTCAAGTTCAAAAAAAATAATTATATGTTAAATTATGTTAAATTTTAGTACTATGGTTTGCATAGTACTGTTTTTTATATATATATTTGCATAAGAAACTAAAAGGTTATACATAAAATGACTACACAAACGGAAACAAACAATGCTTTTTTAATACATATATCTGCTTTTGCAAGTTATGTTTTTCCATTAGGGGGAATAATAGTTCCACTAATTTTTTGGCAATTAAAAAAAGATGAAAGTGCATTTCTAGATATGCACGGAAAAGAAGCAGTGAACTTTAACTTAAGCTTTTTACTTTACAGTTTTGTATTTGGATTAAGTGTTTTTTCAACTTCATTTTTCGATTTTCCAAACTTTTTTGGAATTTTTGGAGGTGTTTCAATTGTTGTAATTATTGCAATTATTCGATTTATTCTAATATTACAAGCTGCAATTAAAGCTAATAGAAATGAACCGTATAGATATCCTTTAACTATAGAATTTATAAAATAATAAAACGCTTTTAAAAAATAAATCTCACTTATGAAGATAGAAAACACAAAAGCACAAATGCGAAAAGGAGTTTTAGAATTCTGTATTCTTTCCATTTTACAAGATGGTGATGCATACACTTCTGAAATACTTTCGCAACTTAAAGATGCTAAACTATTAGTTGTTGAAGGGACTGTTTACCCTTTATTAACTAGACTAAAAAATGCTGGTCTTTTAAGCTATCGCTGGGAAGAATCAACATCTGGACCACCAAGAAAATATTACGCCTTAACCGAAACAGGAATCTTGTTTTTAAAAGAATTAAACACCACGTGGAGTGCGCTTGTAGAGGCTGTAAATTTAGTAACTACCAAAAAACCAACTAACAATGAATAAGACAATTAATATAAATTTAGGAGGTATCTTTTTTCACATTGATGAAATTGCTTATCAGAAATTGAAACGCTATTTAGATGCTATTAGAAGATCTTTAAGTGATGATCCACAAGGAAGAGATGAAATTATAAATGATATTGAACTTAGAATTGGTGAATTGCTTTCTGAAAGAGTTAAAGACGCTCGCCAGGTTGTAAATGAAGCTGATATTGATGAGGTTACCAAAATTATGGGTAAACCCGAAGACTATATGGTAGATGAAGAAATTTTTGACGATGCTCCTCAATACAAATCCAGACCACGTACTAATGCTAAAAAATTATTTAGAGATGGTGACGATAAATTTTTAGGTGGAGTTTGTTCAGGGTTATCTCACTATATTGGAATGGAAGATGTTATTTGGATGCGTATTATTTGGTTAGTACTTGCTTTTGGATTTGGTGTTGGCTTTTTTATCTATCCTTTATTATGGATACTAGTTCCTGTAGCTGAAACCACTACTGAAAAATTACAAATGAAAGGTGAACCTGTAAATATTTCAAACATAGAAAAAAAAATTAGAGAAGAATTTAACGATGTTTCTGAAAATATAAAAGATGGTGTAAATAATGTAACTGACTCTTTAAAAAAAAGCGATATTCAAAATAAAGCAAAATCAGGTTTTCAAGAATTAATTGATATTATAGCAAAAATAGTATCTGCAATTTTTAACGTACTTGGTAAATTTATTGGAGCGCTGTTAATACTAATATCTTCAATAATAATTATTGGTGGCATAATAGCTTTATTATCTATTGGAAGTATTGGACTGTTTGATTTTGGAGGAGAATTTCATGATTCACCAGTATTTATGGATTTACCTGCTTTTATGATGAATTCAGTTATTCCAAGTTGGGTACTAGGTATATTTCTGTTTCTTGCAGTTGCTGTACCTTTTGTAGTGCTATTTCTATTAGGTTTAAAAATTATTTCTAGCAATGTAAAATCATTCAGTACAACTACAAAACTTTCTCTTTTAGGTATTTGGATAATTTCATTACTAGGGTTAGGTTTTGCTGGAATTAATTATGCAACACAAACCGCATATGATGGAGTTTTTAACCAAACTGAAGAATTACCAATTGTACAAAATGATACTATAAAAATTAAAATGATAGGTGACGATAACCTTTCAGTAAATAGAGAATTACGCAGACGGTATAGTTTTGAAACTGTTTATGATAATGAAATTAAAAAGTTATACTCAAACAGAATTAATGTTGATGTAAAAGCTACAGACAAACTAAATGCATTTGTTAAAATTAGAAAAGAATCTGAAGGAAAAAGTAGATTAACAGCAAATGAATCTGCTGAATCTATAGAATATCAATTTAATTTAACGGATAATAATTTAAACTTAAACGGCTATTTTTTATCCGAATTCAAAAACAAATTTAAAGAACAACAAATTGATGTAAATATTTATTTACCAGTTGGAGCTATACTTTATTTAGACAAAACAACCAGTTCATTCTTATACGATGTTGATAATATTCAAAATATTAGAGATAGAAACATGCCAAAAAACTATTATAAAATGACTGAAAACGGATTGGAATGTTTGGATTGTAATCCTAAAATTTTTGGAAAAGAATACAAAGAAGAAAACGAGCATTTTAAATTAAAAATTGATGAAAACGGAGTGAAAGTAAAAATTAAAGATGCAAACAATAATGCTGAAGTTAATATTGATGAAAATGGAATTACAATAGACTAAATACAACTCATCATTAAAATATTACAATTCAGTAAGTAAAGTTTAAAAATAAAACAACAAATCAATACTTTTGAGTAAACAAAACAAACTAATTATGAACACTTTAACTAAAATTACGCTATTTATTACGCTAATAATTCTAACTCTTTTATCAACTACATCATGTATAGTTGAAGGTATTACAGGTGTAAAAGGAAACAGAAATGTAATTTCTGAAGATCGAAACATAAGTTCAGATTTTGACAAAATAAAAGTCCAACAAGGAATTAGCCTTTATTTAACTCAAGGTAATACTACTGAAATTAATGTAGAAGCAGATGAAAATATTATTGATTTATTAATAACAGAAGTTAAAAACAACCAATTAAAAATCTATTTCGATAAAAATGTATATAAAGCAAAAGCTAGAAAAGTGTATTTAACCACCAAAAATATATCAGAAATTAGTACATCTAGTGGTGCTTCAGTAAAAACCGAAAACACCATTCAATCTGAAACTTTAATATTAGACTCAAGTAGTGGAAGTTCTATAAAAGCCACTGTTGAAACAATAGAAATTGAAAGTTCAACTTCAAGTGGAGCAGATATAGATATATATGGAGAAACAGATAAACTAACTGCAAAAGCAAGCAGCGGAAGTTCTATTGATGCCGATGAATTAACTGCTATGGATGTTTCAGCAAAAGTTAGCAGCGGTGCTAATATAGATGTAAATGTTAAAGAAAACCTTACAGCTAAAGCTAGTAGCGGTGGAGATATAGATTATAAAGGAAGTCCAAAAAACATAGATAAAAATACTTCTTCAGGAGGAAGTGTATCAGGAAGCTAACTCCAATTTATATATTTAATTGGAAAAAGTCGGTTTGTATTAGGTTGCAAACCGACTTTATTTTATTATGCATGCACAATTATTAATTAAAATTTAACTGAATTTAACTTTAGTTATACGTACTTTTACATGTTTAATAAACAATTTTTAAGAAATTAATATGACAAAAATTAATAAAGGTCATTCTTTTCACATACCAGTTATGGGGTTATCTTTTACATTAGATAGTCCAATAAAGGTTGCTAAATACGGTATATCATCAGTTATGTCAATAGTTGATGATGTTATAGTTGAGAAAATGAATGAATATTACTCTAACAAATTTGAACTTCCGTTTAAATCAATTTCAAACAAAGTTGAAGATTTTAGAGCTAAAAGAATAACTTCATACTTAAATACAGTTGATACTATTGTAAAAGCTAAATTTGAGAATTTGAAGCATAGCTTTGACGAAAAGCATAGTGAATTTGATAAATACATGGAAATGCTTCCAGATTTTTCTGAACTAAAACAAAGTTTCACTAAAACATTTAAGCACAACAAAATAAAAGAAGAAGTTCATAATTGGATTGAAGAAAACCTAAAACTAGGTAGTATCGATGTTAACATTATGACTAAATTAGACAAACCTAATTTTAAAGGAAACGAAAAACTTCCTAATGAATTTAATGATGCACATGCAGCGTTAAGAGGGTTTGCCAATAGTAATTTAGAATCTTCAATTATTTTATCTGCCGGAATGAATCCAAGACTTTATAGCTATTTTGAAGAATTTGAAGATTTTTTCCCTAATAAAAAAGGAGAACTAAAAAAGAAAATTATTCTTAAAGTAAGTGATTATAGATCTGCAATAATTCAAGGTAAATTTCTAGCTAAGAAAGGCTTGTGGGTTTCAGAATATAGAATTGAATCTGGCTTAAATTGTGGCGGACATGCTTTTGCTTCTGATGGTTATTTAATGGGACCAATATTAGAAGAATTTAAAACAAATAAAGAAGATTTAAAAAGTGAAGTATCACAAATACTTACTGCTGCTCTAGAAAGTAAAGGAAAAATAGTTCCAACTGAAAAAATGAATTTAAATATTACCGTACAAGGTGGTGTTGGAAATTCTAAAGAACATAACTTTTTATTAGACAACTACAATGTTGATTCAATTGGTTGGGGAACGCCATTTTTATTAGTTCCAGAAGCTACAACTGTTGAACCTGCAACTATGGACGTTTTAATTAAAGCTAAAGAAGAAGATTTATATTTAAGTAATGTTTCTCCTTTAGGTGTTCCTTTTAATAGCGTTAGAGGTTCATCTAACGAAATAATTAAAAACGCAAAAATTGCCGAAGGAAAACCAGGAAGTCCATGTCCTAAAAAGTTTTTAGCTTTAAGTATGGACGAAAAAGGAAAACCTATTTGTTTAGCTTCTAAAAAATTACAAACTCAAAAAATTGAGGAATTAAAATTAGAAGGTTTAAGTACTGAAGATTATACTAAAAAGTATAAAGCTATTACTGATAAAACTTGTTTGTGTGAAGGTTTAGCAAATTCATCGTTAATTGCTTATGGTATTGAAAGAAAAGGTCAAGACCAAGGTGTTGCAATTTGCCCTGGTCCTAATATGGCTTATTACACTAAAAAAGTTTCTTTAAAAGATATGGTTGATCATATTTACGGAAAAAATAATATTATTGAAGTAACTAATAGACCTAATTTATTTATTAAAGAATTAACTATGTATGTAGATTATTTTTCAAATAAAGTAACCGAGTTATCAGACTCGTTGAATAAAAAAAATGAAAAATATTTAACTACTTTTCAAACTAATTTAAACGATGGTATTTCTTATTATCAAGATTTATTTTCTTCAACAAAAAATTATTTTGAAACTAGTAATGAAGTTCTTTTAAAAGAATTAGAACGAATTAAAAATGAGCTTTTTGAAATTGAAGTTCCTACTTTAGTTAAAGCATAACTATAAAAAATAAAAAAGGTGTTTCAAATGAAACACCTTTTTTTATTCTATCTTTTTAATCTAATCTCCGCAATGAAAGTTAGCGAGTGTTTTATTTTCTAAAATTTTAAGTGTACTATCTCTAACTTCAACCATTAATCTATTTAAACTACAAGCTTCTTCTGTTTTACAATCATCACATTGTTGGTAATAATTTAAACTTACACAAGGCAACATTGCAATTGGACCTTCCAAAACTCTAATAACTGTTGATATTTTTATTTCTTCAGCAGGTTTTAATAAATAATAACCTCCACCCTTTCCTTTTTTAGATGCAAGTACTCCATTTTTTTTAAGAAGCAATAAAATACTTTCTAAAAATTTTTTTGAAATATTTTCAGATTCAGAAATATCTGATATTAAAACAGGAACATTTGGTTCTTGTTTTGCCAAATAACTTAAAGCTTTTAAACCGTATTTTGTCTTTTTTGAAAGCATAGTTAAAATTACAAAAAAGTTAACTAGAATTATGCTTTTTGTAAAAAAACTTCAGCCATCATACATCTTGCACTACCACCGCCACAAGCCTCAATAGTATCTAAAGAACTATGCAATATTTTACAATGTTTTTCTATGGCGTTTACTTGATTTTTAGTTAAACTATTGTATGCGGCACTAGACATTACCATAAAACGTTCATTGTTTAACCCTAAAACTTGTAACATATTTCCTGCAAAATTGTTTACTTGAGTTTCAGTAATAGTAATTATTTCTTTACCATCTTCTTTTAAATGCTTTACTACATTTTTACGTTCTTTTTTATCATCAATACTTTCTAAACAAATTACAGCAAATGTTTCTGCTATTGCCATCATTACATTTGTATGATATATTGCTAAACGCTCACCTTCTACAGTTTGGTTTGCTACAAATGGAATAGGTGTATATTCAAAATCTTCACAAAATTCTATAAATAAGTCTTCATCAGCTCTAGGTGAAAGTGCACAATATGCTTTTCTATTTACTCTATCTAATGCTAAACTTCCTGTACCTTCCAAAAATATTTCTTCCTCTTCTGCTGAAGTATAATCAACAAAATTTTCAATAACAAATCCTTTATCTTCAAGAATTTCAAATATATCTTCTCTACGTTCTAACCTTCTATTTTCAGCAAACATTGGATAGACTCCAACAGTACCATCTTCATGAAAACTCATCCAATTATTTGGAAAAATTGAATCTGGAGTATCCGTTTCTTTTCTATCATTTACAACAACAACATTAACACCTATGCTTTTTAATTTCTCAACAAAAGCATCAAATTCTTGTAATGCTTTAAATTGAACGGTTTCAGAATTTAATTCATCCAACTCGTGTTGATAATAATTATTAACAGCTGTTTGTTCGTTCATTCTAAACCGAACAGGGCGAATCATTAAAATTGTATTGGTAATTTGTTTCATTTTAATCTCTAATTAAAGGTAATGTTGAACAGCGTAGTAAACCCTCTTGTTTAGCAATTTCAGCATAAGGAACTTCTTCTACAATAAAACCTTGATTACGCAACCACGTATTTAATCTAGTAAAATTTGTTTCAGAAACAACAACATTATCTGCTATTGAAAATACATTTGAAAACATATAATACATTTCTTCTTTTGAAATATGAAATAAATTTTCGTTGCCAAATAATTCAACTAAAAAATTATAATCTTCAATATCTAAAAAACCATCCTTATGTATAATTGCTTTATCTTTTCCTACAGGTTGAAAACAACAATCTAAATGAAGTGCGTTATCTTGTGCAATTGTGTTAGATTTTCTTAAATTAAATTCTTTTACAATTTTATTTGGAAATAATTCTCTAATAAACTCTACTCCCTTCATATTAGTACGAGCAGTAATAAAATCTGCATAATCATCTCCTTTATAGGTTCCAATAAAAATATAATCTCCCCAAAGCATTACATCTCCACCTTCAAAATGTACATCAGACGTTGTATGAATTACATTTTCAGGTTCTATTTGATTTATTATATATTGAATAGCTTCCAGTTCTTTTTCTCTATGAGGAAGTATGTTAGAAAGTATTAATTTATTTTCAATTACAAATGCTATATCTCTTGCAAAAATCTGATTACAATCTTCAATAATAGTAGGTCTAAATACTTTTATTTTATATTTATCAAAAACTTTTACCAATGCTTCCATTTCTAGAACCATTGCTTCTTCTGAAGGGTAAGTTCCTGCTTTTATATGCTCAATAGACTTTGGGTCATAAGCTTCTTCAATTGTTGGTATGGGTCCATTACTAATTGCAGTACCTAAAACTACAGCTCTTAATCGAGATGTTTCATCTTGAACATTTAAACTTATCATATTAATAAAATTTGTTCTCAAAAATAGAAAAACCTCGTAAATTAATACGAGGTTTAAACAAACTTTTTATATACTATATTATCTATCTTTTATCTTCTTCAATAAAAGATCTTTCTGTTGCTCCAATATAAACTTGTCTTGGTCTTCCAATAGGTTCTTTACGCAAACGCATTTCTCTCCATTGTGCAATCCAACCTGGTAAACGACCCATTGCAAACATTACTGTAAACATTGGAACTGGAATACCTATAGCTCTATATATAATTCCTGAATAAAAATCTACGTTTGGATATAAATTTCTTGATTTAAAATACTCATCATTTAAAGCAACTTCAGCTAATCCTCTAGCAATATCAAGTACTGGATCATCAATACCTAAATCTGCTAAAACTTCCTCTGCTGCAACTTTAATTATATTTGCTCTAGGATCAAAGTTTTTATAAACTCTATGTCCAAATCCCATTAAACGGAAAGGATCATTTTTATCTTTAGCTTTCTCAATATATTTTTGATATCCACCACCATCTTCTTTAATTTCTTCTAGCATTTCAATAACTGCTTGGTTTGCTCCACCGTGTAATCTTCCCCATAATGCAGAAATTCCTGCAGAAATAGAAGCAAATAAACCAGCATGAGATGATCCTGCAATTCTAACAGTTGATGTAGAACAGTTTTGCTCGTGATCTGCATGTAAAATTAATAATTTGTCTAATGCTTTAACAATTACTGGGTTTGATTTATATACTTCGTTTGGTAAATCAAACATCATTTTTAAGAAATTCTCAACATACCCAAGTGAATTATCACCATATTCTAGTGGTAAACCTTCTTCTTTTCTATAAGCCCAAGCTGCTAAAACAGGTAATTTTGCTAAAATTTTAACAATAGCCCAGTACATATCTTCTTCTGAATCTACATTTACACTTCTTGGATTAAAAGCTGTTAGGGCACTTGTTAAAGCTGATAGCACACCCATTGGGTGAGCTGTTTTTGGAAATCCATCTAAAATCTTTTTAACATCTTCGTCTACTAAAGATTTTTTTTGAATATCTCTATGAAATTTTTCGTTTTGTTCTTTTGTTGGAAGTTCTCCAAAAATTAGTAAATAAGCAACCTCAAGAAAATCAGATTTTTCTGCTAATTCTTCAATTGCATAACCTCTATAACGTAAAATTCCCTTTTCACCATCTAAAAACGTGATTGCACTTTCGCAAGAACTTGTGTTTTTAAATCCATTATCTAGCGTAGTAATACCACTAGTTACACTTCTTAAAGTACTAATATCAATGGCAATTTCATTTTCAGTACCTTTAACCAAAGGAAATTCATATTTTTTACCATTTATTTCTAAAGTTGCAGTTTCTGACATAGTTATATACGTATATTTTGATTGTTAATTATTAATTTTTAAGATTTAACGAATTTAATGAATTTTAATCTTAATCTAAAAGAATTACGGTTTTGATTTGCTAAATATGTACATATTGTTACAAATGCAAAAAAGCCGAGATAAATCTCGGCTTTTTCTAAATTTTATTTGTTTTTATTTATAAAACTTTAAAAGCTTTATGTTGAGGATAGTAAGCAACACTTCCTAACTCTTCTTCAATTCTTAATAATTGGTTGTATTTAGCCATTCTATCAGAACGTGAAGCTGAACCAGTTTTAATTTGTCCACAATTTAATGCTACTGCTAAATCAGCAATTGTATTATCTTCTGTTTCTCCAGAACGGTGAGACATTACTGAAGTATAACCTGCATTATGTGCCATATTAACCGCTGCAATTGTTTCTGTTAAAGAACCAATTTGGTTAACTTTAATTAAAATTGAATTTGCAATTCCTTCTTTAATTCCTCTTGCTAAACGTTCAACATTAGTAACAAATAAATCATCACCAACTAATTGTACTTTATCTCCAATTAATTCAGTCAAATATTTTGTTCCTTCCCAGTCGTTTTCATCCATACCATCTTCAATAGAAATAATTGGATATTTAGCAGCTAATTCAGCTAAATATTCAGCTTGTTCTTTTGAAGTTCTAATTACACCTTTATCTCCTTCAAATTTAGTGTAATCGTATTTTCCATCAACAAAAAATTCAGCAGAAGCACAATCTAAAGCTAATTTCACTTCAGCACCTGGCTTGTATCCAGCTTTTTCAATTGCTTTTAATACAGTTTCAATTGCATCTTCAGTTCCATCAAAAGTTGGAGCAAATCCACCTTCATCTCCTACAGCAGTACTTAAACCTCTATCATGAATTAATGCTTTTAAATTATGGAAAATTTCAGATCCCATTTTTATTGCTTCTGTAAAGTTTTTAGCAGCAATTGGCATAATCATAAACTCTTGAAATGCGATTGGAGCATCAGAGTGAGATCCACCATTAATAATGTTCATCATTGGAACTGGTAAAGTGTTTCCACTTACACCACCAACGTAACGGTATAATGGCATTTCTAATTCGTTAGCAGCAGCTTTTGCAGCAGCTAAAGAAACACCTAAAATAGCGTTTGCACCTAATTTAGATTTGTTTTTTGTTCCATCTAATTCAATCATTGTTTGATCGATTAAATTTTGTTCAAAAACAGACATTCCAACTAATTCTTCTGCAATAATTTCGTTAACGTTTTTAACAGCTGTTAAAACACCTTTACCCATATAGTCTTTTCCTCCATCACGTAATTCTACAGCTTCGTGCTCTCCAGTTGAAGCTCCTGATGGTACAGCAGCTCTTCCTAAAACACCATTTTCTGTTACTACATCAACTTCTACAGTTGGATTTCCTCTTGAATCGAATATTTGACGTGCGTGAACACTTAAAATCATACTCATTTTTATATTGTTTTATTGGTTATTTTTTGTTCCTCAAATTTACAAAATAAAGGACAATCTAATATTAAATAATTCATAAATTATGCTATAACGTTTTCGATTTGTTTCTTAAATTAAAAAACCTTTAAATCAATGAGTTAAAGGTTTTTTAATTTATTATTTTGAAGATTTTATATTCTCAATAAATTCATCGAATAAATAAGATGAATCGTGTGGTCCTGGGCTTGCTTCTGGATGATATTGTACTGAAAAACAATTCTTATTTTTCATACGCATGCCTGCCAAAGTATCATCATTTAAATGAATATGCGTTATTTCTAATTCTGAATGATTTTCCACATCTTCTCTCTTTACAACAAATCCGTGATTTTGAGAAGTTACTTCTCCTTTTCCAGTAATTAAATTTTTAACTGGATGGTTTATTCCTCTATGTCCATTATGCATTTTATATGTTGAAACACCATTTGCCAAAGCAATAATTTGATGACCTAAACATATACCAAATAATGGAATGTTTTCTTCTAATACTTTTTTAGCAACTAATTGAGCTTCTTTTAAAGGTTCTGGATCTCCTGGTCCATTTGATAAGAAAAATCCATCAGGATTAAAACTTTTCATATCTTCAAAAGTTGAATTATATGGAAATACCTTTATATAGCAACCTCTTTTAGCCAAATTTCGAAGAATATTCTTTTTAATACCAATATCTAAAGCTGATATTTTATAAGGAGATGTAGCGTCTCCGAAAAAATAAGGCTCTTTTGTAGAAACTTTAGACGCTAACTCTAAACCTTTCATTTCAGGAACTTTTGTTAGTTCAAGTTTTAATTCTTCAATATTGGTGTTAGTTGATATAACAGCATTCATTGCACCTTTATCTCGAATGTATCTAACTACTGCTCTAGTATCAATATCAGAAATAGCCATTACATTTTCTTTTTCAAAATAATTTTCTAAAGAATTGCTTGCATTGTCTCTAGAATAATTAAAACTAAAATTTTTACAAACTAAACCTGCAATTTTTATTGAATCTGACTCTACTTCATCATTATTAACTCCATAATTACCAATATGTGCATTAGTTGTAAGCATTAATTGTCCAAAATATGAAGGATCGGTAAATATTTCTTGATAACCTGTCATTCCAGTATTGTAACAAATTTCACCAAATGCAGTTCCATCACTACCTATGGACTTACCTTCAAACACTGTTCCGTCAGCTAATAATAAAATAGCTTTTTTGCGTTGTTTATATTTCATATTTATTTAGTTATCCCATTTTTTTTATCAAACATAAAATCCAAAATTCTAATTAAATCTTTTTCTTTTTTGTACGATAGATGTTGTTGTTTTACAAAATCAACTAACTCACTGTCATCATTAAAAAAATTATTTATACTTTTTTTATTCAATTCAATGGTTTCCATTTTATCACCTAATTTAATCATATATTTATAAATAGAATAAACTTTTGATTTTCCAACTTTACCATCAAGTCTATTTACAATTCCTGCTTTATACTCAACATCGTGTTTTTTTAACAGCGTATTTTCATTTTTATCTAATAAAACTTCGTAAAAAGCATTGTTTACTTTTTTAAATACATGACCTCTAATTTTTACAGAATCAATAAATACATTTTTATATGTAAAATACTTTTCTCTACTTATTCTACTCTCAAAATTATTTGAAATAGTATTAAAATTTATATTTGATAGTAAGTATCCCTTTTTATCAACATATATTATAGATTCATTATCCCAACCATCATAAGTATAAATATCACTTGAGTTTTTATCCTTTAAGTTTCCAATAAATTCTACTCCTTCATTTGTTACTATTCTACTTTCAATATGACTTATTGATATTCTTTGGCTAAAAATATTTATAGCTGACATTAAAATTGTGATAAATACTATTTTCTTCATGTTTTTTTTAATTTAGTTTTCAAATATAAAAAAAAGGATAAACTATCAATAGTTTATCCTTTTTATGTTATTAACGAGTTATCATCAATTATTCCTCGCTTTTTTCTTCTTTACTTTCTACAGTTTCAACAGCTGTTTCAACCTTTTTAGATCTACCTCTACGAGTAGTTTTCTTTTTCTTCTTCGCATTTGGATTGTAAACATCGTTATAATCAACTAGTTCAACCATTGCCATAGAAGCGTTATCTCCTTGACGATTTCCCATTTTAATTATACGTACATATCCTCCTGGTCTATCAGCAACCTTTACAGAAACTTCTTTAAACAATTCTGTAACTGCGTATTTGTTTCTTAAATAACTAAATACAACTCTACGATTATGAGTAGTGTCGCTTTTAGATTTTGTAATTAAAGGTTCTACAAATTGGCGTAAAGCTTTAGCTTTAGCTACAGTAGTGTTTATTCGTTTGTGCTCAATTAAGGAACAAGCCATATTTGCTAACATAGCTTTTCTATGCGCAGTTTGCCTTCCTAAATGATTGAATTTTTTTCCGTGTCTCATGACCTTCGTTTTTATCTTTCATCTTGCATCAACCCATTTTGAGGAGCAAAATATGAAAGCTATTAATCTTTATCTAATTTATATTTGCTTAAATCCATTCCAAAACTTAAACCTTTGTTGTGAACTAGTTCATCTAATTCAGTTAAAGATTTTTTTCCAAAGTTTCTAAACTTCATTAAATCATTTTTATTAAATGATACTAAATCTCCTAAAGTATCAACTTCTGCAGCTTTTAAACAATTAAGTGCTCTTACAGATAAATCCATATCCACTAATTTTGTTTTAAGCAACTGACGCATGTGTAATGATTCTTCATCATATGTTTCAGTTTGTGCAATCTCATCAGCTTCTAACGTAATACGTTCATCAGAGAATAACATAAAGTGGTGAATTAATATCTTTGCTGCTTCTGTTAGCGCATCTTTAGGTGAAATAGAACCATCACTTTCTATGTCAAAAACTAATTTTTCGTAGTCAGTTTTTTGTTCTACACGATAATTTTCTACTGCATATTTTACATTTTTAATTGGTGTAAAAATTGAATCAGTAAAAATTGTACCTAAAGCTACTCCTGATTTTTTATTTTCTTCAGCTGGCACAAACCCTCTACCTTTTTCTATTGTAATTTCTAAATCTAATGATACAGATTTTTCCATATTACAAATAACAAGATCGTGATTTAAAACTTGAAATCCTGAAATAAATTTTTGTAAATCTCCTGCTGTTAATTGCTCTTGATTTGAAATTGAAATTTTAACAGTTTCTCTGTCAGATTCCTCAATTTGTTTCTTGAAACGAACTTGCTTTAAGTTCAAAATAATTTCAGTAACATCTTCTACAACACCTTCAATTGTTGAAAATTCATGTTCTATCCCTTCAATACGAAGTGATGTTATTGCAAACCCTTCTAAAGAAGATAATAATACTCTTCTTAATGCGTTCCCAACAGTTAAACCAAATCCTGGTTCTAAAGGTCTAAATTCAAATCTACCTTTAAAATCAGTAGAATCTATCATTATAACCTTATCGGGTTTTTGAAAATTTAAAATTGCCATTTTTTTCTTCGTTTTAATTGGTATTTAGTTGCGCGATTTTTAAATTTGAAGAAGTACTTAAAAATCCTTTGGCCAAACACCAATATATTTATATATTATTTAGAGTACAACTCTACTATTAATTGTTCCTTAATGTTTTCTGGAATTTGAAGTCTTTCTGGAACACTTACAAAGTTTCCTTCTTTTTTATCTGAATTCCAAGAAAGCCATTCGTAAACATCATTTCTATTTGCTAAAGATTCTACAATAGCTTCTAAAGATTTAGATTTTTCTCTTACAGCAACAACATCTCCAGCTTTTAAAGAGTATGATGGAATGTTTACAATTTCTCCATTCACAGTAATGTGACGGTGAGAAACTAATTGACGTCCAGCTCTACGGCTTGGTGCAATACCAAATCTGTAAACAGCATTGTCTAATCTAGATTCACATAATTGTAATAAAATTTCACCAGTAATACCTGATTTACTTGATGCTTTTTTGAATAAGTTAGAGAATTGTTTCTCTAAAATACCATAAGTATATTTTGCTTTTTGTTTTTCAGCTAATTGAATTGCGTATTCAGATTTTTTTCCTCTACGCTTATTAGCTCCGTGTTGTCCTGGAGGATAATTTCTTTTTTCAAAAGATTTATCATCTCCGAAAATTGCCTCGCCAAATTTACGAGCAATTTTAGTTTGTGGTCCTGTATATCTTGCCATTTTGTTTTATTATAGATAGGGATTATGAATTAAGGCTTAATCCTTCGATAATCTAAAATTCCTATCGGTTAAAATTTAATTAATTATACTCTTCTTCTTTTTGGAGGTCTACAACCATTATGTGGTAATGGAGTAACATCGATAATTTCAGTAACTTCAATTCCTAAATTGTGGATTGATCTAATTGCTGATTCTCTACCGTTACCTGGTCCTTTTACATACACCTTTACTTTTCTCATACCTGCTTCATGAGCAACTTTTGCACAATCTTCTGCAGCTAATTGAGCAGCGTAAGGAGTATTCTTTTTAGAACCTCTAAATCCCATTTTACCAGCTGAAGACCAAGAAATTACATCACCTTTTTTATTAGTTAATGATATAATAATATTGTTAAATGAAGCTGTAACATGAGCTTCACCAACTGCCTCAACAATAACTTTACGTTTTTTAGTACTTGCTTTCGCCATTTTGTTTAGTTTTTAGTTGTTAGTTTTTAGTTGTTAGAATCCTAAACATTTCTATTTCAAACAGATTCATCTAACTTCTAATTACTATAATCTAACGCCTATTTATTATTTAGTTGCTTTTTTCTTATTAGCTACAGTTTTACGTTTACCTTTTCTAGTTCTAGAGTTATTTTTTGTTCTCTGACCTCTTAATGGTAAACCAACTCTATGACGAATTCCTCTGTAACAACCTATATCCATTAAACGTTTAACGTTTAATTGAACTTCAGAACGTAATTCACCTTCGATTGTAAATTTCCCAACAGCTTCACGAATATCGTTAATTTCTTGGTCAGTCCAATCTTGAACTTTTGTTCCTTCGTCTACTTTTGCATCTGCTAAAATTTCTTTTGCTCTGCTTTTTCCAATTCCAAAAATGTATGTTAATGCAATAACACCTCTTTTATTTTTAGGAATATCAATACCTGCTATTCTTGCCATAATTATCCTTGTCTTTGTTTAAATCTAGGATTCTTTTTGTTGATTACATATAATCTGCCTTTTCTACGCACAATCTTGCACTCGGCACTTCTCTTTTTTACTGATGCTCTTACTTTCATCTGGTTTATGCTTTAATATCTGTAAGTAATTCTTGCTTTTGTTAAATCATACGGACTCATTTCTAATTTCACCTTATCACCAGGTAATAATTTAATATAATGCATACGCATTTTACCTGAAATGTGAGCTGTAACTATATGTCCGTTTTCCAACTCTACACGAAACATTGCATTAGACAACGCTTCTGTAATTGTTCCGTCCTGTTGTATTGCTGGTTGTTTTGCCATTATGCTATTGATTTACGTTTAGTTCCCTTTTTCATTAGACCATCATAATGACGGTTTAATAAGTGAGAATTAATTTGTTGAATGGTATCGATTGCAACTCCCACCATAATTAATAATGAAGTTCCTCCGTAAAATAATGCCCAATTAGATGTTACTCCTAATTTTACCACAAATGCAGGTAATATAGCAACAAGTGCTAAAAATAACGATCCCGGGAATGTAATTAAAGATAAAACTCTATCTAACAAATTAGCAGTATCTTTTCCTGGTCTTACACCTGGAATAAAACCACCACTTCGTTTTAAATCATCAGCCATTTTGTTGGTAGGTATAGTAATTGCTGTATAAAAATAACTGAAAACAATTATTAAAAAAGCAAATAATAAATTATACCATAATCCAAACATATTAGTAAATTCAGTTCCAATAGCACTTACTGTTTCATTACTTGATCTTTGTAAAAGTGCTGGAGCAAACATAATTGCTTGCGCAAAGATGATAGGCATTACACCTGAAGCGTTTAACTTCAAAGGAACATAATCTCTAACTCCTGCAACACTCTTAATATTACCAGCAACGGTTTTACGTGCATATTGAACAACTATTCTTCTTACAGCTGTTACTAAATAAACACATACTAAAATTACTAATAACCAAAGAATTATTTCAATCAAAATCATAAATGCACCTCCTTGTGAAGCTTCTAATTTAGAAGCAACTTCTTGCATAAATGAACTTGGGAAACGAGCAATAATACCAATCATAATCAATAATGAAATACCATTACCAATACCTTTATCAGTAATTTTTTCACCTAACCACATTGCAAATATAGTTCCTGCAGTTAGAATAACCATAGAAGTTATCCAAAACATACCTCCACTAATATAAAATGCTGAAGTTGGTATTAAATTATAAATGTTAGTAATATATGCAGGTCCTTGAACCATAGTAATTGCGATTGTTAACCAACGAGTGATTTGAGTAATTCGTTTTCTACCGCTTTCACCTTCTTTCTGTAACTTTTGTAAATATGGAACTGCAATAGTCATTAATTGCACAACAATAGAAGCAGATATGTAAGGCATAATACCTAATGCTACAACAGAAGCTTTTGCAAATGCTCCTCCAGTAAACATATCTAATAATCCTAATATACCACCTCCTCCAGTTTGACTTTTTAAAGCAGCTTGTGCTTCTGCAATGTCAATTCCAGGAAGTGGAACTTGTGCGGCAAAACGGTAAATAGCCATAAAACCAAGAGTCAATAGAATTTTATTTCTTAATTCTTCTATTGTCCAAATGTCTTTTATGGTTTGAATAAACTTTTTCATCTATTATATATTATAAAGTTTCTGCTGTACCACCAACTTTTTCAATTGCTGCTTTAGCAGTAGCTGTAAATTTATGAACTGTTACATTAAGTTTAGCAGATAATTCGCCATTTCCTAATATTTTAACTAATTCATTTCTTCTAGCTAATCTATTCTCAACTAAAACATCTAGTGTAATAGTGTCAGATACTTTATTATTGTCAACCAATTCTTGTAATTTATGAAGGTTTATTCCAACATATTCTATACGATTGATATTTTTAAAACCAAATTTTGGTACACGACGTTGTAAAGGCATTTGACCTCCTTCAAAACCAATTTTTCGTGAATAACCAGAACGTGATTTAGCTCCTTTATGACCTCTTGTAGCTGTTCCACCTTTTCCAGAACCTTGTCCTCTACCTACACGCTTACCTTGAGATTTAACTGAACCTTTTGCTGGGCTTAAGTTATTTAATGTCATTTTTTATAAAATGTTATTTGATTTCTTCGAAAGAAACCAAGTGTTTAACTTTATTTACCATTCCAAGGATTGCAGGAGTAGCTTCATGTTCTACTTCGTGACCAATTCCACGTAATCCAAGCGCCTCTAATGTCAATTTTTGATTTTGAGGACGTCTAATTTTACTTTTAACTTGTTTTACTTTAATTTTTGCCATCATTCCTTATTTATCCTTTAAATACTTTTTCTAAAGAAATTCCTCTTTCTTGAGCAATCATACTAGCACTACGTAATTGTAATAAAGCATCGAATGTAGCTTTTACAACATTGTGAGGGTTAGATGATCCTTGAGATTTTGAAAGTACATCGTGTATACCAACTGATTCTAATACGGCACGAACAGCACCACCAGCTATTACTCCTGTACCATGAGATGCAGGCTTTAAAAATACTCTTGCTCCACCAAATTTACCTTTTTGTTCGTGAGGTAAAGTTTGTTTTAAAATTGGAATTCTTACTAAATTTTTCTTTGCATCTTCAATTGCTTTTGCAATTGCCGAAGCCACATCTTTAGATTTACCTAATCCGTGTCCAACAACACCGTTTCCGTCTCCTACAACTACAATTGCAGAGAATCCAAATGCTCTACCACCTTTAGTTACTTTTGTAACACGTTGTACACCTACTAAATGATCTTGTAGTTCTAACCCGCTAGGTTTAACTCTTTCTACGTTTGTATATTTATGATACATAATTTACTAAAATTTTAAACCTGCTTCTCTTGCAGCGTCTGCTAGAGCTTTAACTCTACCGTGATACAAAAATCCATTTCTATCAAATGCAACAGTTTCTACACCTACTTTAGTTGCTTGCTCCGCGATAGCTTTTCCTACTGCTTTTGCAACTTCAGTTTTTGATCCTGTAGCTTCAATTTGTTTATCTCTTGATGATACTGCAGCTAAAGTTTTACCTGTTGTGTCATCTACTAATTGAGCATAAATTTCTTTGTTACTTCTAAAAACTGATAAACGTGGTTTAACAGATGTTCCAGTAACAATTTTTCTAATTCTATGCTTAATTCTTTGTCTTCTTTCAAGCTTTGATAATGCCATAATACTTTAACTTTATTATGCAGATTTACCTGCTTTTCTTCTTATTAGTTCTCCAACAAATTTAACTCCTTTACCTTTGTATGGTTCTGGTTTACGCATAGATCTAATCTTTGCAGCAATAGCACCTACAAGTTGCTTGTCGTGTGAAGTTAATTTTACAATTGGATTTTTACCTTTTTCTGATACTGTCTCTACCTTTACTTCAGGAGCTATATCGATAACTATATTATGAGAAAAACCTAAAGCCAAATCTAATACTTGACCTTGATTGCTTGCTCTATAACCTACACCTACTAATTCTAACTCTTTAGTAAATCCTTTTGAAACACCTTCAATCATATTGTTAATTAAAGCTCTATATAAACCATGTTTTGCTTTGTGTGGTTTACTATCAGAAGGACGCTCTACAATAACAGAACCTTCTTCTACTTTAACAGTAATATCATCTTTAATTTCTTGGCTTAATTCTCCTAATTTACCTTTAACAGTAACAACATTATCTTTAATATCTAATGTAACACCTTCTGGTAACGTAACTGGATTATTTCCTATTCTTGACATCTTTCTTCAATTAATTGATTAATAAATGTAACATAAAACTTCTCCACCAACATGTTCTAGACGAGCTTGTTTGTTCGTCATAACACCTTTTGATGTTGAAATAATTGCTATCCCTAATCCGTTTAATACACGTGGCATTTCATCTGCCCCAACATATTTACGTAAACCTGGCGTACTAATACGCTGTAATTTTTTAATTACTGGAGCCTTCGTAGTTTTACTATACTTCAATGCTATTTTTATTGTTCCTTGAACAGTAGTGTCCTCGAACTTATAGCTTAAGATATAACCTTGATCAAATAAGATTTTAGTCATTTCTTTTTTAATTTTAGAAGCAGGAATTTCAACTACTCTATGACCTGTTGCTGCAGCATTTCTAATCCTTGTTAGATAATCCGCAATTGGATCTGTATACATAATTTATATTAATTGCGGTTCCGGTTTTTAATTCTTCTAACAAATTAAACCTAAAACCAATTTATAATTCTATTTTACCAACTAGCTTTTTTAACGCCTGGTATTAAACCTTGATTTGCCATTTCACGGAATGTAACACGTGATATACCAAATTGTCTCATATACCCTTTTGGTCTTCCAGTTAATTTACAACGATTGTGTAAACGTACAGGTGATGCATTTTTTGGTAGCTTTTGTAATGCTTCATAATCTCCAGCTTCTTTTAAAGCTTTACGTTTTGCAGCAAACTTATCTACTAATTTTTGTCTCTTAACCTCACGGGCTTTCATTGATTCTTTAGCCATCCTTTAATTCTTTTTAAATGGTAAACCTAATTCCGTTAATAACGATTTTGCTTCTTTATCAGTATCAGCAGATGTTACAAATGTAATATCCATACCACTAATTTTGTTTACTTTATCAATATCAATTTCTGGGAAAATGATTTGTTCTGTAATACCTAAATTGTAGTTACCTCTACCATCAAAACCATTGGCTTTAATACCGTTAAAATCTCTTACACGTGGTAACGATGCAGTTACTAATCTGTCTAAAAATTCGTACATTTTGTCACCACGTAAAGTTACTTTTGCCCCAATTGGCATTCCTTTACGTAATTTAAAAGTTGCAACATCTTTTTTAGAAATCGTAGAAATTGCTTTTTGACCAGTTATTTTTCCTAACTCATCTAGCGCGTAATCAATTAATTTCTTATCAGCTACAGCTGCTCCAACACCTTTTGAAACTACAATTTTTTGTAGTTTAGGTACTTGCATAACATTTTTGTAACTAAATTCTTCCGTAAGAGCATTCATAATTCTGCTCTTATATTCTTCCTTAAGTCTTGGTGTATAAGCCATAATTAAATTGCTTTATCAGATTTTTTTGAAAACCTAACTTTTTTCTCACCTTCTACTCTGAAACCAACTTTGGTTACTTCACCATTTTCAACTAACATTAAGTTAGAAATGTGCATAGAAGCTTCTTTTTTCACAATACCTCCTTGTGGGTTTTGTGCGCTAGGCTTTGTGTGTTTAGATATCATATTGACACCTTCTACAATTGCTCTGTTCTTTATTGGAAAAACTTTTACAACTTTTCCTTCTTCTCCTTTATGGTCTCCTGCCATAACTCGAACGGTATCTCCTGATTTTATCTTTAATTTCATCTTTTATAAATTATTAAAGCACTTCAGGTGCTAATGATACAATTTTCATAAATTGTTTTTCACGAAGTTCTCTAGCTACTGGTCCAAATACACGAGTTCCTTTCATGTCTTCAGTATCAGCATTTAACAATACACATGCATTGTCATCAAAACGAATATATGATCCGTCTTTTCTTCTAATTTCTTTCTTCGTTCTAACAACTACTGCTCTAGAAACTTGTCCTTTTTTAACAGTCCCATTTGGAGTAGCATCTTTAATAGATACTACAATTTTATCTCCAATTGAGGCGTAACGTTTCTTGGTTCCTCCTAAAACACGAATAACTAAAACTTCTTTAGCTCCCGTATTATCTGCTACTCTTAATCTTGATTCTGTTTGTAACATAATTATTTAGCTCTTTCTAGGATTTCTACTAACCTCCAACGTTTATTCTTACTCATTGGACGTGTTTCCATTATTCGTACAGTATCTCCAATATTGCAGTCATTTTCTTCATCATGAGCTACATATTTCTTAGTGCTCAATACGAATTTTCCGTACATAGGATGTTTCATTTTTTTAACTTCAGAAACCACAATTGATTTCTGCATTTTATTACTTGAAACTACACCTATTCTTTCTTTTCTAAGATTTCTTTTTTCCATCTTTTCTTATGAATACAATTATTGTAATTCTCTTTTAGTTAATTCTGTTGCTACACGAGCAACAGTTCTTCTAAGTGCTCTAAGTTGCAATGGTGTTTCTAAAGGCGAAATTGCGTGAGCCATTTTTAAATCCGTATAGCTCTTTCTTAAACTTCCTAATTTATCTTGTAACTCTTCAGTTGACAATTCTATAATTTCTGATTGTTTCATTTTCTACTTCAATTATGCGTTATCAAAATCTCTTGCTACAATAAACTTTGTTTTAACAGGTAATTTCTGTGCTGCTAAACGTAAAGCTTCTTTTGCAATTTCCATAGGCACACCACCTACTTCAAACATTATTCTTCCTGGCTTAACTACGGCAACAAAATATTCCGGCGCACCTTTACCTTTACCCATACGTACTTCTAATGGTTTTTTGGTAATTGGCTTGTCTGGAAATATTTTTATCCATAATTGACCTTGTCTTTTCATATAACGTGTTGCGGCAACACGAGCTGCTTCTATCTGACGAGACGTTAGTAAGTTCTGCTCTAGGGCTTTAATTCCAAACATTCCGTTAGATAACTGATGTCCTCTACCAGAATTTCCACTCATATTCCCTTTTCCCTTCTGAACTTTTCTATATTTTACTCTCTTTGGCTGTAACATAGTACTTTCTTAATTTTTAAAAAAAATTACTTTCTTCTACGAGCTTGTGATCTCTTAGAATTATTTCCTCCTTTACCTTGTTTTTTAGACAAGCCTACTAATGGAGATAATTCACGTTTACCATAAACTTCGCCTTTCATTATCCATACTTTTACACCTAAACGGCCATAAGTTGTATGGGCTTCAACAAGTGCATAATCAATATCAGCTCTAAAAGTAGATAGAGGGATTCTACCATCTTTATAGTGTTCAGAACGAGCCATTTCTGCCCCATTTAAACGACCTGATATTTGAACTTTAATACCTTCTGCGTTCATACGCATAGTTGCAGCGATTGCCATTTTAATTGCACGTCTGTATGAAATTCTGTTTTCAATTTGACGAGCAATACTTGCTCCAACTAAACGAGCATCTAATTCTGGACGCTTAATTTCGAAAATATTAATTTGTACTTCTTTTCCAGTGATTTTTTTAAGCTCTTCTTTTAACTTGTCTACCTCTTGTCCACCTTTTCCGATAATAATACCAGGTCTAGCAGTAGTGATAGTAACGGTTACAAGTTTAAGTGTACGCTCAATAATTACACTAGAAACACTTGCTTTAGATAATCTAGCATGAATATACTTTCTTATCTTATCATCTTCGGCAATTTTATCTCCGTAGTTTTTTCCTCCATACCAGTTAGATTCCCATCCTCTGATAATTCCGATTCTATTTCCTATTGGATTTGTTTTCTGTCCCATTTCTACTTATGATTAATTGCTTTCAATTTTTGATCCTAAGATTAAAGTTACATGATTAGAACGTTTTCTAATTCTATGTGCACGACCTTGTGGTGCTGGTCTTAATCTTTTTAACATTCCTGCGCTATCAACGTAAATTTCTTTTACGATTAAACCTGCATCCTCTATATTTGAGTCTTCATTTTTAGCTTGCCAGTTTGCAATGGCACTCAATAATAATTTCTCTAAATTAATTGATGCTTCTTTTGAGCTAAATTTTAAGATTTGTAAAGCTTTTTCAACCTCTACTCCTCTTACTAAATCAGCAACAATACGCATTTTTCTTGGTGATGTAGGACAACCTGTAAGTTTAGCAAATGACATTTGCTTCTTCTCTTCTTTTATTTGTTGTGCTCTTAATTTTTTACGAACTCCCATGATTACCTACTATTTTTTTCCTTTATTTTTTGCACCTGCATGTCCTCTAAACGAACGTGTTGGTGAAA
Source organism: Lutibacter sp. TH_r2 (assembly GCF_033101135.1). Lineage (NCBI taxonomy): Bacteria > Pseudomonadati > Bacteroidota > Flavobacteriia > Flavobacteriales > Flavobacteriaceae > Lutibacter > Lutibacter sp. TH_r2. The sequence continues at coordinate 100,468 of NZ_JAWMPV010000001.1, forward strand.
ATTCTCCTAACTTATGACCTACCATGTTTTCAGTAACATATACTGGAACAAACTGACGACCGTTATGAACAGCGATAGTTTGACCAACAAAATCTGGAGTAATCATCGAGGCTCTAGACCAAGTTTTGATTACTGTTTTTTTTCCAGACTCAACGTTTCCATCAACTTTCTTCTCTAACTTATGAAATACATAAGGTCCTTTTTTTAATGAACGTGCCATATCTCAATTATTTTTTTCTGCGTTCTATAATATACTTATTACTTGCCTTTGTCTTAGATCTAGTCTTAAATCCTTTAGCAGGTATACCGTTTCTTGATCTAGGATGACCACCTGCAGATTTACCTTCACCACCTCCCATTGGGTGATCAACTGGATTCATTACTACTGGTCTAGTTCTTGGTCTTCTTCCTAACCAACGAGTTCTACCAGCTTTACCAGAAACTAATAATTGATGATCTGAATTAGATACAACACCTATTGTAGCACTACATGTTAACAAAACTAATCTTGTTTCACCTGAAGGTAACTTAATAGTTGCATACTTACCATCTCTTGCCATTAATTGAGCAAATGATCCAGCACTACGCGCCATAACAGCACCTTGACCTGGATGTAACTCTATACAAGAAATTGTTGTTCCTAATGGAATTTGACTTAATAACATTGTATTTCCAACATCAGGAGTAGCTCCTTCACCAGAAATAACTGTTTGACCAACTTTTAAACCATTTTGAGCAATAACATATCTCTTTTCACCATCAGCATAACTTAATAAAGCTATAAATGCTGTACGATTTGGATCATACTCAATTGATTTAACTGTTGCAGGTACACCATTTTTGTTTCTTTTGAAATCAATAATTCTATAGTGCTTTTTATGACCACCACCAATATAGCGCATAGTCATTTTACCTCTATTGTTTCGACCTCCAGATCTTTTTTTCGGAGCAAGTAAACTTTTCTCCGGCTTATCAGTAGTTATGGTGTCGAACCCATTTACTACTCTAAAACGCTGACCTGGTGTTATTGGTTTTAATTTTCTAACTGACATTTTCTTATCTTATTAGATATTGCTATAAAAATCAATACTATCTCCTTCTGCTAATTGAACAATTGCTTTTTTATAAGCTCCTTTTTTCGATTCTACAAGTCCACTTTTAGTGAATTTTGTTTTACGTCCAACAGGATAGTTCAATGTTTTTACGCTTTCAATTGAAACACCGTAAGTTTCCTCAACAGCTTTTTTAATTTCAACTTTGTTAGCTCTTTTATCAACAATAAACGCAAAGCGGTTAAATAACTCACTATCGTTTGTTGCTTTTTCCGTTATAATAGGTTTAATTAAAATACTCATATCTGTTACCTATTTACTTAAATTAGATTCAATTCCTTCTAAAGATCCTTCTGAAAGGATTACCTTGTTTGCATGAAGCAAGTCGTAAGTACTTAAACCTGAATTAGTTACGGTTTTAGTTCTTTTTAAATTGCGCGATGACAAATATACATTATTATTTGATTCAGCCAACACTAACAACGATTTTTTGTTTTCAATTCCCAAAGCTTCAAGTACTTGCTTGAATTCTTTTGTTTTTGGAGTTTCAAAATTAAAGTCTTCTAAAACTATAATATTGTTCTCTTTTGCTTGAATACTTAACGCTGATTTACGAGCTAATCTTTTTAAATTTTTATTTAATTTAAAAGAGTGATCTTGAGGTCTAGGACCAAATATTCTACCACCACCTCTAAAAACACCAGACTTAATACTTCCCGCACGAGCAGTACCAGTTCCTTTTTGCTTTTTAATTTTTCTAGTACTACCAGAAATTTCAGCACGTTCTTTAGCTTTGCTAGTTCCTTGTCTTTGATTAGCCAAATACTGTTTTACATCTAAATAAACAGCGTGATCGTTTGGCTCAATTCCATATACAGCATCAGAAAGTTCAACTTTTCTACCTGTATCTTTACCTGTGATATCTACAACTGATACTTTCATTACTTCTGAATAATTACATAAGCGTTTTTATGTCCAGGAACTGCTCCCTTAACAACAAGTAAGTTCTTTTCAGCAACCACTTTTAAAACTCTTAAATTTTGAACTGTAACTTTTTTACCTCCCATTCTACCAGCCATGCGCATTCCTTTGAATACACGAGCTGGATAAGATGCAGCACCAATAGAACCAGGGGCTCTTAAACGGTTATGTTGACCGTGAGTAGCTTGACCTACACCCGCAAAACCATGACGCTTTACAACACCTTGAAATCCTTTACCTTTAGAAGTTGCAGATACATCTACAAATTCACCTTCAGCAAATAATTCAACTGTTAATTCATCTCCTAATTTATGCTCTTCTTCAAATTCTTGAAATTCAACGACTTTTCTTTTGGCTACGGTACCAGCTTTTTTAAAGTGACCGTCTAAAGCTTTATTAGAGCTTTTTGCCTTTTTGTCATCGAAACCAATTTGAAGGGCACTATACCCGTCAACCTCTTCGGTTCTGACTTGGGTAACTACACAAGGACCTGCTTCTATAACTGTACATGGGATGTTTTTCCCATTTTCGTCAAATAAGCTGGTCATTCCGATTTTTCTACCTATTAACCCAGACATTCTAATTTAATTATTAATTAATATTCTATTTATTTAAAAACAAACAGGGTCAAAAACACTTCAACCCTGATGTATTTTTTTTCCGTTTTTCCCTCGACAACTGCTTGGGACATGTACCAAACTTTTTGTTTGGTTTAGAAATTAAACTTTAATTTCTACTTCAACTCCACTTGGAAGTTCTAATTTCATTAACGCATCAATAGTCTTTGATGAAGAGCTATAAATGTCTAATAATCTTTTATAAGAACTTAATTGAAATTGTTCACGTGATTTTTTATTTACGTGTGGTGAACGTAATACTGTAAAAATCTTTTTATGAGTTGGTAATGGAATTGGTCCATTCACAACCGCTCCAGTATTCTTTACTGTTTTTACGATTTTTTCAGCAGATTTATCTACTAAATTGTAATCGTATGATTTTAATTTTATTCTAATTTTTTGACTCATAGTTTATAATTTAGAGATTAACCTTTTGCGTTAGCGATTACTTCTTCTGCAATATTGCTTGGACATTGTTCGTAATGTGAAAACTCCATTGATGATGATGCCCTACCAGAAGATAAAGTTCTCAACGTTGTTACATATCCAAACATTTCTGATAAAGGAACGGTAGCTTTAACAACTTTTGCTCCTGATCTATCATCCATTGCGTTTACTTGACCTCTTCTTCTATTTAAATCACCAACAATATCACCCATGTTTTCTTCAGGTGTTACTACAGCAATTTTCATAATTGGTTCAAGAATTACAGCTTTTGCGGCTTTTGAAGCAGCTTTATAACCTAATTTAGCAGCTAACTCAAATGATAGTTGATCTGAATCCACTGCGTGGAATGAACCATCATATAAAGTTACTTTTAAACTATCCATTTCGTAACCAGCTAAAGGACCATTTTTCATAGCCATTTTGAAACCTTTTTCTACAGAAGGAACAAATTCTTTAGGTACATTACCACCTTTAATGGTATTAACAAAGGTTAAACCAGTTTCACCTTCATCAGCAGGCTCTATAATAAATTTAATATCGGCAAATTTACCACGTCCACCTGATTGCTTTTTATAAACCTCTCTGTGATCTGCTTTTTGAGTAAACGCTTCTTTGTATTCAACTTGTGGTTGACCTTCGTTTACTTCAACTTTAAATTCACGTTTTAAACGATCTACAATAATTTCTAAGTGTAACTCACCCATTCCTGAAATAATTGTTTGACCTGAAGCTTCATCTGTTTTAACAGTAAATGTAGGATCTTCTTCAGCTAATTTACTTAAAGCCATTCCTAATTTATCTACATCTGCTTTTGTTTTTGGCTCAACTGCAATACCAATTACTGGATCAGGAAAATCCATAGATTCTAATACAATAGGGTGTTTTTCATCACACATTGTATCTCCTGTTTTAATATCTTTAAATCCAACACCTGCACCAATATCTCCAGCTTCTATATAATCGATAGCATTTTGTTTATTAGAGTGCATTTGGTAAATTCTTGAAATACGTTCTTTTTTACCAGAACGACTATTGTAAATGTATGAACCTGCATCTAAACGCCCTGAATAAGCTCTAAAGAAAGCTAAACGACCCACATAAGGATCTGTAGCAATTTTAAATGCTAATGCAGCAAATGGTTCTTTTACATCTGGTTTACGTAATTCTTCAGCTTCTGTATTTGGATTAATTCCTACAACACCTTCTTTATCAATTGGTGCTGGTAAGTATCTACAAACAGCATCTAATAAAAATTGAACACCTTTATTTTTAAAAGCTGAACCACAAACCATAGGAATAATTGACATATCCATTACAGCAGCACGAAGCGCAGCATGCACTTCTTCTTCAGTAATAGAATCTTCATCTTCCATATATTTTTCTAAAAGAGCCTCATCATAAGCAGCAACTTCTTCAATAAGTTTACCACGTAATTCGTGAGCTTCTTCTTTTAATTCTTCAGGAATATCAATAACATCAAAAGTTGACCCTTGTGTATGATCATGCCAAACAATAGCACGGTTTTTCACTAAATCAACCACTCCTTTAAAGTTGTCTTCGTCACCAATATTCATAACGATAGGAACTGCATTAGATCCTAACATTTCTTTTACTTGTTGACAAACAGCTAAAAAGTTAGCTCCTTGACGGTCCATTTTATTTACAAACCCAATTCTAGGAACTTTATAGTTATCTGCTAATCTCCAGTTAGTTTCTGATTGAGGCTCAACACCATCAACAGCACTAAATAAAAACACTAAACCATCTAATACTCTTAATGAACGATTCACCTCAACTGTAAAGTCAACGTGACCTGGAGTATCGATAATATTAAAGTGATAACCTTTAGCCTCTTTAGTAGGTATTCCATTTTCAGTTGGAAACTGCCACTCACATGTAGTAGCTGCAGAAGTAATTGTAATACCTCTTTCTTGCTCTTGCTCCATCCAGTCCATTGTTGCAGCACCATCATGTACTTCACCAATTTTATGTGAAACTCCCGTATAATATAGAATACGCTCTGTACATGTAGTTTTACCCGCATCAATATGAGCTGCAATTCCAATATTTCTTGTATATTTTAAATCTCTTGCCATTTTCTAATTATTAAAATCTAAGGTGAGAGAATGCTTTATTTGCATCAGCCATTTTATGAACGTCAACTCTTTTCTTAACTGCAGCACCTTCTTCTTTAGAAGCAGCTAATACTTCAGCAGCTAAACGTTGAGCCATAGATTTTTCATTTCTTTTTCTAGAAAAACTAATTAACCACTTAATAGCTTGTGACACTTTACGGTCTGGTCTAATTTGCATTGGAATTTGGAATGTTGCTCCTCCAACTCTTCTACTACGCACTTCTACGTGAGGCATAACGTTAGTTAAAGCTTCTTTCCATATTTCTAAAGCTGATTTTTCTTCATCTTGTTTCTTTTCCTCTACAATTTCTAACGCATCGTAGAATACTTTAAAAGCTACAGATTTTTTACCATCCCACATTAAGTTATTCACAAAACGCGTTACTAACTGATCGTTAAATTTTGGATCCGGTAAAAGCACTCTTTTTTTCGCTCTTCTTTTTCTCATGTCTTTACATTAAAGTTTTTAAATTACTTCTTTGGGGCTTTTGTACCATATTTTGAACGACGTTGAGTTCTTCCGTCAACACCGGCTGTGTCTAATGCTCCACGTACAATGTGGTATCTAACACCTGGTAAATCTTTAACCCTTCCACCTCTAACTAATACTATCGAGTGCTCTTGTAAATTGTGTCCTTCACCTGGAATGTAAGCATTCACTTCATTTCCATTTGTTAACCTTACCCTTGCAACTTTACGCATTGCTGAATTAGGTTTTTTTGGTGTAGTTGTGTATACACGAGTACATACACCTCTACGTTGAGGACAAGAATTTAAAGCAGCCGATTTACTCTTCTTAGTTATTTTGGTTCTTCCTTTTCGTACTAATTGCGAAATTGTTGGCATACTAAATTTTTGTTATAATTACTTTTATTTTTCTAAATGCTCTTTTTTAAGAGTGCGCAAATGTACAAATAATTTATTGTAATTCAAACACCTACCAAATTATATTTTCCTAACATTTTTTTATAGTACATTTACAAACTTAAAAATTGATGGTTTTGAGCAAAAAATCCTATTACTTAATAGTTTTTCTTTTTTTTACACCTTATATATATATGTGTGCTCAAAATTTTGAATTAAAATTAACTTCAAAAGACAGTATATTTAATGTAGAACTAGCAACCTTTGACTTAAATAAAAAGTTTATCTCCAAAAATAAAGCTTTAAAAAGTTGTGACTCTATTTCAACACTATTAACTCTCAAAGGTTATTTTGATAATTATTACAAAAGTAGCGTAAAAGACTCTACAATAATTGCTGATTTTTATTTTACAAGAAAATTTGACTCTATAAAAATTCACTATAAAAATGAACCATTAGTTAATAAACTCTTGAATACACTTTCAATTAAATATTTTGACTCTATTTTTAAAATTCCTACCTACAAAACAGAATTAGTATTAAATCAACTTATTTCAACATATGAAAAAGAAGGTTTTACTTTTACAACTATTAAATTAAATGATTTTGAAATAATTGAAAATGAAATTTATGCTAATCTAAATATCAATATTGAGAATAAAAGAAGTATTAATAACATAGTAACTTATGGCTATGATGAGTTTCCAATAAAAAAATTAAGAAAATTTTTAAATATTCAAAATAATTCATCTTTTAATATAGCGTCTCTAAAATCCTTCAAAAAAAGAATAGATGAATCGAAGTATTTTAATGCAATTAAAGATCCTGAAGTACTTTTCTCTAAAGATTCTACACAAGTTTATATTTATTTGAAAAAAAAATCTAACAGTAAATTTGATGGTTTGATAAGTTTCTCAAATGAAAATGAAGATAAATTACAATTAAATGGATATCTTAATTTACAACTTTCAAATGTTTTTAATCGTGCTGAAGAAATATCACTTAACTGGATTGGAAACACTCAACAAAAAACACTTAACATTAATTACAACACACCTTATATATTTAATACTAATTTTAATTTTAAAAGTGAATTTGAATTAATAAGAAAAGATTCTACCTATGTAAATTCAACTACAGAAATAAATTTAGGATATCATCTTAAAAACAATGTAATTATTAGTTCCGTTATAAACATAGAGAAATCTAACATTACAAATGAAAATAACAACCCACTAATAAATAATTATTCCAAAACACTTTATGGCGCTTCATTTACCTATCAACTTTTTGAGAATAATCATTTACAAAATACAAAGTTATCATTTGAGTCAAAAGCAATTGTTGGGAAAAGAAAAGATTTATCAAATAATGATCAGCAGTTATACTCCTTAAATTTCAACTATCTTCAAAAATTAAACAAAAAAAACTTTTTATATTTTAAATCGGATAATGCGTATTTGGTAACAGATACTACTTTTGAAAATGAACAATTCCAAATAGGAGGTTTTAATTCATTAAGAGGTTTTGACGAAGAAAGTATTTTAACTACTAAATACTCAACCAATTCTATAGAATATCAACACTTAACTAATAACAATTCTTATTTATATTCTTTTATAGATATAGGATTTATAGATAACGAAATTGAAAATTCCACTTCTAATTTATTTGGTCTAGGTTTAGGCTATAACTTTACAACAAAATCAAGTATATTTAATATTGGTTATGCGCTTGGTAAGTATGAAAATATCCCAATAAAATTTAAAACTTCAAAAATTTTAATTAAAATCTCCTATCTATTTTAAGTTTGACTACAATGTTAAATTAACTTTGTCTTAATTTTAAATTATAATCATCAATATAACACATTCAACAGCTAATTACGAACATTTTTTAACATATTTTAGCATTTTATCGGTATTTAGTTTGGATTATTAACATTTTATTATGATTTTTGACCTGATTAATTCAAATAATTATACAAATGAAAACAAAGTTAAATGTTTTTTTAACGTTATTTCTAGCGTTACTAGTGCATATATCGTATGCACAAGAAAAAACTGTTACGGGTAAGGTAGCCGATGCAAGTGGGCCACTGCCTGGAGTAACAGTTATAATTAAAGGTACTAATACAGGTACTCAATCTGATTTTGATGGAAACTATACTATCAAAGCTAAAACAGGAGATGTTCTTCTATATAGCTTTATTGGTATGAACACAGCTCAAAAAACTGTTGGTTCATCTAATGTCATTAACGTTACAATGACTGAAAGTGCTGAAGCACTTGAGGAAGTTGTAGTTACTGGTTTTGGTAGAAAAGTTGAAAAAAGATCTGCAACTTTTGCTGTACAGCAAGTTGGTGGTGAAGAAATGACTGCTGCTCGTGAAAGTAACATTGTAAATTCACTTTCCGGTAAAGTTGCTGGGGTTCAAATTACAAATAGTTCTGGAGCCGTTGGTTCTTCTTCTCGTGTTGTTTTAAGGGGTGCGGCATCTATTACTGGTAATAACCAACCATTATATGTTGTGAACGGAGTTCCATTAGAAAGTGGAAACTACGGTAACTCTTCAGATGGTGGTGGAGCTGATTTACCAAATGGTATTTCAGATATTAACGCTGATGATATTGAATCTATTTCTGTTTTAAAAGGACCTGCTGCTGCTGCACTTTATGGTGTAAGAGCTGCAAATGGTGTAATTCAAATTAAAACTAAAACAGGTAGAAAAGGACAAGGTTTAGGTATTACTTATAACAGTACTATAAGTATGGAAGACCCTTTATTATTACCTGATTTTCAAAATTCTTACGGACAAGGTTCTAATCCTTACTACTTTGAATGGATAGATGGTTCTACAGGTGATGGTGGAGTTGATGAAAGTTGGGGACCTCCATTAGATGTTGGTTTAGAATTTGTACAATGGAACTCATACACTGTTGATGGTGCTCCATTACCATGGGTTTCTCAACCTGACAATATCAAAGATTTTTATGATACTGGTATTACATTAAACAACAGTATCTCATTTACAGGTGGATCTGAAGATATGGGTTACCGTTTATCAATTGGTCATATGGATCAAACTGGTATGGTACCAAATACAGATTTAAAACGTTACTCTATTGGAGCTTCTTCTACATATACTATGGCAGATAAATTAACAGCTTCTTTTGATGTTAACTACACACGTTCTAAAAGTGATAACTTTGTAACTCAAGGATATAACAACGAAAATCCAGTTCAACAAATGATTTGGTCTGGTAGAAACGTTGATTTTGCAGCTTTAAGAGATTGGGAAAATTTACCATTAGCTGCTGAAGGTACTGCTGCTGAAGGTACACCTTTAAACTGGAATACAGTGTTTCAAAATAACCCTTTCTGGGTGTTAGACACAAACACAAGAGAGTATGCTAAAGACAGAGTTGTTGGAAACATCGCTCTTAACTATGCTTTAAGCGATAAAATTAATATTAGCGCTAAAGTTGGTACAAACTTTTGGAACTCTAGACAAAATTACAGACAAGCATTTGGAAGTAATAGTGCACCAAACGGTTATTATAGTGAAACAAACCGTACATATACTGAAACAAACACTGAATTGATTGCTTCTTACGCTACAAAAATAACTGAAGATATAGATTTTGAAATTAGCGCAGGTGGAAACTCTATGCGTAGAAAATCTGAATTAGCTTACACTGGTGTTCCAAACCTACAATTACCTGGTTTATATAACGTTAGTAATTTAGCTGCTGGTAGTAGCTGGGTATTAAGTAATTCATTTTCAGAACAAAGAATTAACAGTTTATTTGGTTTTGGTAAGTTCTCTTACAAAAATTACTTATTCCTAGAATTCTCTGGACGTAATGACTGGTCAAGTTTATTACCTATGAGTAATAACTCATTCTTCTACCCTTCTGTTACTGCATCTGCTGTGGTATCAGATATGATAGACTTTAATTCAGATGTAGTTAACTTCTTAAAAGTAAGAGGTGGATGGTCTGAAGTTGGTGGTATTGGAGCTTTAAGCCCATATAGTTTAGAACCAACATATGCTTTATCAACTGAAACATGGGGAGGAAATACAGTTGCTTATTTACCAGGAACATTAAACAATCCTGATATTAAGTCTGAAACTACTTCAGGTACTGAATTTGGTTTAGACCTTAGATTATTTAATAGTAAAGTTAGATTTAATGCTACTTACTATGATCAAACAAGTACAGATTTAGTTGTTCCTGTTCAAGTAACTGCTGCATCTGGTTATTCTAGTGCTATCCAAAATGTTGGAGAAATGAACAATAAAGGAGTTGAACTTCAATTAGGAGCTACTCTTGTAGATAAAGGAGATTTCAAATTTGATTTAGACCTTAACTTTGCAAAAAACACAAATGAAGTAGTTTCATTAGGTGGTTTAGAATCATTAGTATTAGGTGGTCAATGGTCAATGACATTAGAAGCTAGAGAAGGACATGCATATGGAGACATTGTAGGTTCTTACTTTGACAGAAGTCCTAGTGGTGATATTATCTATGAAAACGGTTTACCTTCAATAGCTTCTGGTACTAAAGTACTAGGTAACATTGCTCCTGATTGGACAGGTGGTGCTAATTTTATGTTTAGTTACAAAAACTTTAGCTTAAATACTTTAATTGATGCTAAAATAGGTGGTGATATATATTCTATGACAACTTCTTGGGGTAGATACGCTGGTGTATTAGAAGAAACTTTATTAGGTAGAGAAACTGGTATTGTTGGTGATGGTGTTATGTTAGTTAACGGTGAATATGTTGCAAACAATGTAGTAAGAACTGCTGAAGATTATAACAAAAGAGCTTATTCTAATAGTATAGTTGAAAGTTCTGTATTTGACGCTTCATATGTTAAATTAAGACAAGTTATGTTATCTTATAAATTACCTAAAAGAATTATTGAGAAAACAATGTTAACTGATGTTAATTTCTCTTTAGTTGGTCGTAACTTACTTATTATACACAAAAATGCTCCACATATTGATCCTGAAACTTCATTTAGTGATGATAACGGTGAACAAGGTCAAGAATTTGGACAATTACCATCAGCAAGAAGTATCGGTTTTAACATCCAATTAAAACTATAACTAAAATAATTATAAAATATTAGAATATGAAACGATTTAAAATTATAACTATTCTCTTCTTGAGCTTATTGGTGACTACTGTTAGTTGCGATAATGATTTTGAAGAAATAAATACAGACCCGAACAATCCTACCACGGTGCCTTCTAGTTTGTTAATACCAGGTATTGCTAGAGCTGCACAAAACAGATCTTATAGCACTTTTACTGGTGGAGATATGGGAGCTTGTTGGTCTCAACAATTTGCCAAAGTGCAATATAACGATGAAGCAAGATATATACCAAGACAAAGTGTTATTACGGCTGTTTGGGATGATTATTATGCAATTGTTATATCAGATGCAGACGCTATGTATAATATTGCAGAATCTGAAGGTAACAATACCATGATGGGAGTTGCTTTAACTTTACAAGCATATGGATATGCTTTTTTAACAGATTGTTATGGTTCAATACCTTTTACTGAAGCTATTACAGCTGATGAAGGAAACATTGCTCCTGCTTATGACACACAAGATGTAGTTTACAGTGGAATTTTCTCAATGTTAGACAAAGCAATTTCTTTAATTGGAACTGGTGGATCTATCGATGAAACAAATGATGTTGTTTATGGTGGAGATGCAACGAAATGGAAAAAATTTGCTGCTTCATTAAAATTCAGAGCTTTAATGAGAGTTTCTGGAAAAATGAATGTTTCTTCAGCTTTACAAGCTTTAGTAGATTCTGGTAATTTATTTGCTAGTAATGATGATGAAGCCAAATTAGTTTATTTAGACGAAGACCCAAGCGCTAATCCATTATATGAAACTATTGTGTATGGTACTAGAGGTGAATGGAAAGTTAATTCTGTTTTAGTAGACATGTTAGCATCAACTAGTGACCCTAGATTAGAAGTTTATGCAGCATTAAATGATGCTGATATCTATAGAGGAAAACCTTCAGGATATACAGATGTACCAAATGATGATTATAACTATACTAATGTATCTGCTTTAGGTGAGTTTTATTTACGTCCTCAATTACCAGGTTATTTTGTATCAAATGCAGAATTAAAATTTTTAATGGCTGAAGCTGCAACTAAAGGGTATATTTCTGGAACTGCAAACGATTATTTTATAGAAGGTATTACTGCTTCTATGGATTTCAACGGAGTTGATGGAAGTGCATACATTTCTGGTCAATTTTTACAATCTAACACAGCAACTGCATTACAACAAATTGCAGAGCAAAATTGGATTGCATTATTTGCACAAGGAGTTGAATCTTGGACAGAATGGAGAAGAACAGGTTACCCTGTATTAAGCCCTGCATTTGAAGCAGACTTAAATGAGATTCCATCTAGATATAATTATCCAACTACAGAGTCATCTATTAACAAAGCTAATTATGATGCTGCAGTTGCCGCTCAAGGTGCCGATGAATTAACAACACCAGTTTGGTGGATGAATTAAGCTAATAACTAATTAAAACATATAATTATGAAAAAAATATTTAATCTATTCGTAGTGTTTTCTTTATTATTCATTTCTTGTAATGATAATGAAGATTTCAATACCGAAGACATGATGACTGGCACCGCTGCCGAAGGTGGTGTTATAGTTGCCGTAAATTCAAATTCCACAGGAAAACTTTTAGGAGTTCCTTCATCTACAGATTTCGAAACAGCTACTATTTCTTTTGCTGCTTCTGAATTAGATTTGGGTGTACTTTTAATGTCTGGTGGAGCTGACATTGCTACCTATGAAATTGTAAAGTCTATAAATGGTGGAACTGAAGCAAGTGTTGCAACTTCTTCAACTTTACCTATCTCTTTAGTTTATACTACTGTAGATGACTATATTGATGGTTTAGGAATTACTGCTGACGACTTAAGAATTGGAGATGTTATAACTTTTAAAACTAAAATGACTAAATCTGATGGATCTGTAATATATGCTGGACCAAATGATGGTTCTTACAGTATTACTGTAAGCTGTTCTTCTGATTTAGCTGGTACTTACGATTTAACTATGGTATCTAGTAATGGTTATGTTATTAACTTTCCAAATGAAGAAATTACTGAAGTAAGTCCTGGATACTATAAAACAACATCTATCTACGCTTGGTCAGTTGGATCTATTGCGCCAGATCAAGGGTTTAACTTTTCTGATGTATGTGGTCAATTAAACGTGCCAGATCAAGATTTAGCACAAGGGTACTACAGTAACGATGTATTTAATACAGAAGCTGGTTATGTAGATGGTGCTACTGGTGATTTAAAAATATTTTATACGGTTAGTTTTTCAAGTGGAGATGTAACTTGTGTAGGAACTTATACCAAAAAATAATTTAAAACTTAAAAAAGATGAAAATAAATATTATTAAAAAGTTCTTAATGCTTTTTGCTTTGAGTGCTATCATATTTAGTTGTGATGAAAATGAGCAAACTGGGTTTAGTGTAACTTCTCCTTCGTCTCCTTCATTAGCAATTGATTTGGATTTCACAAATCCAACTTTAATTGAAGATGATTCAGAATATACGTATACCGTTACTTTGAGCGAAACACAAGTAGTTGATGTTAAATTACATGTTGTTCAAATTGGAGGTACTGCTAATTCTGATGATTATGAAATGACTGATTTGATTTCTATACCTGCAGGTTATACTTCTGCAAGTGGTTCAATCAAAATTTTAGCTGATGATTTAATTGAAGATACAGAAACATTACAAATTCAAGTTGGTACTGAAACAACTTCTAACGCAGCGTTAACACCTGTTACTACTGAATTTACAATACTTAATTACACAGATGGTGATTTAGTGGTAGATTTAGCTTGGGATATGTCTATTGTAACTGATGACGCTGGTGAAGAAATAAGCGCTACAGATTTTGCTGATTTAAGATTATTAGTTTCTTCTACTCCAGACAATGCTGGTGATATTGCTCAAGCTGATGGTGGAAGTTTTGAAACTTTAGTTTTAGATGCTTCAACTGCAGATGGTACGTATTATATAGTAGCTGATTTTTATGCTGCTAATGAAACAATCTTTAGAGATTTAGATTTAACAATGGAGATCAACCAAGCTGGTACTATAAACGGAATGACGTATGAGTACGCTGCTGCACTAAATAATTCAACTCAATGTTCTGCAGCTTATTTTGTACTTGCTGAACTTGTAAAAACAGGAGATTCTTATACAATTACTTCTATTGGTGAATCACAACCTCTTTTAGATGCTGAAGGTGAATGGTACTTTTTCCTATATGATTCTTGGGGTGACGGTTGGGATGGAGCCTACATAACAGTAACACTTAATGGTGTTTCTACAGATTATTCTCCTACAGCTGATATTCTAGAAGAATATATACAAGTTCCTGCTGGTGCTGAATTTAGCATTAGCTACACATCTGGTGATTATGAAGGAGAACATAATTTAGGTGTTGTTCAACCTGATGGTACTGTACTATCTTGGGGAACTGCATTTGATGGTGTAAATATTCCAGAAGGTACATTGTATGATTCTACAAATGTTTGTCCTTAATTTTAAAAATTAAGTCATAAATTTTAATAAAAGCCATCAGTTAAAACTGATGGCTTTTTTAATCAAAAAAATACTTTAATAAAAAATGAAAATATTTTAAATACTAATTGTTAGGACTTTATTATTTAAATTGTTAAATTTCACATAATTAGTTAAGATTCTAAAAAAGTATTATAAATATAAAAATAATTAAAAATGAAAAAAACAATTACACTTTTTATAGCAATAGCAGTTATTGTTGCTGGAGGTTATTTTGTTTCTAATTCCTTAAGAAACGATTCTTCAAATACATCACCTGTTTCAGCTATAAAAGAACTTCACAAAAAACATCTTGAAAATTCTCCATTTAAAGAGCAAATGGGATATTCAAAAAAAGAAAGAATTGCACATGGTTTACCTCCAAACAAATATTTTGAACAAATGTGGGAGTTAACTATGGATCCGGCTACAGGAAAGCCAAATCCATCAAAAGTTTTAGAATTACAAGCAGAACTTAACAAACAAAAATCAAAATCTAATATTAATATTGCAAGTAGAACTCCTGGAGATGCAATGGATAATATGTGGGTAGAACGTGGACCTAATAATGTGGGTGGACGTACAAGAGCCTTACTTTTTGATCCAAATGATCCAACCGATGAAACAGTGTTTGCAGGTGGTGTAAGTGGTGGTTTATGGAAAAACACAAATATTTCTAATGAAAATTCTACTTGGGTAAGAGTTGGTATTGACGAAAATTTAACAGTATCTAGTATTGCCGTTGATCCAAACGATTCTAATACTTTTTATGTTGGTACTGGAGAATCTTATGTTGGTGGTGATGTAAATGGAAATGGATTGTGGAAATCTTCAGATGCTGGTGCAACTTGGACAAATGTATTTGGAGGTATTTCTGGAACTAGTTACTTTGTTTCTGCATCTAACATTACCGTAAATTCACCAAGTTCAGTAGCAACTGATTATCAATCTTTTCCTACAACTGCATTTGGAACCGAAATAACTGAAGTAATTACTGCAGATTTAATTTTAGCAAATGATTCTTCAGGAGAACCAACTGAAGGTTGTTCATCTTTTGGAGGTGATGCTACTGGTAAAATTGCACTGATAAGAAGAGGTGAATGTAATTTTGACGATAAAGTTAAAAATGCTGAGAATGCAGGAGCTTTAGGAGTTATTATGATGAACAATGTAAGTGGAGAACCTGTTCCAATGGGAGGAGATGATACCACTATAGAAATTCCATCAGTAATGATTTCAAAAGAAGATGGTGATATAATTGAAGCAGCTATATTAAATGGAGATACAGTAAATGCATCTTTAAATCCTTCAGAAGGAGATTTTACTGCTTTAGTGGTACCTGGTGTACAACATATTAATGATATAAAAATAAAAAATAATGGTGGTACTTCTGAAATTTATGTAGCAGCATCTGATGGTTTTTATGGAGATTCAAATGCTACAACAACTATGGGTGGTTTATCTTATGGATTGTATAAATCGGTTGATGGAGGTGCAAATTGGTCTTTATTAGATGTACCTGAAACTGAAGAAGGTCATGAACATTGCCCTAACGATATTGAAATAAGTGCAGATGGTACTATTTGGATGAGTACAAAAAACAGTAGCCTATATGGTGATGGTGGTGGAAAAATATTCTCATCTACTGATAATGGTGTAACTTTTACAGAAAAACATGCAATAACAAATGGAGCAAGAACTCAAATTGCGGTTTCTCCTACCGATGCTGGTAAAATATACATCCTTGCCGAACTTTCTTCTGGAGGTTCAGTAATATTGAAAAAAACAACAGATGCGTTTGTAAACACTTTCCAAACAACAGAATTAGCGCTTCCAAATGATGCCGATACAAGTATTGATGCTGATGATTTTACAAGAGGACAAGCTTTTTATGATTTAATGCTAGAAGTTGATCCTGCAGATGATACAGTTGTGTATACTGGAGGTATTGATTTATTTAAAAGTACAGATAGTGGAGCAAGCTGGAATCAAATTTCACATTGGTATGGTGGTTTTGGAGAACAATATGTGCACGCAGATCAACATGGGTTAGCGTTTGGAAATACAGAGACTACAAAGCAAGTTTATGGTAACGATGGAGGTGTTTATTATTCTTCAAATTCTGGAACTGTAATTTCTGAAAGAAATAAAGGTTATAATACCTCTCAATTCTATACAGTTGGTGTTGGACCTACTGCTCCTTATACAGGAGACTATTTTGCAGGTGGACTACAAGATAATGGTACACAATTATTTGAAGAAGCAACAACAGATATAATTAATGATTCTGAAGAAGCTTATGGTGGAGATGGTGCGTATACTTTCTTTGACCAAGATGGAACCGACAGATATTTTATTAGAAATTATGTATACAATAGCGGAATAAATTTATACAATTTTGATGGTATTAATGTTACAATTAATAATGAAAGTTCTTCTAATGGAGCATTTATAAACCCACAAGCTTTAGATTCTGAAAATGATATTTTGTATTCAAATTACTCTTCAACTGATGGTGGAAGCATTGTGAGAAAATATTCAGGAATTAAATCTTCATTAACGTTATCTCATACAGATTTAACAGACGACCTTTTAACTGCTTCGCCTACTGCATTAACTGTTTCTCCATATTCTGGTGACGATTCAGTATTATTAGTAGGTACTGCTTTGGGTGATGTATTACTAGTTGAGCCAAGTACTAGTATTTTTGTACAAACTGCAGAATGGACAGCATTGGATGGTAACCAATTAGTTGGTAGTATTTCTGATGTAGAATTTGGTCAAAGTATAGATGAAATTTTTGTAACTATGCATAACTATAGTGTTGTAAGTATTTGGTATACAAATGATGGTGGAGCTACTTGGCAAAATAAAGAAGGTGATTTACCAGACTTACCTGTTAAAACTATTTTACAAAATCCATTAAATCTGGAACAAGTAATGATAGGTACTGAATTAGGAGTATGGTATACTGGTAATTTTTCTGATGCTAGCCCTAATTGGAAACAAGCTAACAATGGAATGAGCAATGTTAAAGTATTAGATTTAGATTTAAGAGATGATAATGTAGTTTTTGCTGCTACCTATGGTAGAGGTATATTTTCTGGACAACTTACAGCAGAAGAAGTAACTGCAAGTGTTGATGATTATAATTATTTAGATGGAATTTCAATTTACCCAACAGTAACTGAAGGTGAACTAACCGTTAAATCTACATTACAATACAGCGATTTAAATTTAAATATTTACAATGTTAGTGGTCAAATTGTTTATACAGATAAACTAGACTTAACTGCTAAATCAAAATTGTTAAATTTAAACCTATCATCAGGTATTTATTTTGTAAGATTTAATACTAGTGATAGTGCTACAAAAACACAAAAAATTATTATTAAATAACTAAAACTTGTTATTTAAAAGCTTAAAAACCACCTTTAAAAAGGTGGTTTTTTTATTCCACTAATTGAACTACATTTGCAGCATGGAACAACAATCAAAAATATTTGGAATTAGAGCTGTTATTGAAGCTATTAATTCTGGAAAAACTATTAGTAAGGTTTTTTTACAAAAAAGTTTAAGTGGTCAATTATTTTCTGAATTAAACACACTGTTAGCTAAACACAATATTTCTAAAAGTTATGTTCCTGTTGAAAAATTAAACAGATTGTCTAAAAACAACAACCACCAAGGTGTTGTTGCTGAAATTTCTCCTATAGAGTTTGCAGATTTAGACACTCTAATTTCTGAAAGTTTAACTAGTGATACTTCTCCCCTTTTTCTTATTTTAGATGGTATTTCGGATGTTAGAAATTTTGGTGCCATTATTAGAACTGCAGAATGTACAGGAGTAAATGCAATTGTAATTTCTAAACAAGGTAGTGCTCCAGTAAATTCTGAAACTATTAAAACAAGTGCTGGTGCAGCTTTTAAGGTTCCAATTTGTAAAGTTGACCATATTAAAGATGCGTTGTTTCAATTTGGAGCTGCGGATATACAAACGGTAGCAGCTACTGAAAAAACTGAAAATAGCGTTTACAATATTAATTTTACAAAGCCTATTGCTATTATTATGGGATCGGAAGATAGAGGTGTAAATCCTTCTGTTTTAAAAATGGTAAATGAAAAAGCTAAATTACCTTTATTAGGTGAAATTGAATCTTTAAATGTATCTGTTGCTTGTGGTGCTTTTTTATATGAAGCTACTAGACAACGCTTATAAATTTAATAAGTAATAAACTAAAAATAGTGCGCAACTTTTATAAAAGTTACGCACTATTTTTTTAGTATTATACTGTTTTTATAATTTTTAATATTTCAAATTAATTTAAAGTGATTTGTAGTAATTTACTAGTTTTATAACATCACTTTCTTTTCTAAAGTTTATTTTTTTACCCTTAATAAACGAACTAACTAATTTTGGATGTTTATTTAAAACTTTAAGAATACTTTTTTTCTTTAATAGTACTTTAGCATATAAACCCTCATTATTTTTTATGTAATACGTGTTTTTATCTTTAAACTCACGAGGTAAATTGTTTTCAGTTTGACTTCCTTTACTTCTATTTGGATCAAATATTATTTTAGCATTTTTCTTGATAAAATAATTAGTGTTTTGAAGATTGTAAACAATTTCATAGAAACCTTCTCCTACTCCATCTTCAAAACTACTTCCAAAAAGTCTAACAAAATCATGTTTTAAATTGTTACCAATTTCAAAAATAGAAAAAGCTGTAAGTGAATTATCTGAAATTTCAAGTACATCATTGCTATTTAAATCATATTTAATTAAAACTCTATCATTATAAATATCGTATTTTAAATAATCTTGTTTAGAAAAAATACTATCATGTAACACTAACATTCCTTTATTATATTCATTATAAATATAATCTTTACCTACAACATTAAGGTTTTCTTTGATAATTGCCTTTCTAATAAATTCACCTCTATAAGCTAAATTTTCTTGGGCTACCATTACTACAGAGAAAAAAACAAACACCAATCCTAAAATATACTTCATAATTTTTTTATAAATTTAATCTAAATATACAAATTTTGTTGAAAGTAAAACTTCAACACTAATTTTTTCACAATTAATTAACGTGTACTTCATCTGTTATTTCTTCTTCAACTGGTGGATTAAAATTACCATCTTCATCAAATAATTTATCAAATGCTTCGTTTTTAGTAAACTCATATTTTTCAGGTTGCGGACCTAACTTTCTGGATATAAACGCAAAAATAAAACCTATTACAAAACCTGATAAATGACCTTCCCATGATATTTTATCTTCAACAGGAAAAATATACCATATCATACTTCCATATAAAAATACAATAGCTAAAGAAAGTGCTACTAAACGATAGTACTTTCTAAACATTCCGCTAAAAAATAAAAAACTTACCAATAAATAAACAACTCCACTTGCGCCGATATGATACGATGGACGAGCAAATGTCCAGGTTAACAATCCGGTTAAAAGCGTTCCGTAAATTAAAACTTTATAGGCTATTTTTTTATAGAAATAAAATAAAGCCCATATCATAACAAATAAAGGCACCGAGTTGTTGAATAAGTGTTTTGTGTCTGCGTGTATAAATGGAGAAAATAATATTCCTCGTAAACCTTTAATAGTTTGGGGATACAAGCCATATGAATTAAAACTTGTTTTAAAATAATATTCTATCCAATATACAAACCAACATAAAAAAACACATATAAAAGGAATTAAAAGTGCTTTTGTACTGTATTTAAATTGTTTTTCTTCCACGTGATAAATATAATAAAGAGTTGTGAGTTATTAGTAGTAAGTAGGAAGTAATAAGTAGTGAGTAGGAAGTTATTAGTTTAACTTGAGTTCTATATAGTATTTAATATGTGAAATTCTCAAATGCTAATCTAAAAGTGTTATTTTTTTTAATGAAATGGATGAAAATACTTGAACTGACGTTTTAGGGTATTTAGTTTTAGTTTTTAGCAAAACGTAGTTATTTTTAAACCTTTAAAAAACCGGGCGACTAATTTTAAAAGTCGGGCGACTTTTTATTTTTGTCGGGCAACTATTGACACGTAGTATTATACTTAAATTTAAAATGTAATAGCACTATTAAAATTAAAACAACATTGCTATTGATTTTTTTGCGTTAGGGATAGCAGTGGTATCCTTTTTTTGGATTTAGACTCTGCTCACTTTCCAAAAAAAGATTTAACGGATAGCCCGGCACAAATGTAATGCAGTGAAACGCCCAAAACCTAAATAATTACTATTTTTACAGTATGAATGAACCTTTAGCAGAACGTATTAGACCTAAACATTTAAACGATTATATTAGTCAGCAACATTTAGTTGGCGAACATGGCGCGTTAACAAAGCAAATTAAAACTGGAATTATTCCTAGTCTTATTTTATGGGGTCCACCAGGTATTGGTAAAACTACACTTGCCAATATTATTGCTAAAGATTCTGGACGACCTTTTTACACGTTAAGTGCTATAAGTTCTGGTGTAAAAGATGTACGCGATATTATTAATAAAGCAAAACAAAGTGGTGGCTTATTTACTACTAAAAATCCGATTCTGTTTATTGATGAAATACATAGGTTTAGTAAATCTCAACAAGATTCGCTTTTAGGTGCTGTTGAAAAAGGTTGGGTTACGTTAATTGGTGCTACTACTGAAAACCCAAGTTTTGAGGTAATTCCTGCACTTTTATCGCGTTGCCAAGTTTATATTTTGAATTCTTTTAACAAAACTGATTTAGAAGCGTTATTGCAACGTGCTATGGAAAAAGATGCTTTTATTTCGTCTAAAAAAATTGAAATTAAAGAAACGGAAGCTTTGTTAAGAATTTCGGGTGGTGATGCTAGAAAATTGCTAAATATTTTTGAATTACTTGTTAATGGCGAGGAAGAACCGATAGAAATTACCAATGATTTGGTGCTTTCAAAAATTCAGAAAAACACGGTTTTATACGATAAAACGGGTGAGCAACATTACGATATTATTTCTGCTTTTATAAAATCTATTAGAGGAAGTGATCCAAATGGTGCTGTTTATTGGTTGGCTAGAATGATTGAAGGTGGTGAAGATGCTAAATTTATTGCCAGACGTTTGCTAATTTTAGCTAGTGAAGATATTGGTAATGCAAATCCTACGGCTTTAATAATGGCTAATAACACTTTTCAGGCTGTAAATACTATTGGTTTTCCAGAATCTAGAATTATTTTAAGTCAATGTGCAACGTATTTAGCATGCTCTGCCAAAAGTAATGCTAGTTACGAGGCTATAAACAAAGCGCAACAAATAGTGCTAGAAACGGGAGATTTATCGGTTCCGTTACATTTAAGAAATGCGCCAACCAAATTAATGAAGGAATTAGACTACGGTAAAAATTACAAATACGCACATAGTTTTGAAAACAACTTTGCTGAAGAAGAATTTTTACCTTCTGAAATTGAAAAAACTAAATTATTTGAGCCAGGAAAAAATGCAAGAGAAAATGCGATGCGAGATTTTTTAAAACTACGTTGGAAAGATAAATATGGATATTAAAAAAGGATTCAATTTTGAATTGAATCCTTTTTTAATATAAATTAATTTGTTTTTTAGCTTAATATACTCTTTTAATCTCCTCTACTCCATTATCTGTATCAATCTCAAGATTACCTTTGGAAGTAATTTTAAGTAAACGAGGTTGCTTGTAAGTTACATACTTAATAATATACGTATTTGGTGTTGACGTTTTATAAATAGCTGCAAATTCAAAATTTTCATCTCCACCTTTAATTACAAAATTATCTCCATCGGCAGAAACAACACTTTTACCCCATTGTTTAAAAGTATAAGTACCTAAAATTGATTTGGAAAATAGTTTTACTTTTTCAAGTGCTTTTGCTGGTTTTTTATTTACCAATTCTACTTCACCTTTTACTACTTCTGGTTCAACTTTTTTAGTTATTTTTTTTACCTTTTCTACTTCTACAGTTTTTTCTGTAACTACTGGTTTTTCAACTACTTTTTCTTCTATAGCTTTTTTTGTGGTGTTAATACTATTTAATGGTTTGTAACTATAGTTTAAATTTTCAATATCTTCAAAAGCTTCTCTTACAACCGCATGATAGGCTTTTTTAAATTCTTTTTCTTTTGTTTTTGCTGTATGTGTTTCAAATACAACTTCATTAAAACAATCTATTAATTGTATTTTAGCTCTAGTAGTAAACATACTAGACTCTTCAATTACTTTAGCTTTTAACGCTAAACAATTATCTTTAACAACATCTACCGTTATATCGCTTGCCATATATGCATCAAATCCGGCTCTTTCAAATAAAAACTTGGTTAATGAATTTACTTGGTATTGATCTTCATTTTTTAAAAACTCAAATTGATTTGGTACTATAATGTACTTGTAATTATTTACACTTTTTTGTGCAAAACCTAAATTAATATTAGCCAATAAGACTAAAACTATGATTATTTTACGCATAATTATTTTTTAAATACTTTAATTGTAAATGTACTAATTTTTATTATTAAATATAAGATTTATTCCTGCCTGAATACTGGCACTTTTTGCATTGTAAACATTATTCATATTCAGTAAATTATCAACTAGTAAATAGGAGTTAAATGCACCTATTTTTGTTGACACGCCTAATCCTATATTTTTATATGAAAAAGAATCGGCTGTATATGTTGCCTTTACTCTTATATTTTTATTAATTCTTCTTTCATAAAAAAGTGTTGCTGCAATTTGAGAATTAATTTCACCTAATGTTGAATATAATTGAAAACCAAGTCTGTTAGTAAATACATTAAATTCAGTTTGAAATCTACAATCATCTGTTCTAGGTTTTCCAAATGAATACGTAATAGCTCCATTAAATTTAATAGGTTTTAATGAAGTATAACTACTGTAAATGGTATCTGTAACAACTTTAGAATTAAAATCGTCTTCTAAATCGCTCCAGTAGTCTTGTGGGTTATTTTCATCAAAAAATAAATTTATACCTTCTATTTGGTAATCTCCTTTAACGGTATAAGATTCTGTTTCTTTTGAGTTGCTTATAAATCCAAAATCTAACACGCTTCCTGTAATTTCCCAATGTTTTGTTAAATGATGTGTAAACCCAACATCAATACCTAATCCTAAATTTCCGCCAAATAGTAATTTTTTTGTATAAAATGAAGTCTCAACATCGTCATAATCATCTAAAATAATTCCAGAAGATTGAAAATATAAATCTACATTATCTAAATGATGATTGTACACATTTTGGTTTCCATTTTCAGTATAAAAATCTCCAGATTTAATTTTTGCTCTTGCATTTGCAACTCCTGAATAAATTTTTGCTCTTGCACCAACTTGCCATTTATTATTTATTTTTTTTGAAATTCCAACATGTAGCACTCCTGTAACGTCTGCTCTTAATCCAAATTTGTTAAATGAATACACTTTATCTATGGTATTTCCGTGATAGAATAAATCGACCATATCTTTAGGTATTCTACCAATAAAATCAGTTTCTTGATAATAACCAAAACTTAAATAACTGTTGTTTGGCAATCTAAATCCAGCATTAATTACTTCTAATTGTTGGTTGAAACTAACAAATTCTTGAGTTCCAAATTGATCAACAACATTTCTAATTTTTATGTTTACATCTACTCCATCATCTTTAAAAATATCATAAGCTGAAAATCCTGAAAATCCACCTTGTAAATGAATTCCAGATAACAAAGGCATTCCAACATGAGTTTTATAAGAAACTTCTGCTCCTGGATTTAATAACAACGTTTGAGGAAGCTCGTCAAAACCATACAATAACTGTTTATTTTGAGCATAATTAATTGTTGTAACTAGTAAGCTCCAAATTATAATTAACTTTCTCATTGGTTATTAAAATTGAAAAACAATTCCATAGATGATTTAAAACTTAAAGTACCTATTGTTGTTGAGTTAATTTGATTTGCCGAAGGTGGCAGTTCGAAAATAAAGCCATAAGCTGCTGCTTCAAATAAAAAATGAAGATCTTCTTGTGGTATTTCTAATATTGTTGTGTTTTCTATGGAGTTAGGTTCTATAACCACCTCTGGTTGAAGCGAATAAATTGTTTTTCCTTCTGCATTATACATTAAAAACTGACAGGTAAACGGTCTGCTAAATGTATTTTCAGTTATTACTGTTATTTCAATTTTTTCTAAATAATCTTGACTTGAATCCTCTACCGTGGTTTGTATTAAATCGAAAGTATACGGAATTTCTTGGTTTTGTATATTTAAAAAATCAGGTGCTTCAAAATCTACATAAACTAATGAAAGCTTATAAGAAGTTTGAATACTTGCATCATCAATTTGATCAAAATCTACATCTTCAGTGCAGCTTTGAAACAAAAGGATACAAAGAAGTATAAATATTGTTTTTGGGGTTCTCATTTTTTGGGTTAGTTAGTTGTACTTATTATAAAAACTTTTTTATAGCATATAAATTGTCTATTGATTTAATGTTTTCAGAAACCGGTTGATTGCCAATATTAAAAAAGATTACGTCTAATCCTATATTTTTAGCTCCCATAATATCAGCTTCCCAATTGTCACCAATCATTAAAGACTCTTTTGAAAGTGCTTCTGCTTTGTCTAAAGCATACTTAAATATTTTAGGGTTTGGTTTTTTTACTCCAACTTCTTCTGAAGTAATTATTTTGCTAAAATAACTTTTTAATCCAGAATTCTCAATTTTTTGATACTGAACTTCATTAAAACCATTTGTTATTA
This sequence comes from Lutibacter sp. TH_r2, assembly GCF_033101135.1. NCBI lineage: Bacteria > Pseudomonadati > Bacteroidota > Flavobacteriia > Flavobacteriales > Flavobacteriaceae > Lutibacter > Lutibacter sp. TH_r2. Next base: position 125,995 of record NZ_JAWMPV010000001.1, read on the forward strand.
TATGTAATTTATAAGAGGGTTGAAGATAATTTAATATTTCAATAGCACCATCAAACAGGTAATTGTTATTTGGTAAAACATCAATATAATCAACTGCTAAACTATTTATAACTGAATCACTTACTTCAAATTTAATTTTTGTGAATGTATCTTTTAATCTTCCATAACGTAATTCTGATTTGGAAACTTTCTCATCTCTATACAATTTCCAATATTTTTGATTTATAGGTCTGTAATAATTTGCAAACTTTTCAAATTCTACATGTACCTTATGTTTTTTAAAAATTGTTTTAAACGCTAAATCAGAATTTTTTTCAAAATCCCAAAGTGTGTGATCTAAATCAAAAAAGATGTGTTTTATTTTCATTTTTTAAAAATATAAATTTATACCATATTATTAATTGTATTAAGTGATTATATTTGCTTAATAAACTCTTTTTCTGAAAAAAAAATTAGACATACTATTTTTAAGCTCATGGTACCCTTCAAGAGTTTTCCCAAATGATGGAGATTTTGTACAAAGACACGCAGAAGCTATTGCAAATTACCATAATGTAACATTAATTCATCTTGTAACAGATTTAAATATAAATTGTATTGAAGTTGATAATAAAATTATAAATAATGTAAAAACGAAAATTATTTATATCCCACGTAGTTTTAGCAAAGCTTTCACCTTTTTTAAAATTTATTTTCAGCAGATTAATAGCATTAAAGGTATAGATATTATTCATTTAAATATAACTTACCCAGTAGGATCTATAGCCTATTTTTTAAAAAAAATTAAGAATAAACCATATATAATTTCAGAACATTCTACAATATACCAAAAGGAAAATTCAAATAAAATTTCTGTTTTACAAAAATTCATAACTAAACAAATAATAAAAAATGCTTCTTTTGTATGTCCTGTAAGCGATAATTTGTCAAAATCGATGTTAGCATTAGGTCTGAAAGGAAATTATTATTCCATACCAAATGTTGTAAATACCAATCAATTTGTTGTATCTAATAAAACTCCAAAATTATTTACCGTAACACATATTTCCCATCTAGGAAATAATCATAAAAATATAACTGGAATTTTAGATGTTCTATATAATCTTCAAAAAAATAATTACAATTTTATTTTTAATTTAATTGGAGAAAACTCTATAAAATATAAATCGTATTCAGAGAAACTTGGTTTAAAAAATGTAAACTTTATAAATCATATTTCAGCATGTGAAGTTGTAAAATACCTTCAAAATTCTAGTGTTTTTGTATTATTTAGTAATTATGAGAATCTTCCCTGTGTAATTTTAGAATCATTTTCATGCGGCACTCCAGTAATATCAACAAATGTTGGTGGTATTGCTGAATATTTTCCGAAGGATTTTGGCTATTTAATTCAGAAAGGAAACAAACTTGAATTGGAAGAAAAATTATCGAAATTTATGGATGATAATAAAAGCTTTCAAAAAGAGGAAATGCATAATTATGCAATCGATAATTTTGGAATAGCAGCAATAAACACTAAATTTTCAAATTTATATTTTAAAACTTTAAAACTTGAATAGTATTATTGATTTTATAAAGGAATTCATCAGAAAATCTGGAAATTATGTTTTTTTAGCAACACTAATTTCAAGATTACTTTCCTTTGGTGCATCATGGATTGCCATTCAGTTAATTCCAAATAAAGAACTAGGAGCTGTAATTTTCGCCTTTCAAATTATTTCTTTTATTATTCCAATTTCTAGCATGGGACTAAATCAAAGTTTGATTAGATATGGAGCCCAACTAGATTCTATTGAAAGTAAAAATGGTTTATTCTTATTTTCACTTAAAAAAGGGTTTATTATAAGTTCGATAATAGCTTCAGTCATTATTTGCTGTTCATATTTAATAGATTTTAGCCTGCCAAAAACACAATTTTTTTTAATATTATTATCTGCAGCTCTTATAACTCATTATATTTTTGAGTTAGTTAAAATTCAATTTAGACTTCATAAAAAAAACAAGCAATATGCTTATCTAGAATTTACATATAATTTAACTCTAATAAGTTTAGTATTTCTATTAAGTTGGTTTTATAAAGAATTAGGATATGCAATTGCATTAATAGCAGCCCCAATAATAAGTTCTTTGTTTTTTATACCAAAATTGAAACTTAAATTCCAAAACACTACTGCCCTAAAAATTATAAATTTTAAATTTTGGCAATATGGTTTTTTTGCTAGCTTATCTAATGTAACAACTCAATTACTTATTTCAATAGATATTATTTTAATAGGTAACCTTTTAAATAATTTAGAAGATGTAACCGCGTTTAAATATGTTTCGCTAATTCCTTTTAGCTTTTTATTTTTATCGCAAGTAGTAATAACAACTGATTTTGTTGATTTTACAGAAAAAATACACCACAAAAAACATATTAAAAAATATATAAAAAACTATATTCAACTGTTTAGTTTTTTATCTTTAGCTTGCATTGTATTTATAATTCTCTTTGGAAAAATGATTCTGAAATTATTTGATACATCCTACAGTGATTATTACAGCTCAATGCTTGTTTTAACAATTGGAATTTCTGGAATTTTAATTTTGCGCGGCTTATTTGGAAACTTATTATCTTCTTTAGGTAAAGCTCATATAAACTTCATTATTACAGGAATTGCATTACTTCTAAATGTAATTTTAAATTTTCAATTAATTCCAATGTATGGAATTTTAGGAGCATCTATAACTTCTGCCTTTTTAATGTGGTTTACTGGAATTTTAGCCGTTATTGCTTTTTATTTCTATTATAAAAAACTAAAAACAATATAGAACCTAAAAGCTATCTACTTTTTAAAATACTTAATAAGTTTGGGTAAATTATTATAATTTAATTCACAATAATTTTCTGTTTCAGCTCCAAAACTTTTATAATAGTTTGAAATATTCTTCATTGATGACCCTCCAAAATTGAAAATTTTAAATTCTTTTGAATACTTCTTTATTGCTTCATCATTAAAAAACGTATTGGCTCCGTTATTTCTATTTTTAAAATCGGTTGAACAAACCAATTCTGTTACTTTATTTTTATGTTTTAAAAAAAATGAAGAAGCTATTAAGTTTCCATTCTCATCAAATATGGACAATAACTCCCCAACATTTCTAGCCACACATTCATTTAAAAGCTTTAATAATCTGTTATAATCCTTATCCTTAACATCTTTAACTCTAACACCAACATTGTTCTTAAAAAGATTCACTAAATCGCTGTTTCTAGTATTCCATTCAGCAACTAAATTAAAATCATTAGCCTTTTTCAAATCTCTTTTTCTATTTCTACTATAAGCTTTGAAAATATTGTTGTAACCTTTTTCTAAATCAATATACTGTAATTGTTTTTTATGCCTATTTTCTGAAAACTTATTGAATACATTATCAGCATTCATTCTTAAATTCGAATACTTAAAATTTTCAAATACTTTTTGTAGAAAAGAATCTAACTCAACATTGTTTTTAAACGAATAAATACCCAATTCAATTACCCAAAATGGGCAATAAACATACTTTATAAAATATTTTTCTCTCCAGGGTAAAGGCATTACAGCTTCATAATCATTCAAAACTAAAACATCCCAATTATCAGCAACAATATCTAGATACCAACTAAAAGCAAATACTCTTGAATTGAATGATTTTTCAACGCAATTATTATACTTTTCAATATCAATTTCACTTCGTTTTAAATATTTAATCATGCTAATTCTTTTACCATTTTTCTATAAATAGTTTTCCAACCAACCCACATACCTGTATTACTTAAAGTATCGTTATGTAAAAGCGATATAAATGTTCCGTTCACTTTTTTAACTTCATTAATTAATTTTAAAATAGTTTTATAACAATCTTCGTTAGATAATGCCAAATGGTTTTTTAATGCGCCATCCATAAAAGCAAAAGGAAATATTTTTAAAGGTGTTTGAATTTCAAAATCCAAGTCGTAAAAATAAAAAGGTGTGCAAGTACTAGCTCTAAAACCAACTTGCTTCGCATAACCCATTGTATGATCTTCTAAAATATCTAAATCTAACAGGGTATGATATGTTTCTGGCATTGAAAACCGTAAATAATGCTGACGAGAAAACTGAACAGGTGTATTAATAATACTTTCCAATCGTAATTTTTCTTTTTTAAACATTTCTTCATCTTTTAATGTAAAATAGGAAGGATGTAATCCAACTTTCACATAATCTGCTAACGATTTTATTAATGATTTATAGTTATTACTTGATGAAGAAACGTTTCTATCAAATGTTGTGTAATCTCCTACAGAAACAAAAAATAGCGTTTCAATTTTATATTTTTTATGAATTCGTAAAATTTCTCTATATGTATTAAATGAATCTTGTTTAAAATTTAAAATAGTTAATAATCGATTCCAAAAATTAACTAATCTAAACTGAAAAACATCATTTGCAAATCCACCTAAAGTTCTAACAATTCCTTTATTCTTATAGGCATAAGCTACATCAACATCAAACGTTGAAATATAGTTAAACTCACGTGTTTTAAACTTATAATTAGGAAAAGCTTCTTTAAATAAATCTAATAACTTATAAGCCCAAATATCAATAACAGGCTGCTCTAAAAAATTATTTTTATAGGCAATACTTTCTTGAGCAGGAAAACGCTCATGTTCATCTTGAACATGTGGTAAATACTCTTCATATCTCGATATTAAATAAAAACCAGCAGCAAATATATCAAACGGAATTGCGGATTGTTCACTAGTTGGAAAAAAACAAGAAACATCGTCCCACTTTAAAACATTAATCTCAATATCATTTATACCTTGTTCAAAAAGTAGATCGTTACTTCTAATAAAAAATTCTGAACCTAAAGGCGCTTTAGCATACGTTATTTTTGGTCCATTATGAGCTACAAATTCTTCTACTTTTGTTGTAAATGATACTGATATTTGCAATATTCTAACAAAATAGTGTTTAAAAATATAATTTAATCGTGGTGTAATTTTGTTTGTATATACCAATAACATATGCTTATTGTTGCTTAAAGTAAACTTTCATCTGCAAAGCTAAAATACGCATTTTCGGTAATAATTATATGATCTAGCACTTTTATATCTAATGATTTTCCTGCATTACTTAATTTAGTGGTAATTAACTTATCTGCATTGCTTGGCTGCAGTTTTCCAGACGGATGGTTATGACATAAAATTATAGCAGTTGAATTTAATTCTATCGCTTTTTTAAAAACCAACCTAACATCAACCAAAGTTCCAGTTAAACCACCTTTACTTAATTGTTGCTTTTGTAAAACTTTGTTTGAGTTGTTTAAAAACACAATCCAAAACTCTTCGTGTGCTAATTCCCCAATTATGGGTTGCATTAATTCAAAAACCGCTTTACTACTTGTAATTTTAGATTGTACCATTGCTTCTGCTAAACGTCGGCGTCTACCTAGTTCTAGCGCAGTAATAATTGATATTGCTTTTGCTTCTCCAATTCCTTTAAATTTAATTAAATCGTTTACAGTAACTTTCCCTAATTGATTTAAATTATTATTTACCGAAACCAATATACGTTTTGCTAAATCAACAGCGCTTTCATTTCTACTTCCCGAACCTAATAAAATAGCAATTAATTCAGCGTCTGATAAGCTAGATTTACCTTTAAGTAATAGCTTTTCTCTAGGTCTATCATCTTCAGCCCAAGCTTTAATAGAAAGGGAATTCTCTTTATAATTCATAACATTTTTAATCAAATATAAAATAAATTTACCCAAAAACAATTCTCATTAAATTTTTAAATTAATTATAATTCAACTAAAATAAAAGAGTTAATTTTATACATATTATAATTTTTAGTTTTAAAAAATCAACTATGAAAAACTTTAAAAATACAAATGTTACAACCACCCTTTTTATACTACTTCTTATTTTAATTAATACTTGTTCTTATTCACAAGGAAAAATTATTACTGGAAATGTAACTGCATTTAAAGTATATCCATTAAATGGGGTTACGGTAGAAACAAAAAAAACTAAAGAAGTTGTAAAAACAGATTCTCTCGGAAATTTCACCATTAAATGTGCAAAAAAAGACGTTTTAAAATTCAATGCATATGGCTTTCAACAAGAATCAATAAAAGTTAAAAACGAAAAAAACATACACGTAAATTTAATTTATGTTGAAAATGAAAACTCCTATAAAGACATTTTAAAATACAATTACCTCTCAAAAAAAAGTTTAGACTTCTGTATAAACACCTTACTCGAAGATAACAATAATTATGATAGATTTACTTCCATAGCAGATTTAGTACAAACTATTTGCCCAAGTGCTAAATTTTCAATAGATCCTGAAAATGGGAGAGAAATTGTAACCGTTGAAACTAGAGGCCCCAACACCTTTTTTGCTGCACCAGACGCTTTATTAGTTGTTGATGGTGTTGTTGTGGAGAGCATTACCTCAATTCATCCATCTTTAATTAAAACTATTAAAGTTTTAGTTGGAAATGAAGCTGGCCACTGGGGAGTTAGAGGTGGTAATGGAGCCATTGAAATTACTCTAAAACACGGTATCTAATTTTATTTAAATTAGTAGTATTTTAAAAAATAATATTTATTTATTAAAATAAGTGTAATATCTTTGCAATGTATTTGTTATGAAGTTATTCGCATAAAAACTTTATAAGTAATACTGAAAATGAAAGAAATGTAAAATTCATTTTCATAAAACAAACAACTATTAAACAATGAAAATAATTATTGCTGGCGCTGGAGATGTTGGTTTCCATTTAGCCAAGCTTCTTTCCTTTGAATCTCAAGATATCTATTTAATAGATATGGATTCTGAAAAACTTGAGTACGCAAGTAACCATATTGATCTTATAACAAAAAAAGGTGATGCCACTTCAATTAAACTTTTAAAAGAAGTTAATATAGATAAAGCCGATATTTTTTTAGCAGTAACAGAATCTCAAAATACAAACTTTACTGTTGCTGTATTGGCAAAAAAATTAGGTGCTAAAAAAACAATAGCTAGAATTTCAAATCACGAATTTATTCAAGGAACAGATATTGATTTTGCTGAAATTGGAATTGATTTTATGATTTCTCCCGGAGAATTAGCTGCCGATGAGATTAAAATGCTCTTAAATCAATCTGCTTTTAATGACACTATACAGTTTGAAAATGGAACATTAAATATTTTAGGAAGCTCGTTAGATTATAATTCTCCATTAATAAATTTAACAATCCAAGAAGCACGAGAAAAATTTTCTGAAATAGAATTTATAACTATAGCTATAAAACCAGAAAATAGTGGTGAAACTATTATTCCTCGAGGTAATACTGTGTATCATGCAAACGACCAAATCTATTTTTCTGCACCCAAAGAAAGTATTAAAAATCTCTACAAATTAATGGGTAAAACTCAATTTGGAGTTAAAGATGTTATGATTTTAGGCGGAGGGAAAATTGGTGTTAAAGCTGCACGAAGTTTATGCGATAACAAATTCAATATAAAATTAATCGAAATTGAAAAAGAACGCGCTAAAGAAGTTGCTGAAAAAATCCCCAACGCTCTTATAATTAAAGGTGATGGTAGAAATGTTGAACTTCTTGAAGAAGAAAATATTTCTGAAATGGATGCGTTTGTTGCCGTTACAGGAAACTCGGAAACCAATATTATGTCTTGTTTGGTTGCAAAATCAAAAGGAGTTAAAAAAACAATAGCCTTGGTTGAAAACATGGACTATATCAACATTTCTCAAACTATTGGTATTGATACACTTCTTAATAAAAAACTATTAGCTGCAAATGTTATTTTTAAACATGTTAGAAAAGGTGATGTTTTAAAACTAGCCAACTTACATAACGTTGATGCTGAAGTATTAGAGTTCAGAGTAAAAGAAAATTCTGCAGTAACTAAAAAATTAGTAAAAGATATAAATATTACTAAAAAAGCTGTTTTTGGTGGTGTTATTAGAAATGGAGTTGCCCATATGACTTTTGGTAATTTTCAAATATTAGCTGGTGATAAAGCTGTAGTTTTTTGCTTACCAGAAGCTATTCATAAAGTAGAAAAATTATTTAACTAGTTTATGAAAGGTATTAATTTCAAAATTATTATTAGTTTTTTAGGATTAACATCTATGCTAAATGGAATATTTATGCTTTTTGCAGTTCCTTTTAGTATGTATTATGGAGAATCTGAAAAATGGGGTATTTTACAAGCCGGATTATTAACTATTTTTATAGGTTTTGCGCTCTGGTTTTTTAATAATAATGCCAAAAAAAATCTTGGAAAAAAAGAAGGATATCTTATTGTAACTTTAGGTTGGTTAATGCTCTCTTTCACTGGAACTTTACCATATGTATTTACTGGAACTATTCCAAATTACACCAATGCCTTTTTTGAAACAATATCTGGATATTCAACAACTGGATCTTCTATTTTAACCGATATAGAAGCAATGCCAAAAGGAATATTGTTTTGGCGAAGTGCAACTCACTGGATTGGAGGTATGGGAATTATTGTTTTAACGGTTGCCATATTACCATTATTAGGTATTGGAGGTATGCAGTTATTTATGGCAGAAGCTCCTGGACCATCTGCTGATAAAATGCATCCGAGAATTACTGAAACTGCCAAAAGACTTTGGTTAATATATTTTATTTTAACATTTGTAGAGTTTTTTCTTTTAAAATTTGCGGGAATGACATGGTTTGATGCCATTAACCATGCAATGGCAACTATGAGTACTGGAGGGTTTTCAACAAAAAATTCTAGTGTAGCTTATTATAACAATATCCCATTAATTCAATATATAATTACCCTATTTATGTTTATTGCAGGAGCTAATTTTGTATTGACTTATTTTGCTTTAAAAGGAAAAATTCAAAAAGTATTTAAAAGTGAAGAATTTAGATATTACTTTTTTGGTGTTATCTTTTTCACATTAATACTTTCAGTAATAATTTTAAACTATAGAGATCTTAATTTAGTAACAAGTATTCATCACCCAGAACCTTGGGGTAGAACCGAAAGTGCATTTAGACACGCAGCTTTTCAGGTAGTTTCTGTGCTTACAACTACAGGTTTTGTTTCTGCTGATTTTACAATGTGGAGTTCAATTGGAACTATGTTAATGTTTTCACTATTTTTTATTGGTGGTTCTGCCGGTTCTACTAGTGGTGGTGTTAAAATTGTTAGACATATTGTTATGATAAAAAGTAGCTTTTATGAATTTAAAAAATTGTTACATCCAAATGCTATAATTCCTGTTAGATATGATAATGGAAGTGTTCCAAAAACTATTATTTATAATATCCTATCATTTTTTGTATTGTATATGCTCATTTTTATTTTTAGTAGTATTCTTTTAACTGTTTTTGGTCTAGATTTTATTTCAGCAATGGGAGCAGCCGCATCATCATTAGGTAATATTGGTCCTGCAGTAGGTACAGTAAGCCCTGTTGATAATTTTGCTCATTTAACTATTCCTGCAAAATGGACATGTTCCTTTTTAATGCTTATTGGTAGGTTAGAATTATTTACTGTTTTAATTTTACTAACCCCTTTCTTTTGGAAAAAGTGTTAATAAAGTTGATTTTTAAAGATATTTTATTTCAATAACTCTTTTAACTTATCAAAATCCAAACCTCCATAATTACCTGAACTCATTAACAATAAGGCTGAATTATTTAAATTTTGATTGAATAAGTATTCTCTAAACTCTGATGGATTTGTGTAAATAATTAAGTCTTCACGGTTAAAAGCTTCTCTAATTTGGCTTTCAGAAACTTCTTCTAGTTTTTTAATTTCAACTGCGTGAGGTGAATAAAAAACTACAGCAACATCGGCTTTATCTAATGCGCCTTCATATTCTTTTAAAAATTCTGCATTTAAACTACTGTAGGTATGTAATTCTAAACAAGCAATTACATTTCGCTTTACATATTGATTTTTAACTGCATTGGTTGTAGCTTCCACCTTACTTGGCGAATGTGCAAAATCTTTAAATACAACTGTTGAATCACTTTCAGCAATTTTTTCTAAACGCTTACTTGCTCCTTTAAAAGTTGAAATAGCTTCGTAAAACTCTTCCTCTCCTATTCCCATATGTTGGCAAATCCATTTTGCGCCAGCCATATTTTGTAAGTTGTGTTTTCCAAAAATTTCTAAAGGCAATTCACCATCAGGTGTTTCAATATAAGTAGTTCCGTTTTTAATGGTATGTTGCGGTGTGTAATATGGATATTTTTTTATTGGGCTTTCAGAATTTTCAACAACATTTTTCACCTCAACGTCTTCTTCATTATACACCATAATTCCACCATTAGTTAAGGAATCGGTAAAAATTGAAAACTGCTCTACATAGTTTTCAAAAGTTGGAAATACATTGATATGATCCCAAGCAATTCCGCTTATTAAAGCAATATTTGGCTTGTATAAATGAAATTTAGGACGCAAATCTATTGGGGAACTCAAATACTCATCGCCTTCTAACACCATAAACTCATTCTCTTCAGTTAAATGTACCATAGTATCAAAACCATCTAATTGTGCTCCAACCATATAATCAACAGCAACTTCGTGATAATTTAACACGTGTAAAATCATAGAAGTAATGGTAGTTTTTCCGTGAGAACCACCAATAACAACACGTGTTTTATTTTTACTTTGTTCGTATAAAAACTCTGGGTACGAATATATTTTTAAACCTAATTCTTTTGCTTTTAACAATTCTGGATTATCACCTTTTGCGTGCATTCCTAAAATAACTGCATCAATATTAGTAGTTATTTTTTCAGGAAACCAGCCAAACTCATTTGGTAATAAACCACGTTTATCTAGTCGAGATTTTGATGGTTCAAAAATGGTATCATCACTTCCAGTTATTTGGTATCCTTTTTGTTGTAGAGCAATAGCGAGGTTGTGCATAGCGCTTCCGCCAATAGCAATAAAATGTATATTCATTCTAATAATTTTGTACGGTAAATGTACAAAAACACATTCAGAATTTTTATAAATTTAGAAACACTAATTTAGAAGTTAGTTTCACGAACCAAAACGTATGGTTTACTCAATTATACGTCTGTTTGATACTTAATACAAGTATCTTTAGTATCTAAAATAAACCAATTATGAAAAAAATTGCCATAACACTAATGTCCATATTTTTATTTTCTAACTTTTCAAACGCTCAAAAATTCGATAATTATTCTGAATTATGGAAAGAAGTTCAACAATTTGAAGTAAAATCTTTACCTAAATCGGCTTTAGAAGTTGTAGAAACCATCTATAAAAAAGCAAAAAAAGAAGAGAATTCTGCACAAATTGTAAAAACGCTTCTATACAAGTCCAAATTTACAATGACTTTAGAAGAAAATGCGCAATTAAAAATAATTGACCAATTTAAAACTGAAATTGAAAATGCTAAAACTCCAACTAAAAATGTACTAGAAAGTGTGTTAGCAAACATATATTGGCAATATTTTAAACAAAATAGATACAAATTCTATAATAGAACAAAAACTGCTGAAAAAATTTCTTCAGATTTTAGAACCTGGGATTTAAATACGCTGTTTAATGAAATCCATACTCATTTTCAAAAATCTTTACAAAACGGAATTATACTTCAACAAACAAATTTAGATACGTTTAACGATATTTTACACCTTCAAAAAGATTCTAAAAAATACAGACCAACTTTATACGATTTTATTGCACACAACGCACTAGACTTATACAAAACACCTGAAAACTCAATTACAAAACCTGCTAATAAATTTGAACTCTCGACAAAAGATTTCAATCAATTTTTTAAAACAAATGAAAGCTATTTAAATGAAGTTGATCAGCAATCTTTACAATTAAACGCTTTAAAAATTTATCAAAACTTAATTGCTTTTCATAATAAAACCAATAACAAAAATGCATTTGTTTCGGCAGAATTAGCGCGCTTAAAATTTGTAAATCAAAACGCATATTTTGAAGGTAAAGATGCTATTTATTTTGAAAACCTAACAGCACTGAAACAAAACTTCAAAAACCACGAAGCTTCAACATTAATAGATTTTGAAATTGCTAGTATTCACAACAAAAATGGAAATTTATACAATGCTGAAAACAACAAACATCAATTTGAAAAAGCAAAAGCACTAGAAATATGCGAATTAGCTATTAAAAATTTCCCTGAAAGTTTTGGAACAAAACAATGTAAAAGTTTAAAAACTAGTATTCTACAGCCAAGTTTAAATTTGTTAACTGAAAAACACATTCCAACAGAAAAGCATTCGAAGTTTTTAGTTTCTTACAAAAATTTAAACGAGTTACATACTTCTATTTATAGCATTTCAGAAAATGAAATTAGAAGCTTCAAAAAAATTCACAACGATTCTTTAAAAATTGCATTTATAAACAAACTCACTAAAATTGAAACGTTACAAAACACCTTAAAAAACGAAAAAGATTATCAGCAACATAGTACAGAAATTGTATTACCAGCTTTAAAAAACGGTAATTATTTACTAGTTACTTCACCACAAAAAGCAATTAACAAAAATGCTACGTTTGCAACAACCAACATTCAGGTTAGCAATATTTCTTTAATTCAAAAAAGTAATAATGAACAAAATATTTTTCAAGTAATTGATAGAAATACAGGTAAACCATACAAAAAGGCTTCCGTTTCAGTTAAAAATTATAATACAGGAAGATACAATAGAGCTATTTCTAGAAATTTTACTTCAAATGAAATTGGAGAGTTTAGTTTTAAAACTAACCATTATCATAGAAATGTAATTATTTCTGTAGAAACAGCGGATGAAAAAGCATCTTTTGGCGATTATTATTTAAGCGAAAACAGAAAACAAAAAGTTGAAAAAAGTGAAGATGAAGAAATTGTAATTAGACCATTTATTTTTACTGATAGAAGTATATATCGTCCTGGGCAAACGGTTCATTTTAAAGCTATTTTTATAAAAAAACAAGGTGAAAAAACCGAAGTTTTAACCAATGAATATGTTGAATTTATTTTAGAAAATCCTAATGGTGAAGATGTAAAACAATTGGATTTAAAATTGAACGAATTTGGTTCAACTTCCGGAACTTTTATTTTACCAAACAATGGTTTAAACGGTGAATACACAATAAATATAGATGGTAGTTATGAGTACGATAGTAAATTATTTGATGATGGAGATTACTATTTTGACAATGATACTTATAGATTTTCTGTTGAAGAATACAAACGCCCAAAATTTGAAGCCGAATTTAAACCTGTAACTGAAACTTTTAAACTAAACAATTCGGTTACCGTAAAAGGAAATGCAATTGCTTTTGCTGGTAGTTCTATTACCAATGCCAAAGTTAATTATAAAGTGCATAGAAAAGTAGTGTATCCTCGTTGGTTTTATTGGTATCGTCCTTCACACAATACTTCCGAAGCAATGGAAATTACGCACGGTGAAACTACAACCGATAACCAAGGAAATTTTGAAATTACGTTTAAAGCAATACCAGATAAAAGTGCTGATGCTAACAACAAACCTGTATTTACCTATGAAATTGAAGCCGATATTACAGACATTAATGGAGAAACTAGAAGCGCTACAACTACTGTAAAAGTTAGCGACCATACATTAGCTATTTCGGCAAGTATTTCAAGTAAAATAGATTTAAATAAAAAAGAACAGATTGTATCATTAACAACTAATAATTTAAATGGAGAATTTGTTCCAACCAAAGGAACTCTAAAAATTTATAAGTTATTATCACCTATCAATGTTTTAAGAGAAAGACCTTGGAATGTTCCAGATTATCAAAATCTTTCAAAAGCAGCATATCAAAATTTATTTCCTTACGAACCTTATACAAATGATGAAAACAATATAAATAATTGGAAAAAAGGAGCTTTATCTTTTGAAACTGAATTTAACACCGAAGAAAGTAAAGAATTGGTATTGAAAAATCTAAAAAAATGGGAAATTGGTAGCTATGTTATTGAAGTTGAAGCACAAGATAAATTCAATCAAAAAGTTGAAGACAAAACTCGTTTTTCGGTTTTTAACTCTAAAAAACCTGCAATTGCAGATAAGCAATTATTTGAAATTTCAACCAATAAAAATGTATACAAAGTAAATGAGACCGTTGAATTAAAAGTAGGAACATCTGCTAAAGAAGTTTATGTAACCATTGCTATAGAAAAGCAACACAAAATTGTAAATCAGCAAATTATTAAGTTAAATAACGAAGTTAAAACCATTAAAATTCCCGTTACTGAAGAAGATTTAAGTGGTTTTGCAGTAAAGTATAGTTTTTCAAAATACAATGAATTTAAAAGTGGAACGGTTAAAATTAACGTGCCATCTACCATAAATAATTTACAAATTGAAACGCAGACTTTTAGAGATAAATTACAACCAGGACAAGAAGAGACTTGGAGTTTTAACATAAAAGGTAAAAACAAAGACAAAGTAACTGCTGAAATTTTAGCCAGTATGTACGATGCTTCATTAGATCAGTTTAAATCGCATAGTTGGAGTTTTAATCCAATTCAACATTCTACTTATTACAGTTATAACAATTGGAATAGTAATAACGCTTACGGCAATACAAACTTTAGAGTTTATAATTTACCTAGACATTATTATCAACAACAAACACAACAATTTGACAACTTAAATTGGTTTGGATTTAGCTTAAATAACAACAGATACTTACAAAGACAATATATGGTGAAAGCCAAAGCTTCTGTTGAACGTAAAGAATCTCAAAGAAGTTCTTTTGATAAAATAGTTTCTGGTGTAGTTACTGATAGCACAGGAGATCCATTACCTGGAGTTACAGTTGTTATTTCTGGTACTTCTTATGGAACTCAAACAGATTTTGATGGAGCCTATTCATTAAAGGTTAAAAAAGATGATGAGCTACTTTTTAACTATATCGGATTTATGCCAACGGGAGTTGTTGTTGGAAAATCATCTACAATAGATATAGAACTTGAAGAAGATTCAGCTGCATTAGACGAAGTTGTAGTTGTAGGATATGGAACTACAAAAAAATCTAATATAACCGGAGCTGTTTCTACTGTTCTTGAAGGACAAGTTGCAGGTGTTTCAATAGCAGAAGCAGATGGCGCTCCAGGTGCTGATAAAAAAATAATGATTAGAGGTTCAGCTTCAATAAATGGTAATAATCAACCTTTATATATTGTTGATGGTGTTCCTGTAGAAAAATTTGAAATTGATAATGCAGACGTTTTTTCTATTAATATATTAAAAGATGCTGCTGCAACATCACTTTATGGTTCAAGAGCTGCAAACGGAGTTGTTATAATTTCAACCAAAAGCGGACAAGAAAAACTAGAAAAAGAATTGGCGAATGTTAAAGCACGTAAAAACTTTAAAGAAACTGCATTTTTCTTTCCTCATTTAAAAACAGATAGAGATGGAACTGTAAGCTTTAGCTTTACAATGCCCGAAGCTTTAACACGTTGGAAATTGCAATTATTGGCACATACGCCACAATTAGAAACCGCCACCAAAACATTAACAACGGTAACTCAAAAAGAGTTGATGGTATTACCAAATCCACCACGATTTTTACGTGAAGGTGATGTAATTCAGTTTTCTAGTAAAATTTCAAATCTGTCTGACAAACCTTTAAATGGAGTTGCTCAATTGGTATTGACCGATGCAATTTCAGGAAAAGATATTACTAATCAGCTTCTTAAAGCTTCTCTCCCTTCGGGAGAGATGTCCAAAGGACAGAGAGGGCTTCAAAACTTTACTGTTGATGCTAAAGGAAATACAAATACAACTTGGAGTTTAACAATTCCAGACAATGTACAAGCCATACAGTATAAAATAGTAGCAAAAGCTGGTGAATTTTCAGATGGCGAACAAAATGTATTACCTGTTTTATCAAATAGGATGTTGGTTACCGAAACCTTGCCAATGTGGGTACGAAGTAATCAAACAAAAACATTTAGTTTAGATAAGTTGAAAAATCAGACTTCGACTACGCTAAGTCACCATAAATTAACATTAGAAATCACTTCCAATCCGGCTTGGTATGCAGTGCAAAGTTTACCGTATTTAATGGAGTATCCTTATGAATGTGCCGAGCAAACATTCTCACGTTATTATGCAAATACCTTGGCAAGTCATATTGCGAATTCAAATCCACGTATTCAAGAAGTATTTAACTTATGGAAAACCAGCGACGCATTGGTTTCTAATTTAGAGAAGAATGAAGAATTAAAATCTATTATTATTCAGGAAACTCCTTGGTTGCGTGATGCTCAAAATGAAACGAAACAGAAGAAAAGAATCGGTTTGTTATTCGACTTGAATAAAATGAAAAATGAGCAAGAAATTGCTTTAAATAAATTAAAGGAATTACAATTCTCAAATGGTGGTTTCCCTTGGTTTAAAGGAAGTAAATACCCAAACAGATATATTACACAACACATTGCATCAAGTTATGGACATTTAAAAAAGATTTGGTCGTTGAGCGGAGTCGAAACGCAAAAAGATGAGACTGAAAAAATGATAACAAAAGCTGTCAAGTTTTTAGATGATGAAATTCTTAATGATTATAACAAGTTGTTGGAACAAGCTAAAAAAATAAGAGATAAAGCAAAGACAAAAGCTAAAGGAATTAAAGCTGAACAAGAATTTTTAGAGAAAAATAATTTAGGTCATACACAATTACATTACTTGTATATGCGTAGTTTTTATAAAGAGTTAGAAATTTCTTCAAAGGTTCAAACAGCAGTGGACTATTACACAAATCAATCGGCAACCTTTTGGACAGATTTCAACTTATATTCCAAAGGTATGATTGCATTAATTCAGTATAGAAATGACAATAAATTAATTCCTGCTGAAATATTAAAATCGTTAAAAGAAAACAGTATATCTAGCGAAGAATTAGGAATGTATTGGAAAGAAAACACACCAAGTTGGTTTTGGTATCAAGCACCAATTGAAACACAAGCACTGTTAATTGAAGTATTTTCAGAAATTGAAAATGATAGTGCAATTGTAGATGAATTAAAAGTTTGGCTATTAAAAAACAAGCAAACAACACAATGGAAAACAACCAAAGCAACAACTGAAGCTGTGTATGCTTTATTATTACAAGGCAGCGATTGGCTTTCGGTAAATGAATCGGTTGAAGTTACCGTAGGAAAACAAAAAATAGAACCTTCAAAATCTTCAACCATAAAAGTTGAAGCTGGAACTGGTTATTTTAAAACTTCGTGGAATGGAACTGAAATCACTTCAGAAATGGGAGATGTTACTATTTCTAAAAAAGATGAAGGTATTGCTTGGGGCGGATTGTATTGGCAATATTTTGAAGATTTAGATAAAATTACTTCATCCGAAACTCCATTGAAATTAAGCAAGAAATTATTCTTAAAATCGAATACAAATACTGGAAAAGAGTTAACTGAAATAACAGAAACCTCAACGCTTAAATTGGGTGATTTAATTACAGTACGAATAGAATTAA
Organism: Lutibacter sp. TH_r2; assembly: GCF_033101135.1. Lineage (NCBI taxonomy): Bacteria > Pseudomonadati > Bacteroidota > Flavobacteriia > Flavobacteriales > Flavobacteriaceae > Lutibacter > Lutibacter sp. TH_r2. The sequence continues at coordinate 143,523 of NZ_JAWMPV010000001.1, forward strand.
AAGTGGATAGACCAATGGAATTTGTTCATATGAAAGATATGCGAGCAAGTGGTTTAGAGCCAATAAACGTGCTTTCTAGCTACAAATGGCAAGATGGTTTGGGTTATTATGAAAGTACCAAAGATGCTTCAACCAACTTTTTTATGGAACGTTTACCAAAAGGTGTGTATGTTTTTGAATACGATTTACGTGTAAACAATGCTGGTAATTTCAGCAACGGAATTACAACCATTCAAAGTATGTATGCTCCTGAATTTAGCAGTCATAGTGAAGGTGTTAGAATTGAGGTTAACTAAAATAAAATTAATTAAATTTATAGAACAATAAAAAAATAATCAATTATGAGTTTTATTACCATTAAAAAATCACATATTGAAGCAGAGCTATTAATACTTAAAAGTAAATTAGAATCTGAAGGAATAAAATGTTATTTAAAAAATGAATTTACAACTCAAATTATGAATTATATGCCTTCATTTGAAGTTGAACTTCAGGTATCAAATATAGATTTAGAAAAAGCATTAGAGGTATTAAATGAGATGAATACCAATTAAAAAATTACCTTTGCATAAAAATATAAAAAATGGATTTAAATCTGATTCCGAATATAAAACATACAGAAAGTAATAACTTTTTTCTATTAGCTGGACCTTGTGCTATTGAAGGTGAAGAAATGGCGTTACGCATAGCTGAACATATTTTAAAAGTAACTGATAAGCTAGAAATTCCTTTTATTTTTAAAGGTAGTTTTAAAAAAGCAAACAGAAGTAGAATTGATAGTTTTACAGGAATTGGAGATGAAAAAGCATTAAAAATATTGAGAAAAGTTTCTGAAACTTTTAATGTTCCAACGGTTACAGATATTCATACCAATGAAGATGCTGCAATGGCCGCACAATATGTAGATGTATTACAAATACCAGCATTTTTAGTACGTCAAACAGATTTAGTAGTTGCAGCTGCAAAAACAGGAAAGGTTGTGAACTTGAAAAAAGGACAGTTTATGAGTCCTTCAGCAATGAAACACGCAGTACAAAAAGTTAAAGATTCTGGAAACGAAAAAGCTTGGATTACCGATAGAGGAACTATGTTTGGTTACCAAGATATGATTGTTGATTTTAGAGGAATTCCTGAAATGCAACAATACGCTCCTACTGTTTTAGACGTTACGCATTCATTACAACAACCAAATCAGACTAGTGGTGTAACTGGTGGAAGACCAGATATGATTGAAACTATTGCTAGAGCAGGTGTTGCTGTTGGTGTTGACGGTTTATTTTTAGAAACTCATTTTGATCCGGCAAATGCAAAAAGTGACGGTGCAAATATGCTAGACTTACAATATTTAGAAGGTTTATTAAGTAATTTAGTTGCTATTAGAAAAACAATTAATAGTTTTAAATAAACTTTTTTAGTATGGTAAACTTAATTCAACATCTCATACTATTAAACCAAGATTAATAAGACCCTGAAATAAATTCAGGGTGACGATATTAATATTACACAAACCACGCTTTATCACTATTTTTAATAAAATAGCGATATCTTTCTCCATGTTCATTAAAATCTTCTAAAGTTTTAACTCGAATTGAAAATATAATAGTTATAAAAAAATTATCCAAAAATTGAATTACAACTTCTGGATAATTTTTCTATTTCTAAATTCTAAAAGTAATCTTATTTTTTTATAAATTCTTCAGTTAAAACACCTTTGTTTGTTTCAATAGATACAAAATACATCCCTTTTGATAAGCTATTTACGTTAAGTTCTGAATTTAATTCATTTGTTTTATAAACTACTCTACCATTAAGATCTGAAATAGTTAACGCTTTAATATTTTCAGAATTACTTAATTTTATGTTTAAAATATCACTAACTGGGTTTGGAAAAATATTTAATGTGTTTTTTACTAAACTATATTCCGAAGTACCTAAAACAACATTGGATAATACTTCCATTACTTCTGTATTTTCACTTATACCAGCCCCAGGAACAGAAAGATTTATACTTGTATTTCTAAACACTAAATTACCCGTACTATTATCGTAATAATTATAAGTTGTTTGTGTAGCTGTCCCTGGAAATATAATTGCTGTAAAACTTATATTTTGTATAATTTTTAAACGTGTTACATTAGCACCGTATGCTCCAGAGCCAACATCGTTCATATTTAATGTACCAGTGGCATCAACAGCTGTATTAATTGTTCCTGTAAATGAAACAGTAGTTCCAGAATAAGTTAATGTACCAGAAATAGGATCTGTATTGTTATAAGCATAACTTAATGGAAACGTTCCTATAAGTGCATTATCTGTATTATAATTAAAATCAGCATCTGTAGTTTCTGCTCCGGTTAACGATATTTCATTAGCAATATCTTTAGAAAATAATTTGGTAGTTGTTGACCCAGAAGTTGTTGTTTGAACTGTTGTTGTTCCTGGATAATCTACTAACTCTGTTGAAGTTGGAGCTGTATGTACATCTGAAGATGTTCCAGCAGATGTGAATGTATTAAAATTCCAAGTTAACCCTGTTCCTGCTGTACTTTGATCTATTGCTGGTGTAGATGTTACAACAGTATAATTTGCAGATAGCGCATTATTATAAGTACTTATAGTTTGCGAGAAACCAAATAATGAAGCTAATAATGTAATAAAAAGTAATTTTGTTTTCATAGTTTAATTTTTTTTGATTTAAAAAAACAAATTACAAAAATTATTCAATATAAAACACTAAAGATTAAAACATTACAATATTTTAATTATTAACTATAATTTTATAAGAACCAAGCTTTTTTACTTTTTTCCAGTTGGCTACAAGCAAGTTCTAATAATTTCACAAATTCTTTTTCATTAAAATCTTCTAGAGATTTAACTTGAATTGAGCGTACTTGTTTACGGTTGTTATAGTTTTTAAGAATAGGAAACTCTTTTTCAAATAGAATGCCTTGAACAAATGCAATATCTACAAAATTGGTTCCTTTTAAAACATTTAAATACAGCATTGGTTTTTTACAATGCATAAAAAAAGGAATTTTGTAGCTAAACTTTTCTTGAACTTTAGGTAAGGTTTTATGAATAACACTTCTTACATAAAGCATAATTGATTGGTAAGATTCCTTTTGGCTATATAAATAATTGTCTATTGGGTTCATAAAAAAACACCAACAAGATATAAATTTTTGTTGGTGTTTTAAATTAAAATTATGAATTACTTCAAATTCTTATCCACATTTAGAATGTCCACAACTTTTACATTTTAAACAGCCTTCTTCATAAATTAATCCTTCTGGATCACCACATTCAGGACATTTTTTATCTACTGCTTCAGTACCATCAACAACAAATTGTTTTAGTGTACGAGCAATACCATTTTTCCATGTATTAATATTAGTATCGTACATATTTAAATTGTTAACTAAATCAACAACATATGGAATTGGCATTCCGTGACGTAATACACCAGAAATTAATTTGGCATAGTTCCAATACTCTTTATCAAAAGTTCTAGATAAACCTTCTAGCGTTACTTTATATCCTTGTTTATCAGCAAATTGGAAGTCGTATCTTGTATTTCCTTCATCGTCTTTATTTTTAATTACCCAACCTTCTTCTAACCAAGCTGGTAATAAAAATGCATCTTCTAATTTCCCTGTAAATATTTCGTAAGGACGGTTATTTATTAATCCTACAACGGCTACCCATTTATCGTAATCATTTTGAAAACGAACTACTTTAGCATCAATTGTTTTTGGTCTTTTAGGGAAAATTGTTTCAGCATAACATCCTTCTCTTTTAGTATCTTTTTTATCATCATTTGAAACCAAAATTCCACTTCTAGAACCATCTCTATACACGGTAATTCCTTTCAATCCTTTTTTCCAAGAATCAATATAAATATCACCTACCAAATCTACAGAAACATCTTTAGCTAAATTTATTGTTGAACTAATTGAATGTGTGGTATATTTTTGAACTAAGGCTTGCATTTCAACACGCTTTTTCCAATCAATTTCTGGAGCTGTTGCACCTTTATATGGACTTTTTTCTATATCAGTTTCACCTGAAATTTCCATCCATTTTTTTAATTTGTTATGGTACACATCAAACTCTTCAAATTCATCACCCATATCATCTACATATGCAACTTTTGCTCCTTCATCTTCCGCATTTACCTTTCTTCTTCGTTTGTAGGATAATAAGAAAACTGGCTCTATACCTGATGAAGTCTGTGCTAACATACTTAAACTACCTGTTGGTGCAACGGTACTAATAGAAATATTTCTACGCCCGTACTTCATCATTCTTTTATAAATATCTGGAAATTCTTTCTCTATCATTTGAACAAATTCCGAATATTTTTCAATTTCAGGATTAAATACTTTGAATTTTCCACGTGTAATGGCCATATCAATACTACTGTCAAATTCACCTCTAAATTTAACTTTCATAATATCATCAACTACAGCAATTGCTTCATCAGTATCAAATTTTAACCCTAAAGCAGCCACTGCATCAGCCAAGGCTGTAAAACCTAAACCGGTTCTTCTTCCGGTTTTTCCAGCTTTATATAATAATTTCCAAGTATCAATTTCAACCTGTTTAATTTCCATTGGCTCCTTATCATGCATTATTTTGTTGAAAATTTTATCAACTGCTTCTAATTCTAAATCAACTAAATCATCCATTAAACGTTGAGTTTCATAAACAACTTTATAGAATTTTTTATAATCAAATGAAGCTTTATCTGTAAAAGGATTTTTTACAAAACTGTATAGGTTAACTGCAATTAGTCTACAGCTATCTCCACCTTGCATTGCAATTTCAGAACAAGGGTTTGTTGAGCTATTTTCAAAACCTGGATATATTGATGAAGTTGAATAATAATGCTGACGATCCCAAAAAATTAATCCTGGCTCTGCAGTATTATGCGCACATTTAATAATAGTATCCCAAAGTTCTTTTGCTTTAATGGTTTTTTTGTAAACAGGTTCTTTACTATCAATTGGCCAACGTAAGGTATAATCATCATCATTTACAACTGCCATCATAAATTCATCACTTAAACGCAATGAAATATTAGCACCAGTTACCTTTTTTAAATCTTGCTTAATAGTTACAAAATCTTCAACATCTGGATGGGCAATATCCATTGTTAACATTAATGCTCCTCTTCTACCGTTTTGTGCAACTTCACGTGTTGTATTTGAAAAACGGTGCATAAAGGAAACGGCTCCTGTTGTTGAGCCTGCTGAATTAGAAACTGTAGCTCCATTTGGACGTAAATTTGATAAATCTACACCAACTCCACACCTTCTTTTAAATAATTGTGCCAATTGTTCATCTGTATGAAAAATTCCTCCATAAGAATCATATACTGGTGGAACAACCACACAGTTTGATAAAGATGCTATTACATTTTTATTTCCTAATGAAGACATTACACTACCTTGCGGAATAGTATATTTAAAGTCTTGAAAAAGCTCAAAAATAGCCTTTTCATCTAAAGATTTACGTTCTTTCCCGTATTCCGATAAGCCTTCTTTATCCTTTTTACCATCATCATATTTTTTTTCAATACGAGCAAATTCAGCAGCCATTCTAGTATGCATATCTTCAGGAGAAGATTCTAAAAATTCTCCATCTTTATTCTTCATTGCATACTTGTTCATCCAAGTTGTTGCGGCTAATTCATCACCATTAAAATAATCTAAACATTTAGCTAACACATCTTTATATGTGAAAATCTTTGGAAATACTAATTCTTCTGTCATAATTCTTAAGCAAAATTTTATATTCAGTTTTGAGAAATTAAAATTAGCTAATTATTAATCCTATTTTATCTATAACTAAAATTAGTTATCTACATTTTATTGTTGAAAAGTTTGTTGAATTAATTTTTTTGCACTTACTTTGTGTTTCAAAGTACTTTCTCTATGAGCGAAAAAGATTATTTACAAGATATTACGGAGATTAAAGCTATTATGAATAAATCAACACGATTTATTTCGTTAAGTGGATTGTCTGGAATTTTAGCAGGAATTTATGCTTTATTAGGATCAGCTTTTGGATACTTTTTAATTAATTCGTATAAAACTAATGAAAGTCCAATTAGTTTAATGCCATTAAATTATTTTGAACTTATTATTATTACCGTTGCCATTACAATTTTGTTACTATCCGTTATTACTGCATTTATTTTAACACGGAAAAAGGCTAAAAAAAATAATGAAACAGTATGGAATAGTACTTCTAAAAGATTACTTGTGCACTTTTTAATTCCATTACTTTCTGGTGGTGTATTTTGTGTGGTTTTATATCAATATAATTTAATTGGCTTAATTGCTTCTTGTACCTTGGTTTTTTATGGTTTGGCATGTATAAATGCAAGTAAATACACTTTAGGTGATATTTTTTATTTAGGCTTAGCAAATGTTGTATTAGGCTTAATTGCTACGCAATTTATTGGTTTTGGTTTATTCTTTTGGGCTTTAGGCTTTGGTGTTTTTCATATTATTTATGGTACCTTAATGTATAATAAGTACGATAAATAAACATTAAAATGAAAAATATTCTTCAACATATAAATAAAGCATTTGACAACAAAATTCGGTTAGGAATTATGGCAGCTCTTATGGTGAATGATTATTTAGATTTTAATTCGTTAAAAGAAATATTAGGCGTTACCGATGGAAATCTTGCTAGTCATATTAAAGCTTTGGAAAAAGTAGATTATATTAAAATTGAAAAACAATTTATTGGAAAAAAACCGAATACTAGATATAGCATAACTAAACTTGGACAATTAGAATTTAAAAAACACATTACTGCTCTTGAAAAATTAATACATAACAAATAATATTTTTTTAACTATTTACTTTGTTTTTCAAAGTACTTTTAATTTAAACATATGGAAACACAAAAAAACAAATTTGGCAACTGGCTAAAAAACTCAATTACAGCAAGAATGCTTATGGTAGGTATTTTAATTATTGTGCTACTTATTCCTCTTTCATACATTCAATCTCTTATAGTAGAGCGATCATCAAGACAAGAATCTGTTGTGAATGAAATTAATCAGAAATGGGGAAATGAAGTTTTATTATATGGCCCTATTCTAAAGGTTCCTTATAAAACGTATACCGAAAAATTGTTAACCAATAGTGAAACCAAAAAGGTTACAAAAGAAACTATTGAGCATACTAATTATGCCTACTTTTTTCCTGAAGAATTAAATATTGAAAGTGAAATAAATCCTGAAGTAAAACAACGTGGTATTTATAAAACCTCAGTATATAAAAGTTCTATAAAACTTAACGGAAGTTATTCTAAACCAAACTTCAATTCTATTGAAGCAAATGATAAAGATATTCTTTGGGAAAAGGCTACCGTAATTATTAAAACTTCAAACCTAAAAGGAATTAACAATCAAGTTGAAATAGCACTAAATAAACATAATTACAGCTTTGTTCCAAAATATGAGCAGCAAGATAGAAATATATATAACAAAGAAGTTTCAATGCATAAACTAGAAACTTCTTATTTAGATAAGGAAGGTTTAATTTCAAAAAAAGGACAATTGTTTTCAATAAACCTAACCATTAGCGGTAGTAAACAATTCAAAGTAATTCCAATAGGTAGAGAGACTGACTTAAATGTAAAATCTAACTGGAAAACTGCAAACTTTATTGGTGAATTTTTACCTTTAAACAACGATAAAATTACGGATGATGGTTTTAATGCGAAATGGAAAGTTCTTCATATAAACCGACCTTTCTCACAGGAATATTTTAAACATTTACCAAATTTAAAAGAATTTGCTTTTGGTGTAAACTTTATGATTCCTGTAGATGAATATCAAAAAAGTGAACGATCCGCCAAATATGGATTTTTAGTAATTGCACTTACTTTTTTAGTGTTCTTTTTAATACAAAGCATTAGTAAAATTCCAATTCACCCGTTTCAATATTTAATGATTGGGTTAGCACTTACCATGTTCTATACATTACTTATATCAATTTCAGAACATAGTAATTTTTTAAAAGCGTATTTAATTGCAGGAATATCAGTAATTGGATTAATAGTTTTATACTCAAAATCTATTTTAAAAACCTTTAAGTTTCCTTTATTTATAGGAGTTTCACTAACGGCATTGTACACTTTTATATATGTAATTATCCAGTTAGAAAACTATGCCTTATTGGTTGGAAGTATTGGTTTGTTTACCATTCTAGCATTGGTAATGTATGCTTCACGAAAAATTGATTGGAGTTTTTAATTTATATGTTAAAGAGAAGAACTTTTTAAAAGTTCTTCTCTTTATTAAAATATTTACTAGCCTATTGTTCAGGGTTTTTATCAATCATTTTATTTGAAAAATTAATTTCTCAATTTTCTAATTAAATCTTCTAAACCGTTTAATTTAAGCTCATAAACCAAATTTAGCATATCACCTAACTTACCTTTAGGAAAACCTTTGTTGTGATACCACACCACATAATGTTCCGGTAAATCAATTAAATACCTATTCTTGTATTTTCCAAAAGGCATTTTTGTATTTGCTAATTTTTCTAAATAATGTTGATTATTCAAGTCCATCAACATAATCTTGTAAATACCTAAATCTCTTTTTTAACTTTCCTTTACCAGTTACTTGAGCTCGTTTTAATACACCTTCTTCATCTTTATTAAAATAGGACGGAATTACATGTTCAGCAAAACTTTTACCAAATCCGTCTGAAGCATCTTTAGGCAATTCACATGGTAAATTATCAACGGCCATAACAGCAATTGCATCTTCATTTAAAAAATCAACTTCCTTTTCTTCTAAAGGTGAATATCCATAAATAGGATCTGCTATAGTAGATGGTTTAATTGTACAAGCAACAGGTCCATCAATATCACAACTTATGTCTGCAACAACTTTTATATTGAATTCTGAATTTTTAGCATCTTCTCTTGTAAAAATAAATGGCGCATTATCTCCATAAAAATGTCCGGCAATATACATATCTGCCACTTTGGCAAACCTCATAAAATTACTTTGATACGCACCAGGATGCGTAAAAAAATCTTGATAACCTTTTACATAACCATCTTTTCTAACATTATAATCTAATGCGTCTATTTGAACAAAAACGGGTTCATTAAACGTATCATTTAAAAATTCATTTACAGTGACTTCACGCATTTCCATTCCTTCCAACATTTCCTTTGCTCCATTTCCTACTCTACCGCAACCAGTAAGTACAACTTTTATGCTAGGAAGTTTCACTTTCTGCATTTCATCAATCAATTCTTGTTGATTGTGTAATACTTCAGCTTTAGGCATTTTAAATAATTTAGATTTTAAACCATACGTTCTTAATCCATTGTAAGCCCCAACAATACCAGCATATCTACCAAATGCAACTAAACGCATATTGTGTTTATCTACTATTGCTTCATGATCAAATAACTTAATATTATTTTTAATAATAGCTTTTAATAACTCCCTGTTATACGATTGCTTTTTAATAGTGTGAGAAAAGAAAAAATAGGATTTATTAGGAATTAAATTTTCGATTGGAACCTCTTTCACACCCAATAAAACATCACAATCTGATACATCATTAACAACTTCAATTCCATATTTTTTATAAGATTCATCGGAATAAACTCTAATATCGGAACTTTCAACTTTAATTGTTAATTGCGGATATTCTTTCAGAATTTCTTTACATTTTTTAGGCGATAAAACTACTCGTCTATCTGGTGGGTTTTTACGTTCTTTTATAATTCCTAACTTCATAAAACTAATTTGGTCTAAAATTTGTACTAAGATATAGCATTTAAAGGATTCCACAAATGAATTGTATTACATAAATTTTGTACATTTGCCATCCTTTGGAAAAGATCTTTGAATTATTGGGGACGACTGGTTTTGACAGCGAGGTCAATGTAACTAGAAGCATGTCGAGTAATGAAATAGCACTCGTAAATCACAATTTCAAACTTTTAAACGGCGAGAATAACTACGCTTTAGCTGCTTAATCCGAATCACAGTAGGATAAGCCTCGGCACACAAGGTGTGCAAGCTAAATGTCTCTTGAAAGCCTTGGTTAATGGCGTTCTAAATTGAGGCATCGTAAAAATTAACATAGGAAAGTTAGCGTTTCGATGATTTTCTGAAGCTAAAGAAAATAAGCTTAAAGTGGGCGGTTTTTGGTCATCTTTAAGTCGAAAATTAAACAAAAACTAAACATGTAGAAACTACTTATGTTGCTTGTTTGGACCCGGGTTCGATTCCCGGCGTCTCCACTATTTTAAATTTTTAATCTATTTTTTTAAATTGTACATCATCTAAATAGAAAGTTCCAATACCTCCCCATTTAGGATTTGTTGAAACTGAAAATACCATTTTTTTGGTTGCTTTTTCTATAATTAATTTTTTTGATAATTCTACCCATTCACCTTTTTTTACTTTATTTAATTTAAAAGCTACTGAATGCCATGGGTTTTGAAAATTTATCGAAAATCCTTTTACTACACTATAATCTTCTTGCCAAACTTTTAAAGTTACCTCATATGTTCCTGGCTCTATAGTTTCAGAATTTTTTATAAACTCTACATGTTTTAATTCTGAATCTACACTACCACTTTTAAACTTTAAAGAATATATTCCTTCAGCAGCTCTTTCATTATTAATATTCCAAATTTGGTTGTGTTGTGTAGACCAACCATCCTTACTTTCAAAACCAATTGTTTTATCTTGTGCAAATAGTTCAGTTAAGCTTAAACTTATAAATACAATTAATAATAGATTAGTTTTCATGTTATTTAGTTTTAAATTCTTTATAAATACAACTTTAATTAAATATACAAAAAAGGATTTATAAATAGTAGATTATTATACTAGCTAATTATTTATTTAATCGCTATTCTATTACAAATGTTAGACTTTTTTATAAAAAAAAGCAATAGAAACTAAACCGTCAGTAAAGTTTAACATTTTTTAACATTATTACATGTTTTTTTTTGTACTTTTGTTCATGGTAAGTTAATACTTACCAATCTTTTTCATAGCAATTTTCCTCACTCGAAAGAGTGAGGTTTATTTTTTTATAAACTTCCGTATTTTCACTACATTTGCTGCCCTTATAAAATTAACTATATGCTATTTGGAATTTCAATTACAGAATGGGTAGGTTATTTAGCTTCTTTAGCGCTAATAATTTCTTTTTTAATGAAAAATATGTACACTTTAAGAATAATTAATTCTATTGGTGCCATTCTATTTGTTGTTTATGGAATTTTATTAAAAACATCCTATCCAATTATAATTACTAATGCTTTTATTTTAATGGCTAATATTTATTATTTACTTTTAAAGAAAAGAACTGATTCCCTTTGAAAAAAATAGTTGTATCTGTATATAATGACATAAGTACTGACCAAAGAGTTCAGAAAATTTGCAATTCACTAATTGATTTTGGGTTTGAAGTATTTGTTATAGGAAGAAAAAAACCGCTTAAAAATTTAGACGTAGATTTAAATTTTAAAACACATAAATTTAATTTACTTTTTAAAAAAGGATTTCTATCATATGCGGAATTTAATACTCGCTTATTTTTTAAGCTTCTTTTTATAAAAAAAGATATTCTTTTAGCTAACGATTTAGACACCTTACTTCCCAACTTTATTGTAAGCAAGCTTTTCAATAAAAAATTGGTTTATGATTCTCATGAGCTTTTTACTGAAATGCCAGAATTATCAAACAGACCATTTGTAAAAAGTATTTGGACAACAATTGAAAAATTGATATTTCCAAAACTCAAAAATGTTTATACAGTAAATAGTAAAATTGCATCAATTTATACTAATAAATACAAAGTTAATGTTAGAGTAATAAGAAATATTGCAAAAAAATATAAGCCACAAATAATTAATTCTGATTTTATTAAAAGAATAAAAGGCAACAACAAAATGCTTATTCTACAAGGCGGTGGAATTAATATTGATAGAGGTGCTGAAGAAGCTATTGAAATGATGCAATATCTTGAAAACACAATACTTTATATTATTGGATCAGGTGAAATTTTTGAGTTAATAAAACAACAAGTTATTGAATTAAAACTACAAGAAAAAGTTATAATAATTGATAGAATTCCCTATTTGGAACTTATGAAATATACACAAATTTCAGATTTAGGTCTTTCACTAGATAAAAATACAAACCTAAATTATATATTAAGTTTACCAAATAAAGTTTTTGATTACATCCAAGCTGAAACACCAATTCTAACCTCAAACACAAAAGTAGTTTCTAAACTTATTACAGAAAACAACATTGGATATGTTTCTAAAACTCACAATCCAAAAGAGTTAGCAAATATTGTAAATGATATTTTTAAGAATAATGAAAAGTATAACCAATGGAAAAAAAATCTAGAAACAGTTAGAGAAACTTTTAACTGGGAAAATGAAAGTAAAGTACTAAAAAAAATCTATCAGAATTTAAAATAATTTTCACTTATCAAGTACTGACAAATATCCTAATCTATAAATATCAAACAATAAAAGTGAAGGATTTTCATTTTTTAAATTACTTTCTATTGTTCCTTTTCCAATTTTATAAATAAACTTTAATAAAAAAGTTAAATAGTACTTTTTTAACTTTAAATAAAAATTTAATATTCTAATTTCTGAATCAACTATTTTATTAGTATTCAACAGATATAATAAATTTGAAAGTGCTTCTTGTACTTTTTTTAAATACACATCTGTCTCTTCTTCTTCTAAATGTGAAATTGGATTATCAATATGTTTAATTTCAATAGCTCCCCTCAATAATTCTTGAGAAAATAGATAATCTTCATAACCATAACCTTTAAGATTTTCATCAAATAAAACTTTTACAAAAGCTTCTTTATTAATTAAAAAATTAGCAGAAAAAAAGTATTTACATGGATTATTAGTTCGTTCAAAAATAGAAACTTGTTCTCTTTCTTTACCAACTAACCAACGTAAAATAGCATTTTTATTTGGTTTATTTTCATGGTAAACAACTCCACCATTATACACTACTCTACTGTTTTCTGAAATACAATTTATATAATTTTTAATGAAATTTTTGGAAGCTGGAAACGAATCAGAATCTAAAAACAACAACCAATTAAATTGTGCTTTTATTGCAAGAAGATTTCTTATTTTACTTCTTCCAATATTTTTTTTAAGTTGTAAAAAAGTAACATTTGGTATTAATTCTAATTTTAAATTTTCATTGTCAAATTTAGGTGAAGCATCATCAATGCAAATCACTTCAAAATCAATATTTAACTTTGAAAATTGACTTACAAGCTCTTCAATAAGTTTAGTAACATTAAAATTATAAACAGGAATTAAAACTGAAATCATTGATTAATTTTTCTGTTGAACTACCTCAAATAATTCTTCACCTTCACACTTAATAGTTTTATTAGGAAATTTAAGAATCAAAGCATAATCATGTGTTGCCATTAAAATAGTTTTTCCACTTTGGTGAATTTCTTTTAAAACATTCATTACTCCAACAGAAGTTACAGGGTCCAAATTTCCAGTAGGCTCATCTGCTAAAATTAAATCAGGATCATTAAGCAATGCTCTGGCAATGGCAACACGTTGTTGCTCTCCTCCAGAAAGTTGAAATGGCATTTTAAAATCTTTAGTTTCCATACCAACTTTAGAAAGTACTTCTATTATTTTTTCCTTCATTTTACTTTTATCTTTCCAACCTGTTGCTTTTAAAACAAAAGATAAATTTTCAAAAATATTTCTGTCGTTCAACAATTTAAAATCCTGAAAAACAATTCCTAATTTTCTTCTTAAAAAAGGAATCTCTTTTTCTTTTAATTTTTTTAAATCGTAACCAACAATACTTCCTGATCCTTTTTCTAATGGTAAATCTCCATAAAGTGTTTTCATTAAACTACTTTTTCCACTTCCCGTTTTACCTATTAGGTAAACAAACTCACCTTTATCAATTTTTAAATTAACATCTTTTAAAACTAAATTTTCACGTTGAAATATTTGGGCATTCTGTAAAGTAAGAATTGCTTCGGACATAAACATAGATTTTCAACAAATCTAATTATTCTAAAATTAAGTATCAACAATAATTATACTATTTAAAAATTAGGTAAATTCGCTCTTTATCAAAAAAAGGTACAATATTTGTAAAGCTATTCTTTAAATTTTAAGGTTTAAATGCAATTTCAACCAAAAATTACGTTTATACAGTATAGCTTTATTCAACAAATTTGCAGTAAAATGAATTATAAAAAATTCTTTCTTATTTGTGTTATTTCACTATTAACACATTCTATTTCAGCGCAACAAACCATTATTTATACAAACTCTTTAAAAGAGTACAACCACGCCATGGAATTGTACAACAATAAAACTTTTGTTGCCGCTCAAGAAAAATTTAACACTATTAAAAATAGTTTTGAACCCTCATCAGAATTAAAAGCTAACTGTGAATTTTACGCCGCAAATTGTGCTGTAATGCTTGGGCAGCCAGATGCAGATTACTTAATGCAAGATTTTGTTGACAAATATCCAACAAACACAAAACGTAACAGTGCATTTATAAATGTAGCAGATTATTATTTTAAAGTTGGAAAATATGCGTATGCTGCAAAATGGTATTCTAAAGTTAAAAATACTAGTTTAACTATAAAAAAAGAAGAAGAATATTATTTTAACTATGCATACTCTTTATTTGTTAATAAAAATTACACCAAAGCAAAAGAGTTATTTTTAAACATATTAAACTCTCCAACCTATGGCTCACAAGCAAAATACTATTACGGCTATATTGCTTATAACCAAGATGATTATAAAACTGCAGACGAATATTTAGGCGAAGTTGCAAACGATTCTCAATACGAAAGTAAAGTGAGTTATTATTTGGCTGATATGAATTTTAAACTTGGTAAGTTTGAAAAAGCTATTGAAAACGCATCACCTCTTTTAGCTAAAGCAAGAGGAGTTGAACATTCTGAAATTTCTAAAATTATTGGTGAAAGTTTTTTCAATTTAGAAAAATATAACGAAGCTTTACCGCATTTAATAAATTATAAAGGTAAACGTGGAAAGTGGACTAATACAGATTATTATTTGTTGGGTTACACCTATTACCAACAAAAAAATTACGAAGAAGCTGTAAATAATTTCAATAAAATTATAAGTGGTAAAAATGAAGTTGCACAGAATGCTTACTATCATTTAGCCGAATGTTATTTAAAATTAAATCAAAAAAATGAAGCGCTAAACGCATTTAGAAATGCTGCTTCAATGAAATACAAAACAGATATTCAACAAGATGCTTGGTTAAATTATGCAAAGTTAAGTTACGAGATTGGGAATCCATATAAAAGTGTTCCTGACGTTTTACAAGAATATTTAGATTTGTATCCAAATTCTGAACATAAACAGGAAATTGACGATTTAATTATTAGCGCATACATAACATCTAACGATTTTAAAGGTGCTTTAGAGTTTTTAAAAAATAAAAAAGGAACTAAAGAACAAGGGCTATATCAAAAAGTTGCTTTTTACAGAGGTGTAGAATTATTTAATAAAGGTGATTTTAACAACGCTAAAGAGCATTTTAGCAACTCATTAAAAATTCCTTTAAATGCTGAAACAGTTGCAAAAGCAACCTTTTGGAAAGGTGAAACTAATTACCGTTTAAATAAATTTATAAACGCAATTGAAGATTTTAACACATTCAAATCTAATACTGAAGCTTCAAAAACAAATGAGTTTGAACTTTTAAATTACAATTTAGGTTATGCATATTTTAAACAAAAAGAATATTCAAACGCTATAACAGCTTTCAATAATTACATTGCAAATGAAAAAGATAAAACTAAATTAAACGATAGTTATTTGCGTATTGCTGATAGTTATTTTGCTTCAAGAAATTATTCTAGTGCTATTTTAAACTATAATAAATCTATTGCTTTAAACGAAGCTGATGTTGATTACGCTCAATTTCAAAAAGCAATTAGTTACGGTTTAACTGGTAATGAAAACAAAAAAATTGAAGAGTTAAATTCGTTTTTAAATACACAAACCACATCGGGTTATAGAGATAATGCACATTACGTTTTAGGAAATTCATTAGTAAAAAAAGGAAGAAATAACGAAGCACTACAAAATTTTGATAAGCTAATTGTTAACTTTAAAAGAAGTCCGTTAGTTTCAAAAGCAATGCTAAAAAAAGGGTTAATTTACTATAATACCGATAAAAATGAACAAGCTTTAACAACTTATAAAAATGTTGTAAGTAATTTTCCAAATACTGCAGAAGCTAACCAAGCGGTAAAAAATGCGCGTCAGATTTATGTAGATTTAGGACGAGTTGACGAATATGCTGCTTGGGTAAAAAATATTGATTTTGTAAACGTATCTGATGCTGAATTGGATAACGATATGTATGAGTCTGCTGAAAAGCAATTTTTGCAAAACAACCATTCAAAAGCTATTTCTAGCTTTCAAAAATACATTCAAAATTTCCCAAAAGGTATCCACAGCTTACAAGCTAATTTTTATCTAGCACAATCATTATTTTCAGAAAAAAAACAAACAGAAACAATACCATATTATACGTATGTTATTGAACAACCACAAAACCAATTTTCGGAAAATGCCCTTTCTAGACTTTCATTAGTATATCTTCAAACTAACAACTGGGATAAAGCAATTCCGCTATTGGAACGTTTGGAAGTAGAAGCAACTAATTTTGAAAATAAAACGTATGCACAATCTAATTTAATGAAAGGTTATTACGCGCAAGAAAACTTTAATAAAGCTGTAGAATATGCCGATAAAGTGTTATCGAACAGTAAAATTGAAAATAGAGTAAAGTCTGATGCACAAATTATTATTGCACGTTCAGCAATTAAAACTAATAATGAAGCTAAAGCCAGAACTGCTTATAGTGAAGTTGAAAAAATTGCTTCAGGAGAGTTAAAAGCCGAAGCCTTATATTACAGTGCTTACTTTGAAAATAAAGATGGAAGTTATAGAGTTTCTAATAAAATAGTTCAACAATTAGCTGCCGATTATGCTTCGTATAAATATTGGAGTGCAAAAGGTTTAGTTGTTATGGCAAATAATTATTACGAACTTAATGATGCCTTCCAAGCTACTTATATTTTAGAAAGTGTAATTCAAAATTTTGCTCAATTTAACGATGTTGTAAAAGAAGCTACTACACAATTAAATAGTATAAAAACAGAACAAGCAAAAACTAACGAATCTATTAAACAATAATCGTTCAATTCTTAAAATTAAAACAATGCGCAAGCTATTCATTATATCAATCTTAATTAGTTCTACGTTTATTTACGCTCAAAAAAAAGAAACAGATACGCTAAAAACGGAAGAAATTTTAGTAGTAAAACCTTACACGCCATCTATTGCAGATGCGTTTAAAATAAAATCTAATCCATCTATTGAAGAAACAAAAAATATAGAAAAAGAAAATGTTGAGTATAGCATTTTCTCGTTTCCAGTTGCTTCAACATTTACACCTTCAAAAGGAAAAGTAAAAGGTGTTGTTAGAGCTCCAAAAGAACGCTTATTTCAAAACTATATTTCTGCTGGTTTTGGAAATTACACAAGTCCTTTATTTGAAGCCTACATTCATTCAGGAAACAATAGATATAACGATTTTGGAGTGTTTATAAATCACCATTCTTCAGAAGGTGGCATTGATGAAGTTTTGTTAGACGATAATTTTGCTGACACTAGAATTGATCTTTTTTACAAACAATTCGACAGAGATTATAATTGGCAAATAAATGCAGGTGTACAAAGACAAGTATTTAATTACTACGGTCTTCCTTCTGAAGTTGAATTTGATGAAGTTTTATTAAATTCAATAGATGAAAAACAATTGTACAAAAATATTTATATAGGTGGAAAAATTACAATGGAAGATTCATTTTTTCAAGGTGCATCTGCCGAAGTAAATAACTTTACTGATGATTATAATTCTAGCGAAATACGTTTAGTTGTTAAACCTAAATTCGAATTTCCTATTTCTACAGAATTAATAAACGCTGAAGTGTTAGTAGATTTAATTTCGGGAAAATTTAAACAAAATTACACGGTTGAAGATGATATAAAATACAGTTTTTTAAATCTTGGTTTTAATCCAAACTTTGAAGTGCTTCGAGATAATTTAACTTTTAATTTAGGTGCTAAACTATATTATTCTAACAATCTTGAACAAAAAGAAAATAACTTTTACGCGTATCCAAATGTAACTGCATCATTAAAAATAGTGGATGAAGTATTTACGTTGGTTGGAGGTGTAACTGGAGATTTAATTCAGAATAATTATAAAGATTTTGCAAATGAAAACCCATACGTTTCTCCTACTTTAACTATTGCTCAAACCGACAAACAATACAAAGCTTTTGCGGGAGCAAAAGGAAAACTAGCATCAAATATTGGTTATAACTTTACGGTAAGTCATACTAGCGAAAAAAGTAAACCATTATTTATACAAAACACTATTTTAACAGATGGTACTTTAGCAGTTGACCAAGCATACCAATTAGGAAATTCGTTTGGAGTAGTTTATGATGATGTAAAAACTTTAGGTGTAAATGCCGGAATAAGTATTGAAGCATCTGATAAATTTACTTTTGGAGGAATTATTAATTACAATAATTATTCAACCACAACCCAAAAAGAAGCCTGGAATTTACCTGATATTACCGCTACAATTACTGGAGATTATGTTAGTAATAGTTGGTTTGCTGGTGCTAAATTATTTTATGTTGGCGCTACTAAAGATTTAGTTTACTCTTATGGTGATATGGCTTTAGACCCTACAATAACTGAAAATGATTCGTATTTAGATTTAAATTTAAATGGTGGTTACATTTTTTCAGAACGTTTAACTGCTTTTGCAAAAGTAAATAATGCTTTAGGCACTAAATACCAACCATTTTTAAATTATAAAGTTCAAACAATCCAAATTTTAGCAGGAATCACCTATAAATTTGATCTATAATCTAAATGAACAAGTATATTGGTTTTCTAATATTAATATGGTTTACAAACTCATTTTCACAAAGTATACCTAATGGTTTTGTTTATATTCATGAAACAATTCCTTCAATAAAATTAGAAATTCGATATTACAGTGTTAATAATTTTACAGGAAAAAAAGTTGATGGGTATTTAAAGCCCTTAACTATTATTTCAAAAGAAGCTAGCCTTCCATTAATTGAAATTCAAAAAGAGCTAAACAAACAAAATTTAGGACTTAAAATTTTTGATGCTTATAGACCTCAAAAAGCGGTAAATTATTTTGTTAAATGGGCTAGAGATTGGAACGATACCATTGCAAAATCTTTCTATTACCCTAATATTAAAAAACGCTTTTTATTTAAAGAAGGTTATATAGCTTCAAAATCTGGACACAGTAGAGGAAGTACTTTGGATTTAACAATAGTAAATTTAAAAACTGGAAAAGAAATAGATATGGGAAGTCCTTATGATTTATTTGATCCAATTTCTTCAACATATTCAACCAAAATAACTGTAAAACAACAACACAACAGATTGTTATTAAAAAATATTATGAACGCTCACGGGTTTAGAAATTACCCTAAAGAATGGTGGCATTTCACCTTAAGAAACGAACCATATCCAACTACGTATTTTGATTTTGATCTAAAGTAATTAGTTGTACATTTTTAACCAAACTTTTAGATAAATTATACAACCATTTAACTTGTTCAGAGACTAATTTTGTTTCTCTCAACTCTATTTTTAAATCATCTGCAATTGGTTTACCTTCTTCAATTTCTTTATCCCTTTTATCTGACAAACAACTAAAATAATCATCATAAATTTTTCTAGCTTTTTCAACTTCATTAGTAGATAATGAAACTGCAGATATTTCAGAATTTAGTAATTTTAAAACATTCTCTAAATTACTTATAATATTATAAATATACGTCTCAAAATGTTCTGGAACCTCTTTTGTTGTATTAGTTCTAATAAACATTCCTAGTGATGAAAGTGAAGATAAAAAAGTATTACAAACAGTAACTAATTCGTAAATAACGCTCAAATTTGATTGTTTAGATTTTGGTTCTTGCACCAACCTTTGATATGCTGCATTTAAATTTCCTACTTGTAAAAAAGCTTCTTTTCTAGACAATTTATAATTTGTAGATACATTTCCTTTTACATGATAAAGTATATCTATTTCCTTTAAAAAATTAATATTTGCTTCAACAGAATTAATAAAAAATTCTTTAATATTTTTTGCTTCCCAAGAAGGTAACAACACATAATTTGCAATAAACGCTAAAGCTGCTCCAATTAAAGTATCAAAAACTCGAAATTTAATAACCGATAAAATGTTAGGGTGAATTAATGCATACATAAAAATTACATATAAAGTAATAAAAATGGCTGCGCTTTTATAATTCAATTTCACCAATGAAAATCCAATTATTAATGAAGTAACGGCAACAATTACATATACAATAGGGTTTTGAGTAATTAAAACAATACCTACTCCAATAGCTGCTCCAATTAATGTACCTATTACTCTATGTTTAGAGCGTTGTTTTGTAAGTCCATAACTTGGACGCATAATAACAACCAGCGTAAGTAAAATCCAATAAGAATTTTGCATTTCAAAAGCCTGACCAATTAAAAAACCAATCATCATGGTAATTGTAAGTCGAAGTGAATGTCTAAAAATTGGAGATTTTAAACTAAAATTGGCTTTAAGTTTTTTTAAATCATAATCTTGTGGTGTTATAAATCGTTCAGGATCTTTAACACTAAAATTATCGTTATGCGTATAATTGTTTAATACACGTTCAATATCTTTTAAATTTTGAGCTTGTTGCTCTTGATACGTTTTTAAATTTAGAAGTAAAATGGTTCCTTCTCTAGATTTTGGTAAACCTACTAACACTCTATAATAATCTATATGCGTTTGAATTTTTCTTAAAAGAATCGAAATTTTTCTATTAAAAACTAATTTTTCTTCTTTTAAAATTACTCTTGAAATGTGATCTAACTGATTTGCAATTTCAAAAATTATATTTTTAAACTCATTTAATTTTTCTTGATGATCTTCAAAAATCAAATCAAATTTATTGTAATCAACAGGGTTAGATATTGCGAGTTCAAAAATTTCAATTAATTTACTAAATACTAATTGAGCTCGTCTTGTTCTGTTTGAATAACCAGAGGTTAAACGTTCACTCAAAATAAGACTTCTTATTTCTTCATGATGTTCATTTATGGTTGTTTGAAGTTTAAACATTTCCTTAAACAAATCGTTTCTGTTTTCTTTTTCAACCAATAATCTTCCTCTAATTTTTAAAAATTCAGCCGTTTTGGTAAACACCTCAACAAATAAATAATCTGTTTGTATTTTTGGCAGAAAGAATGATACTAACATGGTTAGTCCCAAAAACCAAAATCCACCAGCGCCTACCAACAATGAATGTTTAAAAACAGACATTTCAGTAGTACTATGTGCAAATGCTAAAACTATAGCCAATAAACCTGAAACTGCAATTAATGATGCTCTAAAGCCAAATACTGATATGTATGATACACCAAATATAAAAAGTGTTAACATTGGCAATAGTATTATTAGGTTATCTATTACCGAGCCAATAACCAATGTGGCAATAAAAGCTAATGCTATAGACCCTAGCATTCCAAAAATTTTATGTTTTAAACTTCCAGGAATATCAGATGGCGCACAAAAAATAACTCCTAAAGCAATACTAAAACCAAATTCAATACTACCAAAATAAAAGTTAGATAATAGAATAGGAATAGCCATGGCAAAAGCCATTACAACTGCTTTTAAAAAATGAATACTTTTTAAAAACCTCCTTAAATTAATCCTTATGTTTTCAAACATTCGGCAAATTTACACAGTATTTTTTCAGGACACTATTAATTTGGTATATTTAAACTTTTATTAAAATATGTTTACACACAAACATCCTTACAAACCATTTATTTCTAAAAACACAACAAAATTAATTGTTGGAACTTTACCACCTCCACGTTTTCACAAAGGTATTTTAAAAAAAGGCGATGTTGATTTTTGCTACGGAAGTATAGATGGATTATTATGGCCAATATTAAATAAAATATTTAATCTTAATTTACTTTTTGAAACAACTGATAGTGCAATTCAACAACGAAAAGATTTTTTAGAAAATAGAAATATTGGAATATGTGATATTGTAGAATCTTGCGAGCGTAAAAAAATAGACGCTTCCGATTTAGGAATGGTAAACATTAAACTTCGTGATATCCTTTTTTATCTGAAAAAATTTCCAAAAATTACTTCTCTAATACTAACTGGAGGAAATAGTAAAAACGGACCTGAATACCATTTAAGAAGAGTTTTAAAAGCTGAAAATATTTCTTTTAAAGTTGTTTCAAACGAGGTTCCACGCATTCATCAATTTTATTATGAAAAAAGAATAATTGAAGTTGTTTCATTAACTGCTCCATCTGGAAGTGCGAATAGAGCTATTGGAAGCAATCAAAAATACAAACGCTTAAAACAAGAAAACCCTAAATTCAATACATTTGAATTTAGGGTTTTACAGTATAAAAAGTTTTTTTAATCAGCGTCTCTAACCAACCTAACGTAGTTTTGAACTCTTATTAAATCTGCTGCATTGTCAGATTCTAAAATATAATCATCTGGCTCACCTGTTTTTGGATCTGAACGTTGTGCACCAGCTCCGTGCCAATCGTAATAAACAGTTGCACTACTATTATCTTTACTATAAGCATAACCAAAAGCAATATAACAAGCTGTGTATTTAAAATCTCCTTGTGTAGTACTTGTCCAAAACCAACTATCTGTATCTGTACAAGTAAAATAAGTTTCATCTATTGCAGGAATTGTAGTTTTTTCATAATCAACAATACTTTGAAGTTCTTTAGTATTAGGCAATCTCCAATCTGTATAACCTGCTAATTCACTATTTTTTGCATATTCTAAAGCATTTGTCCAATTATAAGTGTTTCCATCATCAACTTGTTGCCACATAAGTCCTGTTGCATTATCTGTAATAGTTCCATCTCCATTGTTTGAGAAATCATTAACGCCATATACATTTTCTTCACCTCTTACAGCTCTTACAAAACAACCAGGATCTTGTACACCAGATGTACCATCAAAATATAAACCAGTTTCATAAGATTTTATGTGTCCATCTGCAAAGTTAAATCCAAATGCGCCTTCAATACTATTGATTTGTAAACCTCCTTTAACATATTTGGTACTTGACCAATATTGACCTGCATAAGGTATTCCTTGGTCGTACTCAAAATCAAAATACTCATTATAAAGGTAAGGTTGTGAAATTGATGTATCTGTTGCGTCTAAAGTACCATTAGAATTTAATAGCGAGTATAATTCTTTAATTGTTGGTAATCTCCAATCATCATATCCTCCAACTTCTAACTCGTCAACATAATCAAAAGCATCGTAATAATTATATCTACTATAATCTGGTGTTTGTTGCCATACTAAACCAGTGTTTAAATCTGTAACTGTACCATCACCATTATCTTTAAATGAAGATTGGGTTCCTGTGTACTGTGCATCTTGGCCATAAAAGTCGTCACTTTCACTAGGTTCTGATATTTCATTTCCATCTGCATTGTAAAAAACGTTTTGCCCAGTATCTGTTAAAGTATATGTTACTGAAGGTGTATTGGAAGTTTCAGTTTCTGTTGTTTCTGTATCTGTAGTTTCAGTTATTTCATCATCGTCATCATCACAAGATTGCAATAAGAAGGTGAAGCTTAATAAAAAAGCAACTATAAACACGGAAGATTTTTTTACTATTTTAGTCATAATTATTGTTTTTAATATTATGATTCAAAAGTATGTGTATATAGAATGTAGTTCGCTTTATCTTATAAGTTAAGACTCTTTTTATTCAAAAAAAAGGTATCATCTTGCAAGTATAAGTATTTAAGCACTTGATTTATTAATACTTATAGTTTTTTTAAACTCAAAAGGTGTCATGCCTGTTTCAAGCTTAAAATTTTTATTAAAACCAGATTTTGAGTTAAATCCTGAATCAAAAGCAATGGCTAATAAAGTATATTTACCTTGTTTATCATCTATAATTCTTTGTTTTACCTCTTCTACTCTATAAGAGTTTATTAATGAATAAAAAGTGTGATTTAAAGAATTGTTAATAATTTGAGAGATAAAATGTTTTGGAATTTCTAGAGCTTCCGATAAATCATCAATACTTAATTTTGGTTGTAAGTATGGCTTTTCTCTTTTCAAATAATCTACTAATTTTGATAAATATTCATTTTTTAAGTCTTCATCTAACTTATTTTTTACATATTTTTCTTTCCCAATAGCTTCTACTTTAACGTTATCTTTTTCTAACATATTTAAATAGACTGGCTGTTGTTTAATACCCAAATAACCTAGAATATAAATAAATATAGCTATTAATAATAAATGTAAATCAATAGGAATAATTCTAGTTAAATCAAATGTAAATAACATAGTAAATGCTACTAATAAATAAGCTGAAACAAAAAAGATGATAATTATATAAGACCAACGTATTGTTAAACGAGCATCTGTATAAGAAAAATGATTTTTAATGTTTTTATTATGTTTATCTAAAATAAACAATGCAACTAAAGAATAACCTAATAGCGATATATTTTGAATAATTGTAAAAATTAATTTCGAATTAGTATTACTTAAATTAGGTGGTAATTCAACATTTGGTGGTTGAGGCAAAATATTATATTCAAAAAAAACTGTTAACGTAAAGAATACTAAAAATGGCACTAAATGAAAAATTAAATAATTAAAATTTATTTTTTCTTTTAACAATGAAACTATATAAAAATACAATAAAGGCCCCCACAATAAACCAAAGCTAGTATTTAACCACAATGGAGGAAAATAAAATAACATATTTAACAATACAGGAACTAGAGATAAACATAGCGTTAGTATAAATAACAAAAGTAAAATACTATTTATTTGCTTTGATTTTGAAAAAAGAATAACTAATATATAAAATATACCTGTTATACATCCTGCACTTGAAAAAATTACATCCATAAATCTTTTTTAAAAAGATTGCTTTTTAACTTAAAATTGATTTTACAAATTCATTAATTTTAGTAGTTCCATTTTTAGTCAAATGCTTAATAAAAGCTGATCCAATAATAGCTCCTTTTGCTTTAGAAGTTGCTTGTTGAAATGTTTCAGCATTTGAAATACCAAAACCAATAACTTGTGGTGCATTTAAATTCATTGAAGCAATTCTATTAAAATAAGCTTCCTGCGTATTTCCAAAACTATTTTTTGCTCCAGTAACACCAGCTGAACTTACCATATAAATAAAACCGTTTGAAATACTATCTATAAATCGAATGCGTTCATCTGAAGTTTGAGGCGTAATTAAAAACACATTTATAATTCCATATTTTTCAAATATAGCTTTGTAGTTTTCATTATAATCTTGCACAGGTAAATCTGGTATAATTAAACCATCAATACCAATTTCAGCACATTTTTTACAGAAAGCCTCCACTCCATATTGCATCATTGGATTAAAATAACCCATAATTACTAAAGGTATAGTAACTGTTTTTCTAATATCTTTTAATTGCTTAAAAAGTACTTCGGAAGTCATTCCATTTTCTAAAGCAGTAGTAGAACTTGCTTGAATTGTTGGTCCATCAGCTAAAGGATCGCTAAAAGGCAAACCTATTTCAATAAAATCGACACCACTTTTTTCTAAACTTTCAATTACTTCAACAGTATCATTTAATTTAGGATAACCCGCAGTAAAATAAATAGATAGTAACTTTTTATCTTCTTGTAATTTTTTATTTATTCTGTTCATTTTATTTCATTTTTATCATCGTCACCCTGAATTTATTTCAGGGTCTCATAATAATTTGCATCTTAATGATGTGATTCTGAAACAAGTTCAGAATGACGAGATTTGTTCTACAACTTAAAATATTTTATATAGGTGTTTAAATCTTTATCACCTCTACCCGATAGATTTAGCACAACAATATCTTCTTTTTTGAATTCTTTTTGAGCAAAAATAGCCAATGCGTGTGAACTTTCTATGGCAGGAATAATTCCTTCCAATTCACACAATTCCAATCCAGCTTTCATAGCTTCATCATCTGTAATTGATAGAAATTCAGCTCGTTTACTTTCACATAAATGTGCGTGTAAAGGTCCAACTCCTGGATAATCTAATCCTGCAGAAATTGAATAAGGTTCTGTAATTTGACCGTCTTTTGTTTGCATTAACAATGTTTTACTTCCGTGAATAACACCTTCATTTCCTAAAACACTTGTTGCTGCACTTTCTCCAGAATCAACACCTAAACCTGCGGCTTCAACTGCTATTAACTTTACGCTTTCTTCATCTAAATAATGATAAAAAGCTCCAGCGGCATTACTTCCACCACCAACACAAGCAATTACATAATCAGGATTTTCTTTTCCTTCTTTTTCTTTTAATTGCCATTTTATCTCTTCAGAAATAACAGACTGAAAACGCGCAACCATATCTGGATATGGATGTGGACCAACCACTGAACCAATAATATAATGTGTATCTACCGGATTGTTAATCCAATCTCTAATAGCTTCATTTGTAGCATCTTTCAAAGTTCTACTACCCGATAATGCTGGAACAACAGTAGCTCCTAACATTTTCATTCGTGCAACATTTGGAGCCTGACGTGCAATATCAATTTCGCCCATATACACAATACATTCCAATCCCATTAAAGCACAAACTGTAGCTGTAGCAACACCGTGTTGCCCTGCTCCTGTTTCAGCAATAATTCTATTTTTACCTAGCTTTTTTGCCATTAAAATTTGCCCAATAGTATTGTTTACTTTATGTGCACCTGTATGACATAAATCTTCGCGTTTCAGATAGATTTTTGTACTGTATTTTTCAGACAAACGTTTTGCAAAATACAAAGGTGTTGGCCTACCAACATACTCTTTTAGCAATTCATCAAATTCCTTTTTAAAAGAATCCTCTTGCATTATTTTTAAATAATTCTGACGTAGTTCTTCTACATTTGGATACAACATTTCTGGAATGTAAGCACCACCAAACTGGCCGTAATATCCGTTTTCATCTACAAAATAACTCATTATAAATTTTGTTTAAATTCTTTAATATCTTTTATATTTTTCAATGCTGGTTCAATTTCAAAACCACTATTTATATCTATTCCTGCAAAAGCTTTATGTGAAATATTTTTAATTTCAGCAGCATCTACTTTTGCTATTCCTCCACTTAATAGAAATGGAGTTTCTCCTTTATAATTATCTAATACTTGCCAATTAAACTTAACACCGTTACCACCATATTCTTTTCCTTTGGTATCAAATAATAAATAATCACAACATTTTTGATATGCTAATGTTTTAGAAAAATCAAAGTTATCATCTACTGAAAATGCTTTGAAAATTTCAACTGGTCTAATCATTAAAACCTTTAATTCCTCGCAATAATCAGGAGATTCGTTTCCGTGTAATTGAATTGCATCTAGTTTATTTTTTTCTACAATTTCTATAACTTCATCAAAAGATTCATTTACAAAAACTCCTACTTTTTTTATTTCTGAAGGAATTTCTACTTGTGGAAAATCTGAAACAAAACGCTTCGATTTACCATAAAATATAAAACCCATATAATCTGGTTTTAATTTTACTAGTTCCGAAATATTTTCGGCATCTCGCATTCCACAAACTTTAATTTTCATTTTCTTTTTGTTATTACTTTTGTCATACCTGCGTAGGCAAGTATCTTTACAATCACTTCGACTCCGCTCAGTGACCAACTATTGACTTATGATTAAGCAGAATCTAAATCCTATTTACCCAATTTTATTAATAAATTCTTGACAAGCTAAACCTGGATCTTCAGTTTTCATAAAGTTCTCACCAATTAAAAAACCTTGAAAACCATATTCTTTTAATCCAGTAATAATCCTTGGATCACTAATTCCACTTTCTGAAACCTTCACACAAGTATCTGGAATTTTACTAGCCAACTCAATAGAATGCTCTAAATCAACCTTAAAAGTTTTTAAATTTCTATTGTTAATTCCAATAATTTTATTGTCTGCATCTATCTTCTCCAACTCTTCCTCGGTATGAATTTCATACAACACATCTAAACCTAAATCTTCAGCTAATTTTCCGTAATTTTTAAGTTCTTCTTTAGTTAAACAAGCTGCTATTAATAAAATAACATCTGCTCCAATAGCTTTTGCTTCAACAATTTGAAAACCATCTACAATAAAGTCTTTTCGTAAAATTGGAGTAGTTTCATTTACTGTTCTTGCTTTCATTACATCCATTATGTTACCGCCAAAAAACTCTGTATCAGTTAAAATAGATTGAGCAGCTACATTTGCAGATAAATAACCATTAGTTACATCAACTATATCAGCTTGATCATTTATAATACCTTTTGAAGGAGATTTACGTTTGTATTCTGCAATTATTCCTGTTGAACCAACACTTAATAAACTCTTTTTTAAAGACAATGGAACTCTTTGGAAATTAGGACTTTTTACTAGTTTTTCAACTTGAACTTCTTTTCTTAACTGCGCAACTTCTTGCTTTTTATGTGCTATTATTTTTTCTAGTATCGTCATTCTACACTTAATATTTAATACGTCACCCTGAACTTGTTTCAGGGTCACATCACAATTTTAAAGTTTCTAATTTAGGGTTTGTTTCCTTTATTAAATTCACCTTCCAATCGTGATGCCAATTTTTTAATTGTTTTTCTCTTTTTATAGCTTGGTTAATATCACTAAACTCTCCAAAATAAACCAAATCTTTTATATTATACTTTGCTGTAAATTTAGAACCAACTCCTTCAATATGTTTTATAATCCTTGAGTTTAAATCTCCTGTTATACCGATATAAAATGTTGTTCTATATTCATTTGCTAATATGTACACATAACTTAACTTCATTTTGGATGCGATGCTGAAACAAGTTCAGCATGACGATTTAACTAACTAATTTCTTTAAACTTTCTTTTGCTTTTAATCCTAATAATGAATCTTTTGCTTCTTCAAAAGCTGTTTCAAAACTCTTATTAGTATCAAATGTTTTTAATGCAAATACTGCATTTGCTAAAACCACATTGTTTTGTGCTTCGGTTCCATTTCCATCTAAAATTGAAATAAATATTTTTGCTGCTGCTTCAACAGAATCTCCTCCAAATATTTCAGACTGTTCTAACCTTCTTAAATTCAAATCTTCTGGTGTAATAAACTGCTCATTATCTTTTGTAAACAACTTAAAACCACTTGTTAACGAAATTTCATCGTAACCATCTAAACTATGTACAATTCCATAATTTTGAGTGGTTTCTTGTAACAAATAATTGTACAATCTAGCAACCTCCAAATTAAAAACTCCAACCATTTGGTTTTGTGGATTACTTGGATTTACCAATGGTCCTAACATATTAAAAAAGGTTTTTATACCTAATTCTCTTCTAGTTGGCCCAACAGCTTTCATTGCCGGATGAAATAAAGGCGCGTGCAAAAAACAAATATTTGCCTTCTCCATTTGGCTTTTTAAAAGGTCTTCATTATTTGTAAATTGATACCCTAAATATTCTAACATATTAGATGATCCACTAACTGAAGAAGAACTATAATTACCGTGTTTAGCCACTTTATTTCCTGTACCTGCAACAATAAATGAGGTTAATGTTGAAATATTGAAAGTGTCTTTTCCATCACCTCCAGTTCCACATAAATCAATTGTATTAAAATCTGATAAATTCACTTTAACAGACAATTCCAATAAAGCTTCTCTAAAACCTGCCAATTCATCAACAGAAATTGGTCGCATTAAAAACACCGTTAAAAATGAAGCTATTTGAGAATTATTAAACTTTTCTGCTGCAATTTCTATTAATATAGATTTTGCCTCTTCTTTTGTTAAGCGCTGTTGTTGAAATAATTTATTAAGTATATTTTTCATTGTAAATTCTTTTTAAAGAAGAGATTGCCACAGTTATACCTCCTTAGCAATGACAGTTATCTTTTATCTTTCTTCTATTTTCTCTACGCTATATATTTTATTTATTTGCATTAATAAAATTACGAACCATTTTTTCACCTGTTGGTGTTAAAATTGATTCTGGATGAAACTGTACTGCACTAATATTATATTCTTTATGCTGAATACTCATAATATCTCCAAATTCATCTTCGGCAGTTATTTCTAATTCAGCAGGAAAACCTTTTTTTGAAGCGATCCAAGAATGGTAGCGTGCAGCTTCAAATTCTGCAGGAAAACCATTATAAATTACAGCATCTTTTTTAGTAATGTTCATAGTTGTTGCCACACCGTGAAAAACTTCATCCATATTTTCTAAACTACCTCCAAAAACTTCAGTTATTGCTTGTAAGCCTAAACACACACCAAAAATTGGTTTTATACCTGCGTATGTTCTAATAACATCTTTTAAAATTCCAGCTTCATCTGGAATACCAGGACCTGGCGATAAAATTATTAAATCGTATGCATTTATTTCTGAAATTTCAATTTCATCGTTTCTAAATACCGCTGGATATTCTCCTGTGATATCTTCAACCATATGAACTAGGTTGTACGTAAATGAATCGTAATTATCTAATATTAATATTTTCATTGTTCTTTTTATTGTTTCACCCGTCATTCTGAATTTATTTCAGAATCTTTTCATTAATAATGATGAGACCCTGAATCAAGTTCAGGGTGACGAAAATTCATTTTAAATTTTCTCTGCTAACGTTAATGCTTTTTTCAAAGCAGCTAATTTGTTATTTACTTCTTGTAATTCGCCTTCTTCCGTAGATTTCATTACAATTCCTGCTCCAGCTTGGTAATATAATTTGTTGCTTTTACTTACAAAAGAACGTATAGCAATTGCTAAATTTACACTGTTATCTAAACCTATAAAACCAACTGCTCCACCATAAAAACCACGAGTTTGGTTTTCATATTTGTCAATTAACTCCATTGCTTTAAATTTTGGTGCTCCACTTAAAGTTCCTGCCGGAAAAGTATCTCCAACAATTTTAATTGCTTCTCCTTTTGGCTTTCCTTGAACTGTTGAAACTAAATGAATTACGTGACTAAAATATTGTACTTCTTTAAAAACCTCAACATTTACATTGCTAGCGTGTTTACTTAAATCGTTTCGCGCTAAATCTACCAACATTACGTGTTCTGCAGTTTCTTTTTGATCGTTTGAAAGTTTTTCACCCAACAAAATATCCTTTGCCATATCACCAGTTCTTCTAAAAGTCCCAGCAATTGGATTGATGATTGCTTTTTCTGAATCAATTTTAATTTGAGCTTCAGGCGAAGAACCCATTAATTTAAAACTTCCGTAATCAAAATAAAATAAATATGGTGAAGGATTTATAGAACGTAATGCTCTATACACATTAAAATCATCACCAGAAAATGATTGTTGAAACTGACGCGATAATACTAATTGAAAAACATCACCTCGTTTACAATGCATTTTTGCTTTAGCAACATTATTTTTAAAATACTCATCGGTACAATTTGAAGATTCTTGCCCTTCCATTTCAAATTTATACAAACCGTAAGTTCTAGAATTAATTAAAGTTTGCATTTCTTCTATTCTAGAATCTTCACCTTCTTCAATATTTTCAATTAAGGTTAATTCATCATTAAAATGATTGATGACAATAATAAAACGAAAGAAACTGAACTGTAAATCTGGAATTTCAGAAGGTGCTTTTTCAGCCTTCAATTTTATGGTTTCAAAATACTGAATTGAATTGTATGAAATGTATCCGTAAAATCCGTTGTACGATTTTATTTCATCACTACAATCAACAGCTACCGTACTTTTATAATCTTCAAAAATTGAATAAAAATCTCTATTAATTTCTTTCCTATCAAGCTCTTGATTTTTATAACTATATGTAAACGTATTTTTATCGGCCTTTAAAGTAATTATAGGGTCGGCACAAATAAATGTGTAACTTTCCTCTTTACTGTGATAATCTGAACCTTCTAACAACAAACTATTTGCGTATTTGTCTCTAATTTTAGAGTACAAACCAACCGGTGTAACCGTATCAGATAGTTGATGTTTAGAAATTGTTTTAAATTTTAGTTTTTCCATTTTGTTGCATAAAAAAAGACTTATCGCGAGATAAGTCCTTTATGTTTTATATTATTTTTTAAATATAACAGGTGTCTCGCTTATTGTATAAGAGAGTTCCACCACCAAGTTGTATTTAAATTTCTATTTATCATTATTTCACAAATTTAACATACATTTTTGATTGTGCAAACTATTCATTAAAAAAATAATTTATTAAATTTGATAAAAACCGATATATGAAAACTTTACAAAAAATTACAATATTAATTATATTATTATCAACTATTATTTCTTCAGCTCAAGAAAAATTAAAAGGAAATAGAGAAGTTACTTCAGTAAATAGAGATATTTCAGATTTTTACAAAATTGAAGTAATTGATAATTTAACAGTTGAACTGGTTTATGATGATAATCAAGAAGTGATAGTAAAAACCGACTCTAATTTACAAAACGCTGTTTTAACTGAAGTTATTAATGGAACTCTAACTATTAAAACAAGTTCTAAAATAACTAGAAAAAAAGAACTAACTGTTATTTTAAAAGTAAATAATAACTTAAAAGAGATCTATGCTTATAATAATGCTAAAGTTATTTCAGAAAACTTACTAAAAATAGATTCTTTAACAATTAACGCGTTTGATAATTCTGATTTTGAGTTAAAATTAAATTCGACTATTGTGGATGTACAAGCAAAAAAAACCAGTGATTTAAAAATTGATATGCTTTGTAATACTATTAACGTAAGATGTGAAGAAAACAGTGATTTAAAAGGTAATTATACTGTAAAAAAGGCTACTGTTGAATTAATTGATAAAGCTTCAATGAATTTAAGTGGTAACAGTGACAATCTTTACATTGAAACTTCAGGGAATTCAACTTTTAAAGGGCGTGATTTTGAAGTAAAAACTGTTGAAGTTAAAAGTTCAAATAATTCTGATGCTTATATCAACTGTACAGAAGCTATTAATATTTATTCAAATAACAACTCTGAAATTTACATTTATTCAAATCCTAAAATTACAATAAGTGAATTTTTCGACAAAGCTTCCTTATATAAAAGGGAACTCGATAAAAAATTATTCTAATAATTTTTTTAAATATTTATTAGAATAAACTCAATATTTGAACTGCAATTATTAATAATACCATTGCAATTGGATATACAGTTGCATATGCAATTGCAGGAGCATCGGTATCAACCATATTATCTACAGTTGCTAAACCAGGAGTACTTGTCATACTTCCTGTTAAAGTACCCAATAATGTTAAAAGATTTATATTCATAAAATAACGCGCAGCAATTGTAGTAATTAACATTGGAATTATCGTAATTAATATTCCATATAAAAACAGCTCCATACCATATTCTAAAAATGTTTCTACCAAACTAGAACCTGCATTTGTTCCAACAGCTGCTAAAAAGAACAATAACCCTAATTGGCGTAATAATTGATTCCCTGCACCAGTCATAGTCCACATTATAGGCCCTGTTTTACCAGTTCTACCTAATACTAAAGCTACAAATAAAATACCTCCTGTTAAACCTAAACTAAACGAAAAATCTCCCATGTTTACACTTAACTTTCCAACTAAAACACCTAAAATAATACCTGCTGCAATTGGTAAAAAATCTGTATTTGAAAGTTTTCTATCATCATCACCAAAAATTCTACTTACATGTCCCATATTAGCCTTACCACATGCAATAATTAATTTATCACCAAATTGTAATTTTGTTGAAGGGCTTGGAGAAATATTAATACCAGATCTTCTTATTCTAGTAATTGTTGCTCCATAAGTATTAAAAATATTCAATTCTCCTAAAGTGTTCTTTACAACATCCTTATTAGTTACTAATACAGATCTTACGTCAAATTGTGGGTCTTTTGGTATTTCTCTTTCTTTTTCTTCTGAACCAATTAAAATTTGAACTCTTTCTAAAGCACTTTCTGTACCAACTGCACGAATTAAATCTCCTTTTTGAAAAACTAAATCTTTTGTTGGAACTATTACCTTATCTCCCTGCATAACTCTAGAAATAACAGCCTTGGTCATAAAACGAATATTTAATTCGCCTAATGATTTACCTATTACATTTTCGTTTTCTACTATAAAATATTTACGAATTATTTCAGGGTATCCAGCTTTTAAATCGTTTTTATATTTTTCTTCTTCTTTTAATAAGTTAACACGAAGAATTTTAGGTAAAAAACTCACAAATAAAATAACTCCTATAACTCCAAATGGGTAACCAATACCATAACCAATTGAAGCTAATGGTGAACCTGTTGCGTCAATTGCTGCTGCTAATCCAGGTGTACTTGTCAAAGCTCCATTTAATAAACCAATTGCTAAACTTTTATCTATACCAAAGAAATAGTATACGCAAAATGTAATTATTGAAGCACTAAAAATTAAAATAGTAGCTAAAACTCCTAATTCCCTTCCGTTTTCTTTAAAAGATTCAAAAAAACTAGGCCCAGCTTGTATTCCTATAGTAAATATGAATAATACCAATCCAAAATATTGAAAATCTTTAGGTATTTGAATTCCATAATGCCCAAAAACAAGCGCTACAAATATAACTGCAGAAACATCTAATGAAATTCCTTTAATTTTTATTCTTCCAACAATAAAACCAATTAAAATAATTAATAATAAAGCAAAGTAACTATTAGTAAGTAATTCCATTTTTTAAAATTTTTATTATGCAAAATTATAATGCTTAAAACTATAATAGGCTAATAATTTTTAAAAGTTACGAAATCGATTAACCTTGATTTAAATCATAAAAAAGCTCAAACCTTTGGCTTGAGCTTTTAGTATAGTAAAATATTATATTTATTAAATTAACGATCCTAAATAACGTTCAGCATCTAAAGCAGCCATACAACCTGTACCAGCAGCTGTTACAGCTTGTCTATATTCTTTATCTTGTACATCTCCAGCTGCAAAAACTCCAGGTAAGTTTGTTTTAGTAGATTTACCTTTAGTTATTAAATATCCTGTTTCATCCATATCTAATTTACCTTTAAATATATCGGTATTAGGTTTGTGACCAATAGCTACAAATACACCAGTTACATCAATTACTTCTTTTGCTCCTGTTTGGTTGTTAACTGCTCTAACGCCTTCAACAACATTAGATCCTAAAACTTCATCTATTTCAGTATTAAATTTAACTTCAATATTAGGTGTTTTTTTAACTCTATGCTGCATAGCTTTTGATGCTCTCATATAATCTTTTCTTACCAGAACAGTTACTTTATTACAAATATTTGACAAATAAGTTGCTTCTTCTGCAGCAGTATCTCCTGCACCAACAACAATTACATCTTGTCCTTTATAAAAGAAACCATCACAAGTAGCACATGCAGAAACTCCACCACCAATTAAACGTTGCTCACTTTCAATTCCTAAATATTTAGCTGTAGCACCTGTTGAAATAATAATAGTATCTGCTTCAATTTGTGTAGTACCATCTACTGTTACTTTATGTATTCCTCCAACTTTATCACTAAAATTCACTTCAGTTATTAGTCCAAATCTTACTTCTGTTCCAAAACGTTCAGCTTGATTTTTTAAATCTTCCATCATAGCAGTACCATCTGTACCTTTTGGGTATCCTGGAAAATTATCAACCTCGGTAGTTGTTGTTAATTGACCTCCCATTTGCATTCCTGTATACATTACAGGCTTTAAATCCGCTCTAGATGCATAAATAGCCGCAGTATACCCTGCAGGTCCCGAACCAATTATTAAGCATTTAATTCTTTCTATATTTTCAGACATAATAAAATAATTTTTTCAATTTTAGAAGTACAAATTTAGGGCAATTGATTGTATTAAAATACCTTTGTTTATAATTTTTTATAATGAAGCAATAAGCTTTAGTAATAGAGTTTACTTTTAGCTAAAACACTACATAAATAAAGCGTATTTTTGTAATTATATTATTTCCTATGAATATTAAAAACACCATAACTTCTCAAATAGAGTTAGACAAAATACTAAAAACAAATGAAGCTGTTCTTCTGTACTTTAAAACCAACTCGTGTGTTGTTGGGGAAGCTGTTGAACCTAAAGTTTATAAATTAATTCAAACTAAATTTCAAAAAATAAGTTGTTTTAGTATAGATATGAATCAATCGCCTAAAATTGCTGCAAACTATTCAGCCTTTGTTGAACCTACTCTTTTAGTTTTTTTTGATGGCAAAGAGACCATTAGAAAAAGTAGAAGCTTTAGTATTTTTGAGATTGAAGAAGCAATTAAAAGACCTTATTATTTAATTTTTGAATAATTGCTTGTATAAATTATTTTTAGTTTTATATTTGCAGTCCGAAATTATTCGGGGTGTAGCGTAGCCCGGTTATCGCGCCACGTTTGGGACGTGGAGGCCGCAGGTTCGAATCCTGCCACCCCGACTAGTCTAAATTTAGACTACAATAAACACTGATTATCTAATGATAGTCAGTGTTTTTATTTTATAGATGTTTTTATTTGGAAATAATTGACAATTTTTAATATCGAAAAAAGGTTTTTACTTGTAATTAGATTAAAGTTAAGGTTATTTTTTTTAATTCATTTCTACTCATAATCAAGAATCACTTACAATCTAAACTTTAAAAAAAATAAAAACATACTGAAATTCAACTATTTAACAACTAAAAAAAAAACACATTATAAACTACCCATTTTTTAAAGTTGTTTTTTCATTTTAGTAGCTTCAAAATTTTATTGAAAAAATATTAAAAAAATATTGCAGAATTGTTTTGTTTTTATAAATTTGCCTCGCTTTAAAACTAAAGCTATTGCCGATGTAGCTCAGCTGGCTAGAGCAGCTGATTTGTAATCAGCAGGTCGTGGGTTCGAGTCCCTCCATCGGCTCTAAAAACCTTATCAATTTGATAAGGTTTTTTTATTTTATGTATACTTTACTTTTAGCTTCATTAAAATAATTTTTCAACTATTTATTTAAAAAAATAAATAAATCCGTTTCCTAAATATTAAGAATGCTTAAATTTGTCCAACTAAACAATTATTTATGCTAATTTTAGGTATTGCAGGAGGAACAGGAAGTGGTAAAACTACTGTTGTAAATCAAATTTTAAATGAATTACCAGCTGATGAAGTTTGTGTAATTTCTCAAGACAGTTATTATAACAAAACATCAGGATTAAGCTATGATGAAAGAACAAAAATTAATTTTGACCACCCAAAGGCTATAGATTTTGACTTATTAGTGGAACACATTTCAGAATTAAAATCTGGTAAAATAATTGAACAACCTGTATATTCTTTTGTAACACACAACAGAGTTGAAGACACACTAATAACGCACCCTAGAAAGGTAATTATTGTTGAAGGTATTTTAATTTTTAATAGCAAAAGGCTTCGAGATTTATTTGATATTAAAATATTTGTACATGCTGATACTGATGAAAGATTAATTAGAAGAATTAGAAGAGACATTACAGAAAGAGGAAGAGATGTAAATGAAGTTTTAAATCGATACCAAACAACTCTAAAACCAATGCACCAACAATTTATTGAACCTACAAAAAACTACGCTGATATAATTATTCCAAATGACCGTTACAATACCGTAGCTGTTGATATAGTTAGAACTGTTATTAGTAATAAACTTTAAAATGACATTTAAGCAATTTAGAAATAAACCAATTGTAAAAATTCTTACAAATCCATATTTATTAATACTGTTTGTATTTATAATATGGATGGCTTTTTTAGATGAAAATTCGTACTTAAATCATAGAGAGTTTAATAAAGAAATAAACGAACTTAACAACGAAAAGGAGTATTACCAATCTGAAATTAATAAAGATAAAGAGCTAATTAAAAAATTAGAAAAAAAAGAGGAATTAGAAAAATTTGCAAGAGAAGAATATAAAATGAAAAAGGAAAACGAAGATATTTATTTAATTGAGTACGACACTTTAAAAAAGTAACTAAACAAAAGTTTTCATATTAACACACATAGTTCATTTTAAACACCTAAAATATGAGCAACTTTTTTACTGATGATTTTCAAAAGTTTTCTGCAGCCGCTTGGAAACAAAAAATTCAATTTGAATTAAATGGTGCTGATTACAACAAAACACTTCTAACAAATACAAGTGAAGGAATTACAATTAAACCATTTTATCATATAGATGAGTTTGAAAAATTAAAAATTCCAACAACAACCGAAAACTATAAGGTTTGCCAAAAAATACACATCACTTTAGAAAACGAAGCCAATAAAAAAGCAATTAATGCTATTAATAAAGGTACAACTTCCTTAAAATTTATATGCAAGCAAAAGTTTAACATAGAAAACCTGTTTAAAAACTTATTAGGTAAAAAAATTGAATTTCATTTTCAATTAGAATTTTTATCTAAAGATTTCATTTTAAAATTAGCTAGCTATTTAACCAATGAAATTGTATATTACAATATTGATATTATAGGAAATTTAGCTAAAACAGGTAATTGGTTTACAACATTAAATAACGATTTTGAAAATGTTGAAAAACTACTTGCAACAAAAAATTTAATAAGCGTAAATACCACTATTTATCAAAATGCAGGTGCAAATACAGTGCAACAAATTGCGTATGCGCTCGCTCACGCAAATGAGTATTTTACTAGATTTGGTGGAGAAATAGCAAATAATATTCAGTTTAATTTTTCTATTGGAAATAATTTCTTTTTTGAAATTGCAAAAATCAGAACCTTTAGATACCTATATCAACTACTATTAAGTGAATACAATATAAGTTGTGATGCAAAAGTTTTTGTTGAACCTAGCAAAATCAGTCAAACTAATTCAATATTAAATAGTAATGAGTTTATAATTTCAACCGAGCTAATAAGTTCAATTTTAAGTGGAGCAGATACTGTTACAAACACTGAAAACAACTCAAAATTATTACAAGATTTAATTAACAAAAATAACCTTCAAAAAATACCTACAGGTTCTTATTATATAGAATCTATAACAAAACAACTTGCAGAAAAAGCCTTAATTATTTTTAAAGATATTGAAAAAGGTGGTGGATTTTTAAAACAATTAAAAGAAGGAATTATTCAACGAAAAATAAAAGAAAACTCAATAAAAGAAAACCTAATTCCTCTAACAAATAAAAATAAAGTTACCCGAAAAACATTAATTATTCCCATAACATCTAAAAGGCTGAAAAATGAAGCGTAAAAATTTTTCACACCTAAAAATAAAAGTTCAAACAGAAAAAACTAATCACTTTAAACACGAGGGGTTTATTGCTGGCACACCTCCTTTTTTAAGAGGAAATCACTCTTTTACAACAACAAATTCAAACTTAAATCAACATACTATCAATCAGATTTTTCCTTATGATATAAATGAGATTAACACAACAAAAAACATTGTAAATGAAAAACCTATTTTACTTACAAATCAACATGAATTAAATTCAGAACTCCAAATTGCTCAATTACTATTAAAAGCATCTACTATACTTAAAAATAACATATCTAATAAAATTAAAATTGATGCTATAGCTCCAAAAATTCATATAGGTTGGAAAACAACAAACAACTTAATTTCCGAAATTGGTAAAATTAGAGCAACCAGAATGCTTTGGGCAAAAATAATTCAACAATTTCAACCAAAAAATCAGAAATCTTTAGCGCTTGAAATTTTTATTACCAATCAAAATTTCACTTCATACTTAATAGCTTTAACTAGCGAGGCAAAGGTTTTTAACCCAAATATTGAATTGGTTTCTTATATTAAAAATACAACTTTCATCACTAAAACCATCGATCCTTTTGCTGGCTCTACAGTAATTGAAAAATTTACTGAAGAATTCTACACAAAAACATGGGATTTGTTTTTAAAACTTAATTCAAACAAATAAAATCAACTTTCAATATTTCTTTTAAAATTGGAAAATACTATACAATCTTTATAAATTTTATAAGAATAGCTGCAGAAAAATATTTATTTTAGAGGTAATTTTTAAATTCAAAACCAACAAACACACTAATAATTATATTATGTCAGCAAATTATTTTAAAAAATACCCAAATCAAGAAGGGTTTTATAAAGAATATGGTGGAGCTTTTATTCCTCCACATTTAGAAGAGGAAATGAAAAAAATTAACGATGCTTACTTTGCAATTAGTAAATCTCATAAATTTATTTCTGAACTTCGAGATATAAGAAAACATTTTCAAGGAAGACCTACACCCGTTTATCACTGCAATAGATTATCACAAAAATATGGTGGCCAAATTTATTTGAAACGTGAAGATTTAAATCATACTGGAGCACATAAATTAAACCACTGCATGGGTGAAGCGTTGCTTGCCAAACACATGGGAAAAAAGAAATTAATTGCAGAAACAGGCGCTGGACAACACGGTGTAGCTTTAGCTACAGCTGCTGCCTACTTTGGGTTAGAATGTGAAATTCACATGGGAGAAGTTGACATTGCTAAAGAGTATCCAAATGTTCAACGAATGAAAATATTAGGAACAAAGGTTATTCCTGCAACTCACGGATTAAAAACATTAAAAGAAGCAGTTGATAGTGCTTTTGAAGCTTATTTAAAAGACCCTATAAATTCAATATATTGCATAGGATCTGTTGTTGGACCACATCCTTTCCCTATGATGGTTAGAGATTTTCAACGTATTGTAGGTATAGAAGCAAAAGATCAGTTTTTTGATATGACTGGAGAATTACCAGACAATATAGTAGCTTGTGTTGGTGGCGGAAGTAATGCAATGGGTATTTTTTCTGCATTTTTAGAAGATGAAGAATGCAAATTATTTGGTGTTGAACCGGCTGGAAAATCTCTTGAAAAACTAGGAGATCATGCAGCAACTATGACTTTAGGAAAGCCTGGAGTTATTCACGGTTTTAAATGCTATTTACTACAAGATGAAAAAGGAGAACCTGCTCCTGTACACTCTATTGCTAGTGGTTTAGATTACCCTGGAGTTGGTCCCGAACACAGCATGCTAAAAGATCTAAATAAAGTTAGCTATAATAGTATCACCGATAAAGAATGTATTCAAGCATTTTTTGAATTAAGCAGATTAGAAGGAATTATTCCTGCTTTAGAAAGTGCTCATGCAGTTGCTTTTGCTATGAAATTAGCCAAAGCAAACCCTAAACAATCTATTTTAGTTAATTTAAGTGGTAGAGGTGATAAAGATTTAGATTTTGTTATTGAAAATTATGGAATACCTGAATAATTATTCAACTTATAAAAAAACCCTGTAATTAAAATTACAGGGTTTTAACACAAAATTTATTAACTTTTACTAAAAGTTCACTTGAACTCTTGCGTTTAATATTCCAACATTTTCATCTAACGGGTAGTTAATATTATCTACATCCATTACACTATAATTTAATCGGAACATAATATGGTTATTTACATAGTAATTTATAGCTGCACTAATTGTTTCTGATTTCCCTCCAGCAATACTCTTATTTCCAACACCACTTAAAGCTGCTGCATAATCTGATGACCCGAAAGAACCATTGAAATAAGTCCCATCAATATCATTCAAATTGGTATTATCATAACGAACTAAAAACTCATAAGTTCCAGGTTTAGGTCTATTTATATAAGCTGTAGATGAATTATAAGAATACTCATCACCTAAAAGAAAACCTGCTTGCACATAAAAAGCTTCAGTTGTAATGTCTGTTAATTCACCATACCAAGATGGGTAATCATCTGGTGATGTTGGCCAAGCGTAAG
This sequence comes from Lutibacter sp. TH_r2, assembly GCF_033101135.1. Lineage (NCBI taxonomy): Bacteria > Pseudomonadati > Bacteroidota > Flavobacteriia > Flavobacteriales > Flavobacteriaceae > Lutibacter > Lutibacter sp. TH_r2. Next base: position 185,541 of record NZ_JAWMPV010000001.1, read on the forward strand.
TAACATAATATGATGGACCATCTTTCATTAATTCAGAAATATAATCTTCATCTCTTGTAACATTAGATCTTGTATACTCCCCTTGTAAAAGAAATGATTTTGCTAGAACTAAAGTTTGAAAGTTAATTTTTGTTTCATTTTGTGCACCTTCAATTTCTGCATCTAAAAATAAGTCTTCTGGACCTGCTGTTAAAATTACTTCCCTGTTATAATCATCATCATTTAAATCACTACTAAATCCATTAGCTTCCGGTTTACGGTATGAAAACGATGCTCCAACCTGCCAAGTTAAATTTTCCTTTACAATTGGAGTATACGCTAACTTTGTAGTTGTGCTATACCCTTGATCACCCGTGTTATCGTTACCTACAGAACCTGCAAATAAACCTGTAGCCCCATAAAACTTATCTGTGAAATAAGAATAACCAACTCCTATTCCTCTACCAATACCAAAAGCTTGAGTAGCGTTAGAAGCACCAATAAAACGAAGCTCTTTACTTGAAGCAGCTCCTTCAAGACCAAATGGTTCAATAAAGTTACCTATTGTAAAAATACTATTCTCTTTTTGAAAATACTTTAAAAAAGCATCTTTAACACACACTTCTTCATTACCAAAACTAACATTAATTTTAGTCAGCCATTTACCCCATCTTACAGTAGTTCCAAAACGAACATCACTTATTGAGGCGTCAGAACTTAAATCAGTTACATCATCAAAATAATGTACACCATCCATATAAATTCTTCCATTAAAACCAACTTGAATTTCATTTTCAGGTGAAGATAACATAACACCTTCATCACTTACACTAAGTAATGATTTCTTTTCTTGACCTATTGCGCTTGTTAAAACTAAACCTATAGCTAACAATGTTAAATATATTTTTTTCATAATATGATTTCTTGTAAATTTTTTAATATCCTAACTCGTCTAACACTTCTTGAGCTGTTTTATTAGCTCCTCTACCATAGTACTCTAACGATAAATCTGTTAGGTTTGTAAAACCTCCATCTATAAACATATTTTCGTTTACATCGTAACTATAATCTCCAACAACTTCACGATCAGGATCATCAAAACGTGATACACCACCATAGTAATAATCACCATTGTATTTTCTTAATTGATCTTCAGTATCAAATGAGTATGCATGAACAATCATTCCTGCTCTATGATACATTTCATTCATCCAAGGCTCTGTTAAATCATCATAATAATTAGGTGAACCAGCTATTGATGGTCCTGCAATATGACAATTGTATTCAACTGAAAAATTAATAAACTCCGCTAAAGATTCTAAAGTATTGCTTGGTCTAACATAACCTGAACTTTCGCTTAACCATAAAAGCATACATTTTGGTATGCCTGGTAAAGCAGTCTCTAACTTAACAATTGATTCTCTAGAAAAAGATTGTAAAATAAAACGACCATTTGTATAAGCTACTTTACCTTCATCTCCAGAAGGCGCTTCTAGTAAAGTTCCAGGACTATTAATATTCCATCCTTGTTCTGTTAAAAATTCCGCTAAATCATCTTCCATACCACCAAACAAATAAGGTTCTTTTGTTTCAGCATAAATCCCTGGTCTATTTCCATTATCTAAAGGATCTAATTCCATTTCATATAAACCTTTCCAATCTGCACCGTCATTTAATTTAACAGGATTTCCATCACTATCTCTTTTAATACGATATCCTTGAGCAATCATAAGCACCTCTTCAAGTGTGCATATTTTTTGATTCTCAAAAGATGACCTTGCATTTTCTGGTTCATCTTCATTAAACCAGCTTCCAGCATCTAACTCTCTTAATTCAGCAAGTGTAAATGCACTTACAGGTAAATCTTCGCTACCAGGAAAAACACTCTCAATATTCGATGTTCTTCTAAGATTACCATCATGAAGTGCCAATAAAAATCCATCTTCTGTTCTTTGTAAATCTAACTCTAAATAATCAGCACCCATATTTCTTGCCCATCTAAAGGCTGCTTCAGTTTCTTCAGGGGCCCAAAAAGTTGAACCTCGATGAGCTATAATTGCATCATCCATAACATAATCCCTAACTTGTTTAGCCTCTGCACTTAATTCACCCAATTCAATGTCTTCATAATAATTGTATTCATTGTAGTCTTTTGTGTCATCTTCACACGCTACAAAACCAAGGCAGAGAACTGCCAAAGCTCCAACTAGAGCTTTATTTAAACTCATTTTGTTCATTTAATTTAATTTTAAGGTTAATTTGTTTTGATTAACTTTTTTTAATATTCTATATATTTAGTATTCACTTTAATTAAGAATGTATTCCATTGTGCCCTTTATTCTCTTGTCTCCATGCAATTCCTATTAATAAAATAGAAACAATACAAGCTCCAATCAACACTATAAAACCACCAGACCAACCCCATTGATCAACAACAGCTCCCATAGCAATATTTGCAAATAGAGCCCCTCCTAAATAACCGAAAAGACCGGTTAAACCTGCTGCAGTACCTGCAGCCTTTTTTGGAACTAAATCTAAAGCATGAACCCCAATTAACATTACTGGTCCATAGATTAAAAAGCCTATACATATTAAAGCAATTGAATTTGCTAAAATTGAATCACTTGTCCAGTACATAAATACAGAAAGCATTACTAATAGCATATAAATAATACTTACTGGAGCTCTTTTTCCTTTAAAAACTTTATCACTTAAATAACCACACAATAAAGTACCTGGAATACCAGCCCATTCGTAAGCAAAATATGCCCAACCAGACTCTTGAATAGAAAAACCCTTACTTTCTTCTAGATATAATGGTGCCCAATCCAACACTCCATACCTCACCAAATACACAAAAGCATTTGCAAAAGCTATTGACCATAACAATTTATTTTTAAGTATATATTTGAAAAATATATCTTTTGCAGACATTTCTTCTTCGTACTTTTCAGAATAATTATCAGGAAAATCATTTTTATACGACTCAATATTTGGAAGCCCACAAGATTGAGGAGTATCTCTAACAAGAAGCCAAGTAACTATTGCTACCCCCAAAGCAATAAATCCAGGAAAATAAAGTTTCGCATGCCAATCAGCAAAAATAGCCACACCTAAAATAGCTAAAGGTCCAATAATTCCACCTCCAACATTATGCGCCACATTCCAAATAGACATTTTGGTTCCTCTTTCTCGTATTGAAAACCAATGCACCATAACTCTTCCACAAGGAGGCCATCCCATACCTTGAAACCAACCATTTAAAATTAACAATACAAACATTATTAAAATGGATGAAGTTGCAACAGGAAGTATCCCCATAATAATCATTGTAAAAGCTGAAAGAACTAAACCTGCAGTTATAAAATTACGCGCATTACTCCTATCCGAAACATTTCCCATTAGAAACTTACTCAATCCATAAGCAATTGAAACTCCAGATAATGCAAACCCTAATTCAGTTTTAGAATAACCTTGAGCAATTAAATCTGGCATTGCAAGAGAAAAAACTTTTCGAACTAGATAATATCCAGCATATCCTAAAAATATACCAACAAACACCTGCAACCTCAACCTCTTATAATTTGAATCTACTAAATTTTCTGGAAGCAACTTTTTATGTGCTGCTGGTTTAAATATATTTAACATTTTATAATTGTTTATTAAATTATTTTTTTGAATTAAATTATACAGAAATAGACTTTTAAAAATCCCAACTACACAAACCCTAAAACGTTTTCGTAACTAAAGTTTAATGTTTTCTGAAATGAATGCTCAAATATACAATATAATGAAACAATACGAAACATATTTTAAATTATTATTCTATTTTATGATAATTATCATGCTATTTCAAAACTAAAAGTAATTTTACGAAAGTTAAACGAAACCTTTAAAACCAACAAGCTTCGTTTATATACAAATACAACGAAGCTTGAAACCAAAAATAGTCTAGAAACAACTTATAAAGCCATTCCTTTATCAAATACTTAATTTAATATGTAATTCATAGTTACATCTAGGTAATTTTTAACTTGGTTTTCTTCCCAGTCTTTACTCTCACCAAGTTCTTTCGCCATAATTTCAGCAACTTTTGGAGCCATTTTTACACTCTCTCTAGCATCTAATAACTGACAACGTGTTCTTCTTGCTAAAAAATCTTCAACCGTTCTAGCCATCTCGTTTTCAACTGCCCACACTACCTGGCCTTCAATAACTTTTAATGTTGAACTTATTTCAGATTCTAAATTATTTTCCTTTGCTAATTTCTCTATTTTTTCTTCATCAGAACCATAAAAATATAATGGGTTTTGATGATCTACATTCTCTTTGTACCCGTGTATTTTCAAATGCTTTGTTTGCGTAGAAATATGAACCCAATCCTGCATTTTTTCAGCTTTATCAACTAAATCTTCTCCCATTTTTCTATAAGTAGTCCATTTACCACCAACCATAGTTAACAATCCAGAATCTGAAGTAAATATTTTATGACTTCGAGAAATTTCTTTTGTTTTTTTACCTTCTCCACTTGGAGCTGCTAAAGGGCGCAAACCCGCAAACACACTTAACACATCGCTACGTTTTGGAGGTTTATTTAAATAACGACTTGCAGTTGCTAAAATAAACTCTATTTCTTGCTCTAAAGCTATTGGCTCTAAAGACTCTTTATCTATAGGCGTATCTGTAGTACCAACCACCACTTTATTATGCCATGGAACTAAAAACAACACTCTTCCATCATCTGTTTTAGGAATCATAATAGCATCATTACCTGATAAAAATGACTTATCTAACATTAAATGCACACCTTGACTTGGCGCAATAGTTTTTCTAGCTCCAGGAGAATCCATTTGTAAAATGTCATCAGCAAAAACTCCAGTTGCATTCACAACTTGTTTTCCTTTTAACTTGTATTTTTTACCAGACTCTTCATCGGTAAAACTTACTCCTTGAATTTTACCTTCAGCACTTTTAATTAAATCTGTTACGTTGCAATAATTTAAAACTACAGCACCCAATTCAACTGCACTTTGCAATGTATTAATTGCTAATCTAGTATCATCAAATTGACCATCATGATACTCAACACCAGCTGAAATTTTATCAGCATTAATTGTTGGCAAACGTTTTATAGTTTTAGCTTTTGAAATTCTTTTAGATCTACCTAAACTTAACTTACCCGCTAACAAATCATAAAATGTTAATCCAACTGTATACTGCAATTCATCAAACAAACCATGAGTTGGAATTATAAAAGATTGATCCTTTACTAAATGTGGTGCATTTTGAGCAAGTAAACCTCTTTCAACAACAGCCTCTCTAACCAAACCAATATCTCCTTGTGCTAAATACCTAACACCACCGTGTACTAATTTGGTACTTTTACTAGAAGTTGATTTAGTAAAATCTGATTTTTCAAGTAATACAACAGAATACCCTCTAGCTGAAGCTTCAAGCGCAATACCAATTCCTGTTGCCCCACCTCCAATAACAATAAAATCGTATTCTTTAGAATTTTTCTCAATTTTATGGATCATTTCACTTCTTTTCATGACTTCAATATTTTTATTTTATATTTTTTGACTTTTCTTTATGATGTAAATTTATATTTTTTTCAAAACAAAACGAAACTTTTTGAAACCTTTTTGTGTTATTTTTTAATTACCTTATATTTCACAAGGCTTTATTAGTGATAATTTTACTGCTAAAAAAGGGTTTTTAAGGTAATTTTAAACATATACACGTAAGGATTTATACAAAAACGAAACTAAAAAGTCGAGGAAAGTAAAATTTTTGAATCGAAATGAAACTTTCAGAACAAAACACCACAGATAAATTAACTATATTTGCTATACAAAAAATTAGAACTATGAGTATTAATATTGCTGAAAGACACAAACTAATATTAAACAAACTAGAAAAAGATGGATTTGTAACCGTATCTAATCTAAGTTTAGAATTTAATGTATCATCTGTAACAATTAGAAAGGATTTAAAACTTTTAGAAGAACTAAATCTACTATTTAGATCTCATGGAAAAGCAATACCGATTAACCCTTACACTAAAGAAAGAACTGTTAACGAAAAAGTAAAGTTAAACAAAGAAGAAAAAAGTAAAATAGCTCAAAAAGCAGCCGAATTAATTGAACCACATGATAGCATAATTTTAGCCTCGGGAACCTCAATTATTGAAATGGCTAATCAAATTAAACCAATTACAGGCCTTACTGTTATTACAGCTTCATTAAACGCAGGGCTAATTATATCACAACTAAACAATGTAGATGTAATTCAACTTGGCGGTGTAATTAGAAAAAGCTCCTCTTCAATAATAGGACCATTAGGCGAAAAAATGCTTTCAGAATTTACCTGCTCTAAACTATTTCTAGGAGTTGACGGCATAGATTTAGAATTTGGACTAACAACAACTAGCTCTATGGAAGCTTCATTAAATCAAATGATGATCAAGTCTGCTCAAAAAATAATTATCCTAGCTGACTCTTCAAAATTTGGCAGAAAAGGTTTTGGTCGTATTTGCAATCTAAATGAAGTAGATCAAATAATTACTGATTCTGGAATTGATAAAACCTTTAAAGAACGCTTAATTGAATTAGGAATTGATGTTATTATTGCTCAAGATTAATAATTGTTAATTTTGTTTTTCTTTTTTTAATAATTTTTGAAGAACAACCATTAATAAAACTGCAATCAAACCTAAAATTCCCATAACATACCAATTTGCTCTAAAACCAAAACGATCTATTATTTCCATCCCAGTTTTTGCACTAAAAATATGTGCATACGAAAAAGCCATAGTATAGTACGCTAAATACATTCCATCTTTTCCGTTTGGAGCTCTATTCATAGCGAAATTATTAGTAAACGGAAATGCTAACATTTCACCAATAGAAATTAACAACATTCCAACTATTAAAACTCCCGACCAACCAGAAACATTTAATACTAAATAACTTAAAGCCATTAAAACTAAACTCCATGTAATAATTTTCATTTTATTAAAAAGTTTTTGTTCTATATAATGGATTAAAGGCATTTCTAATAAAAAAATCAGAAATCCGTTAACAGACATTATTAACCCAATTTCAAATTCTGATAAACCATGAACATCTTTATAAAATAAAGGCATTGTTGAAAATAACTGCATAAAAATAAAACCCATTATAAATACAACAGTTAAAAATATAATGTAGGGATAATCTCTAAAAACAGAAGTAGCTTTATTTTCTGATTCAACCAACTGTTCTTCTATTTTTTTTACCTTTTTAGGATTTAAAACAACTCGCATTAACAAAATAGCAGCAATACAAGTTATCCCATCAACCCAAAACAACCCAGAATAATTAATTGTAGAAATAATAATTCCTCCTAAAAAAGGCCCAAATGAAAATCCTAAATTAATTGCCAAGCGTATAAGCGTTAACGATCTTGTCTGATTCTCTAACTTGCTATACGTTTTTAATGCTACAAACATAGCTGGTCTAAACGTATCAGCTACAACCATTGTAAAAAATATACCAATGGCAAATCCAGTAAAAGTTGTTACAAACTGCAAAGCAATAAACAGAAACCCTGTTAACATCAAACTCCAGAACATTACTTTATAATATCCAATTTTCTCCGTAAGCTTCCCTCCTAACCAAGAACCTGCTAGCGACCCAACACCAAAAGCACTCATAATCCACCCTACTTGCGGCAACGTCAACTTTAAATCTTCAGTTAAATAAAGTGATAAAAATGGCAAAACCATAGTCCCTGCTCTATTTATAAAGGTTATAAGCGCCAACCACCAAATTTCTTTAGACAAACCACTAAAAGAATCTATATATGTATTAATTGTCTTCCTTATCATTTTTATAAAACTAAAAAACCCAGTTAAAAACTGGGTTAAAATTAAATTAATATGTTATGTACAAATAACTTATTTAAATACTACACCCAAAGGTTTTTAAAAACCACTTACAAACGGTATTATATTGCTTACAATTATTCATAATTCTATTCAAATTTTCATCAAAACTACAAAAATTTATTAATTAGCTCTAAATTGCAGATTATATTTGTGATTATTTAATCTTTCAAAAAAAGTCAAATGAAAAAAATTTATCTTCTTATATTTATTGTATCCTTCACGTTTGTAAACTGTGGTCCAACACATACCTATCAGAAATTTTACAACACACATAAAAACGATATTGGCTCTACCGCATTTCAAATGCCACGTTTTATGAAAAATGTTTTAAGTGGATTATCGCCAGAAGTAAATTCATTTTTTAATAACATGACAGATTTTAGTTTTATAACCCTAAACAATATTGACCCAACAAAATTTCAAATTTTAAATGAAGAAATTAATTTAATAGGAAACACATCCTACTACTCTGATATTTATAGAAAAACCGAAGAAAACAAACGAATTGTTGTTATTGGAAAAGAAGTTGAAGGAATTGTAAAAGAACTTGTTTATTTCAACTATAAAAACAATAGTATTCACTCATTTTATTTAAAAGGAAATTTTGATTCAAACAAAGTAAAACAGTTTTCAGAAAAAGAAGAGTTTGAAAATTTTACTCAAAAATTACTATTACAACAACCACAACTTATACCAAATACCATTCAATAATGAAAAAAATTACTTTATTATTCACTATAACACTTTTAATTTTAAGCTGTAACAAACCTAAAAAAAGCTATCTAGAAAAAATACAACAGCATCAATATGAACTAAACTCATTTTACGCAAATGAAAAAGATTCACCTTTAACCATAAAAGATTTAAAAGAATTTAAATCTCTAGATTTTTTTGAAATTGATGAAGCCTATAAAATTATTGCAGATTTTGAATTAACACCAAATACTGCAATTTTCGAAATGAAAACTAGCACAGAAAGACTTCCTCTATACAGAAAATATGGAGTTGCATCTTTTATTTTAAATGGTAAAGAATTCAGATTAAATATCTATCAAAATCAAAGCTTACTAACTTCGGTTGAATACAAAAATCATTTATTTCTTCCTTTTAATGATTTGACAAACAACAAAACAAGTTATGGAGGTGGCAGATATATTGATTTAGAAATTCCTTCAACAGATAGCAACACAATTACAATTGATTTTAACAAAGCATACAATCCGTATTGCGCCTATAATCACAAATACTCGTGTCCAATTCCTCCAGCTGAAAATTTTTTAAATACCGAAATTAAAGCAGGTGTTAAAATTTTTAAAAAACATTAGATAAAAAAAAAGGCTTCCATTTGGAAGCCTTTTTTTTTATCTAATAACTTAAAACAATTACTAATGTTGATTTAAACGAAAATCTGGATAAGCATCCATACCATGCTCATGTATATCTAAACCTTCCTGTTCTTCTTCTTTAGAAACTCGTATTCCTACAGTTTTCTTTAACGTATAAATTATAATAAACGCTGAAGTTACACAAAAAGCACCAATAGAAACAATTCCAATTAATTGATGTCCAAGTTGAGTCCAACCAGCTAAATCTCCAAATATTCCAACAGCTAAAGTCCCCCAAATACCACAAATTAAGTGAACAGCAATAGCTCCAACAGGATCATCTAATTTTAATCTATCAATAAAACTAACACCCAAAACAATTAAGGCTCCAGCTATAAAGCCTACAACTACAGAATCTGTTACACTCATTACATCTGCTCCAGCAGTAATACCAACAAGCCCACCAAGAATTCCATTTAAAAACATTGATAAATCATATTGCTTATATTTAAATAACGACACCAAAAATGCAGAAAGTCCACCTGAAGCCGCAGCAATACATGTAGTAACTAACACTAATGATGTTGCTCCTGGATCAGCAGAAAGTACCGAACCACCATTAAATCCAAACCAACCTAACCATAATAAAAATACACCTGCAGTTGCTAAAGGAATATTATGTCCAGGAATAGCTCCTAACGAACCATCCTTTTTGAATTTTCCAATTCTTGGTCCTAATAAATAAACCGCAATTAATGCTGCCCATCCTCCAACTGAATGCACTAATGTTGAACCTGCAAAATCATAAAAACCTAATTCATCTAACCAACCTGCACCCCATTTCCATGAACCCGCAATAGGATAAATAAATCCAACATATACAATTGTAAAAATCATAAATGCTCCTAATTTAATACGTTCAGCTACAGCTCCAGAAACAATTGTAGCTGCTGTTGCAGCAAACATTCCTTGAAATAAAAAGTCTGTCCAATAAGTATAACCTGCATCTGCATATTCTGCAGTTAAGCCATTTTCCGGTAACGACAAACCAAATAAATCAACAAAATAATCTGGTAAAACTCCCCAAATAAAGGATCCAGGATACATTAAATTAAACCCTATTATTGTGTAAAGCAACAACCCTGCTGTTATAATAAACACATTTTTAAATAATATATTTATCGTGTTTTTTTGCCTTGTAAATCCTATCTCTAATAATGAAAACCCTAAATGCATTATAAATACAAAAGCGGTACAAATCATCATCCACACATTATTTACCGTAAGTAAATCTCCCATTTTTATTAATTTTTAAAATTATTATTTTAAAGACTCTGTTCCGCCTTCTTTTGTTCTTATTCTATATGCCGCTTCTATATCTGAAATAAAAATTTTACCATCCCCAACTTGCCCAGTGTAAGCTGTATCTAACAATACTTTAATTGTCTTTTCTAAAAATGGATCAGAAACCACAATTGATAGATATCTTCTTTGAATATCTGAAGTACTGTAGCTAACCCCACGATACACATGACCTTCTTTCTCATTTCCAACACCAGTAACATCCCAATAGCTGAAAAAATTAACTCCGATTTCGTGTAAAGCTTCTTTAACGTCTACAAACTTTGACTTTCTAATAATTGCTTCAATTTTCTTCATTATAAATAAATTTAATATTGATACTGCGCGTAAAAATATAAATATATTTTACACTCCCTACATTTTAAAGGGCTTAACTTTAAATTTTTATATATTTTAAAATTAAACCCCCAATATGTTTGTAGTATTTTTATTTTTAAGTTATTTTTTTATTAATTCAATAAGACTTAATACAAAAAATTAAGCCCGCTAGAAATACAAGCAGGCTTAACTTAAAATAATTAATTAACAACAATCCTATTTTCCTATATACATAGTTTGAAGAACACTGATTAAACATTTTATTTAGGATCAAAACAAAAATGATGCCTTCAAATACTATAATTTATTTTACTACTAACTCTTCATTAGAATGCATACACTGCACCTATTAAAAATGAAGATAATTTATCAGAAGCCATACCATCTGAATCTAAGAATGGCTCATCATCACTCCAAGAATCTAATCTAATTTCTGGCTTAATTGTTAAATTTTCTAATGAATAACTTCCAGTTAAAGTTAAACCAAATACTGAAGGCTCATCAGTCATCAAGTCCGATACTTGTGAAAAATATTCACCTCTTAACCCTAATCCAAAAGAATCAGATAACGAAACTTGTGGATATAAAGCAACTCCATAAAATCCTTCACCATCATTGTCTGCATATGCAGCATTAACTCCAAAGTAAATAGAATCAGATAAATCAAATCCACCTGTATAATCTATTTCAAATCCTAAAGCTTCACCATCATCATAATAAAAATTCAAGTATTGACCAGCAACTCCTAATTGAGCACCTAAAGAATAAGCTCCAGTTAAGTTTTGATTAACATCTGTAACATTCATAAAAGCTAACATTAAACTTACTTTTTCTGACAAAGCAAAATCTGCTTTTAAACCAACATGAGAAAAAGGACCACTTGAAAATAACCATGAAGTACTATAGTTAAAGTTTCCTGTTGGAGATATAACTTCGTACCCTAAAAATGTATTAAACCTACCTAAAGTTAATGTTGTACTTTCAGAAACATTTAAATAAGCATACAATTGATTAATATTAAAACCTCCAGTAGCATCATCACCTCTAGGACCAAAAGCAATATCTGCAACCACTCCAGTTTTTTCACCTTCATAAGTACCAACTATATTAGCCATACCTAACGCAAAACCAGAATCACCAGCGAACGAAGTTCCAAACGACTGCCCCATATCATCAGAAGCAGACAAATAAGACTGATAATAAGCATCTACCGAACCACTAACACTAATTTTTTTCTTTTCTCCCTCTTCTTGTGCAATTGCAGGAACAGCAAACATAACCATTAGCAACAACACTATTTTTCTATAATTTAAATCTAAAATTGTTTTCATACTGTAAAATTTTAATTTGATTTTTTTATGTTCTTTATTATATTGAGTTTACAACCACTAATTGTTATAAACATTTGTTTTATGCTCATGAATATCTAAACCATCTACTTCTTCCTCTTTAGAAACTCTTAATCCCATTGTTTTCTTTAAGATAAACAATACAATAAAAGCAGTAGCCGCAGCCCAAGCTCCAATAGCTAACACTCCAATAGCTTGCACACCTAATAGTGAAAATCCACCACCATACAACAATCCACCATCAGTAGCAAATACACCTACCAACAATGTTCCTAATGCACCACATACACCATGTACAGAAACCGCACCAACAGGATCATCTACTTTTAACGTTTTATCTATAAAATCTACTGAAAATACAACAACAATTCCCGCAATAATTCCAATAATTGCTGCTCCCACGGGACTTACAGCAGCACAACCAGCAGTTATACCAACTAAACCTGCTAACGCACCGTTCAATGTCATTGAAATATCTGGTTTACCATATTTAACCCAAGTAACAAACATTGCAGACATTGCAGCAGCAGCAGCAGCTAAATTTGTTGTAATTAAAATACCTGCAGCATTATTTGCACTATCACCAGAAATTGCTAATTCAGATCCGGCATTAAATCCAAACCAACCTAACCATAAGATAAATACACCTAACGCACCTAACACCAAGTTATGACCTTGAATTGCATTAGACTTACCATTTGTATATTTTCCTAGTCTTGGACCTACCAATATTGCTCCAACTAAAGCTGCCCATCCACCAACAGAATGCACTACAGAAGAACCTGCAAAATCAACAAAACCAAGATTTGTTAACCAACCTTCACCTTGCCACACCCAGTGACCAGATATAGGGTAAATAATAACAGTCATTACCAAAGAAAAGATAATGTATGTTGTAAATTTTGTTCTTCCAGCAACAGCTCCTGAAACTATTGTAGCAGCAGTAGCTGCAAACACAGTTTGAAAGAATAAGTTATGCATATCGGAAGCATCACTATAAAATAATGAAGGAGTTCCGATAAAAGAACCTATAGTATCACCATACATTACTGTATATCCAACAGCCCAAAAACCAAGACTACCTATACATAGGTCCATAAAATTTTTCATAATAATATTTCCAGCATTTTTAGCTCTTGTAAAACCAGTTTCTACCAAAGTAAAACCAGCTTGCATAAAAAACACTAAAATTCCGCAGATAACAATCCACATTAAATCTAATACCGCATTAGTATCCATAATAATATATTTTTAATTCTTTAATAATTTTTTTAGTTTATAGACTCTGAACCTTTTTCTTTAGTTCTAATTCTGTACGCCTCATCAACAGTCGACACAAATATTTTACCATCTCCAACCTCTCCTGTGTAGGCTGCTTTCAAAACAGCATCAATTGTTATTTCTAAAAAATGATCAGATACAACAATAGATACATATCTACGCTGAATATCACTAGTACTATAGCTAACACCACGATACACATGGCCCTCTTTCTCATTCCCAACACCAGTTACATCCCAGTAACTAAAAAAGTTAACCGCAATTTCATGTAAAGCTTCTTTAACTTCATCAAATTTTGATTTTCGAATAATTGCTTCGATTTTCTTCATAATAAATGATTTATTTAATTGATTTCGAATTCAAAAATATATTTAAATTATTTAAACCCCTAATTTTTTAATGTATAAAACTACTTTTTTATTCTTTTTTATTTTTTACCCCTATTTTTTTAGGGGTTATTAATAATTCAATTGTATTTTTTATAATATAAGCAACAAAAAAAAGACCTAAAACTAAAGTTTAGGTCTTTTTTAACATTAAAAAGTAATTTATATATTTAAAATTATACTACATTATTACAAAAGTTAAGGTTTAATATATCTCTAATTTGAAATTTTTAGAAGACTTTAGAAAAGTAAACACCTATAAAAACAGCTATAAATCCTAAAAAAAGTGACCCTAAAGTGTAGAGTAAAAAACTAAAATAGTCTCCATTTTTTAAAAATAAGTGATTCTCGTAAGTAAAAGTGGCAAAAGTTGTAAAACCTCCGCAAAAACCAGAAGCCAACAATAACGATTGTGTTTGTGAAACTGATGATGTTTTAGCTAAATAGCCTAAAACAATTCCTATTAATAAACTCCCAAGTACATTAGCTAGCATTGTTCCATAAGGAATTATATTTTCGATATTGTTTAACCATCTACCTAATAAATAGCGAGCAACACTTCCAACACCTCCTCCAATAAAAACTAATAAGGCTTGTTTCATTTATTCAATTTGAACTTTATCTGCGTCCGTCCAATTCCATTTTCCAGTAACAGTACCTTTATTAAGAATCACAATTCCGGGATTTGCTCTAACAATTGTTTTTAACATTGTTTCATCAGCAAAAAGCATATCAAAATTTAGTTTGTAATTAACTTTTATTTTTTGAAAATCTTCAACCATCGAAGACGTAAGTGCATAAACTGTATACCCTTTAGCAATAGCATTATCTGTTATTGGTTTTAACTTATTAAAACCTTCCAAGTCGCTTTTATCTAAATTAGATGCTAAAACCAATAACACCTTATCATTAGTTAAAACTATATTTGTTAATTCTTCACCTTCAACACTTTCCAAATAAAAATCGTGAATTGGAGGCTCTATTTCGCCTATATACTCCATACCTTCTGGTAAATTTTTCCCAACAGCATATGGTCTAAAATCTATAATTGGTAAATGAACTAATACATAATAGGTTATATACAAAAAAGTAAAAAACAAAATAAAGGTTCCCCATTTAACTATATTACCACTAAACAATGGCTTTATATATTTAAATCCAAAAACTAAAATTAGCACTACTACTATTAAAAATACATTTTTATAAAAGGTTCCCCAAGCAGATAGTTTTACAGCATCTCCAAAACATCCACAATCTGTAACCTTATTATAGTAAGCAGAATACCACGTTAAAAACAAAAACACCAACATTATAAGTAATAAACTCCACACAGTTAGCTTTGGCAAATAACCTAGCAATAACATAACACCTAACATAATTTCAGCTAAAATCAATAAAATAGAGAAAGGCAAAGCATATGGAATTAAAAACTCCAGATTTAAAACATCTGCTCCAAAATACTCTTCGAATTTGTATTGCGAACCAATAGGATCTACCAATTTTACAAATCCAGAAAATACAAATGTTACTCCAACTATTAGCCTTGCTATAAATACAAGTAATTTCATTTTAAAATATTTTATTCTTATTCATTAATATGTATCAAAGCAAAAATGGCATAATTAATCATATCCTGATAATTTGCATCTATTCCTTCAGAAACAATTGTTTTACCTTTATTATCTTCAATTTGTTTAACTCGCAATAATTTTTGAAGAATTAAATCTGTTAATGAACTTATACGCATATCTCTCCAAGCTTCACCATAATCGTGATTTTTATCTTCCATTAATTGCTTTGTAACTGCAACATGCTTATCGTATAATTCAATAGCTACTTCATTAGAAATATCAGGTTGTTCAACAACACCTAATTCTAATTGAATTAGAGCCATTACCGAATAATTAATAATACCAATAAATTCAGAAACTTCACCTTCATCAACTTTTCTAGTTGAGTTTTGCTGTAATTGACGAATACGTTGTGCTTTGATAAATATTTGATCTGTTAACGATGGTAAACGTAAAATTCTCCAAGCGCTTCCGTAATCTTTTAATTTTTTACTATATAATAAACGACATTTTTCAATTATGGCATCGTATTGTTTCGAAGTTTGTTGCATATACTTTAATTATTTCCGTAAATTTCGAACAAATTTAACGATTTTAATAAACAAAAGTTCGATATACATTTAAAAAAGTCTAAATGAAAAGAATAGCAGTTTTTTGTGGATCAAGCACAGGGTTCAAAAAAATATTTAAAAATGAGGCCAAAAATTTAGGAGATTATTTTGCTAATAATAATATAGGTTTGGTTTATGGTGGAGGAAAAATTGGAATGATGGGTGTTATTGCTGATGCTATTTTAGAAAAAAAAGGTGAAGTTATTGGAGTAATTCCTAATTTATTACGTCACGAAGAAGTAGCCCATAACGGAATTACCAAAATGCACATTACAAAAACCATGAGCGAACGTAAGGTAAAAATAAGCAGATTGGTTGACGGATACATTGCTTTACCCGGAGGCTTTGGAACTTTAGATGAAATTTTTGAAGCACTTACATTAGGTCAATTAGGTATTGAAAGTAAACCAGTAGGTATTTTAAATACTAATGGGTTTTTTAATTATTTAATAAAACAACTAGATGTAATGGTTAACGAAGGTTACTTAAAACAATCTAATAAAGAA
Source organism: Lutibacter sp. TH_r2 (assembly GCF_033101135.1). Taxonomy (NCBI): domain Bacteria; kingdom Pseudomonadati; phylum Bacteroidota; class Flavobacteriia; order Flavobacteriales; family Flavobacteriaceae; genus Lutibacter; species Lutibacter sp. TH_r2. The sequence goes on from NZ_JAWMPV010000001.1 coordinate 202,159, forward strand.
ATGTTACTTATTGGAAATACTATTGAAGAATTAATAGCCAAAATGGACAATTATAAAATTCCAAAAGTAAGCAAAGTAATAAATAAGGTAGTAAGCTAATGAAAAGTATCAACTGCAAGGGAAACCTTATTGATTTATCTTCTCCAAAAGTAATGGGTGTTTTAAACATTACACCAGATTCCTTTTTTGACGGTGGAAAATACAACAACGAAAAAGCAATTTTATACCAAGTTGAAAAAATGTTAGATGAAGGCGCAACATTTATTGATGTTGGAGCATACTCTTCTAGACCCGGAGCAAAACACATTTCTAAAAAAGAAGAATTAGAACGAATTGTACCTGTTATAAAACTTTTAATTAAAGAATTTTCTAATATTATTATTTCATTAGACACTTTTAGAAGTGAAGTAGTAAAACAATGTGTTTTAGAAGGTGCAAGTTTGGTGAATGATATTTCAGCAGGTGAATTAGACAATAATATGTTTAAAACCATTGCTCAATTACAAGTACCATATATATTTATGCACATGCAAGGTAAACCTCAAACCATGCAACAAAATCCCGAATACACCAATATTGTAAAAGATATTATTTTTTATTTTTCAAAAAAAATAAATAAATTAAGAACACTTGGCGTGAATGATATTATTTCTGATGTTGGCTTCGGTTTTGGAAAAACTCTTGAACACAACTACCAATTATTAAATAATTTAGAGTTATTTAATAATCTAGAAACACCCATGTTAGTTGGACTTTCAAGAAAATCTATGCTATTTAAACCTTTAGAAATAACACCAAACGAGGCTTTAAGCGCTACAACAGCTGCAAATACTATTGCCCTTTTAAAAGGAGCAAATATTTTACGCGTGCACGATGTTAAAGAAGCTGTTGAAACCATTAAAATTGTTAAATTACTTAAAAATAACAAATGAAAAATATTTTCATACTAATTACCTTTTCTCTTTTAGCTGTCAACTGCGCAAAAAAAGAATTAAAAATACCTGTTTTACATCAAAAGGGAATTCAAGAAGTACAAGATCACTCACAAGTATGGATGTTTTTTGAAGTAAATAATAACGATACCATTGTTAACGTTAATCGTAAAAATACCATAAGCTCTACACATTGGATTTATAATATTGATAAACGACTTCCTTTAAAAACTTTTATTGAAGATTTAATAAGCCTAAAATATAAACATGCTAACTCAATGCATTCAGAAAAAGGAAAGCATGATTATCTTAGCTATTCAGACACTATCTCAAAAAAATTATCCTTCATTGAAATTGATAACGTTGAATTTAAAACCGACAGCATACATTCAAAATATTATATTAAAAAAAACAGTGAAAATTATAAAAAATATTTCAACATAAATCTAACTTTTAACCCAAACAATATTTGGATTAACGATAGCAAATTAGAAAATGAAGATTTTGAAACTGTTTTATTAGAGTATATAGAGTTTTCTGCTGAAGGAAGTAAAACAATGCTTCATACTAATTTTAATAATAACTTAAACTACCAAGATTATTTATACTTTAAAATGTTACTAAACAGTATACAAAACGAAGCTATTATTATAAATAACCTAGAATTTATTTTTGATCAAACTAAAGTGCCAGATTGTGGCTGCGAATAAACAGTATTAATTATAACTTTTTAGTACTTTTACAAAAACTTCATATTTAAATGCTCGATTTTTTAAATTTCACCTTTTTAGATGTTTTAGATATTTTACTAGTAGCAACACTACTTTATTATATATACAAACTTTTAAAAGGAACAGTTGCCATAAATATTTTTATTGGGATTGCGCTTATTGTTTTAATATGGAAAATAACGCAAGCACTACAAATGGAAATGTTGAGTGGGCTTTTAGGAACACTTATTAGTCTTGGAGCTATTGCAATTTTAATTGTATTTCAACCAGAAGTACGTAAGTTTTTGTTAATGCTAGGCTCAACAAACTTTACAAATCGAAGAAATTTTTTAAAACAGTTAAAATTCCTGAAAACTGAAATTCACACCACAATGGATGTGGAAACAATTGTAAATACATGTGAAGCTTTATCTAAAACTAAAACTGGTGCTTTGATTGTTTTAGAAAGAACTCATAATTTAGATTTTGTAAAAAGTACAGGAGATAAAATGTATGCTGAAGTAAACCAACCTATTTTAGAAAGTATTTTTTATAAAAATAGCCCTCTACATGATGGTGCTGTAATTATAAAAGAAAACTTTATAATTGCAACAAGAGTAGTACTACCACTATCTAATAAAAATTTACCTTCTCGATTTGGGCTTCGTCACAGAGCTGCTATTGGAGTAACTGAAAAAACAGATACGCTTTGTTTAATAGTTTCAGAAGAAACTGGCGAAATTTCCTATATAAAAGATGGAGAATTTGTTTTATACAAATCAACAAACGAATTAATAGAACTTATTAGATACGATTTAAATTAAGCAACATCATTGGCAAATTGCATATCGTATAAAGTTTTATAATAACCATCCTTATTTAACAATTCTAAATGCGACCCTTGCTCAACAATTTCACCTTTATCCATTACAATAATTCTATCTGCTTTTTTAACCGTAGTTAATCTATGCGCAATAATTATTGACGTTTGGTGCTTTGTAATTTTATCAGTTGCTTGTTGAATTAATTTTTCAGAATATGAATCTATTGATGAAGTTGCTTCGTCTAAAATTAAAATACTAGGATTACTAACATATGCGCGTAAAAAAGCAATTAATTGTCGTTGTCCTGCAGATAACATTACACCTCTTTCTTTTACATTGTAATAATAATTTTCTGGTAAACCCATTATAAAATCGTGAATACCTATTTCTTTAGCTGCATTTTTAACTTCATCTAATGAAATATTTTTATTACTTAATACAATATTATTAAAAATAGAATCGGAAAATAAAAAAACATCTTGTAAAACAACTGCAATTTGGTTTCTTAAAGATTGCAATGTGTATTGGTCTATATTATGGTTATCTACACATATTTCGCCTCCATTAATTTCATAAAATCTATTCACTAAATTAATAATGGTCGATTTTCCAGCTCCAGTTGCACCAACAATAGCAACTGTTTCACCTGCGTTTACTTTAAACGAAATTCCTTTTAATACTTCCTCCCCTTTTATATAACTAAAACGTACATTTTTAAACTCAATATTTCCTTTGAATGATGTAGCTTCTACAGTTCCTGTTTTAGTAATTTGACTTTGAGTATCCAGCACTTCAAACACTCTATCTCCTGCAACCATTCCCATTTGCAGTGTATTAAATTTATCAGCAATTTGTCGTAATGGTCTAAACAACATTTGAGACATCATAATAAATGCAATAATCTGACTTGCTGAAGTAGTACCAGAACCTATAATTTCTAAACCTCCATACCACGCCAATAAACCAACGGCAATAGACGAAAGTATTTCTGCAATAGGAAAGAAAATAGAATAATACCAAACAGTTCTAATATGTGCTTTTTTATGCTTTTCGTTAATTTCCATAAAGTTTTTATACTCCATTTTTTCACGATTAAATAACTGAACTATATTCATTCCGGTTACACGTTCTTGTACAAAACCATTAAGGTTTGCTACTTGAGTTCTAACCTCTTGAAAAGCAGATTTTATTGCAATTTGAAAAAGTTTAGTTGCATAGATTAATATTGGTAAAATAATAAAAGCAATTAAAGCCAAACGCCAATTCATCCACAACATAACAAGAGCTACCAAAAACATTTTTAAAATATCACTTATTATCATAAACAAACCTTGCCCAAAAAATTGTGCAATTGTTTCGGTATCACTCACCAACCTTGTTACTAGTTTTCCTACTGAAGATTTATCAAAATAGGCCATTTTAAATTGCAACATATGCTTTTGCAATTTTACCCTAATATCTTTAATTATATGCTGCCCTAACCAGTTTACTTTGTATATAAAAACAAATTGCAATAGCACTTCAAACATTAAAACACCAAGCATTAATAAAGAAAAATTCAACAATCCTTCTTTATCTTTATTTTCATAATACACATCAACAATACGCTCTAGAATTATTGGTCTAGATGCTGCTGCTAATGATAATAGAATTGCAGACAATGTTCCAATTAAGAATTGCAATTTATAACCTTTTGCAAATCCCATTAATCGCTTAAATATTTTTGCATCAAAAGCTTTTCCTGTAACTTTTTTACTCATTTAATAGTATAGATTTTGGATATGTAACATTAGTTAAAAATAAACCTAATGCAGGAGCTGATGGTCCTGCTTTGCACCTATCCTTACTTTTAATAATTTCAATAAATTGTTTAATGGTAGTTTTTCCTTCACCAACATCTATCAACGTTCCAACAATTGCACGAACCATATTTCTTAAAAAACGATCTGCTGAAATGTAAAAAATTAATGAGTTTCCATTTAATTTCCATTCAGCATTAGTTACCTTACAATTATAGGTTCTAACATCAGTATTTGAACGAGAAAAACACTGAAAATCGGTGTAAGTTAGCAAAATTTGAGCAGCCATATTCATTTTCTCAATATTTAACTTTTTATTAATTAACTGCCATGTTGTTTCAATATCAAATGGATTTCTACCTAATAAAATTCTATATTCATAACTTCTATTTTCAGCATCAAATCTTGCGTGGGCATTTTCGGTTACTCTAAAAATTTTAAAAATTGTAATATCATCAGGTAAAACAGCATTTGCTTTATAAGTAGTTTCTTCACTATTTATTTCTGAAGGAAAATCGAAATGCGCAAATAATTGTTCTGCATGCACTCCAGCATCAGTTCTACCTGCTCCAGACACTTCAATTGTACTTCTTAAAATTATTGACAACGCTTTTTGAATACACTCTTGTACAGAAATTGCATTGGGCTGAATTTGCCAACCGTGATAATTTGTACCTTTATATGCTAACTCTATAAAATATCTCAACTGAAATGTTATTTTTACAGTTGCAAATATAAGGCTTATTTACGAGCTTAATTTTTGATATTTATGAAAAAAATACTACTACTTTCCGACACTCATAATTATATTGATGAGCAAATACTAAAATTTGTAAAACAGGCTGATGAAGTTTGGCATGCTGGAGATATTGGTAATATTAGTGTTACAGATGAAATTCAAAAAATAAAACCTTTACGTGCCGTTTATGGAAACATAGATGACAAAACTATTAGAAGTGAGTTTCCTTTACATCAAAAATTTACTATTGAAAATGTGCCTGTTTGGATAACGCATATTGGTGGCTACCCTAATAGATATGATATGTCTATTAGAAATGAAATAAATCAAAATCCACCAAAATTATTTATTAGTGGACATTCACATATATTAAAAGTAATGTTTGACAAAAAACTGAATTTACTTCATATAAACCCTGGAGCAGCTGGAAAACACGGTTTTCATAAAGTTAGAACTATGACTCGATTTGAAATAAATAATGATAAAATTGAAAATTTAGAAGTTATTGAACTTCAAAAACGCTAGTAATTAATAGGTATTGAAATAAATATTTTTGCCCCTTCACTTTGCGCTTCATTAAATTTAATAATTCCTTTAAAGGATTTTACTCTGGCTTCTATTTGACTTAAACCTATTCCATTATTTGGATCTAATCTATCAAACACAAAACCATTACCGTTATCCGAAACCAAAATTTTCAACAACCCTTCTGATTGTTCCATTCTAACTAACCCTTCTGTAGCGGCACTGTGACGTAAAATATTATTAACTAACTCTGTAATTATATTTAAAATTTTTATTTCAAAATCTTGTTCGAATCTTGAAATATTAATTGCTTTAAAATTAATTTTAATTTCAGAAGTTGATGATTTTTCACATAATTCTCCAACAGCTTTTTCCAAACCAAATTTTAATAATGAAGAGGATATTAAGTTGTGAGATAAGTTTCTTAAACTTTCAATAACTTCAGAAATTATAGTCTCTGTTTTTTTTAGTTCTTTAGGTAGTTCTGCATTTATTTTTTTGGTTCCAGCATATAATTGAAGTTTTGCAACTGAAAGCATTGCATTTGCATCATCATGTAAAACCGACGATATTCTTTTACGCTCAACCAACCTACCATCTAAAGTTGCATTAAGTATTTTAGATTGACTTTCACTTTTAATTTTTTCAATGCTACTTTGATGTATCAGTTGCTCTTGTTGAATTTTTAATTCATGATTTTTTTTATTAGATCTTATCAGTTTATATAGCACATAAATACCTGATAATAAAACTAAAATTGCAAAACCTAAACCATATGACAATTGCTCAATTCGCTGCCTTTTCTCTTTTTCTATTTCAGCTTCACGTTCTTTAACTTCAACTTTATACTTTGATTCTATTTCTGTAATTTCTTTATATTTTAAATCTTGTTGAAGTGAATCATTAAGCGTTAAAAACATTTCTTGATACTCAAATGCTTTTTTATAATCTCCTAATCCACCATACGCATAAGACATATTTATGTACGACATATTACGAGCTTTTTTTTCTAAATCTTCTTTTCCATTACCAACTAAATCTAAAACACTTTGAAATACTTTTAAAGCTTCTTTATATTCACCTTTCATATAGTAAATACCTCCAAGATTATTTAATATTCCAGCTTCAATTTCAAGATTTCCTAATATTTTTTGAAAATTAGCAGCTATTTTTGAGTGTTCAATTGCCTTATCATAATCAGCTTTTATGTAATATATACCAGATAAATTTGCATGCATTTTAGCTTTTAAATCTTCAAAACCTTTAACTTGTTTAGAGTATTCTATAGCTGTTTTATAATTAACAAAAGCACTATCTATAATTCCATCTAATTGAAAATTTCCACCTTTTTTATAATATATATACTGAAGTTTTGAATAATTTAAAGAAGTATGTTTTAAAACTTCATTATAATACTCTGTTGATTTTTTATAGTCTCCATTATCTCTATAAATATCTGCCATTAAGGTATAACCCTCTACAATTTCAGAAGTATTGTTATTACTTTTTACAAGTTCTAAATAAGAATATAAATTTTCTAAAGCTTTTTTAGAATATCCATTTTTAAATAACTCTCTTATTTTAGAAATTTCACTAGATTCTTCAACTTGTTTTTCTCTATTGATTTCTTGACCAATAGAAACTGTAGTAATAAATATAATAAGAGTAAATAACTTAATTACCTTCTTCATTTAACGAATAATTTTTCACCATAACTTATAATAGTTCAAAAATAGTATATTTATAACACTAAAGGTTATGAATAACAAAAAAACCATTTCAAATAAATGAAATGGTTTGTTGCACTAATATACTAAGATGTTAGGTCTAACGTAATCTATCCGCTGATTTTACAAGCTCCTCATCCCTTTTTATAGCACGGTTAGCCAAAGAAACTAACACAATACTAGCAATAGGTATAAGCAACCCAATACCTTTCTCCGAAATCGAAATTCCTCCAGATAAGTTTTGCGTAATTACTACTATTATTCCTAATAAAATAAAATTGACCATAATTGAAAATCTACCCAACACAAATTGTAGTTTTCTATTTTTAAATTTAAAAATAGCTACAAAAGTTAAAATAGCAGACAAGAAAAATAATACAGGTATTGCTTTTAAAATTATTCTATCTGTAGAAAAAGCATCCAAAACAAAGAAATTAATAGCATCTTCATTTTTCCATAAAGGCGCTAAAAAAACAAAGCCACCAGAAAGTAAGGTAGCTACCAATAAATATATAGATTGTATTCTTTGAATCATTATTATATTACTTAACGCAAAAATACGTTTTATTTTTAAAGAAATAAAAAGAATATTATATAAATTAATTTATTATATTTGCAATGTACTGTGAATAATAACCATACAGTATTACTACTAAACTTTAATTACCCTAATTATTTTTTTGAAAATTAAAATTCTATTCAGAATTAACACATATTATAATTTATACAATAACAACAATCATAAATAATGTTTGAAATTTCCCAATTAAAGGCGAAAAATCTCGAAGAATTAAAAGAGATTGCAAAAGATATTGGAGCTAAAAAATACAGTCAGTTAAAAAAACTTGATCTGGTTTATCTAATCCTAGACATTCAAGCTTCAGCGCCTTCAGTAGTAAAAAAAGAAAATACTACTTCAGAAAATAAACCAAAACCAAAGCGCAAACGTATAGCAAACAAACCTGCTAATACCAAACACAATCAAGCGCCTAAAAAAGAACAACAACTTGCGTTAGACGTAAAAGCCGAAAATAAAGAAACTACTCCGGTTAAACCTGAACAAAAAAAGCAAGCTAAACCTGTTGTTAAGCATGAAAAACCAGCTGTAAAAAAAGAAGTTCAAAACAAGCCACAAGCTACTGAAACTTCAAAGGTTGACGAAAAGAAACCTCATGAACAAAAACCTCATGAACAAAAAAAACAGCAACCACAGCAACAAAATAAAGGTCAACAAAATAGACCTCAACATAAAAAAAATCCAAATCAACAAAATAAAGGTAACCAACAACCACGTGGTAAAAATGGAAACCGTTATAGAGATCCTGATTATGAATTTGATGGAATTATTGAAAGTGAAGGTGTATTAGAAATGATGCCTGATGGATATGGATTTTTACGTTCATCAGATTACAACTACTTATCATCACCTGATGATATTTATTTATCTCAATCACAAATTAAATTATTTGGATTAAAAACAGGTGATACTGTAAAAGGTGTTGTAAGACCTCCAAAAGAAGGTGAAAAATATTTTCCACTAATTAGAGTATCCAAAATAAATGGATTACCACCAAATGTTGTTAGAGATCGAGTTTCATTTGAACATTTAACGCCTCTATTTCCTCAAGAAAAATTTAATTTAGCTGGAAGATCTGCAACATTATCAACAAGAATTATGGATTTGTTCTCTCCAATTGGAAAAGGGCAAAGAGGTATGATTGTTTCGCAACCAAAAACGGGTAAAACAATGTTATTAAAAGACATTGCTAACTCTATTGCTTCCAATCACCCTGAAGTTTATCAAATTATTTTATTAATTGATGAACGTCCAGAAGAGGTTACTGATATGCAAAGAAGTGTTAATGGCGAAGTTGTTGCATCTACTTTTGATGAACCAGCTGATAAACACGTACGTGTTGCTAATATAGTTTTAGAAAAAGCAAAACGTTTAGTTGAATGTGGACACGATGTTGTTATTTTATTAGATTCAATAACGCGTTTGGCTAGAGCTTACAATACAGTTGCTCCAGCTTCAGGTAAAATATTATCGGGTGGTATTGATGCAAATGCTTTACATAAACCAAAACGTTTCTTTGGTGCGGCAAGAAATATTGAAAACGGAGGTTCTTTATCTATTATTGCTACTGCATTAACAGAAACAGGTTCTAAAATGGATGAAGTTATTTTTGAAGAATTTAAAGGAACTGGTAATATGGAACTTCAATTAGAGCGTAATATTTCTAATAGAAGAATTTATCCTGCAATTGATTTAGTGAAATCTAGTACTAGACGAGATGATTTATTGTTAGATCCTAAAACTATTCAACGTATGTGGGTATTACGTAAATACCTTGCAGATATGAACCCTGTTGAAGCTATGGAATTTATAAAAGATAAAATACAATACTCCAAAAATAACGATGAATTTTTAATCTCTATGAATGGTTAATTGTTTATAATGGTAACATTCTAAAATAGAGTTACAAAATTAATATATTAAAGGTAGTAATTTAAAATTACTACCTTTTTTGTTTTTGTATTGTTTTCTTTTTAGTGTATTGTGCTAATGCATTAGATTAAGTGTTAATAGCATATAGTTCTATATTAGAATAACTAACATTATTGCAAATCTCAAAAATTAATCTTAATTTCTATAATTGCTTAATAATTTAAACAATAACCCTATTATCTATTTCTCACCAATAAATACCTATTTAAATTATTGCTATTTTAAGAATTAGAAAATAATTATATAAACATTCTAATTACAAAAAATAAGTATAGAGAAATTAAAATAAGACCTTCTTTCCATGTAAGTTTCATTTTAACAGGAACAAAGTTTAATGGTAAAATTAAAAATGAAATAAATAACATCCAAAATATATCATTATTTAACAATCCTGGATCTGCAACAGTCACAGGTGTTATCATTGAAGTTATACCTAATACAGCCAAAATATTAAACACATTAGAACCAATTAAATTTCCTAATGATATTGCTTTCTCTTTTTTTATTACAGCAATTACCGAAGCTGCTAATTCAGGAATACTTGTACCCACAGATACAATTGTAATTCCTATAACGCGCTCACTAACATTAAAATTTTCAGCTAAACCAATAGCTCCATTAATTAATAATTCAGAACCACCCCACAATCCTAATCCTCCAAGTATTAAAAACAAAACGTCTTTATATAAAGGCAACATTACATCATCTTCAGGCATCTCATCAACTACAGCCGGCTTTTGAAAACGCAGTAAATACACTAGAAAAATAATAAGGAATGAAAATAAAATAATTCCTTCCCATCTTACTAAAACACCATCAAAAGCTATAAATCCATATAACAATAATGAAGCAACCATCATTACAGGCCAATCTGTTTTGTAAAAACTTTTTTCAACACTAATTGTAGATAATAATATGGTAATAGCTAAAACCAAGCCTAAATTAGCAATATTAGATCCTATTACATTTCCTAAAGCTATATCTGCGTGACCATTTAAAGCAGATTTTACACTTACTATTAATTCTGGAGCAGAAGTTGCAAACGATACCACAGTCATCCCAATTACAATTTTAGGAATCATTAAACGCAATGAAAAACCAACGGCTGCTTTTAACAACCAATTTCCTCCTAAAATTAACAACACCAATCCTATAACCAAAAACAATATATTCATTAAATATTTTTTTGCAAATATAACAGATTTAAAATGTTACGAATTACTTGAGAATAAAAATAAGAAACTTAAAATTTAGTTAAACTAAATCTATTACTTTTTGCCTTCAATTTTATCCAAACCCTATTTTACAGCTAAAAATCACATAACAACTCCATTACTTTTCTATTAGACACAAAAACCACCCATTATTTACTTACTTTTTTACAGTTAAAATCATTTTAAAGTTTCATTTTAAAATATATTTGTAGTATTTAATTTACAACAATAAATTAAAACTGTATATAAATTAACATTTGAAAGTTAAATTAATAAACTCAACTATTAATATTTGGAAGTAGGTTTGCAATAATTGTACATTCAATATAGAATTAATCACAATCTTTTTATTAACCTTAAATTCTATTAGTATGATACAATTTTTTATACTAGTAACTAAACTAGTACTAACTCTTATTAATTTTTTCTTCTAACCAATTTAAATTAATAATTCAAGTAAAAAAATCTTACATTTTGTAAGATTTTTTTTTAGCTGTATTTTAGCTGCATGAAAAAAAAGTTATTTAAAATACTCTCTAAAATTAATAAAGTGTTACTGCCAAGCTTTACTAAACAACGGTTAGATATGGCAAAAGCTAAAAAATGGCAACTTGCAATTATTGGTTGGAAATATTTTGTTACAAAAAATAGTTTGTAAATAATTAAAATATGTTATATTTGCACCCGCAAAAAGGCCTCGTAGCATAACTGAATAGTGCACTTGATTACGGCTCAAGAGGTTGGAGGTTTGAATCCTCCCGAGGTCACTTTTATTTTTTAAATAATTAAACCACATATTTAATATGTGGTTTCTTTTTTTAATCAATTTCTTTTAATTCACATATATTGTTATTAATGTCTATTTAAACTAGACAACAATTAAAACTATTTTCATACCTTTTCATACGTTTTCGTATACGCATTAACATAATTTTAAGAAAAGAGCCATATGTTTTAGTCATAAAATCATTTGTTTCCCTTAATACTTTAAAAAATGCCAAAATTTGTAGCATCTAAACTTAAAATAAATATAAATATGAAATTCAATTTACTTGTTGATTGGAAACTCAAAACTTTTTTATTAGCTACAATGCTAGTATTTAGTTTTAGTACAATACAAGCACAATCAATTACTGTACAAGGTAATGTAACTGGAGATGGTGAACCTCTACCAGGTGTAAGTGTGCTAGTAAAGGGAACCGCAAACGGTACAGTAACCGATTTTGACGGTAATTATGAAATTAAAGCCAAAACTAACGACGTTCTTGTTTTTAGTTATATTGGTTTTACGGCTAGAGAAATTAAAGTAACTAAAGCAACTTTAAATGTTACTTTAAAATCTGATGTTGCTGCATTAGAAGAAGTTGTTGTAATTGGTTACGGTACTCAACGAAAAAAAGAAGTAACTGGAGCAGTTGTTAAAGTTGAATCTGATGAATTAGCAAAAACAGCAACATCTGATGTTGGTTCTGCATTACAAGGTCAAGTGGCTGGGGTAAGTGTAGTTGCTAGTTCTGGTGAACCTGGATCTGAAGCGAATATTTTAATTCGTGGTGTTTCATCTGTTTATGGTTCTAACAAACCATTATATGTAGTTGACGGAATTCCTTTTGAAGATGACCCTAAATTAAGTGTAAATGAAATTGAAAGTATCGATGTATTAAAAGATGCCGCTTCTGCAGCAATTTATGGTACTCGTGGTGCTGCCGGTGTAATTTTAATTACTACTAAAAAAGGTAAAGAAGGATCTTTAAAAGTAAGTGCTAATGGATATTATGGTATTCAAAACATTACATCTAATACATACCTATTAAACAGAGAAGATAAATTATACCTTTACTTTTTAATGGCTGCTAATGATGCTTCTCCAACTTATTTTGGTAATACTTGGCACAGTGCAGAACAAAATCCTTCACAGTTAACAAACGATACTAATTTAATTGACTACATTTTAAATGATAGTGCTCCAATTGAAAACTATAACTTAATGTTATCTGGAGGAAAAGCTGGTTTAACTTATAGTGTTTCTGGAAACTTCTACAAACAAGAAGGTACAGTATTAAACTCAAACTATCAACGATTTAATGTTAGAACTAATACCCGAATGGTAAAAGACAAATGGACTATTGATTCTGGTGTTTCTTTCAGAGTTGAAGATAGAAAATATGCTCCATGGGGAATTTTAAGAGATGCTTACAGATATTCTGCTTTACAAACTGACTTATCAAGTAGTCTAGATGATATTGCTGATGCTGGTAGTGGTGAAACTGATAGTGCTTTTAGCAACCTTTCTTATGTTGGTAGAAAATTAATTCAAGATGATACTGGTACAGGACATTTCTTTGATGGAAGAATAAGTATTGCATACCAAGCAACTCCTAGTTTAAGATTAACAACACGTGCATCTGCAGGTTGGAGTGATGGAGAGAGAATTACTATCAATCCTCAATTTGTTGCATATGATTGGGAAGGAGATCCTATTCCAACAGAGCAATCTAAAATATACAACCAAAGTACTACAAGTGAAAAGTACTCTTGGGAAAACATTTTGAATTGGAAAAAATCATTTGGAGATCATAATTTAAATTTTACAGGTGTATATTCAGCTGAAAAATATAGTTATTCTTCTTTTTATGCTGCTAAATTTGACATCTTTAATAATGATATTACTACTCTAAATGGTGCTACTGGAGATGCACAAGCAGGTACTGGTACAGGACAATGGGGACAAGATCGTGAAAATACACTTATTGGTATTTTAGCACGTGCACAATACAACTACAAAGGTAAATATTTATTAAGCGCCTCTGTACGTCATGATGGATCTTCTAGATTTAAAGAAGAACCTTGGGGAACATTCCCTTCTTTCTCTGCTGGTTGGAATGTAAGTGACGAACCTTTTTGGGAACCTATAAAAGATGTAGTTTCTTCACTTAAATTAAGAGCTAGTTATGGTACAACAGGTAATCAAGGTATTGAAGATTATTTCTATACATCAACAATTGTTTTAGAACATGATTATGTATTTGGAGCAGTAGATGAAGATGGTGATAACCAAACCTATAATTTAGGAGCTACACAAATTGATTATGCAAATGAAAATGTAAAATGGGAGACTTCTATTTCTCAAAATATTGGTTTTGATATGAGCTTCTTCAATAACAGCTTAACATTTTCAGGAGATTTATACAAAACTGAAAAAGAAGATATGTTATTCTCTGTTTACCTTCCACCATCAACAGGTGTAGGACTTGGAAATAATTCTGATGTAGTATTGAATGTTGGAAACATGGAAAATAAAGGGGTAGAATTCTCTTTAAATTATAAAGATAGAAGAGGAAAAGTTAGATGGAATGCTGGTTTAAACTTCTCTAAAAACTCAAACGAAGTTACTAAAATGAGTGGTAGTAACGATATTATTTATTTTGATAGTACAATTTCAGGTCATAATAATGACCAAGATGATGTATCTGTACTAGCTGAAGGTTACCAAGTTGGTTCTTTCTTCTTAATTAAAACAGACGGTGTAATTCAAACGCAACAAGAGTTAGATGCTTATTTAGCTGAATACCCAACTAGTGGTGCAGCATTAGGTGATTTAAGACTACTAGATGCATTAACAGAAGATACTGATGGAGATGGCGTTGCTGATGCTGGTGATGGAGTTATTGATATTAATGATAGACAATATATGGGAAGCGGTACTCCTGAATGGGAATTAGGTTTAAACGCATCTATTCAATACAGTAATTTTGATTTATCGGCACAAGTATTTGGAGCCTTTGGAGGAAAAATTATGAATGGTAGTAAAGCCTATGCATACCAATACGGAAACCACCAAGATTTTGCATACCAATGGTCACCACAAAACCCTACATCTGAAATTCCAGTATTTAGAGGTTCTGCAACACACAATAACGTGAGAGGTAGAAATGATTATTATATGGAAGATGGAGACTATGTAAGATTAAGAAACATAACTCTAGGATACAACTTACCTAAAAAAACATTAGAAAAATTAAGTTTATCTAAATTAAGATTCTATGTTGCTGGACAAAACTTAATCACAATAACTGATTATACTGGGTACGACCCTGAAGTAGGTAATAACGGATTTAGTACTAGAGGTATTGACAAAGGTACTTATCCTGTTACTTCTCAAGTTAGAGCTGGTGTACAATTGGAATTTTAATCTAAAAACGTTATATTATGATACTTAGATATAAAAATTCAAAAAAACATTTCAATATGAAAAACTTAATAATAGGAAAATTTACATTGTTTTTGCTAATAGCGTTTACAATGTTGAGTTGCTCTGATGAATTTTTAGAGCAAACCAACCCAAACGAACTTTCAACGGATAGTTTCTGGACAAGTGTAACAGATTTAAACCTAGGTTTAGTAGCTACTTACAAAGCGTTTAGTGATGCCGATAATTATAAATTTGTTGAAGAAATTAACAGAAGTGATTTATCATGGGGAAGTGGTTATCAAAGACCATTTAATACTAATGAGCAGTACTTACAAACCTTTAATGAAGCTAGTATAGCTGGTTCACAAAAATGGGCACAATTATATACTACCATTTTTTATGCAAACCAAGTTATAGAAGCATACGAAAGACTTACAGGTACGTTAAGCACTGGTGATGAAGAGGAAGCTTTAGCTATCTATGCACAAGCAAAATTTTTAAGAGCCTACATGTATTTTATTTTAAACACATCTTACAATAATGGAGATGTAATTATAATGGACAAAATACCAGTTACTGAAGCTGAATTTTATAACGATGTTTCGCCTTCTGAAGATGTAAAAGCTTTTTACCGTGCAGATTTAGAATTTGCAATGGAAAACCTTCCAGCATCATGGGAAGCTACTGAAAAAGGTAGAGTTACCTCTGGAGCTGCTGAAGCTATTTTAGGCCAGTCTTATTTATACGATGGTAAATTTGACGTTGCTGCCGATTATTTTGAAAACGTAATTAATAATTACGGTTATTCTCTTACTGAAAACATAGGAAGTAACTTTACTACTATGGATGAATTAAATGAAGAATCTATCTTAGAAGTTGTTCGTTCAACAGATTTTAATAGTGACTTAAACCAATGGGACTGGAGAGATACTGGTGCTACATCTGTACAAAAACAACTAACTGCTATTGGTGGTTGGTGGGGAGCTGTAGCTGCTAACTGGTTAATTCAAGAATACAGAAACGATCCTATTGATACATCTGACCCTAGAAATGAAGTTTATGATGAAGATGGTAACTTTGAAAGATACCGAGACGTTAGCTTACGTACATCATGGTCTGTTGCTATTGTTGAAGATAGAGATCTAGAATACTATGGGTATCCTACAACTGCTGAAGCTGCAAACTTTAATATATTTATGACTTGTTTTTGGAGAAAGCACACCAACTGGGATTTAGGTTTTGAAAGTGAAGAAGCACTTTCTCCTGGTAAAGTTAGAAGTGGTGTAAATGATAGATTACTTCGTTTAGCTGAAATCTATTTACAATATGCTGAATGTCAAATAGAAATGGGTAACATAGATGAAGCTCTACTTTATATTAACAAAGTAAGAAGACGTTCTGGAGTACAATTATTAGGTCCTGTTGGATCTGGTGAATACCCATTAAACGATCATGACAACCTTACATACGATGCCGAAAGCTTAATGGAACATTTACGTTACAAAGAATATCCTTTAGAATTATCTTGCGAAGGAAATGGTAATGGTAGAAATATTGACTTAAGAAGATGGGGAGTTAAAAAACAACGTTTTGAAGAATTATCACAAAGAAGATATGACGCTTTACATTATACATTTGTAGATTCTGAAGGTACAACAAAAACAAGATGGAGCTCTATGATTGTAGAAGTTGATCCAAGTAGCCCTGATGTAGAACCAGGAGTTAATGAATTTGAAGACGCTGCTATAAACTACCAAGAGAATGAACACGCCTATTGGAAAATACCTACTAGCGAGTTAATTACAAACCCTGCTATAAACAGTGGAGCTGAATAATCTTAATGTTTAGTTTTATTTAAACGTAAATTAAAGAAAATTTAAAGAAATGAAAAACAAAATTTTATTAATATTAGCAATAGTTGGAATCCTAGTTGGATGTGAGGATAACGACTACGACGAACCAAATACATTCTCTGATGTTGGTTTTTATACCAGTGCAGCTCAAGCAGATGAAATTCTCGTTAACATATATGATTACGTATCGTTTGTAGATGTATCTCAAGGAGAATATGAACATACTTGGACTATAGAAGAAGGAAACTTTTTTCTAGATGGGCCAATTGAAAGTAGAGATTCAGTCTATACTCAAATTTACCCTGGACAAACACTTGTTCAAGACAAAACAATTCATGTACAGTTTAACAATTCAGGTAATCAAAAAGTAAGACTACGTAATCTATTTAAAGATTCTGTAGCATTTAGAGGAAATATGTGGGACGATAACGTAGGTTCAAATGTTGACTATATATTACCTTCTGTAAAAGAAGGAGACTATTGGGTAATTGACACTACTTTTGTAGTAAAAGTATACGATACAATTATACCTGAAATTGAAGTGAGACAATTTGGTGAAGTAATTGACCATACAAGTTTAGATACAGTATATGTTGAAGCTGGTGATGTTGTTCAATTTATTGACAATACAACCATTGGAGAACCGACAGGTAGATACTGGTCTGTTCGTAAAACTTTAGAAGAAGGAGCTGTTGAAGATCCAAGTGATGTTGTCGCTTCAAGCGGTAACCAAACAGCAGATTTAGTATTTAAAAAGCTAGGAGATTTTACAGCGCGTGTAACTGTTAACAGAACAGGTCAAAACATACCTGGAGATTCTGAAACTTACATTATCCCTGCTCCTTTTAAAGTAATTCCTTCATCACAACCATTTGTGCTTACAGGAACTATAAAAGAACTTGAAGATGAAACTATTCAAATACCATTTAATGGGGAATTTGCTCCTTTCTTAGATAAAGAAGAGTTTTTTAAAGTTATTTTAGATCAAGATGGTACTACTACAGAATTAGATATTCTTTCAGTTACAATAAATGATGATGATAGTACAATTCTTGATATTGTAATGGCAGAACCAATCTATCGTCCTGATGTACTTTTTGTTTCATTATTAGAAGGTAGCGGTATCGAATCAACAGATACACGTACTCCTGTAGCTTTTTCAGATATTCAAGTACAAATGCACGATGTTAATTTATTAAGCACAACTGCTCTTTCTAGTTTTGAAGATGGAGGAGGAACAGTTTGGGCACCTCATTGGAGTAATGACAGTACTATAGATTTTACTACTGAAAAATCTTATGCTGGTGATTACAGTGCAAAATTCGACATGGTTTATGGGCAAAAAGAAGCTTCAATAAGCACTAAAGATTTTGAAACAATTAAAAACATCACAGGTGAAAATTTTGTAGTAAGCTGGAAAATGTTTATTACTGAAGATTCTAACACAGATGGTAGATCAATGGGATTATTCAGATTCCCTTCTTGGGCTCAAACTTGGGTTAACCTTGCTGACAAACCAAAAGGAGAATGGGTTACTGTAACAGGTGAGTTTAGCGCAGCTACAATTACTGGATTTTACGTAAGAATTATCCATGCTAGTTTAGAAACTGATTTAACAGTTTACTATGACGATTTTAAAGTTGTGGAGAAAGAAGAAAGACCGTAAACTTTTATAATATTTTAAAATTAAAAGCTCTGTTTAAATATATTTAAACAGAGCTTTTTTTTTAATAGAAACTATCTATTAATTTAAAAAATTATATAGTTATAAATCAAATAAATATAATTAGATAACTGGCATAAACGCACCAAAACTTCAAAAAAATAATCAGGAAACTGATAGAACATTAAATATTTTAAAAGATTTGACTACTTCTACAAATTTCACCAGAAGATCAAAAGCATGTTATAAAAATAATGGAAACATCATTTACTTATATAATTTTGCCAAAAAATCTTCTACACTTTAAAATTATACACAAACTATTTATAAAAGCCTACATATAATGTTAATCATAATAGAAATAGTACCAAAAACCATATGTTTTACAAAATAAACCATTCAATTAACTTTAATAAAACATTATTAAATAAGTTTGATAAAAAATAAATCTAAACTTAAATATGATGAAAAAATTACTATTATTGGTTGCTTTAGTAGCAACAACACTTTCTTACGGGCAATACACAATCACTTTTGATGAAGCGACCCCTGGTTACACAATTGCCGCACAAGGAACAGGACAAACAACCTCAGATAAAATTGCAAATCCAGCAACAACTGGAAATGAATCTGGTGGGGATGTACTCCGTTTCACAGTAAACGCAAATGTTGGTTTTTGGGCTTATCCATTTTTAGGCCTGAATAGTTCTGGAACACAAGTCAATAGCACTTTAGGTAAATATTTTACTTTGCAATTTCTTTCGCCTCATTCAGATGGTTCAATCTATTTTTATCCTTGGATTGGAGGAGTTAAACAATCTGCTTTTATATCGAACTTTACTGGAGCTTCAACTTCAGAATGGAAGACAATTGAATTTGATTTAACTTCAGCAACTGAAGGTTATATTTCCCGTATGGATTTTGAAATTCATACTGGCACTGAATTAGTTGCAGGAGATGTTTATTATATTGACAATATAAAACAATTGCTAAATTCAACTTTAAGCATTGAAAATGTTGCCTTAAACCATATAAAAGTTTATCCAAACCCAACAAGTGATTTTATTCACATTTCAGATTTAACTGATATTGAAACTATTTCTATTCACAATGTTTTAGGTAAAGAAGTAAAAAGCTTTAAAGCTCAAAAAACTATTGATATTTCAAATTTATCAACTGGTATTTACTATTTACAAACTAACAATGGTTTAAAAAGAAAAATTATTAAACAATAGTTTTTTAAAAAATAACAAAAAAAAGCTTTGCTTAAGCAAAGCTTTTTTTATAAAATTATTTAAGGCCTTAGAAAACATATCACACCTTATTCTTCTAATTTCAAAAATAATTTAGCTTTTATAATAATTAATTTAATAAAAATGAAAAAAATTACAACAATAGCAATTTGCTTAATTACAGCATTTAGCTTCGCTCAAAACAAACCAAGTGCTGCTTGGACAACTACTCCACCATCTTCAATTATGTTAGGAGAAAGTCTAGAATTAGAGGCAACTTGGGATGCAGGTACAAATGCTACAATTCATGATGTAAATAAAGTTCAGTTTAATTTGCAATTATTTGATGCAAATAGTCCTAAAAAAAACAAATATGAATGGTTAATGGGGCTTCAAGACAAAGAATCTTCAGGTAAAAAATCAGGAAAGTCTACAAAAACTCTACTTATAAAGAAAGACTTAAAACCATCTTCTGAATTAGCTGAAGGTCAACACTATGTAATCCGTGTAACATTTAGAACTTCAGAAAACAAATGGTTTTCATTAACAGAAAAAATAAAAATAGTTGCAGCTCCGTCTTGGTCTCTAAATTTTGAAGGAAAAGTTCCAAAACTAGAAGGTAAAAAAGCTACTGCTAAAGTGGTTAAAAACCCTTCAAAATCTGGAATAAACAGTAGTAATAAAGTTATGAAAGTAACGGTTCCTAAAGGAACATTTGAATGGGAAGTTCCTTATATGTTAGGAACAAAAATTAAATTTAACGATAAAAACGGAAAATATTTAAAATTTAAATTTTTAACTACAAGTAACTCTAACATAACTATTAAATTAGTTCCTTGGATAGATGGTTGGAGTAAAGAATTTGCTTACGCGGAAGGACCAACAACAGCTACTTTTTCAAATTTAGAATTAAATACTTGGTATGAAGCTGAAGTATTTATGGGAAATATTGAAAACAAGAAAGGAAAGTTCCCTACTCCAGGTGTCTGTAACAGATTAGACTTCAATATAAATAATACCACTAAAAAACAAAAACAAGAAGAAATTATCTATTTTGATGATTTTGAGTTAAGACAAACATCAACACTTTAAAACACAAATAACATCATTGTTTCCAAATTAACAATGGTTTAAAAAGAAAAATTATAAAACAATGAGAAAAACAATTTTAGTTGTAGCCTTATTAATTTCAGCTGTAACATTTGCACAAAAAGCAACAATAACAACATTTCCTACAGAACCTATTTCAAAAGGAGCAGTAGTTGAAGTTGAAGGAACATATAACGCAGGTGAAAACCAAACTGTTGGAGAAAATGGAGTAGCATTTGTATTAAGAGTTTTCAATACAAAAACAAAAAAGTTTGTTTGGAAAGCAAGTAATACCGATGAATCTACAAAAGGAACAAAAGAAGGTAAAGCCTCTGGAAAATTAAAAATTAGAAAAAATGTACCTACTTCTTCAGAACTTGAAGAAAATGAAGAATACAGAATTTTTATGACCTTCAAAAATTCAGCAAATCGATGGATTTCAAACTGGAAAGCCGTAACTATCGTAAAATAGTTATTAAAACCATATTCAAAAAAAAGCCTGTAACTAGTTACAGGCTTTTTTTTGTTAATTATTCTAATGTTTAAAACATATGTTGCACTGCTAAACACCTTTAAAACTTAAATTTACAATGTAAATATTCAATAAATTATTAATGAAACCATTAGCTAAACACCTCGTACTTCTAATTATATTATTGTCAACAATTTCAATAACAGCTCAATTAAAAGCAAAAACCTATAAAAAAAACAAAACGTATACTGTAAAAAAATGGGAAGTTATAGACATTAAATTTAAAAACACCTCAAAAGTAGCTTCACCATTTACTGAAAATTTTGACGCAATTTTTACTCATAAAAATGGAAATACTCAAAAAGTGTCAGGTTTTTACAATGGCAATAGCGAGTGGCTTTTAAGGTTTTCAGCTTCATTAGAAGGCGAATGGACTTTTAAAACAACTTCAAGCATAAAAAAACTTCAAAATAAAAGAGGAAAAATTATAGTTTCAAAAAACAACCAAAATAATAAAGGTGCTATAGTTTTAAATAAAGAAAATCCTCAACATTTTTATTATGAAAATGGTGATCCATATTTTTTAATGGCTTTTGAATGCGATTGGCTATATGCGTTAGATTATAAAAACAATAAAGAGATTCCAAAAACAAATCACTTTCTAGACCTATTAAACCAGAACGGTTTCAATCAAATTGTAATGAATGTTTTCTCCTATGATGTTAGCTGGAAAAAAGACGAAAAATTAAAAAAACATCCAGAACATGAATTTGGTGGACCACAAGATATTTTTCCTTTTTTAGGAAATAATAAAAACCCTGATTATTCTTCATTAAACCCCGATTTTTTTAAAAAACTAGATCGCACAATTAGTTTAATGCACGATAAAAGAATTGTTTCTCATTTAATGATTTATGTTTGGAATAAACTAGTTGCATGGCCAGATATGGATAGCAAAGCAGATAATATGTATTTTGACTATGTTGTAAAACGCTACCAAGCATTCCCAAACATTGTTTGGGATATTTCTAAAGAGGCTTTATATTATGGAAGAGCTGATGAAACCTATATTTTAAATCGAATTAAAAGGGTTAGAAAACTAGACAACTACAAACGTTTACTATCTGTTCACGACTTTAAATTTTGCTCAAAATATGCTGACAAAGTAGATTTTATTTCAACACAAGATTGGAGACATAACATTTACAATAGAATGTTAGAAGTACAAGAAAAATACAAAAACAAGCCAGTATTTAATATTGAACATGGCGGTTACGAAGAATCGCCTTACACTGTGTTTACAGGAGATTATACCAATGCAGAATATTGCTTAAGAAGAAATTACATGTGTTTATTTGCTGGCGTTTATTCAACTTATTATTGGCAAGGTGCATCTTGGAATGTTTTAATTTACAATCCTTTTGAGCAACCAGAAGATTTCTCAAAGCCTAAATTCGAATATTTTAAACACCTCACAAAACTGTTCACAAAATTCGACTTTTCAACCATGAAACCAATGCCATGGAAAAACACAAGTAGTTATAATTTAACAGACAAAAATGAAACTATACTTTTATATGTTCCAAAAGAAAATTTTGGATCTAATGTTTGGTATTTACAACCAAAACACGGCAAAAGAACTGTACAATGGTTTAACACACTAACAGGAGAATTTACCGAAGAAAAAATGGCAGGAAAAAATCAAAAACAAATCAATCCTTGGCGCTATAAAGCAGATGCTATATTAATTTCAAAAAAAATAGATTAAAAGCAAGCTTTAAACATTTAATGTACTATAAAACCCATTTGTAATTATACAAATACAGATATAACAATATTTTTACACTACAATTAAAACTTATATAAAGAAAAAACTAAAATGAAAATCAACGTAATTAAACTTTTAGGTCTCTTCTTAATAGCAATAACCATTATCTCATGTGGAGATAAAAAAACTGAAAAAAATATTGCTGAAGTACAAAAACCTAAATACGAGGCAAATTGGGAATCTATTAAAAAAAATTATAAAGATCCTGAATGGTTTAATAAAACAAAGTTCGGTATTTTTATTCATTGGGGAGCTTACACTGTTCCTGCTTATGGTTCAGAATGGTATCCAAGACACATGTATATGGATACTGCCAATTTTAATGCACAATTAGGTACAGGAAAAAAAGGCCCAACAAAAGAGTTTTTACACCATAAAGAAAAATGGGGAGATCAAAAAGTATTCGGTTACAAAGATTTTATACCAATGTTTAAAGCTGAAAAATTCAATGCTAACGAATGGATTGATTTATTTAAAAAAGCAGGTGCTAAATATGTAATTCCAGTAGCCGATCACCACGATGGTTTCGCTATGTACAAATCACATACTACGCGTTGGAATGCTTACGACATGGGACCAAAAAGAGATGTTTTAGGTGAATTATTTAAAGCAGGTAGAGAAAAAGGAATGATTATGGGAACTTCTTCACATTTTGCATTTAACTGGTCTTTCTACAATAAAAAAGATCACTTCGATACTTCTGATCCTGCATATGCCGATTTATATTCATCAAAAGGTCAAAATTTAGAAGAACCAGTTTCTGAAAAATTCAAAGAACGTTGGTGGGCAAGAACTAAAGATGTTATTGATAACTACCAACCAGATATATTATGGTTCGATTTTTATTTAGACATTCCAGACTTTGCTGACATGAGACCAAAATTAGCAGCATATTACTACAACAAAGGAATTGAATGGAATAAAGAAGTTGTTTTACAAGACAAAAACTTTTCGCACGAAGCTTTTCCAGAAGGAACCGTAATTTATGATTTAGAACGTGGTAAATTACCAGGTATTAGAAAACTTCCTTGGCAAACAGATACTTCTATTGGTAAAAATTCTTGGAGTTATGTAACCAATTGGAAATCTAAAACAGCAAATCAAATAGTTGATGATTTAGTTGATATTGTATCTAAAAATGGATGCTTACTTTTAAATGTAGGTCCAAAATCTGATGGAACTATACCTGAAGACCAAAAAGAAATTTTACTTCAAATTGGAGAATGGTTAACTGTAAATGGTGATGCTATTTACGACACTAAATATTGGGACACTTTTGGAGAAGGCCCAACTGAAGTGAAAAAAGGTCACCATTCTGAAGGAAATAACAAAGATTTATCTTCTGAAGACATTAGATTTACTCAAAAAGATGGTAAACTTTACGCAATTGTTCTAGATTGGCCTGCAGATGGGATTGTGAAAATTAAAACTTTAGGTAAAAATTCAGAGTACTCTAAAAATTTATCTATTAAAAAATTACGCCTTTTAGGAAGTGACGATGATTTAAAATTTAACCAAAACAATGATTATTTAGAAGTAAAACTTCCAAATAAAAAACCTTGTGAATACGCATTTTCATTAGAGTTTACACTTTAATTTTTTTATATTGATTTAAAAAAGTGCATTTATTTTTATAAATGTACTTTTTTTTTAAACTAAATATCATGAAAAAACCTTTAACCCAGTTCAGTATAAACACCTTTATTTTTTTCTGTGCAATCACACTTATTTTTTCCAGTTGTAAAACCGATAAAAATAACAACGTAACAGAACAAATTCCCCATGAAATAAAATTCAAATGGGATAACCTTTCACTTTCAAATGAAGAAAGAGTTGATTTACTAATTGCTGAAATGACTTTGGAAGAAAAAACATCGCAATTATTAGACATCTGCCCTCCTATTGAGCGTTTAGACATTCTAGAATACAACTGGTGGAACGAAGCTTTACACGGAGTTGCAAGGAATGGTAGAGCAACCGTATTCCCACAAGCAATAGCTTTTGGAGCAACTTTCGACGAAGAATTAATTTTAAAGGTTGGAACTGCAATTTCAGATGAAGCTAGAGCCAAATACAACGAATCCATAAAAATTGGAAATAGAAATCGTTATGCTGGTTTAACCTTCTGGTCGCCAAATGTTAATATTTTTAGAGATGCACGCTGGGGTCGTGGTCAAGAAACCTATGGAGAAGATCCTTTTTTAACAAGCAGAATTGGCGTAAACTTTGTAAAAGGTTTACAAGGAACTAATTCCAAATATATGAAAGCTGCTGCCTGTGCAAAACACTACGCAGTACATTCTGGACCTGAAGAATTTAGACACGAATTTAATGCTGTTGTAAGTAAAAAAGACTTATTTGAAACATATCTTCCTGCATTTAAAGCTTTAGTTACAGAAGCAAAAGTTGAAGGTGTAATGGGCGCTTATAACAGAACACAAGGTGAGCCTTGTTGTGGAAGTCCATATTTGTTACAAGACATTTTAAGAAAAGATTGGGGATTTGATGGATACATAGTTTCAGATTGTGGAGCTATAAGTGATTTTCACAGATTTCATAAAGTAACACAAACCGCTGAAGAATCTGCAGCATTAGCCTTAAAAAGTGGAACAACTATAAACTGCGGTAATGTTTACCAAGTATTAAAAAGCGCTTTAGATCAAAAATTAATAACTATTGAGTTAATTAACCAACGTTTAAAAGAAAGTTTATTAACTAGGTTTAAATTAGGAATGTTTGACCCAATTGGAACAAACCCTTTCGACAATATTTCTGCCGAAGTAATTGACTCTGACAAACATAGACAAATTGCAAAAGAAGTTGCGCAAAAATCTATTGTTCTATTAAAAAACAAGAATAACATTTTACCGCTAAAAAAGAATGCAAGAACAATGTATGTTGTTGGTCCTAATGCTTCAAGCCAAGAAGTATTATTGGGTAACTATTACGGTTTAACAAGTAGTACTCAAACAATTTTAGATGGTATTGTAAGCCATGTTAGCCCAGGAACAACAATTAACTACAAATCAGGAGTTTTACCTTTTAGAAACAATGTAAACCCAATCGACTGGTCTACTGGTGAAGCAGGACAATCTGAAGTTTGTATTGCTGTTATGGGTATTTCAGGCTTATTAGAAGGTGAAGAAGGTGAAGCAATTGCATCTGATGCACGTGGAGATAGAAAAAGCATTAAATTACCTCAAAATCAAATTGATTATGTTAAAAAAATTAGAGCTAAAACAAAAAATCCTATTGTATTAGTTTTAACCGGTGGAAGCCCAATTGCAATTCCAGAATTACACGATTTAGTAGATGCTATTTTATTTGTTTGGTATCCTGGTGAAGAAGGCGGAAATGCTGTTGCTGATATTTTATTTGGAGATGTACCTCCTTCAGGAAAACTACCAATTACATTCCCTAAATCTGTAGATCAATTACCTCCGTACACAGATTATAGTATGAAAGGTAGAACATACAAATACATGAGTAAAGAACCATTATATCCATTTGGGTTTGGATTGTCTTACACCTCATTTGAATACAAAAATTTAAAAATCGACAACAATTACAAAGTAACTGCTGAAATTACAAATTCAGGAAAAATTGATTCTGAAGAAGTAATTCAATTATACATCAGTTCTCCTTTAGCTGGAACAAAAGATCCTATTTACGATTTAAAATCATTTAAACGTGAGTTTATCAAAGCTGGAGAAACTAAAACAGTTACATTTAATTTAACAAAAGAAACTTTTAATCAGTTTAATACTGAAGGAGAAGAAATAATTAGAAATGGTGATTATACTGTTTATGTTGGAGGCTCTT
The DNA here is from genome assembly GCF_033101135.1 of Lutibacter sp. TH_r2. Taxonomy (NCBI): domain Bacteria; kingdom Pseudomonadati; phylum Bacteroidota; class Flavobacteriia; order Flavobacteriales; family Flavobacteriaceae; genus Lutibacter; species Lutibacter sp. TH_r2. The sequence continues at coordinate 229,289 of NZ_JAWMPV010000001.1, forward strand.
TACCTTCCAAAAGAAGTACTGATTTAGGAGCTTCAAAAACAATTTCAACAACTGTTAAATTCCAATAAAATGAATTTTAAACATTTTAAATTTCTTCTAATTTTTACATTCATTCTCAATCAAAATTTTGCTCAAAATCTACCTTTTGGATTCCCAAAAACAGATAGAGCAAAACTTAATTTAAACCAAGATTGGAAATTTCATTTAGGAAATCCTGAAGCTAAAAATTATGAAGTTAATACTAACGATTCTAATTGGGAATCAGTAACCATACCACATACTTTAAAACTAACTTCACTTACATTAGATGGTTTAGAAGACGATAAAACACAACTAATTTTTCATAGAGAAGTTGGTTGGTACAGAAGAAATATTGAAATAAATAACACCTCAAAAAAAATATTTCTTGAATTTGAAGGAGCACACCAGGTTACAGACTTATGGGTAAATGGAAAACATGTTGGTCAATTTGCTGTTGGTGGTTACTCTCCTTTTCATTTTGATATTACAAATTTTGTAAATAAAGGAAACAATCAAATAACTTTATTAGTTGATAATAGAAGAAATGAAGTTATCCCACCAGATCCAGGTCCTTTTGATTATGTTAAGTTTAGTGGCTTATACAGAGATGTTTATTTAGTTGAAACAAATCCTGTTCACGTAACTTTTAATTGGGAAACATTAAATTCTGGAGTAAATATTACCACACCAACTATTGATGTGGTAAACAAAAATGCTGTAATTAATATTAAAACTTCAGTAAAAAATGAAAATAAAACAACTGTAGAATGCCAATTAATTACTCGAATTATAAACCAAGAAGGATTAGTTGTTCTAAAACTAGTTAATTCTTCAGAAATTAAAAGCCAACAAGAATTCCAATTCAACCAAATAGGAAGTCTTGAAGATGATGTACATTTTTGGGATACAGAAAACCCTTATTTATACAGAGTAAATAGTGTTGTTAAAATAGACAATAAACAAATAGATTTTGTTGAAAATAAAATTGGGTTACGCAAATTTGAATTAGATCCTGTCAGAGGTTTCATTTTAAACAACAAACCTATAAAACTAATTGGAGCTAACCGTCATCAACAATTTCCGTATATTGGAGATGCAGTCCCAAATTCGCTACATTATAAAGATATGCTGCAGTTTAAAGAGTTTGGTTTTAACATGGTTAGAACAGCTCATTACCCACATGATAATGCTTTAATTGATGCTTGTGATGAGTTAGGAATTTTAGTGTATGAAGAAGCTCCAACTTGGGTTTCAATTTCTCAAAACAATGTGTGGTGGAATAATTTAGAAAAAGCTGCAAGAATTTTAGTTAGAAATCATAGAAATCACCCTTCAATTGTTATGTGGGGAGCTGGTGTAAACCATAGAGGTTATGTTCCAAGAATTCATAACACTATAAAACAAGAAGATCCAACTCGACTAACCGCTTCTCAAAGCGCACGTTGGACTGGTTGGCAAACTTCTGGATTAACAGATATCAATGCAAATATGTTATATGGACCATTTATTTGGGATAGAACTGAACCAATGTTTGCAATGGAAGGAAGACATGGACCTGCAGGTGTTGCTCCGTATAAAAGAGACCCATTAATGACAGGAATTATTTCGTGGACAGCACATGCCTATTATACCTTTCATCCAACACATGCCAGAGCAAAAGATAAAGTTGACAGAACCAGAAGTGGAATGATGACAATTTTTAGATATCCTAGACCTGAATTAGATTGGTACAAAACTGAACTTAAAACTGAACCTTTTGTAAAAATTGTTGAAGATTGGAAAAAAGGTATAGAAGAAGTTACGGTATATAGCAATGCTCCTGAAGTTTCATTATTATTAAATGGAAAACTTATAGAAAAATCAAAACCAAGTGCAGATACTAGTTATGTTGGTTTAGATCATGCTCCATTTCATTTTAAAAAAATAAAATATGAAAAAGGTAATTTAATTGCAAAAGCTCATTTTAAAAATGGAAAAACTTTAGAAACTAAAAAATCAACAGCAGGAAAAGCCTATGCGTTAGAATTAAAAATTGATTCAGAAGGAAGAACTTTTGTAGCTGATAACAACGATATAATTTTAGCTTATGCAACAGTAATTGACAAAAATGGAAATATAGTATCTGATTTTAAAGAAAAAATTAAATTTTCAGTAAAAGGAGACGCATCTATAATTGGTGACAATGCAAATATTAATGCAAATCCAATGTTTACTGAATATGGAGTTGCTCCAGCATTAGTTAAAGCTGGAAAAACTACAGGAGAAATTATAATTACAGCAAAATCTAAAGGATTAAAATCTGCAAGCTCAAAAATTTCACTAGTTAAAAATAATACAAATGAAATTGAAAAACATGCATTACCCATTTACGATTTTACCACAGAAAGGGTAGATTTAGGCGCTAAAGATCAATTACTACAATTTGGATGGAATGCTTGGAACGGAAACCAAACAGGTGAAAACAGTTACTCATTTAAAAACTTTAAAGGTGTAACTGCCAAAATTTTAAACGGCTCAAATAACGGAGTTATACGTTGGTTAGGTGAAATGAATGTAATTGGAAAATATGGTTTTGCATATGGTGACGGAATAATTTCAATAGATTCTGAAGGATTTAATTTAGAATTAAAAAACCTTCCTAAAGGAATTTTTAAATTAAAAAGTTGGCATCACGCACCAAGAACCAATTCAGATTTAATGGATCCAAATAAAGAGAAAATGCAAAAACTACAAATTCATAAATTACCTTATGAAAAACAAGTTATTGTAACCTCAAAAGCTTCTATTAATAAAGTTAAAGTAATTTCAAAAGTTACAGAAGGAAAACAAATGCAATGGGATTTACCTGGAACTTCAGAAATTATAATTGAATCCGACGGAATAAATCCTGTAATAGTCAATTTTAACGGAAACGGAAATAAAGGAATATGGTTTAATGCATTCGAATTAAGCAACTGGAAATAGTTTATATGTAAATACATATTTTATTTATGAAATATAAATGTGGTAGAAATTAATCCATTTGTTATACTCTAGCACGTTCAACTAATCTATTTTAGCCAAAAAATCAGTAACATGAATTATAAACATTATACAAAACTGCTAACAGTAATAGCTGCTATCTTTTTTATAACATCTTGTAATGAATCAAAAAAAGATGAAACAAAAAAAACAGAAACTCCTGAATTTACAGCTGATTGGGAATCATTAAAAAAACATAAAACACCTGAATGGTTTTTAGATGCAAAATTTGGAATCTACTGCCATTGGGGACCATATTCTGTACCTGCTCATGAAACTGAATGGTACGCTCACTGGATGTATGTAAATGCAAATAATCCTGAAGCTAGAAATGGTAAAGCTCATAAAATATACGATTATCATGTTAAAACATATGGAACACTAGACAAATTTGGTTATAAAGATTTTATACCAATGTTTAAAGCTGAAAAATTTGATGCAGCTGAATGGGCAGACTTATTTGAAAAAGCTGGTGCTAAATTTGCTGGACCAGTTTCAGAACACGCAGATGGTTTTGCCATGTGGGATAGTGCTCTAACCGAATGGGATGCTAAAGATATGGGGCCTAAAAGAGATATTATGGGTGAATTATCTGAAGAAATTCGTAAAAGAGACATGAAATTTATTGCCACTTTCCACCGTCAATGGTTATTTGGATGGTATCCAACTTGGGATGAAACAACAGATGCTTCAGATCCAAAATACGCTGGATTATATGGTCCAAAACTAAAAAAAGGTGACAATAAAATGCCAAAAAGCAAACATCAATTAGATAATGGTGATCAAAGCTATTATCCTGTTGCTGATAAAGCTTTTAACGATGAATGGTTAAACCGTTTAAAAGAAATTATCAATAAATACAATCCAGATTTAGTATGGTTCGACAATAAAATGGATGTAATTAGCGAAGAACATAGAAAAGAGTTTTTAGAATATTATTACAATCATGCAGCAAAAAATAACCAAGAAGTAGTTTCTACATATAAATTTTACGATTTTGCTGAAGGTTCTGCAGTCTATGATTTAGAACGTGCTAGAATGAGTGAAAAGAAAGATTTCCCTTGGTTAACAGATGATTCTATTGATTGGAAAGCTTGGTGTCACATCGATGATCCAAAATACAAATCTACCAATAGACTTATTGACTTTTTAGTGGATGTTGTTAGCAAAAATGGAGCAGTTTTATTAAACATTACTCCAAGAGCGGACGGAACAATTCCAGAGCCAGTAAAAGAACGTTTATTAGAAATGGGACAATGGTTAAAAGTAAATGGTGAAGCTATTTATGGAACAAGAACTTTTGAAATTTATGGTGAAGGTGATGCTGAAGTTGTTGAAGGACATTTAAGCGAAGAAAAAAATGCTGATAACACAGCAAAAGATATTCGTTTCACAACTAAAGGAGACGTTTTATATGCAATTGTTTTAGATTGGCCAGAAGGTAAAGAATTGAATATTCGTTCTTTAAAAGAAGGTAATAAATTATTTACTTCAGATATTGAGTCTATTCAAATGCTTGGGAACGAAGGTAATCTAGAATTTACAAAAAAAGATGAAGCACTAACAATTAAATTACCTTCTAAAGTTGGTAAGCATGCTTTTTCATTTAAAATAACACCAAAAAGATAATTTAATAATTCTCTATATTAATTTATAAAAGGCCTTGAAAATATTTTTTAAGGCTTTTTTAATTATTTAAATTTGAAAATGAAAAAAATTCTAACCATACTACTTATCACATTCGTTCATTTATACAATTATAGTCAAGAAATTATTCCTTTATGGAAAACAGTTCCAAATCAAATTTCTTCTTCAGAAAAAGAAATTTCTAAAAGAGATCGTATTTTACATATCTCGAATGTTCAAAACCCATCAATTTCTGTTTTTTTAACACCAGATAGCTTAAACACAAAAAAAGCAGTTATTATTTGCCCTGGAGGTGGTTACGGAAATCTTTCATTCGAATACGAAGGTACTGAATTTGCAACTTGGCTAAATTCTAAAGGAATTAATGCTTTTGTATTAAAATATCGATTACCAAAATCTAAATCTATAATAGAAAAACATAAAGCTCCATTGCAAGATATTCAAAGAGCTATTAGAATTGTTAGATTCAATTCAGAAAAATGGAATATTGATTCTACCAAAATTGGACTGCTAGGATTTTCAGCTGGAGGTCATTTAGTTTCCACTGCAGGAACACATTTTAACGAAGTTATTTACACTAAATCAGATACAATAGATAGTGTTTCAGCAAAACCTAATTTTATGGGACTTATCTACCCTGTAATATCCATGAGAGATTCAATTACACATAACGGATCAAGATTTAATTTACTAGGTAAAAACCCAACAGATAGTTTAAAAAAGCATTTCTCAAATGAACTACAAGTAAAAGAAAACACACCTCCAACATTTTTAGTCCATGCTACAGATGACAAAGCAGTTCCTGTAAATAACTCCATTTTATTTTACCAAGCACTAACTAAAAAAAATATCCCTGTAGAACTACACATTTATCCGTTTGGTGGTCATGGATTTGCTTTTGCAGAAACTAAAAAACCATTGAATAATTGGCCCAACTTATTTCTTGATTGGCTAGGTGAACACTAGTAAAACTCATTAGTTATACTCTATTAATCATTTGTTAATAATTCACTGTTCTTGATAAAGTAAATTTGTAATGGTAAAATTACTGTGGATACAAATTACTTAAATAATGGTATTTACATGCTTGAAATTAAAACTGAACATTCAACAAAACGATTAAAAATTATAAAAAATTAATACATGCTATGAATACTTTTTTTAAATCCACATTAACCGCTTTTACGTTATTCATTGTTAGCCATACATCAATAATAGCGCAAGATATTGTTGATATTAATTTAGATGTAAAACATTCAGTTGGTGGAGTTTCAGAACTTGACCGATCAAAATATCTAATGGTTCATGCCGGTATTAATGATAGTGAGTGGCCAAGTGATGAATATCAAAGAGAATTTCTAGAAGATTTTGATACTTATTTAGGTAGAAATAACGGTAGTTTACCTTGGAATTTATCTATCTGTGAAGAAGATCCTGACAAACCTGGATGGCCAAGTATTAGTTATTTACAATCTAAAGGAGCCACAGCTATTACCAACTATATAAACAACACTAGCCAACACAAATACGAAAATAGAATTAGTCGCTATATGATTGGCGGACAAGAGGGAATGTATCCAAATGGAGAAAATGAAATTGGACCTAATGGTGCAAAATGGACTATGGCAAAAGAAGGTTATGCTCCGTTAGCAGAATTTTTTGCTAATTATTTTAAATATTTTCATGGTAATGGAGGAACAACTGGTGAACCATTACCTACATATATTGAAGTGATGAACGAGCCTTTTGTAAAAGCAAATAGTTTAGGAACTACAAGAGAAAATCTTTCAGAAATGTATAGAGTAGTTTCAGAAAGAATTAAAGAATTAAATCCTACTGCTAAAGTGGGTGGTTATAGTGCTGCGCATCCAGCATACGAAGCATCAGATTTTCAACATTGGGAAAACAACTGGAAAACATTTATCGATATTGCTGGTGAAGAAATGGATTTCTTTTCATTGCATTTATATGACAACGTTCAAAAACAAGACGAAGGTCAGTACCGCGCCGGTAGTAATGTAGAAGCTATTTTAGATATGGTAGAACATTACGAGTATTTAAAATTAGGAGAAGTAAAACCTTTTTGCCTTTCGGAATATGGTTGTTTAAATACTGAAGGTGAACTATATACTAAAGAAAGAGATTGGCACAACCTACGTTCGTTCTCTACTATGATTATGCAGTTTTTAGAAAGACCTGATGTAATTGACCAAGCTTTACCTTTTATTCTTTTAAAAGCAAATTGGTGGAGTCCATCAGGCACTCAAGATCCAGATGCTAAATATGCACATAGATTATTTAGACAAAAAAAGGAACTAGAAGGCGAAACAGGTGATGAATGGGTGTATACTGAAATTGTAAAATTCTACCAACTTTGGGCAAATGTAAATGGAACTAGAGTCGACACAAAAGCAAGTAATTTAGACACTCAAATTGATACTTATGTAAATGACAATAAAGCTTATGTAATCATTAACAACATGCATCATGAAGCACGAACTGTAGATTTAAGTTTAAAAGGATTGGGTGATGCTACAATTGAAAGTATTTTAATAAAACATCTTCACGCTGAAAACAACGGAGTTCCTGCGTTAGATGAATCAACAATTACAACGCCTATTGACAGAATTAATATTGGAAGAGAAGCAACCATTATTTTAGAATATACCTTTGATAAAAATATTGCCATTGGAGAAACTTCAAATGAAACAAAATACTTTGCTGATACTTATTTAAAACCTATTACTGCAAATCAGGAAATTAACTTTAATATTAACGGTGTAACTACTTCAACAAACGGAGAAGCAATTTTACGTTTAGGTGTTGGGAGAGATCACGGAAAATCCTTAAACCCAACTATTAAAATAAACAATACTGAAATTGAGGTTCCAACCAATTGGAGAGGAAATGATCAACATGGAAGAGATGAATTTTTTGGAGTATTAGAAATTGAATTTCCATATAATTTATTACAAACTAATAATGCTATTTCTATCAATTTTCCAGATACAGGAGGACATGTAAGTAGTTTAACTTTACAAGCGTTTTCTTTTAGTAAAAATATAGAAAGAAGTGAAGAAGTTGTAAAAATTGGAAGCGATAATTTTTCAATTCAAACTATTGGAGAAACTTGTAACAATCAAAATAATGGAATGGTAACTATTGCCACTAACCAAAATCTTAATTATACAGCTACTATTAAAGATTTAAGTTTAAGTAAAACTTTTAACCAAAATGCATCTTTTGAAAATTTAGCACCAGGTGAACATGAACTTTGTATTACCTTAACTGAAATACCAGATTATAAACAATGCTTTACGGTAATTATTCCTGAAGTAGCTGCTTTAAAAGTTTCATCAAAAGTGAATGAAACAGCAAAATCTATCAACTTAAATTTAGAAGGAAGTGAAACTTACTATATCACTATTAATAACAAAGCATATACTTCAACAAACGCTTTTATTGAATTACCATTGATAAACGGAAGTAATAGTATTGAAATTAAAGCAGAAAAAGAATGCCAAGGAGTATATAAAAAACAAATATACATTGGTAGTGAAATTATTGCTTACCCAAACCCAATTAAAGATAATTTCACTATTGATTTAGGTATTGACCAAAGTAAAACAGCTATTGTAAATTTAATTTCGAACCTAGGAACTTTAGTGTTTTCGAAAAAATATGATGTTTCAAATGGAAAAATAGAATTAAATACATCTAACTTAACTAATGGTATTTATATACTTTCTGTTGAAACGCTTCAAACTTCAAAAAATATTAAAATTATTAAACAATAATTTATGAAAAAATTATCGATTCTTGCCTCACTCCTATTTGTTATTCAGGTTTGTATTGCTCAAAACCCACTAGTTACACATATGTTTACGGCTGATCCAACAGCCAGAGTTTTTGATGGAAAATTATATGTTTACCCTTCAAGTGACACCTATCCTCCTGCAGGTAGAGAAAAAGAATTTCCTCGTTTTTGTATGCCTGGTTATCACGCTTTTTCATTAGAAAATGGTTCTACATGGAAAGATCATGGTTGGATATTAAAAGAAAACGATGTGCCTTGGGGAGACAAAGATACTTTTGCAATGTGGGCTCCAGATTGCATTAAAAAAGGTGACACTTATTATTATTACTTTCCTGCAAAACCAAAAGATGGTTCTTCGTTTAGAAGAATTGGTGTAGGAACGTCAAAAAATCCAACTGGTCCGTTTAAGTGGGAGAAAAGTTATATTGAAGGTGTAAGTGGAATTGATCCAGGTTTATTTATTGATGACAACGAAAAAGGTTATTTATACTTTGGAGGAGGAAAAGAATTATTTGTAGCTCCTTTAAAAGATAACATGAAAGAAATTAGTGCAAAACCAATAAAAGTGGAAGGTTTACCTGCCGGTTACAAAGAAGGTTCTTTCGCCTTTAAAAAAGATGGTATTTACTATTTTACATTTGCGCACGTTTTTCCAGATGAAGGTTATACTATTGGTTATGCTACAGCTAAAAACCCTTTAGGACCTTTTACATATCAAGGAAAAATAATGGACAATATTGGAAACGGAACCAATCATCATTCCATTGTAAAGTATAACGGTGAGTGGATATTGTTTTATCACTGGTGGGATATAAGTGGTTATAACAAATTACGTTCAATGCGAGCAGATTATATAACTTTTAAAAAAGATGGAACCATAAAAAAAGTAAAACCTACTATAAGAGGTATTGGGATTCCTAAAGTAGGTGACACTATTCAAATTGATCGTTACAATGAAATTTCAAAAGCTAATATTGCATTTGTTGGTGGAGAGAATGAGCCAAATGGTTGGATGGTTTGTGATACTAAAATGATGAGTTCCGTTCAATTTAATAAGGTTGATTTTGGTAATGGAGAAGCAACAAAAATCGAAGCTCGTGTGGCTAGCGGCCAACGTATAGGTAGCTTTGAAATACATTTAGGAAACCCAAAAGGAAAATTAATTGCAACATTTCCTATTGAATATACTGGAGGATGGAGCACTTGGAAAACTATAGAAACCGAACTTACTGAAAAAGTAACTGGAATTCAAAATATTGTAGTTGTTTTTAAATCTGATTGGGGTTCAGAAAAAGCTGTAAATTTAAACTGGTTAAAACTTAAATAATGAATTTTAAAAAACTATTAATTTTGGGTGTTGTATTAATTTCAACAACCCTATTTTCACAAGAACTTGCATTGAGCGAAGCCGAAAGTAAACCTAATGTAATCGTAATTTTAGCTGACGATATAGGTTCTGGAGACATTTCACATTATAGAAGAATCCATTCTAATAATATTATTGTTGAAACGCCAACTATAGATAAATTAGCTAAAGAAGGTAAAATTTTTACAGACGCACATTCTCCAGCTGCTTTATGCGCTCCTACTCGTTATGCAATAATGACAGGAAACCATTGCTACAGAAGTTATGCTCCATCAGGTGTTTGGGGTTGTTACCAACCTTCTCCTATTGAAAAAAACCAATTAACTTTAGGTAAACTAATGAAACAAGCTGGTTACAAAACTTCCTTTTTTGGGAAATGGGGATTTGGAATGGATTTCGCAAGAAAAGACAATCCAAATGAAGTTTATAAAAGCCCAAGAAAAGAGCATGAAACTGATGTAGATATAAGTAAAGTTATTGACAGAGGTCCTGTGCAAAATGGATTTGATTACAGTTTTATGTATCCTGCAGGAATTCAAGCAGAACCTTATGCCGTATATGAAAACGGTGTAATGGCTCCTTTAAAAGAAGATTCAGAAATTGTTCTAATTACTCAAAAATACGCAAGTAACCTTGGCTTTAAATTAGATAAAAAAGAAGGTTTAGGAGATAGTAATTGGGATCCACACAATGCTGGAACACTACTAATTAACAAAGCTGTTGATTTTATTGAAAAAAATAGTGAAACAAATGAGCCTTTCTTTATGTATTATTGCTCTCAAGCAGTTCACAAACCACATACACCTTCAAAAAAATTGAATGGAACCAAAATTGCAGGCACTACTCCATCTAGCCATTTAGATATGGTGAAAGAATTAGATATTCAAGTGGAGATGATGGTTCAAACATTGAAAAAACAAGGAATTTATGACAATACGTTAATCATTTTCACATCAGATAATGGAGGTTTATTGATTAAAAAAACTATGGCCTCAAAACATAAATCAAGTGATATTTATAGAGGTGGAAAAAATCAAATGTATGAAGGTGGAACACGAGTTCCTTTTATTGCTTGGTGGCCAAGTAAAATTAAAGCGAATACGGTATCTAACACTCCAATATTAGGAATTGATATTATGGCTACGCTAGCTAATTTAACCAACCAAAATATTGAAGAAAACCAAGCTATGGATTCTTCAAACCTATTGCCTATTTTACTAGATGCTAAAGATATTGAACCTCACCCATTTTTAATTACACAAAGTGGGACAGGAAAACAAGTTATGATTACTGAAAATGGATGGAAATTGATTATTCAGATTGATAAAAAAGATAAAACTTTTAAAAAGAGAACTCCATTTGCTTTGTTTAATCTTAACAAAAACATCTCTGAAAATGAGAATCAAAACCTTATTAATAATCCTAAATACCAAAATAAAGTAAAAGAGCTATTTGAAAAGTACAACCAAACTAGAGATAGCAAAGTAAAAACAGGAAAAAGTTAAAGTACCAAGTAACAAATTCAACTAAAAACTTAAAAAGAGGCCAACAAATTGTTGTCCTCTTTTTTTTAAACTATCTTACCAATAATTTCAAAATTAGTACATTGCATTTTTAACAAATATTCTTTATTATTAGTATTTTTGTTTGATTATTAAATATTGTTTCCTGTGTATATAAAAAAGGCCTTTTCTCTTATTATAATTTTACATTGTTTTATAACCTTTTCTCAAAATTATAAATTTGAACATTTATCTACTGAGGATGGATTGTCTCAAAATGATGTCAATAGTATATATCAAGATAAGGAAGGTTTTATGTGGTTTGGCACCCATGATGGCTTAAATAAATTTGATGGCTATAATTTCACCACTTATGTTCCCGAATCTAACAACCCTACAAGTATAAATAGCAATTTAATATGGGATATTGTTGGTGATAAAAATGATAATTTATGGATTGGAACTACAGGACATGGATTAAATTTTCTTAATAAAAACACCGAAGAATTTCAACATTTTGTTCATGAACCAAAAAAAGAAAACAGCATAAGTAGTAACATTATAAACTCACTTTTTATTGATAGTGGTAATAAACTATGGATTGGAACTCCAAATGGAGTTGACGTAGTAGATTTAAATAAACCAATTGATTCAATAAATTTTCAACATTTTCAAATTAAAATCACCAAGTCTTCTGTAAATAAAAGACTCGTAATAAAATCTTTTTTTGAAGATAGTAATAACACAATTTGGATTGGATCTTCTCAAGGTCTTTTTAAAGTAATAGATTCTAATAAAAATTTTGTTCTTGAAAAATTAGATATTAAACTTGATTTATTTAGCTCTACAATAAATAGCATTATAGAAGATCGTTTTCATAATTTATTAATAGGATCCCAAAATGGTTTTTTTAGTTATCCTTTAAACAAAAAAAATAGAGAATTCCGATTGGTTAATTCTTCATCTGTAACAGAAATGATTCTTGATGGATCAAATAATATATGGGTAGGAACTACAACAGGTTTTTTAAAATTTTCAAATTCTAGAAAGTATTCAATTCCAAAACTTGAAAATAAATTTTCACATAACTTAAAAAATGAAAGTAGTTTAAGCCAAAATGTAATTAAGTCTGTTTTTATCGATAAAACTGGAATTATTTGGATTGGAACTAATGGTGGCGGAATAAACATTTTAAATACAGAAAAAAAACAATTTAAAAATATAAAATCTGGCCCAGATAAAGGAAACTTATCTGAAAGTAAAATTCGATCTATTTTTGAAGATAGTAACGGTAATTTATGGATAGGAACTCAATCTAGCGGATTAAACCTACTCCTAAAATCAAAAGATTCTGGAAATTTTAATAATTTTAAAAACTTCAAATCATTATCTAGATCTTTTACAATTTCAGAAATCAAAGATAAGGATAGAAAAAAAGTTTTAATTGGTTTAAGTTCTGGAAGAAAACTTGTTGAAGTTGACATTACTGATCCTCAAAAAAACATATCAAAAAGTGACTTTAAGAATGTTGAAAACTCTCCTTTTGGAATATTTTCCATTCTTCAAGATTCAAAAAATAATTTGTGGCTGGGATCCTACAATAATGGGGTACAAAGAACTTTAAATAACAGTTCTAAAAAAAATATTTTTAAAAACATAGTTGATGAACCATCTAGCTTACCAAATAACATTATACGAGATATTTTAGAAGATAAAAAAGGAAATATTTGGTTTGCTACTGGAGGAGGTCTCTCAAAACTTAAGCCAAATGAGATTGAAAAAGACATTCCAAAATTTGAAACCTACAAAAACATACCAAAAGATTCAACAAGTATTAGTTTTAATTATATACTCGATATTTTTGAAAGCAAAAATGGAACTTTATGGATAGGAACATTAGGCGGTGGATTAAATAAATACATACCTTCAAAAAATAACAAAAAGGGTACTTTTAAAAGATACACTACAAAACAAGGACTTCCAAGTAATGCTATTAAAGGAATTTTAGAAGATGACAATTCAAATTTATGGATTTCCACAAACCGTGGAATCTCTAAATTCAATCCTAAAAAAGAAACCTTTAAAAACTATGACATTAATGATGGTTTACAAAATAATGAGTTTAGTGAAATTGCTTGCTTTAAATTAAAAAATGGCGATTTAGTTTATGGTGGTGTAAACGGATTTACTATATTTTCCCCAAATAGTATTAAAAACAATATCCATGAAACCGAGACAGCCATTACAAATTTTTCTGTTTTTAATAAACCAATAGAAGTTAATGAAAAATTTAACGGTAGAATTCTACTTGACAAAACGATAAACAACAAAAAAGAGCTAGAATTAAAATACAATGAAAATAGTTTTGCCTTTGAATTTACATCATTACACTTTGCAGCTCCTAAAAAAAATGAATACGCATATAAACTTGTTGGTTTTGACCAAGATTGGAATTACACAACTTCCGCCAGAAGATTTGCCAACTATACCAATGTTAGCCCTGGTAATTATACATTAAAAGTAAAAGCCTCAAATAATGACGGTTTATGGGATAAAACTCCTGCCAAGTTAAACATAACAATAACTCCTCCATTTTGGGCTACTAATTTTGCTAAAGCAATTTATGCTTTATTAATCTTAGGGCTATTATTTGCCTTTAGAAAGTTTACAGTTATAAGTACTTCAAAAAAATATGATTTAGAATTAGAACACTTAGAAAAAGAGAAATACGAAGAAATAAATAGATTAAAATTAGAATTTTTTACAAATATTTCACACGAATTAAGAACTCCATTAACCCTAATTAAAGGACCAATAGACTATCTAAAAAGTAAAGGTCAAAAGCTTCAAATAAAAGATACTGTGGAGCAACTAGGTATCATGGAAAAAAATGCAAATTACCTATTACGCCTTGTGAATCAATTACTAGATTTCAGAAAAATGGAAAAAGGTAAAATGAAATTGGTAATTGGCAAAAACAACATTGTTGATTTTATAAAAGAAATATGTGAACCTTTTCAATTTTTAAGCCATAAAAATCAAATTAACTTTAAAATATCTTCAAAACAAAAATCTATTTTAACTTGGTTTGATGGGAGCGCTTTAGAAAAAATTGTAAATAATTTACTTTCAAATGCTTTTAAATTCACACCTAATAATGGTAAAATTTCTGTAGAAATAATTGAAGGTGAAGATTTCGAGACTTTAGAAAAAGTAACTTTTCCATTTAACAAGTCGGAATGTATTGTTATAAAAATAAAAGATTCTGGACCTGGAATACCTGAACATAGAATTAAACATATATTTGAACGATATTATACTGAAATAGACAAAAATAAGATAAGTGAGAAAGGTACAGGAATTGGGCTTTCATTTGTAAAAAACTTGGTAGAACTGCATAAAGGAAGTATTTCAGTAATAAGTGATTCTAAAAATGGAAGTACATTTTTTGTTTGCTTACCAAAAGATAAAGTTTATTATGAAAACTGTGAAGTTTCTGACATTCATGAAGTTTCAAAAGACAATTTATTTTTAAGCACCCTAGAACAAGAATCTCAAGCAATAGGTGTTATTGACGATTTGGTTGATAAAAATATTTCTAAATCTAGATCTAAACTCCCAGTTTTACTTGTAGTTGATGACAATAAAGATATTAGAGCTTTGATTAAAAAAAGTTTTGGAGAAGATTTTCATATTTACGAAGCTGAAAATGGTGAACAAGGTTTTGAAATGGCATTAAAATACATTCCTACTATTATTATTACAGATCTTATGATGCCAATTATGGATGGTGTTGAATTATGTAATAAACTTAAAACCACAAACGATACAAGCCATATACCTTTAGTAATGCTAACTGCTGCAATTTCCAAAGAAAAAGAAATTGAAGGTTTAAAAACAGGTGCAGATTTTTATATTAAAAAACCTTTTGAAATTGAAGTGCTTAAATTAAGGTTAAATAATATTCTATCTACTAGAGAACTATTAAGAAAACGCTTTAACAGAGAGGTAAATATAGAACCTGGAACTATTGAAGTAGAATCAAACGAAACTAAATTCCTTCTTCAGGCTACCGAAATTGTTGAAAAACATATGATGGATACTAACTTTAGTGTTGAACTACTGGTAAAAGAATTAAGTATTAGTAGAAGTGGCTTATACTTAAAAATTAAAGAATTAACAGGTCTTTCATGTAGTGAATTTATTAGAAGCGTACGTTTAAAAAGAGCTGTACAACTTCTAGAACAAAGCGATTTATCTGTAAAAGAAATTATGTATATGACTGGATTTAATACAGCCTCATACTTCTCTAAATGCTTTAAAAATCAGTTTGGAATTTTACCAAGCAAATACATTAGAGATAAAAATTCTAATAGTTAAAAGCAATATAAAAAACATTACATACAAAAAAAGGTTTGGATATAAAATCCAAACCTTTTTTCAATCAATCTAATATAAAAACTACTTTACTTTAATCTTTATGAGCATCAACCGCTCCACCAATATTATTTTCAACATAACCTTCTAAAACAATTTTAAAAGCATGTGCATAATTAGTTGGCAATACTTTTGGAGTTTTAATTACCAAACCTCTTTCATTTCTTTCCCAAGATAATTTCTCTTTACTTCCTAATAATTCAATGTTCACTATTTTAGAATTTAGAACGCCTATTTCTGTGCTTAAAGTCTTCATTACTATTTCATCTTGTGGAGTATCTAAAACAATTGCATAAAACTCTTTATCAGACTTTTTTGTATATCTAATATCAGTATTTTTATATGCAATTTTAATTTTTTCAACTTTGTGTCCACCTTCAGGCAAACGTGTTGGACCTTCACCAAAAACTGTCCAAGGTCTAGTACCATAAATAGCATCTCCGTTCACTTTTAACCAAGCTCCCATTTCTTCTAATAAATTAACCATAACAGGTGGTATTGTTCCATCTGGATTTGGTGGTACATTTAATAACATTAAACCATTTTTAGCAACAATATCTGCTAATATATCTATTAACTGATCTGGAGTTTTAAATTTCGCACCTGGTCTATAAAACCAAGCTCCAGGAGAAGTATCTGTAAGCCAAGCCGGATTTTTTGGTTGGTTTGGTCTTCCTCGTTCATAATCTTTTATTGCTGTTTCTATTGGAAAAGTACTTTCTTTATAAGCAACTCCAACTTCTTTACCCCATTCTAAACCTTTATTATAGTAGTAAGCCAAAAACTCTTGTCTACATTCTTCTGTCATATTTTCTAACCACCAATCAAACCAAATTAAATCTGGTTGATAAACATCAATATATTCTTTAAGTTTTGCCCACCATTCAGTATAAAATCTTTCATCTGGCGTATTAGATTCTAAAGAGTGAGGACTTGTATATAAATCGTAATCTTTTACATCTATATTTCCGTGTGCATGCGCAGGTGCAAAATATTTCCATGTAAATGCATGATGAAACGAAGCCATAAATTTCATACCTCTAGCTTCTATCTCTTTTTTTAAACCAGCTGAAGGATCAATTCCTCCATAATTCATAGAGTTCCAACGTGTTGCTTTACTATCCCACATTGCAAAATTATCGTGATGCATAGCAACAGGACCCGCAAATTTAGCTCCTGATTTAGCAAACAATTCAGCCCATTTTTCAGCATCAAATCCTGAAGGATCAAATTGTTCAATTATGTGTTTATAACCGTATTTTTTAGGATTACCATATTTCTTTTTATGGTGAACATAGTTGTTACTTGGTTTGCCATTATGTGTTGGTACAATTTTTCCATCACTATACATAATCATTCCATGCCAACCTCTATAATTTTTTTCTGGATCTGTTCCTTCAAATGCTTCAGAAACTGGTCCCCAATGTGCATATATTCCAAATTTAGCATCTAAAAACCAATCTGGAGTTGCATTAACTTTTTTTAAAGATTCCCAATTTTTTTCGTATTTTTTAGTTTGTGCAGTTAATAAGGTACATAACCCTAAAGCCATAATCCCTGTTAAAACAAAATTTAATTTGTTGTATTTCATTTTAGTATCTTTTTTCTTTTTATTACTAGTTTCATTACAAATTCTATACTCCATTACTTTAAAGTAATTTAGTAATGGTGCTAAATTAATGCTGTAATACTTATTTTAATGCTAGAAAAAACCATTTTTCTAGTACATATGATTATTTTTAGTTAAACTTTTGGAATTATCTTTTTAGGAATTTCAATTTTTTTATTATCCGCTCCTTTAGCAAAATTTGAAACATCAAAAACGTTTTTTTGACTCCAATCGCATTCAACTCTACCATCTCCCAATACAATATTTCCTAATTTATTTCTAAACCAATCCGCTAACTTTATGTAACTTTTATTATTTGCCACATTATTTCTTTCTAAAGGGTCAACACGCAAATCGTACAATGCTAAACAAACATCTTCTCTTGGTGCTTCTAATCCCCATTTAATAGCTACGTTTGGTTTTAATTTTCCTCCAGGTTTTTTTCTAGATTCTCTAGTTTGCATTGAAAAGGCAAAATCTTCAGTTCTAATGTATGCTCTAGGACCAGCAACATGATTAAAATCTCCAAGTATATATTCTCTTTTTAATTTTTTATTATTATGAACTTCTGCTAAATTATATCCATCTAGATAATTATATTCATTTGAAGAAATATTAACACCTCCGGCTGATAATATTGTAGGCATAATATCTACATATTCGGTAAAATCTTGATATATTTTTCCAGCTGGAAATAGCTTTTTGTCTGATGAAACTGCAATAGCTGATGTGTGTGTAGACATTTCCCAAGGTGTAAATTTTGCTTCAATTCCATTTTCGCCTAAATGCCAACCATGATCTCCACAAACATATAAAATTACATACGGTCTATTATTTACTTTGGAATATGTTTTAAACTCTTTTACTGCTTTACCAATTAAATAATCTCCATATGCACAAAAAGCATAATAATCTCTAATTGCTTGCTGCATATCTTTATAAGACAATCCATCAATTTTTAATTTATTATATAAATCTTGCATTTGTTTTGGAAGTTTTTCCACTTCTTTTTTATCAAATTCAGGAATGTTATATGTTTTATTTTTAAACCTATCTCTAAATTCTTTTGGCGGCATTACCGGTGTGTGTGGTAAGTGAAAACTTAAGTTTACAAATATTGGTTTGCTAGAAGTTGCTCCTTCAAAATCTTCTCCATTCTCCAACTTATAATTACTATCTTTATTCTGAAGATATTTTGAATACTCTTTATAAATATTTCCATCTAAAGTTTTACCAGCCGGCATTGAGTTTACTCCACCAATAATTAAATCTGGATTAGTTCTTGTGTACGCATAAAGTATATCTAGTTCTTTCTCAACTTCAGCTTTTGTTTTTTTGTCTTCAGCAGATAGATTTTTAGATCTACTAAACGATTTATTTACTCCGTTTGGGTAATAAAAATTTACTCTAGTATCTAATTTTTTAGATTTTCCATTTACTTTTCCCCAAATGGCTTTATTTGTCCAATCTGTTACACCAAAATCACGTAAACTTTTTGTTGCTTCTACCGTTTTTTCATAATGAAAATTTAATGGTGTTTTTTGTTTGAATTTTCTTAAATACACACCGTTTTTACCAAACAAAGCCGTTTCATAGCCATTATCTCTCATAACTTCTGGCATAATTTTATTAAAAAAATCTGGTTGATTATGATGGTATTCAAATCCATAAACACCATTTCTAAAAGGATATTTACCAGTAATAATACTAGTTCTTGAAGGTTGACACGCAGGAGAATTACAATACATTTTTGTAAATACTGTTCCTTCTTTTGCTAAAGCATCTAAATTTGGTGATTCCACATATCCAAGTGGGCTTTCCTTTTTACCTGTTACAATCTCATTATAATACCCATTAGAATCTTTACGTTGATCATCAGTAATTATATACAGAATATTTGGTTTCACTACATTTTGAGCAAAACTTGTTACTGAAATTTTTACAACAAAAATTAATGTAATTAGAAATGTTTTTTTAATATGTTTCATGAATTACGATTTTTTAATTGCTACAAAAATGGCTATTCTAATAATGCAATTGATTTACAGATGTCTAATAAAATAGCACAAATGTTTGTTGTATAGTGTTATTGTAGATTAATGCAAAAATCATGTTAGAATTAATCATAAAAAAAAAACCTGCAATAAATATTGCAGGTTTTTCTAAACTTAAACTTTATGATAATTAAGGTCTAGCATCTTTTTTAAATATTCTAAAATCATCGTAATATACTACAAAGTCTACACCTGAAGTTGGAACAGGTTGAAGCCTTAAGTTTTTACCCATAGAATCTGAACCTGGAGTAATTTCTACTTCCACATATTCCCAAGTATCTGTTGCCGGAACTGGATCTCCAAGGGCTTGCCATCTAGGAGTTACTGCAGTACTTAAATCGTACCAAATTTTATCTCCAGAAACATTTTCTTGTATATCAGAACCTGAAGCTATATATCTTCTATAGGTAATTAAATACGTTACACCTGCTTCATAATTTAAAACTCCGCCTACGGTTTCTAAACGTGGTTTAGAATCTTCTAATTTAGCACTTTGCAAACCATCAAAAGCTTGTTCTGTACTAAACTCAACTACTGCGCCAGAACCACTTGCTCCCTCTTTCCAATTGTCTCCAAGTGTACCTTCAAAAGAACTATCTAAAATCATATTTCCTTCGTACATTGTTACTGTTAAATTAGAAAAAGGTGTTACAGCTCCATCACCCAATCCATAAATAGACCCTGTTCCATCATATGAAATTGTAATTACATCTGTTCTATAAATTTGATCCGTTAAAACTATATTTAATATGCTTGAGTCTGCAGAGTCTGCACTAACTGTTGCTATTGGAAAAACTACATTGTTTACCAATACTTCAAAACCAGAAGTTGGATCTGTAAATGAATTTGGATCCATTTCAGTATCAAAACCAATTTGAATTGTTTGGTCTTCTAGTTCAACTACATCACCTTGCTGCTCAACAGGAGTTGGAACATATACTTCGATTGGTAGATTATCAAAAGCTTCTAATAAACGTTCATCAAAAGATAAAAGAGCTGCATTTTCACCATCATATGAAATAGTTACAGCTTTAGAAGCATCTGCTGGTACTAAAGGATTTTCTAAAGTTATAATTAATTTTGTTCCATTAGAATTTCTTACCACAGATTCAATAGTTTTTTCTACACCATCAACTTCTACAATAAAATTACTTGAAACATTTTCAGTAAATGTTTGCAGTTTATGACTTATTGACACTATAATTTCATCAGCATTGGATTCTACAACATCTCCTGTATATGTTAAAGGAACATCTAAAGGCAATACAGTAAATATAGTAGGAATGTCATAAATATCATCACTTAATTTTAATTTTTCGGTTCTTGCACGTGAAGCTTTTAATTCCACTCTATAATCACCTAATTTATTAAAAGTAATAGTATCTATCACTCTATCTTTCAACTCAACTCTAGTAAAAGTTTTACTATAAATACTAGTTTGTTGTGTTGAATCTGTTTCTAAAGTATGTACACGCCATTTAGTAGTTTCTGGACGCCCAATATTATCCGGTTGTAATCCGCTTAAATCTTCAAAAATTAATTGATCTCCATACGTTAAAGTTACACTTTCTACTGTTTTATGATCTAAAACTGTTTCGTCCATATATCTAACTTCTGGTACTGCAACTACGGTATCATAAACATCTATTATAAAGGTATAATCTACAACCCATTTACCATCCACATTTATAGTTCGAATAGTATCAGTAACATCTGTTTTAAGTTCAATATCATAGTACTTATTAAATACAAAAGAGGTAGAATCTTCAAATACACCATGATAAGAAACTTCAGTTAGTGAGTCTCCTTTTTTCCATAAAACATGAACAGTTTTATCTGTTGAAATTGTAGTTCCTGGATTTATAATATAGGCATCGTGATTGTCTAAATTATTAGGAATTGGACCTTCTAAAAAGAATGCGTTATCTGGAATTTTCCAAAAGCTTTCTTCAACACCTGCAGATAAATCCATAAATGAGAAAAATCTATTTACTTCAGACTCTTTAGTTGATGCAGTTTGTGACCAAGTAATTGACAAATCTGAAAAAGATCCTGGCGCTTCATAATCATCATCGTCACAACTAATTAACATTAGTGCTAGTACCGACAATGTAAATATTGTTTTGATTATATATTTTATTTTTTTCATAATTTAATATTTTAGTTTAAAAGTTAAGGTAACATTACTTAACTCTCCCAATTTACTGATCCCAGTTTAAATTAGAGTTTATTTCATCTTGTGGAACTGGTAAATACCCATGTAATTCTTCAATAAAATTTTGAGAACCTAATAGAGCATCTCTTAAATGTGGTTCATCAACTCTCATATTTCCACTAATAAAAAGATCCGCTGGATCATCTTTTGGAAATCTAAAAGCATAAGCTGGTAAATTAGGATCGTCATATGTTGGAACTTCTCCCGTTGGCATAATAAAACTTCTCCATCTAATAGGGTTTTTACCCATTACATTATTTTTAAAGTTCCAGCTATCATAATGGAATGATGCTAAAAGCTCTAATTGCTCTTTCCAAACTCCCCAACGTCTTAAATCAAAAACTCTATCGCCTTCTAAAGATAATTCTAATGGTTTTTCTGTAAACCTTAAATGATTTTCTAAATTTTCTAATGTTACAATTTGTTCTCCATTTGATGAATCTAAATCAATATCATCCATATACGTAGTATCAGAACCTGCAAACTCTGCACTTGGATCGGTAGATTTCCCCAACAAAATAAGATGAGAACGTTTTCTAATTCTATTAATGTATCTTAAAGCTTCACTTAAATCGCCTTTTTCAATCATACATTCAGCATACATTAAATAAACTTCTCCCAAACGCATTATTGGTATATTGATATCTGATCTATTATCTTTATCAGCATCTTCATCTTCACCCATTCCGCCATTTTCTGTATTCCAACCTGTGAATTTTTTAATAAAATTTGGATATTGCCTAGCATGAGTATTAGCTGTTTTTTCTGTTCCATAAATAGCATTCTCTACACCATACATTCTACCATCTCTATCATCTACAGATGATATAGAGTTGTTCATACGTAAGCTATACATTCTTAAAACATCTACTTGAATGCTATCATTCCCAAACATATCTTTTTCTGGGTCTCCAGAACTATCGTAAACATTTCTATCTACTAAATTTGCTGGATCTAATGGGTCTGGTTTTTCATTTCTGTATTTTAATGTTAACCAAGAACTAAATTGAACCTGATTTCCATCATTCAATTGATGTGAAATACTTTGTGAAAGGTTTTGTTCATCTAAACCTAACGGATTAGCATCGTAGGAATAATTAATTTCAAAAATAGACTCATTATTAAATTCTGCAATACCTGTAAAGCATTTTGCTAAATCATCAACAAGCGTATATCCATAATTATCCATTACATTTTTCAGATAAATTTCAGCATTTACAAAGTCATTTTCATTTATATAACTTTTTGCTAATAATGCTTCACAAAAACCGCCAGTTATGCGTCCTAAATTACCGCTTCCTACTTCAGATTGCCAAGCATTATATGTGCCTGGTAAATTTTCTATTCCATATTCTAAATCGGCTCTGTAAAAAGCTTGAATATCTTCGGCAGAAGAAAAAGGTCTTTGAAAATCATCAATATCTACAGGAACTGTTTCAAACAACGGTAAAGAACCTTTATTGTATGAATTGTATAAAACATAGTAAAAATACCCTCTTAAAGCTCTTGCTTGAGCAAGTATGTATACGCCTGTTTGTACTGCATCTTCTCCATTAAATGTCGGCTCTAACCTATAGTAAGCATCTATAACTTGGTTAGCTCTAAAAATTCCCTTAAAGCAAGCATCCCATTTATTTTGCACTTCATTTGTTGTTAAATCAAACGATTGATCATACATTGAATTCCCAGTACTTTTACTTCTAAAAACCGCAGGAACTGTAATATCTGTTCTATTATACTCCCATTTTATCCCTAAAATATCTTCATCTCTTAATGAGGCATAAACCGTGTTTAATCCACTACTTAAATCTGCCGTAGTTTGCCAAAATGTATCAAGTGTTAATGCATTTGGATTTACTTGGTCTAATTCATCTACACATGCCTGAAACGAAAAGGCAAGTATAAATAAAGGAATTATTCCTTTCAAAAATGTCTTATTTATCATTAGTTTATAATTTTCTAATTTTCTGTGTATATTTTTCATCTTCATCTACTTTAAATTAAAATTGAAGTTGTAAACCTGCCTTAACTTGAGAAGATATAGGATATCTTCCTTGGTCAATACCACGAGTACTTAATCCGTTACCACCTACTTCAGGATCAAACCCTGTGTAATCTGTAATAGTAAGTAAATTTTGCGCTTGCACGTATATTCTAAATTTACTAAGTCCTAATTTTGCACTTGATTTTTTAGGTAAAGTATATCCTACTGAAATGTTTCTTAATCTAACAAAATCACCATCTTCTAAAAAATAATCTGAAGCTCCTCTATAAGATGTAGTATTATTTCCATCGTACCAAGGCACATCAGATGATTGATTGTTCTCTGTCCATGAATAAAATAAATCTTTATGTACACCTGCTTGGTACGCATATGCTTTACTACCATTCATAATTTCAGCTCCAAATGATGCATACCATTGCATTGAAAAATCGAAGTTTTTGTAATTAGCAGAAATATTTAATCCTGTTTCAAAATCTGGAGATCCACTACCTTGATAAATTCTATCTCCATCATCAATTGCACCGTTTCCAGCATCTGCAACACCGTCACCATCAGTATCTTCAGTTAACTGATCTACATACATTAATTCTCCCATTTTTGCACTAGGGTTTATTAATTGGTATTGAGCCAATTGCTCTTCGGTTTTTATAACACCTGCTGTTTCGCGTAAAAAGAAAGCTGCAGCTTCATAACCTTCAGTAATAACTGTTACAATTTCTTTAGAACCTTTTGTTGAAATATATCCATTATCTAAATATATAATTGGATTGTTTTCACTTGTTTTTGTTACCATGTTTTCGTTTTTAGTAAACGTACCAGAAACACTCCAATTAAAATCTTTACTTGCTCTATGTTTGTAATTAAAGCCTAACTCAATACCTTTATTTTCCATGTTTCCAACATTAAATACAGTACTTCTATAAGACCCTGAAACTCCTGTTGAAGGTGGATTTACAATTTGATATAATAAATCTTCTTTTTCATTTTTATAAAAATCGGCAGAGAAAGTTAATTTATTTTTGAAGAAACCAAAGTCAAAACCAATGTTTTGTTCAATATTTGTTTCCCATTTTAAATTTGCGTTTGCATATTCTAATTGAGTAGTACCTAAAGCACTTGATTCTGTACCGGCACTAGTAAGATCGTCAGATGCGCTATTACTACCATACACATAATCTGCACCTGGCTCAACAACAGCTTGGTTACTATAAGCTGTAAACCTATCGTTACCAGTTGTACCGTAACTTGCTCTTACTTTAAATGAATTAACAACATGTTTTAAAGGTTCCCAAAAGTTTTCGTCTGACACATTCCAACCTACAGAAACTGAAGGAAATAATCCCCATCTATTGTCTTCTGAAAATTGAGAAGAACCATCATAACGTGCACTAGCACTAAATAAATATTTTCCATCGTAGTTATATTGAATTCTTGCCAAGTTACCTATTAAGGTTTTAGTATAATCATATCCTCCAGATTCAATATTATAAATCAATTCATAATTATCTAAAACTGTAATTTCTGAATTTAAGTTATTTCTTACTTCTAAACTATAACGTTCTAATTCTGATTTCTCAAAAGAAGTCATTGCTAACAGATTAATAGTGTGCAATCCAAAAGTTTTGTTATAATTTGCAAATACTTCAGCTGTATATTTTTGAGAAGTTATATCAGTAATAGTTTGAGATGTAATATTATTTGGATTAGAAATTAAATCTCCTTCTGTATTGTAAATATCGTATCTAGGAACTTTTTCAACCCATTTTTTATCTTCATATTGAACACCAAATCTTCCAGTAAGTCTTAAATTATCAGAAGCATCAAAATCAAACTGCACATTTCCCGCATGGCTGTTTCCTTCTCTTTTGTCTTCTGTTTTAATGGTTCTTAAAGTATTTGCTAAAGCTCTAGCCTCATTTAATTTCCAATCATTAGTTGGATCATCGGTACTTATTTCAGAAATATCTTCAAGCACACTACCATCTAAATCAACTGCTGGTTTAAAAGCTTGATATTCATAAATTTTGTTCATCATTCCAGACCAAGGCTTTAATTGATCATCTCTTTTAAAAGTTAATGAAGTTTTAATTTTCCATTTACCTTTTACAAACATAGTATTTGCACGTACATTAAATCTTTTATAGTCTGAATTATAAAAAGATCCTTCTTGTTGGAAATAATTGGCGTTAAAATTATATGTTAACCCTTCTTTACCTCCAGTAATATTAATACGATGATTTTGAATTGGTGCATTATCATTTAATAATACATCACCAATATCAGTATCGTTTGTAAAGTAACTAGTATTTCTATGAATATCACCGTCTACTCCACCTTGTGGCTTATCTGTGTTTATAGCTGATCTTAATAAGTGAAGGTATGTATATTCTTCTTTAGTCATTTGATCAAAATCCGACGTAATTCTTTGGATACCATATTCAGATTCAATAGAGATTCTCATTTGACCAACCTTACCTTGTTTAGTTGTAATTAATATTACACCACCAGCACCACGTGTACCATATATTGAAGCGGAAGCTGCATCTTTTAATACATCTATAGATTCAATTTCACTAATACTTAATTGCGGATCTGAATCAAAAGGAATACCATCAACAACATACAATGGGCCGCTTTGTCCATCCATAAGAGAACTAAACCCACGAATTAAAATATTTGCTTCTTCACCAGGAGCACCTGAACTAGAAGCAACATTAACACCTGCTATTTGACCTTGTAAGGCAGTACCAATATCTGATGTTGTTGTTTTTTCTAAATCTTCAGATTTTACCTTAACAACCGCACCGGTAACTTCTTTCTTTCTTTGAGTACCATAACCAATAACAACAACCTCTTCTAGTGTTGAAACATCTGATTTTAACACCACATTAATTGTTGTTTTTGAGCCAACTACAATTTGTCTTGTTTGAAAACCTAAATAACTAAAAACTAAAGTTTTTCCTTTTTTTACTTTAATTTCATAATTACCATCAAAATCTGTTGTAACTCCATTGGCAGTTCCTTTAACAAGAATACTTACACCTGGCAAAGGCATACCATCACCAGTTACTGTTCCCTTAACCGTAGCTTTTTGAGCTTGAGTAAAACTAAAGCTAATGACTAATAGTAAAGTCATTATCGATGCTTTCAGTTTCCAGTTAACATTTAATTTGAATTCCATACTTTATGTTTATTTTAAATTTGGTTGTAACAAATATCCTATTTAACATATGATTAACATATAACATATGTTTAATTAAATTACACTATAGTCCAAATCAAATTTCGCCTATTTAAAACGTTTTCAGAAGTTATTTAAAATTAAGAAGCGTAGTATTTAACTGCCTTTGAATTTGGTAGACATATGTTCTATTTTATTAGACATTCCAACTAAACACACCAAATACAAACCCTTATTTTTGAACTTAATAATTTAAAAACCTATTACTTATGAAAAAACACATACTATTATTTATTTTTTGTGGAATGCTTTTTACTGTAAATGCACAAAAGAAATTTGATGCTACTAAAAAAGCAACTGCTTGTTTAGAATATGCTTCTAAAAAAATGGATTTAACTCCAGAGCAATCAAAATTGTTTGTTGAAGCTGTGGCTGAAAGGTTAACTGCAGACAGAGAAAAACTTGCTGGAGGAAAAATTAAAAAATTATCTAAAGAAGAAAAAACGGAAATTTGGGCTACTATGTTAAAAGAATTTAAAAATAAACTTGCTCCAAAATTTTCTAAAGAAGAAATTAAACAAGCAAATACTCTTTTCAAAGAATATAAAAAATCTACTTGGAAAAAAAATAAGAAATAAGACTTTAACTAGGTTTATAATTTATAAACCTAGTTATTTTTAACAAATACTATATACCAATATAAAATTTTTACTATGATGAAAAAACTACTACAAAAAACTTTGTTTACCTTGATTTTTACAAGCTTAACAACAGTTATTTACGCACAAACAGTTACTTTTGATACATTTCCAGATGAAATTGTAGCAGCAACAGGAAAAATTGCACCAGGAAGTCAACTTATTATAACTATTGACAATATACCTGATGACAATACAACTATTTTAGCCAATATTAGAGTTTACAACACAGGGTCTTTAGCTAATGCTGATAAATTATTGCAAACTAACATCAACGTAGATGCAACAGATTCTACCTCAGGTAATTTTTATACTTTTGTAGAAGCTGCTGGTACAGATGCTAATACTATAAAACGAACTTTTACTTTTACAGAATTGGTAGAGAACACAGCTGGTGGTGGTACTGGAGGTTCATATGTTGTAGGAAATGAATATGACATTTTAGTTAGGCTACTAAACACTGCAAGTGGTACGGTTGACACAAACAGTAACCCTACTACAATGGAAGCCATTGAAATTATCCCCATCGAAATAACTGAAATTAATTTTGATGAAGGATACACAATTACTGATGAAACTAACGCTACACATTCAGTTTCAAATGGAGAACTTACTATTACAACCACAGCTGAAATGAGTTCAGGTGTAAAAATAGATTTAGGTGTAAATTACATAGATGCATCAGCTAATCCTTTTGCTATCATTTATTATAGAAATGAATCTACAAACACACAATTTGCATTTCACACAGCTAATAACGGTCTTTATGATAAAATGACAGGGATAACTACTGAAATGGCAAGTACAGATCCTTTTGAGCAATCTTCTAGTAAAGATTTGTCTCAAGGAGGAACAAATACTTGGACAGGAAATATTTCAACTATTATTTTACGCCCTAGAATTAACAACGGTACTACTGCAGCAGGAAACTTTACTTTAGATAAAATAGTATTTGATAACGATGGGACTTTAGGTGTTAATAATTATGAAGCAAAAAAAATAGGTGTTTACCCAAACCCAACTGCTGATTTTATTTCAATTTCTACAGCTAATAATAATATTAAATCTGTATACATTTATGATGTTATGGGTAAACAAGTAAAAAAGTTTAACAACCCAACCAATATGGATGTTTCAAACTTATCAAAAGGTATCTATTTAATTAAAACAGATACTGGTAAATTATCTAAATTTATAAAAGAATAAGTACTCTTCTATTTCACAACTAAAAAAGGCTTGCATAATTGCAAGCCTTTTTTAATTAGTATAGAAATATTTACTATTTATTTCCCTATTTTTAAGTATTCCAATCTTCTTTGTACTTGTTTGTCGTTTTTAACAACTTCAGATAACTTATCAAAATCTATATCTATTTTATAATTATATCCATCTTGCAATAAAACTATAGTATTAAAAATTAACAATGCTTCTGCTCCATCATTTGATTTATAGACTGCTTCTTGTATAACTTCAGCAGGATTTTTAATTCCTTTTAAACCTAAATATTCAGCTGCTCTAACTCTGTTAATTAATTCGTCATCGTTATTTGCAATATCAGCTATAATAGCATTCAAGTTTTTATCAGAATTCTTATAACTACCAGAAATAATAATTCCCCAATAACGTTCCCAAGTGTCAGATGATTTCAAATGTTGTTCTAATTCATTTTTAACATCGTTAAAATCTTTATAAACTAAATTAGATATATCTATATACTTTTCAATATTAGCTTTGTTAGTTTGTCCAAATTCAACTGGGTTTTCAAATGCGTTATTAATTAGATAATACTCTGGATAAAATGAAAGATCTGGCATACTTTTAACCCAAGTAGTCATTTTATTTCTCATATTATTTAAAGTTTCTATATACTCTTTATTTCCTGCTAAATTATTTGTTTCAAATGGATCTTCTTCAACATTATACAATGCTTCTGGTTGTTTTGATTCAAAAAATTGAGATTGAATTTTATTCAACTTATTATCCTTATATAATTGAGCCCATTCTTTATATGCTAATTGTTTGTAACGATACTCATTCATTAAACCATCAAAATTAAAAGGCATATAATTACGTACATATTTATACTTTCCTTTTCTAACAGCTCTCACCATATCATATTTTTCATCAAATCTATCTGCATAACTGTAGGTTATATCATTATCTGTCACTGCGTTTTTCCCTAAAAATGGTTTTCCATCCATTGCTTTTGGGATTTCAATTCCAGCTAAATTTAATACAGTTGCTCCAAAATCTACAAAACTTACAAATTGATTGGTTCTAGAACCTATTTTTTGATTTACTAAATGTTTGTATTTTTCAGGTACATGTACTACAAGTGGCACATGTAAACCTGTTTCAGTTAAATATCCTTTACTATCTGGTAAAACTCCACCATGATCTCCGTAATAAAATATGAAAGCATCTTTATACAATCCATCTTCTTTTAATTTTTCTAAAATATCTCCAACTTCAGTATCCATTTCTACTATTTTTTTTCTGTAATGGATGTTGGTATATTTAAATGTTTCAGTTTGTGGGTGATTTGGCTGAATAAAAACTTCTGTATTCTTATTTTCCTCGATTCCTTTGTTTAAAACTTCTTCATCAAAATGAAGTCTACCTTCGTGCGTTGTTCCAATATTATACACATAGAAAAAAGGTTGATTTTCTTTTCTACCTCTCCAAGTTGCCTTTTTCGAAGACATATCCCAAACAGTATCTCCTTTTACAAAATTATAATCTTCTTTTGCATTATTCGCTGTATAATAACCAGCTTGTTTTAAATACGCAGGAAACATAGCAACATCGTTTGGTAAAGGAACTTCTTGGATTCTTCTATGGTAGTGAGATGCTGCTCTTGGTCCATACGAACTTGAAATTAAAGTTGACCGTGCCGCACTACATACAGCAGCGTTTGAAAATGCCCTATCAAAAACAACTCCATTTTCTGCTAAACTTTCAATATTTGGTGTTTCAATACCATGTTCATCAAACATTTTTAAATAGTGCTTGGAATTATCTTCCGAAACTATCCAAATAATATTTGGTTGTTCTACAACTTGACTTTTACAGGCACTTAAAGTAATAAGTGCTCCTAGTAAAAATATTCTAGTATATTTCATAAATTAATATAATTATTTTATCTGTTTTCTATTTAAAAATATGTTGCTACTAAATCCATCTAAAACATCATCTAATACAACTGGCTTACGCTCATCTTTACTTATTGTATTTACATGAAAATTTTGAATAGATAAACCTTTAATATGACGTGCATAAATACCTGATGCAGGTAACGTTCCAACTTTACTAAATTCTGGCCACCAACCACCTAAAGTTTCTAATGTATACTCTTTAATTTCTTTTGAAGCATCTTCTTTTGTTCCTCCACCAGCAACTGTGATTTGAATATTATTTATTTGAATATTTTTAATGTAGTTATTTGGCATTCCTGTTAAAAAAAAGGCTGAATTTTTATCTAACGCTCTATTATCAACAATAAAGTTACTAAAAATAAAGCTATGCATTGCTTTCATTGGATACATTTCATTTGGAGCATCAACGCAAGCTTTTTGCTGTGTAAATGTCATAAAAACTGGTCTAGGAACGTTTTTCATTACTAAATTAGAAAAAGTCATATTTTTCATTTCTCCGCCTTCATTCATTTGAATTTTTAATCCAGAATCTTGAATATCAAAAAAGGTACAATTAGAAACTGCTACTGAAGAAATATCTCCTCTAGATAATAAACCAATTCGTAAACCTGCCCATTTGCTTGTAAACACGCAATTATCAACTACTATATTTTTACTTGGTTTTTCTATTAATGAAGCTTGAATACAAATAGAATCGTCACTTGTATCAAATGAGCTATTGGTTACTCTAACATTTGTACAGCCATCAAAATCTAATCCATCACCATTTCTATTAACTCTACTTTTAATTCGAATTCCACTTACAGCAATTTCATTTGAATACAAAATAGCTGCTGTCCATGCTGCAGGATTTATAATTTTTATATTGTTTAAATGAATATCTTCACAATACATAAAACGCATTAACATTGGTCTTCCTCCTTTTTTCTTTGTAAAATATTTTGGGTGACCGTTACCATCAATAGTTCCATAACCTTCAATGGCGAATGATTTTGCGTTTTTAGCAAAAATTAAACAACGATCCATATGTGGTTCGTTTTTATACATATTTTTATGCGTATCGGTTGCGTAATCTGCTATATCTGGGCTACCTAATAAAACTGCTCCATTTTGAATATGAAGTGTTACAAAATCTTTTATATAAATGGTGCCAATAACCACTGTTTTTCCAGCAGGAATAACTACGGTTCCTCCACCATTTTTTGTACATGCATCAATTGCTGCTTGCACAGCTTTTGTATCTTTAGTTATTCCATCGGCTTTTGCTCCATAATCCAAAACATTAAAATCTGTTGCAAACACTTGTAATTGAAAGCCTATGATTATAAGAAAGATCAATTTTTTCATAATTTTAATTTAGGTATTGTTTATATGTTTTTGAAATACTAACTGTATCACCAACTTTTTCTTGCCAACTTTGAAACTGATTTAGTAAAGCTTTCACTGTTGATTTTGATTTTTTTAACTTAATTAAGTTTTCTGTTTCCCAAGGGTCTTTTTCTAAATTATAAAACTCAATAGCTCCGGTTTTTGGATACAGTATTAATTTTTTATTGTTTGATATTATACCACGTTGATCATCAAACATTGCTAAATAAATAGACTCTCTAGCAGTCTCTTTATTCTCAATTAATGGTACTAAACTTTGAAAATCTATATCACTTAAACCTTGAATACCTAATAAATCAAACAATGTTGGGTTTACATCTTGAAGGTAAACTCTATCTTCAATTTTTGTGTTTGGTTTTATTTTGGGTGCTTTTATAATTAAAGGTGCTGTTACACTTGGCTCATATAAACAAACTTTTCCGGCAACTCCATTCTCACCAAAACTTATTCCATGATCCGACATAAATACAATAATAGTATTATCATAAATACCTTTTTCCTTTAAAGCCTTTATAATATCTCCAACTCTATCATCCATATGCGTTACCATTGCATTGTTTTGCTGAACTCTAGATTGCATGGTTTTTGAACTCAAAGGATTATTGGTATATTGATACTTTACATTTTTATTTAATGGCCTTCCATTTACAACACTTGGAGGTAAAATCATATCCTTTGCAGGATACAAATCGTAATAATTTTGAGTAGTTTGTCTTGGTACATGCGGTGCATTAAAAGCCACATACATAAAGAAAGGTTTCTCTTCACTATAATTTTTTACAAACTCAACTGCTTCTTTTCCAGTAATATCAGTAACATGACCTGCTTTTTGGTTGTATGTTTTTAACTGTCCTGGTTGAATACTTCCTACTTTATCAAAAATATCTCGTGGATTTTTACCCCAAGCATGCCATTTCCCTGTCATATAAGTAATGTAACCATGTTCTCTTAAAACTTCAGGAAAAGCTTTTGGTGCATTTTTCCTATTAATTTTTTGTGATTTCCAAAGAGTTTTGCCATAAAACAACATGGTTCTACTTGGAATACAAACCGCAGGTGACCAACAGCCCATATTGTATGCATTCATAAATGAAACTCCTTCTTTTGCTAAAGCATCCATATTTGGTGTAACCATTGCTGAATTACCATAAGCACCTATCGCTTGATTACTTTGATCATCAGATTCTATAAACACAATGTTTGTTTGAGCGTTTGCTACATTACAAACACAGTATAGTATTGCTGTAAAAAGAATTTTTTTCATATTTTAAGAAAGACTATCAAAGTATAGATCGTCATTCTGAACTTGTTTCAGAATCCCATCATAGTGTTTATTATTGATGAGAACCTGAAACAAGTTCAGGTTGACGAAAACTCAAACTTTCAGCAAGTCTTATTTTTTTAATTAATTATTAATGTCCTCCTTTTGGATGACTATCATTTGTATATCTTAACACTTTTGGATTACCTGTACCTCTAGCGTTGGTAATTTCGACCTTCCAAACTTTTCTTAAGTTTTCTAAAATAGCTTCATTTTCCGAATTCATAGCTAAATTTTGTAATTCAGCAGGATCGTTTTTTAGGTTGTACAACTCTTCATAAACAGGTTTTTCACCTTGTAATGGAGCTTCAATATAATCTCTGTAAACTGCTATTTCTGGATCATGTACTGCGTATAACATTTTAGATACTGGCATTCCAATTAATTTTGCTGCTGCAATTTCTTTGGTTGCCGAAAAATTGTTGTTTTTATAATATCTAATGTATTTCCACTCTTTATTTTGAACAGATTCGCAACGTGGATTTCCAAAGTGTGTAGACCATAAATTTTCAGTATACACATACTCTCTAACTTCTTGATTTTCACCCTTAATTAAAGCTGAAATATCTTTTCCTTGAAATGAAGCTGGTTTTTCAATTCCAGCCATTGCTACCATTGTTGCAGCAATATCAATACTTTGTACCAAAGCATCACTTTTAAAACCTCTTTGTTTTTTCTTTAACCTTGGATCTAAAACAATCATTGGTACGTGCGTTGTTTTTTCATAACATAAAGATTTTCCACCTAAACCTTGTTCTCCCATAAATAAACCATGATCTGAACTAAAAATAATTACAGTGTTTTTGTCTAGTTTTAAATCTTTTAACTTTTGTCTTAAATTTCCAACCAAACGATCAATTCCAGTCATAGCTTGTAATTGGCGTGTGTAACGCTCAATAGTTCCTTCTGGAGTATCAGAATAATCATAACCTTTTTGTCTGTCTTCTACTTTATGAATAGCTGCAGGTAATTTTGGTGTTTTTATATCTTTTTTAGCTATATAATTTTCAGGTAAAGGAATATCTAAATCTCTGTACAAGGTTTTATAAATTTCATCGTCATCTTTTTTCATTTTCATGGTACTTGTACTTGCGCCATGCGGTAAATTAAAATTAATCGATAACATAAAAGGTTTGTCTGCTGGTCTTTCATCTAAAAACTTAATTGCACCTTTTAAATTACGCTCATTAGGATCTATAAAGTCATCAACTGCTTCATTTAAAATTTCAGGTTGTGTAAAGGCAATTGCATCGTTAAATATTTTGTGACGGTTTTTTGGATAAAAACTTAAATGTCCGTGACCAGCATACCAATAATCAAAACTATTATCCATTAATCCGCTGGTATAACCGCCATCACCAATTGGTGCGTGATTTTTTCCAATCCAACCCGTAAAATAACCTGCTCTTCGCATAACCATTGGATACGATTGCTCCCAAGCTTCATCAGAAACACTTGTTCCCGAATTAAAGTTTACGCTGTGAGTGCGCTCATATTGACTTAATAATATTGAAATTCTACTTGGAGTACAAATAGCACTTGTAATGTGTGCGTTTGTAAACAAAACACCTTCATTCGCCATTTTATCAATGTTTGGTGTTTGTACAATCTCATTTCCTGTACAACCCATTAATCCATAAGATTGATCATCGGTTAGTATAAAAACTATGTTGGGACGTTCTTGGGCTTGAAGAAATTGAAGTCCTAGAAAACAAATGATTATAAATTTTTTCATTTTTATTATTTATTAAATTTTAGCTTCGTTATTAAAAGAAAAGAATTTCACTCTCTTGTTACGAAGTAAAATTATTAAATACATCACATTATTAATATTGAGTATCACTATAATACTACAACATATGTTTAAATAAATTAAAAAACAGAACTATATAATGTTTATACAAACACCCTTAACCACCGCTTTTATTAACTATTCAAAAGGTTTTATTATAAATAACATTTCTATTTATTGAATTTGGTTTTCCAAACATTAATATATTTTTATTGAATACAAACATTAGTGTCCCTAATTAAAACATATGTTGCAATGAATCTAATTGATTTAAAAGATATTTGTTCTTCTTATTAAATACGATTTTTATGAAAATTAAAATTTTATTTCTGTGCGTTATTTTTGCTCTAACTATTTCTTGCGCAAAAAAGACTTCAGAAGAAAAACCTACTAGACCTAATATTATTTATATTATGGCAGATGACCATACGTCTCAAGCTTTTGGAATTTATGGAAGTCGATTGGCAAAATTAAACCCTACTCCAACATTAGACAAAATAGCTAATGAAGGTATTATTTTTGATAACTGCTTTGTAAACAACTCAATTTGTACGCCAAGTAGAGCAGCAATTTTATCTGGTCAACACAGTCAGGCAAATGGTGTTTTAGATTTAGAAGGTGAACTTCCAATGGACCATCAATATTTACCTATTGAAATGAAAAAATTAGGGTACCAAACTGCAATGATTGGTAAATGGCATTTAAAAGCTGAACCTAATTTTGATTATTACAATGTATTTACAAAACATGGACAACAAGGTTCCTATTTTGATCCCTATTTAACGCAAACTGGAATGCATTTTGCTGAAGAAAAAGATCCAGCTTATGAAGGAAAAATGTATAAAGGACATAGTTCAGACATTGTTGCTGATATTACTATAGATTGGTTAAAAAATAAAAGAGATAAAACAAAACCTTTTATTTTATTTCACCAATACAAAGCACCTCACGATGATTTTGAATACGCTCCAAGGTACAAAGATTATTTAGAAGATACTTTTATTCCTGAACCAGAAAGTTTATATGACAATAAAAACAACGGTTCAATAGCTACAAGAGGAGAAAATGATGAATTACTATCTGTAATAGGTTCTTCTGTTTCAAAACGAAATACCATTAGAAATAAAGGAATGAGAACGTGGAATAAAAAATCTGTACGTTTTTCTGATCCTGACTTTGATCCTTCAACAAAAATTAACGATCAAATGACTGATAAAGAGTATACTTCTGCTACTTATCAAGAATATTTAAAAAGATATTTACGCTGTGTTAAAGGTGTGGATGACAACGTTGCAAGATTAATTGAGTATTTAAAAGCTGAAGGTTTATATGATAATACTATTATAGTTTACACTGGTGATCAAGGGTTTATGCTTGGAGAACATGATTATGTTGATAAGCGTTGGATGTATGAAGAATCTTTACGTATGCCTTTCTTTGTTCGCTATCCTGAAAAAATTAAAGCTGGTTTAAGAACTGATGCTATTATTAACAACACCGATTTTGCACCTACTTTAATTGAAATGGCTGGTGGAACTCCGCCAGAGGCAATGCAAGGTCATAGTTTTAAACATATATTAGAAACTGGTGAAGAACCTGAAGGTTGGCAACAATCTACTTATTACAGATATTGGATGCATATGGCACATGCACACGCAAATCCTGCTCATTTTGGAATAAGAACAAAGCAATACAAATTAATTTTCTTCTATGGAAGGTATTGGGTAGATACTGACAATCCAGATGCTGAATGGAATAAAAAAAGTTGGGGTAATAGATTTACATTACACACGCCAGCTGCATGGGAATTTTACGATTTATCAAAAGACCCTAAAGAAATGAATAATGCATATAATGACCCAGCATATAAAGATATTATCGCCAATTTAAAAGAGCAATTAACTGCTAAACGTAAAGAACTTAATGAAGAAGATGGAGAGAAATTTCCTCACATTCAAAAAGTTATTGACGAACATTGGAACGATTAACAATAGTGTAGTTTAGTAAAATTAAGATTATACTAATTTTTAGATTGATTAAGAAAAGCGTGTTTTTTACACGCTTTTTTTTATTCAACAAACCAAATTACTTCATCTAATAAACTATTGTGTTTTTTATTAGATAAAACAGTTAACGTATTTTTACCTTTTAGTAATTTAACATTGTTAAAAACAATTGTTTTGTAATCTGATGTTAGTTTTTTTGACGCAATTTTTTTACCATTTACTTTTAACGTTATACCTTTTAAATTTGTAAAAACTTTTACATTAACAACATCCTCTGTACGCTTATTATTTCTTCTTTCAGCAATATATAAAACTGGTTCTTTTGACCAATTTGCCTTGTAAAAATAAAAAGCATCTTTTTTTATTTCTCTATCAAAAGTTACCAAACCTTTGTGATTTAAATTTCTAACTCCACCTCTATTCCAGCTAGCAACAGAAAAATCGAACATATTCCATATAAAAGTTCCCCAAACAAAAGGTCTTTCCTTTAATATTTTCCACGTAGTTTCGTGGTATTCAGTTTGTATTTGCTCTGGAAAAATATTTCCTTTTGGTTTTTCTAACTTACTTCTATCTTGGTGAGCAATATTTGCTCCAACACCATACTCACTTATTCCAATTTTAATAGTTGGTTGAATTTTATGTGATTCATCAATCCATTTTCCCATATCTGAATAATCTCCACTATACCAACCAAAATATTTATTCCACGCCTGCAAATCTGTAATACTACCCATATTAGAAGTTATTCCTCTATCACTTGCTGAAGTTGTTAATCTAGTTTTATCCAAATTATGAGCAATTTTATTCAATTCTTTAGTTAATCCAACAGGAAATTCGTTTGGATCCTTCCACGCTCTAACTTCGTTCCATAATCCCCAAACAAAAATACTTGGATGATTGTAATTTTGAAGTATCAACTCTTTAAGTTGTTCTTTGGCATTACCACCTTCTCTTCCTGTATAATCATGTACAAAAGGTATTTCTGCCCAAACTAATATTCCTTTTTCATCTGCTATTTCATACATTTTATCAGATTGTTGGTAATGTGCTAACCTTAACGCAGAAGCTCCAATTTCATCAATAAGGTCCATATCTTTTTCATGCTGTTTATTTTCCAAAGCAGGACCAAATTGTTTCCATTCTTGATGTCTACAAACTCCAAACAACCTATAAGGCTCTCCATTTAAAACAAAACCTTTGTCATTATCAAAATTATAAGTTCTTATTCCAAATTTTTGCTCTACAATATCAACTTGATTGTTATTTTCTAATTGAATTTTTAGAGTATATTGACTTGGGTTTTTTCTAGCATTCCAAAGAATAGGATTTTCAATATTTATTACTTTTGAAACTACTTGATTTTTAGAATTTAAAACCTGTTTCACTTCATCAGAAAAAACCACTTCATTATTACTATCTACAAGCGTATATTTTAAGTCAATATTATTCGAATCTGATGTATTAGAAATATGGGTTCTCACCTCAACTTGCGCTCTTTTTTCTTCTACTAATTTTGTTTCAACAAACACACCCGAAGAGGCAAAATACGTTGGGTCGATAGCACATTTTGGAGTACTAAATATTTGAACTGGTCTATAAATACCTCCATAGAAATTAAATAATTTATCGTTTGTTGGAATGCGTTTATAATTTGGCTCATTAGTTACATTTACTGCTATTGTATTTTCTCCATTTTTATTTATAGCATCTGTAATTTCAAAACAAAATGCCGAATATCCTCCTACATGTTTACCAACACTCACTCCATTAACATATACTTGTGTATCATGGCCAACACCTTCAAAACGTATAAAAATTCTATCGTTTTTTATGGTTTCAGAAAGTTGCAAACTAGTTTTATACCAAGCTTCACCACGGTAATACCCTATATTTTCAATAGCATCCATTGAGTATGTATGTGGTATTTTTACTTTAGACCAAGTAGATGTATCAAAATTTAGTGCTTCCGCGCCATTAAATTTACCTTTAACAAAACTCCAATCTTCTAATTTCAAAAAATCCCTTTCTTTTAAAAAAGGGATTTGTGCGTTTATATTACATGAGATTAGGGCTGTTATAATAAAAAAGATGTATTTTTTCATAAATGCAATTTAATTATAATAATCCCAGAAATCGAATTCTACAGCATCAATTTTTTCTTTATCATCACCTAATTCTATTGCTTTTTCTTTCATTTCTTTTTGCATTTCTGCAACCTTCTGTTTGTATTCGTTTAAGAATGAAAGATTAGTAGTTTCCCACGGATCTTTAACTACATTAAATAATTGAGTTACTCTAGAACCTGCAACAAATTTTCCTTTTTTATAATGATTTCCATCTGCTTTCACATATTCAATCAACTTAAAATCACCTTTTCTATAAGCTCTTTGAAATTGTTTATATGCATGATATGTATAATCTCTAACTTGATTAACTTCATTATTAATTACAGGAACTAGACTTTTACCATCTATTGATGTAGGTTTTTCTATATGAGCTAAATCGCATACTGTTGGAAAAATATCATGAATATAACTTAAAGAATTTATGGTTCTACCCTTATCTTTAATTAAGTTTCCTGAAATAATAAATGGCACATGGATTCCATCTTCATCATACACACTTTGTTTCCCCATTAAACCATGATTACCTACAGCTAAACCACTATCACCAGCCAATACAATAATTGTATTTTCGTATTGTCCACTTTCTTTTAGAGCTGTAATAACTTTCCCAATTTGCGCATCTAAATGAGTAATAATAGCATAATAGCTTGCTAAATGTTGTTTTGCAACATCTAACGTTCTTGGCCAAGGTGCTAAAGCTTCGTCTCTTAAAACCATATCTCCATTATCAAAAGGATGCTGTTCCATGTATGAAGGAGGTAAATTAATATCTTTTACTGGATACATATCCATATACTTTTTTGGAGCTTGTCTAGGATCATGTGGCGCATGAAAAGCAACATACATAAAGAATGGTTTTTTCTTATTACTTTCCTTTATATATTTTGAAGCTTTTGCAGCAAAAACTTCCGAGGTATGTGGTCCATTAGCTTCTGTACCTGTTGGACCTCTTTTATCATCTTTAGTTAAACCACGTCTTTTTGTGTTTCCATCTTTATCATAAATCAACAAAAAAGCTTCACCTCTTGTATAATCGCTTTTTTTATCAAAATCCCAAAAAGGCATTCTAAAATGGTCTGTTAGATAAGCACTTCTACCCATAATATTATCACCCGTATCAAACGATCTATTTAATGAAGGATTCCCTTGATGCCATTTTCCAACAATATGAGATGTATAACCTGCTTTTTGAAAAGCTTCACCCATTGTAGTATCAGTTGTAGGAATATGACGCCCTTGAGCTTTTAAATTAAATAACTGTCTTCCTGTATGTAACATTGCTCTACTTGGCATACACGTTGCTCCAGAAAAAGACCCCATTAAATAGGTGTTTGTAAATGCAATACCTTCATGAACTAGAGCATCTATATTTGGGGTTTTTACTGCCATATTTCCAAGAGCATGAACTCCGGTATATCTATGATCGTCCGTATATATAACAAGTACATTAGGTTTTTTACTTCTTTTCTGTGAAAATAATTGAGTTGAATTTACAACCGCTAATAGTAGTAAAACTATTCTTATAAGATTTTTACTGTTTTTCATTTTTATCTTTTATTATTTTAATGACGTAAACTTTATTGATGTCGTTTCTAAACCTTCGGAAGTGGCTTTAAAAATAATATCACCTTCTATTTCAGTTGTTTTAATAATAGCTAAACATTTACCGTTAAAAGCTCTTCTGCTGGAAGCTTGAAAAGAATCTAGATTCATATTATCACCATTTCCAACTCCAATTAAACTTGCTTCTCCAGTAACTTCAAAATTGATAACATTAGCTGCTTTTGGCACCACATTTCCATCTTTATCTAAAATTGTACATTCAATGTAGCTCAAATCTTCTCCATCAGCTTTTAAGTTAGTTCTACGTACAAATAATTCAATTTTTGCTGCTTTTCCTGCCGTTTTAACTTCTTTGGTTGCAATTTCTTTTCCGTACTTGTATGAAATAGCTTTTAAAGTTCCTGGTTTGTAAGTGACTTTCCACTCTTGATATTCAACATTGTTTAAGTTATTTTTTTGTTTACCTAAAGATTTTCCATCTTGAAATAATTCAACCTCATTTCCATTTGTATAAGCGTAAACGGTAACTTCTTTCCCTTCCATACCCTCTAAATTCCAATGAGGAAAAATATGAACCATTGGCTTATCAGACCATTGTGATTGATAAAAATAATAACCATCCTTTGGGAATCCACATAAATCTATAGGAGCGAAAGATGATGAACGTGCTGGCCAACCAAAAGGAATCACTTCACCTAAATAATCCCAACCAGTCCAAATAAACTGTCCCATAATGTCATCTCTATTTTTAATATCTTTCCAAGCTTGTACACCTCTATAACCAATTAATTCTCGTTGTTCAACCCATTTGTAAGCATCATCACTTGTATAGCCTAGTTTTTTCCACCATTCTTCTTTTTCTTTTCCATATAAATAAGTGCTACGTGGATAATAAGATTGAGCCGAAGCGCATTCTGTTACAATTCCCATGGCGTTTGGAGCAATTTTATCTTCTCTATCTAATCCATTTTCTTTTATATAATTGTAACCTCTAATATCACTTGTTTGCGCGGCACCTTCACTTGGCCAAGCATCCCAACCGTAACCAATGAGTCCATTTGTTACAGGTCTATCATCTAGTTTATGAATAATATCTATCAATCTATTTGCAATTGGAATACCTTCATCTGTTTTCATTTGGTCAATTTCGTTTCCAATACTCCACATAACAACAGATGGATGATTTCTATCTCGTAAAACAAAATCAGTTAAATCTGTATCTGCCCATTCTTTAAATTTATCAGCGTAAAATTTTACAGGAATACGAATCTTTTTTCCATCTTGAATTGTTGCTGGTTTTTTTACAACTTCCCACTCGTCAAAAACTTCGTTCATTACCAAGAATCCCATTTCATCACAAACCTCTAAAAATTCAGTAGAAAAAGGGTTGTGAGCAGTACGCACAGCATTACATCCCATTTCACGTAGAATTTCTAACTGACGCTGAATTGTTCTTTTATAAATTGCTGAACCAAGTGGACCACCAGCATGGTGTAAACAAACACCTTTTAATTTTGTTTGAACTCCGTTAATTGAAAAACCAGTTTTATTACTATACTGTAAATCTCTAATACCAGTTCTTGTAGTTTCTTCG
Organism: Lutibacter sp. TH_r2; assembly: GCF_033101135.1. Taxonomy (NCBI): domain Bacteria; kingdom Pseudomonadati; phylum Bacteroidota; class Flavobacteriia; order Flavobacteriales; family Flavobacteriaceae; genus Lutibacter; species Lutibacter sp. TH_r2. The sequence goes on from NZ_JAWMPV010000001.1 coordinate 271,811, forward strand.
CCAATTAATTCACCTTTGTTAAATAACTGAACTTTTACGGTATATAATTCAGGTGTTTCTGGCGCCCACAATTTAGGGTTTTCAATATCAATTGAGACATTTAAGCTTTCTGCTTTATCAGGTGAAAGTGTAACTTCATTTTCTTTTGAAACAACTTCAACATTATTTTTTAAAACTATTGTTTTTGCGGTAATATTGGTAGCTTCACTAAATTCATTTTTAATGTTAAAAGCCGCATTTATAGTTGCCGTTTCTTTTGAAATTTTCGGAGTTGTTACATACAAACTCCAATTTGGAATGTATGTTTTATTTCTAATTTTTAAAGTTACATCTCTGTAAATTCCTGTTCCGGTATACCATCTAGAACCTGGCTGCTCACTATTATCTAAAGTAACGGTTAAAACATTTTCTTCATCAAAATTAATATGTTCCGTTAAATCATACTCAAACCCAATATATCCCATTGGTCTATAACCAACTTTTTGTCCGTTTATGTAAACAACAGAATTTCTATAAGCTCCATCAAAATACACAAACACTTTGTTTTCTTTTCTACTTGCAGGAACTGTAAAAGTTTTTCTGTACGTAGATTTTCCAGTTGGTAACCAGCCACCTCTAGAAAAAGAAGGATTTTCTTTTGAAAAAGGACCTTTTATACTCCAATCGTGAGGAACATTAATTGTTTCCCACTTTGAATCATCAAAATTTGGTTGAATAGCTTCTGATATTTCCCCTTTGGAAAACTGCCAATTTTTATTAAAATTAATGTTAGCTGTTTGAAATTCTTCCTTTTTTGAACAAGAAGATAGCACTAACAAAACAATAGCTGTAAGATTTAAAAAGTTTTTTGAAAAATTCATTTGTTTAGGTTAATTTATATTTTAACAACTGTAATTATAATTTGTTTGTTTTTGTTTTTTTTGCTTGCATTATTTTTTGCTGTCTCAACACCTCGTTATAATCGCCTGTTAGGTATTGTTTTTTATCTTCAGCTTTTGTACTTCTGTTAAACATAATGCTATATTTTTTATAATCGTTATAGTTAATAGCTTCTGCTTCAATTTTTTCTAGTTGTTTGTCGTATAGCTTGCGCATTTTCTCCAATTGTTTTTTGTATTCTGAAGTACTCGCATAGTTATTCATTTCTAATCGATCTTTTCCAATATTGAACAATTCTTCAGTTGGTTGCATTTTATCATTTGCATACTGCCAATAAATGTATTTCCAATCTTTAGAAACCACACTCATTGCCTGAATTTCATCATTTCCCCACATATTTGTTAACGCAACAGTTTCACGACCAATTCCTTTTGGATTATTTACTAAAGGAAGTAAATTTTCACCATCCATATTTTTAGGAATTTCAACACCTGCATAACTTAAAATTGTCGGAGCCATATCAATGTTTGCTGTAACAACTTCACGTTTTTGACCTCTTTTATTTTTAGGTGTTCTAGGATCATAAATAATTAAAGGTGATTTTGAAGCTTCTTCATAAGGTAATACTTTACCTCCAAAATTATGTGCTCCACAACTATAACCATTATCACTGGTAAATATGATTATTGTATTCTCATCTACACCTTGTTCTTTTAAAGATTTACGAATCATTCCTAACGCATAATCTACTCCATGAATTAATTGATTGTAACCTTTAATAGCTTTTTGATAACTCTGTTCAGAATCTCTCCAAAAATTATAGCTATTGTATTGACGTCCAGATTTTGCTTGTGGCGATAAATGTGTTGCATTCTCTGCTCCGTAATTAGCAGGTTTCTTATATTCCTTATTTTCATAAACATAATCAAAATACTTGTCTGGTGTAAATGGTAAATGCGGCGCCTTAAAACTTATAGACATACAAAATGGCTTACCCGATTTTTTTGCTTCAGAAATAAAATCATTTGCCCAAGCTCCATAAGCGCGTGTACTATGTGGATATTTTTTTGCGTATTTGGCTATAGATGGATTTTTGGCAGTTTTGTATTGTGTTTGCCCAGGACCTCCGCCCCACATATCAAATTCTTTTGCAGGTATTACCTTCATGTTTTTATCGTCCCAACCTTCTTGATTTGAAACTGGAAACCCAAATTTACCTGCAAATCCGGTAAAATAACCTGCTTGTTTTAAAATTACTGGATATGACTTTTGAAATTTTTCTGGACGTAAAGATCCATGCATAAAATTACAACCTGTTTTATACTCGTACATACCAGTCATAATTGTAGCTCTACTAGCCATACAAATAGAAGTAGTATTGTAATGGTTTTCAAACAAAATTCCTTCTGCTGCCAAATTATCCATATTTGGGGTTACTACTTGATTGTTACCATAACAACCTGTTGCAACACTTGTTTGATCATCAGAAAGTAAAAATACAATGTTTGGTCGCTCATCTTTTTGAGCACATGAAATAAGGGAATTTATTACAACTATAGTTGTTAAAATAAGCTTCAATTTTTTCATAATTTATTTATAAATATTATAACTCAAAGCTATTCTATTTATAACAAAATGTTCCAAATTGAGTATTGTAATAGTATTACTATAAAATAAAAATACACAACATATGTTCAAGAACATTTTATATTTTTAGGTGATTTTAAATTTTAAAATCAAACAAAATTTAACATAAAAAACTCTTCAACAGCTAAAACTCTGCTTTATTTAAGAAAATTTAGAGCTTTTAACTTGAAAAAAATAAGCGTTATTCTATAAATTTTATATACGTATAGTATACACCGTATTTTTCTTTTCCTTCAATAAAATCATTCACCAATAAGGTTTTTCCTTTTTTTTAAATTAACCAAAAAAACAACTTCTTCATCATTTTTTTGTATTGCTTTTTCTAAAATTTGATTAGCTATTAAAATTCTAACTTTTTTTGGAGTTATTGGTTTGTAATAATACATTCCACCTTTTGGGTTTATATAAGGCACACCTAATATATTGACCCTGAACATTCTACTGGCCATCTTCTACAAGAAATTCTATACAAACCATCTTTTTCAACTTTAATAGCATGCATATTATTCATATTCTTTAATCCTTCTGAAACCTGTTGAGCTTTCCAAATACCTATACTTTCACCAATTGCATGTTGAATATAACCTTTAAATTGTTTAGGCTTATTATTTACGTAATAAATATCATTAAAAAATCTGTTAACCTTACTGACTCTTTATAAAAACTATCTAAATTTGGTGTTTTTTCATACTGAAACAGTTTACTGTTTTAGAGAATTCAACTTTATAAAGTGTATTATTTCTTTATAACTTTAACACTTACAGGCTTTTCACTCATAACTCTAACAAAATAGATTCCTGAAGGCTTATTTTTTAAACTTAAATTAATTCTTCCTGATTTAATAACATATAATTTAGATGATATTAAGCGAGAATAAACATCATACATTTCAACAAAAATATCGCCTTCTGTTTCAGGTACAAGTAATTGAAAATCTCCATAAGTAGCATTTGGGTATGCAACTATATTGTTATATAAATCAACAATATCGATAATATCTCCTTCACAATCTATACTAGATTTTATTCTAATTTCATCATTTTGATTTACATCAACAATAAAAGATTTATCATATGTTTCGTATTTTAGATTGTTGTTTACAAATACCTTAAATGGAGCTGAACCTGAACCTATATCCACAGATAGTTTTTTATTTTCTAAAGAAAATTTACCCGAAATTTCAGAAGCTTCTTTAATTTCTACACTAAAACATTGACTTTCTGAAGCATCTTCTATTGAAATACATAAATCATAAACACCTGGTTCTATATCTTCTATATTAACTTCATTTGTAAAATTAGTTTCTTTATTATTAAAACTAACCGTATAATTTTGCTCTACATCTGCAACAATATTAATATTTCCATTATTTTTATTAGGACATGTTTCTGTTGTTGCAGCAATTGTAAACTGTGCATCTAACACAGACAATGTTTGTCCTTCACCAGTATCTTCAATAGCATTTACACCTGCTGTCCAATTGGTACCAAATCTTTCGTAAGCTCCTATGTCAGGTGCGCTTCCTTTATAAGGTTTTTCGAATCCAGAAATTATCATTCCTGCATCAACTACTTCACTTCCAGATGATGGTATAAAATTTTGGTTATCTGCATCTTCAAATGGAGAAGTACTTGTTATTAAATTATTTTGAATATCAAAATCTGTTGATGTTTCAGTAAACCAATCACCTGAACTCGCAAAGTTATTATATATCTTATTATTTTCTTGTGTGTAACCATTTACCCAAGAATCCATAGCACGTTCTGCATTCCAAATAGTATTATGAAAAAAGTCTAAATATGTATTGTTCCAATTTACTTGATATCCGCTCCATGAAACGTTCCATACTACATTATGGTGAACTGTATAACCTTTACTGTTATTGTCTAAATAAATTCCTGCAGCTTTACCAGGATCACTAGGGTTATGAGAATACGATGGTGCCGTGGCATCATGAAACCAATTATGATGAATTTCATTATTCTTTAATTCGGAATTACCAACAGTATAAAACACACCAGAATCACTATTTATTTTTTGTGATGCAGAAACATCATTATAAGCAATCTCACAATTTGAACCTGCAACATACATACCATCTCTACCTGCATTAAAAATAGTGTTTTTCAATATTTTCATATCATTAGCACTTGTTCTAATTGGAGATGCATGAATTCCAACATAATCTATATTACTTATGTAATTTTCTTGAATAGTACAATTTGAAGCTGCCCAACCTGCTACAATTATACCACTCACAGAACTATGATCTACAGTACAACCTTGTACTAAAGTGTTATCTCCAAGAATTTCGATAGCTCCCTCACCAACTTGAGCTGATGTATTTGTTAAACTATCATGTCCTTCACTTCCATGAATTATTTTACAATTAAGAATTTGATTATTATCTGCATTATTATTGATTTTAATACTACCTCCAAAAAAGTTTAATCCATCTAATTTAATGTAATCTCCTGAAAGTTCTACTGCATATTTACGAGTAGCATATTCTACTGTTCCGTCTTCTGGAATTGAACCATCAGCTGTTTGAAAATAAAGCGTTTCTGTATCTTGATCATAGTACCATTCTCTAGAATAATCTAACGCTTCTAACTTATTGAATAAATATAATTGACCACGATTATTTCCTGGATAATCTCTCCAAGTAGTTGGGTTATGAGTGCTAAAAGGCCATTGAGTAATATCTACTTCCGTAAAATCTATTTGAGTGGTAGAGCTATTTGTAATAGTTCTGGTCCAACTTGCACCTGAATGTGCTCCTAAATAATAAACTAAACCTCCTGTCCAATCAATATTTAGAATATCATCAGCTGTAAAATGTGTTCCATCACCATCTGTTACAGGCACACTATTAATAGTCCAACGATTGTTATCTGTATTATTAGGCCATCTGGCTAAATCCATAAATTCACTGTTATGATAAACAGCACGAAATCTACTATCTATAGACATATTTACATTTGATTTATAAATATTACCACTATGAACTTGCCAATCATTTATAGCTTTGGTTGCTTTAATTTCTACCGTTTCACCATCAGCAGCTTTAAAGGTTAGGTAATTTCCAGCAGTTCCATTTTTACTTATTGATAATTCTTCTGTATACACTCCTTCTCTAATTATACAAACATCACCTGCTGACATAACAGATATTGCTTTACTAAATGTTTTATACGGACTATTAATTGTTCCATTATTAGAGTCATCTCCATTAGTAGCAACGTAAATATTTTCAGCAGAAATAGCTGAACTACATAAAATAAGAGATACATAAATAAAATAGTGTATTGTTTTAAGCATAATAATCAATGTTTACTTTTGTTTCTCAAAAGTAATAGTACATTTATAAATGAAATACAACTATTCGTTTTTTATGAATAACAAATGGTTATTTATAATGTGTAATATTTTATAAAATATTTTTTTAAAACAACCAATTACTACCTCTATTGCCCTTTAATTTTATTTATTTAATAATTCTTTTTCCCATTGTTTAATAATTTCTTCATCAGAAGCATCTGGCTTTAGCCCTTTTTTCTTAAATCCTTTTAATAAAAATGCATTTGATCCTTTCTTGGCTTTTTCAATTGCTTTATCAGATTCAATAAACATGTTTTTTTCAATAATTTTTAATTCTGAAATCAACTTTTCAGATAATCTTTTTTGAATTTCACTATACTCTTCAGATTCATTTAAATTATTAAATTCATTTGGATCATTTTTTAAATCATACAATTCAAAATCTGGGCGAGTTTTAGCCATAAACTGATTATAAGGAGCTTCTAATTCACCTTTTTTATCTAAAACTTTGTATAATGTAAAAGCTGGGTATTGCAATTTTTTATAAGATGTTAATTGCATATAAGGAACATTTGGCATTCTATTCCAAATTAACTTATACCTTCCATCGGTTATGGAACGAATATTATCAACAGCATCTCCACAACGTTGACGAAAACCATACATGTATTCTCTTTTTTCTCCGTTTAAAACATCCTTACCATGCATATGTTTTGGAACCTCAATTCCTGCCAATTTTAAAGAACTCGCTGTAACATCAACTAAACTAATTAAATTTTTATTAACAGTACCTGCCTTGATTTTTTTAGGGTAACGAACAACTAAAGGAATAGCCAAACCACCTTCATACAACCATTGTTTATCGCGTAAATGTGGACGACCGTGATCTCCAAACAAAATAACAATTGTATTATCAGCTAAACCTTCTTTTTCTAATCTATCAAGTATAAATCCTACTCGTTTATCTGCAGTTTGTACACTTTCTAAATAGTTTGCCCAATCAACTCTAATAAGTGGGTAATCTGGGTAACAACCAGGTAATTTTACAGCATCTGGGTTTACAGGATTGTCCTTATCTTCAACAAAAACTCTATGTGGTTCGTGAACTTGAACTTGCGCAAAAAACGGTTGACCTTCAGCACGTTCTTTCCAATCGGTACCATCGAAAAAGTTTTTACCTAAAAAATTATAATCTTCTTTTCCTGGTTTATTCATTTTATGCGCCCAACCATTGGTACAGAAATATCCATTTTTACGAAAAATATCCATAACTGTTGGAGTTCCTTCAGGTAATTCTTTCTTTTCTATAGTTCTATGGTTTAACACATTGGCTGCACTTGGATACATTCCTAAAATTTGAGAAGAACGACTTGCAGAACAAACAGCTGCATTAGAATAAGCGTTTGTAAACCTTACGCCATCTTTAGCCAATTTATCCATATTAGGAGTTTTTACATCTTTATTTCCGTAACAAGCTAATTCTCTACCTAAATCATCACAATTAATCCAAAGAATGTTTGGTTTCACTTCTTCTTTTGAAGTACACGACACAGAAACAACTATTAAAAATATAGTTAATATAGTTTTTAAAATATTATTGAATACTGGTTTCATTTTAAACTTTTTTAATGAAATTATAGTTGTTATCTTCCTTCTGGATTTTTTCCAATACTTCCCATTCCTTGTTGAAAATAAACCTCTGGTTTATGCCAAACTCCTGTCTTTTTCATTAATGGTTCATCGTAATCTAAACTTAAATCACAATCAAAACGTGCCATAATAGAATATCCTTTTTTAGGTGTACCTGCATTTACAAAATGACATAATCCCCAAGTAAAACCTCTACCATTACTTGTATTTGTAAAAGCATCTGGAATAAAAGGTGCTGCTGCTGTCGGTGTTAATGAAACACCCGACGCAATTTTAAAATTAACTCCATCTTCTGAATATTGAATAGTTTCACGCTCATTTCCATCTTTAATTGCTAGGGCAGCAATTCCTCCTCTAAATGGCCAATACGTAGTTTCATGACCAGATTGCATTACTGGATTTAATGGATGTTTTTCAAACGGCCCTAATGGGTCTTCAGCAATAGCTAATCCATGACCAACAGCATAATTAGTTCTATTGTCTGGCCATTTATTATAAGCTGCTTTGTAATACACATAAATTTTCCCTTTGTAAACAATTGGATGTGGATCGTGTGTTGCGTTTCTATCCCATTCGTTTTCTTTACCAAAAGGAATTACTTTATCCCCTCCGTGAGTCCAAGGTCCGTTTGGTGAATCTGCATATGAAACTGAAACTGGACATAAATCTCCTCTCAATCCACTTGGTTCATCAAATGCTTGATAGTACAAATAATATTTTCCTTTCCAAACTAGAATATCTGGTGTTGCAACCGAACGCCAACCTGATTTTGGTTTTTCAGGTCTAGTTACTGCTGCGCCTTGTTCTTCCCATGTAATACCATCTTTACTAGTAGCATACCAAATATCACATAAATCCCAATCTGTTGAAGGAATTTCGTCAGTGGCTTCTGCAGCTCTATTCCAACCTATTGGCGGTACTTTAGTATGGCGTTTTGTATACCAAAGGTAATATGTTCCATCTACCAAAATTGGTCTAGAAGGATCTCTACGTGAAACTGTACCATCTCCATTATTATAATCAAAACCTTTTAAACGCGTATATTTAAACTGACTGAATAACTCGTTATCCTGAACTCTTGGCTGATCATAATCAAACATACGCTCTGAAGCTGCGCTTAAAGGTATATTTGGTTTTTTTTCAGGCATTTTAAACGGGAACATTGTTGGAGCCTTTGTTTCATTCTTTTCTATAGATTCTGATTTATTTTCTTTATCAGAACAAGATAATAATATGCTTATAACTATAGCTATTACTCCTATTTTTTTAAATTTAGTTATTAATTTCATTTTATTAAAATTTGTTAAGTTTATTCTATTTACTATAGAGAATACTCTATAAATCTATATATAGAAATGTTATTTATTCGAATTTAATATCTTTCTTTTTGTTTTTTACTTAAACCTTTTGAAAAATAAACATCGTATTTAAAATTATTACGAGTGTGTTTCATTTCTGGATCATTTATATCTCTACTTAAATCACAATCAAATCTTCCTAATATAGTATGCATATTTTTACTATTTGTTCTAGCATTAAAATGGCTCAAACCCCAAGTAATTCCTCTTCCATCTTTTGTATTTGTAAATGCATCTGGCACATATGAACCAGGTGCATATGGAAACATTTCACTTATAGCTGCAATTTCAAAATTAACCCAATCTTCTGCATATTGAATTGTACTATGTTCATTTCCATCTTTAGCTACCATTGCTGCAACACCTTTTTTAAATGGAAAAAGTGCTACTTCATGGCCCGAATTTAAAACAGGGTTTAACGGATGTTTTTTAAATGGTCCCATTGGATTATCAGCAATTGCCAATCCACCTGCTACCCAAACATTTCCAGGTCTGTTAAATGCCGATTTATAATAAATATATACTTTTCCATTATGAACTAAAGGATATGGATCGTGTATTGCATATTGATCCCATTCACCTTCAGCACCATTCTCAATTACTGCGCCTTTAACTGCTTTCCAAGGCCCGTCTGGAGAATCTGAATAAGACATTGCTACTGGACAATAATCTCCACTTTTACCACTAGCTTCCATAAAACCTTGATAATACAGATAATATTTTCCTTCCCATTTTAAAATATCTGTTGTTGAAACAGATCGCCAACCTACTTCTGGTTTTGGTGGACGAGGAATTGCTACCCCTTGTTCTTCCCAAGTAAAACCATCTTTACTTGTGGCATACCATATTTCACACAAATCCCAATCTGTTGAAGGAATAGTTTCTGTACTTTCACTAGCTCTTTTTGCTCCAATTGGAGGAACCTCTGTATTTCGATAAGTATACCAAACATAATATTTGCCGTTTTCAAAAATAATTTTTGAAGGATCGCGACGCGTAATTGTTCCATCATGGCCATTATAATCAAACCCTTTTAACTCGGTATATTTGAACTGGGAATACAATTCATTTTCTGATGGATGAATGCCATCGTAGTTTTCAAAACTACGTTTCATTGCAGCACTCATTTGTATATTAGCCGTTTCTTCTGTAACTGTATATGGAAACGGTTCAATATCTTTTTTATGTGTTGGTTTTTCATTGGAACATGACGATGCTACAATTAATAAAACACTTACTATATAGACTACTGTGGATTTCATTATTTTAATAATTAGATTTAGGTTGATAGTATTTTACATAATCTATTTTCATAGAAGTTCCATCTATGGCATCTGTTACCGCTCCAGACCATTTAATAATTGCCAAGCTTAACCAAATTGGAGCTTCACTATAACAAAAAGTGTTTTTTTCTCTTCTAATTTCTTTACCATCAAAATAGAAAACTAGTTCATTTTCATTCCACTCTAAACCGTAAGTATGAAATTCTTCCGCAAAATTTGTGCTTTTTTCAATATCTAAAACGGCAATATCTTGCCAATTACCATTGTTAAAATATTGAACTTTAAACTCGGAAAGTAAATCGTTCCAATTCCCGTTGTGATTCCAACCATTTATAAATTGAATACAGCCTATTTCTATTTCTTTCTGCCATTCAAATTCTATCCATTTTTCACCATCAACTTGAGTAACCCAAGAAGTGTTAATTTTTCCATCTGCTAAATTATTTTCTGAATACTGATTTTTAAATATTCCACTTGAAGAAATTTTTACATTTTTATTTCTCACATAATTTACCAAACCTTTAACATCTTTATCTGCAGTTTCAGATAACACAATTGGATAATTTCCATCATTATTAACACCAAAAACACGAAACTCCCTAATGTGAAATTTTGATTTATTTTTTGAAACCAATCTCACTTTTGTAGTTTTCACTGGTATTTCTAATTGAAATGAATAATCGGGTTTGGTTCCAAAAGAAAAGCCTTTGTGATTAGACCAATGCTTTTTTTTGCCATTGGCATTATATGTGAAATCTGACCAATTATGAATATTGGTATTTACTTCATTTGGAAAGTGTCCTTCATTAATATCAATTTCAAATTTTTTGCCTTCGGTTGGCTCACCACCTCTCGTCATTAACCAAAAAGAATTATTAGTTGCATTGGCTGCGGCATACTTATAACGGCATTCAAAATAACCGTATTTAAATTTCTTTTTTGTCCAAATATTACCTGCTGTCCATTCTTGTCCACCACGTTGTTCTTTTTTTGCCTGTAATTCTAAAATCCCATTTTCAACTACTGCATTTTCTCTCCATCTACTACATAAAATATGTCCACTTGGCCCATTTTGAGACTCCCAATTTTTCTCTAATTTTGAATTACTATACTCAAAATTATCTTCCCAACTTAAACTATACTCATTACTAATACTTTCTGGCAATTGAGCTTTTAAAGTTACTGAAACAAAAAATAACAGTACTAAAGTTATAATTAATCTTCCCATTCTTTATAAATTTCTTTTAACTGATAATATGCTTTCTTCTTATTACGTCTTTCGTCTACTATTCCCCATTCTCTAAAACCTGACTCTGGAGTACCTTTGTAATTGCTTCGATAATCATTATAACTCCAAATTGATACGCCAGTTACATATGGGTAATTTTTTAATTCTTTGATATAAAAAATCAACTCATTTTTAAGTTTAGCATCTGGAGCAGGACCAATTTGACCTTTTCCTATTTCTGAAATAAAAATGGGTTTATTGGGAAATCTCTCGTGAACATTCTTTATTATTTTTATAGCATCACCATAGCTGTTTACACATAAAAAGTCAACCTTTTCATAAGGTTCATCCCCTATTTCTCCACCTTGATATGATGTATTACTCACATACGTTTTTAATCTTGATTTGTCCAAAGTTTCTGTATAATCTATCATTTCGTTTACATAGTTATACTGATCTTTTGTTAGGTGTTGCTTTCCCCATTTAGGTTCTATTGTTCTCAATTCATTACCAACACTCCAAGCCACTACACTCGGATGATTGTAATCCCGTTCAATCATTTCTTTCATCCATTTTTTTGTTACTGGATTATTTGGAACTGATTGTTGGTCATTTTCTCCCCAAACAGGAATTTCTTCAACCAATAAAAAACCAATACTGTCGCAAAATTTCAAAATATTTTTTGAAAGTGGTGCGTGCATTAATCTAGAAAAATTACATTGTAAATTATTCTTAATATCTAATAAATCGCTTTTAATTAAATAATCTGGCTCTGTATTTCCATAATCTGGATGGTCGTGAATTCGGTTTACTCCATTCATTCTTACAGATTTATTATTTAAATAAAACTGTTCTCCACGGACTTCAAATTTTCGAATTCCAAATTTATCTTTTGATAAATCTACCTCCTTACCTTCAACTTTGGCAACACTATTCAATTCATATAAATTTGGTGAATTAAAATGCCATAAATCAACTTCAGAAAGGTTTTTTTCGAATTTTACTAATGAAATTTTTATGGAATTACCTTCAACATTAATTAGAAGTGAATCGGTATAAATTCCCTCAATATTAGAACTAATTTGAGTTTCAATGTTACTACTTCCATTATTTTCAACTTTATACTTGATAGTGAAATTTACTTTGTTTGTTTCAAAATTTGGTTCAGATGTAATATGTTGATATACAAATCGAACATCTTCATTAACTTGTAAGGTAACATCTCTACTAATTCCTCCCCAAGCCCACCAAGCTCCTCGCTTGTATGTGTTGTCTGCCATTACCACAACAGAATTTGATTTACTAAAATCAACTTTATCTGTTATGTTAAATTCAAAAGGTGTATAACCTCCAATATGCTCGCCTAACAACTCTCCGTTTAGCCAAACTTTTGCAGTTTGGTAAACTGCATCAAATTTTAATCGTATTTGCTTCCCTTTCCAATTTTTAGGCACTTCAAATCTTTTTTGATAATATCCTTTCCCTACATATTCTGAATAACGATCTCTGGTATCCCAATTTCCTGGAACCTTAATAGTATCCCATTCTATATTTTGCTCTTTAACTACATCACTTTCTTCTACTTTATTAGAAGCTAAAAATTGCCAAGTACCATTTAATAAAATTTGAGTCTCAACATTATTTTCATGTGATTCAGAACAGGACAACAGTGTTAAAACTAGTATTAAGAAATAATAAAGTGATTTCATATTATTTACGTTCTTCTTTTGTTATTTTTAAAGGTATTTGAATGTTAAATGAATGACGCACTTTGTTCACGTCTAAAGTATCTGCAGCACACATTAAAGCTACTGCTTCTCCATTTTCTAGAACTACCTGCGGCCGTTCTAAATGTTTAAATTGTTGTTCTCTTCCGTTTTCCCAAGTTATAATTCGCTCTGAAATTTCGTGGTATTTTGATTTTTTCCAATCTAACCCATCTTCAGAATCATATTGAACTAATGAGAACATTCGTTTTTTACCAACATGCTTTATACGTTTTACAATAGCTCTATATTTTCCATCTTGATACCATATGTATGGATCTTCTGCTGGAAAACGCTCTCCTTTTATTTCAAAAGCTAATTTATCTTGCTTCACAAATGGCCCTGTTGGGCTATCTGCAATGGCTACCATATGAACTACTGGTCCTCCATTTGGCATTGGAAACTTTTTACCTACAGCTTTATAAACCATTAAAACTCTACCATCTGTCATTTGACAAACTGATGGATTTGAAGTCATTAACGCATCTGGAGCATCATCATTAGTATGCGTAATATCTAACACTGGCTTATCAAAACGTTTCCAAGGTCCGTTTGGACTATCAGCTACAGCAACTCCAATACGTTGATTGTTACGATGCATCCAATTAATTTTTGCTTTACCTGGAACGCTTACAATTTTTTTGTCACCAAAATTTCCCATATAATAAATGTAATATTTCCCATTCATTTTATGTACCGTTGGATTGTGAGTAGCTGAACCATCCCAAAAACCTTCACCTCGTTCTTTTAAAGCAACATCAACATGTTTAAATGGTCCAAATGGAGATTTTGAAGTAGCGTGCGCAACTTCAGAATAATTTACCCATTCCCAACCTATCTTTTTTGGCCAACGAGAATACAACATATGATACAATCCGTCTTCGCCTTTTACTACTGATCCTCCCCAAATACTTAAAGAATCTCCACCGCTAAAAACAGATGTTGGTGACACTTTTCCAAATTCAATTTTTAAATCTATCTCTTTTGATTGATTATCTTTTTGAACCGTTTTTTTAGGTTTCTCGCCACATGAAAGCAAGAATAATGCAGCTACAATAATTACAATATGTTTCATTATTTAATTTTTATAAATATTATTTATTGACAATTGGAATTTGAACATTAAAGGATTGTAATACACCTTGCTCATTTTTAATATCAGAGGCGCAAACCAACACTTTTGGTTTACCATTTTCTAAATACAACTGCGGACGTTCTAAATGATCTACTTTTTGAACAGTTCCATCTTCCCATTTTATTTGCAAGGTTGATACCAAAGCGTTTTGCGAGAGCTTCCAATCAAAACCATCAATAGATTCAAACAAAACCAATGCCCTTCCAGCATCTGTAAAGGCTCCGTGCATATCTTTTACAATAGCTCTATACTTCCCATCTTGATACCAAATAAATGGGTCTTCCGCAGGAAAATTGTGACCTTCAGCTGTAAAAACGGGTTTATCGTATTTTACAAATGGTCCCGTTGGATTATCAGAAGTTGCAACACAATGCACAACTGGACCTCCCCAAATTCCGGGTTTTTTCTTACTTACTGCTTTATAAACCATTAAATAACCTCCATCAGGTTTTTGGGTAATTGATGGATTGCTGGTCATAAGTGCATCTAAAGATGTTGAATCTTTACTTACATCAATTAAAGGTTTACCAAATCGTTTCCAAGGTCCATTTGGAGAATCAGCTACCGCAACTCCAATACGCTGATTATTTCTATGAACAGGATTTAGTTTTATTTTTCCAGGTTTACTGTAAATTTTACCATCACCAGTATTCCCCATATAATAGAGGTAGTATTTATCCCCAAATTTATGAACTGTTGGATTGTGCGTACATAATCCATCCCATAATTTAGCATCTCTTATTTCTAATGCAATATCTTTATGTTTAAACGGTCCAAAAGGACTCTCTGAAACTGCATGCGCAATTTCTGAATGGGTTTCCCAAACCCAGCCTAAATCCTTTTTCCATCTTGAATAAAACATATGATATAAGCCATCATTTCCTTTGGTAATAGAACCTCCCCAAATACTAATTGAATCGTTTTCAAATTTTGATTTAAGAGCAACGGTTCCTAATTCAATTTGAAAATTCTCTTTTGTAATTTCTTTTTGCGAATCATTCTTTTGCTCCTTGTTTCTGCATGCGCTGAACGAAACAATTATAAATAACACTATGATATAATTCTTCATTTTTTATACTTTAAACTTCTATTTTTGGTACTTTATATTTTTTCCGAAGCTTGATTAACTCTTCTTTTAATTCTAAAATCTGCTTTTTATATTTTGAATTAGAATACTCATTTTTCATTTCTGAAGGATCTTTCTTCAAGTCATAAAATTCATATTCATTAATTTCATAAAAATAAATCAGTTTATACCTTTTGGTTACTACGCCTTGATGTTTTTGAATATCGTGTCCTCCAGGATAATCGTAGTATTGATAGTACAAACTTTCTCTCCAATTCTTTGCTTTTCTATTTTTCAGAATTGGCAATAAACTTTCACCTTGCATATCCGAAGGAATTTCAACACCTGCAAAATCTAATATTGTAGGAGCATAATCAATATTTTGAACCAATTGTTTACTCACTTTGCCTTTAGTTACTAAAGAAGGACAATAAGCTATTAGTGGTGTTCTAAAAGCTTCTTCGTACATCATTCGTTTATCATACCAACCGTGTTCACCCAAAAACAATCCCTGATCGGATACATAAATAACTAAAGTGTTTTCTTCTAAACCTGAAGTTTTCACATAATCCATTAATCTACCAACATTATCATCTACAGATTTTACACATCCCAAATAATTTTTTAGTATTCGTTGATATTTCCATCTAATTAAATCTTCACCTTTTAAATTTGCTTTCAAAAAAGCTTCATTCTTTGGATTGAAAACTTTATCGAAACTTGCCTTTTCTTCTTTACTTAACCTTCCATAAGCTCGTTCCCATAAAGAACCTCCTAAATCTTCATATCTATTAGGTTTATCTTGTTTTTCAGACCATAATTGACAATACCAACCCATTGGCATTTCTTCAATGGTCATATCAGTTTCTTTTACTCCTAAACCATTTCCTGAATGATCATCAAATAAATTCTTTGGTTCAGGAATATCAATTTCATCAAATGTGGTTAAATATTTTACTGGTGGTAACCAATTTGCGTGTGGAGCTTTGTGCCCAACAATCATCATAAAAGGTTTGTCTTTTAATCTTTGATTATCTAGCCAGTTTATTGCTTTATCAGTAATTACGTCTGTTACATAACCTTCACTTCTGGTAATTCCATTTTCAGTTTTAAAATCGGAATTGTAATAATCGCCCTGACCAATTAACACATCCCAATTAGAAAACCCAACAGGATTATTTTTTAAATGCCATTTACCAAAATAAGAAGTTTCATATCCATTTTTTTGAAGAATGTTTGCTATGGTTGGTTGATTTCCATTAAACTTTTCTTTCAACGTTTTTATTCCATTTATATGACTGTGTTTACCTGTTAGCATTGTAGCTCTTGAAGGCGCACAAATAGAATTACCCACATAACTTCGATCAAAACGAACTCCTTCATTGGCTAATTTGTCAATATTTGGAGTTCGAGCAATGTTGGCAAATCTATCATTATAAGCACTAATTGCTTGGTATGCGTGATCGTCTGTAACTATAAGAATTATATTTTTTTGTGAATTACCTTGACTCATTCCTAAAAAACAGGAAGTTAAAAAAGAAAGTAACAGACTATATTTTAACATTCTTATTTTCATTTTTACTGTTTTTTCTGAATTAATGGAATAACTAACGAATATGATATTTCACTATCCTTTGGTAAAATGGCAATAATTAATGCTTTTGGAATTCCATTTTCCATATAAAATTTTGGCATATCTGCAGTACGTTCTGTTTTTGTAACTGTACCATCTGTCCATTTTATTTCACCTGCTTTTAATACTAAAAAGTTTTTTGCTGGTTTCCAATCCAAACCCATATCTCCTGACTCAAATAACATTGTAGAACCATCAGGATAATCGCTCCAAGCTCCACGTGAATCTTTTGCTATGCAATAGTAATTTCCATTATAAACCCACTCTAAATGATCGTCAATAGCAAAACTTGCCGTTGGATGCGTAATAAAAGGAATTCCCGTATCTACAAAAGGGCCCATTGGAGATTTAGAAAGAGAAGTAACGTGCACTACTTTTCCGTTTTTAAATTTTTCGTTTGGTTCCACATACTTATATGCCAACAAGAACTTTCCGTCAGGACGTATTGAAATAGTTGGTGTTGAAGTCATCATTCTATCTCCAGAAACATCAATTAACGGTTTATCGAAACGTTTCCATTCTCCATTTAAATCGTCTGCTATAGCTAACCCAATACGTTGATTATTTCTATTTATCCACCATTCTTTATCCGTATATTTTGGCATAATTGTGTCTGCAGTTTTATTCCAAAAACCGCTACCTTTGTTACCCATATGGTATAAATAGTATTTACCATTGTGTTCAATTACGTGAGGGTTATGCGTACAGTCTCCATCCCAAAATTTATTTCCTCTTGGAGGTAAAACCAAATTTTTAAATTTATAAGGACCTTCTAAATTATCAGAAACTGCGTGTGCAATTTCAGAATGCGTAACCCAACCTAAATGTCCTCTAGATTTTAACCAACGTGAATAAATTGCGTGAAATTTACCATCTTTCCCTTTTAAAATATTTGTTCCCCAAACATTGTAATCTTTCTCCGTAATTATGTTTGCTTTATCAAATTTTTCAGGAAGTAATTCTTTAAAATCGAAATCTGTTTGAGCTAAACCTATAAAAGATATAAAGAAAGAAAATACGGGTATTATTACACTCTTTAGATTCATAATTCTTTAATTTCTTATAGTTTGAATTTCAGAAAAATCTTTATTAATTTTTCCTCCTCCATTTTTTACTCCATTTTCCCACATCCAATCAATATTTACAGTAGACTTATGACGATAATATCTAAAGAAATCAAAATCTAACGCCATATCGTTTATAGTATGTGTGTTTGTACCATTTTCAACTTTTGCTAGTACGTGTCTGGCTACAATATTTCCTAAAATCCAAAAGGCTGGTTTTCTAGCGTTCTTTCCAATAGTACTAATTGTATACTTACTTTCAGGATTTGTTTCGTCTTCCTCAACAAACCTTACAACTCTATTACCCATATGAACCCATTCACCATTTGTCCATTTCCATAATTTCAAATATTCTGGAGTATATTCTAAACCTATAGTTTGCCAAACAGGATCATATGTTTGAAAAGGACCTTTGGTCATAATTGCTTTTTCAGCACCTTTTCCTTTAGTAATTACCTTCCGCTTAACTCCTTTACTATCTTTTAATCTAGCAGGCGCATCGCTACTCCATCCGTTTGCACCATTTTCCCACTCCATAAAATCTATTTCAGTCCAAAAATCCTTATCTTTAGTAGCAGTTCTTTTTACTACATCTGTATTATTTTGAAGGGCACACCAAACTGCGGGGTGCCATACTGAACCTTTTTCTTTTACATCATCAGTATCAAATCCTCTAAATCTAAATCTCACCGTATAAAAACCGTAAAACCCACTAGCTTTATTAACTAATCCTGCTGTTTTTGGTGCTCCTTTTTCTTTAGTTGCTTTTATAGAAACATACTTGGTTGTTAGGTTATTTACGGTTTCCTTCTCCATTAGAACCAAAGATTTATCATTGACATAATCTTCAATTGAAGCTCCACCAGTATTTCGTCTTCCCCATTTTTTAGCATCTAGTTTTGCTGAATTAAATTCATCTGAAATACTATTGTCTCTGTATACTTCATATTCATTTCCATTTTCAGGAAGTTGCTGTGGTGTTTGAGCAATTGAAACTTGCCAACTACTTAAAAAAAACACACAAAACCTTATCAAATTCTTCATTGTTTTTCAGCTTTTACAATTTGCGTCCAATTACCTTTCTTATCTCCAATTTCTCTTTGAATTTGGAAATAGATTGCATCTTCATTCTCAATATCAATCGTCATCATCCCTCTAACATTTGACCTAAACTCTTTATCTAAATTCTCTTTTGATGCTCCGTATTTCACATTATAAAAAGTGTCTTCAAACTCACTTGTGTAGCCAATTACAATTTTGTTGTCGGTAATAAATGCATCCCAAATTTTAGGAGCTAATAATTTACCGTTTGGTTTTGCTTTAACGGTGTTAGGCGAAGTACTTTCTCCTTTATCATTTAAAGCTATTACACTAAAACTATATTCTTTATTGTTGGTTAAGCTATCCAATTCAATAGCATTTGTAATGGTTTTAAAAGACTCCACAGTTTCACCTTTATCATTTTTGTAACGAAGTAAATATTCAGTTGCTCCGGGAACTTTTTCAAAGAATACTCTAGCGGATGCATCTCCTAAATCAACACTAGAAATTTGTGGAGATTTGGCAACTGTAAACGGTATTACTTTCTCATACCTCAGATAACCAGTAGAACTCACCAAGCGGATTCTTAAATCCAATAAGTCTTTTGGTAGCTTACCCCAAGTAATTTCGCCTTTCCAGGTTTTATCTTCTGGATTTATAGCTGGTAATTCAATAGACTTTTCTTCAACTACTTTTCCATCAGTATTTCTAAAATTCCATTCTAATTTGTAATTGTTTAGAGCATAACTTGGATAATCATTTAGCCCTCTAATTGGAATAAAAACTTCAGCTTTGTTTTTAGAAAGGTTTAAATCTCTTACTTCAATATCTTTTATTGGGCTAAATTCTTTAGCCACTCTGTTAAACATTCTTCTTTTTTGTCTCCAAACATTTATTAATCCCCAGACTCTATTTTCTTCTTGAGAAGTTGCCGCATAACCACTTCTGTAATCGTTAAATGTCCATAATGAACCTCCAATAACAAATTCGTTTTTACCTCGCCAATGCTCATTCCAATCTGAAAATATTTGTTGATCTCCGTCTAATGAAGTTGTTGGGTACGGATCAAAACCATATTCTGAAATAAATATTGGTTTCTCTGGCCATTCACTTCTTAATTTATCAATAATTACTTGAGGTTCACCTTGCCAGCGATACATATTATGCATAATAATATCAACCTCTGTATTTGGATCTGTTTTACGATTAGAGAAACTTTTTTGACCACTATTACTAACACAGGTCACCAATCTATTTGGGTCTAATTCACGAACAAAATCTATTGTTGTTTTTGCATATTCGTAATGATTTGAAAGTTCGTTTCCTACACTCCAACCAATGATACTTGGGTGATTCCAATCGCGTTCTACCATTCCTTTTAACCAGTGTTTTGCCAACGGATAATCAGGAGCTGTAAATTCAGGATTTCCTAAATCACGAACATTAACTTCTTCAAAAATTAGAATCCCTTTTTTATCACATAATTCAATCAGTTTTTTATTTTGAGTTCCGTGCATAATTCGCATAAAATTAGCACCAGCTTCTTTCATTAAATCAACATCTTTTTCAAGTACTTCCATTGGTTCTGAAGATCCATAATAACGATGCTCACTTACACGGTTAAATCCTCCTAAACGAACAGGTTCTCCATTTAATAACAATTTCGAATCTGTAACTTCAACTTTTCTAATACCAAAATCATTGTTTTTAGAATCAATTACAGTTCCATTTTCTGAAATAGTAGTTTCTAAATTGTACAATTCAGGATTGTCAAAATGCCACAATTCTACATTTTTAGCTTCTAATTTTTCTTCTAAAACAACTTCTGAAATAACATTAGCAGGAACTTCAACTGTTTTAGCCAATTCTGAAATTTTCCCTTCCTTTGAAATAATAGATTTAACTGAAATACTTTTAGCTTTATCCGAGTTATTTTCAACTTTCACTTTCAACCTTAAAGCTGCTGTTCCTTTTTCTAAATCTGGTGTTGCGTGAATATACTGATTGTTAATTCTAACTTCATTATTTTTCACCAAGGTAACATCTCTAATTATTCCTCCCCAATTCCAAGTTGCGCCAACCTTATTTCTATTATCAACTTCAACAGCTATAATATTTCGCCCATTAAAATTTAATTGGTCTTCCACTTCAAAATCAAAAGGTGTAAAACCTCCTCTATGCTTTCCTATAAATTGTCCGTTCAAATAAACTTTAGCAACGTGATAAACACCGTCAAACTTTAGCCTAATTTTTTCGTTTGAATTCGCTTTCCAACCTTCTGGTAGCTTAAATTCTTTTCTGTACCAACCTAAACCATTGTAATTTGAATATGAATTTAGCATTCCCCAATGACCAGGAACTTTTAAATTATGCCAATCCGAATCGTTGTATTCTGATAAATACACTTGATTTGGTTGCTCTTTTGCTTCGGTATATTTTTCTTCTGAAATTGGTCTAAACATAACTGCATCTGCAGCTACTACACCTTCCGTTATAGCAGTAACCTCAACATAATTATTTTCTGAAGCATTGAATTTGAATATCCCTAAACTTATCCATTGTCCACAATCAGTACGTTGACTTACATATTCTGAAGTTTTTCCTTCTGAATGATTAATGTTTACTTGCGCTGTTAAGTGCGAAGCAAAAGGATATTTAACTAAAGCTTCGTAATAACCTGTTTTGATTATTGTTGGTTTATAACGCACGTAATTATTATCTGCTTCATTTATTCCAAAACTATGTGTTAAATAATCTTCACCATAAAAAACAGAACCTCTTCCTCCAACTTTTTTAGTTTTCCACTTTCCTTTTATTTCTATTCTGCTTTTATCATTATTATCAATAACAATATCAGATTTTTGCTCTATAATATTCAAAGGGTTTGAACCCATTCCATAAATGGTATTGAATTTCCAATTACCATTTAAGGTTGCTACGTTTTCTGAAGTTTTTTCAAGAGCTTCAACATTTTGCTGTGTTGAATTACAAGCTATTAAACTACTGATAATTATTATGGAAATTAATATTTTTTTCATTTCTTAATTTATTATTTATGAATTCTAATATTCTTTTTTCTACCAATAAGATGAGATTCTGAAACCAGTTCAGAATGACATAACACACTAGCTACAGATTACTTCAAATATGGATGCAGGAACATTTTCTGATGGATGTTCAGCTTCAATTATTATTCCTTTTGTTTTTATTTTTGAATCGAATTTCCAAGAATTAATGGTTTGATAATTTCCTTCTTTTTCAATTAAAATAGCTCCATTTAAATCTTTGATTTTATAATTTCTAACACAGAAAGGAGCAACTTCTTCTGGATGTCCCATTAAAGTAGATTCTAATGGATGATCATAATCTGGATCTAAAAACAATTTAATTTCAGAAAGTTCTTTTTCGGTTTTCCATTCAATTTTTAAACTAGGATTTCCGTCTTCTAAACTAGCTGTCCAAGAATTTACACTTCCCCAAGGTCGTACATATCCATTTCCAATATTTGTAGCTTCAAAAGCTTCAATTGCTGGAGAAATTTCCATTGCTATATTTTGTCCTTCTGGTCTTCTTTGCGGAATCCAAAATTCAAAAGTATCAACACCAATTCCATCTGGTGGTGTTTGTTTCCCGTTATTTGAAACTGCTTTATTTACACCATTAAATACCGATAAAACTCCTGAATAACGTTTGTTACTGTTTTTAAAATATACTTTTTTATTAAACATAAATGTTACAAAAGCATATTGATCATCTGGCATTGCAGTTGAAAATTCAAATTCAACTTCTTGTTCTCCTTTTTTAAGATTAATACTTTGAGTTTCGTAAATTACTTCTGGCGCGTAATTTTTAGATTCTTTTGAAGTTCTTAATTGGACTTTAATCTTTGTATCTTCCTCTGCTTTTAATTGCACCTTAAATTTATAATTCTCGTTAGCTTTAAAAGGCAATAATTGCGCTGCTGAAGTTGCTAAATTTGTCCATTCTCCATCAAAAGGAATTTCATTCATTTTTAATGTTGAAGAACTAGAAACAGTTGCTTCATTTACTAAATTACTTTCTACTTGAACTGGAATATTTGGAATGCTTTGCCCAACAAGATTCAATTCATTTTGCAAGGTTTTTATTAAACCATTTTCTAATATTTCAGCAGGTTTCACCTTATTTTCAATACAAATAGCAGCAGCCATACCAACAGCCTGCGCACATAAACCTGTTGTTGCCATTACTCGTGTTGAACCAAACGCTACGTGTGTTGCACTGATGATTCTACCAGCCAAAAACAAGTTGTCAATATCTTTACTTACAAATGAACGATAAGGAATTTGATACACTCCTTTTGAATGCCATTGTGTACAACCAGACAATTCGCTATAAACTCCTTCTGCAGGATGTAAATCTATGGCCCAACCACCGTGTGCAATGGCATCGTCAAAATTAGCTTGACCAATTACATCTTGTTGTTTTATCATATACAGGCCTTCAAAACGTCGGCTTTCACGTTTTCCAGGAACCGTACCAACCCATTCCAAAGTCATATTATCTACATCTTCAAATTCTCCAGAATTTTTAATATAATCCCAAACTCCGTAAATTACTTTCCAAAGTTCATATTTTATTTCTTCAGTATCGTGAATGGTATCTCCATCACCACCATATTCAAACCACCAAAAACGACAACCTTTATCATCTTTTCCAATCGCTTTATAACGAGGAATTTTTTTAATGTCTTTCAACGCAAATTCAGGAGCAACAAACTTTACCGGCTTGTCTGTATTTTTACTGTAGAAATACATTGAATGCCCTAATAATTCGCCATAAGATTTATAAGGTGCAAATAGTTCTCCAAATTCTTCTTTAGTTTCTGCTCCCATTCTAAATGCAGCTCCAGCTTTAAAAGCTACAATTCCATCGCCAGAAGCATCACAAAATAAAGGTGCGTTTACAACATACTCTGTAGAGTTTTGAGAATTGAAAGCTTTAACAAATTCTATTTTTGTATCACTAGATTTTGAAATATCATACACACTAGTATTTAACAATAGTGTAATATTTTTTTCATTCAATACTTTTTCTAATAATACGGTATCAAAAATTACAGCATTTCCTTCTTTATTTCTATAAAGGTTTTCAACTAAAATTTCATCCATTACTCCACCTTCACGAGACCAACGGTTGTTGTTTCCCAAATGCGAAGTTGCTCCTAAAATCCATAATCGAACTTCTGAAGAGGCATTACCTCCTAAAACTGGTCTATCTTGAATTAGAACTGTTTTAGTTCCTTTTCTTGCAGCAGTAATTGCCGCACATACTCCAGCTGTTCCTCCACCTACAACAACAAAATTACTTTGTAATTCTACAATTTTGTTTGATCTAACTTCTTTGTTAAAATCTTTAATTAGCATTTTGAATTTTATTTGAATTTTTTAAAATTATATAAGTTCCTAAAGCAAGTACTAAAACTCCCATTCCTGTAACCAACAACGTTGGTTTTCCCTCTAAAAATGAGATGATAACCACTAATAATCCTGTTGAAGCTACTCCAATACCAATAACTCTACCTCCTTTTTTATTTCCACCTTCAGATTCTCCTGCATCTAACGAAGCCTTTGTATCAACCAACGCTGTGTACTTTTCATATTGAGAAACATCTGTGTTTTTAACTCTTGCATATATTTCAAAAAAGATTAATAAAGCAATTGGAATACCAACACCTGCTGTCATTTCTAATGCTCTGTTTAAACTATAATCGAATAGAGAAGGCATCACAAATTTGAAAAATGAATTAATTACCAATGAAACTATAGTAACTATTAACACGCTTCTACCTGTTTGATATTTTGAAAATAAAGCAACCAACGGTGGTAAAAACATTGCTCCACCAGTTATAGCGGCTAAACTCATAACAACCTCAACAATTCCACCCATATAAGGTACTAATAGCGCTACAACAATTGTTATTAATCCTAAAACTATGGTTGAAATCCTTCCTACTTTCACCAATTTATCTCCATTGGTTTCTGGAAAAAAGTGCTTGTAAACATCATTAGCCAACACTCCTGCAGAAATATTTAATGTAGTATTTACTGAACTTGATGTTGCGAAGATCATTCCTCCTAACATTAAACCTAACATACCAACGGGTAAAACTTCTTTACACATTAACAGGTAAGCTCCTTCATCTGCTAAACCTCCCAATTCAGGATTTAATACTTTATAAATCATTGGAGGTAACATCCAAATTAGTGGACTAATTGTATACAACCCACCAAATAACCAACCTACTTTTTTAGCATCTTTTGGAGTTGCTACACTTGTATAACGTTGAATGTAAGCCCAGTTTCCGGCAATAAAAAATAAATTATACAATCCAAAGGCTACCATAAATTCCCACGAATATTCTGCATTTGTAAAGTTGAAAAAATTGTCTGGTGCTTTAGCAATAAAATTATCTATTCCGCCTATTTTATCAAACGATAATGGAACCACAATTAAAACCGCCGCAGAAAGAACTACAAATTGTAAAACATCAGTTACAATCACCGCCCATAATCCCCCAACTGCTGTATATATAAGAATTAACACTCCTAAAAATATAATACTCGCTGAAATTGGGATTCCTGTTGAAACCTCAACTATTTTTGCTACTGGATATAAAAATGCTCCCGTTGTAAATACTGATATTCCTAAAAATAAATAAGTGTAAACTTTTTGCGTATTGTACCCTAATCTATCTGTAATAAATTCTGCAGCTGTTAAGGCTTTTGTTTTTTGCCATTTTGGAGCAATTACAAAACCTATTATTAAACCTGCAATACACATTGTCCATTGAATAGTTACTGCAACCCAACCACTACTATACGCTATAGATCCCCAAACCACAAAGGTTCCAGCCGAGAAAAAACTCATAAATAACGATAAACCACTCATCCACCAAGGTAGTGCTCCACCTGCGGCAAAAAAGGATTTCATATTTTTTCCAGACTTTGCAAAACTTAATCCGCATATAAAAACTAAAAGGGTAAAAATTAGAATGGTTCCAATATCAATAGCGCTCATAATTTGTTTGTTTTCTTACAAAGTAAATTTAAGCATTACTTATTCTTCATTTAAAACAAATTCCCCACAGCATCAACGAAAACGTTTTCGTTTAAATGAATATTTACCGAGAACGTTCTCGGAATAATTCAATTTATGTATATTTACACTTTCTTTTTTATATGAAATATATTACTATAAAAGATATTGCTAAAAAACTAAACACATCTGTTTCAACAGTTTCACGTGCTTTTAATGATAAAGCTGATATAAGCAGAAAAACCAAAGAACTTGTTTTAAAAACTGCCAAAGAAATGGGTTACCGCCAAAATAGAATGGCAAAAAATTTAGTTCAAAAAAGATCATTTAATATTGGTATTGTAGTTCCTGAATTTGTGAATAGCTTTTTTCCTGAAGTGATTATAGGTGCACAAGAGGTTTTGTTTGAAAAAGGATACCAAGTATTAATTACCCAATCTAATGAATGCTATACTACAGAGCTGAAAAACGTACAATCTTTAGAAAATAGTATGGTTGATGGTTTATTAATTTCTTTGTCTTCAGAAACTGATAATATTGATTATTACCAAGATTTGGTAAATAGCGGATTTCCTATTATTTTTTTCAACAGAACTTATAAAGAAATTAATGCTTCAAAAGTATTATTTAATGATTACAAATGGGCCATGTTCGCAACCGAACATTTAATTAGACAAGGTTTTAAAAACATATTTCATTTACAAGGAATAAAGACATTAACACTTTCTAGAGAACGAAGACGAGGCTTTGTTGATGCTCATAAAAAGCATAAATTAACTGTTGAAAAAAATCAAGTTATTACTTCTGGTTTTCATATGGAAGATGGAGAAAAAATTGCAAAACAATTAATTGCAAACAACACCATACCTGATGCTATTTTTGCGGCAAATGATCAATTGGCTATGGGTGCGATGAATGTATTTAAAAAACACGGTTTTCAGGTGCCAAAAGATATTGCTTTTGTTGGTTTTTCAGAATCTAAAATGGGTAGTATGGTTGAACCTCCACTTACATCGGTACAACAACCTACTTTTGAAATTGGTAAAGAAGCTGCTAAATTATTATTAGACCAAATTGAATGTGAAAGTAAGTATGTTCCAAAGACAATTGTTTTAGACGGAGAACTTCATATTAGAGCATCTTCAATAAAAAAATGATAAAAATTTCTAAAAAGAAACCATTATCATTTTTTTATATTTAAGATTAATCTTACTATTTATTATTTAACTAATTTCCAAGAACGTACCCAATCGTAATTTGTAGTTCTATCTTCTTTTGATTTATTCATTCCGCCATCAGCAGGTACTGGATTCCAATCATACGTTTCAACAACCATTCTTAAATGCATAGGTATGTTAAAATCTGCTGGAGGTGTTACTTTTTTAACTAATTTTCCATCTAAAAAGAACAATACCTCATCTTTACTTTTCCACCAAACACCATATACGTGATAATCATCGTATACTTTTCCTCCAAGGTCTCCTCCACCTTTGCTAGTTCCTTTTTTATAATCACAACCTTCAGGAATATTTCTACTATGTGTATTTGAATTCATTCTTTGATCAAAAAACTCCATCCATTTGGCGTCGTTTACAATTTGACCAACGCATTCTTGAATATCAAGTTCTGTAGTTCTTCTATCGCAACCTTGAACACCTCTATTCTCATTAATTAACCAAAATGTTGAAGACATAAAGGTTTTATTTGCTTTCATAGAACATTCATAATACCCATATTTCATTCCGTTTCTTGAACCAACATATCCTCCTCCGTGTGTAAATTCTTTGTTATTTTTTATAACGGTTTTGTCCATTTTGGTTGTTGTAATTTGTAAACTACCATCTGCTACTATTACATTTTCTGGTAAAAATAATCCTGGCGCACGACCTTTCCATCCTTGTCCAGATGACTGCCATTTTGCTTCATCTAACTTTTTACCGTTAAATTCATCGGACATATTTTTAATTAATTTCCATTTTTTATCGCTTGGTTTTGGATCTTCACCTTTTAAAAAAGTTGGTGCTTTTTGAGCGTAAATTGTACTAGCAGCTATAAACAATATTAAAACTAATACTTGTTTAGCTATATTTTTTAGATACTTCATATTCTATATTCTGATTTTAAATTTTATTACATCACTAAAGTAGATGCTATAATTGAAAAAATAAAACTATAAATCATATGTATCCATTTATTAATCAATTGTTGTATCATTCGTTTTGACTTAATAAAAAATCATATTTTTAAGTTATTAAAATACAAAAAATCAAATGTTAGTTTTATAATATATCCTTTTCTAATTCCGCATCAAAATAATTCATTCGTTTCAATAATTTTTTTGCTTTTTTATAATTTAATTCGATTACATTCTCTGCCTCTGATTTATTCTCTTTTAAATTGAATAATTTAATTTTAGTGTCTTCTTTGGTAAGTTTTCGCCAAGAAGTTTTTCTGTAGCCATTAATTACATATTTCCAATCTCCAACACGAACGCCATCAATTTTAGTTGAATTTGAACTATAGAAATACATTTCTTTTCTAGGTGATTTTTTTGATTTTCCTTTCAGTAATTTTGAAATATCATATCCATCAAAAACTCTACCTTTTGGCATTGAAATACCAGCATATTTAGCTATGGTTGGAAAAATATCTAGTGAAGAAACAATTTCATCACTTACAATTCCTTGTTTAATTTTATTAGGCGCCCAAAAAATAGCAGGCACTCTTTGTCCACCTTCATACGTATCAAATTTCCTTCCTTTTAATGGCTTTGCTGAACCGTGACTATTTGGTCCATTGTCTGAAGTAAAAATCACAATCATATTTTCATCCAAACCATTTTCTTTTAATGCTTTAAAAACTTCACCTACACTCCAATCAATTTCCTGAACTGCATCATAATAAGGTGTTGTTCCACTTGAACCTTTAAATTTGTCTCCAACAAAAATTGGTACGTGTGGAAACGAATGCGCTAAATACAAAAAGAATGGTTTTTCCTTATTTTTTTGAATAAATGAAACTGCTTCGTTCGTATAACGTTCCGTTAAAGTAGTTTGATTGGTAGGATACTCAACAATTTCATTCCCTCTCATTAATGGAGGTTTATTTTTCAATGCATTTTTTGGTCCTTTTTTAGACTCCACTTCAACTCTACTAATATCCGAATGCATTTTTTCGAGCGTATAGCCATCATTCAGCACTACATTTGGAGAAATATCAATTCCAGATGCAATTGACATATTATTGCTATAAGGAATTCCAAAATAAGAATCAAATCCTTGATTTAATGGCAAATACTTTTTATCGTGACCTAAATGCCACTTCCCAACCAATGCTGTAGCATAATTTTTCTCTTTCAGTAATTCTGCAATTGTTATCTCTTCGGAAGGAAGTCCTTTTTCGTTTTTCTTCGGAAATAAAACTCTAGGAACACCTACACGTTTCGGCATTCTCCCTGTAAGTAAAGCTGCTCTTGAAGGAGAACAAACTGAAGAAGCTACATAAAAACTTGTCAGTTTAACACCTTCATCAGCCATTTTATCAATATTTGGTGTTTTTAAATTCTTTGAACCAAAACAACTCAAATCTTCGTACCCTTGATCATCAGTAAAAATGATGATAAAGTTCGGTTGTTTGTCGCTTGTCTGTGAAAACACAGAACTCACTGATATTAAAATCAGCAATAAAAACAGATATTTCTTCATTAAAAACATAGGCTATAATTATCTTAAAGTAATTTTATAAACTATTGCAGCATCACCTTCAGCAGGTTTATTTTTAGGTGAAGTAACTTTTAATCCTTCACCAGTCTTTTTCCATCTAATTCTTTCTTTTGAACCTAAAACAGAAACAGATCTAATTTTTAAATCTATAGCTTTTCCTGCAAAAGTTTTTAATGTAATTTCTTTTTTAGAACCTGGCCAACCTAACTGAATTACATATACGTATTTACCATTTTTTGTATAACGAACATCTTGACTATTTAAGCTATTTAAACCTGCTTTTATTGAACCATACGCATTCCAATTATCATTAGGATTTCTTTTTAATTCTGTTGGTCCTTGTCCAAATTCAACAAAAGGTCTAGTGCTATAAATAGATTCTCCATATAAATTTAACCAAGCACCAATACCTTCCATAGATTTTGCTTGTTCAACTGGAATTACACCTTCTGCCATTGGAGCTGCAGCCAATATCATTACACCATTTTTGCTAACTACTTCGGCAAGTATTCTAATTGCTTTTTTAGGATCTAAAGCCGTACGTTTATCTTTGTTATATCCCCAAGAACTACCTAATTGAAAATCTGTTACCCAAACAAATGGTGTAATATCTTCCATTGTTGCTCTTTCAATATTTACAACGGCCAAATCTGTAGGGAAAAAATCTCCTTTTGTATTTACAACCACCTCTTTGCTTAATTCTTGTGCTTTATTAAAATAATTGGCCAAAAATTGCTGACGGTAATTTTCTTGTACATAACCCTGTGCAAAATCCATCCAAATATAATCTGGGCAATATTCGTTAATTACTTCATCTAATTTACCTAACCAAATATCACATTCTTCTTTGTATGACATTGTTCCATAAAGTGCACGGTATTTTGGATCTTGAGGAACTTCTGGATTTTTATAAACTACGTTGTGTTCACTTAACGGACGAAGTGCACTGTTTTCTTTTTTTGGGAAAAATAACATATGAAATCCGTGATGGAATGTTGTCATAAATTTTAAATCACGACTTTTAACTTCTTTTGCAATTTGCTTAACTATATCAATTTTAGGTCCTTTATCTTTAGAATTCCAAGGATTTACTTCACTTTCCCATAAAGAAAACCCATCGTGGTGTTCTGCTATTGTTCCAATAAATTTAGCTCCCATATTTTCGAACATATCTACCCAACGTTTTGCAGAAAATTTTTCAGCTTTCCATTGAGGAATGAAATCGTGATAATCCACATCTCTTCCATAGGTTTTTGTATGATAATCGTAAATGTCTTTTCCCCAAGATTTTTGACGATCTTTTTCATACATAAAACGACCATACCACTCGTTTCCATTTGCTGGCACATTGTATACTCCCCAATGAAAATAGACCCCAAGTTTAGCATCAGCAAACCATTCTGGCGTAGCTTTATGTTTATTTAAACTTTCCCATTCTGGTTGAAATTTTTCTTGCCCTGAAATTTTTGAAATTACAAGAACTAGTACTATTAGTAAAACCTTATTTAGACTCATTAGTAAATATTTTATTTAAAATTAACCCCTATTTTTTCTTTAACTATTGGCTTTATATTTTTCTCCTTTAAATCTGTTGGATCATAACCCAATTCCAGTTCAAGAGGTAAAATGTAAGCCAGTGATGACCATCCAAAAAATGGATTCATTCCTAAACCTTCCCCTGTTTCAGCATTAAAAAATTCACGTGTAGTTTTATTATTCAATACTAAATTGTAGGTTTTAGTTGCAATTTCTTTAGCTAAATCCTTGTAACCATAATCGTGTAATCCGTGAACTATCATATAATTTGTTGGAATCCAAGTGGAGCCTTTCCAGTTACAACCTTTTTGTCCTTGATAATTTTGACGATAATCTGGTTCAGTTAATGCGTAACTAGGAACTGGGAATTTTGTCCAGAATTCTTTTGGGTTTTTAAGATGTTCTTCAACCATACGTTTTACTTGTTCTTTTGAAGCTACTCCTGCCCAAATTGGCGTAAAACCTGAAACCGATTTTACAAACGTAGTTTTTCCATTTTCTTCGTTTCTATCATAATAAAAACCTGATTTTTCATCCCAAAGATGTTCATTAATCATCTTTTTAATTTCTTCTGCGTGTTGCAGATAACCTTTCACATCTTTTTTCTTCCCTATTTCTTTAGCAATAACTGCCATAGCTTGTAATTCACGAATCAAATAACAGTTTAAATCCACACCTTCGCTTAAACCTAACGTTCGTGTGTTTTGGTTATCCATTCCACTATGATCTGCAGCTCCAGACCAACTTCCTTTTTGTTGACCAGACCAATAAGCTAATCCGTTTTTATCTGTATCATATTCAAACCAATGCTCTAGATACTTTTGAGTTTGTTTGTAGTATTTTTTAGCCCATTCCCAATTTCCAGTTTGACGAGAACCTAACACAATTGTTTGCGCAATAAAAGGCTTAAAATGGTGATCAGACCCAAAATTCTTTGGACCTAAAGAACGCTTTATAAATCCATCTGGATGTTGAATAGCAAAAAAACCTTCAAGATTGTCGAAATTGAAATTTGAAATTCCGTAATACGACATATAAATATTTTCAAAATACAAATCCCAATCGTAAAATTGCTCGTATTTATAACCTGTCAATAATTTTTTGTTGGTTATTTCTTTATCTAGTAAAATTCCGTAAGTAGCAATATCTTTATTCAGCTCTCTTAATCTTGTTTTTAAGATTATTGAATTGGCATCAAAATTTTTATTGATTGGAATCTCAACTAGCTTGTTCATTTGTGCGTTTAAATTCACAAAAAAGAAAGAAAACACTGCAGCTAAAACTATTGAATAATTATATCTCATCTTTATTATGTAGAATTGTTTATACTAATTTAACTCCTATAAATAAATACAGAAAATCAATTCAACATATGTTCCATATAATTAATCTAAACTGCAAATATTCACAAAAAAACAAGTATGCAAACAACTTATAAACTTATCTTATAACTATCTTTAGCTCAAGAATTTTAAATATTCAACCTTTAAAATTATTTAATCGTTCCAATGCTCATCCACTATTTTTTGAATTTGAGGATACTCTTTATCAGTTTCATTTAACTCTTCACGTTGTTTTTTTAATTCAACCTTTAACTCTTCAATTATTGTTTTATAAGCAGGATCATTATATCTATTATGAAGTTCTTTTGGATCGTTTTTTAAATCGTAGAATTCCCAAGAATGTGGTGTTTCTCTGTTTACACCTTCATAACTTTTTTTCCAATAATGGCCTTCAAATTCTTCTTCATCTAGATAGTGTTTACCATAATAAAACACCAACTTATAATCTTTTGTTCTCAATCCAAAATGCGCTGGTACGTAGTGATGAATTATATGCATCCAATAACGGTAATACGTAGCTGTTCTCCATTTATTTTCACTTTTTCCTTTTAAGGTTTTTATAAAGCTTTTTCCTTGCATATATTTTGGTGTTTTACCGCCTGCAAGTTCAATCATAGTTGGAGCATAATCTGTATTGTTAATTAACAAATCAGTGGTTTTTCTTTCCTTAATCATTTTAGGATAATGCACAATAAAAGGCATTTGCATTGCTTCATCATATATCCAACGTTTATCAATTAAATCGTGTTGACCTAACATCATTCCTTGATCACCTGTATAAATAATAACCGTATTTTCCCAAAGCCCTTCTTTTTTTAAATAATCAAACAAACGTCCTAAATTATCATCAACACCTTTTACACAACGTAAATAATCTTTTAAATATTTTTGATATGCTAAATGCGTTTTTGTTTTATCATCTACTTCTAAATCTTCAAAAAAGTATTTTGAATAATTGCTATGCTTATTCGCATTTGTATTTCTTGGAGAAATTGATGTTCCTATATAATTAATTAAACTATCATTTTTACCTCTTGTACCTTCTGAACCCCAATACGGTTGATTGTACATACTTGCAGGTTCTGGAATTTCAGTGTTTTTTAAATAATCTTCATAACGTGGCGCAAACTCAAACATATCGTGTGGCGCTTTGTAATGATGCATTAAAAAGAATGGTTTCGACTTATCTACACCTTCTAAATAATTAATAGCCAAATCTGTTATTACATCAGATGAATGACCTGTAGATTTTGATATATTTTTAGGCCATTCTCCTTTTCCTTTCTCAAGAAAAGTAGGATTAAAATATTTTCCTTGGCTCGGCAATACCTTATAGTAATCAAAATTTACAGGTTCGTTTTTTAAATGCCATTTCCCTATAATTGCTGTTGAATATCCCAGCTTTTTCAATTCTATTGGTAAATATTGCTTATTTGTATCTAAAGCCATATCTAAATCTAATACACCATTTGTTTGCGGATATTGCCCACTAATTATACTTGCTCTACTTGGAGTACAAATTGCATTGTTACAAAAAGCATTTTTAAACAACATTCCTTCGGAAGCTAATTTATCTATATTTGGTGTTGGGTTTAATGTTGCCAATTCACCTCCATAAGCACCAATTGCTTGTGCTGCGTGATCGTCAGACATTATATAAATAATATTTGGTTGTTTATTTTGAGCAAACAAAGCAACTGTTATAAGAAAAACACTTACATTAATATACTTTTTTATTGTTTTCATTTTTATTCTATTTTTTTACAGTTACAACACTAAAATCAGCAAACCTACCATTTTTTGTAGTTACCCAAACTTTAGTTAAACCATTACTAACTGCTGTTAATTCTCCGTTAGTACTCACTTTTACAATTGCTGGATTTTCTGATTTCCAAATCAATTTTTCATCAGAAAAATTAGAATTAATAATACTAGCTGTTAATTGTATTTTTTCACCTTTATTTAATTCAACAGTATTTTTTGAAATATCAACAACTTGAATTTTATCTCCATACTTAATTTTACCTTTATAAAAACCACAACCTAATGTAGCTATCCACATTTCACCTGGATTATGAATATCAAATTTAACATCTTCAATTTTATGAGGAATGGTAATATTTTCATTATTCTTTTCCCAAGTTTCACCTCTATCACGACTAATATACACGCCTGGATTTTTTGACATATGTTCGACAGTAACAACTAACAAATTGTTATCATATGGTGAAATATCTATACATTGTGCTCCAGGATATTTAAAAATTTGATGCCATTTCTCCCCAAAATCATCTGAATACCAAACACCGCTACCACCTTGACGGAAACCAGTTGTAATATACATTCTGTTGGTGTGATCGAAGCTGATAAAATTAACTCCTTTAATTGAAGGTGGTAAATTCACTTTTTCCCATAACAAGCCTCTATTAGATGAATAATACATTCCTCCTTCTGCAATTGGTCCGTGGTAATTAATGGTGTGTTTTTCTGCAGCAATAAAAAGTGACTCCATTCTTTTATCTCTTGGATCAAATTTTACATCGTTGACTCTTAAAGGTAAAGGAAGTCCATAATTTCTAGTTGAAAACGTTTTCCCATAATCATCTGAATAATAAAAACCTCCCATTTTTGCCTTACTACGGTTTTCAATTATAGAAATTCCAAAATATAAATTCTCATTATTTATTGGGTCAATAATTAAACCATTTGTATAAAAATCATCCAACCATTTATTAGTTGCTGGTGTTGCAACTCCATAATTTTCCCAATTCAAACCACCATCAGTAGAACGGAATATGTTTTGTTTATTTTCTTGTCTGTTAGAAGTTGCATATACAATTTTAGCATTGTAAGGATCGAACACCAAATTACTTACCGTTGGCTGCGTACTACCTATATATTTTAAAGCAATTCTATCGTCTGGACTATCGTTAGCAGGTATCCAAAGTTCGTGCTCTCCAGATCCTAACAGCGTAGTTTCAAAACGCTTATCTTGCTTAATAATTAATCCCGGTAAATTACTATTTCCGTGTCCAATAATGGCTCCTGAAGGTGTATAATCTTCATCCATTTGTTGCCACGTTTTACCGTGATCAGTACTTAACATTGTACTGTGGTCAGAAATCATCATAACACTTCCATCAACACCAACGTCTAAACCACGAGTTGAACGCAAAGCATAATCTTTTCCAAAACGCATATGCGGTGAAGAATGTCCAACTTTCATATTCTGGTGATAAGGGTTTCCTCTTTCTGCCCAATAATCTTTATCTTTTGCCCAAGTCTCTTCATACAAACGTGCTGTATTAATCCATTTTTTCCCATTGTTTGAAGTTGTCCAAACACGCCCTGGCATAATAGAATTTCCAATTTGAGGATCTGAAAAACCAATATACAAAGCACCTTCTCTACTAGGATCTGTACTTAACATATTAAAATATTGAAGAGCTTTTGTTGGTAGTTGTGGATACATAGATTTTGCTTTCCACACGGGAACACCTAACCATTTTGAAATATAATTATAATAATTTTTAGGAACTCCACCCGTTAATCTATTAATATCCAATCCTAAATCTCCGTTGATTTTTTGCCAAGTTTTTCCTTCATTAGAAGAAATGTAAATTCCTCCAGAACATTTTGTTGTTTTGTCATTTGGAATATAATGAACTTGATCTATAAGGTATAAAATAAATTTTCCAGATTCTGAATTATAGTAATAATCCATATCCATAATAATATTATTATCTAATTGCCCTTTGGTAATTTGCTCCCATGAATTTCCACCATTATCTGATCGATAAACTCCATAATTAGAAGCTACAAATACTTGTTTTGAATTTTTAGGGTTTACAATAATTCTCCCAATTTGGGCTTTTGGATTTAACCCAATATTTACTAATTTCCAAGATTTCCCTGCATTTTTTGTTCTCCATATTTCCCCTTCAAATTGAGCTTTTTTACCTCTTGGATTTGCAGATGTAACATCTTTATAACTCGAAAGCCAATCTTGACCTCGCACATTTTCTCCTCCGGCAACAAACCAAATATTTTCATTAGTAGGATCTATATTTAATGCAGCTACTTTTTTTCGCCATCCATCTTTATCGCTTCCATCAATTTCTGGTTTATACCATGGACAATTTTTTACCAACTGCCAGTTTTTCCCTCCATTTTTTGAAGACCATAATTCTGATGAAGCAATAGCCAAAGCAAACTCCGGATTACTTATTGAATATTCTAAATCTCGTAAATGATAAAAAGATGCATCGCCATCAAAATCTGTAACTCCATACCAGTCTTTACCATTATTTTCAGATTGATAAACATTCCACATATCTGGACATAATGCTACTTTTCCAGGTATTGTTGGATGATATCTTAATAAATTTGCGAAACCAGCATTTCCTGGTCCAACCTGTTTCCAGTTTATAGTATTACCAGAAGCTACCCTTTTATTAGCTAATTGATTAAATAACTTGTTTTGTCCGTTTACCGAAACAGTTAAAATTGTAATTAATAAAATAAGATGTTTTCTCATTGTTGCTATTCTTTTATAATTTTGAACTTATTTATTCTCTTTCTGAAAAAATACTGAACGCCCATTTTTCAAAACCTTTTTAGTTCCTTTTAATTCTATACCTCTT
Organism: Lutibacter sp. TH_r2; assembly: GCF_033101135.1. NCBI lineage: Bacteria > Pseudomonadati > Bacteroidota > Flavobacteriia > Flavobacteriales > Flavobacteriaceae > Lutibacter > Lutibacter sp. TH_r2. The sequence goes on from NZ_JAWMPV010000001.1 coordinate 309,203, forward strand.
TTTAAACCAATATCTGTTGAAGTAGTTCCAACTAAAAATTCAAAACTTTCAGGTTTAATAACCCATTCTCCATTTTTATATTGAGTGAATTGTTGCGGATAGACTTTGAACGTTACTGTTTATTTTTCGCCTATTTTTAATTCAATTCTTTTAAATCCTTCTAACTTAATTGTTATTCCAACAAATTTAGAACTAAACCTTTGCATTAAAACTTACTATTGATTTAGAAACTATCATATATGTGTTTTTTTATATGAACCCTAGCTAATGGAATAAAAAAATCCCAAAACACATTAAATTAATGTGTTTTGAGATTAAATTATTTAGTAAAAACGTGGAAATGTTTGCTTTTAATTAAATATTTCTTTAGAAATTTCAATGCTTTTTTTGCTTCTTTAAGCTTATTTTTAAATTATAATTCTATTGATTATAGCTCTGTATTTTTTGAATTATCTTTAATTATTCTTTCTTTTTGCTTTTTACTTAAACCTTGTCTAAAATACACATCTGGTTTATGTTTAACTCTAGGTTCTTTCATTTCTGGATCATTTAAATCTTGACTTAAATCACAATCAAATCTTACTAGTTTTGAGCTAAACTTACTCCAGTTTCCAGTAACATTAATAAAGTGAGCTAATCCCCACGTAATTCCTCGTCCATCTTTAGTGTTAGTAAAAGCATCTGGAATATAAGCAGCAGCAGCGTAAGGCATTAATTCTGAAATTGCAGCAATTTCAAAATTTACACCATCTTCGGCATATTGAATTGTGTTATGTTCATTTCCATCTTTATAAACTAATGCTGCAATTCCTGTTTTAAATGGAAACAATGAAGTTTCGTGACCAGAAGAAATTACCGGATTTAAAGGATGTTTTGTAAACGGTCCTAAAGGATTATCAGCAGTTGCCAAACCTTGCATACGTACCCAATCTCCTTTTTCTCCAAAATCTGATTTATAATACAAATAAATTTTTCCATTATGTACTAACGGGTATGGATCATGAATAGAATACTGATCCCATGAACCTTCTGGTCCATTTGGAATTACAATTTTATTATATGGCGTCCACGGTCCATCAGGTGAATCAGAATACGAAACAGCAACAGGACAATCATCTCCTCTTTTACCACTAGCTTCCATAAAGCCTTGGTAATATAAATAATATTTCCCTTTCCAAATTAAAATATCTGTAGTAGTAACAGATCTCCAACCTACCAATGGTTTTTCAGGTCTTTTAATTGCAACACCTTGTTCTTCCCATGTAAAACCATCAACACTTGTAGCATACCAAATTTCAGCTAAATCCCAGTCTGAAGATGGAATTTTATCTGTACTTTTTTCAGCACCTTGAGGAGGCGTTGGAGTATTTCTATAGGTGTACCAAACATAATATTTCCCATTATGAAAAATTATTTTAGACGGATCTCTTCTTGTAATAGTTCCATCGTAATTATTATAATCAAAACCTTTCAATTCGGTATATTTAAATTGAGAAAACAACTCATTTTCTTGAGGTTTTGGAGCCGAATAATCATTGTACAATCTATTTATTGCACTACTTAATTCCATTTCAGGTTTTTCTTTTGGTAATTTTTGAGGAAAAACTTGTGAAGATTTATTAGTTTCTTCAACGTCTTTATTTTTTTTACTCTCACAAGAAAAAAGAAATATCAATACTAATACTACTAAAAATTTCGGAAAAATATATTGGTTACTATTCATTATAAAAGGTTTATTTATTTCTGTAAATTTAACTGTTACAAGTAAAACAATGCCCTACATATGTTTTTCTAAATAATGCAAATGATTATCTTATACTTATAGCAACTTAAAATGTTTTTCTCTAATTATAAGGTTATTCTAATTTTGAAATATCCCTTCAATTAATTTAAATAATTTTTCTGAAGGGATATATTTAACCAAACTTGAAACATAAATTAAAATTTATATTTAAATGCTATAAATAAGATAACAATTAATCAAAAATACCAATTATTACATAACACACTTATAAATTTTACTATACAAATACTATACAGCTTAATAATTTTTATACTTTTACATTATTATTAACTATTGTTATTAGAAATAAAAAACATCTACACAAAAAACTTATAATCTTGATTAACAAATACTTTAATTCCTTTTTACTTATAACACTTCTGTGCATAGGCTCTACTTTAGCTCAAAAAAAAATTATACAGGATTCAACACAATTCTATACAATTAAAATTGCAACTGCAATTGAACAATCAAAGCTATTTCCTAATAAATCATACAAAAAATTTAAGCAAAGCTATCTCTATTTTAAGAATTCAAAAAATTCTAAAAAAGCAATTCAGTGTCTTTTAAATATGTCCGACATTCAAAAAACAAGAGGTAAATACAGTATTGCATTTGATCATTTATGGGAAGCATTGTATTTAGTAAATAAAACAAATAACGATTCTCAAAAGGCCGTTATTCATAGAAAATTATCTATTCTATATGATCAATTTAATAAGGATGAAGAATCTTTAGTTCATTTGGAAAAAGCACTTTATTATTCAAAAGAAATTATTTATGAAAACAACAATAACACCCAACAATTAAATGCTAGTTATTTAAATTTAGCAAATAGACAGCGTAGATCAGGAAATTACAATAAAGCCCTTCAATATTTAGATTCTTGCGTTTTCACTGAAAAAATGATTAAAAACAAGAGTTACATAGCAACTGAATTTGAGCTCGAAAAAGGGAATTTATTAGTGAAAATTGGAGATTTAAAAGAGGCTAACGACTACCTTTTAAAAATTAAAAAATTAATTAAAAATGAAGATGTTAAATATAAAATTCGAGTTTTCTCTACCATAGGAGAACTTAAAATAAAAGAAAAAGAAATAGATAGCGCTATTTTTTATTTTGAAAACAGTTTAAAATTAACAGATAATATTAAAACTAATAAATTTATTATTTTAGGCCTTTATAGTAATTTATCAAAAGCTTATAATCTAAAAAACAACACCAAACAAGCTTACAACTATTTAGTCAAAAAAAACAAACTAACTGACAGTTTAAATCGAATTAAAAATAATGCTTATGGTGAAATATTTGAAATAAAAAATAGTTATTTAGCTTCTTTAAGAGAAAAAGAAACTCTACTTATTGAACAAAAAAAGGTAATTGAACAAAATAAACAAACACAATTTAAATTAAAAATTATATTAGCATTAGTTTTTATTTTAGGCATTGTTCTATTTTGGGTATCTAGAATGCGTTTAAAACTAAAAAAATCACTGCTTGACAAAGCAGAAACTGAATTACAATCTAAATTAGATAAGGAAAAAAGTGAAGAAGCAATTGAACTAAAAAGTAAGGAACTTACCTCTTACGCGCTACAATTAATTGATAAAGATAGTGCCATTGATGATTTACTTAAAATATTAAAAGAAAAATCTCCATCTTCTTTTAAATCATTAAGTGCAAAATACAAAAAAGGAGCAAAAGATTTATGGGATGAGTTTAACTTACGTTTTACTGAAGTAAATTCCGATTTTTACAATAGATTAAAACTAAAACATCCAAATTTAACTATTACCGAACAAAAGCATAGCGCTCTAATAAAACTTAAGTTTAACACTAAAGAAATGGCTCGAATATTAAATATCGAACCACATAGTGTTCATATTTCCAGATCTCGAATCCGTAAAAAACTTGGTTTGGAAAGATCTGATAGTCTAGAAGATTATATTAGCAAGTTATAATAATTAGATTACTCCAATTCCAACTTTAAAACTGTTGCTATTGGATTGTACTCTACTTTTGGCATTTTGAGTAGTAATGTTTGTGTGGTAAGCTCCCAATCTATATCAATATTATTACCCATTAACTTAATATTTTTAATTGGTGAAGGAGGAAGATTACGATGAAAACCACCTATTGCTCGCATTTTTATTGTTTTTCCACCTTTAGGTACTCCTAAAAAGAACACATACATAGATTTTTTGTCTTTGGCAACCGTATAACGAACATCACTAGCAGTATATTTTACTTTTGCTGATTGCCCATCGTGTGAAGCATCTGTTGCATTAGCTGTACCATATCCAAAAACTTTAAACGGACGTGTTCCATAAACTGCTTCACCATAAACTTTCATCCAAGCTCCTATCTCTTTTAAAATGTCGCGTTGCTCTTTATTTATTACACCATCAGCACGAGGTGAAATATTTAACAAAACTGTTCCGTTTTTACTCCAAACATCAATCATGTTTCTTACTACTAAAGCCGCATCTTTATATTTTTCACCTTCAACATACATCCAACGTTTTTGACTTAAGGTAATATCTGTCATCCAAGGTAATGGATAAATATCTCTACGTCCTCCCTGTTCAAGATCATCAATTCCAATTTCCAAAGGAATATCTTGATGCTTACTACAAACTACAACTTCTTTATTGTTTTTTAATCCATTGTTAAAGTGGTATGCAAGCATTTCATTTATTTTATGTTCTGGAATCATATTTAACCATGAATCATACCATAAAATATCAGGATTATATTTGTCTACAACCTCTTCAACTTGGTCTAACCAATACTGATTAAAATCTTCAATTTTCTCCCAGTTTCCAAATAATTTACGAAGTTTTGGATCGGTAGTTGCCGTAGGTAAATCTGGATGATATGGATAATGACTATTAAAACCATTACGTCCCCAATATTCAGGCTTATTCGCATTTCGTTGTCCGTTACGTGCATGATGAAAAGTTGCCAATGTTTTAATATCACGTTTCTTTAATGAAGTAAATAGCTCTCCTAAAACATCGCGTTTTGGCCCCATATCTGCAGCATTCCAAGGATTCACTTCACTATCCCACATGGCGAAACCATCGTGGTGTTCAGCCACAGGACCAGCAAATTTAGCTCCTGTCATTTCAAATAAATCAGCCCAATCTTCTGCATCAAAATGTTCAGCTGTAAACATTGGAATAAAATCTTCATAACCAAATTCTTCTATTGGACCAAAATTCTTTTCGTGAAACTTATTTACATTACTCCCCTTCATATACATATTAGCTGGATACCAAGCACTACCATATGCTGGCACACTATAAGGTCCCCAATGAAAATACATCCCCAATTTTGCATCGGTAAACCATTCTGGTGCTGCTTTATGTTTTTTAAGAGATTCAAATGTTGGTTCAAAATGAGTTACTTTTTTTTTGCTTTGCTGTTGATTAGATACAACTTGTTCTTTACAAGCATAAAGACTTCCAATCAATATAACAGCAATAATTAAATTATTTAGCTTCATTATATACAAGTTTACTTTTTAAAATTAAATACTTTCATTGTTACTGTTGCTAAATGACCTCCGTTATCAGCAAATTTTACACTTATTTTATTGTTTGTTTTTAGCAATTTGGTATCAATTGGTATCTCTAAAACACCATAAAATCGATCTCTTTCAGTTTGTGGCAATCCAGCATAATTTTCTGGAACGCTAATATTTTCACCATTCAACTGAACTTGAGGCTTCAAACTTTTTCCATGATCTCTTCCTATTCCAATTCTTAAAACAGCTTTTGAATTATCAGCAACTTCAATATTATTTATATTAAAAATTAATTCTTTATTGGCTTCAATTGGCTTTAAATATTCTTCAGAAAAATACTTTGTTTCCTCTTTCAGCTCTGAAAATTTGATTGTTTTTTTAAAGAAATATTCTAAAACCATTGTTCCTTCAGCCTCTAATTCTATTTCATTTATTTTTTTAACTGTTTTCTCCTCAACAACGCCTTCTCTTTCAATTTCTATAGGCTTATAAGGTGCATAATGATGTTTAATTTTTACACGTTTAAGCACATTATTTCTCTGATTAAAAACATTTAATTTTAATGAAATTTTTTCTTCAGTTAAATTATTTAAAATCACATAGGCTTTATTACCTTTTACATAAGCATCGGTCTGAATATCAATATTATTTGAAGTAATATCAACTCGCTTACCTTTAACATCAGACCACAATTGATAAAAATGAACCAAATCTGTATATACCCACTTATCTCCTGTTTCACCTTCTTTTTCAAATTGTTGACGAAATAATCTGCTTCGGTATGGATGACCATCTTTGGTTCTTCCCCATTCAGATTTCAACATAAAAAACGGGATTGCCATTGCTACGGAATTCGAATAATCCATAAAGGTCATCAACATTGAGTTAGCACTTTTTACATACAAGAAATCTCGCCAAGGTGTCCAAGCTAAATCTCTGTATCTATGCGCTTGAACTGAATATTCTGAAATTACCAAAGGTTTAATTTTTCCAAATTTAAGCATACTATATTGCTCCAACATATCTAGAGTAGCCTTGATATTACTCCCTTTACGATACTTTTTGACATAGGTTAATTTCCCTTTCTCATACTTCTGTTTACATGGAAAATCATAAAAATGAAGTGACCAAAAATCCATATCATCACCTGTTATATCTATAAATTGCTTCCAACGATAGTTCCATCTGTTAAAATCATAAAATTCAAAATCTGGAAACGCGCAGGTAAAACCACCCACCAACACGTCTGGATTTAATTTTTTAATCTCTCGAGCAACCGTTGAGTGAAATTTTGCCATTTTCTGAACAGCTTCAATTTCTTTTTCTGCTATTCCTCTATTCTTTCTTGGAACCAAATCCCACATAGGTTCATTAATAACCTCTATAAACTTTGGGCGCTTTTTATCCGCAGAGAAAAATTCTTTAATATAATGAGCCATATACTCACCACTAGCTTTTCCAAAAGGTTCTTGTTTAGTATCTTTTTGTGACAAGGACCAACCTTGTTTCGTTTTAGAACCTTCGGGCCAAATAGGATGAAATTGTGAACCAATCACCATATTATTCAACCTGTTATCATACTGTTTAAGGTCTTTATTTTTATAGGATTTAATTGCGTTATAACCCAACTTTTTTAAATGTGAAGCATCTGCAAATCCAGGCCTATTTGGGTCTTGTTTTACTCGATTTAGAGCTCCTTTTAAACCTCCGGTTTCTCTTCCTAAATACACATCGTATGTATTCAAAAATTCATTCCTAATATCAGCACTTACATGATTTCCAGACCAATCACTCTCAATGTTTGCATGAATGGTAATGTATTTTTCACGATCAAAGTCTTCAATATCTCCAACTATGTGTTTGGTTTGCAGATTAACATTAATCTCTGTTTCTTGAGCCCAACCAATAGCCGTAATTGCTAACAGTGCAATTAAAACATTTATTTTTTTCATTTTTATTCTTTCAATTTATACACACGTATATAATCTATATAAGTTGTTCTATCTTCTTTACTTGCTGTAGCAACTTTGCTTCCTTCTTCTGGAATTGGATTCCAGTCATAAGCTTCTATGGAAAACTGTAAAAACAAATCTTGATCAAAAGGTACAGGAGGTGTTAAAGTATATACGTATTCTCCATCGAGATAAAACAATAATTCTGTGGCGCTTTTCCAATAAAAGCCATAGGTATAAAACCTTTCTGAATTTTTTGTTGGTGGCGCCATTTTTTTCTGGTCTCTAACCGATTTATTACAAGCCGATTCTCTATGTATGGCATTTGAATGCATTATCTGATCCCAATCATAAGCCCACTTATGTGTTTTTTCTGTTAACTGGCCAACAGATTCCGTAATGTCTATTTCGTGTTTATTTTCACAAGTTCCTTTGTGACACAGCCAAAAACCACCGCCCATTTCAGTCTTATTCATTTTCATTCTACATTCATAATAATGTCCAATTGAAGTTGAAACAAAAGACCTTAAAATTCCTCCGTGATATTTATAAGTTATTGTTTTATTATTTGATTTAAATTTAACTGGTTTAGGCAACTTCCCAACTTCAATAGTTAAATATCCATTGTCAATTCCAAAACTTTCTTTTTGAAACAAAGCAGGTACACGCCCCTTCCAATTTAATTCAGAATGTCCATCAGGACCAAGATTCCATTTAGCTTCGTCTATTTCATTTCCATTAAACTCATCGCTTAATTCGTTTACTTTATCCCAAACTTTACCTTCAACTTTTGGTTGCGCTATACTATATGAACAAACCAATAAAAACGCAATTAATGTTAGTGTATGCTTCATTAAAATTTCAATTTAATTTTTATCAAATTCTTTAACTGTTGGCATTTTTTCATCAGCCTGTTTTATTCCTTTCGCTCCGTTTAAGCCTTCAAAATATCTTAAGTAATTATGTGATCCGTATTTAGCTTTTTTATCTCTTGCTTCTTTACCAATTTCTCTTAACCTTGGTAAATCAACTTTTTCGTCACCAACCAATAATAAATAACTATTTTCTGAAACTACTTCACCACTTTTATCTTTCATTTCAATTTTAACGTGAAATTGATCTCCTAATTTACCTGGGACTTTACAATTTACAGTAGCATATTTCTTTGAACTGTCTTCCTTTACATTACCTATTTCTATCGTTTCTCTTTGTACTTCTTTCTTGTTATTATCGTAAAATACAACTTCAGCTTTGCAAGATTTAAACTCTTTATACATATCGTTTACAACCCACAATTTACCAATAAACTCTTCGCCCGGCAACCAACGTCTTCTTTCGTGTTCTAAACTCACCAATAATGGTTGATATGCCATTTTCACATATTCATAAGATATTTTTGGCTGCTGATAATAATCTACTATTCCCCATTTCATATCAGGCGCAAAAGTGATATAATGACAAATACTAATAGCGCTAGATTTTGGCTTTCTTCTTCGGAAGTATTCCAAACCATATTGAAAAATAACACCTTGCGCTATTTGCGTTGCATCCACAAATTCTTGCATACTTCCAGTTGCTTGCGTGTTTAAAGCATCAAAGTTCAATGTTCTAAAGGTATCAAAATCCGTCCAATGATGTCCCCAACTTGGTCCTGGAGGCCACAATTCATCTTCAGGAATAAACTTTTTAATACTTTCAACATTTGGACAAGAAGAAATAGCCAACTCTGGTACCGCTGCAAAATCTTTACTGTTGAAAAATTGCTCCATATTTTTATGACCTTCACCATAAAATAAACCATTGGCGTGTGTACTTTCTTTAGGTTTAAAACCTAATTTTATACCTACGTGATCACTTAAAGGCGAAACCGGAACGTAGTGTAAATTGGTATATGGTTTTACAACTTCACCCAATTCTTTCATTAAATTTAGATTGTGTAAAGGATCAGAAGCCGTCATTAAAATTTCTTCTCCACCTTCAATAATAACCATACACGGATGATTTCTTAAATCTTTTACTACTGAAATTGCTTCAGAAAAAATGGCTTTTTTAAACTCCTCTGTTTTTGGTAGCGATAAACTTGCAATAGGTAAAATATCTTGCCAAACAGTAATTCCTTCTCTATTACATAATTCATAGAAATATGGAATTTCAGTAGGATGCCAACCAAAAATACGCAGGTTATTCATATTAGCTGCTTTCGCTAATTTCACAAATTCTTCATATTTTTCTTTTGAAGCTCTTCCGAAGAAAATATCTGGTGGACCTCCCCAAGTTCCTGAACGAATAAAATGACGTTTTCCATTCACCATTACTGTCCAAGGATTTTCTACCTCATTTTTTGTATAACCAGGATTCATTTCCATTTTTAACTCACGAACTCCAAAAACGGTATTATCAGCATCTAACAATTTGTTTTTACTATTTTTTACTGAAACATTGGCAATATAAAGGTTTTGATCACCCAAATCCCACGGATACCATAATTTAGCCTTTGGAATATGAATTGAAGTTTTAAATTCATTTACTCCAGAAGTCAATTGTTTTTTTATAGTTGTTGAATAGGTTTTAGATTCAAAATTTTCTCCTTTAATCTCAATTTCTATATCAACCAATTCATCTGAATTGCCTTCATTATTTAATTCAACCTGAATATCTAAATCTGCCGATCCATTTTTGCCAAGCTTGGTTTGCACATAAACATCTTCAATTTTTGCTGACTCATAAGCTTCTAAACGCACAGGTTTCCAAATACCAGTAGGCACAAGGTCTACCCAATAATCTCCGTGCCAAGCAGGTTTTCTACCCGCCACTTGACTATAACGTCTTGGTGCTGGATGCAATCTAACCGCCAATACATTTCTTCCTCGTCTTTTAAAATCAAAACTTACCAAATCTGTAACATCAAAAGAAAAATCAGTAAACATTCCTTCGTGAGAACCCAACATTTTTCCGTTCAAAAACACATCACAAGCATAATCTACTCCATCAAAAGTAAGATCAATCTTCTTGCCTTTCATTTCTTTTGGCACATTAAAAATACGTAAATACCACCATTCATATTCATTCACCCATTTGGCTTTTACACTGTTTCTTCCAAAATGAGGATCTTCGATTCGTCCTACTCTCCAAAGATCTGTAAACACATCTCCAGGAACGTGAGCAGTTGCCCAATTCAGAGCATCTCCCATATGATCGTAACTAATTTCAGGAAATTTTTCTTCCAATCCTCTACCTGGTAACGTTCCTTGAACTTTCCAATGGTAACCACTTAAATCGTGTGTTATTCTCTCTGATTTATTTTCAGAAGCTGTATTATTATTTTGGGCAAAAGAAACATTCACCGTAAAAATTAACGACAGTACTATACAGGTATTTATAAAAATTCGTTTCATATTAAAATATTATTTCTTCAACTCTTCAGTTTGTTTTTTAATTCTCTCTTTTTGCTTTCCTGTTAAACGGTGTGTATAATGAAATTCAGGACTATAATTGTAATGATGATCTTTCATTTTTTGATCATCAACATCTTGACTTAAATCACAATCAAAACGTGTAAGTATGGTATGATTCCAATTTCCTCCTGCATTTATAAAGTGCGAAATTCCCCAAGTAATTCCTCTTCCATTTTTAGTATCAGTAAATGCATCTGGCACAAACGGCCCTGCAGCAACTGGTAGTAATTCAGTAATTGCAGCTATCTCAAAGTTTACCCAATCTTTAGCATACTGAATTGTATTATGCTCTTGCCCATCTCTCTGAACAATAGCAGCTACACCTTCTTTAAAAGGAAATAATATTGTTTCGTGACCTGAATTGATTACTGGATTTAATGGATGCTTTGTAAAAGGTCCTAACGGATCTTCAGCAATTGCCAAACCTTGCATTCTTATTTTTGAAGGTTTTAATTCTGGTCTTTTATCAAAATCACCTTTGTAGTATAAATATATTTTTCCATCGTGTACTAATGGATAAGGATCGTGAATAGAATATTGATCCCAAGAACCTTCTGGCCCATTTGGAATTACAATTTTCCCTGTATGCTCCCAAGGACCATCAGGTGAATTTGCAACTGCTACAGAAACTGGACAAAAATCCCCACGTAATCCACTTGCTTCCATAAAAGCTTGAAAGTACAAATAGTATTTTCCTTTGAATTTTAAAATATCAGTTGTAGTAACTGAACGCCAACCTGGTTGTGGTTTTGGAGGTCGAGGAACTGCAATTCCTTCTTCCTTCCAAGTAAAACCATCTTCAGAAGTTGCGTACCAAATATCTGCTAAATCCCAATCTGCTGATGGAATTACATCTGTAGCTTCTTTTGCACGCGACATACCAACCGCTTTAACTGGTGTTTTTCGGCCAGTATACCAAACATAGTATTTCCCGTTTTCGAAAATCACTTTTGAAGGGTCACGACGTGTAATTGTTCCGTCACCGCCATTATAATCAAAACCTTTCAGTTTTGTGTATTTAAATTGGGTGTAGAGTTCTGTTTGTTCAGGACGAATATTTTCATACGCATTGTAATTTCTTTCTACAGCTTTACTTAAAGGTCTGCTTGGTTTTTCAGCAGGAATAAAGAAAGGAAATTCTTCATTTGTAGTTACTTCTTTTTCAGTTTTATTTACATTACAACCTACTAAAATTAATAGTATAATAGCCCATAAAAATTCGTGTTTTATTTTCATTTTAGTACGTTTTAAAATTCAAAAGTTAAATCAATTACAATTGGCTCGTCGTCGTTTCCAAAAATCATTTCGGCATTACTTGTTGGTCCCATCTCGCCAATTTCTTTAAATTTAGTTCCAATTGGTGGTATATTTTTTACAAATGAAATATCGCCGCTTGGAAACTTTGTTACTGATGCCCCTCGCAATACATCTGCAGGTTGCTCTGGAGTTAACATTCTTAAAAAAGTATGATTGCTATGGCAATACACATTAAAACCATTGTTATTGTTACCACGTAATTTTGCCCAATAAATGCTTGAGAAATAACCTTTAAATTCAGGATACACATAACCAGATTCTCCTGTTATTGTATTGTTATAATCATTTTCCCAAACCTTTAGTTGAGTTCCTTTCATTCTATTACGCCATACTCTATATGGTCCATCTCCTAACCATTTCATTCCTGCAACTTCTTTTTCTGGAAAAGAAAAGGTAATTCCATAGAAATCTTTGGTTTTACGAGTTCCTATAATGCTTACTTGCAAATCCACTAAACTATTTGGGTGAATGGTCCATTTTATGAAATCTTGTGTCATTTCATTGTTATCCTTCCAGTCCCAATATTTCTTTTTTTGCTGATAAAGTGCAATCACTTCAACCTTATCTTGATAAGTTTTAAAATACACAGTATCTAATTTTGATTTTGTACCTAAAAGAACTGGACCTTTTGATAATGGAATACTTACTCCATTTTTAACTACCTGCTCAATTTCACCTGTTTTTGATGAAAAAGTTAGATCTAATTTATTTGTTGAAACTTCAATTTTGGAAGTATTACTTTTGGTTGAAATTTCTCCATTTCCTGAATAGCTAATTTTACTATAATCCTGCGGAAGTTTAACCGGATAAGACCACGTAAAAATTTCCATTCCGTGTTGGTTGGTTGCTGTTAAATAAAGAACATCTGCATTTTTCCAATTTTGTGGTAAATCAACTTTAAATGTTCCTTTATTTTCTGGAGCTAATGAAGGTAAACTCACAGATCTTTCCGATATTACTTTTTCTTGAGCTGATCCATTTGGACCTTCAAAAGAAACCCATTTAGCTTGCATTGTACACGCATCTAAATTTGTAAAATGGTATCTGTTTTCAACTCTAAATACACCGTTAAATCCTTCTCTTATATTTCGTTCTTCAATATAAATTGGAGACCAAACTTCTTTAATTGTAAAATAGCTCCCTTCTTTTTCGCCATACGGACCAACAATACCATCAGGAGCGTGATTACCATCTGCATCAAGAATTCCATTTTTATCGGTTCTTACCACTGCTTCATCAGCAAAATCCCATAAAAAACCTCCTGCAGATAACGGCAAATTCCACATTACTTTCCAATACTCATCTAATCCAGCACCGTGACCACCATCATATAAACCGTGTAAAAATTCAGTAGGAAATGATATTTTATCTTTTACATAACCATCATAAGCCAAACCGTGATATGGTAAATAATGAAATGTATTCGTTTTCTTAAAAATTCCCCAAGGGTGAATTACTTCTCTTTTTTGAATGTCCCATTTAGCAAATTCATCGTCTAATTCCGTATTCCAACCTGTTTCATTACCGTTGTCCCAAATTAAAATTGATGGGTGATTTACATCTCTAACCACTGTTTCTTTCACCAGTTTTTTCCCAACTTCAGTATCTAAATAAGGTGTATGCCAAGTACAAAGTTCATCAAGAACAAACAAGCCAAGCGAATCACAAGCTTCTAAAAAATGAACATCTGGTGGATAGTGAGACATACGAACTGCGTTCATATTCATATCCTTCATCATTTTAATATGTTCAATACTTAATGCTTTTGAAGTTGTTCTTCCAGATTCTGGGTGAAAAGAATGACGATTTACACCTTTAAATTTAATGCGTTTATTATTTACATAAATTCCATCACCTTCTCTTACTTCAACAGTTCTAAATCCTATTTTTTGATTGTATGTATGTAGAACAGTTCCTTTTTTATCTAACAAACTTATTTGAAGTTGGTACATTTTTGGTAACTCTTGATTCCAAGTTTGAATGTTAGAAGCTGAAGTTGAAACAATCCACTTACCATTTTCTTTCACTAAATTATCAATACTTAAATCTTGTATTTTGTTGCCTTTATCATCCAATAAAACAAATTTTGTATCAACAGCTTTTTTTGAATTTGTAAATAATTCGGCTTTAATCGTTCCATTAGCTTTGGCATCGATTGCAACACGTTCTATATGCTCTTTTGGAAATGCCTGTAAATAAACCGGACGATATATTCCGCCAAAAATCCAGAAATCAGTATTACGCTCACCACTATTAATAGATTTATTAGAAGACATTTTATTTACCTTAACTTCAATAAGGTTTTCGCCTCCATATTTCAACAATTTGGTAATTGAATATTTGAATTCATAAAAAGCACCTTGATGAATTTCTCCTGCCAACTTTCCATTTATTTTCACTTCAGCATCCGTCATAACACCTTCAAAAACAATTTTCACCTCTTTATTTTTCCATTCTTTAGGAACAGAGAACTTATGTTTGTATAAACCGTGTTCATCGTGGTATTCTTTTCCAGCTTTATAATCTCTTCCGTAATTGTAGTTTCCAAAACCTTGCAATTCCCAACAAGAAGGCACTCCAATTTTTGTCCATTTTTTACTGTTCATTCCATAAGAGACTTTAAAATCCCATTCAACCAAGTTGTCTTTATCTGTTCCTGATAAATATTGAGTTTCAATTTGATTTTGTGCAAAAACTACTTCTGAAATACTAAACAGAAAAGCAACCAAAAGCAACGTATATATTTTTAAATGTTTCATTCTATACTAATTAAAATTCAAATGTTAAATCAAGTACTATTGGTTCGTCATCATTACCAAAATAATGCTCTTTATTCCCTTGAGGCCCCATACTTTCAGAAAACTGAAACTTTGTTCCAATCCCAGGTATATTCATCACAAAAGAAATATCACCTTTTGGAAATTCAGGATGTAATTTCCCATTCTTGTTTTCTTTAGGTTCTTGTGGAGTTAACATACGTAAATACGTGTGCGGTGTTTTACAATACACTGTAAAACCATTGCTATTATTACCCTTTACTTTTGACCAATATAAACTTGAAAAGAAACCTTTGAATTCAGGATACACAAACCCAGATTCTCCAGTAACAGTATTGTTATAATCGTTCTCCCAAACTTGGAATTTTGTTCCTTTCATTCTATTACGCCAAACTCTGTAAGGGCCATCACCTAACCATTTCATACCGGCAACTTCTTTTTCTGGAAAAGAAAATGTAATACCTCTAAACCCTTTTAAATTTCTGAATCCTTTAAATTCAACTTTTAAATCTAGTAATCCGTTAGAATTAACTGTCCACTTTATTATATCTGAACGTTTTTCTTTTATTGTTGACCACGCAGGCATCCATTTTTTCTCTTCAAAAACTACTAAAATTTCTACCTTTTCTTCTGAAGGAGTTACTTTCAACTCTTTAATTTTGTCTTTCTGATTTAAAATTATTGGACCATTATTTAACGGAATTATTGTATTCCCTTTCTTCACTTCTTGAAGTAAGCCCGTTTCTTCTGAAAACAAATAAGTTATTCCATTTGCTTCAACTTTAATAGTTTTGTTTGCAGTTTCAGTTTTAATTTGTTGTTTTGTTCCATTATCAATTTTAGGAATACTCACTTGTTTTGGCTTTGAAACTGGATATGTCCACGTAAATATTTCTTTCCCACGAAAATCTGTAGCTGTTAAATGCAAAGCATCTGCCGATCTCCAATTTTGAGGTTTAACTAATTCAAATTTACCTTTTGCTAAAGGATTTAAATTAGGTAACTCTACTTTACTTTGAGATAGAATAGTTGCTTTCGATTTTCCATTTGGACCATCAAACTTCAACCATTTGGCTGTCATTGAACATTCTTCCAAATTGGTATAATGGTAACGATTTTCTATTCTGAAAATTCCGTTAAAATCTGCATTAATAAATCTGTTTTCAATATAAATTGGAGACCAAATTTCTTTAATAGTGAAGTAACTTCCTTCTTTTTCACCATAAGGTCCTACAATTCCATCTGGAGCTTTGTTACCTTGTAAATCTATTTCTCCATTTCTATCTGTTCGCTCAATGCCTTCATCTGCAAAATCCCAAAGAAAACCACCCGCACTTAATGGTAAATTCCACATTATATTCCAATAATCATCTAAACCAGCTCCGTGCCCACCATCGTATAAACCGTGTAAAAATTCTGTAGGAAATAATATTTTTTCTTTCGAATATGAATCATTGATTAAAGAATGGTAATGACTATAATGAATAGTATTTGTTTTTTTATAAATACTCCAAGGGTGAATTACTTCTCTGTTTTGAATGTCCCATTTTGCATAATCATTGTCTACTTCTGGATTCCAACCTTGTTCATTTCCATTTGCCCACAACAAAATTGATGGATGATTTACATCACGAACCACAGTTTCTTTTACAATTTTAGTTGCAACTTTAGTATCTAACATAGGATTGTGCCACGTACAAATTTCATCAATAACAAATAAACCAATAGAATCACAAGCTTCTAAAAAGTGTGTGTCTGGTGGATAATGTGCCATACGAACAGCGTTCATATTCATATCCTTCATCATTTCAATTTGCTCAACACTCCAAGCTTTTGAAGTTGTTCTTCCAGATTTTGGATGAAATGAATGGCGGTTCACACCTTTAAACTTAATTCGTTCCCCGTTCACATAAATTCCGTCACCTTCTAAAATTTCAACAGTTCTAAAACCAACTCGCTGATTCACTGTATGTAAAATAGTTCCTTTTTTATCTAATAAATTGAATTGTACAGCATATAAATTTGGCTTTTCAGCATTCCAAGTTTTTATATTGTTTGCTTTTGCAGAAATTTGCCATTTACCATCTTCTTTTTTAACTGCATCTACATTAATATCCTGAACTTTATTTCCTTTTAAATCAAATAACGCTAAACTAACATCGCTTGCTTTTTTTGAATCAAGAAATAAATCTGCTATAATATTCCCATCAGCTTTCGCATCAACAGCCAAGCGATCTATATTATCTTTTGGTGAAATTGTTAAATAAACCGGACGATAAACTCCTCCAAAAATCCAAAAATCTGCAACACGTTCTGCTTGATTGATAGATTCGTTTGCTGAAACTTTATTTACTTTAACTTCAAGTAGATTATTCTTACCGTATTTCAACAACTTGTTTATTGAATAGTTGAATTCGTAAAAAGATCCTTGATGAATTTCTCCTGCCAATTTTCCATTAATCTTTACTTCACAATCAGTCATTACACCTTCAAAAACAATTTTTACATCTTTAATTTTCCAACTTAATGGAACGCTAAAAGTATGTTTATACAATCCGTATTCTTTAGCTCTATTCTTTTCATCATCGCTACCATAATTGTACGCTCCAAAACCTTCTTGCTCCCAACAAGAAGGCACTCCAATTTTTGTCCATTCTCCGCTTTTTCTTCCTTCAGAACAATAAAAATCCCACTCTACAAGATTGTCTTTATCTGTTCCTGATAAGTATTGGATTTGAGTTTCAATGTTATTTTGAGATTTTTTTTGTGCATTTCCAAACTGAATTGAAAACACAATTAATGCTAGTAGAACCAATCTAAATTTTTTCATTTTTTGTATTTAAATAAGATTAAAGTTTTCTTTCTAAATTTCTTTCAAAACATAATTGACTGTTTAGCTAAAAAAACTTCATATCAAATATATTTATAAGGATTATATTTAATAACTTTAACGCACCTTTAACGGTACCTATAACGGTTAATGTTTAAATTTAATTATTTGATTTTCAAACAAAAACTATATGATTAGCACAAAGCTTTCAAAAAATCAAAAACAAGAACTTGTCACTAAAATACGTGAAAGTAATACCTTTAAAAAGGCTTCAACTAGTAATGCCTTGCTGCAATATTTGAACGAAGCTACTTTAAATGGTGTTAATTTAAAAGAGAGTGTTATTGATATAGAATTTTTTGGAAGTAAAGTAGTTACTGACAAAAACAATCCTAGAGTACGTGTTAATGTATACAACCTCCGAAAAAAAATTGCTCAATATTATGAAAATGAAGGAAAAGATGATATTTGGCAATTAACTATTGATAAAGGTCAATATGAGGTTCGTTTTTTTAAAAAACAAGTAGGGAAACAACTTATTAAAAAACTGAAATGGGCTCAAATAATCCCTTATATTGGTTTATTTCTAGCCATATTCGCTCTTTTTTATACAAACTCATCTCCAAAACCACCAAGCCTTTGGAAATCTATAATTAACAAAGAAAAACCTACTAATTTGTTTATCGGTGATCACTTTGGTGTTGCGGGAACCACAATAACTGGGCATACAGGTTGGACACGTGATTTTAACATAAATAATATAAATGAATTTTATGATTTATTAGAAGAAAAACCAGAATTAAAAAATTATATAAAACCAGCCAACTACACCTATACTACAAGAATGGCTGCTTTAGCAACCCAACAATTTGAAAGACTTTTTCAACATTACCATCAAAATTTACCAATTCGATTTTCAACATTAACTTCAATTTCAGAAATAAAAGAAGGAAATGCTATTTATGCAGGTCCTATTAAAAATAAAAATCAATTTATTCGTTTTTTTAATGAAGCCAATCCTTATTTTACTATCGGAAATAGTGAATTAAAGCTAACAAATCATCCACAACTAAAGGATACAATATTTAACCTAAAATCACCTATTGTAGAAGAAGAATATGCTTTGGTTTCAAAATATTCTAGCATTGGAGATACTGAACATTTTGTATTTTTCTCTGAACACGATATTGGTGTAAGTGCTACTGCAGAATATTTCACAAACAAGGATAGTTTGCAACACTTTGCAAAAACATTTTTGAAAGATAAAAAACATTTTACAGCATTATTTAAAGTTAAAGGGCAAAACCGAACTAATACAGATATAAAACTAGAAATGGTAGTAAGTTTTTAATTTTACTACCATTTCAAAAATATTCTAATTAATGTAATTTATTAGTTCACGTCAACTAACACAATTTCTTTACGTTTATCCTCACTTCTTAAGGTAAACTTAATATTTTTAGTCTCTAGCTTTTCAATATGTCTAGCGTAAACACCATAAGCAGGTGTAGCTCCTAATTTAGTAAATTCAGGGTATTCCGTTTCATTTTCTGGCACCACAATTTTAGTGTCTTCTTCAGTTCCACCTCCAGGTAAACTAACTTCTATATTTTCAAATTTTATACTGCCAATTCTATGATTTGGGGTTCCAGTAAAAAAGAAACCTGAAGTTGGAGTTAATCTTAACTCTGACAATTCAGAAACACTTGCTTTTATATTTCTAATTACAACATTATTGATACTTCCAACTGGCTTTTTTGGCACACCTCTATATGTTAAACCTCTTTCACCTAAACGAATAAAAATTGGCATTTCAACATTTTCCATAGTAATATCTTCAATTAACACATTGTCAATATTTGCACCATCAACACTTAACATTTTAATTCCTCCTCCTCGAGTATCATGAATAAAACAGTCTCTAACTGTTATATTTTTATAATCTCCCATTGATTCTGTTCCAAATTTAATGGCTCCCCAATGACTCTTAATTTTACAGTCGTAAACTTCAATATCTGATGAAGGTTTAGGACTCGTAGACTTAAAACAAATTGCATCATCTCCAGAATCAATTGTAGCATTTTTTATAACACCGTGCGTGCTAGAATCTATATCAATAGCGTCATTATTTTGATTTGCATGGCTATGAATATCTATTCCATCTATTTCAAATTGATCACATTGAAAAAGATGCAATGTCCAAGCAGCAGGCTGACGCAAATGAATATTTTTCATTTTTACATTAGTTGCACGCACTAAACGCACTAAAAAAGGACGATTTGAAAATCGTATATTATTATTTACATACTTATTGTCCTTTGCAATTAAATCAGAAAAGTCAGGTACAATCATTTTTTCACCAAGCCTTTTTAAGGTTTTTACTATATTTTTATTAGTGAACATTTCTCCCTGACCATTTATAGTGCCTTTACCTGTTATAGATACATTATCTACATCTATTGCGCCAATAAAACATTGACCTCTAAACTGACCTGTAGCATCAATAAATGGATCTACAACTGGAAAATCATTAGGATTAACACTTGCCAATAAAACAGTATTTTCAGTAATATTTAAATTAACATTACTTTTTAATAATAAAGTCCCAGAAACAAAAGTTCCACCATCCAAAGTAACAGTTCCTCCTCCGGCTTTGTTACATTCATCAATTGCTTTTTGAATTGCCTCTGTATTTATTGTTTTGTTATCATCTAAAGCGCCATAATCTTTCACATTCCAAACTGTTTGTTTTTCACAAGACATTAATGTGATTACTAAAAGACTAACTATTAAAGTGATTTTATTTTTCATTTTTAAAATTTGTATTATTTAATAGATTCCTGCCTACGCAAGAATGACAAATCAATTAATCTATAGTTTGAAAACTTCCCCACCAATTATTTTTAGGATCAAAATCTGGTGACAAATAAGCTTTTCGCTGTTTCTCTAAACTTTGTAATTTTTTAGTTGCCATTTTTTCTAAATGTTTGGCTTCCAACTCCGCATTATATAATGGGTCTTTTTCAGGATATTTAGCTCCAACTTCTTTTAAATAATCGAATAGTTCTTTTTTTAATGATGCTGTTATTTCTACATTATCTTTTGATATTTCATTCATTTCCGCTACATCATTCTTTAAATTAAATAACTCATTTCTACCATCTTCATAATAATGAATCAATTTCCAATCTCCTTTTCTAATAACTGATGAAGGTTCACCTCCTTGATTTCCATAATGAGGGTAATGCCAAATAAGTGGGCGTTCTTCAATAGTTCCTCCTTTTAAAATCGGTGCTAAACTTACACCATCTAAATGTTCTTCTGGTTTTAATTTTGCACCCACTAAATCTAACAAAGTAGGATAAAAATCTGCTCCAGAAACTGGTGTATTATTCTCCGCAATGCTCTCTAACCAAGGAACTTTTATAAAATAAGGCTCTCTAATTCCACCTTCATATTGATACCCTTTTCCACCTCTTAAAGGTAAATTTGAAGTAGAATAAGAATCTCCAGCTGATACTCCACCGTTATCTGATGTAAATACAACAATGGTATTTTTATCCAATCCTAAATCTTTTAATCCTTGTAATACTTCACCAACTGCATCATCCATAGATTCCACCAAACCAGCATAAATAGGATTGTCTTGAGTTTCGCGCATTGGTAAAAATTTCTTCATTTTAAATGAACTTTCTGCAATACCGTTTGCTTCTGCTTTTTTACGGTATTTTTCCCATTTTTCTTTTGAAGTTTGAATAGCACCGTGAACCGCATAAAAAGATAAATAAGCTAAAAACTTTTTGTCTTTATTATCTTTCATAAAATTCACTGTTTCTTTTGCCAAACGCATACTTAAATTTTCACCATCTTCACCATCTTTTAGATTTGGATTTTTGTATGGCGAATAATAACCTCCACGAGGTCCACCAGCGTCCCAGCCACCTTTGTTAATATCAAAACCGTGATCTTCTGGCCAAGAACCTTCTTCACCTAAATGCCATTTCCCTGCAAAAAACGTTGTATAACCTTCTTCTTTTAAAGCTTCTGGCAACGTAACATCTTTATGTGCTAAATTATGATTGTAGGTTGGAGGCATTAACTTTGAAAAACGTTTCTTTTCTCTCCATTTTTCTCCTTCTCGAGCTCCAATCCAATCTGTAATTCCGTGACGTGCAGGAAATTTACCATTCATAATACTTGCTCTTGAAGGGCTACAAACCTGACAATTAGCATAACCATTGCTAAAAACTGTTCCCTCTTTGGCGATAGCATCAATATTAGGAGTTTCATAAAAACTATCGTTTCTAAAACTCATATCGTTATATCCATAATCATCTGCAAGAATGAATAGAATGTTTTTCTTTTCTGGCTCTGTTGATTTTTCCTCAACTTTTTTGTTTGTATTACACGAAACAAGTGATGTAACAACTATTAAAAGAAGTGTAACTATTTTTTTCATCATTATTATTTATTAGCTTTTTTATATTCAATTGGAATGGCAATATTTCCGTTTACTTTGTTATCATAAACCGCAACATAAATCATAGTTGGTTGCCCTTTTTCATTGGTTAAAACAAACGGACGTTCCACACGTTTTGGTTTCCAAATTGTTCCATCCGAAAGTACGAATTCTTTCTTCATAAAAACGCTTCTTTCATCTTGTTGCCAATCAAATCCATCTTCAGAATTAAACAACGCTAAATCCTTTTTTCCCATAACGTGACAAACCATATAATATTTGTTCATTACTTGATCAAACCACATACAAGCGTCTTCTGTTTGAGCTTTAGCATATACAGGTTTTTTCTTGAATTCAAAAGGACCTTCTGGATTTTTTGAGCTTCCCACTAATTGAATTCTAAAAGGATTTTCGTACTTTAAATCATCTCCTTTCATAATCATTAAATACTGATTATTTTGATAAATTACCGCAGGATTTACAGCTATTTTTTTGAATTTCTCATTGTCTGGTTCCACAACAACTTTTTCTGAACGCACAAATGGACCGTTAGGATTATCTGCAATTGCAACTCCAATTCTTTGACTATCTCTTATAGGTTTTCTGTTATTTTCAAACCAATCTTGAGTTGGATATTCAATACCATCCTTTTTTAGCAGATCTTTAATATCATTCGCTATGTAATACAAGCAAATTTTTCCTTCAGCAATTGTTGCGTATGGATTGTGAGAGTTATTCAAATCCCAACCAGTAGTTTTTTTATCTTTTAAAACCACATTTACAAACTCAAAAGGGCCTTCGGCATTATCTGAAACTGCGTGTGCAATTTCACAATTGGTCATCCAACCTTTATGCTCGTATTTTTTATTCCAACGAGCGTAATAAGCGTGGTATTTCCCTTCCCATTTTACGACACTTAATCCCCAAACAAAATTATCTGGCTCTACTAAAACCTGTGTTGTTTTCTTATTATTTTGAAAACTAGCCACCGTTTCTGGCGACAAAGCTTTAAAACTAATGTTTTTATAGTCTCTTATTTCTTCTTGACTATTTACACCTGATTTAGTTCCGCAAGAAACTATTGCAAACAATCCAATTAATATTAAAATACCTTTTTTAACCATTTTTAATAATTTTCAATAAAAAATAAAGTGTTGCCTTAAAAGTTTTGAAAACCTTCATTCTGAACTTGTTTCAGAATCTCATTATTTTTAATGTTGTTAATCTTCTTTATGAGACCCTGAAACAAGTTCAGGGTGACGATATCCAACATAAATTATTTTGTTTCTACAACAACTACAGCACTTTTTAGTCTTCTAGATTTTGCAGTTAATGTAATTTTCCCAGAAGTTTTTGAAGACTTCAAGACAGCTAAACACATACCGCTAAACGCTTTTCTATGATTTGCTTGAAAAGACTCTAAACTAATTTGATTTCCATTATCTACAGCTACCAATTCTCCTGCACCTTTTACAGAGAAGTTTACCAAATTAGTTGCATTTGGACATAAATTTCCATTTTTATCTTCAATTCTAACTGTTACATAAGCTAAATCTTCACCATCGGCATTAATTTCTCTTCTGTCAACTTTTAAACTAACTTTTGCTGGTTTCCCTGCTGTGTTAATTTGTTTTTCTAATACTTGTTTTCCGTCTTTATAACCAACAACTTTTATGTTACCAGCTTCGTAAGGTACATTCCAAGACAAACGGTATTTAGATTGAAATGTTTCTCCTTCATACCTGATAAAATTAACAATTAACTCTGTTAAGTCTTTACCTTTTACTTTTTTACCCATTGATTTTCCGTTCACAAAAAGCTCTGCAGAATCACAGTTAGTGTAACAATAAACAGGAATATTATCACCTTCCATTCCTTTCCAGTTCCAATGTGGTAATAGGTGAATCATTGGTTTTGTTGTCCAATGACTTTGGTATAAATAGAATCTGTCTTTTGGGAATCCACATAAATCAACAGCTCCAAAATATGAACTTTTTGAAGGCCAATGACCATTCCAATATCCGTTTGTTGAATTATCTTTTCCTCCGTATGGAGTTGGTTCTCCTAAATAATCAAATCCGGTCCAAATAAATTCTCCCATAATATTTGGGTTTTTCTCTTGAAAATGGAATTCAACATCTGGTGGATATGCCCAAGGTGGGCCAATTAAATCGTAACTAGTTACGTGTAAAGATTCGTGCGTTGTATATTTTTCAATTGGTAAATGATACACACCACGACTACTTGTACAACTTGAAGTTTCTGAACCATACAATGCTAATTGTGGGTATGTTTCGTGAATATATTCATATTTAGTTGGCTTATAATTGATACCTGCAATGTCTGATTGTGCTGCAAAATTCATTTTATAAGGCGCTTCAAAATTGTTCATTCCTAATGTTGTAGGACGCGTTGGATCAATTTCTTTACAATAATCACTTAACATTTTAGCCACTTTCCAACCATTCTTTTTATCGTGTTGTTCGTGAATTTCGTTCCCTGTACTCCACATAATTACTGATGGATGGTTTCTATCTCTTTTCACCATATCTTTAATATCACGCTCCGCCCATTCTTCAAAAAATACATTGTAACCATTTGGAACTTTTTCTTCTTTCCAAACATCAAAAGCTTCATCTAAAACTAGTAAACCTAATTCATCACAGATCTCTAAAAACTCTCTAGATGGCGGATTATGACTTGTACGTATAGCATTAACACCCATACTTTTCATAATTTGAAGCTTACGTTCGTCAGCTCTTCTATAAACTGCTGAACCTAATGCACCGTTATCGTGGTGTAAACAAACACCATTAAATCTTATTTTTTCTCCGTTTAAGAAAAACCCTTCAGTAGTAAATGAAATTGATCTAAAACCAAAAGTTGAATTGTAAGTATCTATTACTTTTCCGTTTTGAGAAACAGTGGTTACTGCTTTATACAAATGTGGATTTTCAGTGTCCCAAATTTTAGGATTGTTCACATTTACCCAAGTTCCTGAAACTTCGCTAGAATTTGCTTTTACCGTAATTTCATCATCAATTGAAGCAGCTAATTTTCCATCTGGTGAAAAATACTCTTGCTTTACTTTAACTTTAGCATCTGTATTACTATTATTTACAATAGTAGATTCATTTTGAACAACACCTAATTTTTTTGAAACTGTTGGTGTTGTAATATAAGCTCCCCATTGCTCTACGTGAACTGGACTGTCAATCTTCAACCAAACTGAACGGTATAAACCTGCTCCAGGATACCAACGAGAAGATAAATCTTGTGGACGTAAACGAACTGCCACAACATTGTTTGAACCATCGTATTTTAAGTGTTTACTTATATCGAATTCAAAACCAATGTAACCGTATGGTCTGTTTCCTACAAATTCTCCATTTACCCATATATGAGCATCATACATTGCTCCTTCAAATTCTAGTCTTACAACTTTTCCTTTTGCTGAAGCTTCCATTTTGAAATCTTTTCTATACCAACCTGTACCGTGAAAAGGTAAACCTCCACACCGTGCATTGTATTCTTCACTAAAAGGACCTTCAATTGCCCAATCGTGTGGTAAACTTAAATTTCTCCATTTTGAATCATCAAAATTTGGTTGCTCTGCTCCTTCAGCTTCAGCATTGTAAAAACGCCAACCATCGTTAAACTTAATATCTTGTGCTTGAGTTTTATTTATACCAACCATTGCTAGCAATAAAAAACTCATTAAGTAAAGTACTTTTCTCATTTTAAATATTCTTAATTATGGGTGTTTTATATATTTTTTCTAGTTCCAACATCACTATCTCTAGTATCACTATAAAGTTTCAACAAGTTTTTAATTTTCTTTGAATATTTTGGATTGTTTATTTGATTAAATTCTTCGTGTTCCCAAATATTATTTTTCAAATCGAATAATGCTATTGGCGTTCTAGTTTTATCAGTCTTGTCTTTTTTATCAAACTGAATAATAAGCTTCCAACCATCTTTTACAATCATTCCTTCTTTACCTGAACCACCTTGAATAATTACAAACGGTCTAGTCTTCGCTTTTTTAGGTTGATTTAATACAGGTACTAAATTATAAGAATCCAATGCTTGTCCATTCTCAATATTTACTTCTGAAATTGCAGCAATAGTTGCCATAATATCAGTTCCTAAAACTGCTTGATTCGCTTTTGTATTTCCCTTAATTTTATTTGGCCAAGAAACTATGAATGGCACTCTACTTCCACCTTCATAAGGATCGTTTTTACAACCTCTGTAAATATCGCTTGGTTCGTGTCTAGCATTCCAAGTTCCACCATCTGTATGTAAACCTCCATTATCTGAAGTAAAAATAAACACCGTATTTTCATAAATACCTTGCTTTTTTAATTCGTCAATCATCATTTTCATTTGAATATCCAATTCCTTAACCATATCCAAGTGCTTTGAAGGTGTTGTACCTTTAATTTTTACACCATCAAGTTCTTCTGGTGCCATATGTGGCGTATGTACAGCCTGTGAACAGTAATACATAAAAAAAGGCTTGTCCTTATTGGCATTTTCTTTAATATAATCAACTGCTTTATTTACAATTAGCGGACCTATTTCACTTGGATTCCATCTAGAATCTCCTAAACCTTCCTTCTTATCTAATTCAAAACCTAAACGATTGCAATAATCTGCATCAATTAAACCGATTAATGATTTTTCATTCAATGGATACCATTCATCATTTTCATAAGCGGCATAAGGTTCATTCTGAATTCCTGAAGGCAACGTAAAACTGTAATCAAAACCATTTTGCATTGGGCCATCAGCAACAATTTTAGTGATATCAACATTTAAGTTCAATGTTTTACCTCTTTTTAATTCATATATCTTTTCAGGATTTGTTTTATCTCTAAATCCAGTTCCTAAATGCCATTTCCCAACAAAAGCTGTATTATAATCTGCCTTTTTCATTAATCTTCCTAACGTTAAAGTTTCAGAAGTAAAAACACTCTGTGCATAACCAGACCAAACACCCCAAGGCAATGGACTTCTAAAATTATAATTACCTGTCATTATTGAATAACGGGAAGTTGCACATAACGATGCCGGTGCGTGAGCATTAGTGAACAGCATACCTCCTTCAGCCAACTTATCAATATTAGGCGTTTCAACAATAATTTTTGGGTTGTGCAACCTTCTATATTTTGAAATATCTCCAACTCCAACATCATCAGCTAATACAACAATAATGTTTGGCTTTTTTGTAACTTTTTTTTGTGCAGAAACAGCACAAACTAGTAGCATTGCACAAATGCTAATTGATATTTTAAATAATTTCATTATTTGTTATTATAATTTTATGAATTTCCCTGATTTTGATTGTAAACTATTATGAACAGAATAAAAATACAACCCTGTTTTTAAGGAAGATAAATCAAATTTCCCTTTAGAAATATTACTAAAATGCATTTGTAATTTACCGTCAAAAGAAAATATTTTTAAGTAGCTATCATTTGTTAAACCACTAATATTTAATTCATTACTTACTGGGTTTGGATAAACTTTATTTCCAAATGACGAAGCAACAATAGTTTCTAAATGCTCACCTTGACAAATAGTTTCAGTTCTAACTTCTAAAATATTTTCACCTTCCACTAAATCCAAATCTAAATTAGATTTTGAAGTGACAATTGTTTTATTGTTTAAGGTTACAAAATATTTTTTTGCTCCATTTAAAGAAATAGAAACTTTATTAGATTCTGTATCTACTTTTGAAGAAACACCCAACTCATCAGGCTCTACAATATTAATAATATAACAAGCTTCATAACCTGGCTTTTCTTCAACCTGAATACAAAGATTATAACTTCCTGATTTCAAATCTTCAAAATTGATTGAATTCGAAAAATCTTCAGTTTTACTAATAGATTCCCCATTCAAAATTGCTTTATAATTTAAAGTTTGATCTGTACTAATTTTAATACTTCCGTTATCACTATCTCTACATGTTTCACTAACACCAATTATTTCAAATTCATCAATTGACAAAGTTGTATCAGGTTCATTTGGATTAGGATCTGTAGCCACATACCAACCACTTCCATAAGTTGACACATAATATTTTCCTGGTACGCTATAATTTATTGCTATATCATTAATTCTATCTGACTGTCCATTTCCTTTATTTATTTTCAGCCAAGATTCTCCTCCATCTTTTGAAAGATATGTTCCAGGGTTTTTATTATCTGTAGCATTATTTCCTAACGTAGAAATTAAAATTGTTTTTGGATCGTAATTAGCTGTTTCAACTCTAAAAACCCAAGGAAAATCAAAAATACGTTCCCAAGTTTCCATTCCATCATTACTAACCCATAAACCACCTTCATTCTCATCCCACCAACTATGTCCTGTAGTAATATAAACCAATCCATCTTTTGAAAAATGAATATCATTCACTCCATATCTACTTAACAAAGCTGCTGCCGAGTCTACTTCCAACCAATTTTCACCTCTATCAACAGATTTAAATAAACCTCCATCTGTACCTTGAATGGTTGCATATAGTATTGAGGAATCATTTGGATCTAAAGCTATAGCAGTTACATCTAATGAGCTTGGCAAACCAGTATTTGGCTTGGTCCAATTTACACCGCCATCAACTGACTTAAATATTCCCCATTCTCCAACAGAATCACCAACATATTGTATTTTACTTGCTTTTTGAGGCACACAGAAATACATATAATCGGGATTGGTTTTATCAATTATAAAACTAATTTGATGTACAGATTGGTCTCCACCTGTATTTGTTGTAGAAGTTGGCCATTCAGGAATTGGAGTTCCTATATGTTCCCAATTAGCACCTGCATCTAAAGATCTATACAGTTTTCCTTTTCCTGCTTGTCTAAAAAATAATGCATAATGTATATTTACATTTGTTGGATGAATTGTATAGCTACTTAATGATTGCTCATCATCTAAAATTTTATAAGAAGTTGCAGCTTGTGCTCCAGTTCGCACTTCATCACCTTCATTATTTGTTACCCACAAGGTGTTTTCACCAGCAGAACAGAATACTTTATCTTCAATTAATTCATGTTGAAAAAATCCATGACCAGGCACATTACTATTTCCAGCTCCAACATAACTTTCTGGAGTTGAAGTTTCTTGATCATCAATATCTACCCACGTGTCGCCGCCATTATAAGACATTAATGAAATTTTTGCCATTTGAGTGTGCAATACTGTACCATCAGCATTGAATTTCATAAAGTTGCACGATTTTCTTTCATATTCATCTCTATTCATCCAATGGCTTAAATACTTAATTGTAACATTACTACCTATTGGATTTCCTCTTCCTTGCCAATAAGCTATATCGCTACCACTATCCCAATTTGTACCATTTCTGAAGGTCACATACCAATTTGCACCTCCATCTTTCGATCTCCAAATTTGTCCAGGTTTAAAATTATTGTCTGATGCATTGGAATACATATTGTTTACATACACGTTATTTGGATCCATTGGATCAACCGTTATGGTATTAAAACGTTGCGTAATACTTGAAGGTAAGGTTGAATATGTTGTTTCAGCTTCGCTACTTGTAATTCCAAAAAAATAAGAAACCGCACCATAGTAACTCTTTTTAACATCATTATTACTGCTAAATTGAGTCATATCTAAAGCAATATTTCCATTTACTTTCTGCCATGTTTCACCTCTATCTGTACTTTTAAAAATTCCTCCTGAAGCATCTTTAATTGAAGTTCCATCTGCTTCCCACATTACACTACTTATTACATAAAAAGTTAAATCGCCTGAAGTTGTATTATGGTGCATTGTAAACGAACGAATCACATCTAAACCATCAACTTCAACATTTTTTCTCACCCAGCTATCTCCACTATCAGTACTTTTATAAAAACCATAATTTGTAGAAGCATATATTGTAGATGAATTTTCTGGATCAATTATAATAGTTTCAACATCGGCTTTTGAATCTAGTCCAGCATTTTTCAATGTCCAGCTAACTCCTTTATCTGTACTTTTCCAAATTTTACCTTCGCTATTATCATCAGTATAGATTCCATGTGGTTCAGCTAAAGGAAATAAAATTCTACCTAAATTTCGCATTCTTCCTGCTCCAACAAACCATATATTTTCATTATTTGGGTCAACGGTTACACAAGACAAATAAGAATCTCCAAATTTATCTTGCAACTCCCATGTTTTTCCTTTATCCGTTGAATGAAAAATTCCTTTATTATTTTCGTCTGTACAAAATCCATAATCTGGGTTTTGCCTTGAAAAATCTAATGAAGTAAAATCACGTGGTCCACGAAGACCTGTGTTATAAGATGGACCATCTTCATCCATCATAGTTTCATAGGTAAATCCTCTATCTGTTGAACGATAAGCATTCCCCATATTAGGAGCAATATATAAAATATCTGAATCGGTTGGGTGCCATTGTGCTCCCTTATTATTCCCACTCATTCCTGGTCCAAATTGCTGCCAAACTATAGATGAGTCAGAATCGACATCTGTTGTTCTTAAAGAATTAAAAAAAGCCGAATTATCTTGAGTTTCTTCAATTAAAAAATCATCAAAATAAAATTCTCCTGTTTCATTGTCATTTGGTCTCATTGAAAATAACACATAACCACCATCATCGTCTAAAGTTGAAGTGAAATTAGCTGAATATTTTACCCAATCTGTACTAGATAAGGTAAAGTTTAGCTGCTCTAATTTAGTTCCATCACTAGAAAATATCTTAATATTTGGCTCCGAATTAGTACCTTGAACTAATGCTTTGTAATAAAATGAAATAGTATAGGTTGCTCCATTTTTCCAATCTATATTTCTTGGTGTCCATAAATTTCCCTTTTGTTCAGCTTGGTTAAACTCCATATGAAAGCCATTGGAACCTTGATATTTTGAAGCTGTATTAATTTCAAAAATAGGTAGACCTGTTCCACTAGTATCTGAATGCCAATCCGTATTCAAATCATTCTCAAACCCGCTACTAAAAACTTGAGCATTTAACATTACGGGAAATAACAATAGAACAATAACAAATTTCAATAAATTAAACACTTTCATTTTTATTTTTTTAATTATGAACTCGCTTTTTATGCTTCAACTTATTTTGTACTAATCACAATTTGAGCTTCTTTTAAAAGCTCTGATTTTGCTATTAGTTTAATTTCTCCTGTGGTTTCTAAAGATTTTAGAACTACTAAACACATTCCATTAAAAACCTTTCTTTTTGGAACTTGAAATGATTCTAACGAAGTTTGATCACCACTTCCAACAGCTGCTAAAACTCCTTGACCTTCAATTTTAAAATTCACTAAATTATTAGCTTCTGGACACATATTTCCATCCTTATCTTCAACTCTAACAGTAATAAAAGACAAATCATTTCCGTCTGCATCAATTTCAGTTCTATCGGCAACTAATGAAATTTTTGCTGGTTTTCCTGCAGTCTTTATTTCTTTAGTTACAACTTGTTTTCCCTTGTTGTATGCTACAACTTTTAAACTTCCTGGTTGATAAGGTACATTCCAAGATAAACGGTATTTAGACTTGTACATTCCTTTTTTATAATCGTGATATTCTGCAGGAATCATTGTAAAATCTTTTCCTTTTACTTTTTTACCATAAGATTTTCCGTTTACAAATAATTCAACCTCTTCACAATTTGTATAAGAATAAACAGGAATTGTTTCTCCTTCTTTACCTTCCCAATTCCAATGTGGTAAAACATGAACCATAGACTCTGTTGTCCATTGACTTTGGTATAAATAATATCTATCTTTTGGAAATCCACATAAATCAACTGGTGCAAAATAAGATGATCGCGATGGCCAATCATCGTTCCAATAACCATGTGTTGAATTATCTCTACCTCCATAAGGCGTTGGTTCTCCAATATAATCAAATCCAGTCCACATAAATTCTCCTAAAGATTTAGGACACTTTTCTTGAGCATCAAATTCAACATCTGGAGGATACGCCCATGGCGGACCAACAATAACATCGTAACTTGAAACATGATTTGTTTCGTGTTTTTCTGTAAATTCAATTGGTAAATGATAAACACCTCGGCTACTTGTTAATGATGAAGTTTCAGAACCATAAATAATCATATCAGGATTTGCCTCTAAAATTTCATTGTAATTTTCTGGCCAATAGTTCATTCCAACTATATCTACATATTCTGCCAATTTATTTTTAAAAGGAGCTGGATAATAGTTAAAGCCTACTGTTGTTGGACGTGTAATATCTTCATCGTGGCAAATATCATTTAATTGTTTTGCTACTTTCCAACCGTCTTTTCTACTTTGCTCTAAAATTTCATTCCCAATACTCCACATTATAACCGATGGATGATTTCGATCTCTCTTAATCATATCACGTAAATCTTTTTCATGCCATTCATCAAAAAACTTGTTATATCCATTTTTAACTTTCCCTAATTTCCATTCGTCAAAAGCTTCAGCAATAACCACAATTCCTAGTTCATCACAAACTTGTAAAATTTCTGGTGATGGTGGATTATGGCTTGTACGCAATGCATTAACACCCATGCTTTGCATAATTTCCATTTGACGTTGTTTGGCTCTATAATTAATAGCTGTTCCTAATGGACCTTGATCATGATGCATACAAACACCATTT
Organism: Lutibacter sp. TH_r2; assembly: GCF_033101135.1. NCBI lineage: Bacteria > Pseudomonadati > Bacteroidota > Flavobacteriia > Flavobacteriales > Flavobacteriaceae > Lutibacter > Lutibacter sp. TH_r2. The sequence continues at coordinate 341,961 of NZ_JAWMPV010000001.1, forward strand.
AACTCAACTTGATTTCCGTTTAATAAAAACCCTTTGTCTTTATCAAATTCTATTTCTCTTATTCCAAATTTTGTTTCATATTCATCAACTATTTTTTTATTAATTAGTATTGAACTTTTAGCAGTGTATAAAACTGGATTATTAAGATCCCATAAATCAGGATTTTCAACTGTTAAACCAACATTCTCAACTACTTCCCAATTTTTATGAATTGTTATTTTTTTCAAATTTTCAACTACTTGAATTCCTTTTGAGTTTAAAATAATAGTTTTCAATACTACTTCTTCTGATGATTTAGCTGCACTTACTATTTTAGTTTCAATATTAACTTCAGCCTTTGTTTTGTTTATTTTCGGAGTGGTTACATACGTTCCGTATTGTGGAATATGAATTGAATTATTTATTTTTAAACGAACATTTCTATAAATTCCAGCTCCAGAATACCATCTAGCAGCAAGATCTTCAGGAGATAACTGAACCGCAATTACGTTCTTTTCTCCAAACTTAATATGCTTTGTTAAATCTAATTCAAAACCAATATAGCCATAAGGTCTTTCTCCCACAAACTCTCCGTTTAACCAAACTTTAGCATTGTTCATAGCTCCATCAAACTCTATAGAGATTTGTTTCTCACTATATTTATTTTCAATAGTAAAATGTTTTCTGTACCAAGCAACTCCATGAACAGGTAAACCTCCCGTTCTTGCATTGTACTTTTTATCAAACGGACCTTCAATTGCCCAATCATGTGGTAAGTTTAAACTTCTCCAATCGGCATCGTCAAAGTCTATAGATTTTGCTTCTTCAGGTGCTTCCTTTTGAAAAAGCCAATCTTTATTAAAATTTTGATCTGGAATGGATTCCGAATATCTAGTATTACAGGCTTGAAGCATCAAAATTATTCCTAAAAAAAATACTGATTTATATAAATTTAAAAGTTGCATATGGATATTTATAATTCTATTTGTTTTGTTTACTACGTAAATATAACTGTTACCATAACCTTCAAAAAATATTGCGAACAGTATTTCTATTTTATAAACATTTGTTCTACATAAATAGACAATGAACAAGCTTTTGTTTTTTACACTAACCATTTCAATGCGTTTTGCAATTACTTTTAACATAGCAATTACATACGAAATATTTGATTTTATAAAACCATTTGTTATATGATTAAACCCAATAAAATTAATACCAAGCAGTATATATATTTAAGTTTGTAGTAACCTAAATTATAAAAATAATGAATAAATTTTTACTTTTAACATGTCTGATTATTTTAACAAGTTGGCATGCTTTTTCTCAAAACCCATTGGTAACACATATGTTCACAGCAGATCCAACTGCACGTGTATTTAATAACAAACTTTATGTTTTTCCTTCAACAGATATTGTGTGTGAAGAAGGGAAAAGCCAAAATGGCTTTTGTATGCCATCTTATAATGTTTTTTCAACTGAAGATTTAACAACATGGACAGATCATGGTTTAATAATTGATCAAACTGATGTGCCTTGGGGAAAGAAAGATGGTTTTGGAATGTGGGCTCCAGATTGTGTTGAAAAAGATGGAATATACTACTATTTTTTCCCAGCTCCACCGGAAGATGGAAAAGGATTTAGAAGAATTGGAGTTGCAACTGCCACTTCTCCTGAAGGCCCTTACACACTGGAAGACAATTATATTCAAGGTGTTGAAGGTATTGATCCAAATGTTTTAATAGATGATGATGGAAGAGCATATTTATATTATGGCGGTGGTGAAAATTTAAAAGCTGTAGAACTTAATGCTGATATGAAATCCATAAAAGGTAAGCCAAAAACCATTGAAAAATTACCAACTCGGTATAAAGAAGGTTCTTTTGTTTTTAAAAAAAATGGAATCTATTATTTTACATTTCCTCATGATCAATCTGGTTCTGAAGAAATCTCATATGCTACTGGTAAAAATCCCATGGGACCTTTTGAATATCAAGGTATAATAATGGATCGTTTTAAAGATGGAATTTGGACAAATCACCATTCTATTGTTGAATACAAAAAACAATGGTTTATTTTTTACCATCATCATGATATTTCAAACAATCAACACTTACGATCAATGAGAGCTGATAGTTTATTCTTCGACAATAAAGGAGCAATATTAAAAAAAGAAGCAACTTTAAGAGGAATTGGAATCACAAAAATTGATAAACCTATTCAAATCGATCGCTATTCAAAAGCACATAATTTAAAAGTGAACAGACTTAAATATGCTGATGTTGTTGGATGGCAATTAGACTATATAAAAAATGGTTCATATGTTACTTACAATTCAGTTGATTTTGGAAATGGAACCGCAAAAAATGTAATTTTAAAAGCTTCTTCTGGAATGCAAGGAGGAACTGTAAACGTTTTTGTTGCTAATGAATTGATTGCAAAAATTAAAGTTACAAATACAGGAAACTGGGATAATTGGAAAGAATTTAAAGTTCCTTTAGACAAAACAGTTAAAGGAATTCAAAATATTAAACTGGTTTTTGAAGGAAATGATAGTTATCTAATGAATGTTGATTGGATAAAATTTGATTAATTTTTCTTAAAAAGCTATATAAAAAAAGGGTGAAATTAATTTCACCCTTTTTTACTTTAAAATTTAAAAATTTACTTTTCAAACTCTTTTTTCTTCGCCAACAAAATATGATCACAAACCAGCACTAACTCATCTCGTTGGTTAAATATTTCTACGTGCTCATTTACATGCCCTAATTCCGGACGTTTAGATTCTTTTTTCTCGCTTATTGTAACAACAACTCTAATAGTATCATTAATATAAACTGGCTTCACAAAACGCAGTCTATCATACCCTTTAGAAAAAGCTTCTGGGTTAATTTCCGTCGCAGTCATTCCAATTCCAACAGCAAAAGTTAATGTTCCGTGTGCAATTCTTTGCTTAAACGGTTGTGTTGCACACCATTCAGCATCCATATGATGTGGAAAATAATCTCCTGTATGTCCCGCGTGAACCACAAAATCTGTTTCTGTAATAGTTCTTCCTAATGTTTCACGTTTATGACCTAACTCATAATCTTCAAAAAATTGTGATTTTATATGCATAATAATTTTTTATTAAATATTGTAATTTGGAGGTACTCCTCCATCATTATTCGATTCGTAAGCTGCTTCAACAATTGCCATTGAGTGCACCACATCTTCAACACTTGTTGGTAATTCATCTGTTGAACCTTCAACATAACGCATTAACGACGCCATTGTACCAACAAAAGCATCTGGGAACCAAGAGCCTTCTAGTTCAACCTCAACCCATTTTGGCTCTTCACCTTCTTTAACAATACAATATTGAAATAAATCTGGTTTTCCATTCGGGTAATCTAGTAGCAATCCTATTCTAGCTTTTATTGCTCCTTTTGTTCCTTCCCACTTCACAAAACTTTCTTGATTTTTCTCACCAAAATTATGATCGTGATTGGTATTGATAACCGCTCTCATACTATCGCTATAATCCATAATAGTTGTTGTACGCGTAGACGACATAGGTTTTGCAGGATGTTTTAAAGTTTTTGAATACACTTTGCATGGATTCCCTAAAAACGAACGAATTAAATCTATATAATGAATACTATGTTGTTGAATTTCTAAACGTGGATGATTTACCACATTTGGAAAATATTCCCAAGGTGTGTATAAACATAAACGAACTTCAAAATCGTATAATTCACCTATTAAGCCTTGCTCAATTAAATACTTTGCAGCCATCACATACGGCGCATAACGCATTTGACAATTAATTGCTGCTTTCAATTTTTTTCTACGACAAACTTCTAAAATAGCTAATGTTTGTTGGTAATCATCGCCCATTGGTTTTTGAATTAAAACCGCTGCTTCATCTGGCAATAGCTCTAACGACGCTACAAACTGATTTGGCATTAATGTTAAATCGAAAACTGCATTTTCTGGAGCCGCTGCAACCATTTCTTCAACAGTATCATACACATTTGGAATGTTAAATGATGCTGCTAAATCTTCAGCTCTTTTTTTTGTTCTGTTAGTAATTCCTTCAACCATAAAACCAGCATTTTTATAAGCTGGTAAATGTGCATCACGAACAATTCCTCCTGCTCCAATTATATAAATTGGACGTTTTTCTTTTGGTAATTCTGGTTTGTATTTTAATTCCATCATTATATATATTCAATACGATTTACTTCTTGTTGAGCATTGTCTAAAATTTCTTTTATGTCTTTTGAAGTATTTATAACTTCCAACACTAACTGATCTATAACATCAGCAATTTCAGACCAATTGCTTTTTCTAGGAAGTGATCGTGTTTTTTTATGTAATTCTTCTAATTTGTGATAATAAGGTACTTCAGTATTTACATCTTCATCGTGCCAAGTAGATTTTCTACAACCTATTGCTCCTTCTAATGTTAGCAATTTATCGTTTGCTTCATTAACCGCAAATTTGATAAATTCATACGCCAAGTCTTTGTGCTCACTACCTGTTCCAATTACGTACATCCAATAAGCATTTAATGAAGTTCCTTCACCAGTTGGACCAGCAGGCACATTCGCTATGTCTACTTTTCCTTTTACTTTTGAATCTTCTAAAAACTCACACATTGATGCAAAACCAAACCAGTTTACCATCATTGCTAAATTTCCATTAGCAAAGGCTAAACCAGATTTTACTGAATCAAAATCACGTGACTCTGGATGGATGGCATTACTATTTTTCAATGCTTTTCTATAAAACTCCATTCCTTCCACAGCTGCTTCAGAATTTAATTTTATGTTTTTGTTTTCATCAAACAATTCACCATTACGAGTCCATAATTGCAAACAGAAATCAAATACTGTGTTGTGTCCATCAGGAAATGCAGCGAATGTAGTTCCGTATAAATCTTGCTCTGGTCTATTGAAAAATTCAGCTACTTGCATTAAATCATCCCAAGTTTTTGGAATTTCTAATGGTTTGCCATATGTAGCATAAAAAGCAACACCTTCTTCAACAGATTCAAACAAATCTTTTCTATAAATTAAACATTCTGGTCCATCGTGAAACGGTAAACCAACTGTTTTATTTTCAAATTCTTGCTTGTATAATAATGATTTAGACCATCCATTTGGAAAATCCTGCGGCGCATCTTTTTCTATATAAGAAGTTAAATCTTCTACTGAATTTGAAGCATACGCCTCTGTAATCCAGTCGGTATTAATTAGTGAAACATCCCAAGTTCCATTTTTTAGACCATCTTCTTTTAAAATAGTATCGTATAGCGGATGTAAATCAAGTGGAACTGCCTCCAACTCTAATGTACACCCCGTTTTTTCACAGAATAACTTCCATATTTTATCTATTGCACTTTCAAATGCATCAAATTTACGTACTGCTATTCTAAATTTTTGCTTCATTCCTTTTTATAATTAATTCCTCATTATTAACAATAACTAATCCGTCATTCTGAATATATTTACCCTTCTATTTCTTATTTAACAATAAGGAACGTGCTAATTTATAATTTCAGAATCTACCTTCTTGCACTCAATTTTGATGAGACCCTGAAACAAGTTCAGGGTGACGTTAGTTAATACGCTTCCTATTCTTCAATTAATTCTTTAACAATTGAATTTGTGTGTTCGCCTAAAGCCGGAGAACCTAATGATGAAGTTAAATACTCTCCATCAATTTTTATTGGACAACGTGTTGTTTTATATTCATAACCATCACCCATTTTCACATCTTGAATCATATCTAACACTTTAAATCCATCGTGCTCAAATAACACATCCCAAGTCATTACATTAGCGCACCAGATATCTGCTGGTTCTAATATAGAAAGCCAATGTTCAGTAGTGTTTTTCATTAAAGTTGAAGCTAAAATTTCTTTAATTTCATTTCTTTCAGTATACCACGTTTGAAAATCTTTATACTTCAATAATTCATCTGCACTTAACAACTCACCTAGAAAAGGAATAGAACCCATAGCTAAAGCTAAATAACCATTTTTTGTTTGATAAACTCCATATGGTGCACCTAAATAAGCGTGTGCACTATTACTTTTTGGGCGCACTGTTGGCGCTCCTCCATCGTGATAAAAAGTGGTAATGGATTCAAACTGAAAATCAATGATAGATTCCATCATACTTACCGAAACTTTGGTTCCTTCTCCTGTTTTTAGTCTTTTATATATAGATGCTAATATTCCTTGTGTTAAATTTGCGCCAGATAAAATATCTACTATCGCTAACCCAATTGGAGTTGGATCTCCTTCATTTCCGTTCAACCACGTAACTCCTGATAAAGATTGAACCAATAAATCTTGTCCTGGTTTAGATTTCCAAGGACCTTCTTTTCCGTACCCTGAAATTTCACCATAAATTAATGATGGATTTATTTTCTGAAGAGTTTCATAATCAAAACCTAATCGCTCAATAACTCCTGGACGGAAATTATGAACAAAAACATCAGCTTTTTCAATTAATTTATAAACTTGCTCTTTATCTGCTTCAATTTTTAAATCAGCTTGAAAGCTTTCTTTATTTCTGTTAATGGCTCTAAAAATACTAGACTCACCATTCAAATTAACATTTGAAACATATAACTGTCTACAAATATCCCCTGTATCAGGTCGCTCTACTTTTATAACTCTTGCGCCTAAATCTGCCAAACGCAATGTTGATGAAGGTGCAGATAAAAACTGACTAAAATCAACTACTAATATATCTTCTAACGGTTTCATCTTTTACAAATTAAATTCTTTAATAATTGCTTCAGTATGTTGACCAACACGTGGTGCAGGTTTTGGACTGTACACACGCTCATCATTCAATCTAATTGGACAACGTGTTGTATGTACTTCTTCTCCCGACAACAAATTCAGTTTTTGATCCATTTTTAATACCTGATATCCTTTGTGATCTAACAATTGTTTGTAAGTATATAAATCTGAACACCAAATTCCATTTGATTCTAAAATTTCTAGCCATTCAGAAGTGTTTTTTTCAATTAAAAACGTTCTTAAAATTGTCATAATATCTTCACGATTTGTAAACCAAGATTCAGGATTCGTATATTTTAAAAGAGCTTTACAATTTAAAGCTTCTCCCAATTTTAACACTGAACCCATAGCAATAGAAATATATCCATCTTTTGTTTTATAAACGCCATAAGGAGCACCTAAAGCTGGGTTTGCAGAACCTCTTTCGGCTCTTTTAGGAATTTTATTCCCATCATTTAAATATGTTGTTAAATACTCGAACTGAAGATCTAACGTAGACTCTAATAAACTAACCTCTACCCAAGCACCTTTATTTGTTTTTTCCCTTTTAATTAATGAAGCCAATACTCCCTGAACCAAATGAGTTCCCGTAATAATGTCTGAAACTGCTGCACCAACAGGAGTTGGATTGTCGTTTTTATTTCCAGAAAGATTAGCAAAACCAGACATACATTGTACTAACAAATCTTGTCCCGGTTTTTTTACCCAAACACCTTCAGTTCCATAACCTGTTACAGTTGCATAAACCAATCTTGGATTAATTTTTTGGACAGTTTTGTAATCTAACCCTATTTTTTCCATAACTCCTGGACGGAAATTGTGAGTAATTACATCTGCCTTTTCAATTAGTTTTTTTACACGTTCTAAATCTTCAGAATCTTTCAAATTTGCTTCATAAGATTCTTTGTTTCTATTTGCTGTGTGAAATACTAAACTACTTCCATCTAAAAATAGATTTTTTAAAGCAATTTTTCTTCCTGCTTCACCACTTCCTGGTCTTTCAATTTTAATAACTCTAGCACCCAAATCTGCCATTCGCAAACCTGCTGACGGTCCAGCCATAAATTGACTAAATTCAAGTACTGTAATTCCTTCTAAAGGTCTCATATTTTTAAATATCTAATGATTTTATATACAATTCATTCAATTGAGAAAGCAATGCTTTTTCATCTCCACCATTCATCATATATTCTCTAATTGGCGCTCCTGCTCTATCTTGAAAATACATATGCCCGTTATATCTTGGACGTAAAAATGATCTGTCTAAACCTGGCAACGTATTTTTAAAGAAATTAGCTGTTAAGCTGTTTGTGTGTTCATCTAACCAAGCTTTTCTGTGTCCTGGCTGACCTCCATTATCGAAAAACAAAGTTTTTTGACATTCTTCAGAACCAACATACTCAACATATTTCATTACAGTGTCAATTTCTTTTGTTTGTGCTGAAACTGCTAAACCTGTTCCTCCTAAAGTTGAAATAGCACCAACACCATTAATTTCAACCATATCGTGGAAATGTAATAATTTACGTGCGTACCCATTTCTACTGTAATTTGTATATCCATACGCCCAAGGACAGTATGCATATTTATCAGTTTGCGTCATAGCTTCGTACACTTTAATTGGATTCCAATCGAAAATTGCTGGATCCATTTCAACAGCTAATTCACGTAACATTTTTAACGCTTTTATTCCTATCTCCTCGCTTACAACGTGTTCTTTTGAAGTACAAACTTCTTCACCTAAATTACAACACATCATATAAAAATTCATCAAAGTATCTTGAGGAATTCCAGGCATAATAACCAATCCTTTTTTAGCCAACGCTAATAAATCGTCATATGTTTTTGGTAATTCTAATCCATTTTCTTCTAAAATATCAGGACGAGATGATGCTACTGGAGTTGCTGCATCTACGGCCAATGCCCATTGATGTCCGTTTGAAGAATAACTTTCGTGAGAGCGTCCAACAGAATTCTCTTCTAAATCTTTCATAAAAGCTTTAGGAAGATATTCATCTAAAGGTAAAATAACATTGTTTTTACCAGCAAAACCAGCCCAAGGGTGATCTATAATTAATAAATCATATCTTTTTGCTAACTCATTAATTGGTTCATCTGCAAATGCTTGCAATGATCTTTTTTCCCAAGTAATATCTACATTCGGATTTAATTCTGAAAAACGTTGTGCTGTTGCAACCATTGAAGTAAATCCACGACTATGATTCCAAGTAATTCCTTTTAATTGTATTCTTTTTGTACTCATTATACTATCCTTTCTATATTTTTTTAATGTCCTCCTATATTTCCTTCACCTAGCATTGTACCATAAGCCATAACTACAAATGATGTAATTAACACAACCAATGCTAAAATTAAAACCGTGTTTGTCTTTTTGGTTACTTGTTTCCATTCTTTCATTATAATACCAACTATGTAGCTAAAGAAAATTAACATAGACATATGAATTACCCAACTAGCAAAGCCAAAATTGCCCATATTTGTATGCCCTATTCCGTAAAAGAAAAACTGACCATACCATAAGGCTCCAGTTAAAATTGACATTCCAACATTTAAGCTATAAGCACTTACTCCGATTCCTTTTACATCAATTAATTGTTTTAAGGTTCCTCTTTTAAGACCAACAATTGTAAACCATATTAAGTTGGTAATAAATGCACCTCCCGTTGATAAAATTAACTTTGCATTTCCTTGAAATTGTCCCGCTCCATTTGCATCTGCTATTGCAGAAAGAGGTTCACCTACTTCCAAAGAAATTCCAAATACTGCAGATAATACACCTGCAATTAATGTTAAGGTTAACCCTTTTTTCATATTAAAAGTTAAAGGCTCTGCACCTTCAACTTTAATACCTTTTAAATCATTCTCTTTTTTATAACCGGCAACACCACAAATAACAATACCTACAAGAGCAAAAAACATTCCCAAGAAAACAACTTTTCCACCTGGAGCATTGAATTTTTCAACTAATTCTCCGTGCATAATTAAAGGTACAATGGTTCCTAATATTGCCGATATACCAATTGAAATAGTGTAGGTTAAAGAATAACCAATATGCCTAATTGCTAACCCAAAACACATCCCTCCAAATCCATATATAGAACCTAAAAGTGTAGCATTTATTAAAACAGAAGTATCTGCTTTTGCAAAAACATCCATTAAGTTTGGCACTGTTAAAAAACCTATGATAAATGGAAAAATAAACCAAGCAAATGATGCTTGCAATAACCAATAAGTATCCCAAGACCATTTTTTAACTTTTTGAAGTGGTAAATAACATGTTGAAGCTGCTACGCCTCCAACTGCGTGAATTAGCGTTCCTAATAATGGATTTGCCATATTTTATAGTGTATTAATTAATATGATATTTCATATGCAAAAATACATTTTATATATAAATCACTTTGAAAATATGAAGATTAATAGTATAACAAATGTTTTTTATCTTATAACATTCTTTAATTAGTTTGGGTTTTTAGAGTTTTAAATTCATAAAAAAAAAACAGTTCAAATAAAATACTATTTCTTAAAAAAGAGAATTCAATAGCTACTATTAAATCAATTGTTCAGTTTATGTCTAGGGTTAATATTAATTTATTTTATATGTAAAATGTATTTTTACAAGCGAACTATTAACTTCAACTTATTATTTTTAATTCAACACCAAAAAACTTATGTCCAAAAAAAATAATTACATTATAAGAATTGCCTTAATTGTTGCCCTAGGCGGGTTTTTACTCGGATTTGATGCTTCAGTAATTTCTGGAGTTCTTAATTTCATTAAAGTCGAATTCAATCTTTCAAAATTAGAAGTAGGTTGGGCCGTAAGCTGTATAACTCTAACTGCCGCAATAGGAATGATATTTGCCGGTCCATTAAGTGACAAATATGGTAGACGAAAAAATTTAAAAGTTGCCGCAGTTCTATTCACCATTTCCGCAGTAGGTTCAGCTTTAGCTGGTTCCTTTTTATGGCTAATCATTTTTAGATTAATTGGAGGTTTAGCAGTTGGTGCCGCATTAATTATTGCACCTATGTATATTGCTGAAGTTGCTCCTCCTAAAAAAAGAGGCCAATTAGTTTCATTTAATCAATTAAACATTGTAATTGGTATTTCAATTGCATTTTTTACAAACTACTTAATATTAAAATGGGGAAATTCAGATTCAAGTTTAGCTGCTTCAATTGGTTTAGGAAAATGGAATTGGAGATGGATGCTAGGGCTTGAATCCGTACCAGCAATATTTTATTTTCTTGGACTTTTTTCAGTACCTAGAAGTCCTCGTTGGTTAATGGTACAAAATAACAAAACAGAAGCGCTTGAAGTAATGAAAAAAGTTATTTCTGAAGAGGAAGCTACTATTCAAATTCAAGAAGTTGAAAAAAGTATTTCTGAAAATAAAAACAAAAAGAAAATAACGATTAGTGATTTATTCAAAAAATCGATGCGTAACGTAATTATTATAGGAATAATAGTTGGTGTTTTTCAACAAATTGTTGGTATTAACGCTGTTTTGTTTTATGCGCCTATGATATTTGAACAAACTGGTATTGGAACTGACGCTTCATTTATTCAAGCAGCATTAGTTGGTGTTACTAATTTAGGTTTTACAATAGTTGCCATGCTTACTATTGATAAATTTGGTAGAAGACCATTACTTATTATTGGTATGGCTGGAATTGCAGTTTGTCTTTTCTTATTAAGTTATGGATTTAACGACGCTACATACACCTTAAATAATGATGCAATTGTAAATCTACCTTCTGAAATTAATAAAAATCAATTAGCTTCAATACAAGACAAAGTATTTGATAACGATTTAGATTTTAAAGCCGCTTTATTAAATACATTAGGTGAAGAAAATGCTAGTATTCATGAAGGAACACTTGTAACTGCTTCAGCAAAAATGAATACGTTACTTATATTAATAGGAATTATAGGTTTTGTAGGTTTCTTTGCAATGTCTATTGGACCCGTAATGTGGGTATTATTTTCAGAATTATTTCCAAATAGAATTAGAGGTTTTGCTATAGCTTTTGTAGGCTTTATAAATTTAGGCGTTGGGTTTTTAGTTCAATTATTGTTTCCGCTAGAACTTTCTGTTTTAGGTAATGCAACAACATTTTTATTATTTGGAACTTTTGCTGTAATCGGTTTCCTTTTTATTTGGTTTAAAGTACCTGAAACTAAAGGAAAATCGCTAGAAGAATTAGAAGAATTGTTAATTAAATAAAACACCTATAAATGAAAAAAATAAATCTTGAAAAAAAAGAAAATAAATTTAACTATAAACAATATTTCCAAAAACAAAACTTAATGATTTCACTTATAATATCCTTAATTTTCATTAATTGTGGTAGTTCTTCAACTTCAGAAGAACCAATTCCAGATATAAATTATTCACCAACAGCTGTTAATAACACGCTTATTGTAGAAGAGAATAGCAGTGCTGGTACAGCAAATCAAATAAATGTTTCAGTAAATGACGATCTTGGCAAAGATGGAGGAGACAACGACAATTTTAGTTTAGTTTCTAATGCCGCTAATGGAATTGTTAGTGAAATTAGTGATGGTGTTTTTCAATATATTCCTAATGCTGATTATTTTGGAAATGATGAATTCACCTATAAAATTTCAGATGCAGATGGTGATTCCGATACAGCAATTGTTACCATTACAGTAAATAGCGTTGGTTTAACTGCTGAAGATTTTAACAATATAGATCCTAACTTTCCTTCATTTACATCTATAGATGATACTACTCCAGAAGATAAAAAATGGGTTAAATTAGAATCTATGTCCGATGAATTTGACTCATGGGATGGTAGCAAATGGTTTAAATCAACTTGGAATTATGGAGTTCCAGTTTTTATGACAACTGATGCTGAAAATTCAGGTGTTTCAGATGGTAAGTTATGGATTAAAGCAACATTAAATGAAAGTAATGCTGAAGAGAGATGGTTTCAAACCGCAAGAATTCATTCTAAAGCCGAAACCAGTTATCCAATGTACACAGAAGCTAGTATAAAAACAGCTCATATTTCTGCTTATAATACCTATTGGCTAAATAATGGAAATAGTACAGACCGTGATGAAATTGATATTATTGAAAACAATTCAAAACCATCTTGTGGTTGTCAACCTGATTTTCCAAATCAAATGAATTCACAGTATTTTCACGCTGATTCTAATCTAGATCCAGTTGTTATTAGAGATGAAGATAATTTCATAAACACTAACTTATCTGATGCAAATCCTCTAAAAGGCGTTAAATGGAATGAAGAATATCAAACATTTGGTGTTTGGTGGAAAGATTCTAAAAACATTCAATTTTACTTAAATGGTGAACCTGCAGGAAGCGTTATAGTAGGTCACGACAGATCAGGACAAACATATGAAGGTCGGGAATTTACTCGTGATTTAGAAATCATTTTTGATTTATGGACTAATGAAGCAAACTATTTAGGAGGACTTCCTCCAAAAACTGATTTAAATGATAACACTATTAATACCATGAGAATTGATTGGGTTAGAACTTGGAAACTAGAAGACAAATAATAAAACAGATTCATCTAAAAATATAGATTAATGAAAAATATTAGTCAAGACGAAAAGGAATACCTTAAAGGTGAAGGAGAGACTTCTAACGATAAAATTGTGTTAGATCTTTCCGGAAATAACTGGCAAATGGAAGGCATTCGACCTGATGAAGGCGTAAAAATAGGATTTCACGAATTAAATTTTGATATCACAGGAGATTCATTTAACTGGGGCTTTGCAAAAGTTCCTGGAGATGTTTATACCGATCTTTGGAGACAAGGTAGAATTGAAGATCCTCATTTTGGAAGAAATAGTTTAAAAGCAAAATGGGTTCCAGAAAATGAGTGGTGGTACAAACGCCAGTTTGATGTTCCAAAAGAAATGGAAGGAAAACGAATTCAACTAGTTTTTGATGGTGTAGATTTTGGATGTGACGTTTGGTTAAATGGTGAATTGCTGGGAACGCACGAAGGAATGTTTTCTCAATTTAAATTTGACGTTTCAAAAACGATTCGTTTTGAACGTTTACGTTTTGGAACAAACGTATTAATGATTCGCCTGCATCCTGCACCAAGACGATACAGTCAGGTTGCCGGTAGAAAACCAGCTTGGCACGGAGATTATTGGGTAGCCTTGCCTCCTACAGGAATTTGGAAACCTGTGTATTTAGAAGCAATGGGTAACATTACTATTGAAGATACCTATGTAAAACCAACTGTTTTATCTGAAAATTTAGCAAAATTAGATATTGAAATAGAACTTGAAAATCATAATTCAGCTAGTAATTCTGTAAATGTTGAAGTTGAAATTGAAGGAGAGAATTTCGAATCTAAAACATATACTGTAAACAAAGATATAAGTGTTAATGCTGGAAGCAACAAATTAGAATTAAGTATTGATATTGATGATGCAAAGTTATGGTGGCCTTGGGATTTAGGAGATCAAAATTTATACACTGCAAAAGTTATGGTTTCTGAAAAAGAAGGAGCCATTTTAGATACAACCTCAACTTCATTTGGAATTAGAGAAGTTAAAATGGTTCACAATCCTGGATTTACGTTAGATGAAGTTGAAAATCCTTGGACTGTAATGATCAACGAAAAACGTCACTTTATGCGTTCAGGAACTTGGGGCGGACCACCAGATATTTTTATGGGTCGTGCGCATCCAAGCAAGTATGTTGAATTAATTAGATTAGCGAAAGAAGCTAACTTTAATAACTTGCGTATTTTTGGTTGGCATCCAGAAGAAATTCCGTTATTCTATCAACTATGTAATGAAGCTGGTATTACTGTTTGGCAAGATGTATTGCCACTAGCTAGTTTATCATTACCTAAAGATCAAAAATTTAAAGATGACGTGTATGCTGAAGCAATTTCTTCAGTAAAAGCGCAACGTAACCATCCTTCAATTGTATTATTAGAAGGTTCGGAAGAATTATTTATGACCGCTTCTGACCCTCAACATAATTTGGAGTTTGTAAACGGATTGGGAGAAGCAATTAAACCATATACATCATTATATTTTATTCCTTCTTCTCCGTTAAGTGATGAAGTTGGATTAAATTTAGGTTTTAAACCAAAAGAAAGTTTCCACGCCAACGATTTATTTTATGGTGAAGGCGAATTTGTTATGGAAGATTATTTCCCTAGTTTAGATTACGCAGTAATTCCTGAATTGGCAATTTCTTCTTGTCCAAATATTGAAAGTATTGAAAAGTTTATTCCTGCTGATGAAATTTGGCCTCCTGGACCAAGTTGGGGACATCATTGGACAGATTTTGATGCGTTAAGAACTTTAAATTTTGAAGTTTCAGGAGATCAAAGTACAGATAGTTTAGAAAGTTTTGTAACCGCAACACAAGTAGCTCAAGGTGCTATTTTCCAATATGCTTTAGAACATTTCAGAACTAGAAAACCAAGAACTAGCGCTATTTGTATTTGTCATTATATCACGTTTGCTCCAGATATGAAATGGGGAATTGTAGATTATTACCAAGAGAAAAAATTATCTTTTGATTATGTGAAAAAAGCGTACCAGGCAGTCTTATTAACTATGAAACATTACGATAGACGCTGGTTACCAGGAGAGGAATTTAAAGGTGAATTATGGGTTGTAAATGATTATTACGAATCATATACTAACTGTAAGGCAAGTATCAAATTCTTGGATAACAACAAGAATGTTATCAAAAAAGAAACATTTGATTTTTCTGAAATAAAAGGAGATAGTTCTTCTAAATATGTAGACGTTTCTTGTAAAGTACCGGGTAAAATTGGTGATAAATTCTATGCTGAAATGACACTAGTTGACGCTGATGGAAACACTTTATCTGAAAACGATTATATGTTATTAGTAGCAGATAAAAAGAAAGATAGAGCTGAATTAAGAGCTATTGGGTTAGAAGCATTTGAAATTAAGCAAAAATATGGTTGGGCAAATTATTTTAGATATTTCCCAGGCTTAGGAGCGGAAGAAGGTCATTTAGAAGCAGATTCTAAAATGCCAATCGCCAGAGGTTTTGATAAAAAATAAGTATATAAAGGTACATCATGCTGAACTTGTTTCAGCATCTCATCTAACCATTAACAAAATGATGAAACCCTGAATTCAAAGAATCACGAATTCCTTATAGTAAAATAAGTGTTGAATGAGTAAATAAATTCAGGGTGACGCAATAATAAAAAAATAGACACTATGTTTAAATTTGAAAAAATAGATAGATTGGGGATGATCACTTTAGATAAATCCCCAGCTAACAGTTACGATATTCACTTTTTCAATGAATTTGAAACAATTTTAAATTCCATTGAAAATGATAAAGACATTGCAGTTGTGCTTTTAAAAAGTGCCATTCCAAAATTTTTCTGTGCAGGTGCGGATATCAAAGTATTTGCTAAAAACACTGTAGAGCAAAACAACGAAATGGTAGCAATGGCTAATAAAACAGCTACAGCTATTAGTTCAAGCAATAAAATTTATGTTGCTTTTTTAAACGGTCATACGTTAGGTGGTGGATTAGAATTGGCTTGTGCTTGCGATATCAGATTGGCTTCAAACAAAAAATTCTTAATCGGGTTACCCGAAGTTAAATTGGGTTTAATGCCAGGAAATGGTGG
Organism: Lutibacter sp. TH_r2; assembly: GCF_033101135.1. Lineage (NCBI taxonomy): Bacteria > Pseudomonadati > Bacteroidota > Flavobacteriia > Flavobacteriales > Flavobacteriaceae > Lutibacter > Lutibacter sp. TH_r2. The sequence continues at coordinate 358,420 of NZ_JAWMPV010000001.1, forward strand.
AATTCCAAGATTGGTAAATGCCGTAGGAACTTCATACGCATATGAAATGGTAGTTTCTGGAAATCCAATTAATTCTGAAGAAGCATTTAGAATTGGATTGGCTCACAAATTATACAACGAAGAAACTGCCGAAGAAGAAGCTTTAACTTATGCTACAAACCTTTCCAAAGGTCCAAAAAAGGCAATGGCAGCAATTAAGCAAACATTTGCTTTAGGTGTTGGAAAAAGCACATCAGATTTCCTTAAATTAGAGACTGAAATGGTTGAAACACTTTATGATACGTTTGACGCTAAAGAAGGATTTCAATCATTTGTAGAAAAAAGAGAACCTAAATTTGAATAAATAAACTTAACCAAATATGAATTCAACAACTATAAAACACTATTCCTGCTACATTAACGGAGAATGGTTAGATGATAATATAAGAGAAGTTATTGAAGTAGAAAACCCAGTTAATAATGAAGTGTACGCAACAGTTACTGCTTGTACAAAAGATGATGTTCAATATGCTTTAGAATCTTCTGAAAAAGCTCAAATTGCTTGGGGATTAACTCCTGCAAATACAAGAGCTCAACACATTATTGAAATTGCCAATAAATTAAAAGCTGAACGCGAACATTTCGCAAAACTTTTAGTTATGGAGCAAGGTAAAACATATCCTGAAGCTTTGGGTGAAGTTGATGATACTATTACCTATATGACCTATTCTGCAGAAGCTGCCAGAAGAATTCAAGGTGCAATTTTTCCTGCAGAACAACCAAATAAAAGATTGTCTATTTACAAAGTTCCTTATGGAGTAACTGTAGGTTTATGTGCATTTAATTATCCGCTAGCGTTGATTGGCCGTAAAATTGGTCCGGCTTTAGCAACTGGAAATACAATGATTATCAAGCCGCACGAATTAACACCTACAACTGCTTCAGAATTTTGTCGTTTAGTCGATGAATCTAGCTTACCAAAAGGTGTCATAAATATGGTTTCAACAAAAAATGCCGAAGCCGCTTCATTATTAGTTGAAAGTCCAATTACAAAATTAATTTCATTAACAGGAAGTACAAGAGCTGGTAGAGCAATGTACAGAGCTGCCGCTGAAAATATTACTGGATTAATTTTAGAATTAGGTGGTAAAGCGCCGTTTATTGTTTGTGAAGATGCAGATATTGACAAAGCTGTGGAAGCTGCTGTAATTTCACGTTATGCAAATTGTGGACAAGTATGTATTTGTAATGAAATGGTTTTTGTTGATGAAAAAATTGCCGATGAATTTACAGATAAAGTGGTAAAACGCACACAACAAATTAAGGTTGGAGATCCTTTTGCTGAAGGTATACATATGGGACCTAACGTTAGTAAATTTGGTTTAGACCGTGTTAATGCTTTAGTAAAACAAAATGTTTCTCAAGGTGCTGAATTATTGCTTGGTGGAGATATTCCTGATGGAGAATACTTCGAAAAAGGAAACTGGTACGCTCCTACTATTTTAGGAAATGTAAAAGGAGATGGTGCAACGGTAAGTCAAGAATTATTTGCGCCTGTTATGCCAATTGTAAAAGTGAATGGTTTTGATGAAGCTGTTGCTTTAGCTAATAACAGAGAAGAAGGACTTTCAGCATATTTATACACAAACGATTATAGATTGCATCAAAGAGCAATTGATTCTTTAGAAGTTGGTACAATATTTATCAATCAACAAATTATTGGAAATATTCAAGGTTATCATTCAGGTCATAAAACTTCTGGTAACGCTGGTGAAGATGGAGTTTTTGGAATTGATCATTACCTTCAAAAGAGAACCATTTATTTAAACTACGAATAAAATCAAGTTATGGGAATAGGAATATTTTGGGTCTTACTGGCCGCAATAATGCTCGGATTTTATGCGTACCCAAGTAAATTTGTAAAAAACTACGAAGTTGAAAATTTATGGAGTGGCTTTTGGCTATTAGCAATGTTTGTTGTTCCCATAATTTCAACTTTTGCATTAGTAGATGGACTTGGAGCAACCTATAAGCAAATTCCTACTTCAATTTTCTTATCCATATTCGGTTTAAGTATTTTATGGGGAATTGGTAATTTACTTTGGGGAATTAGCATTTCAAAAATTGGTATGGCTTTAGGTTTTTCACTATTAATTGGAGTTTCTACGTTATCAGGATCTTTGTTACCTTTTTTTATGGGTGGAGCTGATAAATTAACAACACCTGGCGGAATGTTTATTCTCGGCGGTATCTTTATAATTATGCTAGGAATTATTGCAAACGGTAAAGCTGGCTTATTACGTGAACAGCATGAAAATAGCACTACTAAAGAAACGTCTTCAAACAATAATACAATGCGAAATGGTATTATACTTTGTGTTATTGGAGGAATTTCAGCAGCAGGATTTAATTTAGCATATCACGTTGCAGATAACATTGGACATATTGGTCAAATTTCACAAGAACAATTTGGTAACGAATCTTGGGTAGCGCGTTTGGCAGTAATGCTTCCATCATTCATAGGAAGTGGAATTGCAATTATGATTTACTTTGGTTATCAACTTACCAAAAATAAAAGTTGGTCCAATTTCAACCATAAAAACAGTTCTAAAAACCTATTCTACCTTTTAATAATGGCTATAGTTTATTGCGCTTCTTTGATCATTTATGGATTGGGTGCTTACGAATTAGGTCCTTTAGGAACATCCGTAGGATTTGCAATTTTTCAAACAGGTTGTATTATGGTTGCTAATTTATTAGGAATCTTTTCTGGTGAATGGAAAAATGCCGGTTCAAAAAGTAAAAATTGGTTGTATAGTGGACTATCAATAATGACAATTGGAATTATACTAGTTGCTTTTGGTAATTCAATAGTTTAACTCTTATTTTTTAAGAACATTCCCAGTAAATTATGCTCTTAAAAAAATAACTAATAGATTTGTTTACATATTATGGCAGAAACAACTAAAGTAAAATATAATGCTCCCGCTCTAGATAAAGGTCTGGATATTATTGAATTCCTTTCAAAAGAAGGGATTCCACTATCTCAAGTAGAAATAGCTCAAGGCATTAATAAAACACCTAGTGAAATATACAGAATGTTAGTTTGTTTAGAACAACGTGGTTATTTAATACGTGGTTCAAATGCTGGGAAATATAGATTGTCATTAAAAATGTATAGTTTATCACATACACACACGCCTTTTGATGAGTTAAAACGTGTGGCTCATTACCCTATGCAAGCACTTTCTGAAAAAACAAGACAATCTTGCCATTTAAGTATTATGAATAATGATCAATTATTGATTATTTCACAAATGCGAAGTCCAAATGCAGTTTCACTATCTATTGAAGAAGGAACGCATTTCCCTTTATCTATGACTACTTCTGGAAGAGTTTTATTATCTATGTTTTCTAATGAAAAAAGGAAAAATATTTTAGCTAGAGATGTATACTTTAAAAAATGGAATAAAACAGAACAACAAAGTCTATTTAATTCTATAAATAAAGTAACTGAAATTGGATACCGTTCGGCAAAAAGTAAACTAACTAGTGGAATTACAGATATTGCTGTTCCTATTGGATTAAATAATTCAGAATTAACGGCAGTATTAGCAGTTTCTATTTTCTCTTCAAGTTTAGAAGAACTTGACATTAATAAAATTTTGGATGAGTTAAAAATAGCACAACAAAAAATAAACCAATTTATTGGTGGTTAAACTCTTTAACAAGCAATTTTCATAAAAAAGCCGAGTATAATATTATACTCGGCTTTTCTATTTTTTTGCATATAATTATTCAGAAACTATTTCTAAAATTTCTGATTCAATTTTGTCACTTTTAGCTGAAACTTTACTATTTCCTTTCTTTTTTGTTGACTGAATTAGAATTATAGCCTTACCGTTATGTGTTACAACTTTAGTTGCTTTATGAGGTTGTACATTCATTTCCCAACCATTATCAACTCCTAAATTTTTAACTTCACCATCTACAATAAATTCAATTTCTTGATCTTTATCTACAATTAAATTTCCTTTTTCATCTACTAATTTTGCAGTAATTATTGCCACATCATAACCATCTGCACTTAAGGTTGTTTTAGTCGATTCAATTTCAATTTTTGAAACTTTATCAGTTGTATTTAATAGGTATTCATCAACTTTTTCACCATTATTATAACCTACAACTTTCAATTCTCCACTTTTATAAGGAACCAACCATTTTAAAATATTGTCTGTTTTAGTAACATCAACTAATTTTTGTTTACCTAAAGAAATTCCATTTAAAAACAATTCAGCTTCTTCACAATTGGTATACGTTTGTACAACAATAGCTTCATCATTTTCATATTTCCATTTTGGGTATGTTTTATACCATTCCCATTTTCTTAACATTTTCCATACTGGAGGAGCTGAGTATTGCATATCAAATTTCCAACCTTCTTTTTCAGTAAAAGAAAATTCAGATTCTTTGGCTGGAGTTGTTACCATATACACTTTTGGTTCTGACTTCCATAAACATTCAAAAAAGTGACCTCTTGGAGTTTTAAATCCTGCATAATCGAAAAATGAAATATTTAAGCCTTTTCTTGGCCAAGGACCAGCTTCGCCTAAATAAGCAAAACCTGTCCAAGCAAATATTCCAGGAACAAACTCACGTTCTTTAACAGCTTTCCATTCACTATATGCTCCCCAGTTTTCTGTTCCTAAAATTTTTAAATTAGGAAATGCTTTGTGTGCAACATCATATTCTGAAGCTCTATAATTAAAACCATATACATCTACAGCTGTTCCATAACCACTTGTTAATCCAATAGAAGGCAAAACACTTCCGCAGGTTGTTGGTCTTGTAGTATCAACTTCTTTTACCCATTTTACAAGTTGATTTGCAGTTTTTGCTAGTAAATCTTCACCTTTTGAGTTTTTGTCAAATATTTCTTTAATATCATTAACGTTGTATGTAGGAACTAACTCATAACCTTGATCTCCTGATTTTTTATTAACCTCATTAAATGTTTTTGAATAATGTCCAAAAGTCCATTCAATTTCATTTCCAATACTCCACATAAATACTGAAGGGTGATTGAAATCTCTTTTTATTAAATCTTTTAAATCTCTTTCAGCCCATTCATTAAAATGAACAGGATAAGATTTTGCTATTTCTCCTTTCGCAGCATTATCACCAATATAAACTTTGTTTTTTCCTTTAGCGTTAAACCATTCATCAAAAGCTTCAGCCATTACCAAAATCCCTTTTTCATCACAAACTTCCATTAATTCAACAGAATGAGGATTATGAGCCATTCTAACGGCATTTACACCAATAGATTTTAATTTGTCTATTCTATATTCCCAAATACTTTTTGGCACTGCTGCACCAACTGCTCCAGCATCGTGATGTAGATTTACACCTTTAATTTTCACATTCTTTCCATTTAAAAAGAATCCTTTATTTGCATCAAAATTGAAAGATCTAATACCAAATTTTTCCGTTGTAACATCAACTAATTTTTCATTTTGAAAAACTTCTGTTTTTAAAGTATACAAATTAGGATTTTCAATTCCCCAAAGTTTTGGATTATCAACTGTTATTGTTGATTTATCCATTAATAATTTATCACTTTTAGAAGATAATTCAGCAACCTTTAGTCCTTCTTTATCAAGAATTGTATAGTTTAAGGTTACATTATTTAGATTGTTACTATTGCTATTTTCTAATTTTGTAACAACTAAAATTTCAGCAGATTCACTAGCTACTTTTGGTGTTGTAATTTGAGTTCCCCATTGTGCAACATGCAGCGGAGAAGTTTTAATTAATTGCACTTTTCTGTAAATTCCAGAACCTGTATACCAACGAGAATCGGCATAAGCAGTTCTATCTACTTTTACAGCAATTACATTGTTACCATTATAGTTTAAATGTTCAGTTAAGTTATATGAAAAAGAACTATATCCACTTGGTCTATCACCTAATAAATGTCCGTTAATCCAAACTTTTGAATTGTTGTAAACGCCATCAAATAGAATGTTTATTTGTTTACCTTTATCGTTAGCATTTAAGCTAAAATCTTTACGATACCAACCAATTCCTCCTTCAACAAAACCAGTACTTGCGGCAGTGTTTTCTTTGGTATAACCTTGTTCAATACTCCAATCGTGTGGGACATTTAATTTTTCCCAAGAACTATCATCAAATTCTGTTTGAAAAGCTTCGTTATTAACTCCTAAATTAAATTTCCAATCATAATTAAAATCTTCAATAATTCTAGTTTCTGTATTTTTCTGACTACAAGAAGTTAGAATTAGAAATGTAATTAATACATAAAATGTGTTTCTCATTTGGTTGTTTTTAAATAAATAGATATTTGGTTTTAAATTTTAATTATTGAATTTTAAGTTAGTAGTTGTTAAAATATTTTAGTGTGTCTTTAATATGTTCTTCCCAATAACTCCACTCGTGTTTTCCTTCAAATTCTTTATAAATATGTGGAATGTTTTCTGAAGTTAACTTTTGATGCAACTCTCTGTTGTGTTCAATTAATAAATCATCTTTACCACAATCAAATCTAATTGGTGGCAAACTATTTTTATTTTGAAGCATAATTTCAAAAACATCTTCGTCTATTGAATTTTCTTGATTGTAATTATCTTCATTTTCTTCAACAAACAAATGCATTTGATTTTTATTTGTAATTGAAGAATGACCTGAAATTGCTTTGTATTTTTCTGAATATTTTGCACCTAAACGCAAAGCACCATAACCTCCCATAGAAAGTCCTGAAATAAATAAATCTGATTTTTTACTAACACAATCTATATTTTCAATAACTGCGTGGTTTACATCATCTACAATCCAACTTTCAAAATTCTTATTGTTATGTGGTAAATAAGCAGAACCATCGCCCCACAAACCATCGGAAGGCATTGCTAAAACCATTGGTTTTATAATACCTTGTTTCATCATTTTTAACGCAGTAAAATGAACTCCAGCTTTATGCGCCCAAATCCAAGCACTCCCATATACTCCGTGAAGTAGCGTAACAATTGGTAAATCTTTTAAGTTTTCTCCTGGAGGAACAAATACACAAATATCGCCTCTACCCTTTAAGTTTAGAGTTTTTACGGTAATAAAACGAAGGTTATTACTTTCAAATTCAGGGTTCGAAATTTCTGTTGTTCTAAATTTTGATTTGTTCATTATTAAAAAACAATAACACCTTTTGCATTTTTACCTGTAAGCATATCATCAAAAGCTTGTTCTAAATCTTCAATTGGATATGTTCTGGTAATCATTTCATCTAACATAATTTCACCTTTATGGTAATGTTCTACAATTTTGGGAAAATCTTTTTGCGGATTGCATTTACCATACAAAGGATTGATATATTTTTTATCCCATTCAAACAAAGCCATATCAATTAAAACTTCTTGCTCAATTCCACTTACTTGAACTGCAGTTCCAGCATTTCTAACCATAGCTAATGGTGCTGCTCCTAGTTCTGGAATAGCAGTACACTCAAAAGCATAGTCGGCACCTCTTCCATCAGTCATTTCTTTTACCTTTTCAGCTGCATTTAGTAAGCCTTTATCATTTTTATCTGCTAAAATTGTGTGTGTTGCTCCAAATTCAACTGCCATATCTAACCTTTGTTGATTTACATCAATAGCAATAATTTTTGAAGCTTTTGAAACTTTAATTCCTTGAATAACATTTAATCCAACTCCTCCGGTACCTAAAACAACTGCTGAAGAATTTACTTCAACTTTAGCCGTGTTTACCGCAGATCCAAAACCTGTCATAACTCCACAGCTAATAATACTTGCAGAAGAATGATTCATATCTTGAATTGGGTTTTTAACAACCGCAGATTCTTTTACCAATGTATATTCTGAAATGGTTCCAATATTAAATGAACGTTCAATTGTATTTCCGTTCCAAGTTGTTCCCTCTTTATGTGCGTGACCTGGTGTATAACCATTTGCACCCGCAACAACTGGAGAATTATTTTCACAAATATGCTCGTTTTCGTGCTTGCATTGAAAACATTCACCACAAGGAGTTGCCCAATTTAAAATTACTGCATCACCAACTTTTACACTTTTTACATCTGCTCCAACTGCTTCAACAATACCCGAACCTTCATGTCCCATTACAATTGGTTTTCCCCAATTTAAAGAATCGTGATCTGTATGGCATAAACTAGCAGCTTTTATTGCAACAAGTACTTCATCTTCTTTTGGGTTTTGAACTTCTATTGTTTCAATAGAATAACTACCATCTCCTTTTGCAATTGCAGCTTTACATTTTATACTCATTTTTACTTATTTAGTTAGTCTTTTAAGAAACTAGTTGGTTTAATTACAATGCTAGTATCTCTTAATTTTATTTTATCAATTTCAGTTCTTCCTTTTATAAACCGGCCACCTAAAACGTAAGCTTTTCCATTATTAACGGCATCAACAGCTAATAACTCATCATCTTTAAAATACCAGACCGATTGGCATTTTTCATTATCTTCTTCAACACGCTGAATTACATCATTATACCCTTGAGAAAGTCCAACCATTTGCAACTTCACATTGTATTGATCTGACCAAAACCAAGGAATAGCATTGTATTTTACATCATTTCCACAAATAGTTGAAGCAGCAACTTTAGCTTGATCCACCGCATTTTGAACAGATTCTAATCTAATATATCTATTGTAATGCGAGTTGAAATGATACGTACAATCCCCTATTGCATAAATATTCTCGTCGCTGGTTTTTGTAGTTTCATCAACTTTAATTCCGTTTTCAATTACTAAACCAGTTTTTTGAGCTAATTCTAAATTGACTTTTATTCCAACTCCTACAACTATTAAATCAGCTATGTATGAAGTATTATCATCACAAATAACCTCATTTACACCTTCAGATTTTTTTATTGAAACAACATTTTTATTGGTTAATAAATCAACACCATTTTCTCCATGTAATTTACTAAAAAAGTCTGACATTTGAGGTGCGGTTACACGTTCTAAAACACGATTTTCTCTTTCAAGAACAATAACCTTTGCTCCTAACTTTTTTAATGAAGCAGCAGTTTCTAATCCAATATATCCACCACCAATAATTACAACTCGCTTTTCATTAGATTTTTTTATAGCATTTTGAATATTCACCGTATCAGCAAAAGTTCTCATTGGAAACAAATTGACTGCTGTTTCTATTCCTTTAATTGGAGGAATAAAAGGTCTTGCTCCAGTTGCAATAACCAATTTATCATAAAATTGAATTTCACCATTAGACAACGTAATTTCTTTAGAATCTTTATCTATTTTTGATACTGTTTCACCTAACCTTAAAGTGATATTTTCTGTTTGGTAATTTTGTTTTGGAAATAATAAATCTAATTCTGAATTATTTTCAACAGATAAATAAGCTTTAGATAACGGAGGCCTGTGGTAAGGTATTTCAGGGTCACTATCGAACAATATAATTTCACCTCTCCAACCTTCTCTTCGTAATGAAAAAGCAAAATTTACTCCAGCGTGGCTAGCACCAATTACTACACAAGTTTTATTAGACATTAATTTGCTACTTTTAAAACAATTCCGTCTAAATTTTCAGTTACTTTCATTTGGCAAGATAAACGACTGTGGTCACTTACTTTTTCATCAAACTCTAGCATGTCACTTTCCATTGTGTTAGGAGCTCCAACTTTATCCCAGTGCTCTGGTTCCACATGAACGTGACAAGTTGCACAAGAACATACTCCTCCACAGTTACCATCAATTCCTTTTATTTTATTTTGAACTGCCAACTCCATTACATTTCCTGCTGTTCCTTCAACAGTTATAGTTTCATTACCTTGAGTTACAAATGTTATTTTTGCCATTTTATTTTGATTTTTTTTAGTTTTAGTAATATCTTTTATTCTAGTTAAATTTCATTTTAATACTATTGAAACCAACTTTTCGTTTAAGGTCTCCGAGCGTTTCAATATTTTCATCAGCTTCCAAAATTTCAATTGAATTCACTTTTTTAATTAGTGTTTGAATTAATACTTTTAAAATTTGACGAGCATGTGTAGCTCCTAAACAATTGTGCGTTCCAAACCCAAATGCCACATGTGGATTCATTTTTCTATCTAAAACCACTTCATTTGCATTTTCAAAAACTGTTTCATCTCTATTTGCAGAAGCCCAGTTTAAAGATATTCTGGTATCTGCCTTAACAGCGTGCTCACAAACCTGTGTATCTTCAGTTGCAACGCGTCCCATATGCGTTAAAGGTGAGAAATAACGAACCAATTCTTCTATTGCAAAGTTTAAAATTTGAGGTTCGTTTTTAATTTGTTCTAGTGATTTTGGATTTTCAGCAAAATATGCTATTGAATTTGTTACTGCATTAATAACGGTATCTCTTCCACCTGCAAATGTTAAAATTACAACACCTTTAATTTCTTCTCTAGTTAATTTTTCACCATTAACTTCTGCTTTTAATAATGTTGAATAAAAATCTTCACCTAAATTTTTTTCGTAATAATCTAATTGTTCATCTATATAATCGTATAAAATAGTAGCTTTTGAAGCGTCTAAAGCAGTTTCTTCGCTTCTAAATACGTGAGTTCCCCAAGAAATCCAAGTCTCTGATTCAGAAAAAGGCACATTAAATAATAAGGTTAATGCGCGAGATTGTAACACTAACGAGAAATCTTTAATCATCTCTACGCTATCTTTAGTTAAAGCTTCATCAACTACATCACCAATTATTTGTTCTAACTGCTCCGTATATTCTTCTTCTAAAGGTCTTTTAAACCAATCTTCAACAACTGCTCTATAAGCACCATGTTGAGGCGGATCTACTTCAAATGGAATTTGGCGAATGTCTCTGATATTAACTTCAGAAGGAACTACAATTCTTCCAGGTTCAGCACCAGATTGAAATGTTTTATGATTATGTGCGCATCTACGAACATCTTTATGACGTAAGACCATAGTTACAGGATCATTTTGGTCATCCATTTCGCCGTAACCTTTTTCTAGTCTCTCTTTTTCAAAAGGATCTGAAATTTTGCTATTCTTCATTATAATTGGTTTTGTAGTTTCTATTTTCAAAAATGAATATTCTTAATGAAAAAACTATAACCATTATTAGCTTTAAAGGTGCTTATTTTGATTAAAACATTAAAAATAGAAGATAATACAGTCAAAATAAGCAATAAAGACTATTTAATCTTTAATGCCTTACATACATTTTTTTTGCACGGTAAACACAGGTTTTATTTTTGCAAGTATCACAAATGTAACCAAGGTATTTTACATCTTTTCCAATACCCACAATTCCACTTACCGATTTTACAGGACTCATTAATGAAGTTTCACTTAAAGTTACATTGCAAAAGCCTTTTGGGAAAAAAGAAAATAAGTTTTGCTGATCTTTTACCAACCAATCGCAATAACCTGGACTGTATCTATTTGTTACTGAAAGGTTGTTTAAACTTACCATAGTTTTTAGTTTTTCATAAACTAAATCCATTGCTCCTTCTACAAGCATTGATCCGGTTGAATCTACAACATAGCTCATTACAATATCTCCTTCAGCATTAAATTTTTTACTCAATTTTTCAACCTCATATCCTGCAGTACAAGTAAATAATGCAGCGTATTCAGCATTTCTTAAAAATGAAGTAATCATTCTACCTGTTTCAAATATTTTATCTTCAACAGAAATAATTCCTTTTTTAGCAGAAAAATTGGTTACAGGTTTTATGGTAAATCCACCTTCAATATTTTTATTGTTTGAAAGCAATTCAATAGCAGTATCAATCATACTATTAAAAGGTTCTTCAGGTACTAGACCTAATCCCATAAACGAAGAAATCTCCTCTTTTTCCAGTTTTATTTCTGAAAAATCTATTTTATATGTAAATGTACCTTTCACTATATCATTTGTTTTTTTGAAATAATTCTCTCAATGTTTTTAAACTCATTTGTTCACCAAAAGCTATTATTTCACAGCTTCCTGTATAATTATCCAATGGAATAATTTCGAAATTATTATACGTTAAATGAAATAACTTAAACTGGTTATTTGCAACTCTCACAAAACCTTTTGCTCGAATACTAATAGCTGTCAATTCTTTTAAAAAAATGTTTAATTTTTCTTCTGAAATAATATCAGTTGTTCTATAAACAGCCGTTTTTATTTCTTCAGGTCGCGAATCTTCAGTTGTAATTGTTGGAATTTTAGTTACTTGATTTAACTTAACAGATTGCACATTGCAAAACTGTTGTTGCTCTATTTCTGCAAATGGATTTATTTCTTTTACTTTTTGAATTACATCTTCAATTTTAGTTTCATTAACCAAATCTATTTTATTCAATATTATTTTATCCGCAACTCTAACCTGATGTTTGGCTCGTTGTACAAAAACGGCACTTTTTTCAAAATTTAAGGCATCAACTACGCACCAAGCGCCAGCATAACGAACCTTATTACTTATTTCGTCTTTATTTAATAATTCGCAAATAGAAATTGGATCTGAAATTCCGGATGCTTCTAAATAAATAATTTCAGGATTGTATTCTTCAATTAATTTGGTAATGTTTTCTATGAAATTACTTAACAGGCAAACGCAAAAAACGGAGCCATTATTAATTTCAACAAGCTTAAAACCTTCATCATTAAGCTTTAACTCTTTTCCATCTACACCACTTGGTGCAAATTCGTTTTGGATGACAGCAATTCTTTTTCCTTTATGTAAAGAAAGTAGATTTTTAAGCAATGTTGTTTTACCACTGCCTAAAAATCCACTAATAAGAATTAAGTCTGCAATCATTCTTTTATTTATAAACGAACGTCACCCTGAACTTGATTCAGGGTCACATCCTAATTAGTTACCAATCTGATGAGATGCTGAAACAAGTTCAGCATGACGAATTAAGTAATATTATGAATTAACAACAGCTTTTTTATCTAAATGACCTTGAATACATTTAACCAATTCGGTTTTTGGAGGAATAATAGAAATAAACTCAATAGTACCATCAATACAAATGGTTGGTAGGTTTCTAACACCTAAACTCAACATCATTTGAATACCTTCTTGGTTTTTAATTTTATGCTCTACATATTCAATATTATCTGCTCCAATTTCTTTTACAGCTAATTCAACAGCTTGCATCATATACTGACAAGGTGCACAACCTTCAGAATCTAACGTAATTACATCTATTTTTACTTTATCATTAGTAAAGTAATTTTCTAAATCTAATAACTCAACATCTTTAGCTGTTTGACCTTTTGTTCTTAACACATCTTGTTGATATTCATCGTGAACAATTTCTGCGATAGCTTCTAAATTTTCTGGAGGTGTTGCCATTGGTAAATCGCAACCAGGAGCTAAAATAAATCCTTTTTTACCACCAATATCCATACATTCTATTGCTTCGAACTTACAATCTTCAGGAGTACCAATTAGTAAAACAGAAGTTAACTTCATATTTCCACCAAAACTGATTTCATACTTATCGCATTGTTCTTTTAAGAAATCTAATGGAATATTTTCATCAATTGAGATATTATCTGGTTCACATTTACACATTTCTTCAATGTTTTGTGTAGCATTTCCACAAACAAAGAAAGAACTCAATGCACCACATTCTCTAATATGACTAAAAACTTCTTTACAATAAGGTGAAACAAACATTTCAAAAGACATTGGATCTATTTGGCTAACCATTGGATCAACCACAGCCACAACATCACAACCAGCTTCAATATAATAGTTGCTCATTGCTTTACCAACTTTAGTACAGTAATCCATTACTTTACCAACATACTCTGGATCTTCAAATAATTTCATAAAAATATCTGTACCCATTAAATGTAATGCTAACGTAAAAGGACCCGTAATTAAGCCATACAATGCAACATCTGGATGTGCTTCTTTAATTTTTGTAGCAGCATTCATTACCGTTGCAATTCTACCTTTACAACGACAAGGAACTTTTAAATCTTCTAATTTTAAACTTCCATCTGCTAAAGGATGAGAAACTACAGCCGGCGGATTATCATCAGACCATTTTAGTTCACAACCCAACACTTCAGCTTCAATTTGAAGGTCAAAAGTTACTGGAATTCCATCAGGATTGTACTTTTTTATCGCTTCCTCTGCACCATCAATAATATGTTGTTCAGATTTAAAATAAGTGGTAGCATTTAAGCCTAATAAGTGTCCTGCGTGCGCACCAACAAATGGTACCCAAGGCACACGTTCCACTTCCTGACGTTTCATAGCTGCTTTTACTAATTCTAAACCGTTCATTATGCTGACATTTTAAGATTATTCATAAATTCAACAACACCTTGTGGATCTGCTGAAAAATTATCTGCACCAATTTGGTCACAGAATTCTTGTGTTATAGGCGCTCCACCAATTGTTACTTTTTGGTTTGGATGTGCTGCTTTAATTTCTTTTACAATGTTTTCCATACTAGCCATTGTTGTAGTTAGTAACGATGAAAGACCTATAATTGCATTTGGAAATTCATTAATTGTATCAATAAATTTTTGTGCAGGAACATCAGTTCCTAAATCAATCACTTCGTAACCATTTCCTTCAACAATCATAGATACTAGGTTTTTACCAATATCGTGTAAATCTCCGGCAACTGTACCTATTACAAACACACCTTTTTTATCTGTATTACCAGCAGCAAACAACGGTTTTAAATGATTCATAGCCGTATTCATAGCTTTTGCAGACATTAATACTTGAGGAACAAAAACTTTATTTTCTCTAAACTTAACACCTACTTTTTCCATACCAAGTATTAAGCCTTTCTCCAATACTTCACGTGCACTTGCTCCTTGCTCCAAAGCCTGAACTGTTAATTCATCTGCTCCGTCTTGATCTTTCATATTTGGTGGATATGGCGAAACCTTGTTAATTTTACCAAACTCTACACAATCCGATATTTTATTAAATAATTCTTCCATTACGCTAGTTCTTCTTTTTTTAATTGCGCTTGAGCAATTTCAATAAATGTTAATATGTTTTCTAATGTAGTATCGCTTTCAACTGAATGAGAAGGAGAAAAAATGTATCCACCTTTTTTACCCATTTCTAGTAAAGCTAAAGATTCTTCTCTAACTTCTTCAGGAGTTCCAAAAGGCAATGTTTTTTGCATTGATAAACCTCCGTGGAAACACAATTTTCCTAAATAGTCGTTATGAATTTGGTGCACGTCCATTACTTCTGGTTGAAAAGGATTGAAACAGTTTAAACCTGCATCAACTAATGCTGGGAATAATTCATCAACATCTCCACAAGAGTGAATCATTACATATTTTCCTGCATCTTTTACTCTTTTATACATACGCTTAATTTGTGGATACATAAACTCGTTCCATAAATCAGCTCCCATAATTAAACCGTGTTGTTGTCCCCAATCATCACCAAAATAAACAGCATCAATATCATACTCTAGTGCTTTGTCTATTTGAGCGATGTTGTAATCTGCAATTTTTTCAAAAAGTTCGTGAACAAAATCTGGATACAAATAAAAGTCCATCAATAAGTTTTCCATACCTCTCATTGACCAAGCTCTTTCATATAAAGAAAATCCTATTTGAAATACTCTAAATAAATCAGGTTTTTTCTCAATTTCAGGTTCAATATTTGCAAAGAATCTAGGGTCGTGAGGATTTGGGAATTCAAATCCTTCCATTGTAGGTTCTTTAATAATATCTTCAACAGGCATTCCTATATCTTTATCAACAGATCTATCCCATACTACTCCGAAAACATCTTTAAAGTGGTCTTTTTTAACTTCATCAAAAAACCCAATATCGCTACCTAAATTTAAAATGTGGTTTCCTAAAGTAATATCTAAATCATCCGATTTAAAGTGTTCTTCAAGCATTTCTTTAGGCTCCTTTGTAAATTTAAAAGACCACGGCACATATGGTGGTTTCTCATGGTTTAGCACCATTTTAATTATTTCTCTTTTTGTCATCTTATTGTGAATTTAGATTTAAATCAAATTTAAAATAACTAAACGCTACATTCTACTTTGATTTTAGCCTTATAATACCTTATTTTGACATGATTAAAATCATATTTTTACTTTTATTGATATTATTGATTATATTTGAAAATAAAACAAACCAATGTTAAAAGCTCAATTCGAAAAAGTATCGCCAGCAAAAAACAGCTCATTACATGCATTTATTTATGAAGATGAAACTTTTGGTGCACCATGGCATTTTCATCCTGAATTTGAATTGACTTATATTGTAAAAGGTGAAGGAATCCGATACGTAGGTAACAATGTTGAAAAATTTGAAGCAGGAGATTTTGTGCTGCTCGGTTCAAATCTACCGCATTGCTGGAAAGATTCTGCTCAAAACAAAGGAACCGTTAAATCTATTGTTTTTCAATGGGATAATAATCTACTAGGAAAAGATTGGATAAACAAAAGTGAGTTCCAAGGTATTAAAGAGCTTTTACAAAAGGGTTCATTAGGAATTAAATTTTCCAATAAAGTCAGTAAAAATACATTCGAAAAATTAACGAATCTATTAACACAAGAGCCCTTTAAAAAATTAATTGGGTTTATAAATTTATTAGACTCATTAAGTAGTGTGAATGATTCAAAAAATTTAACTTCAATTAACTTTACACCTAATTTAAATATTAAAACAAACAATAGAATAGATAAAGTATACAATTTTGTAGAACAAAATTATGCAAAAAAAATAAAACTAAAAGACGTTTCAAACCTAGTTTCTATGGGTGAAGAAGCATTTTGTAGGTTTTTTAAAAAATCTTTAAATAAGTCATTTTTTACATTTGTAAATGAATATAGAATAAATTTAGCTTGTAAAATGCTTATTGAAACCAACAAACAAGTTAGTCAAATTGCTTACGATTGCGGTTATGAAAGTTTACCTTTTTTCTATAGACAATTTCAAAAATTTATGAACTGCTCACCTTTAGTTTTCAAAAAAAATTACTTAATTGTAAAATAGTTCTAAATGAATGATTAATAATTTATCTCATATGGTTATTTAATTATGAATTCTTCTTTATTTTTTTAATAGGAAAAATTTACTGATTAAATTTATTCAAAATATAGAATTAACCAATAACATAAATCTATTATGAGATTAATTACAAGTCTGATAACTTTTTCAATATTGTTTATCAGTTGCTCACAGAAAGAGCAAAAACCTTTTCCACTTTACTTAAAAAATTTAAATTCTGATAGAGAATTGAGCGCTGCAATGAAACGTAGTTTTGAACATTATGAAGCTCCAAGACTTTTAGACAATGAATTATACTCCAACTTTAGATACACTGAATTAAAAGGATTTGATTATAACAATGGAGATGGAACAATTACTCGAAGAGATCCTTCAAAAGTAATTTTTGAAAATGGTAAATACTATATGTGGTATACACATAGAAACACACCAACACAGCCACAAGGTTATGAAAAACATAACGATTCCATTCCTTCAGTAGATTGGGATTTATGTGAGATTTGGTATGCAACTAGTAAAGATGGTTTTACTTGGGAAGAACAAGGAGTTGCTGTACCTCGACCACCAAAACCAAATCCTGGTTGGCGTTCTGTTGCAACAACTGATGTTTTAAAATGGAAAGAGAAATACTATTTGTACTATCAAGCATTCAGTTCGGCAAGTGGTAATAGAAAAGCTAAAAAAGGAAGTGATAGATGTCCTGTTGCTATGTCGTATGCAGATTCTCCTGATGGACCTTGGACTCCTTTAAATCAGGTTGTGATACCTTTTGGAGCAGAAGATGAATGGGATCACAGAGTTATTCACGATCCGTATCCATTAGTACATAATGGTAAAATTTATATTTATTATAAATCTGGTTTAGGAGAACGTGATGCCAACAGAAAACACTGGGATTGTTGGGGAGTTGCTACTGCAGATTCACCTGAAGGTCCTTTTACAAAACATCCCTTAAATCCTGTAATAAACTCTGGACACGAAACAATGTTATTTCCTTTTAAAGAAGGTGTTGCAGCTATTGTTGGAACAGACGGAATTGAACATTTTACCATTCAATATGCTAAAGATTGGGTAAATTTTGAAGTTGCAGCAACTACAAAATTATTACCAACTGCTGGAGGTCCATTTTCTCCTGATGCCTTTACAGATAGCAAAAATGCAGACGGAATTACTTGGGGAATTTCTCACTTTATAAATGCAGGAAATAATTGGGGTAAAATGTACTCAAAACTAGGACGTTTTGATTGCGATTTAAGTCAAAGTACAAACGATCCAAGTTTAAAAAGATCTAATGTTTTACTTCCAAATGATTTATATTTTAAATATGGATTGAACAAAAAACAACGCGAACGTATTGCTAAAGAAAATCAGGAGCTTTTAAATTCAAAAAAATAATTTTTACTAATGAGAATATTTCTAACGCTACTTTTGTTAATGTCAATTCAGGAAATTATTGCTCAAAACCCAATAACTCCACCAGGAATGTATATTGCAGATCCTGAAGCGCACGTTTGGAAAGATGGCAAATTATATATTTATGGATCTCGTGATGAAAGTGACGATTATTGGTGCTCATATACACATCATGTATTAAGCACTTCAAACCTAACTGATTGGGATATTACAGAGAATGTATTTGCTTCAAAAGGAGAAAATGATCAAGTTAAATTTCACGATAATTTACTATTTGCTCCAGATGCTGCCTATAAAAACGGAACCTATTATTTATATTTCTGCTCACCTGGAAAACCAAAAATTGAAGGTGTGGCAACAAGTAAAAATCCTAATGGTCCGTTTGTAAATGGTAAACAAATAAAAGATGCTTTTGGCATTGATCCAGCTGTGTTAATTGATGATGACGGACAAGCCTATTATTTTTGGGGACAAGGAAAACCGAAGGTTGCAAAATTAAAACCGAATATGATGGAGATTGACAAATCTACCATCATTTACCCGTTAGATGAAAAAGGAAACGTTGCATTTCACGAAGGTTCTTCCATCAGAAAAATTGGAGATTTGTATTATTTAGTTTTTGCTGATGACAGTAGAGAAAACAGACCAACTTGTTTAGGGTATGCTATTGGGAGTTCACCTATGGGACCTTTTGAATATAAAGGTGTAATTATAGATAATTATAATTGTGATCCATCTAGCTGGAATAATCATGGTTCCATTGAAAAATTTAAAGGGCAATGGTATGTTTTTTACCACCGTTCAACAAATAATTCCCAAAAGTTTAGAAAAGCATGTATAGAACCTATTTATTTTAATGAAGATGGAACAATTGATGAAGTAGAAATGACATCACAAGGTGCTGGAAAACCTCTAAATCCAACAAATAGAATTGAGGCTGAATGGACTTGTGGCTTGTCTGGAAATGTTAGAGTTTCAACTATTAGCAAAAAAGATATTATTTCAGAAGGTTTATCTGAAATTAAAAACAATGATACTGCTATTTATAAATACTTTTCTTTTGAAGATAAACTTACTAGTTTTGAAGTTAAAACGAGTCCAAATTCAGAGGGAATTATTGAAATTAGATTAGATAATGCTAAAGGAAAGTTAATTGGCACAATAACTATAAAACCAAAAAATGAAAATACAGCTTATAAAATTTCAACTGGTTCTATCAAAAAAATAAATAAAGGTAAACACGCTTTACACTTCACTTTTAAAAATAATTCTGATTCCGAATTTAGTATTGATTGGTTTAAATTCAATTAAATAAAAAGAGGTTGTCTAAAAAGTTAAATTTTTCGTCAACTTGAACTTGATTCAGGTTCTCAAAATTATTAATTATCAATATGTTGAGATTCTGAAATAAATTCAGAATGACGGGTTCAATACTTTTTAGACAGCCTATTTTTATATGCTAATTCTAACTTATTTTTTGTTTACATACACGTAATAAGCAGCGTATTCAACTCCTTTTTTATTAAAGAAACTTGCTTCAAATTGTGTTTTTCCCTTTTCTAGCTTCACATTAAAATTAACCGATTCACTATCATTTGCAAACTCTTTTTGATCTTCAATTCCTTGAATTTTTATTGCGGCTTTTACAAAACCTAAATTTTGTCCTTCAGGAATCGTTTTTTCTAAACCAGGTACATCTTCAGAGGTAATTTTTGGAGTTGTTGTGTTTATTTTTAAACCAGACTCTATAGGATATCTTCTTAATGAAATTTCATAATCTCCAGCTTCGGCAACATCAATACTCCAATAACCTTCTGCAATTGCTCCATTTCTAGTGTAAACCTGATTCCAAGCATAAAACTCTTTCTCTTTCATTGAATGTAAATCGTGAGAAGTTAATGTAGTAGGATTTTCAAATTTTGTTCCAATTGGAATGTAAACTTCTTCGCCTCCTTGAACTGAAACTTGTTTCCACCATTTTTCGTAGAAATCACGCATTTCTTTAACTTTTACTGGATTTTCATCAGCTAAATTATTCTTTTGCCCTTTATCACTTTCAATATTGTATAATTCCTTTCCGTTAATTAAACGCCATTTGTTTTGCATAACAGAAGAGTTTCTCCATTTTTTTAACTCTTGCAAACGTTGAGAATCTGTAACCAACATACGGTTATCTTCTAACTCTGGATTTTTAAATATTGGCACTAAACTTTTACCATCTATTGGCATTCCATTCTTTGGTAATTCTATTCCGCATAATTCAGCCAAAGTTGGCATAATATCTAAATTAGCCGTTAATTGAGAAAAATCTTTAGAAGTAGTTATGTTCCCATTTTTCCAATGAATAAAAAATGGCACTCTATGCCCACCTTCATAAGCACTTCCTTTAGCTCCTTTCATACCAGCATTAAACCCTAGAGTTTTTTTTGTCTTTTTATCGTACTTATAACCAGCAGCTGAACCATTATCCGTCATAAAAATTAAAATAGTATTATCTGCTATTTTTAATTCTTCTAAAGTTTCACGAAGTTTTCCAAAGTTATCATCAACATTTGTTATCATTCCATAAAAACGCTTTTGAGTATCACTTAAAGTATTCTCATCAATATCTTTATACATATTGTAATACTCTAATGGCACATTGTAAGGACCGTGCGGTGCATTTGTAGAAATGTAACAGAAGAAAGGTTCGTCTTTATTCTTTTTTATGAATTCTGTAGCTTCATCAAAGAAAACATCCGTACAATACCCTTCATATTTTTGAGGCTTACCATTTTTAAAATAAGTATCGTTAAAATACGTATTTCCCCAATAATCTGGAGTTTGATAAACACCACCTCCACCATGCATCACAGTTTCTTGAAACCCTCTATTTTCTGGTCTAAACGGATAATTATCACCTAAATGCCATTTACCGTAACCTCCTGTTTTATAACCTGCTTGGGTAAACATATCGGCCATTGTTTTTTCTTGCTGACGTAATAAACTCCAACCACCAACAGTATGCCAAACACCTACGCTATTTGCATATCTACCAGTCATTAAACCTGAACGTGTTGGAGCACAAGTTGGTCCAACGTGAAAATCAGTTAAATGATAACTTTCACTATGAAAAGCATCAATATTTGGTGTTTTAATTATTTCATTTCCATGAATGCCTAAATCCCCATATCCTTGATCGTCTGTTATTACTAAAACAACATTTGGTTTAGTTTCAATTTTTACTTCTTTTGCTGTACAACTAACAATGGTTAAAACTAGTAGCACAAAAAATTTAGCGTATTTCATTTTTATTTAAAAGTTTAATTAGAGACAAAGGTTTTGATTTTTAAACATTTGCCTTAATTCATTTGTCTATAATATTACCTTGTATGTTGAATTTTATTATTTATAATTTTCAACATTTAAAATTAAAGAACTTACGTGTCCGCCAGCATCAGGAAAAGTAATATCAACTTTATTTGTTCCTGCTTTTAAATATGAATAATCAAAAGGAACATTAATTACACCAAAAAAGCCATCTCTTGGTTTCTGATCGTAACCTGCCCAATTAGTTGGTACTTCAATAGATTTACCATTAACTAAAATTTTAGGTTGTTTACTTAAATCGTGTTTTCTACCTAATCCCATTTTTAAAGTTGCTCTTCCATTTCCAGAGACTTCAACATTTTCTATATCAAAACTAATTGCTGTATTTGCTTTAATTGGTTGCAAATATGTTTTTGAATAAAAATTCTCTTCAGTTACTGTTTTTTTGAAATTAACTTGATTTACATCAATCTCTAAAATTACAGTTTCCCCAGCTTTTAAATCAAGTTCGCTTATTGCACTAATATTTGTAAAAAACACAAGTTTAGGAATTCCAGTACTTGTTGAATATAATCTTCTAATTGTTATATTTTTAATTTGCTCTAAACTACTATTCAAAAATTCTAGGTTAACTTTTTGTTCTTCTTCTACTAAACTATTGATAGCTACATAGATTTTAGAAGCTTTTGCAAAAGCGTTTACTTGAATATCTGGATTATTTGAAGCTACATCAATTCTCTTACCTTCAACTCCTTTCCATAATTCATAGAATTTTTTAAGATGCGTATATTTATACGTTCCATTTTTTAATTTTCTTAACAATACCCAAGGATATGGGTTTCCGTCAAGGTTTCTAGTATCGCTGTAAAACCAAGTTGCTTTTCCTGTAATAAATGGAATTGCTTTTAAAAGTCTATCTGGTTTATCCATTAAAGACATTAAAATTCTGTTATATGAAACTAAACAAATACCGTCTGATTCAGCTGAATAAGGTTTTCCTTGCATTCCTTTAGATGTATAACCATATTCTGAAATTAAATGAGGTTTTACAACTCCCCACTTTTTATAACTATAGGCTTCAATTAAATCTAAAATTGCTTCAGAATTACTTCCAGAACGATACGTGAAATTACCTGTTACATTTCTTCCATCGTAAATATGTGTGGAGAAAAACTTCATATTTGCTCCGGCAATGTCCATAAACTGTTTCATTCTAGTATTCCAATGATCAAAATCTTTCATATCAACTTCTGGCCAAGCTGAACAATATCCTCCAACCATTATATTTGGCACTTGCTCATGTACTTTTTTTCCAACTTCATTATAAAGCTTACTCATTTCAGTAATTACCATATTTGTCTCTGCCCAAGTTTTAACAAAGTCTTTTGCATGCACAAAAGGTTCGTTCATTACTTCATAATATTTTGGCATTATTGGATATGCATTTTTAATAAATTCGGCATTGAATTCTGCCACTTTAGCATAATCTACATTTAACTGGAATGCTTGTTTTGGATGGTCTGTAATTACCAAATCTGTTGTTCCAAAATCTTTAAACATTTCGGATCCTGTATAATGAGCTGCACTACTTTTTGCGAATTTTTTAGCATCTGCTATATTTGGCACTGTAGTTTTATTTCCTCTAAAAGGTTTTGGCCCTCCAAAGGTTCTTCCAAAATGAATTCCTAATTTGTTAAACAAATAATTAGATTCAGAAGCTAAAGATCCATCTGTATAAGATGTATGCATTGAAAAATACTTTTCTCTATTTAACTCACTTTGATCTCCAATAAATTTTTGTGTAGAAAAATCTACACTTACTTTATTTTGCGCAATTGAAATTGCACAAATAAATAAGCTAATATATAATAGTATAGACTGTTTTTTCATTGTTTAAAATTTTACGAATTTGTAGTAATCATTAGTGTTTGTAATAGCGAAATATGCTCCTTGAGGAAGTTGTGAAATATTAATAGAATTAGAATTTGCAACTTCTAGTAACGGCTGACCGTTCATTGCAATAATTCTTATTGAATCATATATTGGATCTCCTGGTAATGTTAATATTTCTGATTCTTTATTAAGCGAAATCTGGATACTTTTTTCGTTAATTTCTTTTATTGTTAGCTTTTTTGTTGCTTTTACAATTATTATTCCAGACATTTCTTTTTGTGCATACGTTTTATTATCAAAATCATCTTGAGTTCCAAATGTTAGCACAAACTTATACTTATTACCTTCCTCTAATGGCTCTATAGGAATTGCAACCTTTGTAGATCCTTTTCCTGGGTTTACCTTAATTTTTTTTGAAGTTGCAAGCCAACCTTTTCCACTCCAAATTGAAACTTGTACAAAATGCTCTTTACTAACATTATAATCTAATTCAAAATTGTAAACACTTGCACTTTCTAGAACTGTTGGTGTAGCTAGTGAAAATGAAGCATCATCCACAAAACGCAAATCATTTTTAACAAATTCTAAATTATTAATTACACGAGCAGCTATAGTTGTTTTCCAATCTCCACCACGAGGTTTTATAGATAAAATTAATCTATAACCAGAACCAACTGCTGGCATATTTGGAGGGCTTAAAACAATATCTTTTATACCTTGACCTTTGCTAACTTTTATGGTTCTACTTCCCCAAAATTTTTCTGGACCTCCATTCATTTCAACGCTTATATCTCTGTCTTCAGTTGCTACATAACCTATTTTAAATTGAAATGAACTTTGTGTTTTCATTACAACTGGAACAGATTTTATAAACATTACCTTATCGACGTCTTGCGCCAACATTTTACAGGAAAAAATTACAATAACTAGTATTGATAAGGTTGATTTTAGATAATTTATTTTACTCATGATTATTGGTTAATTATTTAATAATTCTATTTTCTATTACGCTAATTAATTGGTTTGCAATTAATTGATGATCTTCTACTTTTGGGTGCCCTTTTGTATTTTTATAAGGTACAAAACAGGTATATACTTTTGAGTCTTTTAAACTATTAACAGCCTTTGTAATATAATTTGGCCATTGTGAATTTTTTTTTGTTATGTCCATATTTCCAAGCAAACAAACAATTGATGTATTCTTATATTCTGCTCTAATACTTTTAATGAAATTTGCATAGGATTCAATAATTTTTTCTTCGGAAGGTTTTTCAGTCCCAAATCTTCTTTTAAACTCTTTATGGTTAGGTCTGTTTACTATCCACGAATCATTTTGAAATAAATTTACAACAACAACATCTGGTGTTTTTTGTGAAATCCATTTGCTATTTTCATCATTTGGATTTAATCTGTAATACATTTCTGGCATAATCATATTAAACCAACTTACCATTATTCCAATACCTCCACGCGCAATGCAAGAATATTCAGCATTAAATACTCTTCCCGTTATTGCAGCATAAGTGTTATAATTATTTGTTACATTTCCATCTGCTTTATCTTCACCTGTGAAATCTTCATTTCCATGACCTGCAGTTATTGAATCTCCATAAAATTCAAAAAACAATTCTTTTTCTTTATCTTTTTCTAAAAGTTCTCCATCTATCTCAAAACCAAAAAACTGTGTTTTACCATATGTCCATTCATTTCTTTTAGTTATTTCTAAAGAGTGTTTTTCTTCTAACAAGTCTTTTGCTAAAACATATTCTTTTTTCCCTTTTTCTAATTTTAAAATTTCAGATTTCGTTCCATCAATTATAACATTGAAATAGTTAGTACCATTTTCATCATCTAAAATTGCTTTTACTGAAGTGCCATTAAAATTTATTTTTATTGAAGTTCCTGACCAATAAATTTCAGAAGCTGAATTATTTTCATTTTGTCCAACTCTACCTTCATAAACAATTTTATTATCTGAATGTTTAACAAAAGTTGTACTTGTAGCTGTAGGTAAAGATTTACAAGCTACTATAAATAGAAAAACGAATGAAAGTTTTAGTAAATGCTTCATTCAGGATTATTTTTTTAATTGCCAAGTTCTAAAATATTTCACATGGTATTCTCCATCTAATCTATTATCATCTGGTAATGCACCAAACCACTTGTTAGATTCACAATTAAAATTCACTTCTAAAGGTTGATGCCAATGTGTATTCTTTGCTTCTCTAAATAAAATACCATCTATATAAAAACGAATAAATTCTGGAGTCCACTCTAATCCCCAAACATGATAATCTGCTTGTAGTTCTTCTGGGAAATAATATTTTTTTGTTCTTGAAAAATGCTTTTTCACATCACCTTTATCCTCTGGTGCTCTAAATACATGGATATTAGAATTTAGATCGTGTCTGTTGTAATGTAAACCTGGAGCGTTTTCGCAGATATCAATTTCTGTCCACCAATCTTTACTAACATTTGTCATCCAAAAACCAGAAACCCAAGGAGCGTTCATTAACTTAACTTTGGCTTCAAAATAACCATATAAAAACTTTTGTTTGCTTTTTATAAAACCTGTTGAATGAGTATACCCTTCAGGTAATTTTTCATTCCCGTGTTTGTTCACTCTAAAGACTAATTCATTATCTTCTAAACTTACATTTGAACCATGAAAATAAGTAGGTTTTCTACCTTTCCAACCTGGATTATTTGGATACCAACGTTCTTCATTTAATTTTTCACCTTCAAATTCATCAGAATATTTAGTTAATAATTTCCAGTTTTTAGCGTTGATTTGATCAGATAATGGAAACTTATTAGTAGTTCTTTCAACTCTATTTTCAACCTTTACTGAATCAACATAATTCTTTGGAGGAATAGTTAAATTTTGTGCCGAAATAGTTAAGCTACCCAAAAATAACGCAATAGAAAATATAAAAAACCTTTTAAACATAATTTCAAATTTTAAAAAAATAAAATTACGATTTGCAATTATAGTTTTAAACAACATTTGATTGCAATTGTACTACATATGATTTATTATTAACTCACTTTCTAAACAAAAAAGAGAAGCACAATCTATGCTCCTCTTTTTTACTGATTTATATTTTTTAACTTATTTTTCTTTTGGACCTAAAGATCGTCTTCTATCTGCTTGAAACTTCTTTTCTTCTTTCAATACATTTTCTTTATGAGGATCAAACCATTGTGGCTCTATGTTTTTTGCATCCCATTTTTTATATTCAGCTTCTAACTCTTTCATTAATTCTGGATGACTTTCAGAAATATCATAACGTTCATATGAATCATTTTCTAAATCAAACAACAAGGTTTTATTTTTATATGAACTTTTATACAGCTTATACTTTCCTTTTCTAACTGCATATTCAAAACCACCAACAGAACGCCAAAACATAATTTCATGTGGCTTTCCAACCACTTCATTTTCAATATATGGTAACAAATCTTTTCCTTCAAGTTGAGTTTCTTTAGTTGCATCTCCACCTGCCATATTCAATAAAGTTGGAAATAAATCTAAAGAAATAATTGGCTCTTCATAAACCTGATTTGGTTTAATTCCGTTTGGCCAAGTAATACTAAAAGGAACTTTAATTCCACCTTCAAACAACATTCCTTTGTGTCCTCTATATGGTCTATTATCTGCATGTTTAGCTCTACCTCCGTTATCACTTAAATATACAATTACGGTATTATCTTTCATTCCATTGGCAACTAGTGTAGAATCTATTCTACCCACACCATGGTCAACACCATTTACCATAGCGCCGTAAATACTTCTACCCGCATATTCAATATGTTTAGTGTTTTCTAAATATTGTTTTGTTGCGTGATCTGGTGCGTGTGGTGCATTGTAAGCCAAATACATAAAAAATGGCTTGTCATCTTTTTTAGTAATAAAATTAATTGCTTCGTCTGTAAAATCATCCGTTAAATAAGTTAGCTCATCTTCAGGAACTACTTTTCTATTTCTATAAATAGTTTGAATTTTATTTTTGGATTTTCCCCAATAATTCATTCCACCACCAGGAAAACCAAACCAATGATCAAACCCTTGTGCTGGAGGCCATAAATCTTCGTGATCTCCTAAATGCCATTTACCAATTGCACTTGTTCTATAACCTAATTCTTTAAAAGCTTCCGGCATCATTTTTTCTGAAAGTGGTGTACCTACAGTTTCATCACTTTCCACATCATAAGGCATATTACAATCGTGCCCAAAACGTGCTTGGTAACGCCCAGTTAACAAACCAGCTCTTGAAGGACTGCAATATGGATGCGAAACATAACCATTTGAAAAAATAACTCCTTCACCTGCCATTTTATCTAAATTTGGAGTTGGAATATCTGTAGCTCCATTAAAACCAACATCTGCCCAACCTTGATCGTCGGTAAGAATTACAATAATGTTTGGTTTTTCAGAGTTTTTAGTTTCAATTGTTTTCTCTTTACTTTTTTCTGAACATGAAAAGCAAATAATTGCTATAAATAAAATAGCTAGTTTAGATTTCATAATTAATTATTAAGTTTATGTTTTTCTATTTTGATATTTAACACTGTCAAATTTAATCAAGATCATTTTAAACAATTTATTCATTTGTGCATATAACTACTTCATATGTGTAATGCTAAAATAAAAAAAGAGAAGTTCTACAACTTCTCTTTTAAACACTTTCGGTTTCACAATAATCAATTTTTACAAAACACCATTATAATTAATCAATTAACTTAAATTCTATTGCCTGTCCACCACCTGCGGCTAACTTTATTTTCAATTTATCTTTTGAAGTAACTTCTTTTGTTTCAATTTCGAAAGCTTCAGGATTCGACTCCCAATCTGCATTATTAGCATCTGCATAAATTGTAGCTTTATATTTTTGGCCTTCTGAAAGAAATGATAAATCAATTTCAAACTCTCTCGAGTTTTCATCACTAATACTACCTAAATACCAATTCTCTGTTCCTCTTTCTTTTCTTACAACCGTATAATAATCACCTATTTTACTGTTTAACACTTTACTTTCAGACCAATTTGTTGGTACATCTTTAATAAACTGAAATGCAGCATTTTCTTCGTAATTTTCTGGTAAATCTGCCGCCATTTGAATAGGGCTAAACATTGTTAAATAATATGCTAACTGCTTACAAATTGTTGAGCGAACTCTAAAACTTTCTTTTCTCCAAGGTTTATCTGGTAAAAACACATCAAAAATTCCAGGTGTGTAATCTATTGGACCTCCTAAAATTCTTGTAAATGGCAATACAACACCGTGTTCTGGTGAATTTCCTTCGCTCCAAGCATTGTATTCTTGCCCTCTTGCTCCTTCTCTAGCCATTAAATTTGGATACGTACGTTGTTCTCCCGTAAATTTAATTGGTTCGTGATTTACAATTAATAGTTTATGTTTCGCTGCCGCTTCTACCATTTTTTTATAATGACGAACCATATATTGACCGTGATGATGTTGACGGTATGTTTTTTTATCGTAGTCATAATTCACATCACCTGTATAACCAACCTTCACCGTTTTTATACCTAAATCTGCACACATTTTATACAATTCATCCATTGCTGGCTCATAATGATCTATATCTGAAATTGTTTCGTGATACATCATCATTCTAACACCTTTTTCTTTTCCGTATCTACAAACCTCTTCAATATCAAAATCATCTGTTGAAGTTTTCCAGTCGAAAATATTGTAACCAGTCCAAGAACCTTCCATATCATCCCAACCTTTATCCCAGCCTTCAATTAACACATCTGGAATTCCGTGTTTAGCTGCAAAATCTATATGATATTTTGCATTTTTAGTATTTGCTCCGTGCGGTCTATTAATTGGTCTTCCAAATTGAGTTTTCTCTGCCCAAGCAGATTTCCCAATATGTAATTCCCACCAAATACCTATGTATTTATATGTTTCAATCCAATCTGTAGTTTCGTATGCACAAGGTGGATTTAAATTCATAATTAAATCAGACTCTACCAAATCGCCAGCCGTTTTACCAATTTGAATAGTTCTCCAAGGCGATTGAAATGGTGTTGAAGCTCTTACCAAATCTCCATTTAACCAAGGTGTTAAATGTGCTTTTAGTTTTGTTCCTTCTAACGTATTTAGCAAATTCATTCCGGCATAATCTGTTAAATCTGCTTCGTGAATACTTATTATTAAATTATCAGCAACCTCAATAGTTGTTGGTGTATTTGCCATATTTGCACGCTCTTCTTTACCAGGTCTTCGTGCAAAATTTATAGAATCGCCTATTTTACTTATTGGTGAATTGTAATATACTTTTTCGTAATTATCATAATCGGCAAAATTCCACCAAGCTTTGTAATCTCCATTAAAATTAAACTCTGTTAACTCATCGGCAATTACAAAATCTTTTAAGTTTTCTTGCTTTGGAAAAACATATCTAAATGCAACACCATCGTTATAAGAACGTGCAACAACATCAATTAAAACATTTGATTCTTTTTGTTTTAAATGAAGTGTTAATTCATTAAAATTATTAGTAACTGTTTCTCGTTGCCCCCAAACTGTTTTCCATTGCGAGTTTTCAGTAGTTTCTTCAGAAGAAATAATTTCAAAACCATTTTTTAAAGATTGATTTTTTAATTCAAATCCTAACGCTGATGATTTTATAAATTTGGTTTCAATTGTACTAACATTGTAAAACAACTGCCCATCTTCACTTAAGGAAAACTGAACTGTATTTTCACTATTTGGAGATACAACAGAGGTATTCGCATTTTTAACAGGACTGCAACTTATAACTAATAAAATTGCAATTAAATAAGCTACTTTTTTCATATCTTTAATTTAAAACTTAATCTTTTCAACTTTTACTGTTGAAGTAAAAGGCACTAAATAAAATGAATAATTATAGTTTCCGGGTGTATTTAAATACTCTTTATGTGGTTCTGCACTTGGCGACCAAGTATCATCTCCACCAACACCTGTTTGTTTTAAATCTATATTTACAGTTAACACATCTCTATCTATTAACTGATTTGTATGTTTCGCTTCTTGTAAGTTATTAGTACTATAAGGTACCACGCTAAAACTTAATTTATCTTCACCTTTTACTAAAATTCCACGTCCTCTATTATTTTCAACTTTAAACCAACGTGTTTCTGTATGATTTCCAAATTCTTCTGGATACACATATTGATAACTCATAGTTTTTGCTTTTCCAGAATATAAACCTACGTGAGAACCATAATTTCTATCTGCGTAATTTGGGTGTGGTCCTTTTCCAAAATAAGTTAACTTTCCATACTTGTCTGTAATATCGAACTGCATTCCTATTCTTGGTGCATTTGGAGCTCCTTCAGCAATATCTACATTGTAATCTACTTTTACTTCTCCGCTACCTAAAATGGTATACACTAAATTTACTTTTGTATTTGGGTTTGAAATTTCACCGACAACATTTACTATTACTTTTCCTTTTTCTTCAGCACTTACAGAAACGTTTGTTGCTTTAAAGTTATCTCCGGCATTCATCCAATCAAGTTCGTTTTGCTTTTTTAAGCTTTTTCTATATGCTTCATCATTTTCAGTTTCTGCTCTCCAGAAATTTAATTTTAAAGGAGTAGAAACAACATTGATTCCTTTTGATTTGAATGAAGTTATATATCCTGAAGCTTTATCAACCTTCAATAAAACTGATTTGTTTTTTACAATAACTTCTTTAGTGTTTTCAACAATTGTTAAGGTTGAATTACTTTTTAAATTTTCAGCTTTTTTTACTGAATAGTTTAATTTAAACTGTTCTTCAAAAACTAAATATCCTTTATTTTCCCAAAGTTCATTTTCTTTTAATTTTCCTTGAATGTTTATAAAATATTCAGCTTCCGTTTTAAGTTTAGGTTTTTTGAAATCTACTCTTAATTTATCTGTTTGAAATGGTTTCGTATTTAATGACAGTATATTTCCTTGTTGAATAATTTTACCATTTTCAGTAATATTCCAAAACAAATCGTATTTAGATAAATCTACCGCGTGATGACGATTTAAAATTTCGAACTCACCTTTTAAAGCATTTACTGCTGAAATTACAACTGGCTGATTTACTTTTTTACATTCATATGTTGCAGGTTTTGGTGTTCTATCTGATGCTATAACTCCATTAATACAGAATGTTCCATCGTTTGGAGTATCTCCAAAATCTCCACCATATGCTAAATATTCTTTTCCGTTCTTGTCTTTTTTCAATATTCCTTGATCAATCCAATCCCAAATATAACCACCTAAAGCTCTGTCGTTATTATAAATAACATCCCAATATTTTTTCATATTCCCTGTTGAATTTCCCATTGAATGTGCGTACTCACACATTACAACTGGTCTATTATCAATCGCACTTGTATCGTCTATTAAATCTTGTAATTCCCAAGGCTGTGGATACATTCTACTCAACATATCTACCCAAAACGGATCTGTTGGATTTCCGTGATCTTGCGTATAAAACTTTTGTTTATAATCTGGATGTGTTGGTACTCCTTGCGCACCTTCATAATGCACATATCTCGTAGGGTCAAAAACTTTAATCCACGTTGCCATTGCCGCGTGATTTGGTCCCATTCCAGACTCGTTTCCTAAACTCCACATAACTATACTTGGGTGATTTTTATCGCGCTCAACCATTCTAACTGCACGCTCTAAATATGTATTACTCCATTCTGAAACATTAGACAATTGCCCACGAACACCGTGCGACTCTAAATTTGCTTCATCCATTACATAAATTCCATATGTGTCACATAAATCGTAGAAATAAGGATCGTTTGGATAATGAGAAGTTCTAACTGCGTTAAAATTAAATTGTTTCATTAATTTAACGTCTTCTTCCATATCTGCTCTTGATAGTGATTTACCGTTAGTCATATGATGATCGTGACGATTCACACCAATCATTTTAACTGGGTTTCCATTTACTAAAAAACGACCTCTATCATCAATTTTAACTTCTCTAAAACCAACTTTTGTACTTGAAAACTGCACTGGATTTCCTTTATCATCTTTCACTTCAAGTAAAAGTGTGTATAAATAAGGATCATCTGAAGACCATTGTTTTGGAGTTTTTACTTCAGTTTCAATCATTCCGAAATAGACATTGTCTCTTTGAGGATATAATTCACCAAAATACTTACTTAATTTTGTTACTGTTTCTTTTCCAATAGAATTACCGTTTGCATCAACAAGTTTAGTAGTTAATGTCCAATTATCCACTGTAGTTTTTAAAGGTGCTGTTCCAAAATGCCCGACTTTTTCAACATATTTATTTGCAATATTTGCAATAAATTCTGGTCTAATTTGAAGTTTTGCATTCTCATAATTATCATCAAAATCTGTTCTTACAAAAAAGTTAGACAATCTAACTTTTGGAACTGCTTTTAAATAAACTTCTCGTTCAATTCCGCTCATTCTCCAATGATCTTGAGCTTCTAAATAACTTCCATCACTCCATCTATATACTTTAACTGCAACTTTATTTTCACCTTTAACTAAATGTTCAGTTATATCAAACTCTGCCGATAAGCGAGTATCTTCACTATACCCAACAAACTCACCATTTACCCAAACATAATATGCCGATGAAACTCCTCCAAAATGAAGAATTACATCTTTATCATTCCAAGAAGTATCAACTTCAAAAGATTTAATATAATGTCCAACTGGATTATCGTGATGATTTATATTAGGAAAATCGCTAAAAAACGGATAGGTAGAATTTGTATAAATTGGCGTACCATATCCTCTCATTTCCCAATTTGAAGGAACATCAATTGTATCCCAACCTGAAGCATCAAAATTTGATTCTTGAAAAGTTTCTGAAGCATCAGCAGGTTTAGCTACCCAATTAAATTTCCAATCTCCATTTAAAGATTTGTAATATTTTGAAGCTTCTCTTTCTCCAGCTAATGCTTGAGATTCATTTTCAAAATTATAAAAAGTAGAAGTTGCTGGCAACCTGTTAATTTGATTGACATTTGGGTTTTCCCAATCGTTTTTTTGTTGTGAATAACAAATAAAACTAATAAATAATACTGCTAAAAATGTAAGTTTTCTCATTGAAGTAGTTGGTATATTTTAAACTATATACAAACTTAAAGACTTACCTTAATTTAATTGTAGTGATTTGGTTAAATAAGTAATACAAATGATTTTTATATAAAAAAACCTCAATAATAATTGAGGTTTTTTTTATTCTTATTTATAAAATTCGTTATAAATTTTTGATATATCGAGCGGGTCATCCATTTCTTTTTGAAGCACTAACAACTGATCAAACATTGTTTTTATTTTTTCTTTATTTGAAATATCACCTGCTAAATCATGCATTTCTTCAGGATCATTATTCATATCGAACAATAATAATTTATTAATTTCAGGATACACCAATAATTTATATCCATCTTTTCTAATCATGCGGCTCACACTTAAATATGCGCCGTAAATAGAATTATAATAACTCTCTTTTCTTTCGCCTTTTGCAATATCTAAAAAGCTATTAAACTCAACATAAGTTGGCTTTTCTACACCTGCAATATCCAATGATGTTGCCATTACATCTTGCAGATATACATCTGCATTGGTTTTTTGATTTTTAGGAATACTTGGTCCCACAATTACCATTGGAGGACGCATACTATGATCAAACAAACTTTGTTTACCTAACAATCCATGACGCCCCATTGCTAAACCATGATCGGCAGTAAAAATAATATAGGTATTGTCCATTTTACCAGATTTCTTCAAGGCATCAATAATTTTACCAATTTGTACATCCACATGCGTAATACTTGCATAATATTCTTTTGTATGAACTTTAATTGCATATTCTGTTCTCGGAAACGGCGCTAAAGCTTCATCCCGTAAATTATCTCCATTTGCAATATTATGTCTGTATGGATATTCAGGTAAAAAACTTTTTGGCACTGAAATATTTTCTAAAGAATACATATCTTGATATTCTTGTGGTGCCTGACGAGGATCGTGAGGTGCATTAAAAGCTAAATACATAAAAAATGGATTGTCTTTTTGTTTTGCTTGGTTTATAAAACCAATAGCATCATCTTTAAGTACTTCACTCCAATGTTTTCCTCCTTGCCAATAACCACCTTTTGAAGTATCTGATGGCGACCAAGATTTATCATTTTCATCTTGTGGTCTATTATAACCGTTTGGCATTATATCTTCTGAATTTGCGCCTTTTATTTTTGATAAAGAATCGAATTTTTTTACCATTGTAAAATGATCCCAGGCATCTTTTGGCATACCTGGTCTAATATGAGTAGTATTTTGAAATACCATATCTGCTGGAGCATCTACATGCCATTTCCCTGTCATATAAGTA
Source organism: Lutibacter sp. TH_r2 (assembly GCF_033101135.1). NCBI lineage: Bacteria > Pseudomonadati > Bacteroidota > Flavobacteriia > Flavobacteriales > Flavobacteriaceae > Lutibacter > Lutibacter sp. TH_r2. The sequence goes on from NZ_JAWMPV010000001.1 coordinate 393,432, forward strand.
TCGTAACCTGCAGATTCCATTAATTTCCCCCAAGACTTACTTATACTTACACTATCCTTTTTACTCCAGTTTTTTCTAAACTTATTTGCTCTCCAAACAGAACGTCCAGAATTTATCATAGCTCTAGAAGCCGCACAAACAGCTCCACTCCAAGATCCCATATTATATGCATGAGTAAATGTTGTACCTTCTTTTACAAGATTGTCCATATTTGGCGTAATAATCTCTTTGTTACCTAATGCTTGAATAGATGAATAAGTTTGGTCATCTGTGAAAATAAAAACAATATTGGGCTTTGCTTCTTCTTGTTGAACTGTTGTTTTACAAGAAATAAAAAATGCAAATACTACAATTATCAATCCTTTAAATTTCATATTCTATTTATAAATAATTAATACTCTATATAAGTGATGCGTTTCTATTTCCATTTAAATGAAACTATACTTTATTTTACACATCAAAAGTCATCAATAATAAATATAATACAGATCACATATGTACAAATAATTGGTACAAATGATTATAAATCTTTCTATAAACTAATTTTCTTCTGAATCTTTATTTTCTGAATTTTTTACCTCCCTAACGTATTTACTTGGAATAACTCCAAATTGCTTTTTAAAACATTTTGAGAAATAGGATGCTGTATTAAAACCTGTCATATACATTATTTCTTTTACAGATAAATCGCTTTTTTCTAAAAGTTGCATTGCTCTTTTTAATCTGATATTTCGAATAAACTCACTTGAAGACAACCCTGTTAGTTCCTTAATTTTTAAGTATAAATTACTTCTACTTAAAGCCATTTCTTTCACCAATAATTCTACACTAAATTCTGTATTCATCATATGTTTCTCAACAATATCTATTGCCTTTTGCAGAAATTTTTCATCGGCAGATGTTACAGTAACTTCGTGTGGTTGAAGTGTTATTTCTCTATTAAATCGTCGTCTTAATTCTTCTCTATGCTTTAAAATATTCTCGAGTTTTAACTCTAACAACTCCATATCAAATGGTTTTCGAATATAAGCATCTGCACCTGTTCTTAAACCTTCTATTTCCCATTCTTGAGAGATTTTAGCTGTAAGCATTACAACAGGAATATGACTTGTTTCTTGTGTAGATTTTAGCTTATTACAAAACTCTATTCCATCCATTACAGGCATTAAAATATCTGTTAGAATTATATTTGGAAGCAGTTTCTTGGCAAGTTCACATCCTCGCTGACCATTTTCAGCCTCGTAAACATCGTATTTATCAATTAATCCTTGCTTTATAAAGGCTCTAATATCTGAATTATCATCAACAATTAAAACAACTGGTAATTTGGAACGTGTTTTTGAAATGTTTTGATCCACTATATCATCAATAACTTCAATAGCATGTGATTCAGCGTTTTTCTGATTTATAAAAGTTTTACTTTCTTCTGGGTCACTAAAATATATTCCATTAATGTTCTCGTAAGACTCTTTATGTATTGGTAACCAAACTAGAAATTGCGTTCCATCTTTTGGATTACTCGAAACATCAATACTTCCTTGATGTAATTCAACCAATTTTTTAATAAAAGCCAATCCAATTCCAGATCCTTCTGTATTAATTTTACGCACATCTCGGTCTACGTAAAATCTTTCAAAAATAAAATTAATTCTATGTTTTGGTATTCCCGGGCCAGAGTCCTTTACGCTAATAATTACGTAATTTGACTTATCTGTTTTGGTTTTCATACCTTCTGGCACTTTAAAATCAAGACCGTTATTTAATGATACTGTAATTTCACCATTTTTTGGAGTAAATTTAAATGCATTTGACAGCAAATTGTTCATTATTTTTTCAACAGCATCTGGATCGAACCAAGCCAGCATTTTTTTATTTTCACTTTTAATTTTAAAATCTATATTTTTATTTCTAGCCAAAAACTGAAATGGTTCTCCTACCTCTTCAATAAAATATGCTAAATTACTTTCTCCCACTTTTAGATCCATTTTACCTTTATCCATTTTTCTAAAATCTAAAAGTTGATTTACCAATCTTAAAAGGTATTCCGTATTTTTTTGCATTAAATTATATTGCTCTTTAATTTTGTCTGCACTTAAAGATTCTCCTTTTTTTTGTAAAAACTCAAGTGGCCCCTTAATTAGAGTTAATGGAGTTCTAAATTCGTGAGAAATATTAGTGAAAAATTCTAATTTTAATTTATTAATTTCTTCGTGCTTCTCTTTTTCTAAATGTTCTAATTCTAGCTGATGCTTTTTGGTGGTTTTAATTATAGTAAATCGTCTAAAAGCTAACAAACTTGCTAAAAATAGTAAGGCGTAAATTACTTTTGCGTAATTAGTTCTCCAATAAGGTGGTTTTACATTTATTTTTAATTCATAGGGTGTTTCATCCCAAGCACCATCATTATTAGAAGCTTTAACTTTTAGCACATAATCACCTGGCTCTAAATTAGTATATGTTGCGTAGCGATTATCTGAATTGGTATACATCCAATCTTCGTTAAAACCTTCTAATTTATATGCATAATTATTTTTTCTTGACGCTGCATAATGCAATGCGGCAAACTCAAATGAGAAACTATTTTCGCTATATTTTAATTCTATTTCTTCAATTTGATTTATTGATTTTTGTAGTATAACTCTTCCGTTAACTTTTTCTCCAATTTTAACTAATTTATTAAATATAGAAAAGCCTGTTAAAACTGTTTGAGCTTTACTACTGTTTTCTTTTATGTTTTCAGGATTAAAAATATTAAAACCATTAACTCCTCCAAACAACATTTCTCCATTTTCTCTTTTTAAACAAGCTAATTCGCCAAACTCGTTATTTTGTAAGCCATCATTAATATCATAGTTTTTAAACTCTTCGGAAGTAGGGTTAAATTTTGATAACCCTCCATTTGAAGAAATCCATAAATTTCCAAGTTTATCTTCTAAAATACCCTTTATAACATTATTTGGTAATCCATTATTTTTGGAATATGTTTTAAATGAAGTTATTTCTCCTTTTTCAGAATATATAATTTTATTTAATCCTCCTCCAAGAGTTCCTAACCATAAATCTCCAACACTACTTTCAAAAATGGTAAGAATGTAATTATGACTTAAACTTAAAGGGTTGTTTTTTTCATTTTTAAAAGTTAAAAATTTGGGGCTTTTTACAATAGATTCCTCTTCTGTTAACATACTTAATCCATTTGCAGTAGCAAACCAAATATTCCCTTTTTTATCTTGATAAATATCTCTAATTATATTGTTTGGAATACTTGTTGAATCGTTTATATTATTATATAAAACGTCTTTTTTATATCCGCTAGAACCTTCACTTTTTAACCACCTATATAAACCACCACTGTATGTACCTATCCATAAATTTTTATTTTTATCTTGAAGTATGGAAAAAACACTGTTAGGAATTTCTTTATTTAATTCTGCAACATAATTTTGATTTGGTTTAGTAATATCAATAACATATAAACCCGGGAAATTTGTAGTTCCAACCAAAAGTTTCTTTATACCAAATTCCTCAATTTCAAATATTTTAATCGGAGTTCTATTATTTAATAAACTATTAAAATTTGTATACTCTTTATTTTTATCTTTTTTATGTACATAGTTTAATCCGCCTTCTTCTGTTCCTATCCATAGTGCTCCATTACTATCTTCAAAAATTGTTTTTATACTAGAATTAGTTAAACTAGTTGGACTTAAAGTTTTTTTAATATGCTGAAATTTTTTCTGATGTAAATCTAATTTATTTACACCACTTGCATTTGAACCAACCCAAACTATTCCAGTTTTATCAATAAACAATGATTTTACACTACTTCTGCTTAAAGTTCCTGAAGGATTTTTAGGATCGTATTTATAGTGTTTAATTAATTTGTATTTATTAGTTGTAGTATTTATAGAATAGTGATACAATCCATTCACTCCTCCTGCCCAAAGCTCATTATTACTAATTTTTAATTTATTGAAAGATCCATAAGTAATTTTTTCAAGCTTTATATTCTCGTTTTTCCAATCTAAAACATATAAACCATTAGAACTACCAATTATCATTCTTCCAAGTGAATCTAAAATAATACTTCGCACTTGCATTTGAGTAATTCCAAATATTTCACTTAAATATTGAAAATAAAAATCACCATTTTCATCTCTCGATAATTTAAACAATCCTTGTATTCCTGCAACCCATATTTGATGATTGCTATCTTCATAAAAACAGTTAATATTTATATTTCCAAATAGAGGATTTACAGGTACACTAAAATCATAGTGATTTATTTTTACTTCATTTGTAGTTTTATCTCTTTCAACCATATCAATCCCCAAATCAGTTCCCACCCATAACCTATCCTTACTGTCGACGTAAAGGGTATTAATATAATTACTACTTATGCTATTGTCATTATTTTTATCATGTACATAATGTGTAAATTTCTCTGTTGTTCTATCAAAATAATTTAACCCTTTTCCTGTAGTACCTACCCATAAATTATCTTTTTCATCTCCATCAATAGCAAAAATTAAATTACTATTAATGCTTGTTGAATCATTTGAATCTGGCACAAACACTGTAAATTTATACCCATCGTACCTATTTAAACCATCATGAGTACCAAACCACATAAACCCTTGTTTATCTTGATAAATTGTGTTTACATCACTTTGAGATAACCCATCAGCTGTTGATAAATGTTCAAATTCAATAGTGTTTTGTGCTAAACTATTCTCTATAAAACAGCTTAATAGCAATACTAAAATTATATATATATTATTAAAATATTTATTTATCATAAGTAAAAATTACGAAACGTAATATAGGTATTTTTTTTAATGTAAATTAATCTAATTATTAAACTTTTTCCTATTAGAAGATTCTCTAATAACAAGGTCTGGAGTTAATATAATTTTATTTAATTTAACTTCAATTTCTGGGTGTTTTATTCTATTTAAAAAAGCTTCGGCAGCTATTTTTCCGATTTTATCACTATGTTGATCAATAGTTGAAATTGAAGGTTTTATATAAGACGTAAAAGGCTCGTTACTAAAACCAACCAAAGCTATATCTTCTGGAACTCTCACATTATTTTCTTGCATAACTTGCAAAGCTCCTAAAGCTGCATAATCTCCTGCAGCATAAACTGCATCTGGCCTCTCTTTTAATTTTAGTAATTTTTTCATTACAGCTCTACCATCATTTAACCTTAAATTACTTTCAATTATTAGCTCTTCATTAAATGGCAAGTTGTATTTTTTTAAAGTATCAATATACCCTCTAATTCTATTTTTGTAAATTCTTGTATGACTAAAACCAGCTATGTGAGCAATTCTTTTACAACCTTGACTTACTAAATGTTCCACTACTAATTGGCTACTCAAATAATCATCTATCCCAACATAATCCACATTTAAATCATTTTCTCCTCTATCAAATAAAACCAAAGGAACTCCTTTTGCTTTAATTTTATTATAGTACTCTAAATTAGTTGTTTCATTAGCCATAGATGCAATTATTCCATCTACTTGCGAAAACAATAAAGCATCAATACTTTTACATTCTTTTTTGTAAGATTCATTTGATTGAGTAATAATTATCTGATATCCATTTTTATCTAAAACTTCTTCCATTTTTTCTAACACGGAAGAAAAAAAATTGCTATTATTTCGTGGAACAATAACACCTACCAGGTTACTTTTTCCTTTTCTTAAAGCACTTGCCAAATGATTAGGCTGATAATTTAAGTTTTCAGCAACTTGCCTAACCGCAATTTTAGTCTTGTCGCTAATACGAGGATGGTCACTTAAAGCTCTAGAAACTGCAGAAGGAGAAATTCCTAAAACATTAGCAATATCTTTTATTGTTGATTTTTTTTTATTTACCAAATTTTATATATCTTTGTTCAATCGTTTGAACAAATTTATAACCTTTTTTAGAATACACAAAATCAACAAGGGTTTATTTTAAACACGTATAACAAGAGAGTAGCTCACAAACTAATCACTAATTATGTTTCAAAGCAGTTTTCTCTTTTTTTGATAAACTGTTCAATCGATTGAACAAAACTAGAAATAATAAGAAATTTTTATATAATGAAATACATAGTTTGTGAAAAACCAGGTGAATTTATTCTAAAAGAGAAAGAAGCACCTATAAGAAAAGAAAACGAAGCTTTATTAAAAATTAATAAAGTTGGTATTTGCGGTACAGATTTACACGCATATTCTGGTAATCAAGCATTTTTTACGTATCCAAGAATTTTAGGTCACGAACTTGCCTCTGAAGTTTTAGAAATTGGAGAAAACGAAAGAGGAATTAAAGCAGGAGACAAAGTAGTTGTTATGCCATATGTTAGTTGTGGTAAATGTATTGCTTGTAGAAATGGAAAAACAAACTGTTGTACAAACATTACAGTTTTAGGTGTGCATGGAGATGGTGGTATGCAAGAACAAATTTCAGTTCCTGCAGATATTTTATTACCTGCAAACAACTTATCTGATGATGAAATGGCAATTGTTGAACCTTTAGCAATTGGAGCGCATGCTGTTAGAAGAGCTGCTGTTCAAAAAGATGAATATGTAGTGGTTGTAGGTTGTGGACCAATAGGAATTGGAATTATGAAATTAGCTCAAATTGAAGGTGCTAAAGTAATTGCAATTGACATGAACGAAGATCGTTTAACCTATGCTAAAGATAAAATTGGTGTAGACTATATTGTAAACGCTGGTAATGACCCAGTAAAACAAATTTCTGAAATCACAAACGGAGACATGGCAACTGCTGTATTTGATGCTTCAGGAAATAAATTTGCTTTAGAAGCTGGACCAAGCTATATGGCTCACGGAGGAAGATTTGTTTTAGTTGGTTTATCTAAAGGTGAATTAACTTACATGCATCCTGCTGTTCATGCCAAAGAAATGACATTAATGTGTAGTAGAAATGCAACTACTGAAGATTTTGAACACGTAATTAGTGTTTTAAGTCAATTTCCTACAGACTCGTTTATTACACACAATGTACCTTTTACAGAAATGATAGAAAACTTTGACAGTTGGTTAGATCCAAAAACAGGAGTTATCAAAGCAACTGTAAATTTTTAACAAGTAATCAATCTAAATAAATAATAACAACAATGAAAAAAGTAGTAACATTTGGAGAAATCATGTTAAGATTAGCTCCTCAAGGATTTTTAAGGTTTTCTCAAGCAAATAGCTTTGATGCAATTTATGGAGGTGGAGAATCTAACGTAGCTGTATCATTAGCTAATTATGGAGTTCCTGTAGATTTTGTAACACGTTTACCAAAAAATGATATTGGAGAATGTGCAATGATGGAAATGCGTAAAAGAGGTGTTGGTGTAGATAAAATTGTTTGGGGTGGAGACCGTTTAGGTATCTACTTTTTAGAAACTGGTGCAGTTTCTCGTGGATCTAAAGTTGTTTATGATCGTGCACATTCAGCAATGTCTGAAATTGAATCTGGAATGGTGAATTGGGAAGAAGTATTTGAAGGAGCTGAATGGTTCCATTGGACAGGTATTACTCCTGCAATTTCTCAAAGTTCAGCAGATGTTTGTTTGGAAGCTGTAAAAGCAGCTAGCAAATTAGGTATTACTATTTCTACAGATTTAAATTACCGTGCTAAACTTTGGAATTTCTGTGACGATGCTCATAGAGAAGCAATCATGACAGAATTAACATCTTACTGTGATGTTGTTTTAGGAAATGAAGAAGATGCAGAAATGCACTTTGGAATTAAACCAGATGGTGCTGCTGTACAAACTGCAGGACATAATGTAAAAGCAGAAGCTTTCTTATCTGTTTGTCAACAAATGATGAAAAAATTCCCAAGAGCTAAAAAAGTAATTACAACTTTACGTGGTTCTATTTCAGCATCTCATAATACTTGGGCTGGTGTATTATATGACGGAAAACAAATGCTAGAAACTCGCCAATATCAAATTACTGATATTGTAGATAGAGTTGGTGGTGGAGATTCATTTATGGGAGGTTTAATCTACGGATTACTTAAATACCCTGAAGATGATCAAAATGCATTAGACTTTGCAGTAGCAGCTTCTTGTTTAAAACACACAATTAAAGGTGATGCAAACTTGGTAACTGTTGACGAAGTGAACAAATTAATGGGTGGTGATGCTTCTGGTAGAGTTGCTAGATAATTAAAAATTAAAGTTAAATCGTTTACTTGTTGAATAGTTAAATTAATTTTTAACTCAACAAGTAAACGATTTCACATAAACAATAAAAACACATACAATGGCACAATTTTCAAGAATAGAAGTTGCTACGGCAATGAAAGAAACAGGGATGATTCCTTTGTTTTTTAACAGCGATATAGAATTAAGTAAAAAAGTATTAAAAGCTTGTTACGATGGTGGTGCAAGATTAATGGAATTCACTGCGCGTGGAGATTTCGCTCACGAAGTTTTTGGTGAACTAACAAAATATGCAATTGCTGAATTACCAGGAATGATAATGGGTGTTGGTTCAGTTACTGATGGAGCTGCGGCTTCATTATATATGGCTTTAGGAGCAAACTTTATTGTTACTCCAGTATTAAGAGAAGACATTGCAATCGCATGTAATAGACGTAAAGTTTTATGGTCTCCTGGATGTGGTACATTAACTGAAATTACCAGAGCTGAAGAATTAGGATGTGAAATCGTAAAATTATTCCCTGGAGATATTTACGGACCTCAATTTGTAAAAGGTATTAAAGGACCTCAACCTTGGACTAGCGTTATGCCTACTGGTGGTGTTGCTCCAAATAAAGAAAACTTAACTGGATGGTTTAATGCAGGTGTAACTTGTGTTGGAATGGGTTCTCAATTAATTTCAAAAGATATTATCGCTAATAAAGATTACGACGGATTAAAAGCTAAAGTTGAAGAAGCAATGGCTTTAATTAAAGAAGTAAGAGGATAATTTAACTTATTTACAAAGAAATAACTAACCACTAATATGTCTGCGAACTACGCTCAAATAGACCCAATAGATAACTTAATTGTTGCTATTGATAATCTTCCAAAAGGATTAAAAACAGTTGTAAATGGTGAAGAAATCATTTTAAAAGAAAACATTAAAAGTAAACACAAGTTTGCTTTAAAAGATTTTGCTGTAGGTGATGAAATTTTTATGTATGGTGTTTTAGTTGGTAAAGCTGTACTTCCTATTCAAAAAGGAGAAGCTATTACTACTGAAAACATTAAACACGCTTCTGCTGATTTTAACGATTCAAATGAAAAATTTGTTTGGACTGCTCCAGACACTTCAAACTTTGAAAACAGAACTTTTAACGGTTATCACCGTAAAGATGGTAGTGTAGGAACTGGAAATTATTGGTTAGTTATTCCTTTAACATTCTGTGAAAACAGAAATATTGATGTTTTAGAAGGTGCGCTTTCTGAAAAATTAGGCTATGAAACAAAAAAAGATTTTGCTGTATATACTGACGCTTTAATTGCGCAGTACAAAGCAGGTGCTTCAACTGAAGATATTTACAACACACCTATTATTGCTACAAAAGAAGAAATGGCTAAAAACAGACTTTTTCCAAATGTAGATGGTATTAAATTTTTAACACACGATGGTGGTTGTGGAGGAATCCGTCAGGATTCTGAAGTACTATGTAACTTATTAGCCGGTTATATTGCGAACCCTAATGTTGCAGGAGCTACAATTTTTAGTTTAGGTTGCCAAAATGCTCAAATTGAAATGCTTGAAAAAGCATTAAAAATTAAAGATCCTAATGGTTACAAACCTGTACATTATTTAGAGCAACAAAAAATTGCCAGTGAGCGTGAATTAATTGAACAAGCAGTTAAACATACATTTGTAGGTTTAATGGAAGCTAACAAAATTGAGCGTAAACCAGCGCCTTTAAACAAATTAGTTCTAGGATTAGAATGTGGTGGTTCTGATGGATTTTCAGGTATCTCTGCAAATCCTTCTCTAGGTTATGCAGCAGATTTATTAGCCGCACTTGGCGGTTCTCCAGTTTTATCTGAATTTCCAGAATTAAACGGAGTTGAACAAAATATTATTAATAGATGTGTAAATGAAGACGACGCTAAAAAATTCTCTTCAATTATGCGTTCTTATTCTGCAGCAGCTGTTGCTGTAGGTTCTGGATTTGAAGCAAATCCTTCTCCAGGAAACATTAAAGATGGTTTAATTACCGATGCAATGAAATCTGCAGGTGCTGCCAAAAAAGGTGGAACATCTCCAGTTGTTGAAGTATTAGATTATGCTGAAAAAATTACAAAACCAGGTTTAAACTTATTATGCACACCTGGTAATGATGTTGAAAGTACTACCGGTTTAGCTGGTTCGGGTTGTAATGTAATTGTATTTACAACCGGTTTAGGTACTCCAACAGGAAACCCAATTACTCCTGTATTAAAAATGTCTAGTAACACAGAGTTATATGAAAGAATGAATGACATTATTGATATTAATGCAGGTACTGTTATTACAGGTGAAGATACTATTCAAACAATGGGTGAAAAAATATTAGACCACGTTATTAGAGTGGCAAGTGGTGAAACTCCATCAAAAGCAGTAGTTAAAGGACACAACGATTTTATTCCTTGGAAAAGAGGAATTTCTTTATAATATAACCAAATAGAATGAAAAATTTAAATAGAACAACAGTAGAATCAAATTCGTATACTGAAAGAGTTTTACAATTTGGTGAAGGTAACTTTTTAAGAGCCTTTGCAAACTGGATGATTCACGAAATGAACAAAAAAGCAGACTTTGATGCTGGTGTTGTAGTAGTACAACCTATTGACCAAGGTTTAGTTAAAATGTTAAACGATCAAGATGGTTTATACACTTTATACTTAAACGGAATTAAAAACGGTGAAGTTTTAAGTGAAAAAGAAGTTATTGATTGTATTACAAGAGGAATTAATCCTTACGAAAATTATGCTGATTATTTAGCAAATGCTGAAAATCCTGATTTACGTTTTGTTATTTCTAACACTACTGAAGCTGGTATTTCTTACAATGCTAACGATAAATTAGATGATGCACCTCAAAGTAGTTTCCCTGGAAAATTAACTGCTTTAATGTATAAGCGTTTCCAAATATTTAATGGTGCTTCAGACAAAGGTTTAATTGTAATTCCTTGTGAATTAATTGACCGTAATGGAGATAACTTAAAAAAAATAATCCTACAATACGCTACAGACTGGAATTTAGGTGATGAGTTTGTTGAATGGATTAATGAAGACAATATTTTCTGTAATACGTTAGTTGATAGAATTGTACCAGGATATCCAAGAGATAAAATGGATGCTATTACTAAAGAATTAGGTTATAAAGATAATTTAGTGGTTGAAGGTGAACAATTCCATTTATGGGTTATTGAAGGACCTGAATCTGTTAAAGATGAATTTCCTTCTGAAGCTTGTGGTTTAAATGTTGTATTTACAGACAATATGGAACCTTACAGAACAAGAAAAGTGCGTATTTTAAATGGTGCTCACACTACCCTAGTTCCTGTTGGATATTTATACGGAATTGATAGAGTTCGTGAATCTTTAGAAGATGAAGTTGTAGGTAAATTCTTAAAAAATGCCTTATTCAACGATATTTCTCCAACATTAGATTTACCTGCTGAAGAATTAAGTCAGTTTTCTGCAGATGTGTTAGACCGTTTTAGAAACCCTTATTTAGCACACGAATTAATGAGTATTTCATTAAATTCTATTTCAAAATATAAAACAAGAGTTTTACCTTCTGTATTAGAATATGTAAAACGTAAAAATGAGTTACCTAAAAACTTATTATTCTCTTTAGCTGCATTAATTACTTTTTATAAAGGTGATAGAAATGGAACTGAAATTGCATTAAAAGATGATGCTGCTGTATTAGATTTCTTTAAAGAAGCTTGGGCTAATAATAATTTTGTTGAAGTTGCTGAAAAAACATTATCTAATAAAGATTTCTGGGGAACAGATTTAACTGAAATTGATGGTCTTCAAGAAGAAGTCACAACACATTTAGAAGCAATTTTAAACAATGGTATGAAAGCGACTTTAGACGCTTTTGTAAAATAATTTTAGAAATATGATTATTGATTCGCATCAGCATTTTTGGAAATACGAACCCGTAAAACACGATTGGATTGACGACGCTATGTCGGTAATTCGAAAAGATTTTATGCCTTCTGATTTACAAAAAGTGTATGCTGAAAATGGAATTGATGGTTGTGTTGCTGTACAAGCAGATCAAACGTTAGAAGAAACTGATTTTCTTTTAGATTTAGCCGATAAAAACGATTTTATTAAAGGAATTGTTGGTTGGGTAGATTTACGAGCTGAAAATATTGAAGAAGTTTTAAAAGAATACAGCAAGTATCCAAAACTGAAAGGTTTTAGACACGTTGTACAAGGTGAACCAGATCATAATTTTTTGTTACGCCCAGATTTCTTACGAGGAATTGCAGCGTTAGAAAAATATGATTTCACCTATGATATTTTAGTTTTTCCACATCAATTAGGAGCAGTTTTAGAATTGGTAAAAAAATTTCCAAATCAAAAATTTGTGATAGATCATATTGCAAAACCATATATAAAAGATGGTTTTTACGATGGTTGGGCAGCTTTAATGTTCGAAATTGGAAAATGTGAAAATGTGTACTGTAAACTTTCAGGAATGGTAACTGAAGCTGATTACACAACTTGGACACCAGAACAAATAACACCATATATGAAATTGGTTTTTGTTGCTTTTGGTTGGAAAAAAATTATGTTTGGATCAGATTGGCCAGTTTGCTTGGTGGCAGGAAATTATAAAAAAATAAAAGAATTAGTAACAGAATTTATAGCACAATTAAGTTCAACAGAACAAGCCTCTATTATGGGTGAAAATGCTACAATATTCTACAATATAAAATAAACAATGGACTTAAATTTAAAAGGAAAAGTAGTTGTTATATCTGGTGCCGCAGGTATCAAAGGAAGCATAGGAGAAACAATTCTTCAACATTTAGCTGAAGAAGGAGCTGTTCCTGCAATTATAGATAGAAATGCAAGAGGTTTTGAATATGTTAAAGAACTTCAAGAAAAAGGAATAGACGCAACATTTTGTCAAACAGACGTTACAAATCCTGATGAAATTGAAAAAGCAATCAAAACTATTACTGACAAATATGGAAAAATTGATGCTGTAATTAACAATGTTGGTGTAAATGATGGTGTTGGTTTAGATGCTTCTTACGATGAATTTATGAATTCATTAAAATTAAATATGGTAAGCTACTTTTTAGTTGTAAAACACGCGTTACCATTTTTAAAAGCTTCAAAAGGAAATATTCTTAACATTGGTTCTAAAGTTGGTTTAACTGGTCAAGGTGGAACTTCAGGTTATGCTGCTTCAAAAGGTGGTGTTTTAGGTTTAACTAGAGAATGGGCTGTAGATTTAATTAAATTTGGGATTCGTTCTAATGCAATTATTATTGCTGAAAGTTGGACTCCAGCATACGATGCTTGGATAAAAACGTTAGAAAACGGTGAAGAAAAATTAAAATCTATTGTAAAGAAAATTCCTTTAGAGAATAGAATGACTACACCAGATGAAATTGCGGATACTTGTTTGTTTACTATTTCAGAAAAATCATCACATACAACTGGTCAATTTATTACAGTTGATGGTGGATATGTCCATTTAGACAGGTCACTTCTTACAGAATAGAAATTAAAACACATATGTTCTATAAAAATGCACAAACCATTCAAATGAAAGGTTTGTGTTTTTTTATTTTTACACATCTTAAATAACCAAAACAAATATGAATAAATTAACCAAAATACCTGTAGTAAGAAAGGAACTATTATTTCCTTTTATCATTATCACTTCATTGTTTGCCCTTTGGGGAATTGCTAACGATTTAACTAACCCTATGGTTTCAGCATTTAAAAAAGTGATGCCAGAACTTTCAAATGTTCAAGCATCTCTTGTTCAATTTGCATTTTACTTTGGGTATTTCTTTATGGCATTACCTGCAGCATTATTTATTAGAAAATATAGCTACAAATCTGGAATTATATTAGGATTGATACTTTACGCAACTGGTGCATTTCTTTTTTACCCTGCAGCTGCAAACGAGCAATTTAATTACTTTCTAATTTCGCTATGGGTAATTACTTGTGGTTTAGCATTTCTAGAAACTACTTCTAATCCATTAATTTTAATGATGGGTGATAAAGAAACAGCTACACAACGTTTAAATTTAGCTCAAGCTTTTAATCCAATTGGATCATTAACGGGAATGATAATTGCTCAAGTATTTGTAATTGGAGCCTTACGTTCTGACGATTATACAACAGAGGCTTACAATGCTTTAACTTCTGAAGAATTAGCAGCTATTAGAGAAAATGATTTAGGTGTAATTAGTTTACCATACATTGGTTTAGGAGTATTAGTATTGGCTATTATGACCATTATTATCTTTACAAAAATGCCAAAAACAGCAAAAGAAGATAAAATGGGATTATCAGAATCTTTCTCAAAATTATTTGCAAATAAAAACTATGTGTTTGGAGTAATAGCCCAAGCATTTTATGTTGGAGCTCAAATTATGTGCTGGACTTATATATTCCAATACGTCGACAATATTAACGAAACATATGGAATGGAATTAACCGCTACCTATTTTAATGTTGCTGCAATGGTATCATTTTTAATAGGTAGATGGATTGGTACAGCTTTAATGAAATCCATAAACCCATCAAAACTATTAATGCTATTTGGAATTGGAGGAGTTATATGTGCTTCTGGAGCCATTTTACTATCTGGTATGGCCGGATTAATTTCATTAGTAGCTATTTCAGTATTCATGTCAATAATGTTTCCAACAATTTATGGTATTGCATTAAAAGATATGGGTGATGAAGCAAAAATAGGTTCAGCTGGTTTAGTAATGGCAATTGTAGGTGGAGCATTAATGCCAGTATTACAAGGAAGTATTTTAGATTGGGGAGGATCAGGATTTTCTGATGTAAAGGTTTTAGGTTTTATACCTGAAGTAAACTTCTCTTTTATATTACCATTAATTTGTTTAGCTGTTGTTTCGCTTTACGGATATAAAACAATGAAATTATCAAAAAAATAAAATTATGAGCACAAAAAGATATTGCTATTCATGTGATCTAAAAGACAATCCAAAATTGATTGCAGAATATAAAGAATACCATGCCGCTGGAAACGCTTGGCCAGAAATAACTAAAAGTATTAAAGATGCTGGTATAGTTGATATGGAAATCTATTTAACAGGAAATAGAATGTTTATGATAATGGAAGTAGATGAAACTTTTGATCCCGTTAAAAAGGCAGAAATGGACGCAAACAATCCTAAAGTACAAGAGTGGGAAAATTTAATGTGGGATTATCAACAAGAACTTCCTTGGGCTAAAGATGGTGAAAAATGGATTGCTTTAGAAAAAGTATTTAAACTTTAATAAAAAAGTAATATAATAATTTAAAAAAAACCATTTCAAATTGAAATGGTTTTTTTTATTTTTACTTAAAGGTCTCTAAATGAATACCGTTTTAAAATAAATTAAATATTTTTAAATTATTTTTTCAATAACTGATATAAGTCAGTGTTTATGTAGAAAGTTCCGCTTAAATTTGTCTCATATTTCATTACTTAACCTATTTAGGTAATGTTTTTGATTTTTTTAGTTAGTAGTTAAAGAAGGAAATTCATATTCAAAAAGAGTTTCCTTTTTTTTTGTGCCTAACTCAAACTAAATCACTTTGTACCAGAGTGCAAATTTTTATAAACCTTATTTTTAATAATATATCATATACTAAACTTAACACCAAGAAATCTTCAGAAAATTAAGCACAAAAAAAAAGACTTTATTAAAAATAAAGCCTTTTTACACCTAAAAATTAACATTAACATAGCGTGTAGCTATAATAATGAAACTTAACCAATTATATTTTTATATTACAACAACTGAATTTTCTTCTGCTGCAATTCCATTACTTACATATTTATCAGCTTCTGAATCGTTTATCCAACTTGCTCCATCAACTAAATATTTAAATTGATACTCACCTTCTGTTGGTAAATCAAGAGTAACTTTAAAATTTCCATTTTTAAATTTTTTCATTACTGCACCTTCTTCAACATTCCAATCGTTAAATGATCCTAATACTTGCACTTTTTCAGCTCCTTCAACTTCACTTTTATCTAAAGAAAAAGTTACCTTACATACAGGTTTGCTTTTTAAAAATTGCTTTTTTAAACTCATAATTTTAACTGTTTAAATTATAATGCTAAATAACAACTAAAATTTAAAATATTTTACAACACATTTTACTATTTTATATTCTATATTAACACCGAAAACGTTTTAGTGACGCTTTCAATGTTAAATATACACATTATTAAGTTTATTTATTAAAAAAAAGCTATTCATTTAATATCCATATATAAAAAGAAATAATTTTTTATATACTTAAAAACTAATCTTTTAGCAATTCACTAATTCAACACTCTATTTTAACCTCAAAAAAATGTTTTCACAATTTAATGACTTAAATCAGTGTTTTTTATTCAAAAAAAAGGAAACTTTATAGTATTCAATATTTTATTGAATAACACATCTAAAATTAAGCAATATGGAAAAAAAATTCAAAGTTAAAGTCGATGAGTCTTTTGAATTTGATTTAAAAACTCGAGACGCTTATCAATTAGACTTATTAAAACTCTCAAATAATAAGTTTCATGTTATACAAAATGGAGAATCTTTTAGCGTAAAGCTTAATAAAGCTGATTTTTATAATAGAAAATATATAATTACCGTAAATAGAATCACACATACTATAGATATCTCTAACCAATTAGACCAACTTGTAAAAGAAATGGGCTTCTCTTTAGGTTCTACAAAAAAATCTAACAATGTTAAGGCTCCTATGCCAGGTATGATTTTAAGTATAAATGTAAAAGAAGGACAAGAAGTAAAAGAAGGTGACACGCTGCTTATTTTGGAAGCAATGAAAATGGAAAATGCTATAAGTGCTCCAAAAGATGGAATAATTAAATCCATTAATATAAATAAAAATGGAACCGTTGAAAAAGGCGAATTAATGATAGAAATAGCTTAATTAATTATACTAATTCACAAAGCATTATGAAAAAAATATTAATAGCAAATAGAGGTGAGATAGCTATAAGAGTTATGAAAACAGCTAGAAAAATGGGTATAAAAACAGTAGCCGTGTTTTCTGAAGCCGATAGAAACGCTCCGCACGTAAGATTTGCAGATGAAGCTATTTGTATAGGTGAAGCACCTTCAAACAAATCGTATTTAGTTGGTAAAAAAATAATTGAAGTTTGTAAAAAATTACATGTAGACGGAATTCATCCAGGATATGGCTTTTTAAGTGAAAATGCAGATTTTGCAAAACTTGTCGAAGACAATAATATTATTTTTATTGGACCAAAATCATACGCCATTAAAACTATGGGAGATAAATTAGCAGCAAAAGATGCTGTGAAAAATTACAATATCCCTATGGTTCCTGGAGTAGACAGAGCTATAACAGATCCAAAAGAAGCAGTAGAAATAGCAAAACAAATTGGTTTTCCTATTTTAATTAAAGCAGCTGCAGGCGGCGGTGGAAAAGGTATGCGTATAGTAGAACATGAAAAAGATGTTCAAAAACAAATGGAACGTGCTATTTCTGAAGCAACTTCAGCTTTTGGTGATGGTTCTGTTTTTGTTGAAAAATATATTACATCGCCTCGCCATATTGAAATTCAAATTCTAGCCGATTCTCACGGAAAAGTATTACATTTTTTTGAAAGAGAATGTAGTGTACAACGTAGACATCAAAAAGTAGTTGAAGAAGCCCCTTCTTCAATTCTAACTCCAGAATTAAGAAAAAAAATGGGACAAGCAGCTGTAGATGTTGCTAAATCTTGTAATTATTTAAGTGCTGGTACTGTTGAATTTTTAGTTGATAAAAATCTAAATTTTTACTTTTTAGAAATGAATACTCGCCTTCAGGTTGAGCATCCAGTTACAGAATTAATTTCTGGAGTAGATTTGGTTGAGCAGCAAATTAGAATTGCTTGTGGTGAAGCAATAACTATAAATCAAGAAGATTTAAAAATTAATGGTCATGCTATTGAATTAAGAGTTTATGCAGAAGATCCTTTAAACAACTTTCTGCCAAGTGTTGGAACATTAACAACTTATCAACCGCCTAAAGGAAAAGGAATTAGAGTTGACGATGGCTTTGAAGAAGGAATGGACATTCCTATTTATTACGACCCTATGCTTTCAAAATTAATTACCTATGGTAATACAAGAGAAGAAGCTATACAATTAATGATAGACGCCATTGAAGACTATAAAATTGAAGGCGCTCAAACTACCCTGCCATTTGGAAAATTTGTTTGTGAACATGAAGCTTTTAGAACTGGAAAATTTGACACTCATTTTGTAAAAAATTATTATACTCCAGAAAAACTTCAAAAAAGATCTGAAGAAAAAGCAAAAATTGCCGCTTTAGTTGCTTTAAAACTATATTTTGAAGATCAAAAAATATTAAGAGTCCCAAAACATTAATCACCTAAAACTTATATTATGAAAATAAGAAAAATGGTTTCAAAAATTGAACATCTAGACAAAAGAGTTGCTTTAGCTCATTTAGGTGGTGGTGAAAAAAGAATAGAAAAACAACATAAAAAAAAGAAGTTAACTGCACGTGAACGTATTGAATATTTATTAGATGAAGGCTCTTTTGAAGAAATAGGAGTTTTAGTAACTCACCGAACTACTGACTTTGGAATGGAAAAACAAATTTATTTTGGTGATGGTGTTATAACTGGTTACGGAACAATAGATGGACGATTAGTTTACGTATTTGCACAAGATTTTACTGTTTTTGGTGGAGCCTTATCTGAAACTCATGCCGAAAAAATATGTAAAATTATGGATGCAGCTGTCAAAGTTGGAGCACCTTGTATTGGATTAAATGATTCTGGTGGAGCAAGAATTCAAGAAGGTGTTAAATCTCTTGGTGGTTATGCCGATATTTTTCATAGAAACGTACAATCTTCAGGAGTAATTCCACAAATATCTGCAATTATGGGGCCTTGCGCTGGTGGAGCTGTATACTCACCAGCAATGACAGATTTTACAATTATGGTTCAAGAAACAAGTTATATGTTTGTAACTGGACCTAACGTAGTTAAAACCGTAACTAATGAAGAGGTAACTTCAGAAGAACTTGGTGGAGCTAGTACACATTCAACAAAATCTGGTGTTGCACACTTAACATCAGCAAATGATATTCAATGCTTACAAGATGTTAGAAAATTATTGAGCTATATGCCTCAAAACAATCGTGAAACAACAAAAAAAGTTGCTTACGAATTGGGTGAAGAACTACGCGAGCATTTAATTGGAATTGTTCCAGAAGACACTTCTAAACCATATAATATGCACAATGTTATTAAAGGTATTATTGACGAAGATTCATTATTTGAAATTCATAAAGATTTTGCCGAAAATATAATTGTTGGTTTTGCTAGAATTGCTGGTAGAAGTATAGGAATTGTTGCAAACCAACCAATGCAACTTGCAGGATGTTTAGACACCAACAGTTCTATTAAAGGCGCGCGTTTTACAAGATTCTGCGATTGCTTTAATATTCCATTATTAGTTTTAGTAGACGTGCCTGGTTTTTTACCAGGAACAGACCAAGAGTGGAATGGAATTATTAAAAATGGAGCAAAATTATTATATGCTTTAAGCGAAGCAACAGTACCAAAAGTAACAGTTATAACTCGTAAAGCTTATGGTGGAGCTTACGATGTAATGAATTCTAAACACATTGGTGCTGATATGAATTTTGCTTGGCCTACTGCTGAAATTGCTGTTATGGGAGCAAAAGGTGCTGCTGAAATTATATTTAGAAAAGAAATTGCAGCATCAGATAATCCTGAAACAAAATGGAGAGAAAAAGAAGCAGAGTATGCTAGTAAATTTGCGGATCCATACAGAGCTGCTAGACGTGGTTTTATTGATGAAGTAATTTATCCAAAAAACACACGAAGAAAATTAATTAAAACATTTCAAATGCTTGAAGGTAAAGAAGTAAACCTTCCAAAACGAAAACATGGAAATATTCCTTTATAAGAAGAAAAAAATCTCGCAAATGCGAGATTTTTTTTTAATCTAGTTATCTTAATACTTTAAAAATAAAGTAATCTTTCCTTATCATTAATCTTCAGATTCATAACAATTAAATATCATTGAAAATCCGTATTCCAAAGCTTCTTCATACAATTCTATATCCTCATTATCAACATCATTTTCAGAATCTATAGAAAAATACTCTTCTTCTACTTCTTCAATTTCCCAACCTTCTTCAACAACATAGAATTTTGCCAATTCATATGCTCCATCAATATCTTTAAAATCAATATAAATACTAACATAAGCTCCAACTACTTTGTCAAATTGATCGCTTTCTTTTGTTGGTTTAGCAAGGACATTAATTAAATACATAGTTTTAATTTTTATTTAATAGTTTAATTGACTAATTAATTTTTCTCTTATTTTTTAAATAATTTCAGCTGAAAGACCTCTGTTTAATAATGCTGTACAACGAGGTTCTAAATCTTTATATTCACCTGTTTTTACGGTACATTTACCTTTGTAATGCACCAAAATTGTACATTGCTCGGCTTGTTCTAATGTATGTTCACAAACATCAATTAACGAATCAATAACAAAATCAAATGTATTTACATCATCGTTAAATAAAACAATTTCGTTTAAATTAGTTTCTTGCTCTAAAACATCAACTTCTTCCTGTATCTTTTTTTTTGTACTCATAACAGTTTCAAATTTATAAAAAAAAATGAATTTTTATAACCATTTTAAACAAACTACAGATTTAGCTTGCTTATTTTCAATATGTTTTACTAATAAACCTGTTTCTAAATTTCTTTTAAATACAACTATATTATTCGAATCTTGGTTTGCAACAACTAACCATTTTCCACTTGGAGAAATAATAAAATCTCTTGGTGTTTCTCCAAAAGTTTCTTGTTGATTAACTAATAATAATTCTTCATTTTCTTGATTAAAGCTAAAAATTGCAATTGTATTACTCCCTCTATTTGAGGCATAAATAAAGTTTCCATCATCACTAATTTTTATAGCTGCTCCCGAAGGAATTCCTTTATATAATTCTGGTAAAGAATTAATATTTTCTAGAACTTGAAACTTGTTTTTAACTTTTTTAAGAACTGAAATTTTACTAGTTAATTCATTCATTACAAAAGCGTATTTTTTTGAAGGATGAAACACTAAATGCCTAGGCCCAAAACCTAAAGGTGTTTCTACTTTGTAATTTTCAACTAGCTTATTCGCTATTAAATTGTACACAACTATTTTATCTATTCCTAAATCTGGAACAAAAATTTGATTGCCTTGCTCACAAACCATATGTGCATGCGCACATTCTTGTCTTTCTTTATGAATGCCTATTCCTTTGTGTTCTAAAGTTTGAAAATCTTGTGCAAATTTCCCGTTTTCGTCTATAGGAATATTATAGACTATTCCTTTTTGGTAACAAGCAACTGCTAAATTTTTATCGTTATTTATTAATGAAAGATGGCAAGGAAGACCTCCAGAAATTTGGAGTTGATCAATTGGTTGTAATGAGCAATCTTCTTGAATAAAAAATGCTAAAACAACTGGTTTTTTATCACTACTAACTTCCTGAAAACTATATAAATACTTTTTATTTTTTGAGATAGTTATAAAACTAGAATTTCTAGTTATTAATGTATGAAACAAATCAATTTTTCCTGTTTCACCATCAAAATAAAAGCAACAAATACCTTTTCCTTTTCCAGACAATCCTGGTCCAACCTCTTCAGTATATGACCCTGAGTATAAAATCATTTTATTAATGTTTATATTTTAAAGCAACCCAATTATTACGCTCAATAATTTTATCAATTTTTAAACCGTATTTGGAGACTTCAGCATCTATAATTGGAATATCTTCTTGATAAAAACCACTAAATAAGATAGTTCCGTCTTCAGCCAAACAATTCATATAAGCTTGCATGTCATTTAATAAAATATTACGATTAATGTTTGCAATAATTATATCGTATTTTTTATTTATTAATAACGAAGCATCACCTTCATAAACTGAAATGTTTTTACAGTTATTTCTTTCAGCATTTTCAATAGAATTTAAATAACACCAATTATCAATATCAATAGCATCTATTGGGTTTGCACCTTTCATTTCAGCAAAAATTGCTAAAATCCCAGTTCCACATCCCATATCCAACACTTTTTTATTGGTTAAATCCATATCCAATAAATGTTGAACCATCATGTGTGTAGTTTCATGATGACCGGTTCCAAAACTCATTTTTGGTTCAATAACTATATCGTATTTTAAATTTGGATTGTTGTGAAAAGGTGCTCTAATACTAACCAAATCATCAACCTGAATAGGGTTAAAATTCTTTTCCCATTCGCTATTCCAGTTGGTTTGTTCGATTACTTCTTTTTCAAATGAAATTTCAAACTCATCAGATTTTAATATTTGAATATCCTCTAAAATTTCTTCATTCCAATCTGTTTGCTGAATGTAAGCTATTACTCCACTTTCATTTTCAACAAAACTTTCAAACCCAGCAAAACCTAATTCCGCAATTAAAATTTCAGTTACAGGTTGTAAAGGGTTCACTTTAAATGTATATGAAATATAAATATTATCTACCATTTTTTTATTTTGAATTACAAATTTAGTGTATTATTTAAAATAAAAATTCCCTGAATTAAATATATAATTCAAGGAATTTCATTTATACTTTTTTTATAGTTGTATCTATAAATTAGATAGCATCAATAATTGCTTCAAAATCATCAGCATTTAAAGCTGCTCCACCAATTAATCCACCATCAACATCTTTTTTAGAAAAGATTTCTTTAGCATTTCCAGGCTTACAACTTCCACCGTATAAAATGGTAACATCATCAGCTAATTCAGCTGAATATTTATCAGCAACAATTTTTCTAATAAATGCATGCATTTCTTGAGCTTGCTCTGGACTTGCAGTTTCACCAGTTCCAATTGCCCAAACTGGTTCATATGCCAACACTATATTTTTCCAGGCTTTAGCTTCTAAATGAAATAAACCATTTTTAATTTGACTCTCAACAACATCAAAATGCTTATCTGATTTTCTATCTTCTAAAACTTCACCAAAACAGAAAATAACTTCCATTTTGTTAGCTAAAGCAGTATCAACTTTTTTTGCCAATAAAGCATCAGTTTCACCAAAATATTCTCTTCTTTCAGAGTGTCCTAAAATAACTATTTCTACACCTACGCTTTTTAACATATCTGCTGAAATTTCTCCAGTAAAAGCACCACTTTTTTCAAAATGCATATTTTGTGCCGCTACTTCAACAGGTGTTCCGCTAGCTTTTTTTGATACTCTTTCTAAACTAACAAATGTTGGAGCAACTATAACTCTTGTGTTTTTTAATTTTTTTCCTTTTACTTTTTTGGCAACTTTTTTAACTAACTTTTTAGATGCATCTAAATCGTTGTTCATTTTCCAGTTTCCTGCTACTATTTTAGTTCTCATTATATCGTTTTTAGGTTATAATTTCTTACAAAATTAATCAATAAATTTAGTGGTTAACTACTAATTATCATTATAATACGAATTCGTTTTCGTTTATTTTAAAGAGATTCTAGGATCTAAAATTCCATAAATAATATCTACTAAAATATTGATAATAATAAACATAGAAGCTATTACTAAAACACTTCCCATAATTACAGGTAAATCTAACGTGTTTAAAGCATTTACAATTTCTTTACCCAAACCATTCCAATTAAAAATATACTCAACAAAAACAGCTCCAGCCAACATGGAAGCAAACCAGCCAGAAACAGCAGTTACAACCGGATTTAATGCGTTTTTTAATGCATGAGTTCTAATAACTTTAATTGTTGAAAGTCCTTTTGCTTTTGCAGTTCTAATATAATCTTGACCAAGTACTTCTAATAACGAATTTCTCATTAACTGAATTACAACAGCTAAAGGTCTAATTCCTAGAACAAAAGCTGGTAATATTAAATTTTTCCATTGAATATAAATTTTCTCTCCAAAATCATCTACTTCATACAAACTGCCCGTCATATTTAAATTGGTGTATTTATTTAATACAAAACCAAATAACCAAGCAAATAATATTGCTGAAAAAAATGAAG
Organism: Lutibacter sp. TH_r2; assembly: GCF_033101135.1. Lineage (NCBI taxonomy): Bacteria > Pseudomonadati > Bacteroidota > Flavobacteriia > Flavobacteriales > Flavobacteriaceae > Lutibacter > Lutibacter sp. TH_r2. The sequence goes on from NZ_JAWMPV010000001.1 coordinate 417,749, forward strand.
GAACACTCATTCCTAAAGTGCTTATTACTGCTATTATTCTATCAATAAACGTATCTTTATAAATGGCTGAAATAACTCCAAAAAATATCCCAATACAAATAGCTATAACAATTGCCGAAACTGCTAAAATTGCAGTATTTGGTAAAGTTTCTTTAATTACTTCTGAAACATTTTTATCTGTTTTTTGAAAAGATTTGCGTAAATATGGATATTTTAAAACTGTTATTTTACTTCCTACTGAAAATAGTTCGGTATAAGTATATTTTGAAGAGTCTAAAAATGTATAATTATCTTCTTTAGTACTATGAATTGAAATTGGTGATAAATCGTTTAAATAATATAAATATTGTGTAGAAACTGGCTGATCAAAACCATATTTTTTTCTAATATTTTCTAATTGCTCACTGTCTTCACGTTGATCTAACATCATTTGAGCTGGATCACCAGGCAACACATTAAACAACAAAAAAATGACTGTTATTACACCGAACAACGTCAAAATTCCATAAAATAGTTTATATAAAATGTATTTAAACAAAAATTAAAATTTGATAACAAATATAACTGAAACTATTAAAATGTTTACTTTTGCAGCATCTTTATTTTAAGTTATGAATAGACAAGAACTTATTGAACAAATTCAAAAGAAAAAATCGTTTTTATGTATTGGTTTAGATGTAGATTTAGATAAAATACCTCCTCACTTATTAACCAAAGAAGATCCAATTTTTGAATTCAACAAACAAATAATTGATGCCACACATTATTTAGCCGTTGCCTATAAACCTAACACTGCATTTTACGAAGCATACGGAATTAAAGGTTGGAAAGCTTTAGAAAAAACAATAAACTATATTAACACTAATTACCCTGAAATTTTCACAATTGCTGATGCAAAACGTGGTGATATTGGAAACACGTCAACCATGTATGCAAAAGCATTTTTTGAAGATTTAAACTTTGATTCTGTGACTGTTGCACCTTATATGGGAAGTGACTCTGTAGAACCATTTCTAGCATTTAAAAATAAAACAACTATTCTATTAGCTTTAACCTCAAATAAAGGAGGATTAGATTTTCAAGGTTTAAAAACTGACAAACAAGAAATTTATAAAGAAGTTTTAGAAACTGCTTTAACTTGGAAAAATTCAGAAAATTTAATGTTTGTTGTTGGAGCAACTAAAGCTGAATATTTTGAAGAAATTAGAAAAATAGTTCCAAATCACTTTTTATTAGTACCAGGTGTTGGCGCACAAGGTGGAAATTTACAAGATGTTTGTAACTATGGTTTAAATAAAGATTGTGGATTGCTTATAAATTCATCAAGAGGTATTATTTATGCTAAAAAAGATGAAAATTTTGCAAAATCCGCACAAAAAGAAGCACTGAAATTACAACAACAAATGGAGCAAATTCTAAATGAAAACAATTAAAGATCAAATTGGTAGAGAAATACTTTTAAAAAGTACACCAAAAAAAATAGTTTCACTGGTTCCTTCACAAACTGAATTATTATATGATTTAGCTTTAGAAAATGAAATTATTGGAATCACAAATTTTTGTGTACATCCTTTTAATTTAAAATCTACTAAAGTTATTGTTGGCGGCACAAAAAAAGTAGACTATGAAAAAATAAAGGAATTAAAACCTGATTTTATTTTATGCAATAAAGAAGAGAACTCTTATGAAATGCTTCCTGAATTAGAGAAAATTGCACCTACGTACTTTTCAGATGTAAATACAATTCAAGATTCAATAGACTTAATATTACATTTAGGCTCTATTTTAAATAGAAGAACTGAAAGTGATAATATGGCTCATAAAATTGAATACAAATTAGCCGATTTTAAAGAATACATGAAAAATAAGCCAATAAGAAAAGTTGCTTATTTTATATGGGCTAACCCTTGGATGGTTGCTGGAAACGACACATATATAAATGAAATTTTAAAGCTTAATAAATTTGATAATATTTATGGGCACATGAGCCGCTACCCTAAAATAAACATTGAAAAAATTAGATGGGAAGGTGATCCAGATGTGCTTATTTTTTCTTCTGAACCTTACAAATTTGAAGACAAACACGCCATGGAAATTGGCTCATTTACCAATAGATCAATTACTGTTTTTGGAGATGGAGAAATGTTTAGTTGGTTTGGATCAAGAATGCTTTTAGCCTTTGATTATTTTAAAGAGCTACACAAAAAACTTGAAAGTCATTTTTAAAATGGTTTTAAAATAGCTTTAATATCTGCTAGGTTTGAATTTGAATCTTTATCACTAATAAAAATTAGTTCCATTTTATTTGATTCTAATTTAGCTATTTTGCCAATTATATTTTCATTACTTAAAAGTATAATATAATGCTTTAGTGAATTATAAACCCAAGTTCCTTTTATAACTTCTCCAGAAAGTTTATTAATTTGGAAAGTTCCATTTTTAGTTAATGAAATTTCAAAATCTGTTTTTAAAGGTAGTTTTTTTATAACCAAACCACTCATTAGCGCATACTCTACATCCCATTTTTTTGCAATATAATTTTCAATTTCAACTTTATCGCCTCTTACCTTTTGGGCAAAAGTTGAAATTGAAAATCCAAATAATATTATTAAAAATAACTTTTTCATTTAAAAAATTAATCTTGTAATGCAAATACTTTTTTAAGTAAATCAGTTGATCTACTACTTACTTTAGTTCTAATTTCTGCCTCTTCAACTTCAACCATAGTATAAACACCTTTTAAAGCTTCTCCTGTAACATATGCAGTTAAATCAGGGTTTACATTATTTGTTAATGGTAAATTATTGTATTTAGTAATTAAGTTTGTCCATATTTTATCAGCACCAACTTTTGCAAAAGAATTATTAATAATTGGCTGAAATTTTTGATACAATGCTTCTGAAGTTTTCGTTTGTAAATATGTTGTAGCCGCATTTTTGTCTCCTAATAAAATATTTTTAGCATCTGCAAATGTCATATCTTTTACAGCATCTACAAAAATTGGAATAGCTTCACCTACTGCATCTTCTGCAGCTCTATTCAGCACTTTTAAACCTTCGTCTGCTACACTAGACAAACCAATTTTTCGTAAGGTATTGTCAACTTTTTGTAATTCTTCTGGTAAAACTATTTTAACTAATTCATTTTTAAAAAATCCATTTTCTGCTCCTAACAAATTAACTCTTTCTGTAATTCCTTTGTTTAAAGCCTCTTTTAAACCGTTTCCTATTTGCTCGTTTGTAATCCCAACTCCAGTACTTGTAGGCAATTGACTTACTACTTGTTGCAATTCAGCACACGCTGTAAATGAAAAAATTACTGCAACTAATACTATTCTTTTAATCATAATTTATTTTTTAAATGAATCTGTTTTTTTATCATATCCGTACGGACAATGTTTACATCCATTTTTACAACAATAACCACGTTTTATATGGTATTGCTTTGTAAAAACACGAAATCCTTGCTCGTTTATATAATAATCTCCTTCTTCTAAAGGATTTGGCTTTTTAAATTCCATTAATGGCAAATGTATAAAAAAACACTCTGAAATTTCAGAGTGTTTTAGTTAACTAATGTTAATTTTATTTAAATCTAGTAAATAAATTATTTTTTATTTTCTATTGTTGGAGGATATTTTGCCATAATTTCAGCAACAAATTCTTTTATTCTTGCTTCTTTTTTATCAACATGGTAAGATGTTGTTAAAGCTCCACTTCCTATTCCTTGCCATGCCAACTCTTTAGAGTTTGTATCAATTAAATCTACAAACAAAGTTCCTTCAGTATATTTTGAAATATGCATACCAAAATTTGCTCCATAATACCAAGGATGCCATCCGTGATAAAAATTATTATTGTTGTAAACATCAACTTTTTGACGTGCTTTTGTAAAAATATTAACTAGCAAATCTGGATTTTCAGATTTTGTAAATCCTTTTGCTATTAACTCACTTTCAACAGCTTTTAAAATTCTACGCTTATCTAAATCCGAAATTTCTGCTTTATCAATTCCTTTTTTATAAAAAGCAAATGTTTTATATTTTGAAAAATCAGTTGAAGTATCATAATCACTTGTAACTCGAACAGAACTGCACGATGCCACTATAAAAAGTAACACTAACGGAAGTATTTTAAATGCTTTCATATTAATTATTTTAGAATTAGAATAAATTATTAATTACCATATCGTCAACTAAATTGGGTAAAGTTACTTTTAATTTTGGCTCAACTTCCATTGCTCTTTTTATAGCGAATGTTGCCCCTTTATTTCTTGCCCAATTTCTACGTGAAATACCGTTATTAACATCCCAAAAAAGCATACTTTTTAAACGCTTTTCTGCTTCTATACTACCATCAAGAACCATACCAAAACCACCATTTATAACTTCTCCCCAACCAACTCCACCTCCATTATGAATAGAGACCCAAGTTGCACCTCTAAAACTATCTCCAATTACATTTTGAATAGCCATATCTGCAGTGAACTGTGAGCCATCATAAATATTTGAGGTTTCTCTGTAGGGTGAATCTGTTCCAGAAACATCGTGATGATCTCTTCCTAATACAATTGGCTCGGAAATCTCACCATTTTTTATAGCATTGTTAAATGCAGTAGCAATTTTTGTTCTTCCTTCAGCATCAGCATATAAAATACGCGCTTGCGAACCTACAACTAGTTTATTTTCTTGTGCACCTTTAATCCACTGAATATTATCAGTCATTTGTTGCTGAATCTCTTTTGGTGAGTTTTTTCTAATTTCTTCTAAAACTTCACAAGCAATTTGATCTGTTTTTAATAAATCTTCTGGATTTGCTGAAGTACACACCCAACGGAAAGGACCAAAACCATAGTCAAAACACATTGGCCCCATAATATCTTGGACATAACTTGGATAAGCAAAGGCTTCACTACCCATCTCAACTTCATTTACTGTGCAAAAATCTCCTTTTTTATTCTTGTATACCGTTGCTCCTGCCCTACTTGCTTCTAATAAAAATGCATTTCCATAATCAAAAAAGTACGTTCCTTTTAACGTGTGTTTATTAATTGCAGCAGTTTGTCTACGTAAACTTTCTTGAACTTTTTCTTTAAACAATTCTGGATTGTTAGACATCATTTCATTAGCTTGTTCAAAAGTTAATTCAACCGGATAATAACCTCCAGCCCACGGATTGTGTAATGAAGTTTGATCTGAACCCAAATCTACATACAAGCCAACCTCGGCAAACTTTTCCCAAACATTTACAATATTTCCCAAGTAAGCTATAGAAATAACTTCTTTATTGTTTTTTGCTTTTTTAACTCTTTGCACTAATTCATCTAAATCAGTTATTTTCTCATCAATCCAACCTTGAGATAAACGAATCTCTGTAATTTTCGGATTCACTTCAGCACAAACTGTAATACAGCCAGCAATATTTCCAGCTTTTGGTTGTGCACCACTCATACCACCTAAACCAGAAGTAACAAATAATTTACCTGCTAAACCTTCACCATTTTTTGAAATTTTTCTTCCAGCGTTTAAAACAGTAATTGTAGTTCCGTGCACAATTCCTTGAGGCCCAATGTACATATAACTTCCAGCAGTCATTTGCCCGTATTGAGTAACTCCCAAAGCATTGTATTTTTCCCAATCGTCTGGTTTGCTATAATTTGGTATCATCATTCCATTTGTAACCACAACTCTTGGCGCATTTTTATGTGAAGGAAATAATCCCATTGGATGACCAGAATACATTATTAAAGTTTGCTCATTAGTTATTTCACTTAAATACTGCATAGTGAGTAAATATTGCGCCCAATTCTGAAATACAGCTCCGTTTCCTCCATAAGTTATTAACTCATGAGGATGTTGAGCTACCGCATAATCCAAATTATTCTGAATCATGTGCATAATAGCTTTTGCTTGCTCACAGTTACCTGGATATTCGCTTATTGGACGTGCATACATTTTATAATCTGGACGAAAACGATACATATAAATTCGACCAAACTGCTCAAGTTCTTCAATAAATTCCTTAGCTAAAATTACATGATGTTTTTTATCAAAATATCGAAGTGCATTTCTAATTGCTAGTTCTTTTTCAGTTTTTGTAAGAATATTTTTTCGCTTTGGAGCGTGATTCAGATGTAAATCGTATTGTTTAGAGTTTGGTAGTTCTGAAGGAATTCCCTGTTGAATTTGTTCTTTGAAAGTCATTGGTTACAAATTATTTCATTATTTTAGGTAACACAAATATACAGTAAATTTGGTTTGATTTTTGATTTAGAAAGTTAGCTATGATTATTATTTCAAAATATTTGGTTCCAAAAAATTACAGTGGACTTACTATTTATCCTTTTGTTTTTCTGAAACGAAAAGATTTAAAAAGCGATGATTTTTTATTAAATCATGAAAAAATTCACATACAACAACAAAAAGAATTGCTTTGGTTTGTGTTTTTTATCTGGTATTTTTCAGAGTATTTAATTCGCTTAATTCAACACAAAAACCATTACAAAGCATACAAAAATATAAGTTTTGAAAAAGAAGCTTATCAAAATGAAGGAAATCTTAATTACTTATTAGAACGAAAAAAGTTTAATTTTTTGCTCTATTTTTAAAATAAAAAAAAGGACTTTTTAACAAAGTCCTTTTTTTTATGCTATGTAATTTCAGTTAAAAATTACTAACTATTTTTAATATTATTATTTATTTAAGTATAAAATTTAGCCTTGCAAAAAGAAAACGACCACTAATACCAAATTGTTGAGATCTTCGTGACCAGTCAAATCTACCAGAACTTCTGTTACCTTCAATTGTTTTATCTGGATAAATATCAAAAAGGTTATTTGCACCAACAGTAACTGTTGTACTTTTTGAAAGTTGGTAACCTACCGATAAATCTGTAACAACTTTTGACCCATAAACTTGTTGATTTTCAACTGTTGTAGTAGCTTCAGTAACTTCACCAAACCATACATTTCTTAAAAACACATTAAATTTATCTGTTGTTAAACTGTTTGATAAATTAATTTTTGCTCTTGGTACAGCTTCTTCTAAATAAATTCTACTGTCTTCAGGAAAATAAGTACCTATTAAACCTGCATCTTCTAATACTTCAGAAGCTTTAATATCTCCAACTTGTTTAGTTTTTGAAAAAGTACCTGATAAATCTGTTTTTAATTTTGTTGTATTACCAACCATAACATCATGTGTTACAACAATATCTATTCCTTTAGACTCTGTATCAATGGCATTTGCAAAAAACGAAGCAGCTGTTGCATTGGCTTGAGCTAATAAATTATCTAACTCTGTACCTGTTCCAGGACCTTTAAATTGACCTGTATACACAACCCTATCATCAATACCAACCCAGTATCCGTCTACTGTAATTGTTAAATGTGCAGATGGTATTTTTGATGTAAATCCAAGGCTAACACTTTTAGAAGTTTCCTCTTTTAATTGCGGAATACCTAATAATTCTGCAGCTCTACTATCGTTTGCAAAAGTACCTACTTCTTGCGGATCTCCATTAGCATCGAAAATTGTTGAAGTAGAATTAAAATTTAATTGGTGTAAAGATGGAGCTCTAAAACCAGTATTAAATGCTGCTCTTATGTTTGTATTATCACTCGCTTTTAATCTTGTAGCTAATTTAAAATTTAATGTAGATCCAAAATCTGAATAATCTTCAAAACGCGAGGCAAAACTAGCTAGAAATTTTTCAGAAAAATCAGCTTCTACATCGAAATATCCTGCAACACTACTTCTTCCTCTTGAAAGTTCATTTTTTGGACTAAAACCAGGAAATACTTGAGAACCACCAGGTCTAGAACTTCCAAAAAAGTCTTCCAAAGGTTCTTGAGATGCAGTAGTTATAATTTCTCCACTTGCAGTGTATTGAGAATATGAAGCTTCTTCACCTGCTATAATCTCATAATTTTCTACTCGATATTCGGCTCCGAAAGCAATATTTACTCCAGACATAGCATCATCATAAAACTTACTTATATCTAAATTTGTTGTGTTTTGAGCAAATGAAAATCCACCAGCATCAAATGTTGTAGGAGAAGAATTTCCCATTGATGCATTAAAAGTATTACCTATTGTGTATAAAAATTCATTTTTACCGTACGTATTACTAAAATCTACATCCCAATCTGAAATTTTACCTTTAATTCCAATTGAAAATGATTTATCTTTTATAGCAGAATTAATTTCTGGTAAAAACCCATTAATATAAGCTGGAGTATATGTTCTACTTTGATTAGGCAACCTATAGAAACCTGCTGAATTACCAACTCTAGAACTAATTCCTGCGAAAGAATACAATTCTGTTCCATCATCATTTAAAGGAATTGACATATTTGCAAAAAATCTTCCTCCACGCAATGATGATTGACCTACTCTCATATTAAAATCGCTTCGTTCCAAACCTCTTGCTGTTAATTCAGCTGTTGTATTATCAGCGCTTAATATACTTTGAAGCTCTGTTTTAGTTGCGTTAGAATCTAGACCCAATCCTGCAATGTTTCCATATTGTATAACATCTGCAACATCATCATCTAATAAATTTACTAAATCATAACCATCAGCAGCAGCATATCTTTCAACAGTATTGTAAAGATTAAAAATAGTACCTTCCCATTCTTTCATTCTGTTGTAATCTTCTCTTACATCAAAATCTCCAGTAAAGTTAATAAACCCTCCTTTGTCACCTAACTGCAAGCCATAATTTGCACTAACATTTGTAGTTTCTCCATCAACACCTCCTGTTTGTGAATTAGAGTTTTTACTAAAGTTAGCACCTGTTGTAACATTAAAATTTAATTCATTAGTACTTCTTTTTAATACAATATTTATTACACCTGCAATAGCATCAGATCCATATTGCGCAGCTGCACCATCTCTTAAAACTTCAATACGCTCAATTGAAGCTGCAGGAATCGCATTTAAATCTGTTCCAACACTACCACGTCCAAAAGTTCCGTTTACATTAACTAATGAAGAATTATGTCTTCTTTTTCCATTTACAAGTACTAAAACTTGATCAGGTCCTAAACCTCTTAAAGAAGCAGGATCAATATGATCTGTTCCATCCGATATTGTTTGAGTATTTGAAGTAAATGAAGGCGCTACATAATTTAATATTTGGTTTAAGTTCACTTGAGGCCCAGCAGTAACTAATTCAGCCACATCAATAACATCAACTGGCACTGAAGTATCAACTGCAGTTCTATTTGGATTTCTTGATCCAACAACAACAATTTCCTCTAATGAAACACCAGAAACTAAAACAACATTAAAAATTTTTGTTCCATCCATTTCTAATTTTTTTTCATTGTACCCAACATAACTAAATATAAGGTTTTCACTAGATTCTACTTTTATAGTGTATCTACCATCAAAATCTGTAGAAGTTCCTCTTGATGTTCCTTCAATTGTTACTGTTACTCCAGGTAACGGTTGATTACTTGAATCAGTTACTAAACCAGACACTTGATACGACTGCGCATAAAAAGTAACTGTAACAAATAATAAGATTGCTAAAATGAGTTGTTTTTTTTGTATCATAAGAATTAAATTATATTATAAAATTGAAAGATTAAACGATATTAAAAACAATCAAATAAACTTTCTTTAACTTTTATGTTAAATTTATAGTTATAATTTAACTTAAATTAACATTAATTTAATATAATTATGTTTTAAATTAACTTTATTGCGAATTGTGTAATTTTGAAATTACGTAATTTACAATCATTTAACCCTTAATAAAAACACTTATGCCGTTGATTTACAACACTTAAAGTTATTTCGCAATTATTACTTGTTAAAAAACACTGACAAATATCATTAATCTAAAAACCTATTAAACTCTTAATAATTTCACTTATACTAAAACAATACTATTGAAGCCATTTATTAATTTTTAATTACTAACATAAAACTTATTTAGTTAACTCGATTAATAAACTTCTTAAGGTAAATTAAATATTTACACCATAAAAAAAGACGGTATCGAACACGAACCGTCTTTAAAAATTTTTTATTTATTACTATTAAGTAAACACAACTGTTTTATTATTGTGAACCATAACTTTTCTTTTAATATGTAATTTAATAGCTCTGGAAAGTACAATTTTTTCTAAATCACGACCTTTTAAAATAAAATCTTTAATCGTATTTGTGTGAGTAACTCTTGTTATATCTTGCTCAATAATTGGCCCTTCATCTAAATCTTCAGTAACATAATGGCTAGTTGCTCCAATAATTTTTACACCTCTTTTATATGCTGAATGATAAGGTTTTGCACCTGGAAACGCAGGTAAAAACGAATGGTGAATATTAATAATACGGTCTGGGTACTCCTCTATTAATTTAGAAGAAAGTATTTGCATATACCTTGCTAAAACAATAAAATCTACATTATACTCTTTAAGCAACCTTAACTGTTCGTTTTCAGCATCAACTTTAGTTTCTTTTGTAACCTTTACGCAGTAATATGGAATATCAAAAGATTTTGCAATGCGCTCTAAATCTGGATGATTACTAATAATTAATGGAATTTCAACATCTAATTCACCTGCATTATATCTACTTAAAATATCATACAAACAATGCGAATATTTTGATACAAAAATAGCCATTTTTGGTTTTGAATCAGAATCATGTAATCTCCAGTTCATTTCAAATTTATCTGCAATTACATTATTAAACATGTTTTTAAACATTTTTAAATTAAAAGCTTTTACAGAAAATTCACACTCTAAACGCATAAAAAATAAATTCTCTACCCTATCAACATATTGATCGATGTACACAATATTTCCACTTTGCTGTGAAATAAAATTAGTTACAGAAGCTATAATTCCTTTATTATCCTTACAATTTATAAGTATTGTTATCTTTTTCATTTTACTAAAAAATTAAGATTCAAAATTATGCAAAAAACACATAGGTTTTACTGAAATTTAAAATGTTGTATTTATAACAACTAATTCATTATATTATTAAAATATTTATAAATTGCATTACAAATACTAGCTAAAATTACCATATGAACAAAATTACACCTTATAAACCTACATGTAAAATACGGATTGTTACTGCTGCATCACTGTTCGATGGCCACGATGCTACTATAAATATTATGAGACGTATAATTCAGGCTACTGGAGTTGAAGTTATTCATTTAGGTCACGATAGAAGCGTTGAAGAAGTAGTAAGCTGCGCTATTGAAGAAGATGCTAATGCAATTGCAATCACTTCTTACCAAGGTGGACATATAGAATATTTTAAATATATGTTCGATTTATTGAAGGAAAAAGGTGCTTCACATATTAAAATTTTTGGCGGTGGCGGCGGCGTAATTCTTCCTGAAGAAATTAAATATTTAATGGATTATGGAATCACTCGAGTTTATTCTCCTGACGATGGTAGAAAACTTGGGCTACAAGGAATGATAAATGATATGATTGAAAATTGTGATTTTTCCACTGGAGAAATTATAGATTTCAATGTAAAAGATTTAAAAAATAAAAATACTACACAAATAGCCAAAGCAATTTCTGGAGCTGAAAATTTTTCAGAAAAACATGCTAATTTTATTTCTGAAGTAAAACAACTAGCTTCAAAATCAACCATTCCTGTTTTAGGAATTACAGGAACTGGAGGCTCTGGAAAATCTTCAATTGTTGATGAAATTGTAAGAAGATTTCTAATAGATTTTCCAGAAAAAACAATAGGAATCATTTCAGTAGATCCTTCAAAACGGAAAACTGGAGGCGCACTGTTAGGAGATCGAATTAGAATGAATGCCATTAAAAACCAACGTGTTTATATGCGATCTTTAGCTACGCGCCAATCTAATCTAGCACTCTCAAAACACGTTAATAGCGCTCTTAATATTTTAAAAGTTGCTGAATTTGACTTAATTATTTTAGAAACTTCAGGAATTGGACAAAGCGATACAGAAATTATAGAACATTCAGATGTTTCCATATATGTAATGACTCCTGAATATGGTGCTGCAACTCAATTAGAAAAAATTGATATGATTGATTTTGCCGATATTATTGCTTTGAATAAATTTGATAAACGCGGTGCTTTAGATGCTCTACGCGATGTAAAAAAACAATACCAACGCAACCATAATTTATGGGGTGAATATATTGAAGATATGCCTGTTTACGGAACCATTGCTTCACAGTTCAATGATTCAGGAACTAATGAATTGTACAAAGTTATTATTGAAAAAATTTCAAATAAAACGGCAATAAAATTTAAATCGTCTTTTGAATATTCTGACGATGCAAATAAAAAACAATTTATTATTCCGCCAAACCGAACACGTTATTTATCTGAAATTACCGAGAGTAATAGACTTTACAATCAAAACGCTGAAAAACAAAAGGAAATAGCTCAAAAACTCTATGGAATTTATAAAACTATTGAAACAATTTCAAAAACAACAGTTGATTTAACTGAAAACGGTTTAAATGAAAATGCTATTTTAAATGAAATTTCACACAATGGAAATGAAAAAATAATATCAATTTTACTTAAAGAATTTGCTAAACTTAAAATGGATTTTAATCCATACAATTGGCAACTAATTTTAAACTGGGAAAAAATAAAACAACGCTACAAAAACAAAATTTACACGTTTAAAGTTCGTGATAAAGAAATAAATATTAAAACACATAGCAAGTCACTTTCTCATTTACAAATACCAAAAATTGCACTACCAAAATACGAAGGTTGGGGAGATGTTTTAAAATGGATTTTACAAGAAAATGTTCCTGGAGAATTTCCTTTTACTGCTGGAATTTATCCTTTTAAACGCCAAGGTGAAGACCCAACAAGAATGTTTGCTGGGGAAGGTGGCCCAGAACGCACAAACAGACGTTTCCATTATGTAAGTTACGGTTTACCTGCCAAACGCTTATCTACCGCTTTTGATTCGGTTACATTATACGGACAAGACCCAAATATTCGACCTGATATTTATGGGAAAATTGGAAATGCAGGTGTTTCAATTTGCTGTTTAGATGATGCTAAAAAACTGTATTCTGGGTTTGAACTCACCAATCCAACCACTTCAGTTTCAATGACTATAAATGGTCCAGCTCCTATGCTGTTAGGTTATTTTATGAATGTAGCTATTGATCAAGAATGTGAAAAATATATTTTTGAAAACAATTTAAAAAATGAAATTGAAGCAAAAATCACTTCAATTTATAAAGAAAAAGGTGTTAAACGCCCAACATATCAAGGTGAATTACCTGAAGGAAATAACGGTTTAGGTTTATTTTTATTAGGCGTAACAGGTGATGAAGTTCTTCCTTTAAAAGTTTATAAAAAAATAAAAAATAAAACAATTTCTATAATTAGAGGAACTGTACAAGCTGATATTTTAAAAGAAGATCAAGCTCAAAATACGTGTATTTTCTCAACAGAGTTTGCACTTCGTTTAATGGGTGATGTTCAGGAATTTTTCATAAAAAATAATGTTCGGAATTTTTATTCAGTATCTATTTCTGGCTATCATATTGCCGAAGCTGGCGCAAATCCAATTTCACAGCTAGCTTTTACATTAGCAAACGGATTTACGTATGTAGAATATTATCTTTCTAGAGGAATGGATATTAACAAATTTGGTCCAAATTTATCGTTCTTCTTCTCTAATGGAATTGATCCAGAATATGCAGTAATTGGAAGAGTTGCCAGAAAAATTTGGGCAAAAGCACTAAAAGAAAAATATGGAGCAAATGAACGTGCACAAATGTTGAAATATCATATTCAAACATCTGGAAGAAGCTTACATGCGCAAGAAATTGATTTTAATGATATTAGAACAACACTTCAAGCATTATATGCCATTTACGATAATTGTAACAGCTTACATACCAATGCGTATGACGAAGCCATTACAACTCCAACAGAAGATAGTGTAAGAAGAGCAATGGCAATTCAATTAATAATCAACAAAGAATTAGGTTTAACTAAAAATGAAAATCCAATTCAAGGTGCGTTTATTATTGAAGAATTAACCGATTTAGTTGAAGAAGCTGTTTATGAAGAATTTGATAGAATTACAGATCGTGGTGGAGTTTTAGGAGCAATGGAAACCATGTATCAACGTAGTAAAATACAAGAAGAAAGCTTGTACTATGAAACGTTAAAACATAACGGAAAGTTTCCAATAATTGGTGTAAACACATTTTTAAGCAGCAAAGGTTCGCCTACAATTTTACCACAAGAAGTAATAAGAGCAACGGAAGAAGAAAAGCAATTACAAATTAATGTGATTGAAAATTTACATACTAGAAATGCTAATAAAGTTGAAGAACAACTAGAATTATTAAAAGAAAAAGCAACTAATAACGAAAACATATTTGAGCAACTTATGGAAGCTTGTAAAGTATGTTCTCTCGGACAAATAACCGAAGCTTTATTTGAAGTTGGCGGTCAGTACAGAAGAAATATGTAAAAATAAAGTAAATAACAACTAACTCACCACCTGAAAAATAGCTAATGCATAAATTGCAAACCTTGCAAACCTTAACAAACCAAATGTTAAAACACCTTTTAAAGGATACTTTATCATTCCAGCAGCCATACAAGTTATAGAGAAAGGAATAGGTAAAAGCGCACCAACAACAATTAAAAAACCTCCCCATTTTCTAATATTTTTTAATTGTTTTGCCATTTTTACTTCTAAATAATTTTTAACCTTTTCTATTTTCAATATTGTTTTTCCAATATAAAATGAAATAATTCCTCCCACGTAAGAGAAAACAGCCAAAATAGCCAAGTTAATAACTGGTTCAGTTGTTTTTTTTGTCCAAGCAATAAATAATTCTGGTGGAATTAAGCCTAAAAAAGATTCTGAAAGAAAAAATGTGACAAATATTTGAGTAGCCGTAAATGTATCCGTTAAATTTTTTAACCCTTCATTTACATTATAAACATAATTATTAAACAAGAAAATAATCACAATAACAATTGCTATTGGCAACAGTGCTTTTTTTACACTTTTACCTACAAAAGAATAAAACCCTGTATAAGAATAATACTGGTGTAATAATTTAAACTTTGATTTTTTCTTTGACTTACTAGTTTCTTTCATTTAACTTCTCATGTTCAGGATTTGCAAAAATATACAGAAAGAAATTAAACTAGAAGATATTCACGCAACATTTTCAACATTTAATCATAATTTAACAAATTAGCTAACCTTCTTTATCAATAATTGTTAAAGCTAAACGAATTTTAAAATATTCAACCTCACCATTTAAGTGTTCAAAATAAGGTTTTAAAGCTTGTGGACTTTCTAATTCATCTTTAGATTTTCTAACTTTTTCAACTTCTTCATTAGATACAAAATCATAAATTTCTATATCTTTTCCTTCAGTGTACAACAATGCTAAATGTGAAAAAATAGTAGTTGATTTTAAATTTCTTTTTTTAGCAATTTCATCAATATCTAGCCCTTCTTTATATAAATCATAAGTAATTTTATGTGTATCCTTCTTTTTTCTAGTTTTAATTTTTTCATTAGAAAAAGCTACAATTTCAGCAATAAAATCTTCTCCATAAACTTCGAGTTTTCGTTGTCCTACTCCACTAATTTCCAAAAAGTCAGCCTCACTCATAGGGCGCGCACGTTCCATTTCTTTTAATGCAGCATCACTAAAAACTAAATATGCTGGTATATTTTCAGCCAACGCAATTTCTTGCCTTAATTTTCGCAGTCTTTCAAATAACGTATCTTTTTTAGCCTTTTTAGTTTTAGTTGCTTTTTCAATTACTGGTTGCTCTTTAAATTCAATAGGTCTTGTTAAATTTACTACCTCATTCTCAAACAATACTTTTTTAGAAAAACTAGTTAATTGCAAAGCATTATTTTTATGAAAAGCAATTTCGCAATACCCTTGATTTGTTAATTGAATTAGGTATTGTTGCCAATCTCTCCACGAAATTTCTTTACCAACACCATGAGATTTTAACTTATCGTAACCTTTATCCAAAATGGTTGCATTTAATGCACCTCGAAGCACATCTATAACTGTTCCAATAGCTTCAGCCTCTTTTAATCTTGTAATTACCGAAAGTGCTTTTTGAGCTATAATTGTTCCGTTAAAAAACTGTGGTGGATTTTTACAAACATCGCAATTTCCACAATTTTCACTTAATAATTCTCCAAAATAACTCAATAGTATTTTTCTTCGGCAAGTAGTTGCTTCCGAAAATTGTTTCATTCTATCTAATTTTGCAGCTTGCACTTCTTCATTTGAAGCTCCGCTCATAAATTTTTTAAGTTGAATTACATCAGAATAACTATGAAACAACAAAGCATTTGCTTTTAATCCATCTCTACCACAACGCCCAATTTCTTGGTAATATCCTTCAATATTTTTTGGCATATTGTAGTGAATTACCCAACGCACGTTAGATTTATCTATTCCCATTCCAAAAGCTATTGTAGCACAAACTACTTGAGTTTTATCAAAAATAAAATCTTCTTGCGTTTTAGTTCTCTCTTCAAAACTTAAACCTGCGTGATAAGCCTTTGCATTTATTCCGTTCAACTTTAATTTTGAAGCAATTTGCTCTGTAGATTTCCTACTTAAACAATAAATAATTCCAGATTCATTAGGCTTTCGATTGATAAATTTAATAATTTGAGTTAATCTATCATTTGCTGGACGAACTTCCAATTCAATGTTTTTTCTATCAAAAGAAGATAAAAATTGTGTTGCATTTGTTATGCTTAATTGCTCTAAAATATCTGCTCTTGTTGCTTTATCTGCTGTTGCTGTTAATGCAATAATTGGCGTATTTGGTAATGATTTCTTAAGAAAACCTAGTTGTTGATATGAAGGTCTAAAATCGTGTCCCCAAGAAGAAATACAATGCGCTTCATCAATTGCAACGCAGCTAACATATTTTTCATTCAAAATATTTTCTAGCAATTGTAAACTCTCTGGCGCAACATAAAATAGTTTAATTTCTTTTTTAAATACCTTTTCAAAAATAGCTTCTTGTTCAGCACTTTCTTGACTACTATTAAAAAAATCTGCTGCAATTCCATTCGCATTTAAACCATCAACTTGGTCTTTCATTAAAGCAATTAAAGGTGAAATTACCAACGTAATTCCATCAAATAAAAGTGCTGGTAACTGAAAACAGATAGACTTTCCTCCACCGGTAGGCATAATTACCAAATTATCGTTTTTTAAAAGTACAGATTCTATAATATTCTGTTGTTGATCACGAAAACTATCGTAACCAAAATACTTTTTTAATGTAGGTATCAGCTGTTCTTTTGTTTCTTTTAATAGCATTTAACAGATTTTTGACAAAAGTACATTTAATTAACAAATTAGAAGAAATTGAAATTAGATGACTTATTCACACTTTTATTTCAATATATTTTAATGATTACAGCATTCATTGATAATATCTTAAATTATATTCTATATACTTTAAGTTACATATGTTTACTAGATTTCTGAATTAAAAAAAACGTGCAACCCTCGTAAAACTTTCGTAATTTGGCCTGCTTAAAGTTTGACTTAATAAATAAATTAAAAAGACATGAGTAAAATTATGACAGTCGACATATTGTCGAGTATTAAAGGAGCACAACCATCAGAGGCTGTGAACAAATTATTTGATGTAATTAAAAATGCACAACCAACAAATAATAACTCTTTAAATAATGTTACTAATAATTGCGTGTCTATTAATAATTTAAGAGAAGATGTAGTAATAGAGAGTTCGGCTATTGAAAAACAAATAATTTTAGAAAATTTCCCGAACAAAAAAAACGGTTATTTAGTAGTTTCTAAAGTTATAGAAGGTTAAAAATGGATTCTCAAATAAAATACATACACCAACAATTGGTGTCTAAACAGATAACTTGTACAGCTTTAGTACAAGAAAAATTAGACTTACTAAAAGAAAATACACACAATACTGTAAATTCTATTTTAGATACTTTAGCTTTAGAATTAGCTGCAAAAGTAGATACTAAAATTAAAAACGGTGAAGAAATTGGATTACTTGAAGGTATACCTTTTGGAATTAAAGATGTATACATGGTTCAAGGAACTTTTACTACAGCAAGTTCAGATTTATTAAAAAATTACAAATCTGCTTATACCGCAACTGCTATTCAAAAATTATTAGATGCCGGAGCAATTCCACTAGTAAAAGAAAATTGTGATAGTTTTGGTCATGGATCTTCTAGTGAAAACACTATTTTTGGAGCTGTTAAAAATGCACTAAATCCTGAATTGGTTGCTGGTGGTTCAAGTGGTGGTTCTGCAGTGAATGTAGCTAAAGATTATACCGTTTTTTCTATTGGAGGCGATACTGGAGGTTCCATTCGTCAACCTGCTGGTTACAATAAAATATATGGTTTAAAACCTACATACGGAAGAGTTTCACGTTATGGAATAATGGCATATGCGTCATCAACTGATTGTGTTGGTCCGTTAGCAAAATCTGTTGAAGATATTCGTATTGTTTTAAATGTGATGAGTGGTAAAGATCCTAAAGATCAAACATCAATCACTTCTAAAGAAATAAGTGAAAATGCTATTTCAACAAACACCGTAAAAACTGTAGGTTACTTTAAAAACTTTATTGAAAGTGATGCTATTGATTCTGAAGTTAAAGCAGATTTTTTAGCAAGTATTGAAAAAATAAAAGCTAAAGGAATTAACGTAAAAGAACTCGATTTCTTTAAATCTGATATTTTAGTTTCAACATATTACACGTTAGCAATGGCAGAAACTGCTTCCAACTTATCTCGTTTAGATGGAACTAACTACGGAAACCGTATTGAAGCAGAAAATTTAATAGAATCTTATGCTGTAACGCGTTCAGAAAATTTTTCTGAAGAAACAAAACGTAGAATTGTTGGTGGAAACCAAGTGTTGTCACAAGGTTTTTCTGATGAAATTTATTTAAAAGGATTGGCTTTAAAAAATCAAATTTCTGAAAATTTTAATGAAGATTTTAATGAAGTTGATATTATTTTATCTCCAGTTACACCAAGTGCACCACCTAAAATTGGAGAAAGTTTAAAAGATCCACACGCCATGTATTTATCTGACGCCTACACTGTTGGATTTAGTTTAGGACAACTACCAACTTTAACTGTACCACAGGGAACAGTTACCGGATTGCAAGTTACGGCCGCAAAAAATAATGAAGAATTGATACTGAAGTTTGCTAACTTCTTAAAAGATACACTATAATGGAATTAGAACAATTAAATGCTGCTATAAAAAAGCACGATTTAGAATTGGTAATTGGACTAGAAACACACGTTCGATTAAATACCAAAACCAAGTTGTTTTGTTCTTGTCCAAATCAAGAAATTGAAACACCAAACACAAATATATGTTCCGTTTGTACTGGGCAAATGGGCGTTTTACCTGCTATTAATAAAGAAGCTATTACTAAAGCTATTTATTTTGGAAAAGCAGTAGAATCTTCGTTCGACAATGAAATAATCTCCTGGGATAGAAAACATTACGAATATCCTGACAACCCAAAAAACATTCAAATAACACAATTTCATAATCCAATAATTCCAGACGGACACGTTTCTTGTTATAGAAACGATGGTTCACAGTTTACAGTGAATTTAACACAAGTTCATATTGAAGAAGATGCTGCAAAGTTAATGCACGAAAAAAATGTTTCGTTAGTTGATTTTAACAAAGCTGGTGTTCCGTTAATTGAAATTGTTACAGAACCTTGTATCAGAAATATTGAAGATGCTTCTACTTATGCACAGTATATTCAGCGTATTGTTCAAAATTTAGGAATTTCAGAAGCAAATTTAGAAAAAGGTGAATTTAAATCAGATGTTTCGGTGTCGCTACGTAAAAAACGTAGCTACGATTTAAATCCACGTACTGAAATCAAAAACTTAAACTCGTTTAAGTTTATGGTTGATGCCTTAAAAGAAGAAATTGAAAAACAACTCAACTATTACGTTGAACATAAAGAATTTAGACCAGACCAAACTACCGTTTTATGGGATGCTGATTTAAAGCAAACCAAAACAATGCGTAAAAAGGAATTTGAAGCAGATTACCGTTTTATTTCTGAACCAGATTTACCTTTTGTAAGTATTAAAAACGAAATTAAAGCCATAAGTGTTGATTCTAGCGCATTACCTTTTGCGGTTGAAACTGTTTTAATTAAAGGTGGTGTTTTACCTCAAGACGCCAAATTTTTTACTGCTGATGCTGTCCGTTCTAAAGTTTTTATGGATATAAATAAAGAGCTAAAAGATCCATCTTTTGTTGCAAAAACGTTGGTAAACAATATTAAACCAGAAGATTATGCAGCAATAAATAGCATTGAGAGTTTAATAGAAATATTTCAATTGTTTAAAGCTGAAAAAATCACAGCTGTTTTAGCTCAAAACGGAATAACTTCGTATTTAAAAGATAGAACTTTTGATTATAACAAGTATTTTGAAGATAACACCATTTCTGAAGAAAAAATTGAAGAAGCAATTCAAAAAGTTATTTCAGAAAATGAAGCTATTGCTAACGACATTAAGTCTGGAAACCAAGGAAAAGCAGGTATTTTAGTTGGAAAAGTAATCAGCATTATTGGTAAAGGAGCTTCTGGAAAAGTTATTAGAAAAGGGATTTTAAATAGATTAAATCCTTCAGAAATATCAGAACAAAAAACAGGTTATGGAAAAGGTTTATTAGAAAATGAAAATAGCGCTAAAAAAGATCATGATGAAGCGTTACCAAACATACCAACAATAATAAAAGATAATTATAGAACTCATAAAGCTTCTGATTTATCTGAAAAAAGCATTTCAGAAAAAGTAACATTAGCTGGTTGGGTTTCTAGTGTACGTGATCACGGAGAATTAATATTTATTGACTTACGCGATTCTAGTAACGAAATTTTCCAAGTTAGATTAAGTAGAGAATCGTTTCCTAATTTAGATGAATTAGTAAAACTAAAACCTGAATCTGTAATTTCAGTAACAGGTGTTATTGTTCAACGTAATGAAGACGATTATAATGCAAGTTTACGAACTGGAAAAATTGAATTAGAAACATCTGAATTAGAAATTTTAAATTTATCTAAAACACTGCCTTTTGAAATAAAAAGAGCTGCAAAAACTAGTGAAACTGTTCGTTTCCAATATAAATTTTTGGATCACAGAAATGATGATGTTAGAAGAGCTATTGTTAATCGCCACAAGGTAATTAAACTAATGCGCGACATTTTAGATGAAGAGGAATTTTTAGAAATTGAAACACCAATTTTAACTGCTGGAACTGATGAAGGTGCAAGAGAATTTATTGTTCCTACGCGTAAACAAGCAGGTTCTTTTTACACCTTACCACAAGCACCTCAACAATTTAAACAAATGTTAATGGTAAGTGGTTACGAGAAATATTTTCAAATTGCACGTTGCTTTAGAGATGAAGATTCTCGTGGAGACCGTCAACCAGAATTTACACAGTTAGATATTGAAATGGCGTACGCAAGTATGCAACAAATTATAGATTTAAACACTAAAATGTTTAATGAAATAGTGAAAAAAATATATGGTAAAAAATGGATTTTACATCCGTTTGAAGTAATTACCTATAAAGAAGCCATGGATTTTTACGGTTGTGATAGACCAGATTTACGTTTTGGCTTAAAAATGCAAGACATTACAGAAATTGTAAAAGACACAACATTCCAAGTATTTAGCAAACCTATTGAACAAGGTGGAATTGTAAAATGTATTAAGGTTTCTGCTGAAGAACAAGGTAAAAGCCGTATGTCTAAAGGTCAAATTGAAAATCTAACTGCCATTGCACAACAAAACGGTTTAGGAGGTTTAGCATATATTATTGTAAATGAAAACGATTTACAATCGCCAATTATTAAGTTTTTGGGTGCTGAAATTGCTGCAGGAATTATTAATGAAACCAATGCTGAAGTTGGTGACATTGTATTTTTCTCTGCTGCCGATTATGAAACTGCAAACAAAGCGTTAGATGCTGTTAGACAAGAAATGGGTAAAATTTTAGGTTTAATAAACCCTAAAGAATTACGCCCAGCTTGGGTAGTTGATTTTCCAATGTTTGAAAAAACAGATGAAGGACGTTGGACATTTACACACAACCCTTTCTCTATGCCTGCTATTTACGATTTAGACAAGCATATGAATGGTAAAGAAGATGAAATTGGAACCATCATCGCTCAACAATACGACTTAATCTTAAACGGTTATGAAATTGGTGGAGGATCTGTTCGTGCGCATAAAGCGGAGATTTTAGAAGCAACTTATAGAAATATGGGTTACAATAAACAGGAAATGATTAAAAGTGTTGGAGCTATGTATAAAGCTTTCCAATATGGAGCACCACCACACGGAGGAATTGCTTGGGGAGTTGATAGATTAATGATGATTTTAGAGAAAAAAACATCTATTAGAGAAGTAATGGCATTTCCTAAAACAGGAACTAGTGACGATTTACTTTTTGGTGCGCCATCTCAATTATCAGATAAAAAAGTAGAAGAACAAAACGTTCGGATTCTAAAATAATAAAATTAAAAAAGCTGTCCTAAAAATTAGTTTTTCGTCAATCTGAACTTGTTTACTCATTTCTTTATTATCTTTTATTAAAGAAATCGTGAATATTCATTTCAGGTTCGCATAGTGACTGTTTATCAGTTTAATGTGATTCTGAAATGAATTCAAAATGACGGTTTAGAATACTTTTAAGACAGCTTCTTTTATTTAAAAAAATTCATATGGAACAATTCACATTAGTATTTGCAAGTATTTTAGGAGGATTAGCTGTAATATTTGGAGCTTTTGGAGCACACGCTTTAAAAAAAATTCTTTCTGAAGAACAATTAAAAAGTTTCGAAACAGGTGTAAAATATCAAATGTATCATGCTATTGTTTTATTAATTATTGGTTTCAATTTTAAATTAGAAATTGCTTCAGAAAAATATATGGTTTATAGTTTTATTGCCGGAATTATTCTTTTTTCCTTTAGTATCTACGGTTTGGTTATTTCTTCAGCAAAAAATAAAAAAATAAAAATTCTTGGCCCTATTACACCTCTTGGTGGTTTACTATTAATTATTGGCTGGGCACTACTAGTTTATAACGTTTAATTTTAAGTTTATGCAATACCAAAATGTATTTATCCTTTTCTGGGAACAAGTTAAAGATAGTATTGAAAAAGGTGAATTTGCCAAATTAACTATGGCAAAAACTATTGGCAAACCTAACTTGAAAAATATTTTTTTAAGACCCATTTTTTCTGAAGATACTTATAAAGTATTACTTAAATTTAGTTACAGATCTAAAGAAACAGAAGATGTGGAAAAAGAACTTACACTAGAGGAAGCTTACGCAATAATGAAACCACATTTAAAAAAGTCATTTTTATCTGTATTGCTATTTACCACAACAAAAGATGTTACCTTTAAAATTAACAAAAAAGGTATGGGAAGTATCACTGAAAATACTCCAACTTTTCACGAAGTTATACTCGCTAAAAAGAATGAAGAATAAGCAAAAAAGTACATTTTAATTGTTATAATATGAAATAAAACAAATTGTATTTTACTATTATTACAAAACTTCATTTTCTAAAAAACCTCCAATAGCAAGTATAATTTCTATTCGTGTATTTTTTGTAGTTTTATAGCTCAAACAATTTATTTTTTAATGAAAATTCAAGTTTTTAAAGGAATCTTCCTTTTATTAATTGGTATTACACTATTTAGTTGTAAAAAAACAACTTCTTTTGACGCTTTAAAAGAAGTTAATTATGTTGAAGAAAACTATACTAAAACTGAAGCATATATTACTATGCGAGATAGTGTTAAACTATTTACAGTAATATATTCACCAAAAAATACTTCAAAAAAATACCCAATACTTTTACAACGTACACCATACAGCTGTAGACCATACGGAGAAGATAAATTTAAAAATAATATTGCTCCAAATCCTCATTTAATGAAGGAAGGAAATATAATTGTTTACCAAGATGTTCGAGGGCGTTGGATGAGTGAAGGAACCTATGATAATATGCGTGCTTACATTCCAAACAAAAAAAGTAATTTAGATATTGATGAAAGTTCTGATACTTACGACACTATAGATTGGTTGGTGAAAAATGTTGAAAATAACAATGGTAATGTTGGTACTTGGGGAATTAGCTATCCCGGATTTTATAGTACCTACTCTACTATTGATGCGCATCCAGCATTAAAAGCTGCTTCGCCACAAGCTTGTATTGGAGATTTTTATTTTGATGATTTTCACCATAACGGAGCTTATATGCTTGCGTATTTTAAAATTACATCGTTGTTTGGAACTCCAAAAACTAAACCTAGTAATACTAGCTGGTACAAATTCCCCGATTTAAAAACTAAAGATGGTTATCAGTTTTTTCTAGATGCTGGTCCACTTAAAAATTTAGATACATATTTTGAATATGAGCATTTAGATACACCTAATTTACAGAGTAAAAATAAAGCTACTGATTTCTTTTGGGAAGAATTAAAAGAACACCCAAATTACGATGAAGTTTGGCAAAGTAAAGGTCTAATTCAACATTTAAAAAATGTAAAATCTCATGTTGCAACTATGGTAGTTGGTGGTTTGTTTGATGCTGAAGACTTGTATGGACCTTTAGAAACCTATAAAAACATTGAAGAGTTCAATAAAAATAACTATAACACATTAGTTTTTGGGCCTTGGAGTCACGGACAATGGGTAAGTCCTAAATCTAAAAATAACGTTGGAAATTATTATTTTGGAGATTCAATTTCATTAAAATATCAAACAGAAATAGAAACAAAATTCTTCAATCACTTTTTAAAAGGTAATGGAGATAAAAACGCTGGTTTACCCGAAGCTTATGTATATGATACCGGTAAAAAAGAATGGAACTCATACAATAATTGGCCTCCAAAAAAAGCCGAAAAAAAAGTTTTCTATTTATCTGAAAACCAAAAATTAACTACTTCAAAAGAAAAAGAAACTGGAATTAAATTTATTAGTGACATAAATAAACCTGTACCTTTTTCTGAAGATATTAAAACTACATTTACTCCAAGAAAGTATATGACCGATGACCAACGTTTTGCTGCAAGAAGAAATGATGTATTGATTTTTGAAACTGAAGTATTAGAAAATGATTTAACACTTGTTGGTGATATTTTAGCAAAATTACAAGTTGCTAC
This sequence comes from Lutibacter sp. TH_r2, assembly GCF_033101135.1. Classification (NCBI taxonomy): domain Bacteria; kingdom Pseudomonadati; phylum Bacteroidota; class Flavobacteriia; order Flavobacteriales; family Flavobacteriaceae; genus Lutibacter; species Lutibacter sp. TH_r2. Next base: position 443,004 of record NZ_JAWMPV010000001.1, read on the forward strand.
TACAGGAACCGATGCCGATTGGGTGGTAAAAGTAATTGATGTTCATCCTTCTAATATTAAAGAGAACAATAAGGATATGCAAAAACACTTAAAATTGAGTAATTACCATTTAATGGTGAGAAGTGAAATTATGCGTGGAAAATTTAGAAATAGTTTTACGCATCCTGAACCTTTTGTTCCTAATAAAAAAACTGCTGTAAACATTAAACTTCAAGATATACACCATACATTTAAAAAAGGGCATAAATTGCAAATACAAGTTCAAAGTACTTGGTTTCCATTATTTGATCTAAACCCTCAAACGTATGTAGATAATATTTTTAAGGCTGATAAAAAAGACTTTAAAACACAAACACATACCGTTTTCACTTCTTCAGAAATTGAATTTAAAGTATTAAATTAGTAAGGTCTAATTTTTTAAATTAAGGGTTATGAGAAAAATTATATTCATTTTAGCAATTCTTTTTATTTCTTGTAAAGAAGAAAAACCTAAACTAGCCCAAAATTTTTCAACCGCAAAAATTGAATACGAGCTTGAAACTATTGTACCTAATACAGATGTACCTTGGGGAATGGTTTTTTTACCAGATAACTCCATTTTATATACAGAACGAAAAGGAGAATTAATTCATTTTAAAAACAATACAAAAACAAAAATTGAAGGTTTACCAGAAATTTACGTTCGTGGCCAAGGTGGTTTATTGGATGTTGAATTGCACCCAAACTATAAAAATAATGGTTGGATTTATTTATCTTTTTCATCAGATATCAACAACAAAGGTGGTGGTGGAAACACAACTATTTTAAGAGGGAAAATTGAAAATAATACACTTGTAAACAAAGAAATAATTTACAAGGCAACACCTAATTTCACAAACGGAACGCACTTTGGCTCTAGAATTACTTTTGACAATGATGGTTTTTTATTCTTTTCAATTGGCGATAGATATAATAGAAATACCTTGCCACAAGATATTACAAAAGATGCTGGGAAAATATATCGTTTAAACGATGATGGAACAATACCAAAAGATAACCCATTTGTAAACACTAAAAATGCCAAAAAGGCTATTTATTCCTACGGACACAGAAATCCGCAAGGTATGGTTTTACACCCAAACACTGGTAAAATTTGGACTCACGAACACGGTCCGCAAGGTGGAGATGAAATAAACATAATTAAAGCTGGTAAAAACTACGGATGGCCAAAAGCATCGTATGGTGTAAATTATGGTGGATCCGTATTTACCGAACATAAAACGTTACCTGGAATGGAAAATCCTATTCACTATTGGGTACCATCTATTGCACCAAGCGGAATGGAATTTGTTACTAGCAATATTTATCCTGAATGGAAAGGAAACTTGTTAGTAGGTTCTTTAAAGTTTCAATACTTAAACAGATGTATTATAAAAAACAATAAAGTTGTAAAAGAAATTAAAATGCTTGAAGGTTTAGGACGCGTTAGAAGTATTAAACAATCTCCTGATGGTTTTATTTATGTAGGTATTGAACATAAAGGTATTGTTAAAATTATTCCAAAAAAATAAGAAACTGTTTAAAAATCTACTTTTCGTCAACCTGAACTTGTTTCAGGTTCTCATAAACATAAGTAATAATATAATGAGATTCTGAAATGAATTAAGAATGACGGATTTTCACATTTTTAAACAATTTCTTATTTTAAAATTTTCAATCTAATTTATTCTATTTTGAAGTGAATAAATTTGGTTTAAATGTGAACATAATCCAACCCCATGAGTTCGTTTCGTCTTTATCTCCACCTTTTAATACTTCCATAGAATCCTTTGCAAACATTTGTGAGTATCCAGCATTCAACATAATATTGTTTGCTACTTTATAACCAAATACTAAATCAACTTCAGTACCTAAACTAGCATCCATTTTTGTACTTCCGCTATAAATATCTGCAGCAGAAGAAAAGAAATGAGGTATTATTTTTGCGGAAAATTTATCTTTACTATACGCCAACGTTACATTAATATCAACTAAACCTACAGATGTCATATGACTTCCAACATAAAAATAATCCATCCAACCGTTAAATTTATGGTTGGTTCCGTAGAATGGTTGAAATGATTTTATATCAGAACTAGCGTCATCCATGTCTTTCCCAGATAAATATTCTGCACCTAATCCTAACGAAAATTCATTCGATAATTTATAGTTTATGTTACCGGCAAAATTACTTGCGTTAACATCATTATCCATTAATTTTCCTGTTTGAAAATAAGCTGAAAAATCTGCAGCCAATTTACCTTTTCCATATTTTAAGTGAGTTCCTAAAGTTTGAGAATAATCTACTTCCTGGCTTCCCATATCATCATACTCAACACCATTGTTTAATACTAATAAACTTACTCCTAAATTATTAAGTTTTGTATTATACCAAGCATATTGAAACGCTTTATAACCTGCAACGTTTGTATATAAAACATCTGTATTGCTTTCTGAATCAGAGTTTAAAGCAAAACCTAGATCTAATTTACTGTTTTCGGATATTTTAAATTTTGCTAACATCGCATCGTGACTTCTACCTTGCTGTGCCCAACCTACGTTACCAAAAATTCTACTATCATCATAAATAATTTCTTGACGCCCTAGTTTTAATGAAAAGTTTTCAGATAATAAAGCTTCTGCCCAAGCTTCGTGTAAAGCTGTATTATTATCATCAGCTCCCAAAGTGCTAATATCTCCCCAAACACGTACGTTTTGTAAAGAAATGCCTATTTTAATTTTCTCTTGTTGAAAATTAAAGTTTAAACGTGAACGCTGTGAAACAAAGTTTGCTCCATCAACACCATCGCTTATTAGAGATTTGTAGCCATGACGGTTTTCAAATCTTGGTCGAATCTCTGCAGATAAATCGAACTGCTGCGCTGTTAAGGTTGTTACAAAAAGTGTAACAAATAGACTTAAAAATAAGTATTTTCTCATTGTTGTTAATTTGAATTAAATTCTTTATTGATATAATAAGACCTTTTTATCTTATAATAAATATGTGCGAAAATACATTCTTATTTAATATCAAATACTGATAATTATCAATTATTAAAAATTAATCCCAATCTAACAGACGTTTTTCTCCTTCTAATTTTTGAATTTCAGTAATATCTTGCGACATTTCAATTACACCTTTATAAGCCTTTTTATCATCTCTGATTGCAAAATATCTAATATGAATTATTCTTCCACGAAAGTTAAACCAGAATTCAGCCATATCTTTAGTTCCTGCTTTAAATTCATCAACAATTCTCAACACCATGTGTACACTTTTTGGTGGATGACAAAACTTTACCTCTCTACCAATAATTCCTTTACTACGCGGAAAAACTCTATCTTCTCCTCTATTGTAAAAAATCACTTTATCATTCTCATCTACATACGTTATATCTATTGGTAAAAATCGAAGTAATAGATTTACTTGTTCTGGAGTCATATAGCCTTCATCTAAATGAAACGTGTTTTCGGTTGAAAAAGATAATTCTCTTTCACTAAAATCTTCACTTGGGTGAACATATGCTATCTCTTCAACGGCAGGATACTGCACTGGTTTTTCTTTCAACATCCAACCAATTTCTTCATCGCCAACATAAAACTCTTCCCAATCTTTTTCTTTTAATAAACCCATAGCATTTGGAAATAAACGCTCATCTTCAATACTCAATAATCGTTCAATTCCTTGTGTTAAATAAGGAAGGTTTTCAACTATTTTTTCTATATTTTTATCTGAATTATACTTGTGAAGTAATTTTATTTGTTCCCTTAAATTATCGTGGAAAGACCACATTCCTTGACTTGGACCTTCCCAACCATATTTTTCTAAATAAGGGAATAATTGATTTTCTTTTCTAGCAAATCGCTTTTCAATAGTTGTTAATTGGTTAAATATGTTGAAGTATTTCTGAAAATCTTCTCCTGTATTCACTTCATTTAATTCTAAAATTAAATTTTGAATTAACGTGCTTTCTTCATAATACACCTTAACAGGATGCCCTGCAGGTAATTTTTCTACTGTTGTTAAAAATGAGTTCATTATTTAATTGTATTTAAAGCTTTTGGAATTAAAACGTTTTTTTCAAAATGCATGTATTTATGAACTTCATGCTGTAACTGATTTAAGTTTTTATATAAATAACTATATGAGCTACATGCACTTTCAGGCACTTGGTATTCTGAAGATAAATTAGAAATTTCTTTAAAAGAATCTCCAATTAATTTTTGAGCAATTTCATTTCTTTTTATTGCTTTTTGAAAAGCTTGCAAAGTTTCAATAGATACCTCTTCATTTTTTTCAACTGTTTCTATAATTTCATTTATAATTGGATACAAACTCATAATAGAGTTTGTAAATGTTTCAGAAATTACAGTATTTACATCTTTAACTAACTGGTTAATTTCAATAACCTCATTATGTTCAACTCCGTGAACTTCGGCTACTTTAGCTGCATAGGGTAAAACTTCAAAAATAAGATCGCTAATTTTAGTGTGGTAATTTTCTTTAACTTGATTAATTAAAGTAGGTATGTCTAAATCATTCACATTCACCTTTCCAGAAATTTGTGCATTGATATTTTTAATTTCTAAAATCAACTTTTCTAAATCAACTTCAGCATTTTTACATGCAATTTCAATGGTGTCTCCACCTCCACAACAAAAATCAATTTTATATTTGCTAAAAACATGGTCTGCCCCCATATTTTCAGATACAACTTCTGCCACCGTTTGTTCTTTTATAATACTCATTTTTAAATTTTTATTTTCAATCTATAAAGAATATAAGACCTTTTTATCTTTTATAGATGCAAATATATAAGATTAAAATTATTTTACTACAGAAAAAATGAATTATTTACCTGATGTTAAATTATCTACATCTTTAAGTGTAAGTACTCTGCCTTTAGCTGAAATTTCTTCAGCAAACTCTATAATAGTTTTATCTCTAAATTTACCTAATATTTGTTGTTTAAAAGGTTCTACTATAAAATGAACTGGACAAGGATTTTCTCCATCACATTTTGATAATCCTAAAAAACATTCGTTTAATCTACCCAAACCATCTATATTTTCAATAATATCAATTACTGATTTTTTTTGATTTTTTTTTGAAAGATAAAAACCTCCATTTGGGCCTTTAGTTGAAGAGATAATTTTACCTCTAACTAATTGCTGAAATAATTTTGCTAAAAAAGGGCTAGGTACATCTATACTTTCAGCGATAACTTTAACACTAATTTTTTTTGTTTCACTTGAATGTTCTGCTAAAAATAAAGCAGATAGTATAGCATATTTACTTGCTCGAGAAAGTGTCATTTTTTTTTAGCTTTTTTTTATTAATAATGCGAAATTACTAAAAAAAGAGTAAGAAGTATTATATTTTATTGAATTTAACGGTAAAATGACGCATAATTGGAGCTTCATCAATTATTTTATAACCATTTTTAGCTTCTTTTCTAGTATTATAAATATTTTTTAATGTAGCTGCAATATAATCCATATGGTTATTTGTATATGTTCTTCTAGGCACAGCCAAACGCACCAATTCTAATTCTGGATAACGATTTTTGCGTGTAACTGGATCTCTATCAGCTAGTACAGTTCCAATTTCTACACCTCTAATTCCTCCAACAATATATAATTCAATAGCTAAAGCTTGTGCTCTATACTCTTCTCTAGGAATGGTTGGCACAAATTTATTTGCATCTAAAAATATTGCATGTCCACCAAATGGTTGTTGTACAGGTACTCCATATTCTACCAGTTTTTTTCCTAAATATGCTATTTGCTCTACTCTACTTTCTAAATAATTAAACTCTGTTGATTCATTTAGCCCAACGGCTAAAGCACCCATATCTCTACCATTCATTCCTCCATACGTAATAAATCCTTCAAACATAATATTAAAAACGGTGGCCTGTTTAAATACTTTTTTATTATTTAATGCAATAAAACCACCCATATTTACTAAACCATCTTTTTTGGCACTAATAGTCATTCCATCACCATAAGAAAAAACTTCTTTCACAATTTCTTTTATAGTTTTATTAGCATAACCTTCTTCTCTTTTTTTTATGAAGTACGCATTTTCAGCAAATCGAGCAGCATCAAAATACAATGGAATTTTGTACTTACTACACAGCGCTGAAACTTCTTTAACATTCTGCACAGAAACTGGCTGACCTCCTGCACTGTTACAAGTTATGGTATGAATTACAAACGGAATTTTTTCCTTCGGATATTTTTTAAAAACCTTTTCTAATTTTACAACATCTATATTTCCTTTAAAAGGATGAATTATTGATGTATCAAAAGCCTCATCAATAGTACAATCAATTGCAGTAGCTTTTCTAAACTCTATATGCCCTTTTGTAGTGTCAAAATGTGAATTACCCGGAACAATATCTCCTTCTTTAATTAGTGCAGAAAACAATACATTTTCAGCTGCTCTACCTTGGTGAGTTGGTAAAAAATATTTAAATCCAGTAATTTTTTTAACTGTTTTTTTTAGTTTTTTAAATGATTGAGAACCTGCATAACTCTCATCACCAATCATCATTTCAGCCCATTGTTTATCACTCATTGCGCCAGTTCCAGAATCAGTTAACAAATCTATAAACACATTTTTAGACGATAAATTAAATAAATTGTAATGTGCTTTTTTTATCCATTTTTGGCGATCTTTTTTTGTTGAACGCTTTATGTGTTCAACCATTTTAATTTTATAAGGTTCTGCATATGGTAATTCCATAATTGTAATTTTAGTATTGAAAATATGTGTAAGAATTTGCAACTATAACAGTTGACTTCAAAAAAAAAATTATAAAGAAATAAAACACTCTGGGCGTTTTATATATAAATATATGTTGAAATACTTTTTGAAAAAACTTAACATTATTTTTAAAAAATGAATTGCACTAACAAATTTAAAAAAAACTTGATACTTAACACCTAATTAGCTCCACAATATTAAATAACAATTATAACACATAATAACAGAGGTTACACTTATATTTGCAAGCAATTAAAAAACTAATGATACTTGTTAAAATTACGTTTTAAATCAAGAATCTGATAAATATCATTATTTTTGCAAAACGTTTATTTTCAACTACAATTATATCAAAATGAATAAAATATTAAATCAGTTATATTCTACCCGATTAATGGCCGTATTATTTATAGTTTTTGCTATTGCAATGGGTGTTGCCACTTTTATAGAAAACGATTATGGCACCGAAACTGCAAAAGCACTAGTATACAATGCATGGTGGTTTGAGCTAATTATGGTTTTATTTGCTATTAATTTTTTTGGAAATATTTTTAAATATAAATTGTATAGAAAAGAAAAGCTAATAGTTCTTACTTTTCATTTAGCTTTTTTTTTAATTTTAGTTGGAGCTGGTGTTACAAGATATATTAGTTATGAAGGTATAATGCCTATAAAAGAAGGCGAAGTAAGCAACAAATTTCTAACAGAAAAAAACTTTGTAAGTGTAGTTATAAATAATGGAAACGAACAAAAAACTCCTATCCATAAATCCGTATTATTTTCTGCTTTAGGTTCTAATAATTTTAACATAAATACAGATTTTAAAGGGCAAGATGTTTCTATAAAATTAACTGATTATATTCCAAATGCTATTGAAACTTTTGAAGAAAATGATCAAGGTGAAGAATATTTACTATTTGTAGAGTCAGGTAGTGGCGGTCGTCACAACCATTATATTAAAAAAGGTTCTTCAGAAATAGTACATGGCGTATTGGTTGGTTTTGATTCTGAAAATAAAAACACCATTGATTTTAAAACTATAGATGGAAACTTAAAAATTAAATCTGCAGTTGAAGGTAATTTCTTTAGAATGGCAGATAGTTTTCAAGGGAATGTTGCCAAGGATTCTCTTCAAAATTTTTCGTTATTAGCAGTTTACAACCTTGCAGGCTTACAATTTGTTATTCCAAAACCTGCAGCTAAAGGTTCTTATAAAACTGTTTCAGGCACATCGGAGCAATCTGGCCTAGCCCAATTAGAATTTGATGTTACTACTAACAACAAAACAGAGCATGTTAAAGTTAAAGGTGGTAAATTCTCCATGCAAGAACCTACACTATTTTCAGTAGATAATTTAAACTTTAGATTAAGTTATGGATCTAAACAATTAGAATTACCATTTAGCATAAAACTGAACGATTTCCAATTAGAAAAATATCCAGGTTCCAACAGCCCAATGTCTTACGCCAGTGAAGTAACTGTTATTGCTCCAGAAAAAACATTTGATTACAGAATTTTTATGAATCATATTTTAAACTTTAAAGGTTATAAATTTTTTCAATCTAGTTACACAATTACAGATACTTATGAGCAAACTCATTTAAGTGTTAATCATGATTTTTGGGGAACAACAATCACCTATATTGGTTACTTTTTATTATATGCTGGTTTAATTTTAATTCTATTTGTAAAAGGAACTCGTTTTAGTTTTTTAAGAAACTCTCTAAATAAAATTAGAGATAAAAAATCTTCATTAACTATTGGTTTATTAATATTCTCAAGTATTCTTTTTGCACAACAACACAATCATAAATTAACTGAAGTACAAATAGATTCAGTAATTACAGCCAACACTATCGATTTAAAACATGCTGAAAAATATGCTAAACTTATTATTCAGGATGCTGGTGGTAGAATGAAACCTGTTCACACTTTTGCTTCACAATTATTAAGAAAAGTAAGTAAAAGCGATACCTACAAAGGTTTAAATGCAACTCAAGTATTTTTATCTATTCAACAAAATCCAAGAATATGGTTTCAAACACCTATAATTTATATTGAGAAAGACAACACTAAACTACGTGATATTATTGGAATTCCTCACGATCAAAAATATGCAGCACTTGTAGATTTATTTGATGCTAAAGGAATGTCTAAAATTGATAGTTATGTACAAAAGGCTCATAAAAGTAATATTAAAAGTAAGTTTGAAAAGGATGTAATAAACGTAAATAATCGTTTAAATTTATTGTATTCGGCAATTATGGGTGATGTTTTACGAATTTTTCCAATTCCAAACCATCCAGAAAACAAATGGGTTTCTCATAGAGATTTACACATGTCTAACCTTAAAGATCAAGACTCCTTATTTGTAAATAAAGTTTTACCAATTTATACACAAACTTTAGCCGAAGCAACATTTAACAAAAACTATAAACAAGCTGATGAAATTTTAGCAGGTATTATTAATTATCAAAAGAAATTTGGGAAAGCTGTTTACCCTTCTGATGATAAAATAAATTTAGAAATAGCTTACAATAAATACGATGTTTTCAAAAAACTATATAGCTACTATATGTACATTGGAACATTAATGTTTTTTCTAGTAATTTTTCAAATATTCAAAAATAATAAAACTGTAAACTTTTTAATAAAAGCATGTATTGCAATAATTATAGGATTATTTTTAATGCACACTGGAGGTTTAATAGCACGCTGGATAGTTAGTGGTCATGCACCTTGGAGTAATGCTTATGAAAGTATGATTTATGTAGGTTGGGCAACAATGTTATTTGGATTACTATTTGGAAGAAAATCATCAATGACCATTGCTGCAACGGCATTTTTAACAGCGTTTATTTTAATGGTTGCACATTGGAATTGGATGGATCCTGAAATTGCCAATTTAGTTCCAGTACTTAATTCATATTGGTTAATGATTCACGTAGCAGTAATTGTGGCAAGTTATGGACCATTTGCTTTAGGTATGATTTTAGGTTTGATTTCATTATTACTAATGATTTTAACCACCAAAAAGAATAAAGAAAAAATTGGTTTAATGATTAAAGAACTAACCATTATTAATGAAATGTCTTTAACAGTAGGTCTAATGTTATTAACTGTAGGAAACTTTTTAGGCGGACAATGGGCTAACGAAAGCTGGGGACGTTATTGGGGTTGGGATCCAAAAGAAACTTGGGCTTTAATAAGTATTATGATTTATGCTTTTGTATTGCATTTACGCCTAGTTCCAGGTTTACGCGGTAGATTTACATTCAACATGTTTTCAGTAGCTGCGTTTGCTTCTATTTTAATGACTTATTTTGGGGTTAACTTTTACTTATCAGGTCTGCATTCTTACGCAAGTGGAGATAAAGCAATAACACCAACATTTGTTTATTATTCAATAGCTATTTTTTCTATAATTTCTTTATTAGCTTATGAACAATATAGAAAACACTATAAAAAGTAAGGTTATTTATTCAAAAAATGTAACTTTGCATTTCATTAAATTTGAACATTTATGTATAATAAAATAATAAAATTAATTATTGCTGCTGCTATAGTTGTATGGGCAATTTTTCAATTTATTGAAGGACATATTTTAAACGGTATTTCATTATTACTTTTAGCAGGAATATTTGTGCTATTCTACTTTAAAAATGAATTTATTTTACTTGCTTTTTGGCAATTACGTAAACAAAATTTTGATGGAGCTAGCAAATGGCTAACTTATATTAAAAACCCAAGTACAGCATTGGTAAAAAAACAAGAAGGTTATTATAATTTTTTACAAGGAATTATGATTTCGCAAAAAAATGTTACCAAAGCTGAAAAATACTTTAAAAAAGCATTAAAATTAGGCTTAAACATGAAGCACGATATTGCAATGGCAAAATTACAATTAGCCGGAATTGCAATGACCAAAAGAAGAAAACGTGAAGCTCAAATGTTAATTACAGAAGCTAAAAAATTAGATACACAAGGTGTTTTAACAGATCAAATTAAAATGCTTAAACAACAAATGAAGAAAATCTAACAATATAATTTACAACACAAAAAAAAGCGGCAATTGCCGCTTTTTTTTGTGTTGTGTTCTAAATAAACTATTCTAATATTATTGGAGCAAGTTCCTTATTATATTGAATTAAGTACACTTCAGTATTTTCTGTAGGTCCAAATAATTTTTTATTAAAATTAAAGGTATGAGATAATCGTCTAGAAACACCTGCCTTCATTCCATCTTCAAAACTATTATTACTAGCTAGCCTTGCTAAAACATCATAAGCTACATCAAAACCTCTAACTGAATATTTAGTTGGAACTGCATAATTTAAACTTTGATACTTTTTATAAAACCTTTGTACAGTAGGTGCACTCATATCTATAAACTCTGAAGTTGGATATGTAAAATTCAACATTCCTAATAAATTATTATCAACTTTATCAAAATTATCTCCTTTTTCAAAAGAAAACAAACGCAATTTAAAATCTTCAGAATTATAACTTTTCAAGCCATTAATTGCCGAAGCTGTAGTTTCGTTTTCATCAGTAATTAAAATAATCCAATTATTAGATGTTAAACTCAACTTTTCAACCAATTTTTCGTTATTAATAACTAAATTTTCTTTTTTATCTTTTCTTACACCAGGTTTTAAAACTGATATAGTTTGAATCGAGTCAAAAGCCTTCATTTTGTTAACCGTTTGCCAAAGTGCTTTTTGCGTATCTGCTTTTCCATCGTTAATTACAATAATATTTTCTCCTTTGTAATTTTTCTCTAAATAATTAAACAAAGCTTTATCTAATAACTTATTGCTTGGCATAGATTTTACAATATTATTAGATGCTAATTGATCTTGTTTTTTTGAAAACATTGGGGCAACAACAGGAGCGTCAACCTTTTTTGATAACCAAACAGCTTTATCATAAAAAAGTGGTCCAATAACAACATCTGCATCATCTAAATTATTGTTAGTTATAATGTTTTGTAATTTTTGAATTGAATTTTCAGTATCAAAATATTTTAAATTAATACTTAATCCTTTATGTTTTAATGAGTCAATTGCCATTAAAACACCCATATGTATATCCGTAGCAATATTTAATAATTGATTTTTTTCAAACTTATTTGTTAATGAAGAATCATCTATTTTATTTAATTGATAAGGCAACATTAAAACAACATTCAAAGATTTACCACTGGCAAAATTTTCTACAAATATTTTTTTTGTTTCCTCTAAAATTTCAGTTGAATCAACTTCAGTTAAAGTATTTGATATTGGCTTTATTTTTAATACCATTCCTAACTTTAATCCATCTTTTAAAACTGGATTTAATTGAAGTAATTCTTGTTCAGAAACATTGTAACGTTTGGTTAAATTATAAACCGTATCATCCTTAATAACTTTATGAAGTTTATATTTTAATACATCATCTTCAACAATTTGCTCAACAGACTCTTTTGCTTCAGGTATTATTAATTTAGTTCCAATTTTTAAATCTGAAATAGTTAAATTAGCTACTTTCAATTCCTCTACAGAAATATTAAATTTCTTTGCAATTCCAAACCAAGTTTCTTTAGGTTTTACCAAATAAATTCCTTTTTCAACAACATTAGAATTTACACTTTCAACTGTGTTTCCAAAATTTAAATTAGGCACAATAATAACTGTATTAGCCTTTGGTTTTCTCGAAACATCAGGATTTAAGCGTAATAAATCTCTAGTAGAAATTTTATACTCTTTAGCAATATCCTTCATTGTTTCACCTTGCTGTACAGTATAAGAAACATATTTTTTTTGTTGTGAATATCCAAGTATACTCACAAATAAAAGCACTATAATAGCAATTTTTTTCATGTTGTTATTTTTATTCCCACTCAATAGTTGCAGGTGGTTTTGAACTAATATCATATACTACTCTATTAACGCCTTTAACGTTATTTATTATTTTGTTTGAAGTTTTTTGTAAAAACTCGTATGGTAAATTAACCCAATCAGCCGTCATACCATCAGTAGATTCTACCGCTCTTAATACAACAGCTTTCTCATACGTTCTTTCATCTCCCATAACACCAACTGAATTTACAGGTAATAACATTGCACCAGCTTGCCAAACTTTATTATACAAACCATCTTTTTTTAATCCTTGAATAAAAATATGATCAACTTCTTGCAACATTCTCACTTTTTCAGCCGTAATATCGCCTAAAATACGAATTCCAAATCCTGGTCCTGGAAACGGATGACGACCTAATAATTCAGCATCAATTCCCATTGAAGCTCCAACTCGTCTTACTTCATCTTTAAAAATGGTATTTAAAGGCTCCACTACTTTTAACTTCATAAAATCAGGCAATCCACCAACATTATGATGCGATTTTATAGTTGCAGAAGGTCCACCTGTTGCTGAAACTGATTCAATAACATCTGGATAAATAGTTCCTTGCGCCAACCATTTTACATCTTGAATTTCATGTGCTTCATCATCAAAAACCTCTATAAAAACACGGCCAATAATTTTACGTTTTCCTTCAGGATCCGATTCTCCTTCCAATTCTTTCAAAAAACGTGCCGAAGCATCTACACCTTTTACATTTAAGCCCATGCCTTTGTATTGTTCCAATACACTTTCGAACTCATTTTTTCGCAACAATCCGTTATTTACAAAAACACAATACAAGTTTTTACCAATTGCTTTACTAATTAAAACAGCCGCAACTGTTGAATCTACACCTCCTGATAATCCTAAAACAACTTTATCGTTTCCTAGTTTTTCTTTTAGTTCGGCAACTGTAGTCTCTACAAAACACTCTGGTGTCCAAGTTTGCTCCAAACCTGCAATATTTACCAAAAAGTTTTTTAGAATAGTTAACCCATCTTTTGAATGATATACTTCTGGGTGAAATTGAATTCCGTATGTTTTTTCTTCCTTTATTTTAAATGCAGCATTTTTCACATCGTGTGTACTTGCAATTAACTCGTAGTTTTCTGGTAAATCTAAAATAGTATCACTATGACTCATCCAAACTTGGCTACCTAGTGAAACATTCTTAAAAAACACTTCCCCATCCTTTACATAAGAAAGGTTTGCTCTTCCATATTCACGTGTATTTGACGCTCCTACTTCACCACCAAAATTATGCGCTAAATATTGTGCTCCAAAGCAAACACCTAACATAGGTAATTTACCCTTAATTTCAGATAAATCTGGTTGTGGTGCATCCTCTGCTCTAACCGAAAATGGGCTTCCTGAAAGTATTACAGCTTTGTAATTTTTAACATTAAAATTTTTACTATTATAAGGAAATATTTCACAAAAAATATTTAACTCCCTAACTCTTCGAGCAATCAACTGTGTGTATTGCGAACCGAAATCTAAAATAAGTACCTGATGTTGCATCCGCAAAAATAATATTTAAATAATTATAAGCTAAACCATTGTGCTTTTTTTATTCAAAATATAACAAATTACACCTAAAAATAGACTTAAAATTAATCGATTTAAAACAATTTCCTCAATTCCAATAAAATAATTCATCTTGAAATATTATAAATTCAAAATTAAAGCCGTTTTTGTGCGATTTAAGGAACTTTCGTTCAATTAATAAATTGTTAATAACTTCAATTTAAGCAATTTATTCACCTTCCTTTTTAGCCTTCTGAATTCTTATATTTGTATGTTAACAAAAATTAAGAATTTTATGAGCGAAGAAGCTAAAAAACATAATTATACTGCTGATAGTATTCAAGCATTAGAAGGAATGGAGCATGTACGCATGCGTCCATCTATGTATATTGGTGATGTAGGAATTAGAGGTTTACACCATTTAGTATACGAAGTTGTAGATAACTCTATTGATGAAGCAATGGCTGGCCATTGTGATACAATAAATGTTATTATTAATGAAAATAATTCAATATCTGTTAGAGATAACGGTCGTGGTATTCCTGTTGGAATGCATAAAAAAGAAGGCGTTTCTGCATTAGAAGTTGTAATGACTAAAATTGGTGCTGGAGGTAAATTCGATAAAGATTCTTATAAAGTTTCAGGTGGTTTACATGGTGTTGGTGTTTCAGTTGTAAATGCTTTATCTGACCATTTAAAAGCTACTGTATATTCTGGTGATGGACAAATTTGGGAACAAGAATATGAAAGAGGTAAAGCAATGTATCCTGCAAAACCTATTGGTAATACTACCGAAAAAGGTACAATGGTTACATTTACACCAGACAAAACTATATTTGCACAAACTACAGAATACAATTACGATACACTAGCTACACGTTTAAGAGAACTATCATTCTTAAACAAACAGTTAACAATTACTTTAACAGATAAAAGAATAACTGACGAAGAAGGAAACCATCCAATTGAAAAATTTTATAGTGAAATTGGATTACCTGAATTTGTAAGCTATTTAGATGGGACTAGAGAGCAATTAACTGCTGATGTGATTGCAATGGAAGGTGAAAAAAATGGTATTCCTGTTGAAGTTGCAATGGTATATAACACATCTTATACTGAAAACTTACACTCTTACGTAAACAATATTAACACTCACGAAGGTGGAACACACTTATCTGGTTTTAGAAGAGGTTTAACAAGTACCCTAAAAAAGTATGCTGAAACTTCTGGAATGCTAGATAAATTAAAATTTGATATTGCAGGAGATGACTTTAGAGAAGGTTTAACGGCAATTGTTTCTGTAAAAGTAGCAGAACCTCAATTTGAAGGTCAAACTAAAACTAAATTAGGTAACCGCGAAGTTTCCGCCGCTGTAAGTCAGGCTGTTTCTGAAATGTTACAAAATTATTTGGAAGAAAATCCAAACGACGCTAAAACTATTGTTCAAAAAGTAATTTTAGCAGCTACAGCACGTCATGCAGCTCGTAAAGCACGTGAAATGGTGCAACGTAAAACTGTAATGAGTATTGGTGGTCTACCTGGAAAATTAAGTGATTGTTCTGAAACCGACCCAGAAGCTTGTGAAATATTCCTTGTTGAGGGAGATTCGGCGGGTGGAACAGCAAAACAAGGACGAGATAGAGCTTTTCAAGCAATTTTACCTTTACGTGGTAAAATATTAAATGTTGAAAAAGCTATGCAACACAAAGTTTTTGAAAACGAAGAAATCAAAAACATGTTTACTGCATTAGGCGTTTCTATTGGAACAGAAGAAGATCCAAGAGCATTAAACTTATCTAAACTACGTTATCATAAAATTGTAATTATGTGTGATGCCGATGTTGATGGTAGTCACATTGCAACATTAATACTTACATTCTTCTTTAGATATATGAAAGAATTAATTGAAAACGGACATATTTTTATAGCAACACCTCCTTTATATTTAGTAAAGAAAGGTCAAAAAAGAGAATATGCTTGGAATGATGACCAACGAGATTTAATTGCTCATAATTTAGGTGGAAGTGTAAACATCCAACGTTACAAAGGTCTTGGGGAGATGAATGCTGAACAATTATGGGACACAACTATGAATCCAGAGTTTAGAACATTGCGTCAAGTAACTATCGATAATCTTACCGAAGCAGATAGAGTATTCTCTATGCTTATGGGAGACGAAGTACCACCACGTAGAGAATTTATAGAGAAGAATGCAAAATATGCAAATATTGATGCTTAAATAAGCGTTCAATTATAAACTAAAAAAAGGCTGATTTAAAAATCAGCCTTTTTTTTTAACATAATTATTATATTTACATTCAATTTAACCCCAAAACAATGAAAAAATTATCCCTACTTTTTATTGGATTACTTTTAAGTATTTCCTCAAAATCACAAGAATTAGAATACTTATTATTAGCTAGTGACGATGCTAGCCTACTTATGAAAAACTATATGTCTCCTGTTATGGAAGGAATGCAGTCTAGTTTAAATAACGGATGGTATCATACAGCTAAAACACATAAAAAATTTGGTTTTGACATTACAATATTAGCAAATGCAGCAATGGTTCCAACCTCTTCTCAATCGTTTCAATTTAATGCTGCCGATTATCAATATGTAACATTAGAATCTGGAAGTTCTACGGTAAACACTGTAATGGGAGGAGCAAATAATACAGAATTTGGCATTAGAATTCCAGAAGCAGAAAATTACAAAGTAGCAAGTTTTAGTATGCCTAACGGTATTAAAAATGATGTTCCTTTAAATTCAGTACCATCACCAATGCTACAAGCAAGTGTTGGATTGTTTTTTGATACAGATATTACCATACGTTATATGCCAGAGATTAAAACCGATGAAGTTGAAGGAAACCTTATTGGTTTAGGACTAAAACATAATTTAATGCAATATTTGGGTCCATTAGAAAAACTCCCTCTAAACATTTCAATTTTTGGAGGATTCACAAAAATGGATGCAAAATATTTAATAGGTGAAATTGATGGTTTAGCAGGAACCAATCAAGAAGTTGTTTTTGAATTAAACACATTCACTATTCAAACTATTGCTTCATTAGACTTCCCAGTGATATCACTGTATGGAGGAATTGGTTTAGAAAAAGGAACCTCCACTTTAAAACTAAACGGAACTTATGAATTAGAATATGATATTGAAGATAGTGCAGGAAATACAATTGGCACAATACAAAATTCTGTTACTGATCCAATAAGTATGAATTTTGACACTAATGAAATTAGCGCAAAATTAGGAGCCAGACTAAACCTTGGTTTTTTTAAGGTATTTGGTGATTATTCAATAAAAGAATACAACACAGTTACAGCAGGTATAGCTTTCAGTTTTAGGTAATTAATAATGATATTTATCATAATTTTAAGCTTAAAATAGTTAAAATAACGATTTCGTAAATTGATTAATCAAGTGTTACTTTCATTACTTAAAAATTTGTATTTTTACAATCGAATTTTAACTTAACAAATAACAAAATATATGAAAGTTACAGTAGTAGGAGCTGGTGCAGTTGGTGCAAGTTGTGCCGAGTACATAGCTATAAAAAATTTCGCTTCAGAAGTAGTTTTAGTTGACATTAAAGAAGGTTTTGCCGAAGGTAAAGCTATGGATTTAATGCAATGTGCATCATTAAATGGTTTTGATACTCAAATAACTGGTGTTACAAATGATTATTCAAAATCTGCAGATAGCGATGTTGCAGTAATTACAAGTGGTATTCCTAGAAAACCAGGAATGACTCGTGAAGAATTAATTGGAATTAATGCAGGTATTGTAAAAACAGTTTCTGAAAACTTAATTAAATATTCTCCAAACGTAGTTATTATTGTTGTTAGTAACCCAATGGATACAATGGCTTATTTAGCTCACAAAGCAACTGGATTACCAAAAAACAGAATTATTGGTATGGGTGGTGCTTTAGATAGTGCTCGTTTTAAATTTAGACTAGCTGAAGCTTTAGAATGCCCTTCATCAGATGTTGATGGAATGGTAATTGGTGGACATAGCGATGTTGGAATGGTTCCATTAATTGGAAAAGCTGCAAGAAACAGTGTAAAAGTTTCTGAATTTTTATCTGAAGAAAGAATGCAAGAAGTTGTTGAAGCTACTAAAGTTGGTGGTGCTACTTTAACTAAATTATTAGGAACTAGTGCTTGGTATGCGCCAGGAGCTGCTGTTTCAGAATTAGTAAAAGCTATTGCTTTAGATTCTAAAAAAATGTTTCCTTGTTCAGCTTTATTAGAAGGTGAATACGGTTTAAGCGATTTATCAATAGGTGTACCTTGTATTTTAGGTAAAAATGGAATTGAAAAAATTGTTGAAGTTGAATTGTCTGAAGAAGAAATGGCAAAACTTCATACAAGTGCTGAAGGTGTTAAAAAAACAAATGCATTATTAGATTAATCTAATTTTAACATATTTAAAAAGCCTCCAATTTTAAAAATTGGAGGCTTTTTTATGTACCTATTTAAACTATTTATCAGACCAAACAGCTAATTTATTACCTGAAGGATCTATAAAATGAAATCTTCTTCCCCGGAAAAGAGAAAATTTCTTTAGAAATTATTCCTCCAGAATTAATTATATTTTTCATAATTAATTCCAAATTTGAATAATATAAAACTTCTTTATTTTTTCAATATTTAAAGCCTTAAACTCTATATAATTTATATGATTATTATTCATAGCACAACCTTATTATTAAGATAATCCAGAAATAACTCCATTTTTATCAATATGCATTCCTTCAGATGCTGGTGTAGCAGGTAAACCAGGCATACGCATCATTTGACCTAAAATTGGAATTATAAATCCTGCTCCTGCTGAAATTTCAATTTCACGAACAGTAACAACAAAATTTTCCGGTCTTCCTCTTAAAAATTCATTATCGGTAAATGATTTTTGCGTTTTTGCCATACAAACTGCAAAATTGTTAAATCCAAGTTTATCAATTCGCTTTAAATTTAACTTCGCTTTTTTGTCAAAATCAACTTTAACCGCTCCATAAATTTCTTTAGCTATCTTCTCAATTTTATCTTTAACTGGCATATTCCAATTATACAAAGGTGTAAATTCTTCTGTTGAATTTTCAACTACATCAACTACTGCTTGCGCCAAATCTATTGCACCTTGTCCACCTTCAGCCCAGCTTTTGGTTACAACTGCCTGAACACCATGCTCTTTACATTTTTCAATTACAAAATTAATTTCTTCTTCAGTATCAGTAATAAAAATATTTATTGCTACAACAGGTTGTATTTTAAATTTACGAATGTTTTCAATATGCTTTTCAAGGTTACAAATTCCTTTTTTAACCAATTCTAAATTTGGAGTATTAATTGCGTCTTTAGCAGCCCCACCATGATGACGCAAAGCTTTAATAGTTGCTACCAAAACAACAGCTTTAGGGTTTAAACCTGCAGCTTGGCATTTTATATTTAAAAATTTTTCAGCTCCTAAATCTGCTCCAAAACCAGCTTCAGTTACCACATAATTAGAGAGTGACAATCCCATTTTGGTTGCTATTATGGTATTTGTTCCTTGAGCAATATTAGCAAATGGACCACCATGAATAATTGCTGGATTTTCTTCTAACGTTTGAACTAAATTTGGTTTTATGGCATCTTTTAATAAAATAGCCATAGCGTTTTCTGCCTTTAAATCTCTTGCAAAAATTGGATCTCTATCAAAAGTAAATCCAACAAAAATATCACCCAATCGTTTTTTTAAATCTTCAAAATCTGTAGCCATGCATAAAATAGCCATTACTTCAGAAGCTGGTGTTATGTTAAATCCATCTTCACGTGGAATTCCATGAGCTGTACCGCCTAAACCAATAGTTATATGCCTTAAAGAACGATCGTTCATATCTATAACACGTTTCCAAAGAATAGTTCTTGGATCAAGATTTAAGCTACAACATTTACTTTGTAAATTATTATCAATTAAAGCTGCTAATAAATTATTTGCTTTTTCTACAGCATTAAAATCTCCTGTAAAATGTAAGTTAATATCTTCCATTGGCACCACTTGAGAATATCCGCCACCTGCAGCGCCACCTTTAATACCAAAAACAGGACCTAAAGATGGTTCACGCAAAACAACAGTTGCTTGTTTTCCAATATTATTTAAACCTTCGGTTAAACCAATTGAAACCATGGTTTTACCTTCGCCTGAAGGTGTTGGAGTCATGGCAGTAACTAATACTAAATTGTTTTGTTTTATTTTTTCTTCATCAATTAAATTTAATGGAAGTTTTGCTTTAAACTTCCCATACATCTCCAAATCATCTTCATCAATATTAATTTTTACTGCTATTTTTTTTATGTGTTTTAATTTCTTTTGTTGTGCTATTTCAATATCACTTAAGAATTCCATTTTAATCATTTTTGGTATTCAAATATATAAAATTACATGATGAGATTAGCGTTATTTGTGTTACCACTAAATAATAGTGATAAAAACCTAAAAAGAATTGTTAAATCCTTATTGAAATTATATATTTGCACGTTTATAATAAACGAAATTTTATACTTAAAATAACTTATAATGCAGAACAAAGGACTTATTAAACTATTCGCTATTCTATTCGGATTAGTAAGTTTATACCAGTTATCATTTACATGGTTTACTAAAAATGTTGAAAATAAAGCAACAACTTATGCTGAAACAAGAACTAATGATAGTAAAGAAATTTCTAAATTAGAAGGTTTCTATTTAGATTCAGTTGCTAATAAACCTGCAATTGATTTAGGTTTCGCTCAATTTAGCTACAATGATATTAAAGACAAAGAGCTAAATTTAGGGTTAGACTTAAAAGGTGGTATTAACGCTATTTTACAGGTATCTGTTAGAGATATCTTAGTTAGTTTATCTAACGATTCAAAAAATCCAACTTTCAACGAAGCTTTAGCTAAAGCAACTGAAAAACAAAAAAGTAGCGACAAAACATTTTTAAATTTATTTTTTGAAGAATTTAAAACTATTAGTAACGGAAAAGTTAAATTAAGTGATCCAAGTATTTTTGGTAATAAATCACTTCGTGAAAAAATTAATTTCAAACTAACTGACGATGAAGTAGAGCCAATTATTGAGGCAGAAGTTACTGGATCAGTAAATACAGCTTTTGAAGTTTTAAGAAGTAGAATTGATAAATTTGGGGTAACACAACCAAACATTCAACGTATTGGTAATTCAGGAAGAATTTTAATTGAATTGCCTGGAGCTAAAGATATTGACCGTGTAAAAAAATTATTACAAAGTACTGCCGAATTACAATTTTGGGAAGTATACTCTAACCAACAAGTTTCAAATTTCTTTATTCAAGCAAATTCTGTAGTAGAGAATTTATTGAAAGATACTGAAGAAGAACCTGAAACTAAAGAAGAAGAAGTTGACGATTTATTAGGTGAAGTTTCAGACTCATTAGCAGTTAAACCTTCAAATAATCTATTTTCAGTTTTTACTCCAAACTTTCCACAAAGTCAGGAACAAGTTTCTTCAATGTTGGGTAACGCTAAAGTTGCAGATACTGCAAAAGTGAATAAATATTTTGCAATGCCAGAAGTTAGAGCTTTACTGTCTAACGACATGAAGTACGCTAAATTTTTATGGGATGCTAAACCTTTTAAAGCTACACTTTCTTCAACTAATGAAGAAGTTGAATTAATTAACTTATACGCCATTAAATCTAACCGTGAAGATGTTGCACCAATTGAAGGTGATGTAATTGACGATGCTAGTCAAGAATTCGGTCAAACTGGAGCTCCTGAAGTTAGCATGACTATGAATGTAAGAGGAACTAGAGATTGGAGTAAAATGACAACGGACAATGTTGGTCAGTTTGTAGCCGTAGTTTTAGATAATTATGTTTACACTGCTCCTATTGTTAACACTCCAATTACTACAGGTAGAACTTCTATTTCTGGTGGAAGTATGACGGTAAGTGAAGCACAAGATATTGCTACAGTATTAAAAGCTGGTAAACTACCTGCAGCTGCACACATTATTCAATCTGAAGTTGTTGGACCATCATTAGGTCAAAAAGCAATTGATAGTTCATTCCGCTCATTTGGATTAGCACTTATTTTAGTGTTATTATGGATGATTTTCTATTACGGAAAAGCAGGTGCTTTTGCTGATGTTGCATTAGCAGTAAACATTTTATTTATATTCGGAATTTTAACTGCATTTGGAGCTGTATTAACACTTCCTGGTATTGCTGGTATTATTTTAACAATTGGTATGTCAGTTGATGCAAACGTAATTATTTTCGAACGTATTAAAGAGGAATTGATAAAAGGTAAAGCTTTAAAAGCAGCTATTAAACACGGATTTAGTTTTAAAGGTGCTTTATCTGCCATTATTGATGCTAACATTACAACAATGTTAACTGGTGTTATTTTATATGTATTTGGTACAGGACCGGTAAAAGGATTTGCTTATACTTTAATGGTTGGTATTATTACTTCATTATTTACAGCTGTATTTATTACACGTTTATTAATTGATTGGTATGCTGCAAAAGACAAAAAATTCACTTTCAACACAAACATTACTAAAAATTGGTTCCATAGAATTGATATTGAGTTTTTAAGAAAACGTAAAATTGCCTATGTAATTTCTGGTATTGTAATTTTAGTTGGTATCGGATCTTTAGTTACTAATGGCTTAAATTATGGTGTTGATTTTGTTGGAGGAAGAAACTATGTTGTAAAATTTGATAAAGAAACAAACCCAACTGATGTTGCAGCTACGCTAAAAGACGCTTTTGGAAGTGCTCCTGAAGTAAAATCTTATGGTAATGCAAGTCAATTAAAAATTACTACAAAATACAAAATTGAAGAGGAAGGAAATCATATTGATGATGAAGTTCAAGAATTATTATTCACAGGGTTAAAAAGTTATTTACCTGAAGGATTATCAATGGATGAATTTAAACCTGGATTTGATGGAGATAAAATAGCTGGTGTTATGAGTTCTATTAAAGTAGAACCAACTATTGCATCAGATATTAAAATAGCAGCTGGATGGTCAATTTTCGGATCATTATTAGTTGTGTTCTTATACATTTTATTACGTTTTAGAAAATGGCAATATAGTTTAGGTGCTGTAGCTGCTGTATTTCATGATGTATTAATTGTATTAGCAATCTTCTCATTATTCTGGAAAGTATTACCATTTGATATGGAAATTGGACAATCATTTATTGCGGCTATACTTACAGTTGTAGGTTATTCATTGAATGATACCGTGGTAATATTTGATAGAATTAGAGAGTTTACTGGAATACATACTTCTTGGAATTTTAAAGAAGTTGTAGATAGAGCTTTGAGTAGTACTTTAGGTAGAACTATAAATACATCAGCTACTACATTAGTTGTATTATCTGCAATTTTCTTATTTGGTGGAGATTCTATTAAAGGATTTATGTTTGCATTAATTGTGGGTGTTATAGTAGGTACCTACTCTTCACTATTTATTGCATCTCCAATTATGTTTGATTCTACAAAGAAATTGAATAAAGACAAAAAGTAATTTAGAATAAACTATATATTTTAAAAACCGTTTTGATAGTTCAAAACGGTTTTTATATTTCAAATTAATAAATAAGTAGTAAATTAAATTTAATATTTCATATTGATTATTAAATTTGCAAGAAAGCAACACAATGAGCATTATTAAGTTACACGATAAGTATTTTAAATCCTACATTTCATCAAAACAAATAGATGAAGCTATTCAAAAACTAGTTGATCAAACCACAGAAGACTTAAAAGATGTTGATACACCTTTATTTATTGGCATCTTAAATGGTTCGTTTATGTTTGTCGCCGATTTTATTAGAAAATACAATAGTGATTGTGAAGTTTCTTTTGTAAAATTGGCTTCTTACGAAGGAACAAACTCAACAGGAAAAATAAAACAACTAGTTGGTGTAAATGAAAATTTAGAAGGAAGAACTGTTGTTATTTTAGAAGATATTATTGATACCGGAAATACACTTCAAGAAATTTATCAAATTTTTGAAGATAAAAAAGTAAAACAACTTAAAATAGCTACGCTGTTCTTTAAACCTGATGTATTTAAAAAAGCTTTACCAATAGATTATATTGGAATTCCAATTCCAGATAAATTTATTGTTGGTTATGGATTAGATTATGATGGTATTGGAAGAAATTTAGAAGAAATTTATCAATTAACTACAGAACCTAAAATGAAAAACATTGTATTATTTGGCCCTCCGGGAGCAGGAAAAGGAACACAAGCTGAAATGTTAAGAGACAAATACCAATTGAAACATATTTCTACAGGTGAAGTTTTCCGCTTTAATATTAAAAACGAAACTGAATTAGGAAAACTTGCAAAATCTTATATGGATGATGGAAATTTAGTTCCTGATGAAGTAACTATTAATATGCTGAAAGAAGAAGTGGACAAAAATTCTGACGCTAACGGATTTATTTTTGATGGTTTTCCTAGAACCGAATCACAAGCAAAAGCATTAGATCAATTTTTAGAAGAAAAAGGAGAAAGAATTAATGGAATGGTTGCTCTAGAAGTATCTGAAGATTTATTAGTTGAACGACTATTAGAACGCGGAAAAACTAGTGGAAGAAGTGACGATCAAGACGAAAGTAAAATTCGAAATAGATTTGTTGAGTACAATACAAAAACAGCTATTTTAAAAGATTATTACCAAGCGCAAAACAAATATTTTGGTGCTAACGGAGTTGGATCAATTCCTGAAATTACTGAACGTTTAAGTCAAATATTTGATAAACTATAAAAGTTTTAAATAAGCTTTTAACTTTAGAATATAAAAAAATCATGGTAGACGGAAATTTTGTTGATTATATTAAGGTATTTGCTAGCTCTGGAAAAGGAGGTGGTGGATCAGCACATTTACACCGTGAAAAATATATAACTAAAGGTGGTCCAGACGGTGGAGATGGTGGACGTGGAGGACATATAATTGTTAGAGCTAATCCTAATTTATGGACCTTATTTCACTTAAAATTTAAAAAACACTTTAGAGCTGAATCTGGTGGACATGGAAGTAAATCTAGAAGTACCGGACAAGATGGTGAAGATGTGTACATTGAAGTTCCTTTAGGAACCATAATTAGAGATGGTGAAACGCAAGAAGTTCTATTTGAAATAACAAATGAAAATACAGAACAAATTCTACTAGAAGGTGGAATGGGCGGACGTGGAAACTGGCATTTTAAATCATCTACAAATCAAACGCCGCGCTATGCGCAACCTGGAATAGATGGTAAAGAAGGTTGGTTTCAACTAGAATTAAAATTACTTGCTGATGTTGGCCTGGTTGGTTTTCCAAATGCAGGAAAATCTACATTACTATCTGTAATAACTTCTGCAAAACCAAAAATTGCAGATTATGCTTTTACAACTCTAAAACCTAATTTAGGAATTGTTCAATATAGAGATTATCAAACTTTTGTAATTGCTGATATTCCTGGAATTATTGAAGGCGCTGCGGAAGGAAAAGGTTTAGGACATCGTTTTTTACGTCATATTGAGCGTAATTCTACCTTATTATTTTTAATTCCTGCTGATTCAGATAATATTCAAAAAGAGTATGAAATACTTTTAAATGAATTAAAGCAACACAATCCTGAATTACTAGATAAAGAAAGATTATTAGCAATTTCTAAATGCGATATGTTAGATGACGAATTAAAGGAAGAAATTAAACAAGAGCTTCCAAAAGGAATTGAAACTCTATTTATTTCGTCTATTGCACAACAAGGTTTAACAGAATTAAAAGATACACTCTGGAAAATGCTAAATAATTAATTTTTTAAAATTATTGGCAACACAAACTGTGTAGTTACTGGCATATCTCGTTTAATAGCAGGTTTAAGTATAGGTATATGAGAAATACTAACTCTTAAAATACTATCGAATTGAGGGAATTTGTTTTTAGTGTCTTCAGAAATTTCAACATTTGAAAGCGTTGTTTTTCCTTCAGCATTTACTTTTAGCTTTACCAAAACAGTATCATTAACCAATTCTAATGCGTTTAATTGATGTTTTTTTAAGGAAGCGTAAATATGTTGAGACATCTCCATTTGAAAACAAATCTGCTGTTTTTCTCTAGAAGGAATTTCTGTACAATTAGGAAACAATGGAAAAGCATCAACACTTGTAAAATCTACTAAAGTATCAACTTCATGAATAGTATTTTTCTTGTTCGTTTGATTTTGAAAATACGAACAAGAAGAAATAAAAAAAGGAACTAGAATTAAGTATAAAAACTTTTTCAACATTGACTTTCAATTCAATGTGTGAAAATACAACTTTTTAAGTTACGTAACAATTCCTAATTTTAATTATCAGTTCTAACTCCATTCTAAATAAAGTGAAGAATTTTTATAAACCCAATCGCTTCTTCACTTCATCTAAAAAAGCTATTTTTTTTTACAATTAGCTATTTTTTCAATACAATTTCTATAATACCATTTTCGCCTTTCTCTCCATATTTTTCAATAGCATTTTCACCTTTTAATACATTTACACTTTTAATGTTATCTGCATTAATTTTATCGACTAAACTTTTAGCCATTTCTTTACCTTCTACCATATAAATAACATTGTTTAGCTTTTTATTTTCCTCTTTTGAAGTAGTGTTATCTCCAGAAACTTTAAATGCAATTGGCAAAGCGTACTTTACATTTACAGCTTTTCCTTGATGTTTTCCTGGTTGCATTTTTGGTAAAGAATTTATTACTCTAACTGCTTCTTCCTGTAAAACTTTATGAGGTGCACGAGCCTTTATCTCTCCAATAATACCATCTTTTTGTATGGTAAACATTACAAATATTCTTGTTAGTCCAGGCTCTAAACCTAAATTATCAGCTAGTTTAGAATTAAAATTAGAACTTACATGCGTAGTAACTTTTTCTTGAAAACACTTTTTTGTATCCGAATTATCTTCACAACCCGGAAAAACAGGTACTTCATCAATCACAGCAAATGGAACATCTTCTTTTCCTGTATAATCAATTTCATTTTGTTCGTTAAATGGTGTTGGTGGAGGTAGCGGTATTTTTATAAATGCTACTCTTTCTCCATTTCTATCAATCATTATTTTAAATTCTAAACCCTTTTTATTCTTAATAAACGATGCCGCTTCACTTTCCTCTTTAGTATATTGATTCTCATTTATTTCTTCGCCCTCTAAATGACTTCCTAAAAATATTTTCCCAAACTTTGCATCAAAATACTTTCCATTTAAAGGAATTTTATAGCTTAATGTATTTTCTAATTCTACCGAATCAAATTTGGATTCTGTTGTACAAGCTGAAAAAATTAACATCCCAACTAATAAAGGAATAATTAGTAAATACTTTAACTGTTTTAAGCTGTTTGATTTTTCTTTAGTAATCATAATAATTCTTTTTTTAATTAATGAATGTTTATAAAATTGGTTGATAAATGAAATGTTTTCAACATGAAACGTTTCGGTTAATAATTGATTAAAATAATGCTCTTTGTTTGAAGTTTTTAAAATTTCTGCATCTGAAATATACTCATGTAAAACTGTAATTCTGTTTTGATACACATAAATTAAAGGGTTAAACCACATGGTAATTTTTAATATTTCAAAAAATAATAAATCTAAACTGTGTAAATGTTTACTGTGAATTAATTCGTGTTGAATAATTTTAAAATCTTCTTTTTTAAGATAAGATGGATGCACAAAAATATAGTTGAAAAATGAAAATGCTGATTGCTTATCTTCAACCAATACCAATTTAAAACCTTCTTTTTGAATTATTTTATTAGATGTAATTAAGCTAACTAATGCTTTTAATTTCCAGAAGAATATCATTAAAAATATAAATGCACCAATAACAAACAGTAAGTTTAAATAGTTATAAGTTTCATTTACATTAGTTGAAGCTTGCAGAATTATAACTTCAGGATTAATAATTACTTCAGGAAGTTGAACTATAAATTCTTGAGGTATATTTTGTTGAACAGTATTAAACTTTAAAAACGGAATTAAAAATGATAACAATGGTGTTAGTATCAAATAAACTCTATTCCATTTAAAAAAAGTTTCTTTCTGTAAAAAGAAATCGTAAACGGCTAAAAATAAGGCTTGAAAAAGCAGTACTTGAATTATATAATTTATCATTTTTCTGTCTTTTTGTCATTAATTTGCTTCAAAATTGATTCTAATTCTTTCATATCCACATCATTTTTTTTCACAAAAAACGATACTAAACTTTTAAAAGAACCATCAAAATAACCATCTACTAACTTTTGTAAACTTTGATTACTATAGTCCGATTTTTTGACTAAAGGATAATATATATAACCTCTTCCTTTAGATTTGTGCGCAACCACTTCTTTAGTTTCTAATATCCTAATTATTGTAGAAACAGTGTTGTAAGCTGGCTTTGGGTTAGGTAATTGCTCTATAATTTCTTTTACACTTGCCTCTTCTAACTCCCAAAGCACTTGCATAAATTGTTCTTCTGCTTTTGTTAATCTCTTATCCATTTTTTCAACTAATTTTTTAGTTCAACAATACAAATATAACTAAATATTTAGTTTAAACTAATTTTTTAGTTGAAATTTAGCACAATAATTGCTATTCACTAGTTATTATTAACTTTGAAACAAAAACAATATGGATATATTTTTACTAATTCTAGGATTCTTTTTTGCAGTTCTTGGAATTATTGGCTCATTTTTACCCGTTTTACCTGGACCATTTACAAGTTGGGTTGGATTATTAATACTTCATTTAACAAAAGTAATTCCACAAGATTGGACTTTTTTAGGAATTACATTAGCAGTTGCAATAGTAATTTGGATAATTGATTATATAATCCCGGCAATGGGAACAAAAAAGTTTGGAGGAACCAAATACGGTGTAATTGGAACTATGCTTGGTTTAATAATTGGAATCATCGCTCCTATTCCATTTGGAATTATAATTGGACCTTTTGTAGGTGCTTATGTTGGAGAAATGATTAATGATAGTAAAGATTCTAAAAGGGCTTTAAAAGCTGCCTTTGGGTCGTTTTTAGGATTTCTAACTTCAGCTTTTATGAAGTTTATTGCAGCGGTAATATTTACAGGGTTTTATCTTTCAATATTTTGGGAGCACAAAGAAGCGTTTTTCAATTTTTAGGTGAGTAGTGAGTAGTGAGTAGTGAGTAGTGAAAAATACCATCACCACAATAGCTATAAAACAAAAAAAGCGTCCCGGTTTTTCGGGAAGCTTTCCATTGGTTTTAAAAACCTATTTGACGCTTTCACGTCAAAACAACACAACTAATCTGCCGAAGCAGGCTACAAATATATACATTTTTTCTTCGAAATTCTTATTATTATACTTTTTCTTTTATAATTACTAATTTTTGTGAATTGGTTGTATCTTTGCGAACCGAAAAATAAAAGAAAATAGCAGCATGCAATTATCACCACTTGAAATAGTTAGAAGAGAGTCGTTACAAAAATTACGCGAATTAGGTATCAATCCTTATCCTGCAGAAGAATTTAAAACTACAGCAACCATTAAAGATGTTGTTTCAAAATTTGAACAATTTGAAGGGAAAGAGGTTGTTTTAGCAGGAAGAATGATGAGTAGAAGAATTATGGGAAAGGCCTCTTTTGCTGAATTAAAAGATGCTTCAGGAAGAATGCAGATTTATCTGAATCGCGATGAAATGGCTAATGGCGAAGACACAACTTCATACAATACTGTATTCAAAAAATTATTGGATATGGGAGACATTATTGGTATTAAAGGTGAAGTTTTTAAAACTAAAGTAGGTGAACCTTCTGTAAATGTTAAAGAACTTACAGTACTTTCAAAAAGTTTAAAACCATTACCTGTTGTAAAAACGGATGCTGATGGAAAAGTGCACGATGCTTTTTCTGATGCTGAACAACGTTACAGACAACGTTATGTAGATTTAATTGTAAATGACCATGTTAAAGATACTTTTATTAAAAGAACAAAAATTACCACTTCAATGCGTAATTTTTTTAATGAACGTGGTTATTTAGAAGTTGAAACTCCAATTTTACAACCAATTCCTGGTGGAGCTGCAGCACGCCCATTTCAAACGCATCACAATGCTTTAGATATGCCTTTATATTTACGTATTGCGAATGAATTATATTTAAAAAGATTAATTGTTGGTGGTTTTGATGCCGTTTATGAGTTTGCTAAAGATTTTAGAAACGAAGGAATGGACAGAACTCACAATCCAGAATTTACGGTAATGGAATTGTATGTTGCATACAAAGATTACAACTGGATGATGAATATGACAGAGGAATTATTGGAAAAAATTGCCATGGATTCTAACGGAACAACTGAACTTACTATAGGCGAAAATCAAGTAAGTTTTAAAGCACCTTATGCACGTGTACCTATTTTAGAAGCAATTAAAATTCATACAGGGTTTGATGTTGCCGGAATGGATGAAGTTGAATTACGTGAAGTTTGTACTAAAGTTGGTATTGAAGTTGACGAAACTATGGGAGTTGGGAAATTAATTGATGAACTATTTGGTGAAAAATGTGAGCATCACTACATTCAACCAACATTTATTACAGATTATCCAAAAGAAATGAGTCCGTTAACAAAGGAACACAGAACAAACCCTGCTTTAACGGAGCGTTTTGAATTAATGGTAAACGGTAAAGAATTAGCAAATGCTTATTCAGAGTTAAATGATCCAATTGACCAACGAGAACGTTTCGAAGATCAATTATCACTATCTGAAAAAGGTGATGATGAAGCTATGTTTATTGACCAAGATTTTATTAGAGCATTAGAATATGGTATGCCTCCAACTTCAGGTATTGGAATTGGAATTGACCGTTTAGTTATGTTTATGACCAATAATGCATCCATACAAGAAGTATTGTTTTTCCCACAAATGAAACCAGAGAAAAAAGCTCCAGAAGTTGAATTAAACGACGATGAAAAAGCTGTTTTTGAATTGTTGAAGAAAGTTGAAAAAATATTGTTACCAGAATTAAAAACTCAAAGTGGTTTAAGCAATAAAAAATGGGATAAAACCATTAAAGGTTTAACTAAAAACAATATTGCCAAAGTTAATAATACAGACGAAGGTTTATTTGTTGAATTAGTTTAAATACAAATGTCATTCCTGCGAAGGCAGGAATCTATAAATATAAAAAAAGGAATTACTTAAAAAAGTAGTTCCTTTTTTTATATAATTACCTTTTTAAAAGTATTTAGTATTAACTACAGTTAAAATTCATAAAAATAGTATCATTTAATTTTAGTAAATTCGGTGCTTTATTTTATTCAATTAAATCAATAACCATGTTTCAAAAATTAAAAGGTTTTTCACGTGCATTTTGGACAGCCAACATTGTTGAGTTACTCGAAAGAGCCGCTTATTATGGAGTTTTTATTGTAATTACACTTTATTTATCTCGAATTTTAGGATTCACAGATATTGAAGCCGGTATTATTTCTGGGGTTTTCTCTGGAGGTTTATACTTATTACCAACTTTTACTGGAGCTTTAGCAGACAAAATCGGATTTAAATTCTCTTTAATAATAGCCTTTTCATTATTAACTATTGGTTATTTAGGTTTAGCTTTATTACCAACTTTTCTTGAATCTGCAGGACTTGTAGATTATTCTGATGAAATCTCATTCGCAGGAGGATTAAAAGAGTCTTCGTATCAATGGTTAATTGCACCTGTAATGTTAGTGATTATGTTTGGAGGTTCATTTATTAAATCAGTAATTACTGGAACGGTTGCTAAAGAAACTACTGAAGCAACAAGAGCAGCTGGATTTTCTATTTTTTACATGATGGTAAACATTGGTGCCTTTTCAGGAAAAACCATTGTAAAACCATTACGTGATTCTATGGGAGATATGGGGTTAATTAACCTTAACTTTTTCTCTGCTACAATGACGGCTTTGGCGCTTATAATGATTATATTTTTTTATAAAAGTGCAAAACAAGAAGGACAAGGAAAAACGTTTAGTGAAATTTGGACTGCTTTAGTAAAAGTATTAACTAATGGAAGGTTAATTACATTAATAATTATTATCACAGGTTTCTGGATGGTTCAACATCAATTGTATGCAACCATGCCTAAATACGTATTACGTATGGCTGGTGAAGGTGCTGCTCCATCTTGGTATGCAAACGTTAATCCATTAATAGTTGTACTTACAGTAACTTTTGTAACTAGAATTATGGCAAGTAAAACACCTCTTTTCTCAATGACAGTTGGTATGTTTATTATGCCATTATCTGCTATTGCAATGGCATCAGGAAACTGGTTTGGCGGAGAAGGAATAGATTTAGGATTTATGATAATGCATCCAGTAGCGTTAATGATGATTATTGGTATTGCACTTCAAGCATTGGCTGAATCGTTTATTTCACCACGTTTTTTAGAATTTTTCTCTTTACAAGCGCCAAAAGGTGAAGAAGGATTGTATTTAGGGTTTAGTCATCTACATTCATTTATAGCATCAATAGTTGGATTTGGTATTTCTGGTTATTTACTATCAAAATACTGCCCAGATCCAAAATTATTTGAAACGCATGAAGCCTGGGAAGCAGCTGCCGTAAATGCGCATTATATATGGTATTTCTTTGCTGGTATTGCAATGGTTGCCGCTATTTCGTTAATTATTTATGGTAAAGTAATTGAACGTTTAGATGCTAAAAAGTAAAATTCAATCTAACTAATTTTATATGAAAAATACAATTAAATTTTTTGCAACTTTCTGCTGTTTGGCAATTATTAGTTGTAATCAACCAAAAGATAAAGAAACTATGACAACTAATTTATTGTTAGAAGAATGGACAGGACCTTTTGGTGGTGTTCCTGCTTTTGACAAAATGAATCTTGAAGATTTAAAACCAGCTCTTGAAAAAGGAATGGAATTAAATTTAAAAGATATTGATGCTATTACTGCAAATACCGAAGAGCCTACTTTTGAAAACACCATTGTTCCAATGGAAAAAGCAGGCGAAGAATTAAGTAGAGTTTTTAAATATTATGGAATTTGGAGTGCTAATGTTTCTTCACCAGAATTTAGAGCAATTCAAGCAGAAATGTCTCCTATTCTTTCAGAATTTAGATCAAAAATTTCGCAAAACGAAGCTTTATTCAAAAGAATTAAAACTGTTTATGATAACTCATTAAAAACACCTTTAGAAGCAGATCAACAAAGAGTTGTTCAGCTTACCTATGAAGGTTTTGCAATGAATGGCGCTGAACTAGATGCTCAAAAAAAACAACGTTATGCCGAAATTGATAAAGAACTTTCTTCATTATATACAAAATTTGGGAACAATGTTTTAGCTGATGAAGAAAACTACGTGGTTTACGTGAACAAAGATCAACTAGGTGGACTAGCTGATGGAATGGTGAAATCTATGGCTAAAATAGCTTCAGACAAAGGTAAAGAAGGAATGTATGCTATTCCAAACACTCGCTCATATATGGATCCTTTTTTAACCTATTCTACTGAAAGAGAATTACGTAAAAAAGTTTGGGAAAACTACTATTCGCGTGGAGATAATAACGATGAGTTTGATAACAAAAAAATTATTGCTCAAATATTAAGGCTACGTAAAGAACGTGTTGGATTATTAGGTTACAATACTTTTGGAGATTGGCGTTTACAAAACCGTATGGCAAAAACACCAGAAAATGCAATGAAATTAATGGATGCTGTTTGGCCTGCTGCCATTGCAAGAGTAAAAGAAGAAGTTGCCGATATGCAAGCCGTAGCAAATAAAAACGGAGACAACCTAACTATTGAACCATGGGATTACAGATTTTATGCTGAAAAAGTTAGAAAAGAAAAATACGATTTAGACTCTGATGAAGTAAAACAATATTTACAATTAGACAAATTAACAGATGCGTTATTTTTTGTAGCTGATGAAGTTTTCAATTATAAATTTACACCAGTAGAAGAAGGTTCAGTTCCTGTATTTCATGAGGATGTAAAAGTATGGGAAGTAACTGATAAAACTTCAGGAGAACATATTGGCTTGTGGTATTTAGATCCGTTTGCACGCCCTGGAAAACGTTCGGGTGCTTGGGCAACAACGTATAGAAGTCATTCTACTTTTAATGGTAAAAAGAATGTTCTGGGTTCTAACAATTCAAACTTTGTAAAACCTGCACCTGGTGAAGCTTTATTGGTTTCTTGGGACGATGCAACTACATTTTTACATGAATTTGGACACGCATTACACTTTTTCTCTTCTGAAGTAAAATATCCTACTTTAAATGGAGGTGTTAGAGATTATACCGAATTCCAATCTCAAGTTTTAGAACGTTGGTTAGGAACTGATAAATTAATCAATCAATTTATGGTTCATTACAAAACAGGAAAAGTAATTCCAAAAGAACTAGTAGCAAAAATTAAAAAATCTTCAACTTTTAACCAAGGTTTTTCAACTACGGAGTATTTAGCTTCAGCAATTATGGATATGAAACTTCATGAAGCTGACCCAACAAATATTGACATTGCCAAATTTGAAAAAGAAACGTTGGCTGAAATGAATATGCCTAAAGAATTACCAATGAGACATAGAACTCCACATTTTGGACACGTATTTTCTGGTGAAGGTTATGCAACTGCATATTACGGTTATATGTGGGCAGATGTTTTAACTGCTGATGCTGCAGAAGCATTTTCTAAAGCTCCAGGTGGTTTTTACGATAAAGAGCTTTCAGCAAAAATGGTGAAATATTTATTTGCACCAAGAAACACTATGGATCCAGCCGAAGCATATAGACTATTTAGAGGTAGAGATGCGAACGTAGAAGCGTTAATGAGAGATAGAGGTTTTCCCGTTAAATAATTGAACTAACATATTATTTTAAAAGGAGTTACTTAAAAAGTAGCTCCTTTTTATTTATAAATTAGAATTTGTTATATTTAGTTCAATTTAACACCAACCTAATCTTTAAATTAAAAACTACTAATTATGAAAAAAATCAAAAAAGAAGATATTAGTCAAGAAATTCTAGATTTATATGATGATTATGCACACAATAAATTAGATAGAAGAAAATTTATTGAAAGACTATCTATCTATGCGGTTGGAGGTTTAACAGTTCCTTCACTTTTAAGTTTTATAAGCCCAAAATACAAAGAAAATATTCAAGTTTTGGCAAATGACCCTCGACTAGATTCTAAATTTATCACTTATAAATCACCAAAAGGTGGTGGAGAAATCAAAGGGTTATTATCTGTACCAATTGAAGCTGAAACTAAATTACCTGGTGTAATTGTGGTACACGAAAATAGAGGTTTAAATCCGTATATTGAAGATGTAGGAAGAATAACAGCCTTGGAAGGTTTTATTTCTTTAGCGCCTGACGCTTTAAGTCCATTAGGTGGTTACCCTGGGAATGATGATGATGGACGAGCAATGCAAAAAAAAAGAAATCAACAAGAAATGTTGGAAGATTTTATAGCGGCTTATGAGTATTTAAAAGTACACCCTAAATGCAATGGAAAAGTTGGAGTTGTAGGATTTTGCTTTGGAGGTTGGATTTCAAATATGATGGCAGTTAAAATACCTAATTTATCTGCTGCTGTTCCTTTTTATGGAAGACAAGCAGCAATTGAAGATGTGCCAAAAATTAAAGCTCCATTAATGCTACAGTACGCCGAACTTGATAAAAGAGTAAATGCTGGTTGGCCTGAATATGAAAAAGCTTTAAAAGAAAACAATGTAAAATACCAAGCTTTTATTTATCCTAATGTAAATCATGGTTTTCATAATAATACAACGCCTAGATTTGATAAAAAAGCCGCCGATATTGCTTGGAGTAGAACCATTACTTTCTTTAAAGAAAACTTAAAATAATCAAAAAAACTTTTTTAACCTTTTAACAGGAATTGATAAATAACACCTTTTATTTGTCTAAAAATTAGTAAATTAGGTATTTAGATAATCAATTATTTTTAAATTTAATATGATGGAAAATTTAATAGAAAAATCATTAAAAAAAAGCTTAATTAAACCAATCATATTTTTAATTCTTTTTTTAGGAATTCAACATATAGGATATTCTTCAAATTTAATTGAAACTGACACTATTGGATTTAATAGATATAAAGGAAAAGTTATAGATAGTAAAACAAAAAAACCTCTAATTTTTGCTTCATTAAATGTTAATGAATCTAACATTAGCACTGTTACAAATTCGCAAGGTGAATTTTTATTAAAAGTTCCAAAAAAACTCTATAACAAAACTATTACAATTTCATTTTTAGGTTACACAAGTAGTGTTTATAAGCTTACTGATTTAAATGAAAAGGTAAACATTATAAAACTAGACACCCATATTGAAGAACTTTCAGAAGTAAATATTGTTACTAAAGATGCACTTTCTATAGTGAAGCAAATGTTGAAACAAAAACAACATAATTATTTCGATACACATACCAATATGACTGCTTTTTATAGAGAAACTATTCAGAAAAGAAAATCGTATGTTTCACTTTCCGAAGCTGTTGTAGACATTAACAAGCAGCCCTACATGAACAACAAAAGAGATATACTTCAACTTTATAAGTCTAGAAAAAACACAGATTACAAAAAACTAGATACTGTTGCATTTAAGTTAAGTGGTGGTCCATTTAATACTTTATATATGGATATTATGAAGTATGATTTATTTCAGGAAGGTTTTGAAAATGAGTATCATTTCACATTTGGAAAATCAACAAAAATTGATAATAGACCTATTTACGTAATTAACTTCAAACAAAATAAACTTATTAAAGATCCATTATTTTATGGTAAGTTATACATAGATGCACAAACTTTGGCTTTAACTAGCGCAAAATTTTATTTAAATATGAATAATATTAATAAAGCTAGAAAAATATTTATTATAAAAAAACCTAAAAATGCAATAGTTACTCCTATTAAAGCTGAATATAAAATTGATTATAGAGTTAGAAACGGTAAATGGTATTATGGATATAGTAGAATTGAACTTGGTTTTAAAGTAAATTGGGATAAAAAATGGTTCAATACAATATATAATACAACTATGGAAATGGCTATTACAGATTGGAAAACACTTTCAGAAAAACCAACCATAAAGTACAAAGAACGTTTAAAAAAATCTGTAATTATGAGCGATGAGGCTTCTGGTTTCTCTGATCCAGATTTCTGGGGAACTTACAATGTAATTGAACCCGAAAAACCTATAGAATCAGCTATCAAAAAAATTCAAAAACAACTTAAAAGAAAAAAGCAAGATTAGTTATGTGTTGAATAATAATTTAAACAAACACTACCTAATAAAAAAACTCCCCTAATAAACAATTTATATTAGAGGAGTTTAAACTTAATTAAATATAATATTAAGGTCTAAGAGATACTTTAGAGACACTTAAATTATCCATGTAAAATTTTAACCTTTTATCGGTTCCAACGTTATAACCTCTTATAAAAAAGTTTACATTTGAATCGTTAGCTCCAGTAACAAAAGCATTAGTATAAACCCACTCTCCAATAGGAAAATCTTCATTAAATAACGTTACAAGCGCTTCAAAACTCCAATCACTTGGGTAAATTCTTATATCAGATTCAAAAACAGAATCATTTAAAGGGTATGGATTACTTACAAAGTCTTCAGTAACATAAATCCAAAGTCCAAATTCATAAGCTTGTCCGGCTACAATAGGAACCGTAACTGCTGTTCCACCAAGATCATTGTGTCCAATAATCATACCTCCATTTTCATGGTATTCTACATAAGCACTTTTAGAACCGTCTTGAGCGTTAGAGGATGAAACTTCTAGGTCAAACATTCCCCAATTTCCACCCCACCAAAGGTAAGGCCATTCAGTTGCTGTAGTGTTTTCAAAACTATAATCATAATCAGTATCTTGTAAAATATTGTATGTTTCAAATTCTAAAACTACATCGGTAAACGCTGTTGCAGCAACAGCATCTGTAGTCATTAACACACCTGGAGAATAACTTACGGTAACAATATCATTATTATAAACTCTATCTCCATCTAATTCTAATACTATAATAG
Source organism: Lutibacter sp. TH_r2 (assembly GCF_033101135.1). Lineage (NCBI taxonomy): Bacteria > Pseudomonadati > Bacteroidota > Flavobacteriia > Flavobacteriales > Flavobacteriaceae > Lutibacter > Lutibacter sp. TH_r2. The sequence continues at coordinate 481,321 of NZ_JAWMPV010000001.1, forward strand.
TACCATCTACAGTATCTACTTTAGCATTTGATATTACTACAGGAATAGAATTATCTCCATTATTAATAGAAACTGAAAAATTAGCCTTATCTAACGTAAAAGCATCCATTTCTCTACTAAACAATAATAAAATATTACCATCTTCATCTGCTGTGATTTTTTCTAAATCAACTGGATCTGTTGAAGGAATTACTTTAATTAAATCTTTGAAATAAACGGTGTCAACGCCTTCGGGTCTTGCTCTTGAAGCTATAAATTTTACATCATAAACACCTAGTTTTTTGTATTTAATGTCAATTGAATTTTCTTCGCCAGAAACCGTTTCAGGATCACCACCTTCTAAAGTCCAATTAAAATTTTCAGGACCTCCAATAGTTGATTGTGAGAATCGAATAGATTTACTTGCTGTTACTTCGTTTTCAGCCATATCAGCTAAATTTAAAGCAGCTCCAGTTGATCCATCTTCATTAATATAATTAGCAGTAATTGAAGCGTTCAGGTAATCTAAAACCGTAATTACAATAGTAGTATCTAATGATTTTCCTTTTATAGTTTCACCAACATAAGCATCTCCTTTAAATTCTTGATGTAAATTTACATCGTAAATTCCTGCTTCATTAAAGTACGTTTTTACAGTTACTTCAGTAGATGTTAAATCGTTTTCAGAATCTATAATATCTACAACATTTTCAGGAAATGTCCATTCTCTAGAAATGATACCTTGTGATACATCTGAAAATGAAATTTTTCCATTTACTTGTATGGTGTTTTCAAAATCCATTTCCGAAGTGTAAATCACTTGGTGATTTGTCTCTGATAATTTTACTTCATTATCTTCTTCACAAGAACTAAATGTTAGTGCAAAAAGTATAAATAGTATATATATTTTAAATGTTTTAATTTTCATAATTCGCTGTTTAGTTATTTAATTGATCATTTGCTTGAACTTCACCAGCAGGAATTGGAAAATAATCGTGCTGACTAGGTGTGTAAACATCAGAACAAATTACAAAGTCTGGTCTAATTCGTTCTTTAATAAATAATGGAGCAATTCCAGTTCCATCGTTACCAATGGCTGCATTCTTTTTAACATTTAGATCATCAATATGATCAAATCTCCAAACTTCATCTGCACGTAGTTCGTCAAAAACTTCTTGTACAATTCCCCAACGTACTAAATCTTTCCATCTGTGTCCTTCAAAACAAAGTTCTAATGGTCTTTCAACTCTTCTTAAGTGCGTCATAACTGTTTCTGAACTTGCTGCAACCATAGGTCTTTCTCCATGAATTTCTTGACTAATATGTAATTGAGGAAACATTCCAGAATTATTGTCCATGTATTTTTGAAGTGTTACTACACCAGCTCTTTTTCTAACTTTATCAATGTATTCAATTGCAGTTGTGTAATCTCCATTAGCTTCGATAACTGCTTCTGCATACATTAAATAGATATCTGCTAATCTAATATGTCTAAAGTTAATACCTGATCTATATTCAGTATCTTCAGCATCTAAATGGTACCAATTACTGTGTTTTTTAGTATAGGCACTTTGTCCGTATGCCCAACCCGACATATCTTCTACTAGTTTATTATAATACAATCCTTCATAATCAATAGGTGCAATACTAACATTTAATCGTTTTGAATGTGCGTTGCCATCGTTTATTGGGTTTGTAGAATCAACTTCATCAGCTAAAAACATTTCATGCAAATAATAAGTTGGCATAATTCCATTGTAACCTCCACCTTCTAAATGATGACCAATACCTCTTGCCATTGAAGAAGCTTCTGCTCCAGTTTCATAAGGATTATCATCAATTATATTACCGTTTACACCAGGGTTTAGAGTTGATGAATACGAAACTTCTAGAATAGATTCAGAATTAAATTCGTTTTCATGACTAAAGTTGTCGATAATGTTTGTAGTTAAACTATAAATTTCAGAATCAATAACTTCTTTAAATAAACTTGCTGCCTTTGGAAAATCTTTGTCGAATAAATAAACTTTACCAAGTAAGCTAGTTGCTGCTCCCCAGGTAATTCTACCTACATTATCTCCTTCCCAAATTGTTGGCAAATTAGTTTGAGCAAACTCTAAATCTGGAATAATAACTTCTGTAGTTACATCACTTATTGTTGAAAATGGTTTTGAAAGATCTTCTGAATTTTCTGCTACTTGTGTATGAATTACAGCTCCACCATAGGTGTGTGCTACTTTAAAATAAAAGAATGCTCTTAAAAATCTAGCTTGTGCCTCAATCTGTGCTTTACTATTTCCTGTAAAATTTGAATCATCAGCTTCCTGTATATATTGAATTACTTGATTTGCTCTAAAAATTCCAACATATAATTCGTTCCATTGTTCGGTTACAGAAGCTGTAGCATCTGTATAGGTAAGGTTTCTAAAAGTATATCCTCCATTCCAAGTTTCACATCCTCCAATGTCAGACATGTTCATCTCTTTTATTAAACTACCAGCGCTAATGTTGTTAAATTGCATTGCTCCATATACAGTAGTTAAAGCACTATTAAATTGACTTTCTGTTTTCCAGTAAGTGTCTTCAGTAATCGCATTTGGATTTACTTGCTCTAAAAAATTATCTTCATCACAGCCAATAAAAGCGATTGCTGTTATAAGAAAAAGTTTTATATAAATATTTTTTATGTTTTTCATAATTATTGAATTTTATCAGTTATTAAAAACTTAATTGAACACCAAGCATAAATTGACGAGTTACAGGGTAATTACCTCTGTCTACTCCACGCGTAAAGATTCCATCTCCACCAACTTCAGGATCGTATCCATCATAGTTTGTGAATGTAAAAGGGTTAACACCTGTTATGTAGATTCTTGCTTTTTCTATACCTGTTGATTCAGCTAAATTTGGAATTGTATAACCTAGACTTAAGTTTCTAATTCTAAAATAGGTTCCATCTTCAATAAAATAGTCAGATCTTGCTCTTACGTTATTATGTAATGAGTTTAATCTATCTGTTGGTATATCAGAGTCTGGATTTTGTGGTGACCACATATAATATTGGTCTGCATGTCTTCCTCTTGAATAAGCGTGTAGTTTTGCTCCATTATAGATTTCTGCTCCATAAGAATAATATCCTTGAACAAAAAAATCGAAGTTTTTATATTCTAAATTTACACTAATACCTGCTTCAAATTCTGCTTGTCCAGAACCAGCATATACTCTATCGTTATCATCAATTTTATTGTTTCCATCTTGATCAACATACATCATATCTCCTTTTTGAGCACTACCATCAATCAGTTGGTAAGCTGCTAATTGCTCATCGTTTTTAATAACTCCAGCATGTTCTACCAAGAAAAAAGCACCAGCTTCATAACCTGTAGCTAAAAATGTAGTGTAATCGGTATTTTCACCATTTGTAAGTATTGGACGAGCATTTGCATATCCTCTTTCTATACCATTTAAATCGGTTACTTCGTTCTTGTTTTTAGTGAAAGTAGAAGAAATATTATATTTTAATCCTCCAGAAGTTTCATCTTTATAACTTAAAGCAAGTTCAATACCTTTATTTACCATGTTACCTGCATTTATGGTTTTTACGTCGTAAACTCCAGTTGCTCTTGGTTGATATGTACCTGTAGAAGGAGGTAATCTTTCTTGTAATAACATATCTTCTTTATCATTTTGATAAAAGTCAGCTGTGAAATTTAATCTATAATCTAACATAGTAATATCTACACCAATATTTTTAGATATTGTTGTTTCCCATTTAATATTTGGATCAACATATCTTCGTTGAATGGCTCCAAAATTTAAATTTTCATTAGGTCCATAAGGATAGTTAATTCCAGATTCAATTACAGGTGTGTATGAATAAGAAGGAATATCTTGGTTTCCTACTTCAGCCCAACTAGCTCTTAATTTTACACTATTTAATTTTTCCCAATTTAAATTTTCAAAAAATTGTTCTTCATGAATATTCCAACCTGCAGAAAATCCTTTAAAGTTTCCATATCTATTTTCGTCTGAAAATTTAGAAGATCCATCGCGTCTAATACTTGCAGATAATAAATATCTATCATCATAATTATATTGAGCTCTAAATAATTTACCTGAAATAGTTCTTTCCTCTTCTATACCATTTGGTGTAATACCTTCACTTCCTCCGCTAATAATTTCTAAAGAATTCCCTGACTCTTTACTATAAATTACTCCTGTTCCTAAAGTTTCACTATTATATTTTTCATAAGATAGCACGGCTAATAAACCTAGTTTATGCTTTCCAAACTCTTTATTATAGCTTAATATATTCTCTATAGATTGTTTAGTACTCCAAAAATAATCTTTGTTTAATGAGGCTTTTTCATTTGAGGCTCCTGCATTATAAGAACCATCTTGGTTATAGATTAAATATTGCTTTTGGAAAAAATTTCTTTCAGAATCCCAAGAATTTCTACCCAAACTTATTTTGTAATTAAGTCCTTCTAGAATTTCATAAGATAGGTTTACTGCAATATTTGAACTTTGAATTTTTGTTTCGTCTGTATTTCCTAATTGTTTAGAAAGGTAACCATACTGTTCTGCATTTCTTACAGGTATTTGAACTCCATTATCACCTACTGCTGCTAAATCTGCTAAAGGTGGTTGCCAAGGTTTTTGAGTAATTGCATACTCATATAATCCCCAAGGCTCTTGATCTTTATTTTCTTCTGTAAACCCTACTGTTGCATAAGCCTTAAATTTACCTTTTTTAAATTCACCTGTAATTCTATTAGTAAAACGATTAAATCCAGAGTTAATTAAAACACCGTCTTGTTTAAAATAACCTGTATTAAAATTTAAAGTTAAGTTTTCTACACCTCCTGAAATTGATAGGTTATAATTTTGAATAAGAGCATTGTTGTTTTGAACATCACCTACAAAATCCGAATTGTAGTCCAAAGCATCTTGATTAAAAAAGAAGATTAAAGGGTCTCTTCCTAAAGCTTCTAACAAAACTTCTTCAGTATACATTTGTTGTTCTGCGTTCATTAAAGGTGTTCCAGAAGTAATGTTTTGAATACCTGTATAAGCGCTAAAGTCTATTTGCATTTTACCTGATGAACCTTTTTTGGTTGTAATTAAAATTACACCGTTAGATGCTCTTGTTCCATAAATTGAAGCTGCAGCACCATCTTTTAAAATATCAATAGATTTAACTTGTTCAGGAGCTATATTTGGATTTCCTTCATAAGGAATTCCATCTACAACATATAAAGGACCTAACGATCCTGAACTTACAGAACCTAACCCTCTAATTTGAACATTGGCAGCATCTCCAGGACGACCACTTGCAGCTTGGATATTTACACCTGCTACTTGACCTTGAAGTGCAGTTGCTAAATCTGATGTAGCAGTTTTAGCAATTACTTCTTCACCTACATTAATTACTGCTCCAGTAACTTCTTTTTTACGTTGTGTTCCATAACCAACTATTACTACTTCATCAAGTGCAGAAACATCAGATTCTAAAGTTACATTAAGTTGTGTTTGGTTTCCAATAACCATTTCTTTGGTTTTAAAACCAACATAACTAAATATTAAAACATCGTTTTTGTTTGCTTTAATTTCAAACAAACCATCAAAATCTGTAGTTGTACCACTATCTGAACCTTTAATTATTACACTTACTCCAGGCAGTGGGCTTCCATCTCCAGAAATAACACCTTTTAGTGTGAGACTTTGTGAATGAATAACACTTATACTAAATAATAACACTGTAGTTATTAAGTAACATTTAGTTTTCCAATTAACTAGTAATTTGAATTTCATATATAAATTGTTTTGAGTTTAAGTATACAAATTTCACAGAAAAATGTACACAATTAACAAAAAACTACTAGACTAAAACTTTACATTTTTGTTTTATCAACTACAAACAACTAGACAATTACTTAACTTTAATGTTTTTTTAAAAAATATTATAACCTTATTTACAGACACTTAACTTTTATTTTGTTATTAATTAATAAAAAAGAACTTTTTAAAAAAACTAAAACTTATTAATAAATTCTTCTAAATTATCATTTCTATTCAATTCTAGTTTTTTTCGCAGTCTGTACCTTGAAGTGTGGACGCTTTCAACTGAAATTCCAAGTAATTTAGACATATCTTTACTTGAAAAATTTAATTTTACTAAAGCGCAAATTTTTTGATCTGTTTGACTTAATTGAGGGAAGTTCTCTTTTAATTTTTTATAAAAACTTTGATTTATTGTTGTAAAACGAGCCTCAAACTCTTTCCAATTACTATTGGGTGTACCTTGAATAGATTTCAACATTCTTTTTACTACATTAATATCTATTTCATCGTTGTTATTAGAAAGTTTTTTCTTCATACTTGCAATAAACTCATCTTTTTCTATAAGCCTTAATGCAGACTCTGTAAGCTCTTTATTTTTCAACTCTAGAATTTCATTTTGCTTTTGCAATCGTAACTTTTGTTTTTCAGTTAATATTCGTTTTTCACTTTTATACTTGTTGCGTATATGTTTCACCCATACAAAACCATATAAAAGAATAAAAACTAAAACTCCAACTAAAATTACATTTTGTAATAACGATACTTTTTCTTCGTGCTCTAATTCAGCAATATGCTTTTGCTTTATAAGATCATTCTGTTTGTCCTTTTCTATTCTATATTTATCCTTTATTTCTAATAAATGAGTATTATTTTTACTTTGCCCTCCAAATATTTCGTCATTTCTTTCTTTAGCTAACTTTAAATACTTGTAGGCTTCTTTAGGCTTATTTAACTCATAATAAATTTCTGACAATGCTTCATAACCAAAAATTCTATAATTAATATGCCTATTTAATTCTTTTGAAATTTCTAAAGATTTTTTATGATTTTCAATACTTTTATAAGGTAAATCCATTAACCTATAAACATTACCAAGCAAAGAGTGAACTATAACTAAATATGAAGGGTCATTTTCTTCAAAATATTTTTTTGCTTTGTTCAAATTTTCCAAAGCCTTTTTAAAATTACCGTCAATAGCATATAATAAACCTTCTTCAGGTACTAAATAATCAGTTCTTAACTCTAGTTTACTCTGTTTCCTCATTAGAATACAGCTATCTAAATACATTTTGGCAGTAGCATAATCCTTATTAACTCTATATAAATTTAAAACTGAAAAATAATCGCTTTGCAAAAAATCTCTATTTAAATCGGAATTATCGTTTTTTAAAAGTTCTTTTCTGATATTTATAGATTTATAAAAATATTTTAATGCTTCGTCTTCTCTCTGATAAAAACTATAAAGCCAACCAAGACCTTGATATATATTTGATTTTGATACCAGATCATTAGATTTATCTGCTAATAATAATGCCTGCCAATAACCATCGTATGATTTACCGTAATTAACATTATGAGAATAAAGCTGTGATAATTCTAACAAGTAGTTTATTGACTCTAAAGTATCTTTATTTTTTAAACTTAATTGATATCCTTTATCAAAATAAAACGCAGCACTATCTGGCTGACTAAACCTTAAAGACATGGCTTTTTTATGGATTTCTTGTAAATTATTATTCTCCTGCCCAATAGACAAATTCACAAATAACATAAAAAAAACAAATAGGTAATAATTTTCAATATTCTTCATACTAATCTATTAGAAATAACATTCAAATATAAGTCTATTTAGTTATTATAGCTTTTTAAAAATACTAAATTTCAAACAATACAACTAACAAAAATTAATAATTATAAAAAATAATATCTATAAACTATTAATATTCTGCTATCTACATATATATTATTTTACAAACCTCTAACAATATTAAAAATAATATTCATCAATTAAAGTCTAGTTAAAATACATTATATTTTAAATCCGTTGAGTTATTGTCTAGTTTTAAATATACTATTTAACTATTAAATTTAGGAAATTTGTGTAAAACTTAAATTAAACATAATGCCTAAATTTTATACTATTGTTGTTTTTCTGTTAACAACATTTTTTGCTTCTAATATTTATTCCCAAATAAATGTTTCAGCCAATTTAAATGTAAAACATACTGTTGGAAATATTTCAGAATTTGATAGATCAAAATTTATTGTTATTCATGCAAACCAAATAGAAAACGAATGGGATGGAGATAACTTTACTTCAGATTTAAGAAATGATTTTTTAAACGGTTACGATGTATATCTTGGTAGAGATACAGGTGGAATTACCTGGAACTTAAATAATATGTCCGAAGATCCTGATAGACCAGGCTATGCTAAACCTTCCGAAATTACATCAAAAGGTTTAAATACCAGAAATAGCTTTGAAAACAACACTAATCTACACCAATATGAAGAACGAAAAAATGCAACCATAGCAGGACAACTTCATCCTTTTTGGACTGGTGAAGGTCAACAAGAAACAAATAATGGATGGAAACTGGCAAGTGCTACAGCTACAGGGGAATATATGGGTCGATATATAAACGAATTTCATGGTAGCAATGGTCAAAAAACACCTTCATACGTTGAAATTATCAACGAACCAGCTTACGAAAGTATGGGTGGAAAATTAGACTATACACATTCCATTGAAGAAATAGCCGATTTCCATGTTGAAGTTGCTGATGCAATTAGAGTCCAAGCACCTAATTTAAAAATTGGTGGATACACAACAGCATTTCCAGACTTTGAAGTTGGCGATTTCCAAAGATGGGAAAACAGATGGAAAATGTTTATGGATATTGCTGGTGAAAAAATGGATTTCTGGTCTATTCACTTATATGATTTTACCTCTATTAGAGGAGGAGAAAAAGAATTACGTTCAGGAAGTAATGTAGAAGCTACATTTGATATGATGGAACATTACAGCAAACTATCTTTTAATGAAATAAAACCTATAGTAATATCAGAATACGGAGCGCAAACTCACGATTACAATAACCAAACTTGGACTCCTTATAGAGATTGGTTACACCTTAAAGCTTCCAACTCACTATTAATGTCGTTTTTAGAACGCCCGCAAAATATTGCATCTGCCATAAATTTTATTATAGTAAAAGCAGAATGGGGATATAATAGCACATTAGATATTCCTTACCCTAGCCGATTAATGAGAAAAGCAAATGAACCTGAAGAATATACTGGAGAATGGGTATACACAGACATGGTTAAATTTTTTCAATTATGGCAAAATGTTAAAGGAACTAGAATTGACACTACATCAGATGATTTAGATTTACAAGTAGACGCCTATATCGATGGCACTAAAGGTTATTTAATTTTAAACAATTTAGATTTCACAGAACACACTATAAATCTAAATTTATTTGATTCTAAAAATGAAAATATAGTTTCTATTTTAAAAAGACATTTAACCCTAGTTAATGAAACTCCTATTTTAAATGAAGAAACTTTCACCTCACCAATTACTTCTGTTACAATTGGTGCTGAATCTACCATTATATTAGAATATACTTTTGAAAATGAAATTGACATCAATAAAACTTCTAACGAAGTAAAATATTATGCCGAAACTTATTACAAACCAATAAGTGCTAATCAAGAACAAAATTTTAATATAAATAATGTTTCAAAAGATACTTATGGAGAAGCAGTATTAAGAATTGGAGTTGGTCGTGAACATGGAAAAACACTACATCCATCTATTAAAGTTAATGGCGAAACTATTGATGTTCCAACCGACTGGAGAGGCTATGATCAAGCTCAAAGAGAACGCTTTTTTGGAGTTTTAGAAATCCCAGTACCCTTTGATGTTTTAGAGGTTAACAACAGTATATCTGTTTCTTTTAGCGACAACGGCGGACATATAAGTAGTGTTGCTTTACAAGTATTCAATTTTAGTGATAATATTAGAGTTTTTAACCCAACTAATTTACCAGCTACTAATTATCAAATTAAAACAACTAGTGCAACCTGTATTGATTCCAACAATGGAAAAATAGAAATTGCCACAGGAAAAACCTTGAACTACAAAGCTGAAATAACTAGTAATAATTACAACAAAATTTTAGATTTTTCAAATAATTTAAATATTGAAAATCTAAAAACTGGTACATATACCATTAAAATTACCATTCCAGAATATCCAGATTATAGTATAGAATTTAGTATTGAAATTTCAGAACCTGATAACTTATTAGTCTCTTCAAAAATAGACAAGTCAAACAATACCGTTTCATTCCAATTATCTGGAAGCAAAAGTTATACTATAAACTTAAATGGAAACATTACAACTACAACTTTAGATAAAATAAATTTACCTCTAAATTATGGTAAAAACGAAGTTTCAATAACAACAGATAAAGAATGCCAAGGCAAATTCAATCAAAGTTTGTTTTTAGAAAAAAACTTAACTATTTATCCAAATCCTGCAATGCAAAAAATTAATGTTTCTATTCCATCTGAAATGGTTGGCGGTGAAATTTCAATTTTAGCAATAAATGGTTCAATAATTAAAACCATTAAAATTAATAATGAAAAACAATCTATTAAAATTTCAGAATTACCTCAAGGTGTTTACATAATTAATGCAAATAAAAACAATATCACAAATATTCAATCAAAACTTATTGTACAAAATAAATAACAATAAAATAAAAGTAAAAACTAACAATAGAAATCATTTATTGCACTCTTTTAAATATTAGTTTCCTTTTGAATTAATTTATTGAACGAATTTAGCAGAAAATAAATGAGACTAAAAAAACATTTATCCTTTAAAATGAAAAAACTATCTACACTTATCCTCTTACTATTTTTATGTATTAGTTGCACACATAAAAAACAATTAGATGAGAACACAAATATATCGGATTTCAATTTAAATTGGGGATTTCATTTATCTCAAGATAATTTAGATATAAATACCATCAACCAAAACAAATTCAGAAATTTAAACTTACCTCATGATTGGGTAGTTGAGCAAGAATTTGATTCAACTTTAGTTTACGATGCCAAAGCAACCGGTTATTTAGCTGGTAAAGGTTATGGATACTACAGAAAAACATTTGATAAAAAATATAACGAAAACGAAGTTACTTATATTCATTTCGATGGAATTTATAATAATTCCGAAGTATATATAAATGGAACCAAATTAGGTTTTCACCCTTATGGTTACTCGCCTTTCTATTTTGACATTACTCCTTATTTGAACAAAAATGGCACTTCAAACATTATTGAAGTTAAAATAGATCATACTCGCTATGCAGATAGCAGATGGTATACAGGAGCTGGTATTTACAGAAATGTAGAATTAATCACAAAAAACAAATTACATATTCCTGTTTGGGGAACCTATTTAACAACTCCCACAGCTACCAAACAAAAAGCAACTGTACAAATTGATATTTCTGTAAAAAACAATTTCTCTTCTGAAGAAAAAACAACAATCAAAACAGTAATTGTTGATAAAAACAACAATCAAATAACTTCAGTTGAAAATGAATTAAGTTTAGATGGAAATAGCCAAAAAAACATTACACAATCTTTAGATTTGGTAAACCCAGAATTGTGGGACATAGAAAATCCTTATCTATTTAAAGCAATTACATCTATAAGTAAAGGAACTGAAATAGTTGACTCATACACTACTCCATTTGGAATTAGAGATATAAAATTCGATGCAGACAAAGGATTCTTTTTAAACGGAAAGAATATGAAAATTAAAGGTGTTTGCTTACATCACGATGCCGGTTTAGTTGGTACTGCAGTTCCAAAAGGCGTATGGAAACGAAGATTACAAATTTTAAAAGATGGTGGTTGTAACGCCATTAGAATTTCACACAATCCTGCTTCTACAGAATTTTTAGAATTATGTGACGAAATGGGCTTTTTAGTACAAGACGAATTTTTTGACGAATGGGACAATCCAAAAGATAAACGTTTTAACCAGAACGAATCTAAAAGTACAGATTACATTACTAGAGGGTACGGTGAACATTTTCAAAAATGGGCCGAGAAAGACTTAAAAAATGTAATGTTAAGTCATAGAAATCATCCTTCAATATTTCAATGGAGTATTGGAAACGAGATTGAATGGACATACCCTAGAAATGCAGCAGCTACAGGTTTTTTCAATAATATGGATTGGAATGGAAACTATTTTTGGTCTGAACCTCCACATTCAACTGAAGAAATTAAACATCAATTAGAAACATTACCAAAAGGAAAGTATGACATTGGGCAAACTGCTCATAAACTAGCGAACTGGACAAAACAACTAGACACAACTAGACCAGTTACAGCAAACTGTATTTTACCTTCTGCCAGTCATTTATCTGGTTATGCAGATGCTTTAGATGTAGTTGGCTATAGTTATAGAAGAGTTTTATATGATTATGGTCATAAAAACTACCCTAACAAACCTATAATGGGTACCGAAAATTTAGCACAATACCATGAGTGGAAAGCAATAATGGAAAGACCTCATATTTCTGGAACATTCTTATGGACAGGAATAGATTACATGGGTGAAATTAGAGATCCTTGGCCTGTTCGCGTTCAACCATCAGGAATGCTAACTACAGCAGGTTTCCCAAAAGGCTCTTATCACATGATGAAAACTTTATGGAATCCAGAACCTCATATCCATATTGCAACTCAAAACATTGAAAAATCGTTAAACAAATTAGATAAAAACGGAAACATTGTAGCAAAAGATCCAGAACAATGGAAACATGCATTATGGAAATGGCAAGATGTAAATGAACATTGGAATTATAACAATAATGAAATAATTTCAGTTGAAATATATTCAAACTGTGATGAAATTGAATTGTTCCTAAACGAAAAATCATTAGGATTAAAAAAACTAGCTGATTTTGAAGATCACATTTATAAATGGGCTGTTCCATTTTCTGAAGGAAAATTAATTGCTAAAGGAAAAAAAGATGGAGAAGAGATTATTTCTGAAATTATAACAGCAGCAAAAGCAGCAAAAATTACTCTTTCTGTTGAAGAAAAAAACTTAAACGCTAATAATTACGATGTAGCACATATAATAGCACAACTAGTAGATAAAAATGGAAATCCTGTTAAAACCGACAATAGAGAAATAACATTTGAAATAAACGGAAACGCAAAACTATTAGGAGTAGATAATGGATGGATTAAAAGTGTTCAAAAATTTCAAACAAATAAAAACACAACGCATAACGGAAAAACCTTGCTAATTATTCAATCTATGGATAAAACTGGAAAAGTAGAAATAAAAGCAACCGGAGAAAATTTAGAATCAGAACAAATAACAATAGAAATAAAATAATTTAATTTCATATAAATAACATGAAAGCAACACAATACGAAGGAAATAAAACCTTCACAGTATTAGACAGAGAAATTGAAGCTCCTGCAAAAGGAGAAGTTAGAATTAAAGTAGCATTTGTAGGTGTGTGTGGAACAGACGTACATATCTATCATGGTATGATGGATAAACGTGTAAACATGCCAGAAACTATTGGTCACGAAATGTCAGGTATTATTGATGCCGTTGGTGAAGGAGTTTCTGATTATGCTATTGGAGACAAAGTAGTTGTTCGCCCATTAGACGATCGTTTAGTACAACCATCTGATAAAGGATTCAATCACATTTGTGAAAAATTAAAATTTATTGGAATTGATAGTCCAGGTGCAATGCAAGAATATTGGAATGTTCCAGCATTCACATTACACAAATTAAAAGAAAATACTGATTTAAAATTAGCTGCATTAATTGAACCACTATCTGTAGCAACTCATGATGTTAGAATGAGTGGATTAGTTGCAGGCGAAACAGCTGTAGTTTTAGGTGGTGGTCCAATTGGATTATTAGTTGCAATGGTTGCTAAAGAAACTGGTGCAAATGTTATAGTTTCAGAAGTAAACGAAACAAGAATTGCAAAAGCTAAAGAATTAGGTTTAGATGCTGTTAGTCCAGCAAAAGTTGATTTAGTAACATATGTTCGTGAAAAAACAGAAGGTCGTTTAGCAGATGTTGTTTTTGAAGTAGCCGGAGTTCAACCAACTTTAGATGTTATGACGGAAGTTGCTGGAATTAGAGGTAGAATTGTAATGGTAGCAATCCACGGAGAAAAAAAACCTGTTGACTTATTTAAATTCTTTTGGAAAGAATTAAAATTAATTGGTGCACGTGTATATGAAAAACAAGATTATGAAAAATCAATTTCTTTAATTACTGCAAATGAATTACCATTTGAAGAAATGATTACAGATGTACAACCATTAACAAACATTCAAAAAGTATTTGAAAGTATAGATCAGAATCCTGACGGAATGAAAGTTCTTATGGATTGTTCATTATAAAAATTTAACAACACAAAAAATAATAAAATGAGTATTTTAGATAAATTTAGTTTAAAAGGAAAAACAGCTTTAGTTACAGGTTGTAAAAGAGGAATAGGAAAAGCAATGGCTGTTGGATTAGCAGAAGCTGGAGCAAACATTATTGGTGTATCAGCTTCATTAGAAAAACAAGGAAGTGATGTAGCCAAAGCAGTAGAAGCAACTGGAAAGGAATTTACAGCTTACCAGTGTGATTTTTCAGACAGAAAAGCTTTATACGCATTTATTGCTGAAGTAAAAGCAAATCACCCTCAAGTTGATATTTTAGTTAACAATGCCGGAACTATTTTAAGAACTCCTGCAGCTGAACACCCAGATGAAATGTGGGATAAAGTAATTGAAGTAAACCAAAACGCTCAATTTATTTTAACAAGAGAATTTGGTAGAGATATGATTGCTAGAGGTTCTGGAAAAGTAATTTTCACGGCTTCATTATTAACTTTCCAAGGAGGAATAACAGTTCCAGGTTACGCTGCTAGTAAAGGAGCAATTGGTCAAATGACTATGGCTTTTGCTAATGAGTGGGCAGGAAAAGGTGTAAACGTAAATGCAATTGCACCAGGTTATATTTCAACAGATAATACAGAAGCTTTACGTAATGATCCTGTAAGATCTGAATCAATTTTATCTCGTATTCCAGCTGGTCGTTGGGGAGATGCAGTTGATTTTGCAGGTCCAACAGTATTTTTAGCATCTGAAGCCGCTGCATATATGCACGGTTCTATCGTTCTAGTTGACGGTGGATGGATGGGTAGATAATTCAAAAACTTAAAAAATCAATAAAATGTCAGAAATTAAAGAGTATCAGTTATTTATAAATGGAGAGTGGAGAACATCCACATCAGGAGAAACTATTGATATTGTAAGCCCTTCTAACGGAGAAGTTGTTGCACGCGTGCAAAATGGAACTGCTGAAGAAGCGCTAGAAACATTAGAAGTTGCAGATAAAGCTCAAAAAGAGTGGAAAAAACTACCTGCTAGAACTAGAGCAGACTTACTATATAAATTAGCTGATGAAATTGATGCAAATGCAAAATATTTAGCTGAATTGTTAGTTAAAGAGCAAGGAAAATTATTAAAAGTAGCAAAAGGAGAGGTTGCCGTTACTGCTTCATTTATTAGATATGCTTGTGAAGGTGCACGTAGAATTGAAGGAGATATTATACCTTCTGATAATCCAAACGAACAAATTTGGATTCAAAAAGTACCTCGTGGTGTTGTAGTTGCTATTACAGCTTGGAATTTCCCATTAGCATTAGCAGGTCGTAAATTGGGTCCAGCTTTGGTTGCAGGAAATACAATTGTACTTAAGCCAACTTCTGAAACACCTTTAGCAACTTTAGAGTTAGGAAAATTGGCAAACAAAGTAGGAATTCCTGCAGGTGTTATCAATATCTTAACCGGTCCAGGTAGAGCAATGGGTAATGCTTTGGTAGAAAGTCCTATTTGTAAAATGGTGACTATGACAGGTTCTACACCAGTTGGTCAACAAATTGCACGTAATGCAGCTCAAAATTTAACTCATGTTCAATTAGAATTAGGTGGAAAAGCACCATTTATTGTATTTGCTGATGCAGATATTGATGCAGCAGTAGAATCTGCATTACATTCTAGATTCGACAATTGTGGTCAAGTTTGTACTTGTAATGAACGTATGTACGTACATGAAGATATTTATGATGTGTTTATGGACAAATTCATTGCCAAAACCAAAGAAATTAAAGTTGGAGACCCAATGTTAGAAGAAACTGATATGGGACCAAAAGTTAATAAATCGGAATTGGAACATATGGAACACTTGGTAAAAGTAAGTGTTGAAGAAGGTGCAACAATTGCTACTGGAGGTAAAAGACCAGAAGGCGCTGAATTTGAAAAAGGATATTGGTTTGAACCAACTGTACTTACAAATGTAACACAAGACATGACAATTGTTCACGAAGAATCATTCGGTCCTATTTTACCAGTATTAAAATTCAAAACTTTTGACGAAGTTATTGGTTTTGCAAACGACTGTGAATATGGTCTAGCCGCAATGGTATTTACAAATGATATGAATACTATTATGAAATGTAACGATGAGTTAGAATACGGTGAAATCTATGTAAATAGAGGTCATGGTGAACAACATCAAGGTTTCCATAATGGATATAAATTATCTGGATCAGGTGGTGAAGATGGTAAATATGGTTTCGAGCAATATTTAGAAAAGAAAACATTCTACATTAAACACAAAGCTTAATAAATAAGAAATTGAAAGGTTGAGTTAGAAATAATTATAACTCAACCTTCCTTTTTTCAATTCACAATATGAGTACAAAAATTTCAAACATAAAAACACGTTTATTCAAAGTTCCATTACCTGAAGTAATGTCTGATGCTAAACACGGAGATCACTATCATTTTGAGTTAGTAACTGTTACTATTACTCTAGAAGACGGAAGCGAAGGAACAGGATACACGTACACAGGTGGTAAAGGTGGGCATTCAATTAAAGCCATGGTAGAACATGATTTTACAGAAGCTTTAATTGGAAAAGATGGAAGCGAAGTTGAAGAAATAAACGAATTTTTACGTTGGCATATACATTATGTAGGTCGTGGTGGAATTGATTCTTTTGCCATTTCTGCAGTAGATATTGCTTTATGGGATATCCGTTGTAAAAAACTAAACCAACCCTTATGGAAAGTTGCAGGTGGAGCAAACAATACTTGTCAAGCATATTGTGGTGGAATTGATTTAATGTTCCCTATTGAAAAATTATTAAATAACATGAAAGGTTACCTTGAAAAAGGTTACAAAGCTGTTAAAATAAAAATTGGACGTGAAAATCTTGAAGAAGATTTAGAACGTATCAAAGCTGTTAGAGAATTTATTGGGCCAGATGTAACTTTTATGGTTGACGCCAATTATTCAATGACTGTTGAAAAAGCAATTAAGGCTATTGAAGGCTTTAAACAATACAACATTACTTGGTTTGAAGAACCAATTATCCCAGAAGATTTTAAAGGCTACGGAGAAATTGTTGATAAAACAGGATTTCCATTAGCAATGGGTGAAAATCTTCATACTATTCATGAATTTGAATATGCAATGGAACAATCAAAACTATCTTTTGTTCAACCAGACGCATCAAATTGTGGAGGAATTACAGGTTGGTTAGCAGCCGCTAAACTTGCCGCCAAACAAAATATTCCAGCTTGTTCTCACGGAATGCAAGAATTACACGTTAGTTTAGTCTCTTCACAAGATACAGGTTGGTTAGAAGTACACAGTTTCCCTATTGATGAATATACAACAAGACCGCTAGTAGTTGAAAACTACAGAGCAGTTGCACCTGATTATCCTGGTGTAGGTGTAATATTCGATTGGGATAAACTAGAACCTTTCGAAGAAAATTAAAATAAGAAGTTAACCAATTATACAATCTTATGAATACAAATAAAACAGATTTTGGAGTTTTCAATAACAAAAAAATTGATATATACTCACTAAAAAATAAAAATGGCGTTGAAGTTAAAATAAGTAATTATGGAGCAACTGTTACTTCAATAATAGTTCCTAATTCTAAAGGGGAATTAGAAAATATTGCTTGTGGTTTTGATACACTAGAAGGGTATTTTGGGAAAGACTATGTTGAAAATTCACCTTATTTCGGAAGCACAGTTGGTAGATATTGTTCTCAAATTAAAGATGCAAAATTTAACTTAAACGGAAAAGAATACCAACTAAATGCAAATTGTGGAGACAACAATTTACATGGTGGTACTGTTGGTTTTGATAAAAGAATTTGGAATGCTGAAGTAGTTAATTGCGAAGGAGTTTCTTCATTAAAAATGTCTTTATTGAGCAAAGATTTAGAAGAAGGCTACCCTGGAGACGTTGAAGTTTCTGTATTTTTTACATTAACTGAAAACAACGAACTAAGAATTGATTACAGCGCAACACCTGATCAAGACACGCCAATTGCCTTAACTAATCATACCTACTTTAATTTAGATACATTTTCTGGAACTGTCGAGAATCATATTGCACAAGTGAATACTTCTACAAGACAAGAAATGGATGAAACTGGAGCTGGAACTGGAAAAATTTTAAATATTGAAGGTAAAGCAGATGACTTAAGAAAAGGAAAAAGAATAGGTGATGTTCACGAAGCTATGGGTGATGGATTTGAGCATTTCTACGTTTTTGATAATGCTGATTTCAATTTACAAGAAGTAGCAAAAATAAAGTCTGAAGCATCAGGTAGAACTTTAACAGTTCAATCAACTGAACCTTGTATGTTATTATACACAGGAAAATATACTTCTGATGCAATTAAAAGAGAAAACGGAGAACAATATGGAAAATATAAAGGTTTCTGTTGTGAAACACATCGTTATCAAAACGGACCAAATATAGAAAATTCACCTAAAACCATTACTAAAGCAGGAGAAGAATTTAAAAGCACAACCATCTTTAAATTTGGATGGTAATCAAATAAATTAACCAAATACTTAAAACTTATTAATTATGATCGAAGGAATTATTTTAGCAATTGGCGCAGGACTAATGTTAGGCCTTTATGCTTTACCAGAAAAATTTACTAAAGATTTTAAATTTGAAAACACATGGGGACTTTTCTTTATGTTAACAATGTTTTTAGTACCAATAATAGCATCTGTATTTCTAATAAAAGATTTTAGTGGTGTGTTTGCATCTGTACCAACAGATATTATATTTAAAATGGCCGCCGCAAGTGTATTATGGGGAATTGGAGTTATGATGTGGGGTAAAGCAATAAACCATATTGGTCTTTCTTTAGGTTTTTCATTATTTATTGGAACTGTTATTTTAGTTGGTTCTGTACTACCTTTTGTTGTTGAAGGACTTCCAGAAAGTAGTGTGTTTATGACCATTTTAGGTGGTATTTTTGTTGTTCTATTAGGTGTACTTTTCAATGGAAAAGCAGGAATTACTAGAGAACAAGACGAAATTGCCGCAGGTAAAAACAAAGGTGAAAAAGGCTCTATGTTTACTGGAATTGCAATTGCAGTAATTGGTGGTTTATTAGCCACCGGATTTAGTTATGCAAATGCTGTAGGTAGACCATTTATTCACGAAGCTTGCCAAGCTGCAGGAAACGCTGAATGGGTTACAGCTGTTGGAGTTATGTTTCCAATATTTATAAGTGGTGGTATTGTTATGGCTGCATATTTTGCATACCAGTTAACAACTAAAAAAGCATGGGGAGATTTTAAAACACCGGCTTTTGGTAAAAACTTTATGTTAATATTAATTATGGCCATTTTCCATTATGCTGCATCAGCATTATTTGCATTCGCAGCATTTAAATTAGGTGAAATAGGAAATACTGTTGGTTATGCAATATTCAATACTGCATGTGTTGCAACAGCAATTGTAAGTGGAATTATTACTAAAGAATGGATAGATGCTTCTGGAAAAGCAAAAAACTATCTATACTTAAGTTTAGCATGTATGATTGTTGGAATAATAATTATTGCAGCAGGAAACGGTATTGCCTAACTATTTGAATGAATTATATAATTATGAAGATTAAAAAATTTAGTTTTTTAATATGTTTTCTAATTCTTGGTTTTAGCACATTTGCACAACCAAGTACAATTAGTAACCATAATAATAACAGTCAGCTTATAACTAGTTTAGATAGTTATCGATGGAAAATGAAGATGATGCTTCCTGGAGAAGGAATAAAACATGGGCTACATAAATTACCTCCTGGTGATATTGAAACACTAGTTTGGAATCCAGCAAAGGTTCCTGGTGATGTATATACTGATCTTTGGAAAGCGGGTGTTATTGAAGATCCTTATTTCGGAAGAAATAGTGTAAAAGCACAATGGGTAATGCAATACGAATGGTGGTATTCTACACAGTTTAAAGTGAATCAAGACTTGAGCGATAAAGTTGCAAGATTAGATTTTCAATCTGTAGACCACGCTTGTGACATTTGGTTAAACGGACATAAAATAGGAAGTCATAAAGGATCTTTTTCTTCTTTCTCATTTGATGTAACCGAAGCTATTTTATCTAATGAACACTGGTTAAAAGCAACAAACATGTTAGTAATTAGGTTAGCGCCACCTCCACAAGTAAATGCAAATGTTGCTGGTTTAAAAACACCTTGGTTTGGAGATTATTGGAGAGATTTAATTCCATTTGGTATTACTGGTTCAATTGATTTAGTATTCACAGGAAAATCTAGAATTTTAGATGTATATGCGAAGCCAAATGTTAAAAACGAAAAGAATGCTTCAGTAACTTTTGAAATTGAAGTTGAAAACACTGAAAAAATAGCAAAAGAAAAAACTATTACCATTTCATTTGAAGGACAAAATTTTGATGGTAAACAACAAACAGTAAGTTTTAAAAAGCTATTGCAACCAGGTAAGCAAATAATAAAACATGAGGTTGAAGTTAACAATCCTCAACTTTGGTGGCCATGGGATTTAGGAAAACCTAATTTATACGATGCCAAAGTTTCATTAGATGAAGCAAAAATAAATCAAGATTTTAAAGAAATTACTTTTGGTTTACGTAGAGTAGATATGGAATGGAATCCTGGTTTTACAAGAGATGAAGTTTCTTTTCCTAGAACTACTTTAATTAATGGAAAACCTATTTTTATTCGTTCTGCTTGTTGGGGTGGACCACCAGATATTTTTGTTGGAAGAACTTCAGAAGAAAAATATAGAAGGTTAATTGAGTTAGCTAAAGAAGCGAATATGAATAACATTCGTATTTTTGGATGGCATCCACCAGAAATTCCATTGTTTTACAAGTTGTGTAACGAGCAAGGAATTACTGTTTGGCAAGATATGATTCCATTAGGAACAGGAAATATTCCTAATAAACCAGAATTATTGGAGCGTATTTTCCAAGAAGGTGAAAATGTTATTAAAAACAGAAGAAATAATCCATCGTTAATTATGATGGAAGGTGGAGAAGAAATGTTGTTACGAGCAAGTGATGCAATGTACGCAAGAAACTTCCTAGAAACTTTAGGTAAAAGATACCAAGGTATGGTCGATTTACCATACGTTCCAGACTCACCATTAACTTGTCATGTTTCTATAGAAGCTGGTTACAAGAAAAAAGAAGCTGTACACGCTTTAGGATATTTTTATGGAATGGGTAAATGGCCATTAGAAGAGTGGTTTAAAACATTAGATTTTCCAATTGTTCCTGAATTAGCTATTACTTCAGTTCCAAATGTGGAGAGCTTAAAGAAATTTATTCCGAAGGATGAATTATGGCCTCCTGGACCAAGTTGGGGACATCATTGGGCAGATTTAGATCGATTAAGAATTCAAAATTTTGATGCTTTCGGTGATGAAAAAAAAGGTTCTTTGCAAGAGTTTGTTGATGCTACACAAGATGCTCAAGGAATTATTTTTCAATTATCTATAGAACATTTCCGAAGAAATAAACCAAGAACTAGTGGAATTGCATTGTGTCATTTTATTACCTATTGGCCAGATATGAAATGGGGAATGGTTGATAGTTATTTGCAACCAAAACGTTCTTTTGAGTTTGTTAAAACGGCTTATCAACCGGTATTGGTTAACTTAAACTTTGCAAAACGTAGATGGTTAAACTCTGAAATGTTTAAAGGTCAATTTTGGATTGTAAATGATTTATATAAAGAATATAAAAATTGTAAGGTTTCATATTCAATATTAGATGATGATAAAAAAGTACTACAAAAATCATCATTTGATGTAGCTAAAATTGAAGAGAATAGTTCAAAACAGTTTTTAGAAATTGAAGCAAAAGTTCTAAAAAAAGTAAAAAAGAATTTTTATGTTGAAGTTGAACTTACTAATAAGGATGGAGAAGTATTGTCTTCAAACAATTATATGTTTTTAATTGGAGATCAACGAGGCGATGCGGAAAAATTCAAAAAAATGGGTGAGGAAATTAGAAATAGAAATAGTGAGTATTCTTATGGAAACTACTTACGTTTTTTTGATCAAATAATAGGCGCTAATAAAAAGGAGTACGAAAGTAAAACAGATACAATAAAAACAAGAGGATTTTAAATTAAATAAAATGAAAAAATTATCATATTTATTTTTTGCAGTAATTGGATTTAGTCTAATTTCATGCAATTGTGAGACTAAAAAAGAGAATACAATGGAAGAAAAGATTGTAGTAACTGACAAGCAGCAAGATTATTTAGGAATAACAGATAAAGAGCATTTGAGCGCCGCTAGTAAAAGAGCTTTAAAATGGCCAACTGATTTAGGTAACGACTGGTTTTTTGAATATAAAGTTGAAGACTTAAAAGGTGATTTTGCTTATGAAGAAGGTGTAGTAAGAAGAGATCCTAGTGCCATGATAAAGCATGATGGGAAATATTATGTTTGGTATAGCAGAAGTACTGGTGAATCACAAGGGTTTGGTGGAGACACTGAAAAAGATAAAGTTTTCCCTTGGGATAGATGTGATATTTGGTATGCAACTTCTGAAGATGGAATTACCTGGAAAGAAGAAGGTGTTGCTGTAGAAAGAGGTAAAAAAGGATCATACGATGATCGTTCTGTTTTTACTGTAGAAATTATGGAACACGAAGGTATATACTATTTATGCTATCAAACAGTTGGAGGTATTTATAATGTTCGTGTTAAAAATCAAGTTGGTTTAGCTTGGGCCGATAACATTAATGGGCCTTGGACAAAAAGCGAGGAACCTATTTTGAGTCCTGCAGATAATGGAGTTTGGAAAGGTGAAGAACAAAACAGATTTATGGTTGAGAAAAAAGGAGATTTCGATAGTCATAAAGTACACGATCCTTGTATTATTCCATTTAAAGGAAAGTTCTATTTATACTATAAAGGTGAACAAATGGGTGAACAAATTACATTTGGAGGTCGCCAAATTAGACATGGTGTTGCAATTGCAGATAACCCAAAAGGACCTTATGTAAAGTCACCTTACAACCCAATTAGTAATAGCGGTCACGAAATATGTGTTTGGCCTTACAACGGTGGAATTGCTTCATTAATTACAACTGATGGACCAGAAAAAAACACCGTGCAATGGTCTCCAGATGGTATAAACTTTGAAATTATGGGAGTTGTAAAAGGAGCTCCTCACGCAATAGGTTTAAATAGAACTGCTGATAATGAGAAAAATCCTACTGAAATTTTACGTTGGGGATTAACGCACGAGTATAAAAGTTGGGATTACCAATATATCAGAGGTTTTAAAACTTGGAATTTAAAAAATCACACTGCTAAAGGTGAAGATGCAGAATAAAAAAATATTAAGATGAAAAAATTATTAAGCCTAATTGTTGTATTAAACATATTAATAGCTTGCGGTGGAAGCGGAGGAGGAGATAATCCACCTGACCCAGAAGTAGAAGTAAATGAAAAACCTACAACTCCATCAATTACATATCCAACATCAAGTGATTTATGTGAAGATAATTATGTAAATTTTAAATGGAATACGGCAAGTGATCCAAATGGAGATTCTGTTAGTTATCAACTACAAATAGCCACAAATTCAAGTTTTTCTGCTAATGTTAAAGAGTATCCCAATTTAAGTGGAACTTCTAAAAGTGTTTCATTAGATAAAGGAACGGCGTATTACTGGAGAGTAAAAGCTGTTGATAGCAAAAATTTATCAGGAGACTATACAAGTGGAGTGCAATTTTATACTGAAGGTGTAGGTGTTAGTAATTATCTACCTTTTATGCCTGAATTAGTTTCACCGGCTATGGAAGAAGCTGTAACCGATTCTAGTGTGATTTTAGAATGGACTGCAGAAGATGTAGATAATGACAGTTTAACCTTTGATGTTTATTTTGGTGAAGATTCTAATTCACTTCCTGTAGTTTCAGAAAATCAAACAGCAACAACATTTACAAAAAATGTAAGTGATTCAACTACTTACTATTGGAAAATAGCGGTAAAAGATGGTCAGAGCGGAACAACTATTGGTCAAGTTTGGAGTTTTACAACCGATTAAAAATAGAATATTTTAATAAAAAAGGCGATTTATAAATTATAAATCGCCTTTTTTATTCTTATATACTGTATTATTTAAAACTTTAAGTTTTCGTTTTTATCCCATAAACCCCAATAAGCTCCAACATCTCCTTCTGCTCCAACTTTCCATGATTCATCAAATGATGAAAAGTAAAACATTTCAATATTATCTTTAGCAGACCAAGCTTGTGCGTTAATAAAATATTTCATGTAATTTTCTTTTGAAGCAAATGAACCTTTAAATTCTCCACCTTCACTTGGCCATCCAGTTTCAGTAATAATAACTCTTTTACCATTTCCAGCTTGCGCAGCTTGATAGTACATTTGTTTCATATGCTGTAAAGAATATTCTAACGGACAACCTTCCCAATATGGATAGCAATTTGCTAGAATTATATCACAGGCTTCAGTAATTCTAGGTCTATCAGAAAACTCATAATAAGCATCTACATACCCAATAGGAATTGTTGTAGGAATGGCTTCTTTAACTTCAGCCATAAAATCTAACAATTCATCTTCTGTTAAATCTTTTCTATACATTACTTCATTTCCAACAGCTGCAATATCTACAAAGCCTTCTTTAGCTAATTTTATTAAACCAGATATTTCCTTTTTATTAATTTCAGAATCATCTCCCAACCATGCGCCAACTAATGTTTTTATTCCATATTCTTTTGCTATTCTTGGAATAAATTCATTACCATCTGTACAAGAAAAAGAACGAATCCATTTAGTGTAAGGTTTTATAATTTCTATACGTTTTCTAACCTGTTCTTCTGTAATAGTATCACCAGGTTTTTGGCCATCTTCATATAAACTAAAGCATAAACCATGCATACCATCTTCCAAAGTATTTTTACATAACTCTTCTAAACTTTCAACTGAAAGCTTTGTGAAATTAACACCAGCGTATGTTGTATGTTCAACTTCTTTTAATGAAAAATTTCGCTCTTTTCTATAAGACATTGTATGTTTTTTTATATGAAATTATAATTATTTTTTATGAAATTATTAGTACTTAAATCTTTCATTAGCATCCCATAATCCCCAAGAAGTTCCAGCCCATCCTTCAAAATGAATTTTCCAAGATTCATCAAATGAAGAAAAGTAAAACAAATCAACATGTTCCTTTTCTGCCCATAATTGTGTTTTTATGTAATACTGCATTACATTTTCTTCTGAAGGAATTGCTTTTCCAATTACTTCGCCTTTACTAGGCCAACCTGTTTCAGAAATAATTACTTTTTTACCTTGAGCAATATCTAATGTTTTACGATACATTTCTTGAAGATGGAATCCTGCTGATTGTATTGATGCACCTTCCCAGAAAGGATAACAGTTGATTAAAATCACATCACATACCGCAGTTAATTCTGGTTTGTTTAAAAATTCAAAATAAGCATCTACGTAACTAACAGGAGTATTATTTGTTTCCTTTTTAACTTGTTGAATGTATTCTATTATTTTTTCCTCATTCAATTCCTTTCTGTATAGAACTTCATTTCCAACAGCAGCAACATCAACATAATTATTTTGAATAAGTTTTATTAAAGCCTTAATTTCAATATTGTTCGCTTCAATATCATTATTAATCCAAGCACCAACCATAGTTTTAAAGCCCATTTCTTTTGCTATTTTAGGGATATTCTCATGACCATTTGTGCAAGAAAATACTCTAACCCATTTAGAATGTGGTTTCAGAACTTCTAAACGTTCTCGTATTTGTTTTTCGGTAATTATATCTCCAGGAGCTTGACCACTAGTATATGCACTAAAGCAAATACCAGGCATACCTTTATCAAAAACATTGGTAAATTCACTTTGCAAATTATTTTTGGATAAAGAAGTAAAATCTACTTTAGTTGTAAAAAACTGTGGGTATTTCTCATTTACTTCTTTTTCAGATAACCCATCAATATTAACTTCAGAAAGCAAGTTTAAATTTGAAGCTCCATAAGGTTTAACTGCTTTTTTCTTTGCTAACTCTGCACTAATTTCATGAGCTCTTTCCTCTGTTAAATTATAACCTCGCATTATCCAAATAGCACCAAGAGTACCAAGTATTGGTAAACCCGAATAGAATAATCTTATTCCTGTAATTGATGCTTCAGAATTTACAGTATCTGGTACAAACCCTACTAGTGTCATAATTGCACCTGTTAATAATCCTGCAATTGCAAAACCAAATTTTACCATCCACCAATAAATAGCTCCAAAAACACCTTCTCTTCGTTTTCCTGTATTTAATTCATCAATATCTATAACATCTGAAGTCATAGACATCATTAGTGTAAATAAACTTCCAATTCCAAAAGAAAAAAATGGTAATGCAAATAAAAACATATATGGTTTTCCAGGAATAAATAAGAACCAAAGCATAATATACCCTAAAACAGAAATACCTTGTGATAACATAAAGGCTTTCTTTTTACCCAAATTTTTAGACATTTTAGCCACAATAGGTATTACCAAAAAAGTAGTTGCTAAAGCACCTACGCTACCTAATAATGTTGGCCAAAGACCTGCTGCTGCTGCATCGCCATTAAATAAATAATAAACAACAATAAAAAATGAAAAACCAGCAACTACATTATATGCATTAAAAATTAAAAATGTTGAAAAACATAATCTTCTAAATTGATCAATTTTAAAAGCTTCTACAAAATTATCTATAATCTGTTTTAAACTTCCGCCAATAGTTTTTAATGTTAGAGGCGCTAAATTTTCATCATTTTTAGTTGATTTGCTTTTTATAAACAACGCAGGCGCCATTGCTAAAACAGCAAAAATAACACCTACCCAAACTCCTAAAGTTCTTGTTGTTTCGGTTGTTTCACCGAACCAGCCGTCATCATACATAACCACCCAAAACCAAGGAGCAATTACCCATGCCCATTGTCCAATCCATTGTGCAATTGCCATGATATCTGTACGTTCATGAAAATCATCACTCATCTCATAACCCATAGCTACATAAGGAACAGAAAAAATTGTAAGCCCTAAATAAAAAACTAAAGACCATATTAAGAAATATGTGAAATTATAACTTACACCGTTTTCTATATATAATTGCCACATTAAGCCAAAAGAAACTCCCATAATTAAAGCACCTATAAGCACATATTGCCTACGTCTACCCCAAATAGATCTTGTATTATCAGAAATAAATCCCATTATAGGATCTGTAAAAGCATCAAAAATACGAGGAAGAAAAAATAAAACTCCCCACATCCAAGTTGGAAAAGCATAATCTTGAACTAACACTACCATAAAAATAGCTAAAGCAGCGGGAAACATTTGATTGGCGAGCATTCCAACTCCGAAAGCTACTTTTTGACCGAATGGAACTTTGGTTGTGGCTGTTGACATAATTTTTAGGTGTTAATTAGCAATTACTAAAGTTTGAATAGCTTTTGCACTTATGGTTAAATTAGTTGATTTATTATTTAATGTTAACTCAATGGTTTTTTCTTCATCCCCATCATTAAAGGCAATTACCGCTATAGATCCATCAGAATTTTGAGCTGCTGTAACCATTAAACTTTCATCTGAATTTTTAAAACCAATTCTAACTGCACCAGGTCTAATAAATTTACTAAAGTGAGCCATTGTGTAGTAAAGTGGTGTAAAATACACCTCATCCTTTTCTGGATCTACAATTACTGGAGCAATACACCAGTTTTCGAACCAGTTTGGACCTCCTTTTTTATCAAGTACCATATTCCAATCTACCCAACCGTCTACCCAGTTATTTAAACAACCTATAATATCTCTTGCATATCTATTAACTGGTGCATATTTTGGGTGAAATTTTTTGTCTTTATCAGGCGCCCAAGTATAACCCCAATCAGTTGCTTCTTTTTCAAAATACCATTTGTCATTTTGCCAAACTGGCACTTGAGAATCTACACATGCTTCTGTTTGAATTAATAATTTTTCTGGAGCTTTGTTATGTGCATATTGTAATTCTTCAGGATATACTTCATACGTACTAGCGTACCAATGTATTGCAGTTCCATCAAAATATTTAGATGTTTCTTCATTTTTAAATTGAGAATCTACCCATTCTTTTAAGTGTTCTCTGTTTTGATCGTATCCTAAAATTTTAAGGTCTCCTTTTCCATCTGCTTCTAATTTTGGCCCTAAATGATTGACTACAAAGTTGGTCATTTCATCAGGAGAATAATGCATACTTTCCCAGTTATTTCCATTTCCAAGAGGTTCGTTTTCAACAGTGAATCCCCAAATATCAATCCCTTCTGCCTTATAAGCATCAGCATATTTCGAGAAAAACAATGCCCAAGTATCGTAATATTCAGGTTTTAATTTTCCACCAACCCATTTGTTATTATCTTTCATCCAAGGAACAGCAGTCCAAGGTGAACCAAAAATTTTAAATCCATCTTTTGAAGCTGCCATTGCATCTTTTATAAATGGAATTAAATCGTCCTTATCTTCTTCAATAGTAAAATGTTCAAGTTCTATATCTCCTTCAACAGGTGTATAAGAGTAATTACTTAATGAAAAATCACAAGAATTCATATGAGTTCTAGTTAAAGAATAGTTAGCTCCTTCTTGACTAAAATATGCATCAATAATTTTATTACGATTTTCTTTACTTAACTTATTTAATAAATAAGCTGAAGATTCTGTAAAAGCACCTCCAAATCCAGTAATGGTTTGAAATTTTTCTTCTGGCACTAATTTTATACTAATTACATTTTCACTAGGAGTGAAATTTGTTAATTGTGTTAATTTATTTCCACTTGCTGAAGTTTCATATACTTCAACATTTAACTTTTCAACTTTATTACATGAACTTAATACCATAAGTGTAATTAAAATAAATACGATTGTTTGATTATTTCTCATATGCTTCACTTTTATAGTTTTGTTTGATTATCTCAAATGTTAATTTCTTATTTCTATCTATATCAACTATACCCCAATATTCTTCGTTTGGTGATCCATCATAAGGAACTCCACTACTGTTTGGAGCGTATCCTCCTATATCTTGGCTATCATTATTTCCAGCTTTCCACCATCCATCAGTAAATGAAAACATAGTTACACCCGAACATATTTCTGTATTATTAAAAACACTTTTTAATATTTTGGCATTTGCATCTGCCTGCGCTTTTTCATTAACCCCTTGTGCATAACCACTTTTAGTTATAGTCATATAACTGTCTCCACCTGCTTCAGATAAATACATTGGTTTTGTACTTCTATTTTCCCATTGAGAAAATAGTTCAGTTGGATCATCCCATCTGTATACATTCATTCCCCAAACATCTATATTTGGACAAGCAGCTATCACATCAACAGTTGGTAATTCTCCGTGAGCAGTTGTTACTAAATGGTTTTTATCTGTTTTATGAATTAAATCTGCCGCATTATTCATTGCTTTATACCAGTTATTTATATCTCCATCAAACCATTCTGGATGATAGTTATATTCATTACCTAACTCCCACAATAAAATTGCATTATGATTTTTGTATTTTTCTACATAGTCTATAAATGACCCAGAAAGCATATCGAAATTACCACCTTGATTGTATCCAAAACCTATAATTACTTTTAAACCTGCAGCATCTATTTCATTTAAAACAGCTTCTTCAATTATTGGTGAATAAACTCTTATAGTATTTATGCCAGCTTGCAACATTAATTCTAAATCTTGCGTTAGGTTGCTAAAATCTCTTTGATTACTGCCTTTTGGAACTGGATGATAACAGATTCCTTTTATTAAATAAGGACTGTTATTAACCATTATTTTACGCCCAGAAACATTAACTGAATTAGAATTTAATGGATTGCATGCTACCAAAACACAAATTAAAAATGCAAATACAAACTGTTTTAACATAACTACATTATTTTAGGTTTTATCTTATTTATTAACAGTAGTTGGTGGTGCTAATACATATTTTTTTAAAGCATCTATGTCTCCGCTAAATGATTTTGTTATGGTTTTACCATTTCTTTTTAAACCTTTAAAAGTTCCATTATCTACTAAATCCCAAATAGCGTATTTAGCTTGTCCTTTTAAATTGATAAGTCCAAAATGATTTTCTGACCCTTTTGGATTTTTAGCATCTTTCCATTGTTCATCAAAAGCTTCAAAATAGAATAATGAAATTTTTTGCTTGTTTGTCCATTCACGCATTAGCTTATAATACGTTCCTGCTTTAAATTCATCAGCAGCTCTTGAACCATCATCTCCATAATGTTCATTTGCATATGTTGTCCAACCAGATTCACCTATATGAATTGTTTTTGTTGAGTCGATACTTTTTACATAGTTTGAAACCTCCTTATATTGATTTTTTGCAAAATCTACTGCCCGTAACATTGCTTTTTCAATTTTCTCTTGGTCTGAAAGGTTGTTTTCATTTTCTGGAAGCACCCAAAACTGTGGATTGTAATAAGTATTATGCATTGGATAGGTGTGCATAGAAACATAATCAACAGCTTTTATTAGCAACTCTAAATCTGGTGTTTGGTAACTTGGATCTCCACCACCCCAAGAGGCAAAATCATCGGAGCTAGTTATCCATAAATCTTTAGGTAATTCACCTTTTTGTTTTAGCTCTTGTAATTGATTCACATATTTTAATATTACACTTGGCTGTACATAATAACTTGTTGCCCAACGTATCATCGCTTCATTACCTACGGCAATAACTTTTACAATATCTGGGTATTGTTGTGCTAATTTAACTGCTGTAGCTATTTCTTTTGGGTTACGTTTACTTTCTTCAAAATGATTAGGTTCTAACGCTGTAAATGCATTTTTACAATCTATCCAAGCACCTAACATTACATACATTTCAAAGTTTGAATCTTCTTGCTTTAGTTCTGAAATAGCTTTTAACAAATTAGATGCTTGTTCTAAATGAACATTGTATGTGCGTAAAATTTTAACATTCATAGCTGCTAAAATTTTCATATCATCCTTTAACTCTTGAATTGTTGGCTGTACATCTCGCGTTATAGCTCTATATCCTCCATAAGAGATTGCTAAATATTCTGGATTTCCCAAAATATCTTTAGCAGTTAACTCTTTACTTTCTTGTTTTTCTGAACAACTTAACATCATCATTAAAATAAATCCTAGTACTATTTTTAGTTTTAATTTCATTTTTTAAAATTTTCATCGTTGTATTGTAAACCAAATCCAAAAGGAAACAATGGCTCAATTGATGAATCCCAAAAATTAGGGCCATACTTTCCTTTAAAATCTTTCACAAACTTTGGCCAAGAATGCGGTAATTTTCCTTTAAAATTGTAATCTCCAAAAAGCACTTCTGCAATTCCTTCTCCTTCTGATCCTGGTAACCAAGCTGCCACAAAAGCTTTAGATTGTTTTAATTGATTTGTAACCACCAATGGTCTTCCTGAAATTAAAACAGTAATTACTTTTACACCTTTATCTGTATATGTTTTAATATATTTTTGATGTGTTTTTGATAATGTTAAGGCTAATTGTAATGGTGAATCTTTTTTAATATCTCCAAAAAACTCTGCATAAGGTGGTTCACCAACTACTATAATTGCTACATCAGCATCAAAATAATTTCCCGTTCCATCTTTATCATAAATTATAGTTCCTTGAGATAATTTTTTTATTCCATCTAAAATGGTTGTGGCTCCTTTATAACTTTCTTTTTTTCCTTGCCAACTAATAGTCCATCCACCAGATTGCAATCCTGTATTGTTAGCGTGTTCACCTACAACAACAATTTTTTTTGTTTTTTTATTAATTGGAAGAATATTCTCTTCATTTTTTAATAAAACAAGTGATTCTCTAACTGCTTGTTTTGCAATTACTCTATGTTCTTTTTTACCAATTTCTTTAATTAAAGATTTAGTAGGAAATGGATTTTCAAACAATCCTAATCGAAATTTTTGACGTAAAATTCTTTTAACTGCATCATCAATTCTTTGTTTTGAAACTTTTGAACTGTCTACCGCCTTTTTTAAATCACTTTGAAAAAAATCTAAATCACCATCAACTGCCATAATCATATCAACTCCTGCATTAATTATGGTATGTTTTCCAAAACGAGAATACCCTTTCCAATCTGAAACTACAATTCCATCGAAGTTCATTCCAACTTTTAAAGTATCTGTAATTAATGCTTTATGTGCGTGCATTGATACGTTTTCATAGGAATTAAATGAAGTCATTATAGCACCAACTCCACTTTTTACTGCTGCTCTATATGGTGGTAACAAACGTTTATTTACTTCAGCTGCATTTAAAGTTGTAATTCCACCTTCAACTCCATTATCTGTAGCTCCATCACCCACAAAGTGTTTTGCTGTAGCCATTACGCTTGTTTTGTCAGCAAGGTTTCCTTGATGACCTTTTATTGATGCTTTTGTTAATTCAACCGTTAAATCAGTACTTTCAGAAAATGCCTCATATACTCTACCCCATTTCTCATTGTATGGAATTGCCACGCAAGGTGAAAAAACCCAATTAAATCCAGTTGCTTGTGACTCAATTGCTGTTATTCTTGCAGCTTCTTCAACTAATTTTGTATTTTGAGTTGCTCCTAAACCAATATTATGAGGGAAAATAGTAGCACCTTCGAACGTATTTTGACCGTGTACAGCATCAACACCAAATAATAAAGGAATACTTAATCGGGTAGCAAGAGCTTCCTTTTGCAACTCCATAAATCTAGCTTGCCAATCTACAGCAGATTCTCCCGGATTTGGACCATCTGTATGAATTATTGAACCAATAAATTTTGATGTAACATCTCCATCTTTTATATCCCAAAAGTGTCTCACTTGCGACATTTGACCAATTTTTTCTTCAAGGGTCATTAATGCAAGTAATGAATCTACTTTTTGCTCTATGATTTCGTTATTAGTCATCTCTTTTTTTACTGTTGTTTTACAAGAATTAAAAGAGAACAAACAAACGCTAATCATCAGCAAATATTTAATAAGATGTTGATAGTTAACAATCATATTATTCTTTTATAAATACTGTAATTTGACTTATTTCACCTGTTCTTTTAAATAATTTTGAACTTGTTTTTTTATCTAAATTTAACTCGCTAAACTCTAATGCTGAATCTTTATTAAATTCAACTTTTAAACCTTGTTTAGCTGATAATTTATAAATAATTGGCACTTGACAATATGTAAAACAAAGTGAGTTTGCTTGTAATTTTAGCTCTTTATTTTCTTTATTAATTGATTGATATTTAAATGTTTTTTCGTGTTTTAAAAATTCATCTTTTTTCAACAATCTTGGATTAAAAAATAGTTTACCATTATTTACAAAAACACCTAACTCTCCAAATCTACTTAACACATCTTCTTTAACTTGCCCAGTCATTCCAGGTTGTTGTGCTCCTTTTCCTCCTGGCGTGTGAGAATAAGGATCTGTTGGAAATGCTCCGTATAATTCTGGTGATTTGTGTACTCCAATTCCTGCATTAATCTCATAATAATGATCTAATAATTTTCCAATTATTACTTCATCTTCTTTATCTTCAAAAGCTTTTAAGCAAACTTCTTGAACTGCTAATAACAATTTTGAAACCATGTGCCAATAAATTGAGCCTAAACCTTCGTACCCAAAAAATGTTCCAGATCTACCTGTAAATGCTTTATGATTAAAAACTTCTTCAAAAGTTTCTAAAAGATATTTTGAATCTTTTTCTACTAATGATTTGTATACTGTTGGTAAGTTTTCTAATGCAACTTTTAAGCTGTTAGCATTGTTAAAAATTCCGTTAAAGTGGTAGGTTCCAAATACATCTTTTTCAACAATAGCATTGATACCATCTTTCTCTAATTGTTGTATTAATTTTGAACCTTGAACTTTTTTTGTAGGTATATTATTTTTGGTTTTAAAACCTGCTAAATTTTTATTTGGATATAAAATATAACTGTATTGGTCTGGTCTAAATAGCGCACTATTTTTAAGTGCATCTAACAATTCTAACGCTTCTTTACCTTTAACATACCCAGAACTTAATACCGCAACCTGACCTTCTAACATTTCAGGTAAGTAAGAAATCGAAACCTCTTCCTCATTTTTAATAGTCATTAAGTTATAGGCGTGATATAAATTATCCGCTCTTTTGTTAGCTTTAATAGTATGGTTAATATATTTCAATGTGATTGCAACAAAACCAACTAATTCTGATTTTAAGATAGTTTTCTTTTTTGAAGAGAATCCGTTATCATAAATTAATGTTCTAAAATCGCTTCCTGCAATTCCTAAACCATCTAGAACTGTTTTTCTTTGTTTGTCTGAAATTTTTCCTGAAAGAATTTCTTTATTTTGACCTAAAGTATCAACTACTTTTTTGAAAAAATCTGCTAATTCTGCTGAAATTTCAATTTTTTCGTTCGATGTATTTTCTACTACGTTTTCAAAGAAAGTTAAAAAACGTCTCAAATAATAAAGTGTTACCATTGAAACTCCATTTCCAACTAATGCATTATTTGCATCGTTCCATTCAGGACGCTGTGTATTCATCCAAATACCACCTTCAGGAATAAAGTTTGAAACTTTTGCTAATACGGTAGCTAATATTTTTTCAACAAAATTTACTTTATAAATAAAATAATTTTCATCTCGTAATAATGCACCATCAGCACCTAATTGAGTTTTTTTCTCGTTTATACTTTCATCTAATTCTGCATCAAATTCAATAGTATCTTTTGAGTTTTTTAATATATCCTCGTATTTTTTTATTTTATAAGGAACATTGGCGTACACAAAAATTTCTTGATTAAAATAACTCGCTAATTTATTTGGATAATATTTTTCAATAAACTCTAAAAACTTTAATAAATAAATAATTTGATGATCTCCCCAATATCCAATATAAGACCAAGGGTTGTCTGGTTCTACAGTTTCCCAATCAAAACCATCTTTTGTAACACGATAAGGATTGTAACCTTCAAAAGTTGTTGCGTTTAAAAACTTATGAATCATACTTTCAATAAACTCTGGGTACGAATGTGCTAACGCTTCCCAATTTTGGAATATATCTCTCCAGTTACCTTCGTAATCTAGTATTTTTGAACCATCTATTTCACTTTTTGTGTTAATAGAAAACTTATTCCAAGGTCTACTTGGATCTCCATGTCTTCTACTAAATTTTAGTGGTAAATACTCTAAACAAAGTCTTTTAAAATTTTTATCTGTTTGATTATTTTCTAGTTCTTTTAAAAACTCTAATGAAAATACTTCAGGAAGATTTGCTAAATCATCTTCTTTCTTTTTTAATACTTTTTTATTTGCATTTGCAATGTATTTTATAAAATCAGCTTTTTCAATTTTATAATCATCATCAAAAATACCACCTCGCATAATATTGAAAAGTGTATTTGCAAAATGACGTGTATTAATTAAATCATCAGCAGTTAATTGTATTCCGTCTGAATTTCCATTTAAGGTTACTAATTTAGTAGTTCCTTCTTCAATATCTTTAACTATTAAATCAACTAAATTTTCTTCTTCTTTAATCCATTTAGTGATTTCATTTAGTTCTGAAACAGACTTTGATACATCTGCAATGGTATACCAATCTTTTTCACTTTCAGCTTTTAAACTAAATTCTGAAAGTGTAAAATATGCTCCTTTTTCAGCTTTCACATCGGTTTCTTGCTGAATTTTTTTTCCTTTTCTAAAGCTATCTATCTGTAATGATGACAATAAATATGTTGGGTTGTCCACACCTACTGACCAAACTACATTTGTTTTTAAGGCTTCACTTGGTTCGGCTTTATCTACTATAATAGCACTTAAGGCAAAAATTCCGATACCTGCTTCAGTATCTAATTCGCTTCTTTTATAAGCGTCTACCAAATTACTTGATGCATTTTGTAACGCATCTCCAACGCCATAAGGAAGTATATTTTGCAATCCGTCTAAAACTTCAATAGTTTTATTCTGTTTTGAAATGTTTGTAAGCATTGATTTTTTTACAAATCCATACTTTTCAGTTGAGTTCCAACTGTATTTAAATTTTAAACCTAAATCTTCATTTATCTCTTCAAAAATTACTTTGTTTCCATAGTTATTTTTGTATAAATTTCTTTTGATTTTATAAGCTCCTTCAAATCTATTTGAAAAAGGTTCCCATAAATATGTTTTGTTATTTAACTGAACTTTTAAAATTGTTTTACTACCTGTAATTTCAGCAAACTCTGTAATTTTATCATCGGTATAATAAGGAAATAAAGCAAACTGTGCATTTTTTCTACCTGCTGTTAATCCACCATTACTAGATAAAAACATCCAATGATTTGAGTAACTTACAATACTCATAAAAAACGGACGCATTTCGTCTACATTAGAGATTTTATAGTAACTCTCTTCTCCTATTTTAACTTGTTTCCCTTTTACTTCATTTTCTTCAAAAGAAACTTTATTTTCACCTATATACATCGAAATAATTTTTACTTTTTTTTACTAACTTTAATTAAAACCTCTATTATCTATAATTTTGAATGAGGTTGCTTTTATTAATTTACGCTCTATTTTAATTTACTTTAAATGGAATATTTGCTGTTGCTGTATTATTGTCACTATCCTTTACATACGCAAATAATCTATAAGCTCCTTTGTTATTTGGAGCTTTAAAAACCAAATTTCCTTCTATACTATTTATTATTTCAAAAGGAACTGCTTTAGGTCTTTTTTCATAATCTCCACCATCTTTTAAATCTGTACTTTCATTTAAAATTTCCCAACTATAATTTAATTCCTCATTTTCTAAATTCTTCACTTTAAAATTTACAACACATTCTTCATTTAATTTTAAAATAACATTATCGTATGCTGTTTTATTATTCAATTGAAACGATTGAATTTGAGGCGCTCTATTCTCTGGCCAAGTATTGTTATTCCATACATAATGCATTACATCAACAGATTCGGTTTCGCTTCCATCTTCTAAAAAAATACCGTACCAAGTTGGTGTACGCTCTTGTTTTTGCCCCCATAAAAAAACATACGAACCTATGCATTGATTTGGATCTGCTGCAATTCCTCCATTGTATCTTGCCAAATAGTTTGCTGCTTTTACAGTACTATTTTCTTCAATTGAAACACCCCAAGAAGTTTTTGGAACTTCCCAATGTCCAGTTGCTCCCCATTCTGTAACTATATATGCTCCTTTCCAACCAGATTCTTTTACCAATGTTGGCAACTTTAATAAATCTCCATAAATTTGAAAACACAATAAATCTAAATCAGAACTTCGCTCTTTAATAAAATCAACTTCTTTTTTTGATATACCTGCTAACATTGTAGTTGTTAAGTGGTTTGGATCTTCTTTATGAATCATTTTTGAAATATCATTTACCGCATCCCATACTTTTGGATTGGTATATCTCAAATTCAATTCATTCCCAATTCCCCACATTAACAGCGCAGGATGATTTTTTAAGGCTATAACTTCTTGCCTAATTCTTTCTAATTGTTCTTTTACAGCAACTTCATTATCATAATCGAATCCATGTCGCTCTCTGGCAACTTCAATTCCCATAGTTACCATTAAACCATTTTTTAGCGCTTCATCTAAAACCTCTTTTCCGCTTTGTTTTCCATTTTCAGTTCTCCAAGTTCTAAAAGAATTTCCTCCGTGTTTTGCCACCGATTTAATTTTCCCAAACTCTAAACCTGCACCCTTAATATAAAATGGTTTTTTATCTACTAACAATTTGAATTTTCCGCTTTCGCTTATCAATTCAACTTTTGCTGGCTTATTAGTTGTAATCATTTTACTTTTTGTTTGGGATTTTGTTGTACATCCAATAACCAATGCACTACATAACGTAATTCTAAAAATATTTTTAACTAATTTTTTACTTAATCCCATCATGAATTTCTAATTTTTTACTAAATCAAGTTCTATTTGCTCTAATGATTTCCCTTTTGTTTCTGGCAATATTTTTAACAAAATAAAGAATCCAAATACTGCAATTACCCCAAATATTAAAAAGCTAATCGCATTTCCAAAATTTGATAACTCCCAAGGAAAAACTTGCTGAACCAACCAGCTAATAAAAGAGTTTACAAACCCAATTACACCAATTGCCAATCCTCTATATTTATTTGGAAATAATTCTGATAGCATTACCCACATTACTGGCCCTAATGAAAAAGCAAAACAAGCAATAAAACCTAATATTCCGATTAAAACTAAAGTAGCATTCATAGTTATTGCCGCTTCTAAAATTGCACCTTCATTTTTTGTATAAACTTGATTACCTAAAGCAGATTTCATATCATTTTTAAAATCAACATCATTGGTATACATTTTATCAATAAAAGGTGTTAATTTAGTACTATCATCAAATTCAAATTGAGAAATTTTTTCTGATGAAAGTTGATAAGTAGCTTGATTAAAACCATAAGCACAAACTAATAAACTAATTGCAATACCTGCAATACCGACCAAAAGTAATGGTCTTCTTCCCATTTTATCAATTAAAAATATGGCAATTATTGTAAAAAATACTGTTGTTAAACTCAATAAAATTCCTGATGCAAAAGCAGCATCTGTACCAATACCTGTTTGTTTAAATATTGATGTTGCATAAAAATAAACTGCGTTTATTCCTGTAATTTGTTGTAATACTCCTAATACCAAGCCTATTATTAAAATAAAACGTAATGATGGTTTTAAGAGTTCTAAAACTGAAACTTTTTCTTTTGTTTTTTGAATTTTAATATTTTTTTCAATAGCTCTAATTTCATTATCTGCTAATTGTTCGCCATGTAAACTATTTAATACTTTTTTAGCTTCATTAATTTTACCAACAGAACACAACCAACGTGGACTTTTAGGCACAAAAAACATAAATATAAAATATAAAATAGCTGGAATAAATTCTACTCCAAGCATCCATCTCCAAACATTTTCATCGGTTAAATATGAAGTGTTTGATGTATTTAATTTATTGAAATAATAATTACTTAAAAAAGCTGCAAAAAAACCTAATACTATATTTAATTGTTGAATTGAAACTAGTTTTCCTCTATTTTCTGCTGAAGATATTTCGGCAATATACGTTGGCGCTAAAATTAGTGCTGCACCAAATGCTAAACCACCAACCATTCTAGCTATATACAACATTTCATATGAAGTTGCGTATGCCGATGCTATAGCTGAAACAGCATATAAAAATGCTACAACAATTAATATGTTTTTTCTACCAATTACATCGCTTAATCTACCAGCTATTAACATAGCTATCATTGCTGCAAATGAAGGAGAACTTACTACCCATCCCGTTTGCCCAACGCTTAAATTAAACTCTGGAACAGCATAAGACATAACTCCTGAAATTATTCCGGCATCAAATCCAAATAAAAAACCTCCTAAAGAAACAACAAATGCAATAAATATAACTTTTTTAGACATCTTTGATATTAATTAAATTTTTTCTTCCGTTAATAAAGCTGTAATTGATTATAAATTTAAACTCGAAACTATTTTGCTTTTAGGACAAATAAATTTTTAAAGAAAGGGGTCAGATCACAAAATCTGACCCCTTCGTCCAACCAAAAAATTAACTTAATTATTAATTATTGATAAACTCTTATATAATCAATTTCCATTGAGTCTTCTGTAAATGCAGCGTCAATGTCTCCTCCTAATGATCCTCCCATTGCAATATTAAATATCATAAAGAAATTATCATTAAAAGGTAAATCTTCATTGTTATCCATTGCAAAAAACTCAACATCATCAACATAGATTTTTACTGAAGTTTCATCCCAATCTAGTGAGTACACATGAAATTCAGTTGAAGCATTTTCTACTGTTGTATTAGTACCATAACTTGCATTTGAACTTGAAGCTTCATCCCACCAATGTAATGTTCCTAAAGTAGTTGCTTTGTCTGCACCTGTTTGTTCCATTATATCAATTTCACCACATTTTGGCCAACCAACAGTATCAAAACTATCACCTAACATCCAAATTGCAGGCCAAGTACCTTCTACGCTTGGTAATTTTGCTTTTACTTCAACTCTACCATACTTAAAACTTTGTAAACCTTGAGATTTTAATCTTGCAGAAGTGTAACCTCCGTCTCCGTCAGCTTTTGCAGTAATTTTTAAAACACCATCTTCAACAATTACATTTTCTGCATTATCTGTATACGTTTGAGCTTCTCCATTACCCCAGCCACCATCACCAAGATCGTACGTCCAATTTGCACTGTCAGGAGCTCCGTCTGTATCAAATTCATCAGACCAAACTAAAGATTCAGTTTCTTGAACTGGTTTTGTAGACGTAAATAATTGATACCATGCTGCACCTGATCCAGTTGCGGTATTTTCAATAATTCTAACTCTCATATAATTTTCATCTATAGAAATTATATCATACGTACTTGAACCTACATACCATCCCATAAAACCACCATCAGAAATTTCAAATGATGTTCCTAAATAAGGTTCTTCATCATAAGTACCTTCTAAAGCTGCTCTAGAAGTTGATGGTAAGAATGCTACTGTTTTCTCTCCATACATAGTAGTTGCAACTGTTTCATCGTGACATTGATCTCCATCTACACCAATGTAACCTGCATAAGTACCAGGAACAAATGCAAGACCTGCAGTTTGCTCAAA
Organism: Lutibacter sp. TH_r2; assembly: GCF_033101135.1. NCBI lineage: Bacteria > Pseudomonadati > Bacteroidota > Flavobacteriia > Flavobacteriales > Flavobacteriaceae > Lutibacter > Lutibacter sp. TH_r2. The sequence continues at coordinate 522,316 of NZ_JAWMPV010000001.1, forward strand.
AGTGATACCTTCTTCTGTTCTTGTAAATACGAATTCATCGTCATACATACAGCCTTTTTCTTCATCCCAAGCACCAATTCCACTCCACCATGACTCAAAAGCGAATTCTCCACTACCATAATCATCAAATGCAGTACCCATACCAACATGTAAAGGTAAATCTGCCGCCCAATACCATTTTGTGCTATCTCCAACATTGGCTCCACTTAACAGATTTTCAGTATCTACATCAGAAAATGCACTATACACTTCAATTTCAATTGAAGAATTTGATGTAACACCTCCAGTACCAACAGCACTAGCCGTAGCTACGTATGTATTTACACCTGGTGATGTATATTGTTTAGTGTATTCACCTATTGGAGCTAAATCATCTTTACCATCTCCAAAATAAATTTGATAGGTAATAGCATTATCTGCAGAAACTGTAAATTTTACTTTTCCTGAACCATCACCATACATAAGTTCAGGATCAGTTAAATCTTGCCCAATTATTTCAGCCGTTATAACAACATTTGAAGGAGCAATTATATCTCCAAATTCATACTCTTTCTCTTCGCAGCTTGTAAAAAATACAAGAGCTAGAAAAAAGCCTAATATATATTTTATGTTTTTCATTTTAAAAAATTTACAATTATTAATTAATTAGGTAGGTGCATTACATTGTCAAAGTAAAAAGTTCCTGGAATTCCTGTTTCACCACCATCCACAAATATTACTATGTTATCAAATGATAAACCACTTGTAAAATTAAAAGTTAATTCAGACCAACCAGTATTTGAAACTGAAGCATGTACTTCTTCAATTACGCTTGGATTTCCATTTCCATCTAATGGAGATGTAGAATCCTCTAATTTTATCAAAATATCATGAGCTGCACCATCGTTATAAAAATCTAATTTTATATTATAATCTGCGTCTGTATTAATCCACTCATCTAAATTAAGTTTAATACCTTCCCATCCCCAGCTAGTATCTGCTCCATAGTTAGTTATTTTTCCAACCGAGTTATTAGCATCATCAGGATCAGCTGTAATTTCAAATTCAGCACCTAAAAATGTCTCAAATGTTTGACCTGGAGTATCCATAGTTAATGGCAATGAAATATATTCTTCATTTACAACATTATCAAAATAGTATGTTCCAGGTATTCCTGTTGAACCACCATCAACAAATAAAACTAAAGAATCATAACTTAATCCTGATGTAAATTCAAAAATTAATGTTGACCAACCTGTATTTGAAACTGTTGCATGAACTTCTTCAAAAACTGTTGGGTTTCCATTTCCATCTAAAGGAGAAGTAGTATCTTCTAATTTCATTAAAACATCATGCGTTGCACCATCATTATAAAAATCTAATTTTATAGTTGGTATTATACTCATATCAACCCAAGTATCTAATTGTAATTTAACTCCTTCCCAACCCCAACTATTATCTGCGCCATAGTTAGTTATTTTTCCTACAGGATTATTAGCATCATCAGGATCAGCTGTAATTTCAAATTCAGCACCTAAAAATGTCTCAAATGTTTCTACAGTTGAATCAAAAGTTATTGGTAAATCTGCAAAAACTGTAGGAACTTTATAAAAGTAAAAATTGTCTATAAAAACTGTTACTCCACTAGATCCAAATAAGAACTGTGTTACTCCAGACATATCTGTTGTAAAATCAGTTAAAGGAATGTCAACACTTACCCATTCTCCTTCAGTAATTCCATCTACACTTATTTCAGATTCTTTTTCAGGAGTTCCATCAGCCTGACTTGTATTTACTATTTTTAGTGATAAACTTTCAGCATCGTTTGTCCAATAATCAAAATGAACAAATTCCATTTGTGAAAGATCTGTTGGATTATCGTAATCTGTAACAATACCTGTGTAGTTTAAATAATCATATTTTAAAATATTATCGCCATCTACATCAAAATCAGTTAAGGTTGTTGATTGTCCCCAACCTGGATTCCATTCATTAACATTAATATTAGTATATGCATCACTAAATATTGAAACTACATCTTCTGCTTCTCTAGTTGGTGGTGTTGGAGCTTTTTCAAGTGGCTCAAGAATTTCAGTAACTTCGAATTCTACAGAATATTCTGTAGTTTCAATAGCTGCACTTTTTGCTACAACTCTAATTGTATACATTCCAGGCTCATTATATATATAAGAAACTATGTCTCCTATGTTACCTGAAACTGGTTCAGCAACACCATCTTCTCCAAAATACACATCAAAAGTAATTGCATAATCTGCATTTGCTAATACATTAACTTGTCTTGAAATTGCTTCATCATTCGTAATTTCTACTAGTAAATTTTCTGGAGCTTTAAACGAAACTGTTAATGGCACGGAAACAATTGTTGTTAAACCTGTAATACCTACAGCTGTTACACTTACTGTATATTCTCCTTCAGCGTAAATATTAGTTACACTTTCGCCTTGATTTAATGTCACCATTTCAGAACCGTCACCTAAATCTAAAGTATAGCTAACTCCTCCTTCACTGTTAGGAGCAATAGTAACTAGACCTGTATTATCTTGTGTTACATTTAATACTGCTGTTACACCTGTTGGAGCAACAACGGTAGTTGTAAAATCTGTACTTCCTAATTCTTCTTCTGTACAACTCCAAAAAGTTATCAATAGAATTAAAGTACTTAAAATATATTTTAATGTTTTCATACTTCTATTTTTAATTTATTAGTATCCATCGTTTTGAGATAAACCTGAATCTTCTACCTCGCTTTGTGGAATTGGGAACAGTCCATTAGTTGCTGCGTTGTATCCATTTAAAACTGATGCTGCTTGTCCTGTTCTAACTAAATCGAAAAATCGATCACCTTCCATTGCAAGTTCTAAACGTCTTTCATTCCAAACTGCTTGCACAGTTGCTGTTACTCTATGGTCTTCATCGCCAAATGCTCTATCTCTTACTTTATCTAAATAAATTTGAGCTTTTGCTTGATTTACATTGTTTGATCTTAAGTTAGCTTCAGCAGCCATTAATAACACATCAGAATAACGAATTATACGATGGTTGTTTTCATAATTTAATTCTACTTGACCACTAGTTTGTCCTTTTCTTGGTAAGTATTTTTTATTATACAAATCAGTATTTTTAAAAGGTGCTACCTGAAATGTAACATTTAAACTAGGATTCGCTGCTGCATAAGCTGCAACATCAAAACATGTAGCATCTTTTCTTTGATCACCTTCTTCATACGCTGCTGCTAAATCTTGTGTTGGTAAATTAGTACTCCAACCTGCATTGTAAGGCATTTCTGCTGAACCACTTAACCCTCTTACACCACATTGTTGAACGGCATAATTTCCTTGTCCTCTAGTTTGTCCACTCCAATTGTAATATGGTTGACCGTTTGAATATTGAACTTCGTAAATAGATTCTGGTCCATTTTCACCATCTAACAAAAATATATCATCAAAATTTGAAACTAAAGTAAATGGTCCATTTACAACATTTTCTAGCATTGCTGCAGCTTCTGTAAATTTTTCTTGATATAGATACACCTTACCTAATAAGGCTTGTGCTGCATATTTAGTAACTCTACCTTGTTGATATGCTGAAGTTGGTAAAACGCTTATAGCATCTAGTAAATCAATTTCTATTTGCTCATAAACTTCTTCTTTTGGAGATCTTTCCAAAGTACCAAAATCTGATAAACCTAATTTACGATCGGTAAATAAAACTACATCTCCATACATTCTAGTTAAGTGAAAATAGTAATATGCTCTTAAAAAGTACACTTCACCATAAAGTTCTTCTTTACCATCAAAATCAATTGTTTCACCTTGTAAGTTAGCGTCTTTATATTTGATTAAATAGTTTGTTCTATTAACACCTTCATAAGCTGAAAGGTATAAATCTTCAAGTGTGCTATTATTAGGGTCTACTTCATAGTCATCAATATTTTGTAATGAAATAACATCAGAAGCATTTTCTCCTCCTGCTACTGCATTATCAGATGCTAAATCTCCTATAACTACTACTCCGTTTAACCATTGTGTTGGTGTATAGCAGCTTACTGCCATAGTTCTGTAATCAGTTTCTGATTGTAAATAATCATTCTCTGTTACATTATACTCATCATGCGGATCGAATTCAACTACATCTGAACAACCGATAAAGATTGAAAGTATGATGATTAATCCAATATTGTTTTTTATATTTTTCATACTGTATTGTTTTATGGTTATTAAAATTTAAGGTCTAAACCAACTAAAAACGTTCTAGCTTGTGGATAAGATCCTCTATCTACTCCTGTATCTAAAATACCTCCAGAAATTTCAGGGTCGTAACCTGTATAATCAGTTAGTGTTAACAAGTTTTTTGCTTGTGCATATACACGTACTTTACTAAAGAACGTACTTGAATCTTCTGGCAAAGTATATCCAAGTATTAAACTTTTAATTTTAACAAAACTTCCATCTTCTACATATCTATCAGATGGTCTAATATTACTATTTGTATCTGCAAAAGAGTAACGTGGATTACTAGCATCATTTGTAGTTCCTTCACCAGTCCATCTATCTAAAATATTTCTAAATTTATTTGTGTATTGTGCGTTACGCTCGTAAGCTCTATAAATATCATTACCTACAGAAGCATATGTAAACATTTGCAAATCGAAATTTTTATAATTAAATCCTAAATTCCAACCTACAGTAAAGTCTGCAAATGGATCTCCAATTTGTGTTTTATCATCATCATTAATAACTCCATCCTCATTAAAGTCTACAAAACGAATATCTCCAGGTTGTGCACCTTCTTGTAATGCATGTGCATCAATTTCACCTTGATTTTGAAATAATCCATTGGTTTGGTAACCATAAAAATAACCAGGTGTATATCCTTTTTCAAAACGAGTTGCATCATGGCTTTGTCCATTAAAGTATGAACCACCAGATACAAATGCACTACCATCACTATTTGTTTCAGTAACTTCATTTTGTGAAGTTGTGAATGTTATAGAAGTGTTGAATTTAAAATCTTTAGATCCACTATTTTTATATCCTAAAGTAAGATCGAAACCTTTACTTTCTGTACTACCAATATTTGATGTTACTGGTTCAGATGTTCCAGCATATAATGGTGGTGCATCCACAAATAATAACCCTTCAACAGATTTATTAAAATAATCTGCAGTTAAAGATATATTGTCTAACAATGTTAAATCAAAACCAATATTGTATTGTGTTTGTTCTTCCCAACTTAAAGTAGTATTACTAAAAGAATTTACAGTTGCTCCAGAAACAAATTCAGAACCAAATGTATATCCATTACTATTTGCTGTTGAATTATAACTAGGACCACCAATTGTTATACTTACATATTGTGGATCTACATTTTCGTTACCAACAGTACCGTAACTACCTCTAATTTTTAAGAAATTAATAGCTTCTGACTCAAAGAAATCTTCAGCTGTTACTACCCAACCTAGTGAACCTGCATAGAAATTTGCAAACTTTTTATCATCACCAAATGCAATTGAACCATCACGTCTAGCAGAGAATGATGCCAAATATTTGTCATCATAATCGTAATTTATTCTACTAAAAAATGACATGTTTCTACGTTCTAAATTTTGGTAACTATAACCTGTATAAGCATCTGTATTTAAACTTGTATTTACACCTGTTGCTGCACTAATATCAGCCCATTCCCAAGAATTATCTCTTACGTCTTGTCTTGTTGTTCCAAAACCATCTCCTGTAGATTTACTTCTTGAAACACCTAAAACAACATCAAAATTATGGATATCGTTTAACATAAACCCATAACTTGCAAAAGTTTCAAAAGTATAATTAAAACTTGAAGTTGTTGTTTCTGTTACACTGTTATGAAATAAAGGAAGTGTAGTTGTTGTACCATCTTCATTATCTATTTCTTGAGTTTTAACTGTACCATCTGCATAATAATCACTTGATACGTTATTTGGTCCGTAGTAAGCTAATGGGGTGAAACTTTTCCCTGTTTGATTCCATTTTGTATAACCAAAACGAGATGTTACTTTTAAGTTGTCTAAAATTTCGTATTGTAATTCAAATTTTCCGTAAAATTTATCTCCATTACTTTCATTGTAAGTATCATTTAATCTTTGAACTGGATTAAAAATTTCAGAAAGTAATAAATTACTATAACCGAATGTTGCAAAGTCATCTGGATCATTATTATATACAGAAACTGTAGGATCAAAATTTAATGCATTCCCTAAAATTGAATTAAATGAATTTTCTGCTACTGATTGACTTTTAATATTTGCGTAACTAGAGTTTAAAATAAATTTTAATTTAGGTGTTAATTGAAAATCTAAATTTGCAGTAAAATTAGTTCTGTTAAAATTAGATTTATCTTCACCTCCAACAATACCACCTTGGCTTAAATAACCTGTAGAGAAAAAGTATCCAATTTTATCTGAACCACCTCTAGCTGATAAGGTATATGAAGTAACTGGTGCATCTTCAAATACTTCATCTTGCCAATCTGTTCCAACTCCTAAATTAGAGATATCAGAAAAAATTAAATCACCACCTGAAGCAACGCTTCCTTCATTAATTATTGAAGCATATTCTGTAGCATTTAACACTCCTACTTTTTTATAAACAGATTGCATACCTGTATAGGTGTTAAAAGTAAATTCTGCTTTTTCATTATTTCTTCCTCCTTTAGTAGTTACAACTATAACACCGTTACCACCTTTTACACCATAGATTGCTGTTGATGCTGCATCTTTTAAAATATTTAAAGATTCAATATCAGCTGAACTAATAGAATTTAAATCGTCTAGTGTTTGAGGCACACCATCTATAATTACAACAGGATCTACTCCTGAAAAAGATGGAATACCACGTACTAATACCGTTGGTTTACTACCCGGTGCTCCTCCTTGAATTACAGAAACTCCAGAAGCACTACCTTGAAGGGCTTCTTCAACTCTTAACGGTTTCAAATTTTCAATTGATTCCGCTTTTACTGTTGCTACAGCTCCAGATACTTTTGTAACCTTTTGCGTACCATAACCAATTACAACAACCTCATCTAAACTTTGAGTGTCTTCTGTTAATTGGATATTTAAAATGTTTGCGTTTTCAACTAGAACTTCTTTAGTTGCAAAACCAATGTATGAAAAAACAATTGTTTCTCCTTGCGCTACATTAGTAATTACAAAATTCCCGTCAAAATCCGTAGATGCTCCTTTAGCTGTATTTTTAACAACTATGCTTACGCCTGGTAAAGGTGTTCCAGAAACATCAGTTACAGTTCCTTTTAGTTCATAAGTTTGGGCTGTTACATACAATCCCATAAAACTTAGAATAAATGTTAGAATAAATGATTTCATATAATGAATAATTAAGTTTAGTTAAAATTAACTCTAAAATTCGTTGGTTTTATAAAACATACCTATACAAAAAACATACAACAGTAGTTATTACTTAATGTGAATTCTACACACTTGAGGGTTAATTAAGCATACTTTACAGTGTTTATAAGTCTTTCAGGGGTGTTTTAAAGTTCGAAATAAACCTTAAAAGATTGTTAAAAAAATATTACTAAAACCTTGTAGTTATTAAAATGTTGAGGTGTTGTATAGGTGTTTTTTTATTTTGTAGCAGTACATTAAATATCTAAAACATACTCAACAAGACTCTTTTCGTGTTGTAAATCCATTTTTTTTCTTAATCTGTAACGTTTAATTTCAACACTTCTTGCTGAAATATTTAATAATGGTGCTATTTCTTTAGAAGATAAATTTAAACGAAGATATGCACATAGTCTTAAATCATTTGGAGTAAGATTAGGGTGTAAATCCTTTACTTTTTTTAGAAAGTCTGTATCTGCATTGTTAAATGCTTCTTGAAACATTTCCCAATCACTATTTGTAGATAAGTTTTTGTTAATTGTTTTAATAACGGGAGCTATACCTGCATCGTTTTTAATTGCTAGTAATTCTTTTTTTATTGTATTTAAAAGCTCATTCTTTTTAATAATATTCATTGCTGAAGATGACAATTCTCTTGTTTTACTTTCAACTTCATTTTTTAACTTTTCGTTTTTCAACTTCATAATTACTTTATCGCTTTCTAACTGGGATAATGCAAATTCGCGTTGTTTTGTTTCAACTAGTTTTTGTTTTTGTCTAGTATAGTGCCTTTTATATAAGGTATGGATTAATAGAAAAAGTAAAAATGCTAAAATTGCATATATAACAATAGCTAAATTAGACATATACCATGGTCTATCAATATTAAAATTGAATGAAGCTATGTTATTTGAAATTTCATTACCAACTCTTGCTTTTACTTCAAAAGTGTAATCTCCAAATGGTAAGTTATTAAATACTATGTTTGATTTTTCAGACCATTCACTCCAATCGTTATAAATGCCTTTTAACCTATATTGATAATTTACTTCGATATTTTTGTCGAATTCAGCTACACTATATGAAATATATAAATTGTTTGAATTGGCTTTTAAATTGTGATTTTGATTAATTGCCAACTGCTGTTTTTCATGATTGAGTGTTTGCTTATATATTGAATTTATATTAACTGAATAACTTTTAGTTTTTAATTTGTCTAAATTTAATGTTGAAAAACCAGTTGTGTTCCCTATTAAAAATATTTCACCTACTAAATGATTTAAATTTTCAAAACCTGAAATTACCTTACTGGATCTATAAGATTTTTGAACAGGAATGTTTATTCTTTTAGGTTTATTACTAAAAGCATCATACGTAATACAAACTATGTTTCTATTGGAAATTCCCCAAAGTTTATTGGTTTTGTCTTTAATTAAATTCCCTACTATTGGATCACTCTTATCATATAACAATGACGATAAAACAGTATCCTTTTCAAATCCACTTTTTGAATTATTGTATTGGTAAACACCACTACTTGAAGCGTGTAATAACTTATTATTATATAAAACCAAACTAGATTCTTCGCCTAAATTTTTATATTTTTTTTGACTAATTACCTTGGTATAGGTGTTATTTAATTTTAGTTTAAAAATACCTTTATATTCGTGGTTTATCATTAACTCATTAGTATCAATAAATTCAAAAAACCTACTTGAAATATCAAAACCTTCAATTTTATTTCTAAACTTCCATTTATTATTACTTTTTTCTAAAATGCTAATTCCATTATAATTTCCTTGAAGTAATAAATTATTTTGACTTGCTATTTTTTTTATACCCCAAGTACCTGAAAAATCTGAAACTTTTGTTGCTTTATTATTTTCGATTACAAATGTTCCACCATTATGACCGCAAAATAAGGTTTCATCAATTTTACTCAAACTCCATACTTGCCCTTTTGTACCATTAACAAGTTTTAACTCACCATTAGAATTTATTGATTTGTAAAACAAACCTTGATTTGTCCCAACATATAAATTTTCTTTAAAAATAATAGACGTATAAACAGACCCAATGTCTCCTTTGGTATCATTATAAATACTAATAAACGTAGAATTTAAATTAATTACACTTATTCCATTATCTAATCCTAACCAAATGTTTTTATCGTTATCTTCAAATACAATTAATACGGTATTATTTAATAAGCCATTTTCTTTGTTTATACTTCTAATAAAATCTCCTTCAGCACTAATATGATAAACACCATTTGAAATAGTTCCTAATATTAAACTACCATCAGATAATTGAGCGCTACTGTATATTTTTTTTGATTTTAATATAAGATCAGAGCTTATATTCCATCTAGAAAATTTATTTCCTTTTAAAAAGTAAAACTCTCCTTTATCCGTTAAAAATAAAGGTGTTTTATCAACTAAAAAACCACCTACTAATTCTTGTGTTTTTACCACATTTTGATTAGATATTAAGACTGATTTTCCATTTTCAATTTTAAATAAGCCTTGGTCTGATTTTTGAAAGTAAATATAATTTCCAATATTAAAAATAAATGCTCGTTTGGTTAACGCATCAATAATAGTATAGGATTCGTCTTGTAAATTATAGATGTAAATTCTATCTAAAGATTGAAACAAAACATACGTTTCAAAATGTAAAATATTCCAAAACGTTTCATCTTCTAATAAAGGAATGTTTAATTTAGAAATTATAGATGTAAAATTTAAATTACCATACTCATCTCTTTTCCAAAATCCAAAATCCATGTAGCATCCAATAAAAACTTTATCTTCAACAACTTTAACAGACCTAATTACTGAATTATTAGGTACAGGATAAATATTCCAATTTGCACCATTAAATTCCAATAATCCTCTATTATTTGCTATATAAATATAATTATCAGATGATTGGTCTATATCCCAATTTTGATTTTCTCCAGAATAATCTTTAGGCGAATAATTTACCAAAGGAGGTAATTCTTGAGCTCTAACAATAAATGAAATCAAGATTAATAAAAAAGTAATTTTCTTGTATTGTTTCAAATTATAGGATTTTAACTACAAAATTACAATTTTATTAATTATTAAAATAATTAACACAATACAGCCCTTACAACAACTCATTTTAATTTATAAGTATTTACAATCTATCTCATATTTATTATCTTTAACATTCTATAGTTAAAAACTAAAAATTATGTCAAAAAAATTAATAACATTTGGTGAAGTAATGATGCGTTTATCTCCACCTGGATATTCAAAATTTTCTCAAACAACATCTTTCGATCTTGTTTATGGAGGTGGTGAAGCAAATGTAGCTATTTCATGTGGTTATCTAGGCATGAAAGCTGCCCATGTAACTCGTTTCCCAGACAATGCACTAGGTAGAGCGGCTACTCAATTTTTACGTAAGCACTGGTTAGGCACTATAAATGTTATTTATGGAGATAATATGTTAGGAAAGTATTTTCTAGAAAAAGGAGCTGTTCATAGACCAAGCGAAGTAATTTATGAAAGAGAAGGTTCTGCTTTTTCTTTAATAAAACCTGAAATGGTAAATTGGGAAGAAGTTCTAGAGGGCGCTGATTGGTTTCATTGGACAGGAATTACACCTGCTATTTCAGAAGGTGCAGCAATGTGTTGTTTAGACGCTATTAAAACAGCAAATAAAATGGGTGTAACTGTTTCTGGAGATATTAATTCTAGAAAAAATATGTGGAAATATGGAAAAACCATGCAAGAAGTTATGCCAGAATTTGTAGAAAATTGTGATATTGTAATTACCAGTAGTCGTGGTATTCATGAATTATTTGGACTAGGTGAAAATGGGAAAAAATTTCGAAATTCCGCCAAACAACTAATGGACACTTTCCCTAGAATAAAAAAAGTTGTAGGAAAAACTAGAAAATCAATAAGCGCTTCTCATCAGCAAATACAAGGTAAAATGTGGAATGGGGAAAAATATATTAAATCTGAAATGTTTAATATAACTCATGTAATTGATCGTGTTGGAACTGGAGATGCTTTTGCTGCAGGTCTTATTTATGGATTATTACATTGTGATAATGACTTACAAGCTTTAAATTTTGCTTCAGCTGCTTGTGCACTAAAACATACTGTTGAAGGTGATGTAAATATGGTTTCACTAGATAATGTTCTAAACTTAATGGAAGGAGACACTTCTGGAAAAATAAAAAGGTAGATTCAACTCTCAAAAGTATTATAAGTAATACCTAATTAAATTTTACTGTAAGCTTAAATAGTTTTGCTTGCTCTAATATTTGCAATGTTACCTCTGCAATATTAAACAATAAAATAGTTTGCATTTGGGTGGGTTCTTTAGTATTAACTAAATATTGTCTAATTTCTTCTAAACTTTCTTCAATATTTTCAAAATCGGTATTATCTTGTGTAGTTAACCAATTGCATGTTTTATCTAAAACTTTTAAAATATGATTTTCAAAAGTTAACAAGTGTGAAGTTTCTATATTTTGATGAGTTGTTCTATGTGCTCCTAATGCGGAAAGATAGGAAAGTAACGCGTGGTTTAAATACGTTAACGTAAAAGCTGTATTTTTTAATTGTTGCTGCTTTTTAGGATCTAATTGCATATTTTGCCAAGCCATAACCAAAGCGTTATCTGCTCTATGTGCTTCTCGTCGTGCAATTCTATATGCTAAATCATCGGTTGTAGCTTGTTTATACTCATTTAATATTGCTCTAAAATATGCAGTGTTTTTGTGTATTACTTCACTTAATAAACTTGGTAATTTTTTATATTGCCATTCTGGCCATAAAAACCTCACAACTAAAAATGAAATTAATGCGCCTATTAAAGTATCTATTAAACGAGGCGCCATTACATCTACACCTTTATTTGCAATTATATTAAAGGCACACAACACAAAAATAGTTATAAACACTACCCCAACAGAATAACGCTTTTTCATCCATAATAAAAATAAATATGCTGAAGCTATCATTAATAGAATTTGCCCATAAAAAGTAAATAATCTAATAATTAAAACCCCTAAAACAACTCCTAAAAATGTTCCTAATATTCTTTGTAATAAGCGCTTTCTTGTTTCACTATAGCTTGGCTGTAGCACAAATAAAATAGTTAATACAATCCATTCTCCTTTTGCTACTTCAAAATATTCAGAAACTGCATACCCTACTAAAAAAGAAATACTTAAACGCAAAGCATATCGAAATCTAGGATGATTTATATGCAATTGAGCTTTTAATCTTTCAAAATAATTTCGGTTATCTCTTTCTAATTTAGGTAATAAATTTGCATTATTATTCTGATAAATATTTTTTATTGTTGTATTAGATTGCTTTAAATTTCTAATCAATAAGTTTAAAGGATGCGATGCTTCTAACTCATTATTTTTCAATAAATTATCAATTGTTTTAACTAACCAATCTAAAACAATTGGATGTTTATAAGAACAACCTGTAAGTAAACTTTTTGCAAAATTTTGTGTAGCATGGGAAAGTTCATGTAACAATTGCCTAATTCCACCAATTAATTCTTTACTTAACGGATTAGAGCTCAACAAATCGTAACGCTCGTAGCTAGATGCTGCTCTTTCATGCAAACTTTGCAACACCATAAAATAATGTAAATAAGGAGTTAGTAGTTTTTGATTTTTTAGCGATTCACTATAACTGTTCAGCACTTCTTTACATTTATCTAAAGCTTCAACTGTTTGCACATTTAACAATGCTAAATTGGCTCTTATTTCTTTTTCCTCATTTGCATCACTAGGAAATAATTTAGATTTTTCATTTAAGTATAATGAAAGTGCTGAAAAACCTCTTGCCAATTGCTCTTCCAACAAACTGTATGGTTTTATTCGTAATAAAATATAAGAAAACACTCCATAAATAAAGGCTCCAGAGGTTAATAATATAGGTTGAAGATACCAAACCGGACTAATTTGTACTCCAATCATGGTATAAATACCAACAAGTAAAGCTCCAAAAGTAACTCCTCTAAACCGCTCGCTAATACCGCCAATTAAAATAAAAACTATTGTTGAAATTGCTAACCCAATTGCCAATAATACAGGATAAGGTTGTAGCAACTCTACTGAAAAACTTGAAATAGCAAAACTTACTACTTTTAAAGCCATAGATTTCAAACGCCCATTTGGATGATCGTCAGTTTCAGAAAGCGCACCAGCTAATGCACCCAAACCTAAAGTTACCGCATAAAATGGCAACCCAATACTCAACATTAAAATAACCAAAAAACCAATTACAATTGTAGCTTTAAAAGCTAATAATCTATTTGGGTTAATTAAAAAGTTGTTTCTAAAGGATTTATACCAAGTTATTTGTTTTAAATAGAACAAAAGTTATTTCGTTTTTAAGTAAACAATTGCACAGCAAAAGTAAACATTAGAATTAATAAAAACACTTTATTATATAAATTGATTTATCAAAAAAATAAAAGTAACTAAATGGTAAAATGTGTTTAATTCACTAGTGTTTTTTATGGTTTTATAATAAAAAAAGTTAATTTTAAACTTTTATTTATTGCTATAAATTTAAGTTCATATAGGAACTATAATTATTAACTTAAGAAGTTAAAGAATGGAAACTTTAAGCTTGGTATATTATTCACCAACAGGAACAACACAAAAAATAGTTAGAGAAATTGGTCAAAACACGGGATTAAAACTTATTGCCGAAAATAATCTAGCTGAAAATAATTTCAATTTACAAACTGAAACAAGTAATAATAGCCTTACTATAATTGGATTACCGGTATATGGTGGCCGATTACCTTTGGCAGCTTTAGAGAACTTAAAAAAATTAAAATCCAATCAATCTCCTGTTGTAATTGTAGTTGTTTATGGTAATAGAGATTTTGATGATGCGCTTTTAGAACTCAAACAAATTACAAGTGATTGTGGATTTAAAGTAGTTGCTGGAGCTGTATTTATTGGAGAACACTCATACTCAACAGATGAAAAACCTGTAGCTAAAGACAGACCAGACGCAAAAGATTTAGAAACGTGTAAGAATTTTGCTAAAAAAATAACTTCAAAACTAAAAAGAAATAAAAATCTAAATAAGCTTTCAGAAGTAGTAATTCCAGGAAACTTTCCTTATAAAGAACGTAACCAATTACCCGTAACTTTATATCCTGAAACAAATAATGCTATTTGTAACCAATGTGGAACTTGTGTTGATGTTTGCCCAACAAATGCCATAACAATTGAAGATACTGTTATTACAAATGGAGAATTATGTACTTGGTGCTGTGCTTGTGTTAAGTATTGCCCACACGAAGCACGCATATTTTCTAATTCAACCATAAATACAATTCAAAATAGATTGTATCAAAATTTTTCAACAAGAAAAGAACCTGTATTTTTTATGTAGTTACAACGCTTTTCAATAGTTAAATAACTTATACAGGTTTTTTAATACAACTAAAATCTACCTAGTTTGTGAATAAATTTCAGCCATTGCTTGCTCTGGGTTATTGTTATTTGTAAAATCTTTATCAAATAAATTTGTAACTAAACCATCTGATGCTTTACTAAATATCATATCGTGACCAACGCATAATCCCATTGAAATATTTAACTGTGAACCTTTTTTATTTAAATAATCAGCTTGTCCTGCCGGATTGCATAATACACGCCCACTAGTTCCTCCCATAAGAGCTCCCTTTTTCATTTTTCCATGCTTGCACCCAACCGTATAAACATCGAAATATTTTGAAAAATATTGCTTCAATATTTCGGCTTCTCGTGAAAAAGTAATGCAATGTGCAATTCCTATTCGCTCAAAATTAATACCCTGCGCAAAATTCTTAATCTCTTCGATACGGTTTGAACTCATGCTGGTATAATCGAGATTGGTTTCCATTATTTTACGATATTCATCTGTGTATAAATTATCCATATTTATTTATAGTGTTTTATTACATACAAAATTAATTGTACTATTTTAATAGTTTCTATATTGAAAAACTTGATTTGTATTTATATTTTATAATAAAGAAATAGATTTTGTTAAGAGCATTCTTATTTAAAGAATAAATAATATTTCTATTTTATCAAAAAAGTTAATTAGAGCACAAAAATAACAATAGTTTACAATACAAGTATTAACAAAAGTTACATAACAACACTTATAATTCTTAACTACTTTCCTATGTTTTACACCAAAACATTGTAACTTTACATACTTCAAATTTCAATAAAAAAATAAACCTTTTAGTACTTCTTTTTTTATAACAAATGAATCTAGTAAAACTTAAGAAATCTAATAAAATTGCGTTTAAAAACATTGTAAAAACATTACCTATTATATTTAGTATGTTGTTTTTAGTGAGTATTATTACTAACGTAGTTCCAAAATCATTTTACCAAAAACTGTTTAAAGGAAACTTATTTTTAGATGCTTTAATTGGAGATCTATTAGGAAGTTTTTTAATGGGCAACCCAATTACTGGATATATTATTGGTAACGAATTGCTAAAAAGTGGAATTAGTTTAGTTGCAGTAACAACGTTTTTAGTAGCTTGGGTTACCGTAGGTATATTTCAATCGCCTGCTGAAGCTCTGTTTTTAGGAAAACGATTTGCTTTATTTAGAAATATTTCTGCTTTTTTCATGGCAATAGTTGTTGCTATTATTACGGTTTTAATAGTTAACTCTATATAGCTTATGAAAAAAAATAAAAAACAAAAGGATTCTTCTAAAAAGTGGTACTTTTTAAGTTTAGTAGTATTAATTTATGGATTTGTTTCATGGTATGCTCCAGAAAAATCATTACCAATTTTAATATCATTTATTAAGCTGTTAGGTCAGATAGCACCCATATTTCTAATTATTTATATTATAATGGTTCTTACCAATTTATATATTAATAACGAAAAGTTAAGAAAACACATGGGAGATGATGCTGGCCTAAAAGGTTGGATAATCTCTATTTTAGCTGGTATAGTTTCAATGGGATCAATTTATGTTTGGTATCCGTTATTAAAAGATTTACAACAAAAAGGAGTGAAGGATAAATTTATTGTTACATTTCTTTACAACCGTGGAGTTAAACTACAATGGTTGCCTGTTTTATTATTATATTTTGGTTGGGTTTACGCTATTACATTACTAATTGTAATGATTATTTTTTCTGTATTTCAAGGAATAATTACAGAAAAACTAATAAATACCTTTGATAAACCCAAGTACAATGGATTAATAAAAAAACAGGTTGAATAGAAAAAGGATAAAAATTTAATTACATATCTATTTCACTTACTTTTATTAAAAATGTTAGCTTTATTTAAGAAAAAAATAACATACTACTAGTTAACTTTTGATATTTTCGCATTGTGAAAGTAAAAAAGAATACAAAAGTAATATATACACTAATTCCTATTTTAGGATTACTACTACTACTTTCTCCTTGTAAGGTTCGTAATTATATACAAGAAAACCTTAATCTTCCACAAACTGAAGTTAGTAATAAAAGTAAAACTACTTTCAACAACTCTAAATGTAACAATCTAGAAATAGTAACCAAAACTATAGTTAAAACAAAAAAACTCTTTCAACAATCACCAATAATTACACCAAATTATAAGTTAACTTTTGGTGCAGTAGTGTATTGTATTAATTTTTTGCAATTACCTGTAAATAGAAGTTGTACATCTTCTAAAATTCCACTTTACATTTTATACCAAAACTTTAAAAATTATTTATAATTCGCTTTTTCTAAAAGTAACAGTATCCAGAAATAATAAACTGGAATTTTATAAATTATAGATAATTATAAATGAAACATATTAGTATAAAAAACGATGCTGGGCTTTTAGCTCTAGCGTTAAGATTAGTTGTAGGTTGGACCTATTTTTCAGCCTTTTGGAGAAGAACCGCATTAGCCAATAAATTAGACCCAGATGCTGCAGGCTATATTGGCGAAAAGTTTAATCACTTTTTACCCAATGCTTTAGGCATAAAACCAATAATTCAATATTTAGTTGAAAACCCAGATGTACTTTGGCTAAACATGGTAATTTTCACCATTATAGAAGGCGTTATTGGCTTATTTATAATGTTTGGTTTATTCACTAGACTTATGGGTTTAAGTGTTTTTGGTTTAGCAATGAGTATACTATTAGGCTCTGGCTGGATTGGCACAACATGTTTAGATGAATGGCAAATAGGAGTTTTAGGTCTCGCTTCAGGTTTTGTATTATTTTTAACAGGTAGTGGGAAATATTCTATAGATAATTATTTAATAAAACACCATTATGGTTTCACTAAAAAGAAATGGTTTAATTGGATAGGTTCAGGTATTTTGCCCATTAAGGAAACTATTTTTCCAAAAATTGTATTAATCGGTTCATTATTTATTTTTGGAATAACTTTAATAACTAACCAAGTATTTCATGGTGGTTTATGGGGAACACTTCATAACAAATCTGTAAAACCAAAATTAGAAATTACCGAAGGTAAAATTAACAACAACACATTATCTTTTGATGTGTTTAGAACCGAAGGTGTAGATGTTTATGGTTCATGGCTTATAAACATTCAATTATCTGACAGTGAAAACAATATAATTTTTGAATATACACAAGAAGATTTAGCAACTTTTAATAAAAAAAATATTTCAAACTATTACGTAGCTAAAATAAAACCTGGAAAACACAGTTTAATTATACCTTTAGGTGCAAAGGCTAAATTAAGTTTTAAAAATGAAATTTTCACTAATTTAACTAATGGAACATATACATTAAAAATGACTGACATTAGCGGTGCATATTGGCAACACAAAATTTTAAAGAAATAGAAATTATAAACTAAAAAAATAGCAGCAAAGAATATAACGTATTTGTAAGTTCTTTGCTGCTATTTCTTTTATATAAATAAAGATAACTACTAAAAATACCTTTAAAATCTAGCGTGCTAATTGCTAAACACAAATAACACCCTATTTTTATAACCTTTTATTTAATCTAACAACTCTGGATTATTAAGAATTAACTCTATTTTTTTAATAATAACAGTAATTTGATTCATTTGTAATTCTATATTTCTAAAATAAAGACTAATATCTCTATTTACCCAACTTTCTGAAATAACTCTTGCACCTAAACTAATTCTTAAAATAGCACTTTGAACACCGTTCTCGTATTTTACATTAACTGCTTGTCCAATGTGACATTTTTGAGCGGCAAGCCTAATAATTTCTAATGAAGAACCTTCGAATTGCTCCGACAAATCAGAGTTTAATAAAACATACAGTTGTTTTACTTTTTCAACCGATAATACTTCTTTATTATTTTTAATGAAGAAAGGGAAAATTGTACGAATGTTTCTTAAGCCAAACTCTTTACTATTATAGCTCTTTATTTTTGTTTCATCACCAAAAGCTGGCTCTAAAAAATCAGCTTCGTTTATAGAATCTTCAACAAAATTACAGAACATTTCAATACCCATATTTCTATATAAAATAGGGGTTTTAAAATATCTATCCATTTCAACAATAGCTGCATTCCATCGCATATATGAACCGTAATTATAGCCTTCAGATAAATTAGTTGAACAAAACCATGATGTTGGCCAATCTGAATTATTATAATAGTAATTTATACCTTCTGGCAATGTACTTTTTACGGAATGAATTGATTTACTTACACTTTCTGGTAAAATTAAGGCACCTGAATATGGAGGACCTGTAAAGTATTTACTTCCTGTTATAGTAACAATATAACCTTTGTTTAAATAATTTTGAATATCAGCAGGATCTAATCGAAGTTGTGCTGCATCCACTATTATTTGCATGGATAAATTATTAAGTGTATTTAGTTTTTTAATAAGCATATCACTAGGAGCTTGGTAACCTAGTTTAGATTGATCCATAGTATGTAACACCACTTGTCTACCCAACTCATTAGTTTTAGCTATTGCGCTAAATACTTCTTCATCAACTTCTTCAGTAGTTTTTAAATCCCCATTTTCATCTCTTAAAATAATTTTAATTACATCTACATCTCTAAAACCTTCTATTCTATCTCCTTTTTTAACTGGATAGTTTAAAGCTGTATTTTTTTCAAAATGACAACCTTTTAAAGCTGCAGGCACACCACTACCAGATTCGTCTGAAGCTACTAACACATGTGTAATATCTTTTTTGGTAATAATTTGAGTAATAGCTGCTATTTGAAGTGCAGAATCTGTTCCCGATGGTGAAAAAATTATTTGACACTCATCCTTTAATTTAAATATATTTTTAAGATTATTTTTCAGCAATTCAGAAAACTCAATGGTTGCTTTTTTAAATCCATTTTTTAAGCTATTTCTTATTAATATACTTCTAACTTTATCTGTTTTATCAAAAGCAAAATTAGATACACTTGTTGCTGTAGATGATGCAAAAGTAAATGCTTCAGGTCTTGGAAATGGTCGGCAACCGTATTTATTTAATAAATTAATTTCATCAATATTCAATCTTAAATCACCACCATCCATTAATAAATATTCTGTTGGTTTCGCTAAATTTTCAAGTATTGGTTTCCAAGATTCTTTAAATACTTTATTGTTGTTTTTTAATCCATGAAAATTTTGTAACTCTTCATATTTTAATAATAATTCTGCATTTAAATCTTCATCACTTTTAATTAAATTAATGAAAAAATCGTTAATAGATTCTAATTTTTCTTTATCGTTTTTAGGTAATAACTCATAAAATATTCTAGTTACTTTAAGCGCCGCTATATCACATAAAATAGTATCTTTTTTGTCTGCACTTAAAGCTTTGTACCATAGTTGCCATTCGATACCGTATCTTAAATAAACCAATGCTAAAACTGGTTCCATTAAAAATAACGAACCAATAACTATAGATTTATTGGGTACAATTTTAAATACTTTAGGCTCACTAACCGAAGTAATAATATTTATGTTGTTGATTTTAGGTACGGTATTAAATCTTTTTAAAACGCGAACAAGATAATTCACGTTTTCTTTTTCAAACAAACTTGTTCTTTTATATTGATCTTCAATAAGTATATTATTTTTCATACGTATTTAATTAAAACGTTCATCAGAACGAAGTTCTTTTATAGGAATATTTAATTGGTTGTCTAACCATCCTGATTTAGTGTTAGTTCTATTGTCAAACTTTGCAAAAAACGGTTTTATATCAATTAATGGCGTTCCATTTAGCATATCAACCATTTCTATATGTATAATATTATTTTCAATACTTAAAAGCTTAACTGTTGAGAATCCAATTGCATTTGGGCGTTTGGGTGATTTAGTGGCAAATATACCATGTTCTTTAGTATCCATAAAAGGTTTCACCATTAATTCGTAATCCTTTATTTTATGTAAATGATACAGAAGTGTAATATGTGAAAATTCCTTTAAATCAGTTAATCCTTCTATATATTCTGGAAACAATTCTATAAAACCTTTAACACCTTTTGAAGCAAGTGGTTGAATAGGCATACCTTTAATTGTATTAAATGGGGTATGAATTATTCCAATTGGTGTTATGGTTATTTGTTCCGATTGCATTTTTAATATTATAAAACCATTTTTATTTTTAACGATTCTTTTTTTAGCTATTTTTTAATTGTTACTATTCTAACAAAAATTAATAGTTATTTTCAACTTCAGCTGCTTCTAACATTAAATAATGTAGGTCTGTGTTTTTAATAAAAGGTTTTAACAAATCACTTCCTGGACCAAACATAGCCAACTCCACATAATCGGCTGAATGTTGCATACTAATCCACCCAACAGAATTACGTTCTTTTTGAATTTGAGCTAATGCTTTAAATGGTAAATGTTTGTAGTTATATAGACCTTCTTCAGCTTTAATAGAAGTATAATATGCTATAAGTAATTTAGCTTCTTCGCTTGTTACTGCAAAATTATTAGCATATTCAATTCGCTCTTTAACTTGAGAAATTGAAGTTTCTTTTCCAAAACCGTTTAAAATCCAATCGTTGGTATGTTTATAATTTTGAATACTATCAAATTGTTTGTTAGCTTCTTTTCCGTAAATAACTCCCGGATTTGCATTACCGTGATCTGTAGTAATTATAACAAGTGTATCTTTATCTTTTTCTGCAAAATCGATGGCTACTTTAACAGCTTCATCATGTGCTGTTTGGTCGTAAATTAAACCTGCAATATCATTACCGTGTGCTGCCCAATCTACTTTCCCTGCTTCTACTTGTAACACAAAACCTTCCTCATTGTTTTTCATACAGTCAATAGCTTTCTGTGTCATTTCCCCTAATGTTGGTATTTTTTCAGTAAGCTCTTTACTACTATTTCTATCGGCTGTATAAGGCAATCCATTAGCATAAAAAACACCTAAAATTGGTTTTTTATTGGTTGCTTCTAACATTTCATCTCTAGTTTTTACTACTTGATAACCTCCTTCTTCAAATTTTTGGTACATATCTACCTTATCCTTTCTAGAATCTGCAGAAAAATAGTTATCACCACCACCCATCATCACATCAAATTTTTGCGCTAAATATTTTTTAGCAATACCTTCTTGATCATTTCTACTTTTACTATTTACACAAAAACCAGCAGGAGTTGCATGTGTTATAGGCACAGTAGTTACACAACCAGCCATTTTACCAGCTTTTTTAAATTTTTGCCAAATTGGTAAATATTCCTCACCTTTAGTTCCAATATTTATCCCTCCGTTTTTTATTCTAAAACCACCTCCCCAAGAAGAACTTGCGGCTGCAGAATCTGTAACTATAGAACTTGCAGAAGCCATATCCATTAAGGCTCTACTCACTTTATTCTCTTTATATAACTGAAGCCAATTACTTCCTTCTCCTGTTTTTCTTGAAAGATACAAATCAGCCATATTTAAAGTTCCGATACTCATACCGTCACTTACTAAAATAATTATATTTTTTGCCTTTTTATTTTTATTTATAGTATCAAGATCTAATGTTGTTGCACCTAAATCAAAAGGATTTAATAATGATGTCCCAAGTGCAAAAAGAGATCCGTTTCTAAAAAAATTTCTTCTATTCATAAATTATCATTTTATATAAAAAAACAGCCCAAATATACCTTATTTTCAATTAATTTATGTGTTCTATGTTGCTTAAAAAAACCTTTAAACTTACTTCTAAAACTATTTTAAATTTTAAATATAAATATATAACTATTTAAAAAATAGAATTTAAATGAACTATAATGTAAAACAAACTGTTGATTGTTAAAGCCTACTACTTGTTTTTGGTAAATAAACAAAATTAAAATACATGAAACAAAAAGTATAAATATTAGATATCAATCAAAAAAATAAAAACAAATTTATTGCATTATTTCTGGGAACAATTTGAATAAATCCATTTAAAACATCATTTATAATTATAATTGGCATAAATAATTACAATAACTAATATAAGTAATTAATTTCTAGGGTTGGTTAAAGTCATATATTCTTTCTATAAATTTGAATATTCTTCCTAATATTTCAACAAAAATATAATTATAGGCCTTTACTAATAATTTAAAAAAACTATGAAAAAAACATTTATTGGTCATAAATTTCAATTACTAAATTCAAAAAAAACTGGGATTATTCTAGAATTAAATGGTTGGTGTTCTGAAAATATGATTGAAAAATATACTGTAAGTTTTGATACTGAATGTAAAATTGAAAGAATAACTAAAGAGCATATTTCCATTGAAAATAAAGTTTCTACTAAAGATTTTTACAATCGTTTAATAAGAGACATTCAATCTTCAAATAAAAAAACAAGAGAATTTGCTTCTAAAATTTTATGTGATTTTATGGAGTTCGAAATTACAGACATTAATATAAATATTCTAAAACCTGGAATTGAAAAAATTATAGAACAAATAAAAATAGAAAATAATGTTACTATTGAGCAAATACTTGTTGCTAGTCTTTTTGAATTTATTAGTTCAGAAAAATTAACTAAAAAAGAGGAAATAGAACTATTAGAAAGATTGACTGAAATTAACTCTAGTCAAATATGTAATTATTTAAATGAAGAATATTATTTAAAAATTCCGAAAGTAAAAAAGTATGTTAAACTAAATAAATTAACAACTTAAAATAATGAAAACTTACCTTGATTGTATTCCCTGCTTTATGCAACAAGCATTACGTGCAGGACGATTGGCTACTACTAACGAAAAAAAAATTAAGCTAATTCTGGATAAAACTGGTGAAATGGTAAAAAACGTTTCAATGAATGCTACACCAGCAGAAACAGGTATGATGATTTATGGCATTGTTAGAGAAGTTACTGGTGTAAAAGATCCTTTTAAAGCTATTAAAAAACAACATCTTAAAGAAACAAAAGCCATTTATCCTGAATTAGAAAAAATAGTAGCCAATTCCGATGATAAACTTCTTACTGCCATAAAAATTGCCATTGCCGGAAATATAATTGATTTAGGAGTTAGTAGAGCATTTGATATTGTAAGTGATGTAAAAAAAATATTGAAACAAGAATTTGCAGTTTTTGACTATACTGCTTTTAAAAAGCAATTAAAAAAAACCAAAAACATACTTTATATTGGTGATAATGTTGGCGAATCAGTTTTCGACAAAATACTTATTAATGAATTAAAAAAACCAGTAAAATATGCTGTACGTTCAATTCCCATAATAAATGATGTTACTTGGGAAGATGCAATAGCTTCAGGATTACATGAAGTTACAGAATTAATTGATTCAGGCTGTAAATCTCCAGGTGTTATTCTTAATCAAAGCACACCTGAATTTCTAGAACTTTTCAACACAACTGGACTTGTTATAAGTAAAGGACAAGGAAATTATGAAGGCTTATCTGATTGCAACAGGCAAGTTTTTTTCTTATTAAAATCAAAATGCCCAATTATAGCAAACCATCTTGGCATAGAAGATAACGCTATTATTCTTAAAGAACATAAAATTTAGATCCGTATAAACACTATTTACAACTATAACTTTCTTATTAATTAGTAATTGATATTACATTGTATTACCTCTATATTTTGTACCTTTAGTTAAAGATATAGAACAGTGTTTAGCAGATTGTTGTGTGAAAACAAATTAAAAAATTAATCACATGAAAATAGGAATTATAATTTGCGACAGATACAAAAATTGTGCAGGTGGAAAATGTTTTAGAGCCATGCAAAACAGAGAAGGAGCATTCGACATCTACAGTAAAAAAGAACCTTTAGAAATAGTTGGATATACTAGTTGTGGAGGATGTCCTGGTGGAAATATTGAATACACACCAGAAGAAATGATTAAAAATGGTGCAAAAACCATTCATTTTGCAACGGGATTTGTTGTTGGTTATCCACCTTGCCCCTACATATCTTATTTTAAAAAATTTATTGAAGATAAATACACTATAAAAGTTGTTGTTGGAACCCATCCTATTCCACAAAAGTATTTTACTACACATCAAAACCTTAAAACTTGGCTAACTAATAAATGGAAGGAATTAATTAAACCTACATTAGGTAATAAAGTTTTAAGAGAAAAGTATAATTAACTAAAAGCTTAAATAAAATGTATAAATTTTTATTTGGACCTGTTCCTTCAAGAAGATTAGGAATGTCACTTGGAGTTGATTTAGTGCCCAAAATAGTATGTTCCCTTAATTGTGTATACTGCGAAGTTGGTAAAACAACAGAACTAACACTTGAAAGAAAAGAGTATATAAACTATCATGAAATTATAGCAGAATTAACTTCGTATTTTAAAAATAATCCCGATCCCGATTATATTACTTTTTCTGGATATGGAGAGCCAACACTTAATATTCGAATAGGAGATATTATTAGTTTTATAAAAAAACACAAACCTACTTTACCTATTGCTGTACTAACAAACGGTACGCTATTGTTTGATAAAAATGTACAAGAATCTTTAAAAGAAGTTGATGTACTACTACCATCGTTAGATGCTGCAACTGAAAGTGTTTTTAGAAAATTAAACCGTCCAGTAAAAACGTTAGAATTAGAAAAATATATAAACGGATTAATTTCATTTTGTAAAAATTTTAAAGGAAAAATTTGGCTCGAAATATTTATTTTACCGGGTTACAATAATTCGTTAAGTGAATTAATAGCTTTAAAAAAAATCATATTAAAAATCAATCCAGATACTATTCAATTAAATAGTTTAGATAGACCCGGAATTATTAAAAGTTTAAGAAGTGCTACAAGTGAAGAATTACAGCAAATAGTTGATTTTTGGAATTTAGATAATGTAGAAATTATTTCAGCAGTTAAAGAACGAAAAAAAATACAATCCTATAGAAAAGATATAGAATCTACAATATTAGGTACAATAACACGAAGACCTTGCACTCTTGACGATTTAGAAAAAATATTAGGAATTCATAGTAATGAAATTAATAAATACCTTTCTGTTTTAGATTCAGACAATAAAATAGAAATTGTTACGCAAAAAAGAGGAGATTTTTATCAAATTAAAAAAAATAAACACTGTAAAATTTAAAACATTCTACAGATAAAACAAAAAAATTAGTAATGCCTTGTAATTCAGAATACAATTAAAATATTAGGTTCTTTAAAAATATAAATCAATGACATTTATAGATTATTATAAAATATTAGGTGTTAAAAAAACGGCAACAGATACTGAAATTAAAAAAGCATATCGAAAATTAGCTCGTAAATACCATCCAGATTTAAATCCTAACAACAAGGAAGCTGAAAAAAAATTCAAAGAAATTAATGAAGCAAATGAAGTATTGAGTTCTGCCGAAAACCGAAAAAAATACGATAAATACGGAAAAGATTGGAAACACGGAGAAGAATTTGAAAAAGCACAACAGCAACAACAATCTAATAGGCAACGCCAAAGTTATTCTAATTCAAATCAAGCATATTCTGATCAAGACTTTTCAGATTATTTTGAATCTATGTTTGGAGGTTCAAAAAGGTATTCATCGCATAATAGTAGAAAATTTAAAGGACAAGATTTTAATGCAGAATTGCAATTAAATTTAAACGATGTTTACGAAACTCATCAACAAGTATTAACTGTAAATAATAGTAAAATTAGACTCACTATTCCAGCAGGTATAGAAAATGGTCAAATAATTAAAATAAAAGGAAAAGGTGGAGATGGTCTAAATGGAGGACCAAATGGAGACCTATACATTAAATTTTCTATAAAAAACAACACAACATTTAAACGCAATGGCAATAATTTATATGCCACTGTTGATTTAGATTTATACACTGCTATTTTAGGTGGTGATATTACTACTAATACTTTTAAAGGAAAAGTTAAATTAAAAATTGTACCAGGAACTCAAAATGGAACAAAAGTTAAACTCAAAGGAAAAGGTTTTCCTATGTATAAAAAACCCAATCAATTTGGTGATTTAATAATTACATATCATGTAAAAATTCCATCAAAATTAAATGATAAAGAAAAAGCATTGTTTACAGAATTACAAAAATTAAAATAAAATGGCAACACAAGATTTAATACTAATAGATGAGCTTTGCGTACACTATAAAATAGAACTTTCTTTTTTTGAAGCATTAGACAATGTGGGGCTTATAAAAATTGAAAGAGTAGAACAAAATAAATTTATTCATCAAGATATAATAAATGATCTTGAAAAAATGATTAGACTTCACAACGAGTTAAATGTTAATATTGAAGGTATTGATATTGTATTCAATCTTTTAAAAAAGGAAATGAAATTACAAGAAGAAGTAATTTATCTAAAAAATAAATTACGCCTTTACGAAGATAATTTATAGCAAAAATAGAATTTCAAATGCCGATACTTCAACAATATCAAATGAATAGTTATGTTTCCCCCAGAATTTAGTAATAGTTTACTATAAATATGAAGCCATCCAATTAAAATAATGATGTTTACTAGCAACTAACTCACCTCCATATTAAATGTGAAAAAGCAACCAACCATTTAAAAAAACATACGTAAAACTAAAAAATTGAATTACATAAAATTAAACTGATTGATGGTTGGTGCAAGAATAAATAGTTTTGTCTTTATATTTTTTAAAACAACGTATATTTTAAATTAATAAAACGCATCATATCTTCTACTTCAAGTGAAACTTCTTCAATAATCACTTCTATTTCTCCACCAAAAAGTTTTCCCATAACACCACCATTCATAGTTGACACAAATACTTGCCCGTCTGATTTCTCATAAACGGCAAATGATTTAGGCATCATATTACCAATCTTTTTTCGATCATCAGCTTTTAACATACGAGCAGAATAACCTCCGTGGCAATATTTAATAATTTTAAAATTACCAATCTCAAAACCTCCATTTTCAGTTACTTCTTTATTTTGGTCAATAATACCAGTAACGTTCCAACCATCTTTATTATTAATTCGTTGCGTAATTACATGAACAGTTTTTTCAAAGTTATAAGGACTTTTAAATTCCTTTACCATCATTTCACTTGACGATATGGATATTGTAATACCTGTAAATATAATTCCTACTATAAACCCGAAAGCAACGGATACAATTGTTAATACTTTTGTTTTCATTTTATTTTTAATTAAATTTTTATTGATTAATCTTCCTTTACACAAATTTCTCCTTGTCGCACTTTTCCTATAGTAACCCAGGTAACAAATACAACTGTAATTAAGGCAATTGCCAACATTCCAAATGCTAAATATTTATAAATAGTAACAGATGAAACTTGGTAAGCAACAACAGATGCCAAAGTAATTGCCATTAGTGGAAATGTAAATGCCCACCACGAAATAAAGAATTTTAGTTTTTTAAAGCTTTTATATAAGAAAAGTATTAGAGCAACAAAAAAGTAAGCTATAAACAACAAAAACACAGCGAAATTATCCCAACTTTGAGAAATACGGATATATGCAATAAACCCAATTGCAGGTGGTGCAATTAAAATAAAAAGTGTAGGAATAAATTTTTGTGGTAATTGATAATGAAATATTGCTCTATTTAAAAAAATTGTAAATAGTATTATCCAAAAAAAGAATCCAATTGCAAAATAAACAAATGAAAATGCTTTAGGCATATATTCAACTCCGGCTACAGGAACTAAAATATTACCTACTACTGGTATAAACCACGCTGGATTCATAAACTGAATTTCAAAATTGTGTTGTATCCAAAAGCTTATAGTATGAAGCATAAAATACGTATGCAATATAACTCCAACCCACCAAAAAACAAGAGACAGAAAAGGCCAATAAGTCATAAATGCAATGGATAACAATAAAAATGAAATAGATATTGCTGAAAAGAAATTAATGCGAATTCTGTGACGAAAATCTTTTTGTACCTCATCAAAATGTTTTAAAGCTTTTCTACCGTATGTAAACAGAAAAAATAGAAATAAGCCTGTTGTGCAAAACAATAAGCTATCATATAATACTTTAGGCAACCATTGCATATGATAAAATTTACCAAACACAATAGTTAACCCCGACAATCCCATAATAATTGCAAATGCAGTGATGGGAAAATATTGAAGTTTTTCATTTTTCATAATAATATAGTTTTAAAGGGAAAAATTCCACTTTATTAAAATTTGATTTTTTGTTTATAATTTATTTATTGCTTTTATATAGCTTCAATTAATTTAAAAGTACGCTACTAATTTTATAATACCATTAAGTTATTTTTCTTATAATTATTCTCGGTGTATACGTTATAATTATTTAATGCATTTAAGTTTAAAAATAAAAAATGCGGATGTAGAAATTATAATCATAAAAACAGTAAAGAAAACCACATACCCAAATTGGTTTATTATACCTGCTGAAATAAGCGGAAAAATAGTTGGAATAATATTTCCTGCTCCGGCAAAACCAGCATACAATGCTCGGTTTTCATTTCCAGATATTTCAAGTAACACTCCATTTAACGTAACCGCGTAAAGAGAAACTGTAAAGCCACCCAAAATAAATATCCACTTTAAAGAATCGGATTCAGAAATAAAAATAGTGATTAATGCAAGTAATAATGATAAAAAAACATTGCTGAATAATAGTGCTCGATATTTTATTTTTTTATTTAAAATTAAAATAAAAAAGCTCATTGTCACAACACCAATTACCTTAAAAAGGAGAAATATACCGGTATCAGATGCTTCAGTATAAAAGTGTTCTTTAGCATAAAGCATTACAAAAGGGATAATTGATATAACAACACCTTGAGTATTAATAAAGCCTAAAAAATAGAGCAATTTTTTATTGTTTTTCAACTCAAAATTCATGCTTTTTAAAAAACCTTTTATACCAGATATTTTACTTCCTGATGGCACTACCTCTTTAACATTCCAAAAACCTGCTGAAGCTATAAATAAAGCTGCACCTCCTATCAAAAACATGCTAAAGTAATTTATAGGAAATTCAGAACTAGATAATACTCTTTTTGCTAAAAAAACTGTTGATATAACAATAATTCCCCCAACTATCTGACGAGCAGAAAAAAACGACTTTCGATTCTCCTGATTAATTGATTTACCAATAACATCAACATAACTAATATTGGTAAATGCACCACTAAATGAAAACAATGAAATAAAAATAAAAATAAACCATAAAACAGATGAAGAATAATGTATAGAAAGTGAATACAATATAAACGCTAATGCTAACAATGAAATAACCCTTAAATTAATACCTGCTAACAAGTACTTTTTCTTATATTTTTTATTGTTTACAAAAGGAGCAAAAAATAATTGGGTTAAACTAGATCCTCCCATCATAATAGCAACCATAATACCTACATGTAATGAATTACCACCAGCTTCAATAACCATAGCTGGAATTATAGTATCTACATCTATAAAATTTTGGGCAAAAGCCAAAAATCCAGCATGCCATAAAAAAGAGTAGTAATTATGTTTTGATATATTTTTAGGTAAAGTCACTTAATTCTTATATTTTTTTGTAGCGCAAAAATATATACGTGTTGGTTTTAAGGCAAGAAAAAGCAATTGGAGTATTGCCTCTATTTAACAGGAAAATTATAATAAAATTCTTATTAAATAATAGTTTTTAATTTCACCGTAGTATATCAATAACAATATATGTTGTATGTTTTTTACTTTTCTATGTTTAGAATTAAAAAAATCATGAGTATTTTAGCATTACAATTTTTGAAAATGAATTTAATAAAATATGGAACTTAATAGTATAGAGCAGATTTCAGGATGCTTTAATAATTTACCCAAAAATGATCTCATTTTCTTAAATGAAAGAAAAATACAAGTATCCTATTTAAAAGGTGAAACTATTTTTAAGCAAGGAGCATTTGCTCCACATGTTTTATTTGTAAATTCAGGCCTAGCAATGGTATATTTACAACTTGGAAAGTCTAAACAAATTAATATCCACTTGGCCAAACAAGGCGATTTTATAGCTTTTTCATCTGTTTTTAATAAAAAAACCTACCAGTATTCCGCAATTTCACTTAGCGATTCAACTTTTTGCATGATAGAAAAAGAAGCCTTAAAAGAAGTTTTAATAAGAAATACAGATTTTTCAATGCAACTTACTTCAAAAAATAACATGAATGAAAGTAGGTATATTGATATTATAAAGAATTTATCCTATAAACAAATGAGAGGAAAACTTGCTTCTGCTATTTTATACTTAACATCGGATGAATTAAAAGATTATAATGTTTTTAATTTTTTAACTCGACAAAACATAGCCGATTTTGCATCAATTACAGTAGAAAGTACAGTGAAATTTTTAAAAGAGTTTGAAAAAGATGGATTAATTATTTTGAAAGGAAAAGAAATAATTATTAAAAATAAGCAAGAGTTAAAAGATATAGATTTAAGAGGATAAGTTTGTAGTTAATAACGCCGTTTCAAGTACATTTAAATAAAAATGTGAACTACAAAAACTCTAAAATTAATAAACAAAATTTAGAAATGTTAACCATATAAATTCAAAAATATGGTCTACCTATTTCAGTATAATACAACATAACACTTTTTAAAGCTATTTTATATTTAGAAAAAATGAATGATTTTATTAAACAATTAGAGCTAATTGCTCCTATTTCAAAGGAAACAAAAGAGGATTTACTAAATCATTTAAAAATAAAAAAGTATAAAAAAGGTGAAATAGTTAATCAAAAAGGTAGGGTTTCACGCCGTTTTTATTTTATTAAGCAGGGAATGTTAAAACATTATTACTATTACAATGGTAATCAGTTTATATTACGGTTTTTTTGTGATAATCGTTTTGTAACTATTTCTGATTGTTTCCTTAGAAATTTACCTGCTGAATATTCTACGATTACTTTAGAAGATACCACCATAATTTATTTAGAGTATGATGATTTGGAAAACCTTTGCAAAAATCACCATTCTTTTGAACATTTTATTCGAATAATAATTTCTAATATAGCAATCATGTCCATAGAGCGTTTAAAAACCATGCTTCATTTAAATGCTTCAGAGCGATATAAAAATTTTATTACGGAATATGGACATCTACAACACCGTATAAGTTTAGGTGATACAGCATGTTTTTTAGGTATTTCACAAGTATCATTGAGTCGCTTACGTTCAAAGAAATAATTTTTTAACATTTGTAAAAAAATACCAGACTTCTAAGTTCTAATTTTGCTGTAAATATTTAACTAAAAATAATATTTATGAATAAAATAGGATTTAATATGGATTATTCCGAAGAAGTAGTAGGAAAATTAAATGCGTACTTAAGCAGTTTACAAATTGCATATATGAATGTACGTGGATACCATTGGAATATAGAAGGGAAACAATTTTTTACGCTACATTCAAAATTTGAAGAGGTTTATAACAGTTTAAATGAAATGGCTGATGAAGTTGCTGAACGTATCTTAATTCTTGGCGGAAAACCTTTGCATTCCTTTTCTGAATACCTTAAAATTTCTGAAATTAATGAACAAACAAATGTAAGTTCTTCAGAAGAAAGTATAAATAGCTTACTTAACGATACTCAAAAACTTTTAAATATTGAACGAGAAATACTATCGTTTGCTTCAGAAAATGGAGATGAAGGTACAGTAGGCTTGTTATCAGAATATATAGGAGAACAAGAAAAAATGACTTGGATGTTAAACGCACAATTAAAATAAAAACTATGGCATGTGTAAATGGTATAAAACCACTTAAAAAGAAAATCAAAACAAAAGAATTAAATAATAATACAGAAATTAAAGAAGATAAAAAAAATATGAGCGCAACAATGGTTAGACAAGAAATGCCAGAATTTGAAATGGAAGCATACAATGCTAAAACAAGACATTATACAACTGTATCAAGTAAAGATTATAAAGATAAATGGACAGTAGTTTGTTTTTATCCTGCTGATTTTACTTTTGTATGTCCAACAGAAATTGCAGCAATGAATGCTCATTACGATGAGTTTGAAGAACTAGGAGTAGAATTATTACCTGTATCGGTAGATTCAAAGTTTTCGCATAAAAGATTCGTTGAAACTGAACCAATTCTTAAAGGTTTAAAATTAACAATTGGAGCTGATACAACACAAGAAGTAAGCCGTGATTTTGGAGTTTTAATTGAAGATGAAGGTGTAGCACTTAGAGGTAGATTCTTGTTTAATCCTGATGGTGTTTGTGTAGCTCAAGAAGTACAAGCTGATTCTGTTGGGAGAAATGTAGATGAATTTCTTAGACAAATTAAAGCTTGGCAACATGCAAGCCAAACAGGAGAAGTTTGTCCTGCAGGTTGGAGACCAGGAAAAAAAACACTTCCTGTTCAAACAGATGTTGAAAAAATGACAGGAAAAGTTGGTGATTACATAACTATTGAAGAAATATTAAGTTAAAACTACTTATTTAAGTTAAATAAATAGGTTACAAGAGGTAAATACTTAAGTTAAGTATTTACCTCTCTTTTGTTAATTAATATTAATTACATATTTAACTATTTTAATATAATTTAAAAGTGGCATATATAAAAGATATACATAAAAAAGGATTACCCATTATAACTATAATGCTAGCGGCATTAGTAACCTTATCTCCATTTGCAATTGATTCTTATTTAGCGGCAATGCCTTTAATGGCAACCTATTTTAATGTAAAATTCAGTTTAGTTGAGCTTACAATTACAGTTTATTTTTTAGGGTTTGCATTGGGTAATTTTTTTGGAGGTCCATTGTCCGATTCTTTTGGTAGAAAAAATATAACTTTAATAGGTGTTGCACTTTATGGTATTAGTTCATTAATAATTACCGAATGTATTTCGATAGAACAAATAATATTTTTTAGAGTATTGCAAGCTTTTGGAGGTGGTTTTGCAACCGTTACATCAAACGTTTATATTAGAGATTGGTTTAAAGGAAAACAAGTGGCTAAATTAATAACTGTAGTAAGTATGATGATGATGCTTGCGCCACTTTTTGCACCAGTAATTGGAGCTGTTTTAATTAAACTTATTGGTTGGAAAGGTGTGTTTTATTTTATGTTTGGTTTTGCCTTGTTATTATTTATTGCATTTTTAATACTTATACCAGAGTCTAGAGATAAACTACTAATTACAAAGTCTATTAAAACAAGTCAGTTTTTAGATAAATATAAAGTGTTTTTTTCTGATAAACTTTCTGTAACTACACTTTTTGCTGTTAGTTTTTCAATGTCTGGAATGTATATATTTTTAACAGGAGCTTCATTTATTTACATAGAATATTTTGGTATTTCTCAAGAAAAATTCCCATTACTTTTTGGGTCAAATATTATTCTTAATATAATTTTATCTTTTTTAAATACACAATTGTTAAAAAAGTATAAACCAATGCAATTGTTAAGAGTTGGTTTAATTTTACAGCTATTGGCAGGTATTGTATTGTTTTTAGCTGTTAGAGAAGAAACTCCAATGTTTTGGGCTGTATTTATTGGTATAGTTGTGTTTGTTGGAAGTTTAGGTTTAATTTTTGGAAACGGTACTGCTGTAATACTAAATCATAACCCTAAAGTTGCGGGTTCAGCAAATGCTGCAATAGGAATAATGCGTTTTGTTTTAAGTTTTATAATAGGAAGCATAATAGCATTGTTTCATGCTAAAAATTTAATTCCTTTGGGTACAGCAATGTTTATGTGTACACTAATTGGTAATATTTTATTTGCAGGTGCCTTTAAAAAATATAAGGTAATGGATTTAAGCAGTGTTAATATGTAAATTAATTTAATGTTTAGTATTACAATTACTGCAAATTACAGAAATTCATAAATTAAAATTTTCAACAATATAACCTTGTTGTAAATCAAAATGTAATTCATTATTTAAGCAGCTTACTTTACCGCACACATTGTGTTTAAAGTGATAATGATTGTAAAAATGTGTTTCAGTACAATTTTTATATTTAAAATAGTAAAACTTTCCATTGTTTAAAACAACTTTATGAATAATACCTTCATCAATAAAACTTTGTAGAACGCTATAGGTTGTAACTCTATAAAAATTATGTGATTGAGATTCTATAATGTCAGACCTTAATCCATAGATTTCTATATCTTGAATACATTTTAAAATTACCTTTTTAAATTTGATTTGTCTTTTTTATATCTTATTGTAACATTGTTGCAATAATAAGAAAAAGTATGTACCTTTGTACTATAATTTTAAAAAAGCAGTTAAAATTTTTAGTACTACTTATTTAAGTTTTAATATTTAATTGAAGGAATTAAAAAACAATATATCACTCAATTATTTACTATTTAAAAGTAAAACACACTTTATATTTTTCTAATTTATAACCTATAACACCTAAAAAGTAATTAGTTAAAAAACTATTTATTAAAGAATTAATATTTAAGCGAAAATGTAATTCTTTGATTTAAAACATGAAATAAATTAATATTAAAAATCAATGGTTATTAATAAAAATAGCACAAAAAACATGAATAATTTATATACAACAGAATTTAAAAAAATTATGCAAGCTAATTGCGATTTTACTAGTACGAGATCTAATAGAATTAACGAGATTGTAAATATCGCAAAGGGTATGAATATTAGTAGAATAGGTATTGCACACTGTATAACTTTTTCGCATAAAGCAGAAATTCTGAAACAATATTTATCTAAAAACTTTACGGTTTATACGGTGGGATGTAAACACGATAAAGTTAGAAAAAAAGAAATTTTAGGAGGCGAAAGCAATAGAGTAATGTGCAATCCTGCAGGGCAGGCAGATTATTTAAATAGTAAACAAACAGAGTTAAATATTTCTATGGGACTTTGTGTTGGACATGATATGATTTTTAGTAAAAAATCAAAGGGATTAGTAACAAACTTGTTTGATAAAGATTTTACTAATAGTAATAGGCCAGAAATTGCCTTTAGAGAAATAGAAAAAGAATTGTAAAAATTCTAAATTAAATTTAAAATTGAAAACATAATTGTAATTACTATGGAAGTTATTTATAAATTGTTTTTAAAGGCTGTTATAATATCAAGTTTTGTGTTTATTATGATGGTTGTTATTGAGTATATTAATGTTCAATCTAAAGGTGTTTGGCAAAAATATTTTAAAGGTAATAAGTTTAAACAGTATATAATTGCTTCGCTTTTAGGAGCAATTCCGGGTTGTTTAGGAGCATTTACAATAGTAGCCCTTTTTTCACATAGAATGGTTTCATTTGGCGCATTGGTTACAGCTATGATTGCAACAAGTGGAGATGAAGCTTTTGTAATGTTTGCAATGTTTCCAAAACAAGCATTGTTACTTACTTTTTTATTATTTGCTTTAGGAATATTAGCAGGATATTTAACCGATAAATTCTACAAGCCTGCTAACTTATTAAATAATAAATCAAATCATAAATTCGAATTACATTCTGAAAAAGATTGTTTATGTTTTCAAAAGAATATTATTTGGTCTAATATAATTCATCCTTCATTTTATAGACTTTCATTATCGGTTGGAATTTTAGCTCTAATAATTGGTTTACTTACAGGAGCATTTGTAAAAGATGCAGAATTGTGGATTAGAATTACTTTATTATTCACATTTTTATTGGCTTTGTTTATTTTAATAACAGTACCAAATCATTTTTTAAAAGAACATATTTGGAAGCATATAGTTAAAGTTCATTTACCTCGAATTTTTTTATGGGTTTTTGGGGTATTACTAATTATGCATTTTCTAACAATTTATATAAACTTAGAAAGTTGGATATCAAATAATATTTTTATTGTGTTACTTGTTGCAGTTGTAGCTGGTTTTATTCCAGAATCTGGTCCGCATTTAGTATTTGTTACCCTTTTTGCTTCAGGTACCATTCCGTTTAGTATTTTACTAGCAAATTCAATATCACAAGATGGACATGGAATGCTTCCTTTGTTGGCAGAATCTAAAAAAGGTTTTGCTATTGTAAAGCTAATTAATATACTATATGCTTTTGCAATTGGAGGAATAGGTTTGTTTTTTGGTTTTTAAATATTTTGCTGCAACAAAAATTGTATTGATAGAAAATTTACGAAATCAAATAAAAAAAAACTCTTCTCAAATAAACATTAAAAAAACTGATGTTTCAAAAATTAAAAATGTCGAAAACAGAAAAAAATTATAAAGAGTTATTAGAATTAAAAAAATGATCAAGTTTTTTTAAACTAGTGATGGCTTTAGCGTTATTAAATGTTGAAATTTCTATATTGCTTTAAATCGATATGTCATTTGATAAATATCATAGTTCAAATGTTTAAGTTAACCTATATTTGATTTTGAAAAATTACAAAAACCTATGTGGTTTATGTTGAAAATTAAAAACTATGGAATATTCAATACCTCATAAAAAAATCCTGTATACACAATAATTGAATTGAAAAATATATTAAAATAATACTACTACCAACACTTTAATAAACCGTTAACAAATATTTAATGACCGCTCAACGAACAGATTCTATAATTTACATAGAAGAATATTACACATCACCTAATTTTAACAGAATATCAATTGATTTGAAAAAATTTGGATTGAGATATTATGAAAAAACAACTGCAGGAGGAGAATTTAATCAAACCTTTGAAATAAAGAATAATCGATTAAAACTTAAAACAATAGAAGCCGTTGATTTAGATTTAGTAGAAAAAGGCATTAAAAATT
Source organism: Lutibacter sp. TH_r2 (assembly GCF_033101135.1). Lineage (NCBI taxonomy): Bacteria > Pseudomonadati > Bacteroidota > Flavobacteriia > Flavobacteriales > Flavobacteriaceae > Lutibacter > Lutibacter sp. TH_r2. The sequence continues at coordinate 559,865 of NZ_JAWMPV010000001.1, forward strand.
ATATCCCGAAAAAAATTTTTGGTGTTCTTCCTAAAGTAGAAATCAATTTAATGTCTGACTTAAAGTATGAAAATATAGATAAGGAAATTCTATTTTCTGGTAAGTTAATTATTATGAATGATTTTATTGATGAATTGTATATACATAGTGGGTTTCATCAAACTTGGAAATTTAAAAACGTTCGTGAATTATCTTTTAAAGACGGTATTTTAAAAGACGATAAAGACCAAAGTGAAAGAAATTTACTAATAAGAGAAAGAAAGGTTATTGAAGAACTTTATAGATTATCATTAAAAGGTGAAACTAACACCAAGTATCTATCATATTACGAGAATTTTATAAAAAAAGATTCGTTTTCTTTTTAATTATTTCTAGGAATCTAAATTGAATATTTGCTTGCACCGTGTTTATTTCAATGCTTTATTGTTCACTTTACAAGAAACCTCTAATAAACTATGTCTAAAAGAATTTTAACTAACTTTGAGCTAAACCAACACAACGAAAGTAAACCCAAGACCGCTACCTATAATTATAAAGAAAAATCTAACTATATTAATATTTTTTTTAATTTCAGTTACCTGTTTTAGTCAAAATTTTAGCAAAAAAATTCACTATTATTTTCAATAATAATCAAATAACAAAAGCTGAATTTGAATAACTTGATAATAGAAAAATTTATACTAGAATAATAAGAATATTTATAAATACTCTAAAAATAAAAAATATTGAAAATGGATAAAAAACAATTCTAAACAATATCAATCTTTTTTAATTGGAACCAAGAACTCACAAATTGAATCGAATAACAAAACCACATTTATTTAGACCAATATAATTTAATTGAAAAGTTGTTTTTTCAAAGTTCTGATTTTAATATAAATCATTTACTAATAAAACCTAATCGTGAAGTTTATGTTTATTTTGGACTGAATAATATTTTACATGTTTTAGACTGGTTAGTAGATTAATAACTATAGGTAAACAACGGATATATATTATTGTTTGGTTCTAACCTACTTACTAAAATCCTCACGGATTTGCTATTCGGTTTGTATTTACTAAATTAGGTGCTTAAAACACGCAACTAAACCTTGTACAAAACCGTTAGCAAATATAAAAAATAGCACTTTATGAAAATATTAGATATTAAAGATAGAAAAGGAAAAAGAGTAATTTTAAATGCAGATCAAATAAAAAAAATAGAAGAATATAAAGATGGCGCAATAATATATTTTAGTCAAGATATCTATATGATAACTAAATTATCTCTGAATGAATTACATAATAAATTAATTAGTTTGTAGCATTTTGGCATTCCTTGTATCTAAATTAAAATAAAAGGAAACAAAACATAAAACTAAATAAGTTATTTGCTGAATTTGAGAAATTAAATAATCAAATAATAGACTAAAAGGCAGCATATAACAATGGGTTTATTTCATTGCTTTTTTGTTCGCTTTACAAGAAACCTCTAATTAACCAAATGTTCAAAATTATTAATTAACTTTGAGTTAAACCAACAAAAGTAAACCCAAAACCGTTGCCAATAATTTGAGGAAAATCTGTAACAAATACTAGAATTGAAATACAAATCATTTAAAACACAATTAAAATGAAAAAACTAACTAAAAGAAAAGCACTAATTTTAGTATCTATGGGAATATTTATAATTGCTACTTCACAAGTATTTTCTTATTACTTTGAGTTACCTGATTTAGCGAAAGGTTCTTTTATAGGAATTGGAATTGGATTATTATGTACGTCTTTGATTTTTGGGAATATCAAAACTGCACGTAATTAGTATTGACTAAATTGAAAAGAAAAACTTATTTATAAAAAACAAGAGTTAAAAGATATAGATTTAAGAGAATAAGTTTATAATTAATAAACACATTTAATTATTTAAAGTTTTTTTTGCTAATTTGTTTTACCATTTTTTAGTCAATTTCAGCCTTCTAAATAAAAAACTACTTATTAAACCAATCCACTAATTTTACTATTATCTAGAATGCAAAAAAGGCTAAACTTAATAAGTTTAGCCTTTTAATATAAATACTCTTTTTATGCTATTTAAAAATTAATTTCTCTGTATGTATTGCATTGTCTGTTTTAATTTTTACAAAATACATACCCTTATTAAAACCAGTTAAATTTAAATTATTGACTCCATCAACTAGTTTTCCTTGTTTTATAACTTGACCTGTTAAATTAACAAGTTGATAAGCCGCTTCTTCGGATACAGAAATATACACATCTCCATTACTTGGGTTTGGGTATACTTTAAAATTCTCTATTTCATAATTATCTGTAGCTAAAGTAGAGCTACAATCTTCACTAAAACTAGCTGTAGTATCTATATTTGTCCAATTGGTTGTACTCCACTCGGCATCATCTACTTGTATACACGTTAAATTTGGATTAGAATAAGCCCAAAACCTAGTAAAATTAACATTATTTCCATTTGCTATATTTAAGCTTGTTAAATTATTAGAATCACATCTAAAATTAATTAAAGCTGTATTTGCACTTACATCTAAACTGGTTAATTCATTTACATCACAATTTAAATTAGTTAAAGCTGTATTTGCACTTACATCTAGACTGGTTAAAGCATTTGTACCACAATATAATTTTTCTAAAGCAATATTATTACTTACATCTAAAGTTGTTAAATTATTGTAAGAAAGCCTCAAATATGTTAAAGCTGGGAAATCTTCAATTCCAGTTAAATCGGCAATATTTTTTGAACCAACATCTAAACTTGTTAATGTATTAATATTTTCTGTTAACACATAATCGTCTAGAATAGTATCATAACCTAAATCTATTAAAGCTTGTTCAAAATTATCGCCTGGAACATAGGTAAAACAACTTTCTTCATTAAAATAAGATTGCGCGTCTATATCTGTCCAGTTGGTTGTGCTCCACTCGGCATCATCTACTTGAATACAGGTTAAATTTGGATTTTCATCAGCATAGAATGTTGTAAGGGCTATATTATTCCCATTCTTCACATTTAATCTAGTTAAACTATTTGAATAACAAGATAAAGAAGTTAATGCTGTATTAGCACTTAAATCTAAACTAGTTAAAGAATTTGAAGAACAAGATAAATTAGTTAATTCCGTATTAACACTTACATCCAAACTTGTTAATTGATTAGATTCGCAAACCAAATAAGTTAATGCCGTATTAGCACTTACATCTAAACTGATTAATTCATTTGATGGACAACCTAATGTTCTTAAATTTAAATTACTACTTAAATCTAATGTTTTTAGTTGATTTGCAGTACAACCTAAATTTACTAATGCTGTATTTAAACTTACGTCTAATGTTGTTAATAGATTATCTCCACAATATAAAGTTTGAAGTAATGTATTTGCACTTACATCTAAAGTTGAAATTTTATTATAATAACATTGTAAACCATTTAAATTCAAATTATTACTTACATCTAAACTTGTTAAAGCATTTGAATAACAATTTAAATTTGTTAAAGCAACAAAATCTTCAATACCTGTTAAATCAGCAATATTTTTTGAAGCAACATCTAAACTTGTTATTGTATTAATATTTTCTGTTAACACATAATCGTCTAAATCAGCATCATAACCTAGATCTATTAAAGCTTGTTCAAAGTTATCATCTGGCACGTAAGTGTTAATTTCCTCATTTATACTTGCAGTAAAATTAGTTTCAGTTTTATCGCCATATATATTTGGAAAAGAATATTCCTCTGTATCAAATAAGTATCCTAGTTTAGATGCGGTAAGTACAACGCTTTTATTGTACTCAACACTAAAGTTAAAAGTATCTCCACTAGCGGTAACAGTTTGTATTTCTTCTACATCACCGCTTAATGTTAAACTAACACCATCTGCACCACTTACAGTACCAGAAATTACGTAGGTATTAATTTCAAAATTTGCAGTATAAGAAACTGCTTTATCTGTTACTTCTGCTCCTGTTGTATACTCAACACTATTACTATCTATCCAATTAACTGTATATCCTGTTTTTATTGGTGAAGGTAAAGTAAAAGATGCTAATTTAGAAGTGTAACCATCAAAAGCACCTGCTCCAATATAAGTAACACTATTTGGAATACTTAAATCTGTTAAATCGTAGCAATAACCAAATGCATTTTCCCCAATAGAGGTAACACCTTCATTAATGGTAACTTTTGCTAAATCATAATTAGCTCTAAATGCATAATCTTCTATCACTGTTACACTACCTGGAATATTTACTTCAATTAAATTGTTATATGCAAACGTATATGAACCTAAAGAGGTTAAAGATTCTGGCAATAAAACTTCAGTTAATGAATTACTACTAAACGCACGATCTCCTATAGAGCTTAAACCACTTGGTAAAGCAATACTTGTGAGGTTACAATTATAAAAAACCCAATCTCCAATAGTAGTTACTGTTTCTGGTAAATCAACCGCTGTTAAAGCATCACCACTAAACAAGTTATCTCCTAAACCAATTATAGTTTGCCCATCTAACACTTCTGGTATAGTAATACTGGTTGTAGTATCATCTAAAGTACAACTTGTTATTATACCATCTACAACTACAACATCATCATCTGTTAAAGTCTGAGCAAACTGTGCTATAAAAAAACTGGATAAATTTGTTACAACTGCTCCATTCGAATATGTATTTCCATCTTCATCTATCCAATTTATAAAGCCTGTTATATCTACCGTTGGCAGTGTAATGGAAGTTAAACTATTAGATAAAAAAGCTCCTTCTCCAATATTTGTTACACTATTAGGAATACTAACACTTGTTAATGAATTAGATGAGAATGCAGAATCTCCAATTTCTGTTACGCCTTCTGGTATTGTAATGCTTGTTAGATTATTAGATGTAAAAACTTGAGTTTCTAAAACCTTGAGGTTATCAGATAAAGTAACACTTGTTAATTGGTTTCCTCGAAAAGCATTATCACCAATTTCTATTACACTATCAGGAATAATAACTTCTGTTAATTCATTTTTATAAAATGTATAACGCCCTATTTTTAATAACGTTTCGGGGAATACAATTGAAGTGATACCTTTCTCTATAAAAGCTGAGCCGAAGACAAGATTAGATCCCCAAATCTCTGTCACTGTTTGCCCGTCTAATGTTTCGGGTATTATTATATCTGTTAATGTAAAGTCATAAGAACAACTCATAATTACACCATCCGTAACTACAACATCGTCATCGGTTAATGTGTATTGTTGTGCTTTAACTGCAAAAGCGCATAAAAAAATAAAAAATAAGAGTAAATTTCTTTTCATTTGGGTTAATTTTTAAATTAAAACTCAAAATTAAGATGAAAACCTCTTCCTTTTTAAAAGTGTAAGATTACTTAATAAACCTGCCTATTTTATGTATGAAGTAGCACTTTTTCTAGACGAAGGAATATTTTTTTTAGCGAAAAACAGCTATAAAATATGGTAAAATTGCCTAAAAAAGACTTATCACAAATTAGGAATTACAATTTTAATCTCTGTTCCTGTAGAAATATTTGTATTAAACAAATCTATAATTTCTATTGTAATATTAGTTTTATACAACTTATTGTAAATTTCAATTTGTTTTTTATTTAAACCAATACCTTTTCCGCTTTTGTTTGGATTATTATTGTTTTTTAATTGTGCTTTTTTACGCCCTATACCATTATCAATAATTGAAATATTAACAGCTTCATCTAAATTTTTAACTCTTATGTTTATAAGACCTTCATAATCGATTCCATTAAATGCGTGTTTAACAGCATTTTCCACAAAATTTTGCACCAATAATCTAGGAATAGTAATTTTCTTTTTATTTACAACTTCTCCAACTACAATTGCATAGCTAAATCTGTTTTTAAAACGCCCTTTCATTAAAGTTAAATAACTTTTGGTAAAGTTTAATTCTTCAGCTAAACTCCAACTATCTTTATCTGAAAAGAACAATGCCGATCGCATTAGACTAGAAAAGCTTGTCATTAAATCATAGGCTTCAAATCTATCTCCTTTTAAAACTTTTGCAGACACTGTGTTAAGTGCATTAAATGTAAAATGAGGATCTAATTTAGAGTTTACCAATTGTAATTGCAATGCTGTAATTTCTTTTTGTAATTTTTCACGTTTCAATACAATATGCCTTCGCAATTTTTGAGGTAAATACACAAAACCAGCACTTAATAAATAAATAGAAATAAATAATAAAAACCTATATGGGTAATATGTAGCTTTGGTTAATAAAAATGTATATAAAAAATACTTATCTGTTACTTTAACTAAACATCCTTCTTTTATATTTTTAGTTTGTGTATAAAAATTCCAGCTTTTTAAATACAAATTACCATTAAATTCTAATTCTTCATTAAAATTATTTAGATACAAGTATGCCAAGTTTGTTTTGTTATTAACACCAATAAACCCTTGTTTGTTACTATCAATTTTTAATGGAACTAAACTAGAATTTGGTAAGTTATTTGTAAAATGAGACTGTAAAACAGTCATAGTTTCTGGTTGATACTCAAAATGTTTTATGTTATTATTATATTCACCTTCTAAAATTACACTCTTTTTGTCTTTATTTTTAACAGGTATTACTTTGTCCTTTAAAATTAATGCCTTCTTTTTTGTTTTTTTTAGAACGTCTCCCTTTTGATTTATTGCAAAAGCGTAATTATTATTTTCTTGTCCATTTAAAACATAAAAATGATATTCATTATTAAAAACTACTGGTCCGTTTACCCTTGTTGAAGTGCCTTTAAAACAAATTGGCTTAAAGGTAAACTCCAACTTGTCATTAAATCCAAATATCCAAGAATTATTATCTTTATAAGGGTACGAAAAATCTTGTGGACAATTATCTGTAGCTTTTGTGGTGCTAATTAAATACAATTTATTGTCTTCAGTTTTAATTGGTGTTACAAAATGCTGACTGCCAGTATTTATTGAACTTATTAATGTATCATTTTTAAAATCATAAGCCATTATTTTTCTGGGAACTAATGAAAAGCCTCCATTTATTAAAAAATACATTTCATTTATACCATCATTATTATAATCATGATTTATTATTGGTCTTAAAACAAAATCTCTTGCAGTTGTACTTGCATCACCAATTTTAGTAATAAATCTACCATATAAAATTACTTTAGACTCTTTAAAATCTACAGCATTTAAAAACAATGAATCTGCTTTTTGAGTAAAAACAAATAGCTCTTTAATACCATCATAGGTTACATCATTAAAAATTGGAATATTTAAATTTTCTTGATTCAGCAAATTACCATAAAAGTTAAATTGCTTTTTTAATAAACTATTGTTTTCTTGAAAATTACAACAAGCAGATATGTTTCTATAATTTAAAACATCAATTTTATCTTTTACACCATCACCATTAATATCATTAAAAAAAGTTAGCATTTTTGTTTTTGCTCTATCTTCCTTTTGTTCTAAAGTAAAATTATATTTATGAAATAACTCAGGCAACAGTAATACAATAATTATTGTTGGGATTAATGCTAACAACCAAGGACTCGAAAAGGATATAAATAAATAATTTTTAAAAGTTTCTCTCCAAATTTTACGCATTATTAAAAATGGAGTTAAATTCTCTTAAAAATGTTGTTGACACTGATAAACCTATTTCCTTTTCATTTAATTGTAGTAAGCATTTTTTTTGCTTTTTATGTATTGAAATTATACTGTTTTTGTGAACTACCGTAGAACGATTTATTTTAATAAACTCGCATTTTGGAAACTTATCTACAAGAACCCCTAAATTACTTGAAGCTATAAGTTTAGAACCATTTTTTAAATAAACGTGTGTATAACTCCCTTCAGCTTCAAAATAACCAACATCATTTGGCTCAACTATAACTGTATTTCCTTTTGAATTTATTAAAATCTTTTTTAATTTCTTTCTTTCATTATTCGCTTCTATACTTTTTTGAAGTTTTTCTATAGTAAATTTTAACTCTACTCTACTTACTGGCTTTAATAAATAACTAAAAGCATTGTGTTTAATTGCTTTCATAGCATAATTATCGTAAGCCGTAACCATAACAATTTTAACTATTGAATTGCATTCTCTAATTTTCTCTAATAAACCTATACCATTAATAACTGGCATGCTAATATCTAAAAAAATTAAATCGACTTTGGAATTCATTAAAATTGGAAAAATATCTAACGGGTTTGATATTTTATGAAGAATATTAATAAAAGAATATTCACTTAAAAGTATTTCTAAAGAATCTAAGGCATTTTGCTCATCATCTATAAGAATGGAGTTAATTAAAGTCATGTATATTGGGGTACATTATTTTATCAAAAATAAGAATTCTATTGATTATAAACCTACTTATTTTAATAAAAAAATACAAATTAGTATTAATTAAATATAGATTTTTTACTCCATTAAATTTTCAGCATAAAAAAGAGAACCTAATTCTAAATTCTCTACTTAATTGCGAAAACTGAAATCGAACCAGCGACCTTCGAGTTATAAGTTTAAACAAATACCATTTTTATACTTAAATTGCTTACAATAACTTAAACAATAAATGAATTTTAAACTCTTTACTGAATAGTTTTCATATATACAATATACAGGTTATCTTAATTGATAGCACTCATAAAGTAGTTTCTTAAATCAACACCTCCGCTCTATTAAATACTTAAATTATTGTTTTAAAGTTCTTTCCAAACAGCTCTCATTTTTGCCTTTTCAAGATACAACACCATAGCCTAGCTTTATTTCACTTCTAACTAGAATGTATTCCTTATATTCTACTTTTTTTTATATTATTCTTCAGTAATTTCAAGCTTAGCACTTGCCAATATATTATTTGAAGCTTTACCTACTAGAATCTCAAACTTACCTGCTTCTACTTTCCAATCTTCAGTTTTAGCATCCCAAAATGCAAAGTCTCTATTGGTTAATGTAAAATAAACGGTCTGTTTATCTCCAGCAGCTATGCTTACTTTTTTAAAATCTTTTAACTCCTTTAAAGGTCGTTCAACTGATGATTCAACATCACGTACATATACTTGAACAACTTCTTTACCATCCATTTCTCCTGTATTTTCTATATCGATTTTTAAGTTGATGTTTTCTCCCGCTTTTATCGATTTATTTTCTAACTGTAAATTACTGTATTCATAGTTTGTGTACGACAAGCCAAAGCCAAATGCGTAAAGAGGCTCAATAGCCTTATGTTCATACCAACGGTAACCTACAAATACGCCTTCGTCATATTTCACATCGGTAATTGGGTCTATAATTCTATGATCTTGATCCCAACCAGTATATAATTCTTGTCCTTCTGGTATATACCCATATCCTGGAGAATCCTCAAATTTTTTCTCAATAGTAATAGGCAGCTTGGCTGATGGATTTGTAATACCAGCTACTATTTCAGCAAACCCTTTAAATCCTATCTGACCTGGATACCAACTATAAATCAATCCTGCAATAGCATCATTCCACTCACTCATATTTGTGCCACTACCAGAGCTAACAGATACAATAATATTTTTATTTAATGAAGCTATATGTTTTATTTTGTTATTAATCTCTTCTGAAAAATCAAATGATTTATCCCATCCTTCAGAATCAAAAGTTCCTGTACTATAAATTATATGGCTAAAAGCTTTTATGTCTTCGTCTGTTGGTTCTTTAATATAAGTTACTTTATCACCATAAATATCTTTAAGTGCCTTTAGCATAGTAACTTGATTGTATCCAACAACTTCAGCTGCACCTCCACCATGTGGTATTTTATCTGAATATTCGCCTGTGAGTAAAATTGAAATTTCACCTGTTTTATCAATAGGTAAAATATGGTCATTTTTAAGTAGTACAATACTTTCTCTTCCAGTTTGTAAAGCAACTTCTACGTGTTGGTCAAAATTTTCAAAATATGAAGCGTCTTTTATTGGTCGCTCAAGCAATCCCATAGCTATTTCTGTTGTAAGAATGTTGGTAACCATTCTGTTAATATCTTCTTCTTTTACTTTTCCTTCTTTAAGAAGCGATTTTGTAGTGAAACGTAAAAAGAATTCATCTTTTTTCATATAATCAGGATATTCAGCTCTTGGTTCTCCAGGCATATCAAGGTCAAGTCCAGATTGTATTACTTTTTCAGCATCATATACCGACCACCAATCACTCATTACCAACCATTTAAAACCCAAATCTTCACGTAAAAGACCTGTAATAACTTCTTTATTTTGTCCGGCATACTCTCCATTTACTAAATTATAAGAGGTCATAACTGCCATAGCACCTGCATCAACACCAGCTTCAAACGCTGGTAAATAAATTTCGTGTAAGGTCCTTTTATCTACTACAGAATTTGATGTTCTTCTCTTATAATCCGTGTTATTAGCTACAAAATGTTTTAAAGTAGCCATAGTACCTGTATTTTGCATTCCAACTACATAATTTTCTATCATTCGAGCAGCCAAGTATGGATCTTCTCCAAAATATTCAAAGTTTCTACCATTTTGTGAAATACGGTAAATATTCATTCCAGGTCCAAGCAGTACAGCAATTTCACCTGCTCTACACTCTTCTCCAATTGATTTTGCATAATTACCTGCCAACTCTTTATTCCAAGTACTGGCTAAAGCTATTGGACTTGGAAAAGCAACTGATTTTTCAAGTTGATCATCTAAATGACGTCGAATGTTTACTCCTTGAGTCGCATCTGACAAATACATTGCTGGTATATTAAATCTTTCAAACCCTTTTGTAAAAAATACATTATGACCACCTATCATTGATATTTTCTCATCGATAGTCATCTGATTTAGAATTTTTAATGCTTGTTCTTTAGCATCTTCATAAGCTATTGGAGGTTGAAAAGGTTGAAACATGGTAGTTGTTTTGTATTCTTGAACATTAGGTTCGTTACATGCACTAATAAGAATGCACACTAGAAGGAATGGTATTAATTTATTCATAAGTTATAATTATTATAATATTATTAATGAATTACATAAGGATTGAGTTTAAACAAAACTCTTTTATAAGCTATACACTCTATTTTTATAATTAAATTATTTACAGTAAATCAAACAATATTTTCATATTAAATATACAAAATATTATTTCCAAAACAAAGCATATAATACTACCACGATTAACATTATTGCAAATACTCCAATATTAAATAACAGACTTGTTTTAAATAATTCTTTCGTAATTTGAATTGATTTTTCATCATCTTTTCCTTTGTGTTGTATTAAACTAATAATAATTATCACTCCATTATTAATAAAGCTATTAACCCTATTTGGTCTATCCAAGGCATTGACGTTATTTTAAAACCAACAACTATTGGAATAGATGCTAAAGCACCAATAATAGTAACTTTAATTGCTGAAGTTTCCTCGTTTCAGGATTACGGAAGGAAAAGTAAACCTACTAGCGATTACTTAAATCTCAACTGGCTGTGTAGATTTTTGGAGCAGAAAAATTCTTTTTCATTTGAAAATCGTGTTCAAAATCGTGTTCATTTTGAGTATCAAAGATAGTAAATTCAGTAAGTATTGACATAAACAAACGGTTTAGATTAATCTAAACCGTTTGTTTATCTGCGATTCCGCATTTGTAGCGGGGACTGGACTCGAACCAGCGACCTTCGGGTTATGAGCTCAAAGTTGACCAAAATCTCAACCATTTTACTGGGCTCCCGCTATGCTATTTTTCAAAATCGTATGCAAAACGTATTCAAATCGTATGCAGTTTTCGCTTTTGATTATTAATTATTTTGTTACTGCAATTTATGAAATTACTAATAGACTAATCAAACTTATTAATGTTTTTTAATTTGCAAGTGCAAATGAGGAAAACTAGGGAAAACTGACTTTTCAGTATTTTTGATAAATGAGAAATTTTAATTCAAAAGAATATATTGATTTGGTAGAAAACACTCATTTGAAGGTTCTAAATGAGTTTATGAATGATGAAGTTAATTTAATTAAATCTATAAGTAATCTTAAAAGTAAAACTTTGGTCGAATTAGGTGCTGGGCATGGAAGGTTGATACCTATATTAAGCCCTGTATGCAAAGAATTTCATCTCATAGAAATTAATAAGGACATGTATACTGAATTAGAAAAAAGGGCTAATAATTACCCTAACACATCTTCCACATTGGGTAACATGCTAGATTTAAACAAATATTTTAAATTAGAAATTAAAAATACTTTATTAATTTTGGCTCAAAACACAATAGGTACATTAGAAGGTAATTTAATTGAGATATTAAAAGAAATTAAAAAGTTTTTAAAACAAAATAATGCGGAAATGATAATTTCTTTTTTTAAAGCTAAAGCCATGAATGATTTTGGAAAAAATAAATTATTCCCAAGTATTAAACCTATGATAGGAAATATTGATTTTAAAAAAAGTAAGCTAAATGAAGGTAGGTTAGTTACGAATAACGGTTATACTTCTATTTGGAGAGAAGATGAAGAAATTAATAAGATTTTATCATTTCTTGAATTGGAACCAAAAAAAATAATTGATAAAGAATGTTATATAATTTATTATTTAAAAAATGAAAACAATTGATCTTATTATAGGAATAGTTTTTTTAGCTTTTTTATTCTATTTCATCTTTAAAAAGAGAAAAAACAGCTCGTTTAATGACTTTACAAAATCTAATCAATCGTTAGGAGTTTGGGTTATTTTCGCAAGTTTATCTGCTACTTTTATTGGCCCAGGTTTTTCTTTAGGATTAGTAAATGAAGGATTTAACTCTGGATATTTTCTTATGATAGTAACAAGTTTTTATGGGTTATCTAAAATATTTGAAGGAACTGTAGTTGCAAAAAAAATAAGAACAAAATTTAAAGATGCACATTCTATTGGAGATATAATTGCAGGTAAAGAATCACATAATAATAATTTTTTGCATTTACTGGTAGGATTGATTTCTTTTGCACTTTTAATTGGTTTCAGTGCAGTTATAGCTAAAGCAGGAGGTGAATTATTAAATCATTTTACAGGCATAAATAAAGTTTGGTCAACCATAATTATTATAAGTATAGTAACTATTTATTCATTTTTTGGAGGAATAAAAGCATCAATCTATACAGATATGATCCAATTTGTAGTTTTTATAGTATTAATACCTGTACTTTTAATATTTATTTTTACAAATAATTCTTTTGATTTTTCTAGTTTTAATACATCTATGTTGGAAAGCACAAAATCAGCAATAAATACAAATTCAATACCCCAAATAATAGCTTTAGCATGCACTTGGTTTTTTGGAGAAATGTTAATACCACCTACAATAAATCGTATTTTATCTACAAACAATTCCTCTACTTCCAAAAAAGCCTTAATTTACTCTGGATTATTTATGATCTTTTGGTTATTTATTATGCTAATTTTAGGGGGAGCTGCTAATGTTTTGAATATAGAAACTAGTGGAGATCAAACCTTATTATTGTTAGGTGAAAATTATTTAAATTATGGATTATATGGAGTTTTTATTGTTGCACTTATAAGTATTGTAATGTCATCATTAGATTCTTTAATAAATTCTGGAGCAACCGTTTTCACACAAGATATAATAACTGTCTATTCGAATAAAACAGATAAAAACAAATTAATGTTAGCGAGAATTGCAACAATTATAATCTCAATCTTCGCAGTATTAATTAGTTTTTATTTCACTACAATATTGAGTGGCCTTTTATTTGTTTATTCGGTCTGGGCACCAGCTATACTCGTCGCTCTATTCGCCTCAATATTTTTCACTAAAATGTATTGGCAATCTGCTTTTATATCGATAATTTTAGGCATTACTACTTCAATTGTATGGAGTAAATTTTCGCTATCTGAAACTATTCCTTCAATTTTATTAGGTATCATTTTCAGTTTCATAGGGTATTATATTGTTCATAAAATCATGGCTATAAATGATTAAAAAAGAAATTATATATTTTGATAAAGAAATTGAAATACTAAATTACTATAAAGGTAAAAGTGACTTATTAATTTTAGCAGGTCATTATATATTAGATTACAACGAAAAAACAGAATGCTTAAAACCTCTAATTTTTAATAGTAAAAATAGTGATTTTTTTAACAAAAAAGTTGAAATTGAAGTAGGTACATTTCCTGAAAACACATTTAAATTAGGTGTAGAATTAATTAATTCTACTATAAATTCAAAAATAACCCTTTTAGTAAACGATCATAAATTTCCATCTCTAAAAGATAAAAACGTGAAAGCTAAAATACCTGTTTTAAGGAGGAATTATTTTAAAGAGTTAAATGATATACCAACTGAATTTAAAAATATCTTAGGAAATAACCCGTACGATAATTTTATACTAGATAATAATGACTTAAGAGAAGACAATCAAATATTAGCTTCTGAAACATTCTTGTTTTCAGAGTATGTATTTAGAAAAAGATTTGATCGATCATTAAAAAATAAAATGCTTGAACTTGACGCATTTTATACAACTAAAACCAAAAGTAGAAAAAGAAATGTATTCTTTAAAAACCTTTTTAATGAATCATTCTGTATTATTGAAGATGGTAATTGTGGTTGTAGTGGAGAAATAATGCAGGTTATTTATGATTTAGTTCTAAAAAGACAACAGTTTAATTTTGTATTATTCATACCGATAGAGTGTGGAGGTGCAGTAGTAAATGGATGTGAAGCAATACAGTATTATTTGGATGTAAAAAAAGATATAAAAATAAACATTGATATTATATCTGGTTTTCCATATGAAAAATATAGTGATTTTTTATACGAAAAAATAACCTTAACCAAAATTACTAATGATTAATGACGCAATATTTAATGATTTATATTTAGATTTAAAAACGAAAATAACTCAAAATAATGAGTACAAAGAACATCTAAATGACGGTTTTCTAGGCTACAATATTCCTTGTGATAAAGATTCAGGTAAAATAATTATGAAAGTTTTACCATTATATGAATTTGCTACAAATGATTTATCTCAAAAAATTAAATATTTAACATCTCAACCCCGAAATTATTCTGATTTTCTTCATTACGATAATTTAAAAAATAACAATCATGATTTTTATAAGTTCGTTAATATTAAAATTAATAGTGACAAAATAAAGTTTTTATCCAATAATAATGAGGTTAAATTAAATAATGACCCAAAACTAACAATAGGCTACTCTCATAAAAAAGAGGAGGGAAAGGATATTATTATAATAAAAAGTATTAGTAAAAAATTAAGAGAAATAATAGATAATAAAATTGTTTATAGTAATAGGGATATAATAATAAACTTACTTGACATTGTCTTTTTTAAACCAGAAACTACAAATTTAATTGCTTTCCCAATTCCTTTTGGAACTAGCCCTACAAGTTTTATCATTACTTCAAATAAAAAAAGAAATCATGATAAAATAGATATTGAAACGAAAGATTTTTTATTATTAGTAAATGACTTTATTTTTTCCAACATAGATTCATATTTTAATGAACTTATACGCATTTTATATTCGAATTTAGTTAATATTAGAACAGCAAAATCTAAAACCCAGTTCTTTAAATGGTTTGCTGATGCAGTTTCTTCTTTTTTAATACCTTTAGATTATTATATTTTTCGCAATGATGAACCGATATATCGTTCTGTCAAACATATAGATTTAGCGACTAATGTAGTGCCTGATTATACAATTAAGGATTGTATTAATGTTATAAAAGATAAAGATGATGAATTTTATGATCTTATTTTAAACGATGATGATATAAGTAAAGATTTACTTTTAAATTTCACTATAAAATCTTTTATAATTTATGATGAAAAAAACAATGTCCTTAATTGGATTCATAAAACTGAAAAATTTAAAAACGAAATTGAAATTGAAATAACAAAAAAATTAAATGACCTATTTAAATTTTGTTATAATAATTGGAAAGAATATATAAGTTTTAGAGAAGAAACCTTGCGGTCATCGTTAATTACAGTGGCCTCTCGTAATTTATCCCATAATATAGGATCTCATGTCCTAAACAGCTTGTCTTCAAATTCTGAAATTCGAAAATTGTTTTCAGAGGATAATTTCATCCCTGAACCGATTTATGAATTATCAAAAATTAATAGTGCGAAAAAAACCTTAATTAATCCTGATGCAGACTTAAAAATGACCGAGTTGGTTAGAGTATTTAATAAATACTTAAAAGAGCGAATGGATTTTATCGCAGACTATGCTACAACAGAGAATGCCCAGCTCTATACCAGTAAAAAATTATTTTCAGAAGTTTTTAAAAACTTTGAAAAAAACCAACTGCTTCTTAAGTTTATTAGCGGAAAAGGAGATAATTTTAAATTTAAATTTCATTTTTATTATAACCATTTGGGTATTAATAATGAAAATTTTGAAGACCCCTATGTTGCTATTCCTAATGGAGTGTTAGGAGATCATGCTTTTTATGTGATTTTAGAAAATATTATTCGAAATACAGCAAAACACTCTAATTTAAAAAAAGATGATATCTGTATCTTTAACATTCATGTATACCCTAATAGAATTAATAATCATTTTAGAATTGAGATTTATGATAGTATAAATCATGATGACGGGCTTACACAGTTAATTATTGATAGAAATTTAAACATTGCTAAAGATATTTTAAATAACGAAGATAAAGTAAGAGATAAAGGCTGGGGAACTATAGAAATGAAGATGGCTTGCATGTATTTATTAAACAATAATATTAAAAATATTGATAATTATGAGTTTTCCCCTTTAAGTTTAAACGAAGAAGACATAAAAAAAGATAAGGTACTCTATAGTAAGTTTATAGAAAACATCGAATTATGGGAAAGCAATAAAAAACTGTTAAAAGATAAAGACCGACTTATTACTCGAAGCAAAGGTAATTTACATCGTTTTCCTATTATCGAAGCTATTGACGGAATGTCTAATAAACAAAATCAAGGCTTTGGTTATGCTTTTTATCTAAAGAAACCTAAAGAATTATTAATTTTTGATACTAATAAAAAACTTAAAACGTCAATTCCAAAAAAGGAAATAACATCAAAGTTAGGAGTTAATATTATTAATGATATTGATAGAAATGAAATTTTCAGACATAAATATCTTCTAGTTATTGATAATTTTGATTTTAACTATAAAAATTACAAAAATTTACCTCAACATATTTTCTATTTACATTATAATGACGTTGAAAGTAACTTAAGGGGGTTAAACTCAAAAGAAAATTTAGAGAAATTAATTAATAAAATAATAAACATAAAATATAAAAATATAAAATCCTCTTTAAATATTCCTAAATTTATTTATACATCAATTGATTATTTTGAAGAAGGACATATTGATATTTTTTTATCAAAATACCCAAATTTTTATTCATCTAGCCTAATAGATCATCATGTTGAGAATTTCAATGATGAAGTTGATTATTATGAAGGATTTGGTTCAAGTTCATTGTTGGGACTTTATATACAAAATATTGAGAAAAACATAGAAAATGAGAGATTTAATCGTAATAAACATATGCACTTCTTTATTGAAGGAGTAAATAATAAAGTATTAATAGTTGACGAAAGAATTCAAAAAGAGGCAATCAATCAAAAAACTGAGTTGAGTATCAATGGGTATAAAATTGAAAAAAATTTAATCGATATTTTAGAAAAAAAAGGTATTAATATACCAAATGAAGATATTAACCTAAATTCTAGCAATTTATTAGATATAAAAAATGATTTATATAGTTATTTAAAAAAAGAAAAAGCACAATACCTTGTAATGCATTATGGGATTATTGAATCATTAAAAGATAATAATGAAGCAAAAGACATTGTTCATGAAATTAAAAATATTATAGATAAAAATTGTATTTTAGTAATCACATCTGGCAGAGGGCATACTCCAGATATTAAAGCAATAAATGAGTATTTTTTACCTTATTCAACGTTAGCTACATATATTTTAGATGCTTATAACAGTAGTAAATCACATTTGGTAGAATTATTAAAATCTTTAAGAAAAAAATAACATGAAATTTACAGTAGCATTAATTTATGTAACCTATTGTTCAGAAATTTACAGTAGTACATTTGACAAAAAATTATTTAAATCAGAATTGTTCACTGATGACGATGATGTTGATTTAAGAGTCATAAATGGATTTCATAAGGATGATGAAAAAACCTATGTTTTAAATTCTAGTTTAAACAAAATAGGGCCAAAAGATATAAATGGTAATTCTATCTTTTTATTTCACGATTCATTGGATCCTAATGAAATTTCAAAAGAAATTATTGACAGCTTTAGTCAGTTTAATAAATTGTTACTTGTTAAACATATAAATAACAGCAATGGGCTTAATGATTTTTTAGAGAGTGAAATTAATAAAAATAAACCAAAAACATTTAAAACCTGTTCTAAATCTCATTTACAAAATAGTACAAATATTTTTTATAGATTAAATGAATTTTGGGGAGAAAATGTAAATTTTGATGAAAAATTAAATGAGTTTGAATCAAAATTTTTTTCTTCCGATGAAGAAATTAGTAATCGTGAATCACTAAACCAAAAACTAACTTTTCTACATAAGTTATTAGGTGGTGAATTTGATGAAGAAGAAGCAAATCGATTTGGATTCGAAAAGTCATATTTTAATGAAAATGAAATTAGTAAATCACTAACAGCTATTGCAGATAAATTATTAAATTAACTTATGATAGTTCTTGATACAACAAACAATTTAATTAATTTCTTTAAAAAGCAGGGAAGTAAAAATCTAAGTATTTTACTTGCGAAAAAAAATGAAGAGCTACATGATTACGCTAAAAGAGTAATTAATGAGAGCCCTAAAATTGTTATTATTAATTTAGAAGCTACATTTGAAAATAATAAGCATATTAATCTAAAAGGTTTTGATTTAATTTATTGGCTAAGGTGTAAGTATGGTTTTGAAGGAGCGATAATTACTTGTGGATTTTTAAGTATTGAAAAAATAAGAATGCTCAAACCCAATCATACTATAATTTCAAGTGAAGGTGTATCCTATTTTAAGTTACCATTCGATTTACCAAAAAAGATAATAAGTGTTAATAAAAATAAAATTTTATATAAAAAACTAAAAGATCATGCCAGAAACTTATTTAAAATTGAGCAAGTAAGACATGAAGAAGCCAATTGGTGGGCTATGAAAACATTATTGGATTGCCATCGTTTAAAAAATGATGTTGTCTACCCCGATATTATTTTAAAGAAACAAAAGTCATTAAATAACGCATTAGCTTGTTTCATTTTCAGACCTAAAAACTCTTATGAAGAAGACTTAAAAAAATCTTTAAATGAAAACAATGCAAAAAGTAATAATTTTGAAGATTCGAAACGATTAGAAATAGAAACAATTAAACGGCAAATAGTAGTCTTTAATAACTTAATTCCAAATTCTAATCTTGAAGATAAAAACATTTATCTTTTAAAAATTGAAGAATTAAAATCTAAATTAGAAAAGATTGATAAAAAATCTAATGTTTTAATGATCGATGACAAAGCTCTCGAAGGATGGAAACATACACATGAACAAGTGATTGGAATATCGCAAAAGATTGATGTTATAGATTTTGATTATTTGCAAAAAAAAACATCTCTTGAATTAGTTAATGAATTATGGGAGAGAATTGAACTATATTTAGATGAAAATTCTAATTTATTGGATTTTATTTTTTTAGATCTTATGCTCTTCCCGAATAGCCTAAAAAAGAATATTTCTGAACTATATTCTGGTTTAGAAATATTAAAAAAAATAAAAGAAAAGCATAAACATATTCCAGTTCTAATTACTTCTGCATCAAACAAAATTTGGAATTACCAATTAGCACTTTCATATGGTGCTGATGCATACTGGATAAAAGAGGGTCTTGAAAATAATTACAACTTTGATGAATCTATAATAAATTATAATAAACTTTTAGAATTAACCAAATCTTTTTGCTCGTTAGAATACTCCATTTTAAGAAAATTTAAAGAGTTAAATAATAAAAAATTTCAAGAAGATAGCTTTTGGTGGGAAAATAAAATATGGGGTGATTCAAACAACAAGACCTATAAAAATGGAATACATTACACAATTCCTAACCAACAAATTGTAAGTAAACAAAACGTCTTTGAATACTTGCTAAGTTTATCTAAATTATTAAATTTTTATATTAATGAAACTATTATTTTAAAGAGGTCCCTTTCAAATAAAGATAAGCAATCTCATTTTGCTTCATTAAGTATCTTAATTGGAAAGGTAATTGAACTTATTCATCCGGCAATAAAAGGCGAAAACTACAAATATTTAACTACAGGAGCAATTATCCAATTAAGAGGAGATGAACTAGGAAGTGAATTGTATAAATTAAGAAATATATATTCTCATAATTCAAAGAGGGCAGTAAGTACAAGTTCTTTTTTTACTAGACTAAATCAATTTCATTCTTATCTATTTAAAAAAAATGTTACAATAAACGAGGATGCTAAAGAAAAATGGAAAATTAAAAGTAATAAAGACGAAGAAAAGTTAACTCAAAATATTGCATTAAAATTAAATAAAAATTCTGCTCCAAATGAAGTTGTTTTAAATTTAAAAAAAGAAAAATTAAAAAATAGCACTAAAACTATCTCTAATCAGTTAGCTCTTAAAAATATTTCCTCATTTTTAAATGAAGATAAAATCATTGAACGAATAGAAATTCATTATAAAAACTAACTATGAACGCATTATTTATCTGGCGAGAGGAATCCCGAAAATATATAAATAAATTATCTAAAAAAATAGATAATAAAGTTATTGTATGTAATAATGAAAGTTTTCAAAACCTAGAGATTAATGATTTTGAATGTATATTTATTTTAGTTGAGCTTAATTGGGAAAACAATCCTTTTTATGGTTATGAAGTAGCCAGTTCTATTGTTATGAATTGGAGAAATGATGAAAACCCTCCAAATATTCAATTTTTCAGTTTCATAAGTCAGTTATCATTGTTTAACCAAACAAAAGATGTCGATAAATTTTTCGTAAAGTCCTTTAAACACCATTCATTACCTTTTAACGAAGGTATTAATTTAAAAACATACTCTAAATCCAAATGGAAATACCTTAAAAAATATGCTTTAACTAAATCAGGTATTTTAGAAACTATAAATCATGATTTAAAAAATGATTTAAATAAATCACAATTAAATTTTGAAGATATATTTATTTCTTATAAAGAACGTCTGCTCGGAATTAAATCATTGCTGAATCCAGCAATTATTAATCTTTTAAGTAGTCAAAAATTATCTTCAAACCAAAAACTTAATGAATTACATTTATTTTTAAATAAGAGATTAAGGGAATTGAATATTCTGGATGAAAATAAACCTATAGAATACAATGGAGTTAAAGAAAAAATTTTATTGGTTGAAGATGATAAGGAATTTGGAAAGGAAATTAAAGCCGCTTTAGATATTTACTTTGATGTAAATTATAAGTCAAATGGATTAGATGCAATAAAAGCTTTAGAAATTGGTGGAGATATATATCAAGGATTAATTACAGATTTAGAATTATTAGATGAGAATCAAATCGACCAACCTGTTCAAGGTATTGAGTTAATCGAGTATGTATCAAACTCAAAGAAACATAAACACATTGTAAAACGAATAGTATCTGGTTTACCGAGAAAGGGAATATCCGAATTAGTAAATATGGATATTAATGACATTTTATACAAAAGCGTTATTGCTTTTTATGGGTTTTCAGAAGGCTTTGATATTTGGGTAAAAAAACTAAAAAATGATATAAAAGCTTTTAGAAGTTTAAAGTATATGAAAGGTCCTGAAAAAAAAATCTTTTGGCAAGACACCAAAAAGGAGGTTGACAAAAAAGGCGAAGTTAAAATTACTGGCTCTGGATTTAAGAGGTTTTATTATAATTTGCAAATAGAAGAAAGTCAAATTTTTAAAGAAATGTGGAGTCGTATTGAAACGAAAGTCTTAAACATTTTAAATGATGAAACCTCTGAAATTATAGAGACTAAATTCATTAAAATAGATGATCGTCATAATTTTCTTGAAAAAAATACTAAAGAAAATTCAGTTGCATTATTAGAACAAATTTTAACACACAGACTATTATGGATTTCTTTTTTTAATGATAAGGACCAAGTAGTATATAAAGATAATAGCGATATAAATAATAGTTGGTCGCATAAACCATTTTGGAAAGAAAATTACAATAGGTATTTGAAAAAAAACACAACATTAAGTGTTAAGCCCGATGGAGATTTTGGCCTTTTAGGGTTTACTACAATTCAAATTTTGCCTAAAGAAAAAAAATTAGTTTTAGATGAAGTTCCCAAAGTAATTATTCAATTCCAAACAAACCAACTATTCATTGAGGAGGAAAAATTTAAATTAAATTATAATAGCTTACTTAAATCTTCTGTAAATGATTTTGCTCAAAAATATATTGAATTATGTGAGTTAACTTATTGGTGGATAGCAAATATTAATTTAGCAAAAGAAAATAAATTAAACGCACCATTAAATTTCACGGACTATACTGAAGAAAAAATGAAGCAATCAATTAATGACATACTGTTTAATGCTAAATCTATCAAAAAAGAGTATAAAACAGTGATTAAAAACGAAATAATCGAATATCAAGACTCTAAAGAATTTAATAATCTATCTAAAAATTTGCAAAATCTTTTAAATAATATAATAAGTAACAACACCCTAGATTAGTTTTTAATCCAAAAAATATTACTCAAACTTATTATAACCATAACAAAATTGTTATGGTTATTTTTTGTTCCTGTAATTTTTCAAAACTAAGTTCCAAATATCTCTTACCGAACCGCATACCCAACTCTCTAATTCGCTTCGCTATGGGAAAAGCCTAACTTCTATTTTCCTCAACCAGATATTATTTCAACCCTTAACCCAAATAAAACCTAGAGACTGTTTGGGAAAACTAAGAAAAACTATAAGCATTATATGTTTGTATTACATAAAAAAAAGACTAAACATAAAATGTTAATCGCTAAGCTATGAAAAAAACAGAGAACTTATTAATCTACATAATATCTATTGGGTTTTATGCCTTTGCGTTACAAACTACTTTATTTATAACCAGTGGAGAAGTTTTAGGCTTCAGCTTTAGTGAAGAACACATCTCTTTTTTTAAAAGTATTAATATTTTAAATAAGCAAGGGCACCTTTTACTTAGCAATACTTTAATCTTTTTTGTAATAGTACTTCCTATTTTCAAATATATTACACTATTACTAAATATTTTTAAAATAAAATTATTTAATAACACAATTAATGACATAGTACTATACCTACAAAAATATGCAATGGTAGATGTTTTTGTAATTGCCTTATTACTTATCGCTTCTAAAAGCAACCCCATTTTCAACCTGAAAATTGAAATTGGAACCTTCTCCCTTCTATTTTCAATATTGGCATCAATGATTCTTTCAATTCAACTAAAAATTGGAAGGAAGAATGAGGAAAAATATTAAAATAGTCTATTTACAGTATAAATAACAAATCAAAAATACACCGCCTATGAAAAAATAATATTTGATCCTTTAATCTAACATAATTTCTCTGATAATTATTAATACAACAAACCATAACTATGAACACAATTTCTTTTACTCAAAAAATATTTATCCAGATCGCAGGATATGACCTTGAAACAGCTAAAAGCTGTACATCATCAGAAATAAATAAAATGGCCAAACATGGAACACTAATTTTAATTCCAGCAATTGTTGGACTATTTTCTATGTCCTACGCAATGTTCTTAATTTCTAAAAGCCTTCTGATTTCAGTAATAGGAGGAACAATCTGGGGAATCGTAATCTTTTTTATTGACAGAAGTCTTGTTTCAGGAAATAAACCAGGTACATTCAATCTTGGAATGCTTGGAAGATTATTATTTACTGTTATTATAGGCTTTGTTGTAGCAGAACCAGTTGTTCTTTTAGCCTTTAAAGACACTATAAATGAAAAGATTCATGAAGAATTTATCGTAAAAAAGGATGAACTGAATAAAAAATATAGTCCAAGGATAGTTAGCTTAAATAAAGGACTAAAAACAGCTCGAGAAAGACTAGATAAAAAACAAAAAAGCTACACTTCAGAGATGGATGGTACCGGCGGATCTGGAAATCCAAATAAAGGGCCAATCTACAAACAAAAATATGATGATTATCAAAATGAACTAACAAATTACAATGAATTTAAAGATGAAATTTCCGATCTAAAATCTGGTTTAAATACTGAATTTAATAATGAGCTAAATGAACTTAAAACTGTTCAAGCTAATGGACTATTAGGACAATTTAGGGCTTTACACTCACTTAAAGACAAAGAAGTAGTATATGCTACGTGGGCTTTAAGACTATTCTTTTTCTTTATCGAAATAATTCCTTTTTTAATTAAGATATCACCAAATAAGAAGGGAGATCTTTACTATGACATAGTAGATGATGAAAATAAAGTTCAGTTAAGTATTGTTACTTCAAATAATACATTAAAGAAAGAATTAATGGAAAGTGAAGAAAAATCTAGAAATAAAGAAAAAATATTAAAACTAAACGAGATTGATACAAAGAAAATAGCTGCATCAAATGAATTAAACACAGAACATATAGCCAAACAAATGTATTTAGCAGCTGATAAAAAATTGAAACAAGACTTAAAAGCAATTAAAAACATTAAAGATGAAGAAATAAAAGCAAAACTCTTAAGCCAGCTTAATCAAGTTTATGATGGTTATTTCAAAAACATGGAAGACTTAATTATTAAATCAAACCAATTCTATTCAAATAACATATAATTATGAAAAAACTAATTTTAATAGCAATCTTAATTGCAGGAGCATATATCTTTTTTAAAAAGGATATTAAATCAGTAATTCCACAAACTGTATCTCAAACTGTTAATTCTAATGATAATGGAGCCATTATCACAGTGACTGGAAAAGTGGTAAGGAACTTCAAATTACTCTACGGTGTATATGAATTAAAAGATACATCTACAGGAGAATCCATTATGGTTTCTACCTCTGGAAATGTACCTAAAGTCGGAACTAAAGTCATAAAAAGACTTCAAAAAAATGATGTGATTACTCTGAACGACCGTACCTTTTCTTTGTTTAAAGAGCTCGAATGAAATCACTTAATATATTATCAACTAAACTAAATTTTACGCCTATGTAAATACTCAAATACAATTTAAATTTCAATTCTTAAAAACTTTATTAATTTTTAAACTTATTTATTATGAATACTAACAACAACTTAAACAATAGCAATCAAAACACTGATTTTTCAAAAGTAGATTTTAATCTTGATAATATTGAGAACCTTGATAATAATCCTATTCAAAGAGAATACATGGGAAATCCCGATCAGAATCCCTTTCAAAAAACAAACCTTAATGACTTAAAAAGTGAAAGCATCAATAAGGTGAACCCAATTGAAAAAGATGACAAAAGCGTATCATCTTTACAAGAAAGTCATAAAAAAATTGATGACAATCATCAAAGAGATTTAAACAGAAACTGGAGTTTAACTGAACAATGGACAAATAGATCTATGTATAAAGTTGTTCAAGAGCATAAAAAAGATCTATTTAACGCTTCTGCTGAATACAAGATAAAATTCTACAGAACAGTTTTAGATGGAAGGTTAGAAGCTTTAAGTGAAAAAACAAATACTGGATTAATGATGATTAAAGCCCATTATAGACAGCGTGTTGCATCGTTTATGATGACAAAGATGTCTGACCTCTCAAAAGAAGTAAAAGTAAGACAACACGACTTTTTAGGAATGATGATGGAAAAACATGATTATGTAGCGAAACTTGAAAATTATCCACAACTAAAAAATCAATATGTTAACTCTATCCTGCAAGAAGGTGAGAGATATATGAACTTCCTTGATAGACTCTTACTTCGGTTTGAGAACATTATTGACGAACAACTTAAGAGGTATCAAGATTAATTATTCCTTTTGTAGCCATAAATCTGGAGATTTATTTCTCCAGATTTTTTACTTTTTCAACCTGCCTTTTTGGATATTCCATAAAGGTCTGAAGTGATTTATCAATTCCTCTTCCAAAGTATTTCTAAATGATTCAGGTGTAACTTTTAAAAACTTCAATTTCAATTCATTCCCTTGAGCTAACTCACTTTTTACTTTTCCTAATTTTGAACCAGTTTTTGGATGCTTCTTAAAAAAATGATTTCTTATTCTAGTTTTAAAAAGATAACCTTTTGATTTACCTATGTAAACCAATGAAGTTGATTCATTTTCCTTATTTACCAAATAAATAAAGTATACTATACCTATATTTTTATAGTTAATAACTGAACTATCATCAGGGTTTATAAGATTTGACTTTTTAAGTACAAAATCTATGGCCAAATCTATAGATGTTGAAAACTGTATTTTTATTTCAGGCTCTTTCATTTATTTTTCATAATTACTATAAAAAGTAACCTTTAAAACAACTCTTTAGAATCACACTTCTTTAAAAATATATCTTTTATATGTAATTCTATATATTGTTCTTTTATCATTGTTCACTTTCAAGCTGTTTACTTCTATGGCTCCATTCCTTCAAAAATTCTGATTTAAGGAAATTACTATTATCTAATTTATCAATTTCTGATTCATTTATCATATAGTTGCAATAATCAAATTTAGTAGCTGAAACATTGTTAGTTAATCTTTGAAAATTTTTCAATTCATTTTCTAATTGATTAACCCACTTCTTAGCTCCTCTTTTCTTTCTTAAGATTTTTGCTTTATATCGTTCCTCTATCCCAAAAGTTTCTTTCCAACCAGCTAAATGATCCTTGTGGCTGAACTCATCGAATGTTGATATACTAATTTCAAAATCCTTTTTCTTTAGATTTTGAATATCTAAACTCTTGAGTTCAAAATTAACATTCAATATCCATTTTTTATGAGTATATGGATAAAACACTTTTCTTCTTTTAAATGTTTTATTTTTCCCTTTCCCTTCATTTTTCAAATGTAACTCCTGCTCAAGTTTATATGAGGAATTACAATCATTACACATTGGAACTAAATTTTTAAAATTTACTGAGTTAAAAGGGTATTTACCTTTAGGTATATAATGATCATATGCTTCCCTTTTAGAATGATTTTTCCCTTTAATTTCTTTAATCCCACAGAAAGGGCAAATTTCTTCTTCATTGGCTTCCATAAAGTCATTATAATGACTTTTTATAATTTTTTTAAAATTACCAAAAACCTTTAAATTAAAAGGACTTTTATTACCATACAACTTACTATAGAAAGACTTAAATAACTTACCTAATTCTGGATAGTTCTTTTCTAATTTTTTATAATTTATAGGTTTTATTGTTCGATTAGAGCATATAAGACTAACATTATTATTTATACGATACCATTTTTTTAATTTTTTAATGTCTCTTTTATCTAATTCTTTAAACTCTTCAAAGATTAGCTCAATGTGAGAGTTAAAAAATTGCCCCCCTTTAGATTCGTCATAATGAAAACCTTCATATATTAATTGTAATTCCTTAAAGCCTCTTAATTTCTTTGAGTTAAAATCACCTTTAGCTTTACACCAAACTTCAAAAAATATAAAATCTAAATACTTTTGAAATTTTTCAGCTTCGTGGTTTATATATGAATAGGTGAATAACATTATTTTTGGGGATGAAACTTGTTTAAAATCTTATTTATGAAGATTGTTTTTTCCAGAGAATCACCAATTTCCTTATTCATTTCCTTGATGATTTTAATCGCATTTTCTCCACTCATAATCCTTTTTTCATAATTGTCTATTATGCCTAAAGCATAATCTCCTATCGTATTATCTTTATCAAATATTTCAACAGTTATGTCATTTATTGATGCTCCTAGTGTTTGAAAATTGGGTTTTTTACAAATTACTTTCCTTTTTTTATTCTTCTTTTTCTTTTTATTGAAAACTCTAACATAATTTGAATCAGTATCAGAAATGAGGAAAGGAGAATGCGTTGTAATTAACATTTCTCGCATAGTTTCATTGCTATTTTCCTCTTCTTGCTCGAAACAAAAACGCAAACTGGATAAAAACTTTGCTTTCCAACTTGGATTAAAATGTGTTTCTGGTTCATCTAATAAAAACAAACTACGTGTATCTTTAAAAAGTAAGCATAACCCTAAAGAATGTAAAAATTGATGCTCACCATCTGATAATGCCTTAGTGTAAATATTCTTTTCTAAGCCTTTTTTCTTAATTTCAAAATTCTTGATATTTAATACCCTTCTAGATTCAATAGGCCTAAAGTTTATGGATTCACTTAAAAATATATTCTCAGTAGCATACGTGTTGTTTTTACTTTCTTGGTTTACAGAATGTATTTCTAATATTAAAAGAAGCTGAAATAGTTCAAAAAGCTTTAACGGATTGTTCTCAAAATGAAATTGAAAAGCTTTCAGAGTATCATTATTAACTTTGTAATCTAAAATAAGAAAGCTACTATTATTAAATTCATTTTCATAAAAATCATAGTTGTCTTCTTCATACCAAGTGGTAGCACACTTTTTTAATTTTTCAATATATGAGCTTGTGTTTTTACCTTGACTTTGAGCATCAAAATCTAAGTTTTTTAAAAGTGGAAATTTCTTATTCTCATATTCTTTTACAATATCTGTTTTAATAATTAATCGAAAAGAGTCTATTGCTTCAACACCTACATATTCTTTAAAGGGAGATAATACATCTTTTTCTAGTTCACTATTTGTTTGCATTAACAAATTAGTTAAGAGAATAAATTGGCTATAAGATTTATCTACATAAATTAAAGAGCTTTCAGGACTTGGGTCTATAATTGACTCTGTAATCAAATTACTGTAATAGGCATCATACTGAATAAAACGACTCTTAAAAAATGGGAAACTTAAAGTTTCATTTTCACCAGATGCATAACCCACTACATATTCTGGCAATAGAAACTTTATTTGATGACTTAATAGTTCATCAACTCCAAATTCATCCTTGTTTTTCCATTTTATTTTTGGGCGTTCGCCAATTTGTTTAGAAATGTAAATATGGGCTTTATGTATCTCTTCTTTTTTATTAGATAGTTGTGGGAATCCTTCTGTAATAAACGTTAAGTATTCGAGTTCATATGCATCAACTCTCGAGGTTTTGGAATCAAATGAATTAGAATTATTTTCATCCTCTTCGTCAAAATAACTAGGTTTGTTACTCAGATATATACAATCTAAATGATAAAATATTTCTGATAAGGCTTCCAATACATTAGATTTTCCACTACCATTTTTTCCTGCTAATACATAAGGATTAAAGACAGTAGCTTTATCTTTGTTTTCTGATTGAAGAAAGTTTATTTCAAAACCGTTAAATAAAGAATTGAAACCTTCTTCTTGATTTATTTTAAGCCTTAAAAGTTTCATCTGTTAGTTTAAGTTTTACGGTTGCAGTTTCTTCTTCAAATATTTGTTCTAATAATGGTGGTTTTGCATCTAAAAAAGTAAAAATGACTTCTTGCCACTTTTCATTGTCAAAATCTAAATCTCCAATATGATAGAAAAACGAATGTAATTCTTCTTCTATATCTTGTAAAGTAAATTTATCTTTTTTAGTGAAGTGTTTTTTTAATAAAAATTGATAAAAAATATCTTCTCTGATAAATTCGAATATCCATTTTGGATTATCGTCTATTACATCTTCTGGTATACCTAAATATGTGGCTAAATCAAGTTTAGTTATATCTACTTTTTCACCTTCTTGCTTTTTTATTTCAGACATAATCGAGTCTTTTTTTTTTACTTCTTCTTTTGAAACTTCTAATTCTCCCTTAAATGCTTCTTGTATCAAACTATTGAATAAGTGTTCTAACTCAATTTTAGATAGGTTTAAGGTTTCTTTTTGAGACTCTATGTTATGATATATAGCTTCGAATTGGTTTTGAAGTTCGATAGGAGCATCTTTCAGCTTTAATTCTTTTATGATTGTAAGATTCAAACCTGCCATTATTGCTCCTTTTTCTCTAGCTTTCATTTGATAGCTGATATAAGGGTTTGAGTGAATGGAGTAAGCTAAATAATAAGGATTACATTTTTCTGGGTCCAAGGATATACAAGCTAAATGTTTTGTATTAATAGCAACAGGAATATCATCAGGTATGACAGCCGAACGACCTACTGTTCCCATTATAGTGATAATAACATCTCTTGGAAAAACCGTATATCTTTTTAAATCTTCATATTTCTCATTTGTTATATATCTTCTTTCTTTCCACTCGAAAGTGTTTTTAACAGCATTGTCAATACCTAAAACTGCAACTGGTCCGTTTACTACAAATTCAGAATGTTTTAGATTACTACCAAAAGGCCCAGTTCTCATTGAGTTTTTCTTGTCCAATGCTAAAGATTTTATCTGGACATCTTCCCAATCATCAAATTGTCGATTTGCTTTTCCGAACATTCTCAAAAACTGAGCTCTTAACAACTCATCCAACAAAACAATACTCTTGTCTCTTTCTTTTAGCAAAGAATCAGCTCTATCTAACAGTGAGACTATTTTGTTTTGAGTTTCTAGAGGAAGAATTGGAATGTCAAGATTCTGAATATATTTTTTGGATATATGTTTTAAACCAGCACCTTTAAATCCTCTTTCAAGTATATGAATGTTTCCAAATAAGTAATAGTAAATAAACTTTTCATTGAAAATTTTGTCTTCCTTTTTATACGCAACAATACAATCTGTAGAGGTTGAGAATTGTTCATCTACATAATGTACACTTGCTTTTCCTCCAGTTCCAAAAATCAAAGAAATTCTGTCTTCTTGAAAAACATCTATACGTTTGGACAAAGTTGCACTAGAAGTATAGAAAGGATATAAACCTTCTTTTGAACCATCTCCGGCTTTAATTTTCGACTTTTTAGCAAAATCAAACAGTTCATTAAATTTTTCTGTTTTCATTATATCAAGTCATTAAGTTCTTGCATATCTGCTAAAATGCCTTTTTCCATTTCTAGTAGTTTCGCTAGAATCTCTTTAGGTGGGTCATAGCTTTGCTCGGAGTATTCATAATCTTTATAGTGATTGTGGCTAAGGTCTAATCCTTCTTTTTGTATTTCAGCCAAGTCTACAAAAAAGTGGTTTTTACGGTCTGGATATTCAACTTTTTTTCTTTTTGTAAATTCACTTTTTACTATTGGTAATGGGTTTTCTTCTAGTTTTTTACGGTTATCATCTAAACTATAACCGTCATTTTCTAAAGCATAAAACCACACTTTGTCGGTGTGCCAAGTTTTACTGTCTTCTTCTACTTTAGTAAATACTAAAATAGCGGTCTTTACACCTGTATAGGGCTTGAAAGCACCAGCAGGTAAAGAAATAACAGCTTCTAATTGGTTGTCTTTTAATAATATTTCTCGTGTAGCTTTTTGAGCTTTATTACCACCGAACAAAACACCTTCAGGTATAATTACCGCAGCTTTTCCACCAGCACGTAGCATTTTTGAAATACGAGCTAAAAACAACAATTCAGTAGCACCCGTATCTATACCTAAATCTGGGTTTACATCTCCTTTGTCTAACTTACCTGTAAAAGGAGGATTGGCTAGTACAATATCGTAATCTCCCGTTTCATTATAATTTTTACTTAACGAATCTTTGTATTCAATATGGGGATTGTCTATACCGTGCATCATTAGGTTCATTAAACCCAATCGTACCATAGTCGTATCTATATCAAACCCATAAAAACTATCGTTTAGTATTTGTTTATTTTTATCATCTAGCACAGAAGAAATAGAGGCACGTTCAAAACCATCTTCATCTGCTTGTAATAATTCGGGTTCTTTTTTTCGAACTAAATCGCTCAAAATATATTGATAAGCTCCTAATAAAAAACCACCTGTTCCACAAGCTGGGTCTGCTATTTTGTGTCCTAATTTCGGTTCCGTTAATTCCGCTAATAATTTAATTAAATGCCTAGGTGTACGGAATTGCCCGTTTTTACCAGCAGTAGCAATTTCACTTAATAGCATTTCATAAACATCTCCTTGTATATCTTGGAACGATTGCTTTCCATCTTTGGCATCTTCTTCAATTTCAATAAAGATTTCATCTACTTTTTTAACCGCTTCTACTAGTAAAGAAGGTTTTTGAATAATAAAAACCGCATTCTTCATATACTTGGTAAATGAAGATGTTTCGTCATTTAAATCTTTAATATGTGGGAATACATTGTTTCTAAAGTGTAACAACATATCGTCTGCAGGCATAGATTTAAAGAAACTCCATTTCAATTCCTTTTTAGATCTTGGTTTTAAAGCTTCTTCACGCTTTTGGTATAAGGCAGCCTTTTCTTTTTCAGATGCATCTGGTTTTGGGCGATACAAACTTTCGTTTATCCAAGGTGTGTATTCTCCATCAAATTTAGATTCGTATGGTTCTTCAGTCCATTCTGCATCACGCTCTCTTTTACTTTCTAGCTCATCTAGTCTTTTAATAAAGAGTAAGTAGGTGATTTGCTCAATAGCTGTAATTGGGTTCGCAATACCACCACTCCAGAAGGTATTCCAAAGACTAACTATTAAGGCTTTTAATTTTGGATTGTTTTGTAACATTATGCTGCTAATATTTTATTCGTTAATTGTAAAATTTCGTTTATTTCTTTTGGTGAAAACACACCTCTTATTCCTTCTGGATGAATCATTGTGAATGGAGATTCTATCAAGTTTTTCTTTTCTAGATTTCCTTTTTCCAATATGTATTTTTTTAGAATGTCTAAAAATTGCAATTGTCTGCTTGATAAATCACTATGTTCTGTAATAAAAGCATCAAAAGCATTCGCAACACTTTCATTAAATGTTTCTAATACTTCAAGACCCAAAATGTGCTTAATAAATTGTATGAATTTTGCTTTTCTGTTTTGATAGACTCTTCGTAATAAACCAATGGTAATATGTGGATTTTCTTCGTGTAGTTCATTGGCTAGTTCCTCTATTTCTTCTTGTGAAATAGTATCGCCTTCCACTATTTTTTGAAGAATAGGATTGGATTCCATCAATTCCTTAATCTTCTCTTCTACCATTTCTTTATAGCGTGTAATACTTACGGCTTCATTTTGCGGTCCAAATCCTACCATTTCTTTGGCAACTAGTTCATCTTCAAAATTAAATTTAGAAGGTCCAGAAGTATTTTCTCTTGTATCAATATATCTAGCTAAAGGAGACAAATTATCTATTAAATTATTGAATTTAGCTTCTTTGATGTTATTCCAAAAATGCATTCGTTGGGCATCTTTTATAAGTTCTTGTTTCTTTGCTACTATGTTTAATGATAGCGGTAAATCAGAAATACGTTCGATTAAAGCATCTTTAAGCATATCATACTTTTCGTTCTCTGATTGCATTTTAGCTAATGAAACTTCTAATATATCTTTTTCAAAACGCATAGCTTTAAAATCAACTCCTGAAACAGTTCGCATTAATGGTAGTATTTCTGATTTTAGAAAGTCGATTTTATCCACGCTAATATTTTCCCAAAACTCAGGAGCATTTACTTTTGTTACTGCTTTACTATTGTCTTTTATGACTACTGAATTTGCAGGTAATAATGCTATTTGCTGTTGTAGCCTTTTTGATTCTTCTAAAATTGTAGTTTCTAAACTAGCTTCATAAGCCAATTCTAATTTATCTAATCGTAAACCGAAAAGCTTTACTGGAATTGGAATCGCTTGTTTCAGTTCTTTTCCTTTTGGTTTTAATTTGAAGTATTCAAAATTATCCCAACAATCTAAGATGAGAAATACATCTTTTTCGGTACACCAAGATTTCATTTGTGTTGGTTCTAGCAAACGCGTTCCTCTACCAATCATTTGCCAAAATTTGGTATATGAATACACAGGTTTTGCAAAAACTAGGTTTACTAACTCTCTAACATCTATCCCTGTATCAAGCATATCTACACTAATGGCAATTCTAGGAAAGTCTTTGTTTTTGAATTGATCTAGTAAACCGCCTTTTCCGTGAACTCGAGAATCTTCTGAAACCATTACTTTGGCTAATTCGCCATTGTATTGTGGATATAGTTGATTAAAAATTTCTTCAATACGCCTTGCGTGTGCAATATTGGCACAGAAGAATATGGTCTTTCCTGGTAATACACCATTGACATCTTTTATGGATTCTTCCATAAACTCCTTTACAATAAGCGTATTTGTTCCTTTATTGATTACTTTTTTTTCTAATTCAACACCTTCAAAATTGATTTCTGCAATTTCTTTTCCTTCAAGAATTAATTTCTTTTGGTCTTCAAGAGAAACTGTTCTTTTACTAATTCCTTCCGTCTGGAATTTGGTTTTAATTTTCATTACTTGAAAATTGCACAAATAGGGTGGAATATTATTTACAGCTTCTTCATAAGTGTAAGCAAATGATGGTAAGCCATCTTCACAATTAAATATTTTAAACGTGTTATGGTCAATTACATCGGTTGGAGTAGCGGTTAAACCAATTGTAATTGTGTTGAAGTAATCAAGTACTTCTTTGTATGTATTGTAAATACTTCTGTGACTTTCATCTACTACAATTAAGTCAAAAAAGTGAGGAGATAAGGTTTCTTTTTCTTCACGAACAATATTAAGCATTGTTGGATATGTAGACACATAAATCCTTCTATCCTTTGCAATACTTTTTTCACCTTGTTTAGGCCATCTAGGTTCGTTAGGTAAATGTTCTTTAAAAGCTTCTAGTGCTTGATCTCTTAAAGCAATTCTATCAACTAAAAACAAAGCTTTTTCTGCCCAACCAGCACGCATTAAAGCTTCTACTAAAGCAATGGTGGTTCTAGTTTTTCCAGTACCAGTAGCCATTACAATTAAAAAGGTTCTTCTTTTTTGTTCTAAACCATCCATTACTGAACGTATAGCTCTTATCTGATAATCCCTACCAGCTACTTTAGTATTAATAAACTCACTAGAAAGAGGCTTTTTTGCCTCTCTAATGTATAGATATCTTTCTAAATCCTCTCTCGTTGGATAACCAACAATTTTTCTAGGTGGAGCATTTTCCAAATCCCAAAAGAAAATGTCGTGACCGTTCGTGTAAAAACAGAAAGGTAAAATGTCTTTAGTTTCCTTCAGAATATTATAGCAATATTGTTTTGCTTGTTCACGACCAGTATTGGCATCTTTAGTACTTTTCTTAGCTTCTACAACCGCTAAAGGTTTTCCGTTTTTCCCTAATAAAACATAATCTGAAAACTGATTTTTTTTATATTTTTCAGTTAATTCATCCACTTGATTTTCAGTAGTAAGGTCAACAACATACTCTTCTACCACTTGAGTATGGTCATTAACATCCCATCCAGCTTCTTTAAGCTGAATGTCAATTAATTCTTTTCTAGTTGTTGATTCATTCATAAATATATTCTAATTCAATATTTAGTAAATTTTCAAAACCAAATATACAAATTAACACTTGCTTATAACAAAGTTTACTTTCAAAGCTTTCTATTAATAAATTTATTGTACTCCGACCATTCATCTTTCTTTAATGAATAATGAAAATGACGATATAAAGCTATTAACTCTCTACCTAATAAATTATCCTCTGGCGCTATTGAAATACAATTTGTGTAAATATTTTTAGCTTTTATTTTTTGATTTGGATCCTTTAAAACTGAATTTAGAATAAACTCAGTTGTCATTAAAATTGGAATACTTTTATCAAAAGCAACATCTAGTTCAATTTTTAAAAAAGGTGACCAATAATTTCTAGCTATTTCAATCCAATCTGTATTTTTACTTGTTTCTTTATTAAAGTAATTTCTACATAAATTTTGAACATATAAATTATCAATAGTTAGCCCATTTAATTGATTTATATTTTGTTGAATTGATCTCCAATATGGCGACGTTGGATTATCTAGCTGAAACACTTTTTTTAAAGGTTTTGGCGTTTCATTTACAATATGACTGGGATCAGCTCCAAGAACTATTGCTTTTATTTCACTATCTCCAATAAATGGATCTGGAAAAGGATATAATTTATTTACAACTGGGTATTCTTGTTGTAACTTCAACAAGATTTCTTTTTCTTTCATAGCAACTTAATTTCAACTTTTTAAAAATAACTATTATAATAAAAGTAACCTATGACATTTATCAAAGTAGCTCTGAAACTTTGATAAGTTAAAAAAATAAGCTAGTCTATTTTTTTAATTAGTAAAACTGTATCACAAGAATAAAACCCTTGAAACCATCGGCAACCACACATTAGCACCCCTAAAACCCTTTACAACAGGAGTATTTGAATGTATTTTTCACTTGTTGCAACATAATTATTTATTTGTGATAATTTTTTATCACAAAATAATCACAGCTTTTATTACAGTTTAATTTAACTTATTTGATGTGATTTTAAATCTATTAGATAGCTGAAATGTAGTCCATTAATTTTTTATAATTGAAAGTAGGTTTAGTAAAAGCAGTTCCACAAAAGTAAAAAGACCTTGTACTAGGATGCTCTTGAATTACTCTTAACAAATCTGCCAAAACCTTATCAAATTCCACAACTATATAAAGTGGCATATGCTCGTTTGTTTTTTTTAGAGTTTGTATTAACTCATTTAAAGTTTCATTTGACAAAGAACAAGTAGGATCTAGTTTTTGAGATATAATCCATGTAACTAACTTCAAAAATTCAGTTGAATTTATAAATGCATTGTTTTTATAATTTGCTATTTCTTTTTCAAATAAAGAACCATCTATAAACTCTTGTAAGTGATCTCTTAAATAGTTCGAGACTGTTTTGTTTTCTTGTGATGCTTCTTTATAAATCTCCTGTTTTAACTCCTCTGGTAATCTAAAATTAATTGATGGATCTTCGTTTTTATCTTTTTCTTTTTTGCCATATTTTTTGATTTATGCGTAAAACGTACGTACGTTTTACGCATAATTTAATTTTTTAAATTGTTTTGATTTTTAAATTGTTGTAACACCTCTTGGTTTACATTGAATATTTTTGTCAAAATAATTGTTTCCACTTCTTCAGTATCTATTTGAAGTTTTTGCTTTTTCTTTTTAACTATTGGCTTAAGGTTTTGGTTTTCTTGGTTTGATTTCTCTTCTATCTTAACCTGATTAGAGCCTTGAAGTTTTTCACATTCTGCTCCCTCCTTTTTTAAATCTTCACCAGATTGAATTTGCCTATTTCTAATTTTATCAAATCTTCTTGCAACATCCATCAAATACTTAAACATAAACGAACTTAATGAATAATCAAATTCCTTTTCAAAATCTATAAACGCTCCAAAATAATTACAGATATCTTTTAAATGTGAGTTAAAATAACCCAATTGAGTTGCAAAAGCACCAATAATATTAATATGTAAGTGTTTGTTGTATTTTTCCGCATTTACAGACATCCATTCTGAAATGTGATGAAACAACATTAAGAACTCATAGTACTTTTCAATAAGAATATGTATCTCAAATTCAGATAGACTTTTACACACTTTAACTAGCTTGAATGTGTTTTTCTCTAAAAACTCTTGTTTACTTCCAACGTAAGTACCTACCTCCAAAGCATCATCTTCTCCATTATCAAATTCTCCCTTACCTAATTCATTATCTAAAAAAAACAACGTATCAAACCATTCATTATAAGCCCCATCTAACTTATCCAATACGGATTGTGTTAATATTTCCGAAGGTATGTAAAAGATAAACCTATGGTAAAATGTCTCAAACAGTTCATCTAAAACTTCATTTATATTTATTGAATTTTCACTCATTAGTCCTCTTTAAAATATTCTGAATAATCTTCTGGCAGCTCTGCATCTATATCTCTTAAATACTTTTCTAGAGCCGTCATTGTTGAATGTCCTGTAATCTGCATCAGTCTACTTTTTGCTTCAAACGGAGATCCATTTTTTACAAGCTCTCTATAGAGTTTGGTAATGTAAGTGTGCCTAAAACTGTACAATCCATAATTCTTATCTAAATCAAAGTGCTTTTTTACTACTTTTCTAAATCGTCTTGAAAAATAATCTCTTCTGTTTACTTCAGTAGCTTCCCAAACCCCACCAATCTTCTCTGGTGTAAATAGATAGTCTTCTGTATTTAGTTTTGTTAGGTCTGGAATTTCCTTCAATAAAACATCTGGGATAATTTTTGTTTTTAACGCTTTGTTCTTTGCTTTGAATGAAATGGTTCTTTCGTTCAAATTGATATCCCCTACTTTTATTCTGTTTACTTCAATAGGTCTTAAAAAATTGTATGAAATAAATTTAATGTACAATAGCAATATAGGATCCTTCTCTTCCAGATATTTAAATATATCAGCATCTAACTGTTTTGAATATGTTTTATGTCGCTCAGGTAGTGCTTTTAATACTTTAATGTTTTTTATACTATTGGTTGCAATGATCTCATTCTCTTCCAATACTTGAAACAGACTACTTAAATCTATTCTATAATTGTTTCGTGTTCTTGCACTACTCCTTTCTAAAATAGTATTTAAAAAATGTGTTAGGATCTTCTTTGTAATCTGGTCAATGTATTTTAACTCTGGATACTCTTTTTTTATAAACTGTTGCAACGCTTTTGACTTACCAGTGTAATCGCGCATTGTTGTAGCGTTTACCAGTCTTTCCTTAAGTTTTAAAGCAAATTCAAGTCCTTCTTTCACTGTTTTACGATCTACTGCAACAGTTTTAGGAGCTGTTACAACTTTTGGTTCAACAACTTTTGGCTCAACTTTCTTAACATGCTTTACCTCTTGATTTTCTTTTATAAAAAAATCTGTATTATCTTCAAATGGATTGTAACCTCGTTTTAAGAGTTCTAAAATTTTATGCTTATATATCATCAATACAAACATTCTTTCGGCCTTTGTTTTGTAGCTATTTGTTTTACCGTAGAACGGTGTAACTCGTTTTAGCTTCCCAGTTTCTGGATTTCGGTAAGAAAAGTAGACATACCAGCGTTTTGTTAAATCGCCATTGGCATCGTAAATTTTGGGGTTTGAATAATTCTTTTTCATTGACAAATCGTATGCAAAATCGTATGCATTTCCGTATTCAAAGTTAAGTAATTTGTTCAAATTAGACATAAAAAAAGCAGTTTAGAAAGCTAAACTGCTGATTTACATCTTTTAAAAAGTAGTAGCGGGGACTGGACTCGAACCAGCGACCTTCGGGTTATGAGCCCGACGAGCTACCTACTGCTCTACCCCGCGATATTGGATTGCAAAGATACATCAATATTTCAAATTACCAACTTTATTTTTCAATAAAACCGTTATTAATTGTACCTTTGCAGGCTTAAATACTGAAAATGAAGCATAAAGCAGGTTTTGTAAATATTATTGGGAACCCAAATGTTGGGAAATCAACACTAATGAATGCATTTGTGGGTGAAAAATTATCAATTATCACCTCAAAAGCACAAACAACTCGTCATAGAATTCTTGGAATTGTGAATGGTGATGACTTTCAAGTTGTTTTATCTGATACTCCAGGAATTATAAAACCAGCTTACGAATTACAATCTTCAATGATGGATTTTGTGAAAAGTGCTTTTGAAGATGCCGATGTGCTTGTTTATATGGTTGAAATTGGTGAGAAATCTTTAAAAGATGAGAATTTCTTCAATAAAATTAAAAATTCTAAAATTCCTGTTTTACTAGTTTTAAATAAAATTGACAATTCTACGCAAACC
The DNA here is from genome assembly GCF_033101135.1 of Lutibacter sp. TH_r2. Lineage (NCBI taxonomy): Bacteria > Pseudomonadati > Bacteroidota > Flavobacteriia > Flavobacteriales > Flavobacteriaceae > Lutibacter > Lutibacter sp. TH_r2. The sequence goes on from NZ_JAWMPV010000001.1 coordinate 599,673, forward strand.
GACGTTGAAGAAAAAATGGCGTATTGGAAAGAGCAAGTTCCAAATGCTGAACTACATGTAATTTCTGCTTTAGAAAACTTTAATGTTGAAGGCGTTTTTAATAGAATATTAGAACTGCTTCCAGAATCTCCTCCATTTTACCCAAAAGATCAACTTACAGACAAACCTGAACGTTTTTTTGTTAACGAAAAAATTAGAGAAAAAATACTTCAAAACTATAAAAAGGAAATTCCTTACGCTGTTGAAATTGAAACTGAAGATTTTATTGAATCAGAAAAAATAATAAAAATCCGTTCAGTAATAATGGTGGAGCGAGACACCCAAAAAGGAATTATTATTGGTCATAAAGGTTCTGCATTAAAAAAGGTTGGTACGGAAGCTAGAAAAGATTTAGAAAAATTCTTCGATAAAAAAGTTCATCTAGAGCTATACGTAAAAGTGAATAAAAATTGGAGAAGTGATAAACGTCAGCTTCGTAGGTTTGGTTATAACGATTAATTAAGGTTTTTTATCCAATGTGTTCATCATAAACTTATGTAATTCATCCATTTGTTTATGTCCTGTTTTTCTACCTACTCTTCCAATAAAATAAAGAATAAACCAAAAAACTGGTAATGCAATTACCATACACACAGCAAAAGTTACATCTTCTTTAATCATATATTTTACATACCACATAATTAAAAAACCAATAAAAGCAACACCCACACCAAAGTGTATAAACATAAATAGCGTCCAAACTTGTGGTTTTGGCCCAAACAAACCTTTAACTACAGATTTTTTATCATCTATTTTTTCAACTTCTATATTTAATTGTGGAGACCAAAAATGATTTTCTTCAGCAGGTATATCAATTACAATATGTCCATCTACAATTTTACTGCAATACTTACATTCTTCATCTTTCAAATTATATTTAAATTTAGCAATTAACTGCTCCTCATTTTCATCAAACTCCATTTTAAACCGCGGACGTAAATGAATATTGCTATTGCGTTCTTCCTGCATAAATGTTAACTTTTGGTTTTGAAATATACCTAAAATTTATGAATAACCTATTTTCAGCATGTTAACTACTGTATTTTCAAAATAAAAAAGCGTATTTTTGCAAAAAATTAAAAAGCATTAATGAGTAATATTGTAGCCATAGTAGGAAGACCAAATGTAGGAAAATCAACCTTGTTTAATCGTTTGATTCAACAACGCCAAGCAATTGTTGATTCGGTTAGTGGAGTTACACGTGATAGACATTACGGTAAAAGTGATTGGAATGGAAAAGAATTTTCAGTAATTGATACTGGAGGTTGGGCTATTGGTTCTGATGATATTTTTGAAGAAGAAATTAGAAATCAAGTTGAACTTGCTATTGACGAAGCTGATATTATTGTTTTTGTAGTTGATGTTGAAGAAGGAATTACACCAATGGATACAGAAGTTGCTAACTTACTGCGTAAAGTTAAAAAACCTGTTTTTATGGCTGTTAACAAAGTTGACAATTCCATGAGAGAAAATGATGCTGTTGAGTTTTATAATTTAGGCTTGGGTGAATATTACACTATCTCATCTATTAATGGAAGTGGAACTGGTGATTTATTAGATGCTTTATCTAAAGAATTGGTTGAAGATGTTATTGTTGAAGATGAACTACCTAGATTTGCTGTTGTTGGTCGTCCAAATGCTGGTAAATCATCGTTTATAAATGCTTTAATTGGTGAAGAAAGAAATATTGTAACTAACATTGCTGGAACTACTAGAGATTCAATAGATACTAAATACAACCGTTTTGGGTTTGAATTTAATTTAGTGGATACTGCTGGAATTAGAAAAAAATCAAAAGTAAAAGAAGACCTAGAGTTTTATTCAGTAATGCGTGCTGTAAGAGCAATTGAATATTGTGATGTTGCTATTTTAGTTATTGATGCAACTCGTGGTTTTGAAGGTCAGGATGAAAATATTTTTTGGTTAGCTGAAAAAAACAAAAAAGGTATAATTATTTTAATTAACAAATGGGATTTGGTAGAAAAAGAAACCAATACCATGCGTGATTTTGAAGCGCAAGTTAGACGAGAAATTGCTCCTTTTACAGATGTTCCCATCATTTTTACAAGTACTGTAACAAAACAACGTGTTTTTAAAGCAATTGAAACAGCTGTTGAGGTTTTTGAAAACCGTAAAAAACGTATTGCAACTAGTAAGTTAAATGAGACTATGCTAGATATTATTAAACAAAATCCACCACCAGCAATTAAAGGTAAGTTTGTGAAAATTAAATATTGTATGCAGTTGCCTACACCAACTCCTCAATTTGTGTTTTTTGCCAATTTACCACAATATGTAAAAGATCCATACAAACGTTTTGTTGAAAATCAGCTACGTGAAATCTACAATTTTAAAGGTGTTCCAGTTATTATTTATTTTAGAAAGAAATAGGTAGATTAACCTTCAATTCGTTTTATAAACTCATCTTTATAATTTTGCCCTATTGGAATTCGAACCTTATCAATTACAATTCGGTTACGTTGTACTGAATCTATGTAATTTAAGGATACTATAAAAGACCTGTGAACACGTATAAAATTTTCAGGTAATTTATCTTCAAAAGCTTTTAAACTATTAAGTGTTAAAATTGGTTTTGGCCTATCGGAATAAATTTTAATATAATCTTTTAAACCTTCAATATATTTTATTGAATTTAGATTTACTTTTACATTTTCATATTCCGATTTCACAAAAATAAAATCTATTTTTGATTGAACTTCCATTTCTGGAATCGCTGTTTCTTGTTTCTTTTTTACCTTAAATACTTCTTGAGCTCTATTTACAGCTTTTATAAATCTATGAAATGGAATTGGTTTTACTAAATAATCTACAGCATTTAAATTAAAACCTTCAACTGCGTAATGTGAGTAAGCTGTTGTAAATATTATTAAGGGCTTTTTTTCTAATGATTTCATAAACTCTATACCCGTAAAATCTGGCATTTCAATATCTGAAAAAATTAAATCTATTTTTTTTGATTGAATTTCATGCATTGCTTCAAATGCATTTGAACAACTTTTTTCGAGTTTTAAAAAAGGTATTTTAGAAACAAAATCTTCTAACAATTCAATTGCCAAAGGCTCATCATCAATTATCAAACAAGTCATCATTCTTATTAGTTTTTAAGTTTTAATTCTAACTTTACCGTGAATTTTTTATTATCTTCTAATATAGTTAATTTATGACTATTTGGATACTGTAAATGCAATCTATTTTTTACGTTTTTTAGCCCTATTCCGGAATTTTGATCATCTTTTTTATGAATAGAAACATAATTAGATACCTCAAAAGAAAGTTTATTTTCAACTATTTTAATAGTAATTCTAATATCCGTTTTACCATTATAATCTGTCCCATATTTAAAAGCATTTTCAATAAATGAAATTAATAAAAGTGGCTCTATTTTATAATCAATTTTTCCATAAATATTTACACGAACACCACTCGAATCCTTCAATCTTAAATTTTGAAGTGAAATATAATTTTTAATATAATTAATTTCATCAGCTAAAAGAACTAATTCTCTTTGAGTTTCATAAATCATATAACGCATTAATTCAGAAAGCGTAACAATTGCCTCTGTTGTATCATCAGATTTTTTATTAGCTAATGAATAAATACTATTTAAAGAATTAAATAAAAAATGTGGATTTAACTGTGTTTTTAAAAATGAAATTTCAGCACTAATTTTCTGATTTTCTATTTGTTGTTTTAACTTTTCAGACTTATACCATTCTGAAACTAACTTTACACTTGTACCAATAGCAAATAACACTACAAATATTAAATACTGAAAAGGTTTTGCTCCACCTTTTGGACCTTGAGGCATTTCTGGTCTATTAACATTAATATTTAAATGTTCTAAAAACCTAGGAGACAATAAACTATCTGTTAAATACGATGAAAAAACAATAAACACTATCGATGTGAAAACATATAGTATTACTTTATTATTAATTAATAATTTTGGAACTAAAATTGAAAAGTTGAGATAAAAAATAGTGACTTCAAATAAAAATCTAAATCCAAAAGTGTAGTCTGGAAAAAAATTAAACCGTGAATAAAATGTAGATAAATTTATTAACAAAAAAATTATCCAACACAATATGTGGATAATAAAAGGAGTGCTATTTTTTCTATTAAATTCCAAACTTTAAAAAATAATTACAAATGTATATTATTCAATTGAAGCTCTTTTATAGTAACACTTGGTATTTTATGGTTATGTAGCTTTTTTAACATTATTTTACCGCACTTTAAAGCGTCTTGTTGATTTTGAAAATGTTTTTTTTCTGAAATTGAAGGAATTATATCTTGTCTAATTATAATTTTTTCTCCTTTAAAAATACTATAACCCCAACCATTTTCAATTTTAAATGTTTTTATAGAATAATTAGATTCATTTTTATTTGGCAAAGCAAATTTAAGTGAACCTAACACTATTAAAAGCAACAAACCTATTAAAATTATTTTCTTCATTTTTTATTTTCAAAAAAATAGGGCTAAAGCTAATTTATCAGCTTTAGCCCAATTACCAAATATTAATCTATTATGAAAATTTAATCATCTTCGTTTTCTTCTTCTTCTGGTCTAAACTCCCAGTTATCATCAAAATAATAACTTCCACTTTTACCCATTAACACAAAAGCTTTGTCTGAAAAATTGAACGCAATAGCATCTTGTCTAGCTGAACCTTCATAATCAGGTAAATCATCCCAAGTATCAGTTGCTGGGTTGTATTCCCAAACATTTGTATTTACGCCACCAGCACCACCTGTTGTAATATATCCCATTCCGTTTAAAGAAAAACCAACTCCGTTCGATAATAATATGCTATAATCTTCGTCATCATCATCTAAATCTTTTAAACGTGTCCATGTTTCATTTACACCATCAAACACATAAAAATCATTTTCATATGCTCCATTATGCAATCCAGTTCCCATATAAGCTAAATCTCCAATTGTAAATACGGTAGCATCTTTACGCTTATCACCACCAAAACCTACAGACTGAACCCATTCATCTGTTGAAGGGTTGTATTGATAAAAATCTTTTAATTCACTTCCATCATATCCTGTTCCAATATATCCCATTCCAACTAAAGAAAAACCAACTGCTCCGTATCTTTCACTACCTGCAAAATCGGCTTTTTGCTCCCAAGTATTTGCATTTGGATCAAAACTCCAAAAATCTTTTAATTTATCATCTCCATCATAACCAGTTCCAAAATAACCTATATTATCAATAGAAAAACCAACTGCTCCACTTCTAGCTATACCAGGAAAATCTGCTTTTTGAACCCAATAATCTCCATCTTTATCATATTCCCAAACATCACTTAAATAATCGTCACCATCATAACCTGCAACTAAATAACCTTTATCTCCAATTACAAAAGAGACAGAATTTGCTCTAGCATCTCCATCAAAAGATGAACTTTCTACCCAGTTTCCGTATTCAGTATCATCATCACTACACCCTACAACTATACCTATTAATAATACGGGTATAAATTTTAATAGTACATTTCTAAATTTCATAATTAATTATTTCTTTTTTATTGTTTATTAAACTTGTCTATTTTTTGTTATTTTTATTTAGAATTTTAAAACCTATTTTAATGGTTTAAAAGACAAATTAATAATTTTTTTAAGTAACATTCCCTTACTTCACCATTTATTATATAATAGTTCAAAATTCTACGGCAAAACTATGCGTATATTTTTATTAGAAATAACTTAATAGACCAACTGGCGATTTTTATCTACCAAATAGCCTATACAGCCAACAAACCCTTTAAATTAGCTGATTTACAGCTTTTTAACTATTCCTTAACTCTTTTATCGATACATATCGGCTATTTATCTATTTTATGAATAATTAACAGTAGGTATCAAATACTTTTGCTAAAAATATACAAAATATAGTATGAAAAAATACTTAATACTGTTAATCACAGGGTTAATAATAGCTTATTCCTGTTCAGAAGATACAAAGCTGTATGAGGTTGGTGAAGATTTTATTCAATCAGACGAACATTTATTCACTACAGACACCATAACTTTAAATACTTCCACAATTATTGCAGACTCTTTAATTACTTCAGACTCTGGAAGAATTTTACTTGGAGCTTTGCATGATGAAAAATTTGGAAAATTAAAAGCTCAAAGTTTTTTAAAATTAACACCTTCAGCATATAGTTTAGACGATGATGCTACTTTTGATTCTATTGCGCTTGTTATGCATTACGATAGATATTATTATGGAGATACAACTCAAGTGCAAAATTATAAAATTTATGAAGTAACAGAAAAATTTGAACCAAATGATGAGGAAGACGATCTTTATTTTTACAACACCTCTTCACTAGATTACAGTTCTGAAACAATTGGTGAAGTTTCCTTTATTCCTTACCCAAATAAAAAAGATTCTATTTCAATTGCTTTATCTAATGAATTTGGACAAACACTTTTCGATAAAATTCAAAACGATGAAATTGAAGATCTTACAGATTTTGAAGACGAATTTAGAGGAATTACTATTGTTCCCCAAGAAAATGTAAATACCATTTTAGGTTTTAAATATTCATCTACATCTACCTATAATTATTCGGCTATTAGAATGTATTATACTATAAAAGATGAGGATGAAGAGGATAACGAATATATTATTGATTTTTCATTAAGCGGAAGCAACACTATGTTTAATAACATTACTAGTGACAAATCACTTACCGAAATAAACTCTTTAACCGATAGTGAAGATATTTTATTTAGCTCTGAAACATCAAATAAATTATACCTCCAATCCGGAACCGGAGTGTCAATACGTATTGAAGCACCACACCTTAGATCTTTTAACGATCTTGAAAATGATGGATCAACTTTAGATGCAACTTTAAAAATGTACCCTGATAAAACAAGTTACTCTGAAATTGATTTAATAGACTCTTTAGCTGTTTATGTAATTGACAATAAAAACAGAACTATTCAACAACTTATTAATTTTGCTGGAAGCTCTGTGTATGCAAAATTAAATACAGAAAGTAGTGAATTCGACAATAATATTTATTATACAGCTGACGTAAGCTACTTTGTTGAAGAGATTCAAACAAGTACATATGATTTAGACTATTCATTACGATTAGAATTTCCTGATAATACAAAAAGTATTAAACAATTACTTATTCATGATTCGGAAAGCCCAGACAATATTGATTTCAAAATGCAACTTCTTTTAACTTATTTATCCTTTTAATTTATGAAACTTAAATTAGTTCTATTATTTATAATAAGTACAACTTATTCAATTTTTGGGCAAAGTGATTTTGATTCACCGTATTCAATTTTTGGAATAGGAAAAGAAAATTCAACCCTATTTGGCAATTCAAACGCTTTAGGAAATACTGGAATTGCTAACAACTCTCCTAGCACCATAAATAACCTAAACCCAGCTTCTTTAACAGCATTACAACTAGGAACTTTTATTTATGAAATAGGTTTTAGTAACACTTTTTCTTCAAAACAAGACAGTGAATCTACTCAAAACAATAACAATTTTAACTTTACCAATATAGGTATTGGATTTTCTCTAAATAAAAAATGGAAAATGAATTTTGGATTAATTCCAAAAACTAAAGTTAGTTATGAAATTGATCTTATTCAACCTATTGAAGGTTCTAGCTACAATTACTACACTAACATTATTGGTTCAGGAGGAGTTAACGAGGCTTTCTGGGGAAATGGTTATCAGCTAACTAAAAATCTATCTGTTGGTTTACAATTAACTACCTATTTTGGCTCAATTGATCAAGAAAAAAACATTTATTATGGAGATAATAGTGTTACAATAATTGAAGAAAATAATTATAATGGAGTTGGTTTAACTGCTGGTTTTCAATACACTTTAAATAACTTATTTGGAAGTACAACTACCATTGGAGGAATAATTAGTACAGAGTCCACTTTAAAAGGTTCACAAGATTATACATCTACTAAAACTTATTCAAGTAGCACTTATACTATTTCTGAAGATGAAGATGAATCAATCGACAGTTATAAATTGCCTTTAAAAATTGGAGTAGGAATTTCTTCAACATACAAAAGTTTAACTGTTAGTATGGATTACAAAAAGAGTTTTTGGAGTGATTCTTACCAATCAAATACTACCTACAAATACAACGATCAAAACACTTATGGAATAGGGTTTGAATACAAACCTACTGGCAATAATTACAAATATTGGAACAATGTTTTATACCGATTAGGAGCAAATTACGATTCTGGTTATTTAACTATTTCTAAAAACAAAATTGATAGCTATGGCTTTTCAGCTGGTCTAGGTTTACCTTTTTCTCAAAACAATGCGTCTACGTTAAATCTAACATACACTTATGGTTCAGAAGGTACTTTAGACAACAATTTAATAATTGATAATTTTCATAAACTATCTCTTAACTTAAGTTTAAGTGGAAAGTGGTTTCAAAAGCAAAAGATATTCTAGTTATTTTTTTTACCTACAAATCTAATTACTGTTCCTAAACCTTGATGGTATTTCCCTTCAGAAAAATCAACTTCAATTTCTTCTAGTTTTAGTGTGCTAAAATTTGAGAAATGTTGCTGAATCATTTCTTTAGAAAATAACATTTCAGGGTTTTTTGGTCCTCCGTTACCTGAATGATTTTTACTGTAAGCTTCTATTATAATAATGCCATTTGACTTTATTAATGAAGCTATTTTTGTATGATAACTTTCTACTATTTCAACTGGAAAATGAGTAAATATTAAAGCTCCAGCATCAAATTTTATTGAATTTAAATCTAAATCATAAAAATTACCTACTTCATAATTAATGGTAACATTTTCTATTTCGGCTAGTTTTAAAGCCTTCTTTTTACCTTCTATACTTATATCAAAAGCATGTACATTTAATCCTTTTTTAGCGGCATAAATAGCATTTCTACCTTCTCCATCACCTGGCAATAAAATGTTTCCTTTAAATTTATAAGCATCTAAAGTATCTTTAAAAAACTTATTTGGCTCAATACCATAAGCATATTCATTTTCTTTATACCTATCGTCCCAAAATTCTTTCATATATTTATTTAAAAAAAAGTTACCAACTTCCTCCTGCTCCACCACCAGAGAAACCTCCGCCTCCAAAGCCTCCGCCAAAACCTCCAGAACTTCCGCCTCCAAAGCCTCCACTACTACCTCCAAAGCCACCACTACTACTTCTACCTGCTCCACTTAAAATTATGGCATCTAAAATATCAAAGGCTGTATTTCTTTTAAAGTGTTTTCCTCCACCTCCATTATTATTTCCTTTATTTTTATTAGATAAAATAATAATTAGAATAAAAAATATAATTATTAAAACTAAAAATACAGGAAATCCAGAACTATTATTTTCTACTTGATTATTTTGATAAGATCCATTTAAAACGTCAAATATTGCATCAGATCCTTTATCTAAACCGTTATAATAACTACCTTTTTTAAATTCGGGAATAATAATTTGTCTAACTATACTTCCTGTTATTCCGGCTGTGAGTAAATGTTCTACTCCGTAACCAGGAGAAATCCATATTTCACGCTCTTTTTCAGCTAATAAAACAAAAACACCATTATCTTCTTTTTCTTGTCCAATTTTCCATTTATGCGCCCATTTTGGAGTTAAAATTCCAATATCTTCATTGTTAATTGTTTTTACAGTTACAATTACTATTTGAGTTGACGTAGAATCGGAGTAATTAATTAGCTTCTGTTCTAAAGCTGTTTTTTGGGAGCTGGAAAGCAGCTTTGCATAATCGTATAAACTTGTTTGTAATTTAGGCGTTTCGGGTATTGTATATTGTGCAAACGAAGTTTGAGCAACTAAAAAAAGTAATAAAACTGTTGTTGTTCTAACCAATATTTTTAAAAATGATTTCATTTATCCTTTTGAAATTTCGTCAGATAATTCATTAGTATCATCACTTTGGTAAGGGAAAAATTCTTTTAGCTTTTCTCCCACCTTAATAATAGCTAATTCCAATCCTTTTGTGAATTCTTTTTTTGCAAAATGACTTAAAACTAATTCTTTTTCAGTGTCCCAGAAATTATTAGAAACTAACTTATTAATTCCTTCATCTCCTAAAATTGCAAAATGCTTGCTTTCTACAGCAATATAAATAAGCACTCCATTACGCTGTTCAGTATTTTGCATTTCCAACTTATAAAAAATCTCCAATGCTCTATCCATTGGAGATTTTTCCGTTGCTTTTTCTATATGAACACGTATTTCACCTGAAGTATTTTTTTCAGCTTCTTTTATAGCATTAATAACAGTTTGTTCCTGTTCTGCTGTTAAAAAATCTTCAACTTTAGACATTATTCTTTTTTTCCAAAATCAAATTTAACATCGGGTGCTTTATCAGCTCCCTCTTCAGCTTCAAAATATGGTTTTCCATCAAAATTAAAAAACCCTGCCAAAATATTATTTGGAAATGTTTTTACATGATTATTATATGGTTTAATAGCTTCATTAAAACGGGTACGCGCTGTTAGTATTTGATTTTCAGTACTAGCTAACTCATCTTGTAATTTTAAAAAGTTTTCATTTGCTTTTAAATCAGGATAACGTTCTACAGTTACTAATAAACTTTTTAATGCTCCACTTAAACCACCTTGCACTTTGTTAAACTGTGCCAATTGTTCTGGTGTTATATTTGTAGGATCAATATTTATAGATGTTGCTTTTGCTCTTGCCTCAATAACCTGTGTTAAGGTTTCTTTTTCATAATCTGCTGCACCTTGAACTGTATTAACTAAATTACCTATTAAATCGTTTCTACGTTGGTATGCTGTTTCTACATTTCCCCAACTTTCTGATACGGATTCGTTTAATTGAATTGTTGTATTATAAAATCCTTTTACCCAACTATAACCAGCAAATGCTAGTACACCAATTATTATTAAAGGAATTAACCACTTTTTCATTTTTTCTTGTTTTAAAATTAATAATCAATTATAAGACACTAAAAATACTTTTTAGTTACGTTTTTACGAAATTTCTTTTTTTATTTTTATCAATTCAGCCTTAATTTCCTCTAAACGAGAAATTACATCTTGGTTTGTTGAAATAATTTCAGGCTTACTTTTCATTTTAGCTTTTGCCCCTTCTAGAGTAAAGCCTTTTTCTTTTACTAAATGATAAATTAGTTGTAAATTCTTTACATCTTCTTGCGTAAATAATCTATTTCCTTTTTTATTTTTTTTAGGTTTTAGAATATCAAATTCCTTTTCCCAAAAACGAATATGTGATGTATTTACATCAAAGGCTTTAGCTACTTCTCCAATTTTATAATATCTTTTTTCTGGTAAATCTATATGCATTAATCTAGAGATTGCCCTTCAATTTCCGCTGCTTTTTGCATAGCCGCAAACTCTTCAGGAGATAAGTTCCCGTAATAGAAATTTATAGGATTTATTTTTGTTCCATTTTTAATAACTTCGTAATGTAAATGCGGCGCCTGTGAACGTCCTGTATTCCCAACAAAACCTATTAAATCACCACGTTTTACATGTTGTCCTTTTCTAACATTATATTTACTCATATGTGCATATAATGTAATATAACCAAAACCATGATCTATTCTAACATGCTTTCCGTATCCCGATGAATTTTGATCTGCTCTTATAACTTTACCGTCACCTGAAGCATAAATTGGAGTTCCTCTTGGTGCTGTAAAATCCATTCCCCAGTGTTTTTTTCTTGCTTTGGTAAATGGATCTGTTCTCCAACCATAACCAGATGCCATTCTGGTTAAATCTTCTTTTTTTACTGGTTGAATTGCAGGCATTGCCGCTAACAAATCCTCTTTGTTTTCAGCTAAATTTACAATTTCATCTAAAGATTTTGATTGAATATATAATTGTTTTGATAAAATATCCATATTTTTAGTTACATCAATAATCATTTCTGAACTATCAAAACCTTCCAATGTTTTATATCTATTTACTCCGCCAAATCCTGCTTTTCGCTGCTCTTCAGGAATAGGATTTACCTCAAAATACAAACGATAAATATTATTATCGCGCTCTTGTATATCTTCTAATACTTTTTGAAGTTGAGTTATTTTTTTATTATGAAGTTCTTCATTTAATTTCACAAACTCTAACTCACGTTTTAATTCCTTTTCTTTTGGAGATTCAAATATAGGTGTAAACACTACAAAACCAATAATCATAAATAAAAATGCGGCTAAAACAGATAACAAAACTCTACGCAAATTTCGCCCTTTTTTTGGTTTAATTTTCTGATAAGATAAGGTATCAGAATCGTAATAATATTTTACCTTCGTCATTGTTTAAAATTATGTTATTTTTGCTCAATAAAACGCTTTGTCAATAATTTATATTGTTGTGCGTAAATAACAAAATTACAAAATGTTTTGCAAAAGCCGTAAAACAGTAAGTATTTAGCATATAATTAACTATTAGCTGAAAGAAATTTTACCAAATGAAATCACAAGAAATACGTCAGAAATTTTTAGACTTTTTTGCTTCAAAAAACCACGCTATTGTACAGTCATCTCCAATGGTGTTAAAAAACGATCCAACATTGATGTTTGCAAATGCAGGAATGGTACCTTTTAAAGAATATTTTTTAGGACAAAAAAATGCAAAAAACAAACGTGTTGCTGACACACAAAAATGTTTACGTGTTTCTGGTAAACATAACGATTTAGATGAAGTTGGAAAAGACACCTACCACCACACTATGTTTGAAATGCTAGGAAACTGGAGTTTTGGTGACTACTTTAAAAAAGAAGCAATTGAGTGGGCTTGGGAATTATTAGTTGATGTTTTAAAGGTTGACAAAGATTGTTTATATGTAACTGTTTTTGAAGGCGATAAAACAGATGGATTAAGTTTTGATCAAGATGCTTTTGATTTCTGGAAACAACACATTGCTGAAGACCGAATTTTAAACGGAAATAAAAAAGATAACTTTTGGGAAATGGGAGCGCAAGGACCATGTGGACCTTGTTCCGAAATTCATGTAGATTTACGTTCAGCCGAAGATAAAGCTAAAATTTCAGGAAAGGATTTAGTAAATATGGATCATCCGCAAGTTGTGGAAATATGGAATTTGGTTTTTATGGAATTCAACCGTAAAGCCGATGGTTCATTAGAAAAATTACCTGCACAACACGTAGATACTGGAATGGGATTTGAACGTTTGTGCATGGTATTACAAAACGTACAATCTAATTACGATACAGATGTTTTTACCCCATTAATTAGAGAAGTGGAAGCAATTACAACAACTGATTATGGTAAAAACGAAGAAATTGATATTGCTATTCGAGTAATTTCTGATCACGTTAGAGCAGTAGCTTTTGCAATTGCTGATGGCCAATTACCTTCAAATACTGGTGCGGGTTATGTAATTAGAAGAATATTGCGTAGAGCAATTAGATATGGGTTTACTTTTTTAAATAAAAAAGAACCTTTTATTTATAAATTGGTTACTACTTTAAGCAACCAAATGGGAGATTATTTCCCTGAATTAAAAGCTCAAAAACAATTAATTACCAATGTTATTAAAGAAGAAGAAAATTCTTTTTTAAGAACTTTAGAACAAGGTTTAGTTTTATTAGATGGTGTAATAAAAAACACTAAAAATAAAGAAGTTTCTGGTAAAAAAGCATTTGAATTATATGATACCTATGGTTTTCCAATAGATTTAACTGCGTTAATTCTTGAAGAAAAAGGAATGACTTTAAATGAAATTCAGTTTAATGAAGAGTTAGAAAAACAAAAAAACAGATCAAGAGCTGCAGCTGTTGTTGAAACTGACGATTGGGTAATTTTAGAAGATGATGATATTGAAGAGTTTATTGGTTACGATACGTTAGAAGCTAAAGTTAGAATTACGCGTTATAGAAAAGTTTCATCAAAAAAAGATGGAAATTTATATCAGCTCGTATTTAACATGACACCTTTTTACCCTGAAGGTGGTGGACAAGTTGGTGACAAAGGTTATATTGAAGTTGAGAATGGAAACGTAATTTATATTGTTAACACTAAAAAAGAAAACAATTTAATTATTCATTTTGCTAAAAGTTTACCAAAAAATACATCTCAAACTTTTAAAGCTGTTGTTGATGAAAAGCAACGCTTTAGAACTGCTTGTAACCATACAGCAACACACCTATTACACCAAGCCTTACGCGAAGTTTTAGGTACGCATGTAGAACAAAAAGGTTCTGCTGTTCATTCCAAAAATTTACGTTTTGACTTTTCGCACTTCGCTAAATTAACTGTAGATGAATTGCGCCAAGTTGAAGATTTTGTTAATGCTAGAGTTGAAAATAAAATTTCATTAAACGAACATAGAAATATCCCAATGAAAGATGCGCTTGACAAAGGTGCTTTAGCTTTATTTGGAGAAAAATATGGAGACACAGTAAGAGCCATTCAGTTTGGAAATTCTGTAGAACTTTGTGGAGGAACTCATGTTAAAAACACAAGCGACATTTGGCATTTTAAAATTGTAAGTGAAAGTGCAATTGCTGCTGGAATTAGACGTATTGAAGCTATTACTGGAGATGCTACAAAAGATTTCTATTTTGAAAACAACAGAGTTTTTTACGAAATAAAAGACCTTTTAAAAAATCCAAAAAATCCACAAAAAGCAATTGTAGATTTACAAGAGGAAAACACTTCTCTTAAAAAACAAATTGAAGCGCTTTTAAAAGACAAAGCAAAAAACTTAAAAGGCGATTTAATAAATGAAGTTGAAGCTATTAATGGTGTTAACTTTTTAGCAAAAAAATTAGATTTAGACGCTAGTGGTTTAAAAGATTTAGCTTTTGAAATTGGAAATCAAGTTGAAAACTTATTCTTTTTGGCAGCAACTGAAAATAATGGTAAAGTTGGTTTAACATGCTATATTGCTAAAAACTTGGTGGAAGAAAAACAATTAAATGCAGGACAAGTTGTTAGAGAATTAGGTAAATTAATCCACGGTGGTGGTGGTGGACAGCCATTCTTTGCAACAGCTGGAGGTAAAAATCCAGGTGGAATTCCTAAAGCATTAGAAAGAGCAAAAGATTATATTAAATAATTGAATTTTAGAACCAACATACAACTTAAACCAGAACGTAATCAAATTGATTACAGTTCCAAATTGTTATTAATTGGTTCTTGTTTTTCAGAAAACATTAGTAAAAAGTTAGATTATTTTAAGTTTCAAGCTAAAAGCAATCCGTTTGGTATTTTATACAATCCTATTGCAATTGAAAATTTAATTACAAATGCTATTAATGAAAAGCAATATTCTGAAAAAGATATTTTTCAATTAAACGAACGTTGGCATTGTTTTGATGCACATTCAGATTGTAGCTCAACTTCAAAAAAAGGGATTCTTTCTAACCTAAATACACAAATTACTTCAACCAAAAAGCAACTTAAAAATACTTCGCACCTAATAATTACGTTAGGTACCGCAAGAGTTTATAGACATATTGAAAGTGATATTATAGTTGGGAATTGTCATAAAATTCCTCAAAAAAAGTTTTTACAAGAATTACTTTCTGTAAAACAGATTATTGCTTCATTAGAAAATATTGTTACTCTAATTAAAACAGAAAACGCCTCAATAAATATTATTTTTACAGTAAGTCCTATTCGTCATTTAAAAGATGGTTTTATTGAAAATATGCAAAGTAAATCGCATTTAATTTCGGCAATTCAACAACTTGTAGATCAAAGAAAACAGCTCTATTATTTCCCTTCTTATGAAATTATGATGGATGATTTACGTGATTATCGTTTTTACAAAAGCGATATGATTCACCCTAACAATGTAGCTATAAATTATATTTGGGAACAATTTCAAAATGTTTGGATTTATAAAAAATCACTTACTTTAATGAAAGAAGTTGAGGCTATTCAAAAAGGATTAGCGCACAAACCATTCAATCCAGACTCAACAAAACATAAAGAATTTTTAGAAAAACTTCAACTAAAAATTAAAAAGCTTAAAAACGAACATAATATTATTATATAAAAAAAGGGACGCTAAATGCATCCCTTTTTTTATATAACTTTATTTATTATTTGTATTATTAATTTACAAATTTAGCTACATTTTGCCATGGACCACCGTTAATAACGTCAATTCCATTATCAGCTAAAAATGAAGTTGCTTGTCCGCTTCTAGCTCCACTTCTACAAACAGCAATAACTTTTTTATTCATTGCCTTAATTTCTGCAACTTTAGTTGGTATTGTATTTAATACAATATTTTTTGAACCATTAACATGGCCACTTTTGAATTCTTCTACAGTTCTAACATCAATTACTACTGCACCTTCTTTTAAATATTCTTCTATACTAGCAGAGCTATTTCCTCCACCAAATAAACCAAAAAAACTCATTATAATTCTTTTTATATTTTCGGCAAATATAATTGAATTAGTCAAAAGACACGTAACTAGTGTTACTATTTTTATAAATGAGTATTAAAAAAATTAATTTTTAACAAATAATTTTAGTTTGTATATTGTAAACCGCTAAAAATTAAAAAAATGAGAAGAGGAAATTCTAAAGTAAAATTATTTATTGGAGTTGCTATTGTTTTATTTGCAGTATTTAAATACTATTCTAATAGTGAAGTAAATGAATTTACGGGGAAAAAACAACATATTTCTATTACTTCTGATGAAGAAATTGCTATAGGACTCCAAAGTGCCCCAACTATGGCACAACAACATGGTGGTTTATATCCTGATCAGAATTACCAAAAATTAGTAGATGAAGTAGGGCAAAAATTAGTAAATAATAGTATTGCTAAACAAACTGCTTACACCTATGATTTTCACCTACTTCGTGATCCACAAACCATTAACGCTTTTGCATTACCTGGAGGACAAATTTTTATTACATACGCTTTGTTTTCTAAATTAGAAAACGTAGACCAATTGGCTGGTGTTTTAGGTCATGAAATTGGACACGTTGTAGGTAGGCATTCAGCTGAACGCATGGCTAAACAAGGTTTAACACAAGGTATATTAAGTGGTGTCTCTGTAGGTTTTGATCCAAGTACAGCACAAGGCGCAGCGGCAATTGCAAATGTATTAAACTTAAGCTATGGAAGAGATGATGAATTAGAAAGCGATGATTTAGGTGTAAAATTTATGATAGATGCTGGGTACAATCCAAATGAATTAATTGGTGTTATGAAAATTTTAAAAGAAGCTGCAGGCCCAAATAGAACACCAGAAAGAATGAGCACACACCCAGATCCTGAAAATAGAATTGAAAAAATTAAAGAAGCAATAGAAAAATATAAAAATTAGAGCTTACATTAAATTTACACTTCAACTAAAACCCTTCTTAAATTAAGTATTGAAGAGGTTTAAAATACATCTCCTTTAAAAAAATCAACTCTTTTTCTACTTGTTAAAAAGTGTTAAAGATTTGACTTTTCCATTTAAACCTGTATATTAATAGTATGTTATTATTACAAACACATACTACAATAAATGTTATCTAGGCCTTAATAAAGTCTATAATACACCTTCCTCTTTTTATTCAAAAAAAAAATAACTGTACTTAAGCTAAAATATAGCTTTTATACTAATAGATTATTAATTATAAAAACAGATAACATATGAACACTATAGTAGATCAAACAAAAAAAACAGTAAAAAAACCATTTAGAAAATTAGGATTCACCTATTTAGAAACAGCTGAAATAGTAGTTAGTTTAAATGATCTAATGGCAAATTATTTTATACACTACAACAAATTAAGAAACTTTCACTGGAATGTTGACGGTCAAGAATTTTTTGAATTACACAAAGAGTTTGAAAACGAATACAATACAGTTAAAGAAAATATTGACATTATAGCTGAAAGAATACGTGTATTTGGATTAAAACCTTCCATAACTATTAAAGAAACTTTAGCTATGTCTGAAATCAAAGAAGTAGATTCCGCTAAAATGTCACCTATTGAAATGGTTACTGAAGTATTAAAAGATTATGGTATTCTACATGATAAAATGCTAAATGTAATAAATGCTTCTTTAGAAACTGGAGACAATGTAACAGAGCAAATAGTAACAGACTTTATGAGAGGTATAGAAAAAAGAAATTGGATGTTTACTTCTTGGTGTAAATAAAAATACACCTAAAAGTAAAAGCTAATTATTAACTAAAAATATACTATGATTACACCTCTTCAAAACACACTTTCTATAATAACAAGTAAACTTAAAAACTGGTGGGAGTTATTTATAACTAATTTACCCAATTTAGCAATAGCAACTATTGTTCTATTAATAAGTTTTTTCTTATCTAGATTTATATATAAAACCACTTTAAAACTACTCTATAAAAAAGTTAAACAAAATGCTGTTACAAAATTAATAGCAAGGTTAACAGCTTCCGTAGTTGTACTCGCAGGTTTATTTTTAGCCTTAAGTGCTTTAAATCTTGGAAAATCTATAACAGGTTTATTAACTGGTGTAGGTATTTCGGGTATTATTATTGGTTTAGCACTTCAAGGTACGTTATCCAATACAATCGCAGGGATTGTACTATCATTTAGAAAAAATATTAAATTAGGAAATTGGATAGAAACTAATAGTTTTTCGGGTGAAGTAGTTGATATTGCGTTAAGTTATTTAGTACTAAAGGAAGCCGATAATAATATGGTAATTATTCCAAACAAAATGGTAATGGAAAACCCATTTAA
The DNA here is from genome assembly GCF_033101135.1 of Lutibacter sp. TH_r2. Lineage (NCBI taxonomy): Bacteria > Pseudomonadati > Bacteroidota > Flavobacteriia > Flavobacteriales > Flavobacteriaceae > Lutibacter > Lutibacter sp. TH_r2. Next base: position 618,467 of record NZ_JAWMPV010000001.1, read on the forward strand.
AAACTACTCACTTACCACAAAAATGCGCGTTGTTATTAATTGTGGTGTAGGTTATGAATCAGATTTAGATGAAGTAAAAAAAATTACTAAAAATGTTATATCAAAACTTTACAATCAGAAAGAAATAAATGAAGAAATAGAATTTTACTATACCGAATTTGGAAGTAGCTCCATTAATTTTATCTCTAGATTTTGGGTTAACGGACAAAGTAGTTTAGAAATATTAAAGGCAAAAAGTAAAGTTATTATAGAATTGAAAAAATCTTTTGATAAACATAATATTAACATTCCGTTTCCAATTAGAACAATTAATATAAACAATAACTAATACTAGTTAAACTTCAATAAACTAATTTAGTTATATGCATTTTAAAAGTAAAATTTTCTTATAAAAAAGGAGCTGAATTATAATTCAGCTCCTTTTTTTTTGCAAAACATAAATTAACTATACCATTCTATTTTTTCGCTTATTTTTTTGAGCAATTAATGCATGTTCAATTATTATTTTTGCTTCTGTTGCATTTGATAATTCAGCATACTTCAATGCTGTAAATCCTTTATCAGATTTCATTTTTAATTTTGCTCCATTTGCTATTAATAATTTAGCAATTTTAACTCTATTATGTCTTGCGGCAAACATTAAAGGTGTTAACCCATTTGATTTTTTGTTAACATCTACTCCTTCATTAATTAAAGATTTAACTGCTTCATAATCTCCCATTTGAATTAACTTACAAAAAGCATTAATGGTTAAGGTCTTTTTGGTGAAATTTAACGATTTAAAATTTGATGTAATGGTTGACGCTGTTGTTATACTTACAACTGCGAAAAAAAATACTGTGGTAACTAAAAATTTCTTCATAATTTAAAATATTTAAACATTAATAATTATACTTAAAAGACTACCTAAAACTAAAAATGTTAAGCCTAACTATAGTATTTAACAAGTATTTAACACCTAACAAATTTTTTATCTACTTTTAATAATTATTAAAATATCGCAATCGTTTTAGTAAATTAACATTCAATTAACGCCTAATTTTAAGGTAGTTAAGCAGATTCATTTGTATATTTGAACTTCAAAAATAATTAACATAATTTCCGATGAATAAGAAAGTAATTTTAATGATTTTAGATGGTTGGGGAATAACTCAAGATCCAAAAGTTTCTGCAATTTTTAATGCCCAAACATCTTATATAGATAGTTTATACAACCTATATCCAAACGCAAGTTTACGTACTGATGGTGAACATGTTGGATTACCAGTTGGACAAATGGGTAATAGTGAAGTTGGACACATGAATTTAGGAGCAGGACGTATTGTTTACCAAAACTTGGTTAGAATTAATATGGCTGTTGAAAACAAAACTTTAGGAAAAGAAAAAGTGTTATTAGATGCTTTAAATTACGCTAAAGAAAACAACAAAAACATTCACTTATTAGGTTTAGTTTCTAATGGTGGTATACATTCTCATATTAATCATTTAAAAGGTCTTTTAGATGTAGCTGCTGAAAACAATGCAGAAAACGTGTATTTACATGCATTTACTGATGGTAGAGACTGTGACCCAAAATCTGGAGCTTACTTTATTAACGATGTTCAAGAATACATGGCTGAAACAACTGGAGAAATAGCTTCAATTTGTGGACGTTATTATGCAATGGATAGAGATAAACGTTGGGAACGTGTTAAAGTTTCGTACGATGCAATGGTGAATGCTGTTGGTGAAAAATCAACAGATGCTGTAGCTAGTTTGAATGCAAATTATGATAATGATGTAACTGATGAATTCATCAAACCAATTATTATGACTAATGCTGAAGGTAATCCTAAAGCAAAAATTCAAGAAGACGATGTAGTTATTTTCTTTAACTATAGAACAGATAGAGGTCGAGAATTAACAGAAGTGTTAACGCAACAAGATTACCCAGAGTTTGATATGAAAACGCTTCCTCTTCATTATGTAACAATTACAAATTACGATGAAACTTACAAAGGAATTAACGTAATTTATAATACAGCAAATTTAGAAAATACATTAGGTGAAGTTTTAGAAAAAGCAGGAAAAAAACAAATTAGAATTGCTGAAACTGAAAAATATCCACACGTAACTTTCTTCTTTTCAGGTGGAAGAGAACAAGAATTTGAAGGTGAAAAACGTTTATTATGCCCTTCTCCAAAAGTGGCAACCTACGATTTAAAACCAGAAATGAGTGCTTACGAAATTAAAGATGCTATTATTCCTGAATTAGAAAAAGGTGATGTTGATTTTGTTTGTTTAAACTTTGCAAACGGAGATATGGTTGGACACACAGGTGTAATGGAAGCAGCTATTAAAGCTTGTGAGGCTGTAGATTCATGTGTAAAAGATGTAATTACTACAGCAGTAGAAAATGACTATACGGTATTAGTTATAGCAGATCACGGAAACTGTGAAACTATGGTGAACCCTGATGGATCACCTCATACAGCACATACAACAAACCCAGTTCCATTTATTTTAGTTGACAAAGATTTAAAAAACATCAATAGCGGTGTTTTAGGTGATATTGCTCCAACTATTTTAAAACTAATGGGAATAGAGCAACCAGAAGAAATGACACAACATTCATTAATTTAATTTTCACACCATTGAATTTTTAAACAAATGAAAAAAATAATTTTAAGCCTATTTATTACAACGCTATTTTTTGCTTGTAATCAACAACCAAAAGTTACAAAAGCAACTTTAAACGAAGATGGCGATTTAATTGGAGTTACAACTAAAAATCAATTTTTACAAGAACCTTTTAACGAATGGTTTGAATCTGGTTATGAAGACTATAGCTTAAATAATGAAATTATTTCAAAACTAAAACCTTTGATAAATAATGTAACAATAAAAGCTTTTATGGGAACTTGGTGCAGCGACAGTCAAGAACAAACACCTATATTTTACAAAGTTTTAGAAGCAACAGAATTTAACATGAATAATTTGGAACTAATTGCTGTTGACCGAGATAAGGTTACACCAGATAGTTTAGAAAAAGGTTTTAATATAGACAGAGTTCCAACTTTTATATTCTATAAAAACAATGAAGAAATTGGTCGTTTTGTAGAGTATCCAAGAGAAACTGTTGAAGCAGATATGCTTAAAATTATTAGTGGAGAACCATACAAACACTCTTATCAAGAGTAATTTTATAGATTTAAAAAAAAGCCGTTTTCTTTCGAAAACGGCTTTTTTTTTGTTTTTAATTAATATAATAATGTTTACATAAAAGACAAAAATGTATTAAAAGCTTGTATATTACTTTTCTAATTTTGAAAATAATAAATACAAGAAATGCTGACAAACAATAAATTAAGTTTAAAAGAAAAAATTGGATATGCTTTAGGTGATGGAGCAGCAAATATTGCATGGAGAGGAGTTGCTACATTTTTATTCATTTTTTATACTGATGTATTTGGATTAAATCCAGTTACAGTTGGTGTTTTATTTTTAGTAGCAAGGTTTAGTGATGGAATTAGCGATATTCTAATGGGAATTATTGGAGACAGAACTAAATCTAAATATGGAAAATTTCGCCCTTGGATTTTATGGACAGCCATTCCTTTAGCAGTAATACTTGCCTTGTTATTTACTAGCCCCGATTTTAGCAACTCTGGTAAAATTATTTACGCATATATAACCTATATAGTTTTCACCTTACTTTATACCGCCAACAACATTCCTTACGGTGCTTTAATGGCCGTAATGACTGGTGATGACAAAGAACGTACAACTTTAGGTTCTTTTAGAATGGTAGGAGCCTTTGCTGGTGGAATGTTAGTTCAAGGTGCTTTACTATTTTTAGTAGCGTATTTTGGAAACGTTAACCCTAGTATAAAGGTTGATAATTTAGCAGATAAAAAGTTTAAAGTTGAAGTTTCATCTTCAAAAAATATAGAAAATGTAAACATAAAAACTGAAGATGGAATAGCAACATTTGTTTGGGAAGATGCTACTATTACTTCAGAAGAAAACACACCTACACGTGGAAAAAGTTTTTCTATGGAAGCCCATAAAAAATACTCATTTATAGTTTCAGGTGAAGAAAATATAGAGGAAAGCAATATTTCAATTATAGATCAAAAAAAAGGTTATAGCAATTCCATGTATGTAATGTCAGCTTTTTTAGCCCTTTTTATGTTTATAACATTCTATACAACAAGAGAAAGAGTACAACCTCCAAAATCTCAAAAAAATAATTTAAAACAAGATTTAAAAGATTTAATATCAAATAAACCTTGGCTTGTATTATTAGTAATTGGACTTTTATTCAACATTTACAATTCTATAAAGCAAGGAATTACTGTTATTTACTTTACACATTATTTAAACAATCAATTATTGGCAGCTTCATTCTTGGTAGGTTTAATGTTAGCTTCAGTAGCTGGAGCTATGCTAACCTCTCCATTAGGAAGAAAACTAGGAAAACGAAACTTGTTTATTTACGCACTTTTATTTTCTGGAGGCGTAAATGCTTTGTTAGTGTTTTGCAGTCCAGAAAATATTGGCGCAATATTCACCATAGGAATTGTTTCAGAATTTGCAGCAGCAATTTTTCCAACCTTGTTTTTTGCAATGTTAGGTGATGCAGCCGATTATTCAGAATTTAAAAATGGTAGAAGAGCAACAGGCCTTATTTATTCCGCTGGCTCATTTGCAACCAAGTTTGGAGGTGGAATAGCTGGAGCAATAATTGGATTAATATTAGGAGCTTTTAATTATAATGGTCAGGATACATCTTCCATAAAAGGTGCTATTCCTGGTATAATAATGTTAATGAGTTGGGTACCTGCAATTATTACAGTTGTAGCTGCTGGGTTAATGACACTATACCCTTTAAACCAAAATAAATTGAATGAAATTACTACAGAACTAAATTCAAGAAGACTAAACGAACAACAAAACCAGATAATAAATAAACCAAACTAATTGTTTAGAGTGTTTTTATTTTTAATAAAATAAAAACACTCCAAAACACAAATTAACCAACTATGAAGTACGGATATTTTGATGATGATAATAAAGAATATGTTATCACAGAGCCTAAAACTCCTTATCCTTGGATTAACTATTTAGGAAATAAAGATTTCTTTTCGTTAACATCGAATACAGGTGGAGGTTATTCATTTTACAAAGATGCCAAATTTAGAAGATTAACTAGATATCGATATAATAATGTTCCAATTGATGATGGTGGAAAATATTTTTACATTAAAGATGAAGATACTATTTGGTCTCCAGGTTGGAAACCTGTTAAAACAAAATTAGATAAGTACGAGTGTAGACATGGCTTAAGCTATACCAAATTTATTGGAGAAAAAAATGGTGTTAATGCTGAAGTTCTACAATTTATTCCACTTGATTTTTTAGGTGAAATTCAACATGTAAAACTAAAAAATACTTCATCAAAAGAAAAAAACATAAAACTATTCTCGTTTATAGAATGGGCGCTTTGGAATGCTGAAGATGATATGACTAATTTTCAAAGAAACCTAAACACTGGTGAAGTGGAAGTTGAAGACTCTGTAATTTACCATAAAACAGAGTTTAAAGAAAGAAGAAATCATTATGCTTTTTTCTCTGTAAATCAGAATATTAATGGTTTTGATACTGATAGAGAATCATTTATTGGTTTGTACAATGGTTTTGAATCTCCACAAGCGGTTGAAAACGGAAAAGCATCAAATTCTGAAGCACATGGATGGTCACCAATTGCTTCGCATTACATTGAGGTTAGCCTAAAACCTAATGAAGAAAAAGACTTTGTTTTTATGTTAGGCTATGTTGAAGTAGATGCAAAAGACAAATGGGAAAGTAAGTCGGTAATTAATAAAAAACCTGCAAAGGAAATGATTGCCAAATACAATACTAAAGAAAAAGTAGAAAATGCTTTAAACGATTTAGCACTGTATTGGGATAATTTATTGGGTAAAATAAACATTTCTTCTAACGAGCCAAAATTAGACAGAATGGTTAATATTTGGAACCAATACCAATGTATGGTTACCTTTAACATGTCTAGATCAGCATCTTTTTTTGAATCTGGTATTGGACGCGGAATGGGTTTCAGAGATTCAAATCAAGACCTTATTGGCTTTGTGCATCAAATTCCTGAAAGAGCTAGAGAAAGAATCATTGACATTGCTTCAACTCAATTTGAAGATGGCTCTTGTTACCATCAATACCAACCATTAACTAAAAAAGGAAATGCAACTTTAGGCGGTGATTTTAACGATGATCCATTATGGCTTATTCTATCAACAACAGAATATATTAAAGAAACTGGAGATTTTTCTATTCTAAATGAAAAGGTTCCTTTTAATAATGATGTTTCAAAAGCAAAATCACTTTTTGAACATTTAAAAGTATCCTTTTATCACGTTGTAAATAATCTTGGACCTCATAATCTTCCGTTAATTGGAAGAGCAGATTGGAACGATTGTTTAAACCTCAACTGTTTTTCTCAAGACCCTAACGAATCTTTTCAAACTACAGGTAACAAAAAAGGAAAAACAGCAGAATCGCTTATGATTGCTGGATTATTTGTGGTTTATGGAAAAGAATTTGTTAAACTTTGTAGAGAACTACATTTAGATGATGAAGCAATTTTTGCTGCAAAACACATTAATAACATGTCTGAAGCAGTTAAAAATTACGGTTGGGATGGCGACTGGTTTTTAAGAGCATACGATTACTACGGAAACAAAGTTGGATCCAATGAAAACGAAGAAGGAAAAATATTTATCGAATCTCAAGGTTGGTGTTCAATGGCTGAAATTGGTCTAGAAAACGGCATGGTTAAAAAATCTTTAGACTCGGTTAAAAAATATTTAGATTGTGATTATGGAATTGTTTTAAATAGCCCAGCTTATTCAAAATATTATGAAGAATATGGTGAGATTTCAACTTACCCTATAGGGTACAAAGAAAATGGAGGTGTTTTTTGCCATAACAATCCTTGGATTATGATTGCTGAAACCATACTTGGACGCGGTGATCAGGCATTTGAATACTATTCAAAAATAGCACCCAGTTTTTTAGAAGAAATTTCAGAGTTACATAAAGTTGAACCTTATGTTTATTGCCAAATGATTGCTGGTAAAGAAGCACACAAACCAGGCGAAGCAAAAAACTCTTGGTTAACAGGAACAGCTTCTTGGAACTTCTATGCAATTACTCAATATATATTAGGTATAAAACCAGATTATAATGGTCTTTCAATAAATCCATGTATTCCTTCAGAATGGAAAGAATTTAACGTAAAACGAGTATTTAGAGGAACCGTTTACAATATTCATGTTAAAAATCCATATAAAGTATGTAAAGGAATTAAGGAAATTAGAGTAAATGGAGAAAAAATAGAGTCAACAATAATCCCTATTTTAGACTCTAATAAAGAACATAAAGTTGAAGTAATAATGGGATAGTTTATTAACAAATTAATTTAGAAACAAATTTCGAATTAAAATACAATACTATTTAACTTTAAAAGGGTTTAGTTCTACTTAGAATTGAACCCTTTTTTTTTATAAAGTTCTTTTAATTCCAACAAATTCATTTTTAAACTCTTTTGGTGTACAATGTTTAGCTTTTTTAAAAAGTCTATTAAAATTTGCTAAATTATTAAATCCACATTTAAAGCTAATTTCACCAATACTCAAATCTGTTTCTAGCAACCATCTAGAAGCAAAACTAATTCTAGTAGCGTTTAGATAATGTATAAATGTTTGACCTGTTCTTTTTTTAATAAATCTATTGAACGAAACAGGACTCATATTTACCAATTCTGAAATTTCATTTAATGTTATAGTTCTTGAAAAATTTTGTTGAATATAATCGTAAACAATTTTAATCTTATCACTATTGTGAAAATCCTCTTTTTCAACACTAGATTTTGATAAAAGCGTTTGATTTTTTGATTCCGCCAAATCATTTAATATAGAAATAAACTCTAAATAATACCTTATTCCCTGTATTCTGGGCAATACCATTAACCTCGGCATTATAAAATTTGTGGTTTCTCTAGAAAAAAGAATCCCATGTTTAGATCTGCTAAACATTTCTTTAATAGGTTTAAATATTCTTCTAGACAACATTTTATCACCTAATAAATCATTATGAATATGAATAGTTATTTCATAAATTTCTTTACAAGTACAATCATTTAAAGTCCAACCATGAACAATATTTGGACCTACTAAAACCAGTTCTAAATCATCAATCACTTCTGTATGATCCCCAATTATTCTCTTTACTCCTTTACCTTTGTAAATAAAATTTAACTCATATTCTGGATGAAAATGAATTGGAAAATCAAAGTCGTCTTTAATTCTTTCTTCAACCAAAAAACTATCCTCGGGTATAAGCCTAGTTATTTCTCTGTGAGCATTTACTATCATAAACCAATATTAATAAAACTTGAAATAAAAATACAAAGAAATGACAAAAATCAATTAACATTCTTTTAACATAACTTATAACTTTGTGTAAGTTATTGCTATAAATATTTAATTATCAGCTTATATCTATCAAAAAATAGCATTAACTTAAAGTTAACCAAATAAAAAAGAACAATTAATTAAAACATTTTTTTATGAAAATTAAATTTTTAAAAGGTATTTCAGTGTTTTTATTCCTTATGCTGTGTTCAATTACACAAGCGCAAGAAATAAAAGGGACTATATCTGATGTTAATGGACCTTTACCTGGTGCAAATGTAGTGGTCAAAGGAACAACAAATGGAACAACCACAGATTTTGACGGTAATTTTATTTTATCTCAAGTTTCTTCCGATGCAGTTTTACAAATTAGTTTTGTAGGTTATGCTTCTCAAGAAATTCAAGTTAATGAAAAAAGCACATTCAATATTATTCTAGTTGAAGATGCAAACTCACTTGAAGAAATTGTTGTTGTAGGTTATGGATCTAAAAAGAAAAGTTTAGTAACCGGAGCAATTTCTAGTATTAAATCTGACGACATTCAAAACAATGCTTCAACAAGAGTTGAACAAGCAATGCAAGGTAAAGTTTCTGGTATTTCGGTTTTAACAAACTCTGGTTCTCCAGGTTCTGCATCAAAAATTAGAATTAGAGGTACAGGCTCAAATGGTAATTCTGATCCAATTTATATTGTTGACGGTATGAAAACATATAGTATTGACAATATAGAAGCTGGAGATATCGAATCTATTGAAGTTTTAAAAGATGCTGCTTCTTCAGCAATCTATGGTACTGAAGGTGCAAATGGAGTTGTAATTGTAACTACTAAATCTGGTAAAAACTACGAACACCCAGTAATATCATACAATTCACAATTTGGTATTCAAAGTGAACGTACAAAAATGGATTTAATGAATGAGTCTCAATACAGAACTTATTTAAATGAAGCTGGTGTGCAAAATATAGCTTCAAATGGAGTAAACACAAACTGGTTAAATGAAGTTTTTGAAGATGCTTGGATGGAAAAACATCATTTAAGTTTTGCAGGTGGAAATGAAAAATCTACCTATCTAGTTTCAGCTTCTTATACAAACCAAGATGGTATTGTTGGTGGAAGTCAAGCTAATTTTAAACGTTATACTGCACGTTTAAACTCTAAACATCAAATTAAAAAATGGTTAGAAATTGGAAATAACTTAACATATTCTAATACTGCAAGAAGTGTAATTGATGAAGATGATGAGTATAGAGGTATTTTAAACAATGCCATTTTAATGGATCCATTAACACCTGTAGTTTATGATGGTGTTCCAAGTAATGTAACTGATTTAGTAAATGCTGGACAAACTATTTTAACTAATAGCGATGGACAATATTATGGTTTACCAGCTTATGTAACTGGAGAAATTGCAAATCCAGTAGCTATGCTAACAATTCAAAATAGAAATACAAAAACCGATAAAATATTAGGTACTTTCTTTGCCAATATTAAACCAACTGAAAAACTTGTTATTACTACTAGATTTGGTGTTGATGTAAACTATTCTACACAACACAATTGGAATCCGGTTTACTATGTATCTTCTGAAAGACAAAATTCTTTAGCAACAGTACAAGATGATATTACAAAAAATACATCTTGGCAATGGGAAAATTTTGCTACCTACAAAAGTAACATAGGCAAACACAATTACACTATTTTAGCTGGTATGTCTGCTGAAAAATATCAATCTCCAAACTGGTACTTATTCTCTGGACCAATGCCAAAAGAAGGCGACAACTATGCGTATCATGATTTTACACAAAACGATGATTTAGATCAAGTAGGTGGTACTTTTATTGAACGTAAAAAAACTTCATTATTTGGACGTTTTTCTTATGATTTCGATGATAAATACTTATTAGAAGGAACATTACGTTATGACAAATCAAGCGCGTTCTCTCCTAAAAACGATGCTGGTTTATTCCCTTCAATCTCTACTGGTTGGGTAATTTCAAAAGAAGATTTTTGGAAAGACGAATTAAAAGTTGATTACTTAAAATTAAGAGCTTCTTGGGGACAAGTTGGTAGTGATCAAAACTTATTAGGTAACGAAGATTTACAGTTTTTTGTTAGTGAAGGTATAAAAATACCTGATGGAAATGGTGGTTTTTTACCTGGTTATGAAGCTGGTTCAATACCAAACCCAGATCTAACTTGGGAAACTTCAGAACAATTAGATTTAGGTTTAGACTTAAGAGCTTTTGACGGTAGATTAAAATTCTCTACAGATTATTTCGACAAAAAAACAAAAGATTTAATTGTAAGTGGAAACAGTTTAATTCCTCTTTCTGTAGGTCGCCAATACGGAAGTTTTAATGGTGGTACAGTTACCAACAAAGGTTGGGAATTTGAATTAGGTTATAATGATAATGTAGGAGATTTTAGATATAGTGTTAACTTAAACCTTTCAACACTTAAAAACGAAGTTACAAAACTAGCAGTTGACTCTCCAATTGATGGAGTTGAAGTTAGAGGTTTTACAGGAACAACTCGTTTTGAAGAAGGTGAACCAATCTGGTACTTTAGAGGTTATAAAACAGATGGTATAGACCCTGCAACAGGTGAAGTAATTGTAGTTGATGTTGATGGAAGTGGTGATATTACACCAAATGATATTACAAACATTGGAGATCCACATCCAGATTTACTATATGGTGGACAAATTAATTTAGGTTACAAAAACTTCGATTTTAATTTAAATTTCCAAGGAACTTACGGAAACGAAATCTACATGATGTGGAATAGAACAGATAGAATTTATTCTAATAAACCATCTTTCTTATTTGACAACAGATGGACAGCACCTGGGGATGTTGCTTCTTATCCAAAAGCAGATGTAACAAGTGATGAATTATACCGAAGTGATTTAATGATTGGAGATGGATCATATATGAGAATTAAACAAATTCAATTTGGATATAATTTACCAAAAGAAATTATTGAAAAATTAAGTTTAGATCGTTTACGCTTTTTTGTTTCACTTGAAGATTACTTCACATTTACAAAATACGAAGGTTTAGATCCTGAAGCAGGAAGTACAAATAACTTAAGTCAAGGTATTGATAGAGGTGTGTACCCAATTCCTGGAAAAATAATATTTGGTTTATCAGTAAACTTATAATTTTAAAAAAGTAAACAATGAAAAAATATATTAAAATAATAATACTAGGTGTGTTAATCTCTTTTCTGAACACATCTTGTAGTGACGATTTTACCGAAGTTGATCCAATTGGATTAATTAACGAAGATGACTTTTTAACTACCGATGAAGAAGCAGAATCTGTAATTTATGGTATATACGATCTAATGGCCTGGAACTATAACAGACCTTGGCACAGTGCTTTTTTCTTAAAAGTTTTACCTGGAGATTGCGCAAATGCAGCTGGAGGTAATTCTGGAGATCAATCACAATTACAACAAATAGATGATTTTGAACACGTAGCAGATAACCCTTCAATAACTGGTGTTTGGGAAGGTTATTACAAAACAATTGGTTTAGCTAACGTTTTAATTGAAAAATTAGAAGCTTCAGAATTAAGTTCAAAAAACAAATTTATTGCAGAAGCTAAATTTTTAAGAGCATATAGCTATTTTGAATTAGTTACATTATTTGGAGATGTTCCTTTACGTATTACAACTCCACAAACTATTGATGAGTTTGCACTAGCAAGATCTCCAAAAAGTGAAGTTTATGTTCAAATTGAAAATGATCTAACTGACGCTATTGATGGGTTACCTGCAAAAAGCGCAATTAGTCAACCTTTTAGAATCTCTAATGAAGCTGCACGAGCTGTATTAGGAAAAGTGTATTTATTTCAAGAAAAATATGACCTTGCAAGTATTGAATTTGAAAAAGTTATATCTAGTATGGCTTTTGATTTAGAACCAAATTTTGAAGATATATGGAAAACTGAAAACGAACATGGAATTGAATCTTTAATTGAACTTTCTTATGTAAGTACCGAACAATACGACTGGGGTAATTTCCCTTGGGGAGGAAGACCTGAAAGTAACATCCACGCACAACTTATGGGACCAAGAGGTGATGGTATTTTTGATGTAGCAGCAATTGGTGTTGCAAACGGTTGGGGTTTCAATTTACCAACTGCTAAAATTGGTGAAGCCTACGAAAATGCAGGCGATATGGTTAGAAAAAATGCAACATTAATTTCAGAAGAAGATTTAATTGCCGCAGGAGGATCAGTAACTGAACCTGATGCAGGAATCCATGATTATGAAGGCTATATACGCTTAAAATACGTTACAAGAACTGAAGATACTGATGGTCCAATTAACGAGTTAAATTATGGTATTAATTGGAGATTATTAAGATATGCAGATGTATTATTAATGGCCGCTGAAGCTTATCATAAAAACGATGAAGATGGAAAAGCTATCATAGAATTAAATAAAGTTAGATATAGAGCTGGGTTACCAGATGTTACTGCTACCGGTGACGCTTTATTTGATGCTATTGTAACTGAACGTCAATTAGAATTATCTTTTGAAGGACAACGCTTCTGGGATTTAGTTAGATGGGGAATGGCAGATGCTGAACTATCAAGTTATGGATATCAATCTAAACATGCATTATATCCAATTCCATCTAGTGAAATAAGTAGAAATAGTCTGATTAATGAAGAAGATCAAAATGCAGGTTATTAATATTCATAATAATTAATTAAGTTTAGAAGCCGTTTTCCTTTAAAGAAAACGGCTTTTTTAAACAAATAATTGAGAAAAACCAGCTACTCAATAAATTTTAAATCGTACTAATATTTAACCTTTAATTTATGAAATACACCCAATTTATAATCGCTATTTTAATTTGCAGTGTATTAATTTTATTTTGTTCAAATAACTTAAACGCACAAAACAAAAATAATATTGATAGTATTCTTTCTAAACTTACGTTAAAAGAAAAAATTGCTATGATTCATGCACAATCAAAATTTAGCACACCTGGTGTTCCCAGACTTGGGATACCAGAATTATGGATGTCTGATGGACCACATGGTGTTAGAGCTGAAATTAGTTGGGATAAATGGGAACATGCAGAATGGACAAACGATTCAATTACTGCTTTTCCTGCATTAACTTGTTTAGCCGCAACTTTTAACCCTAAACTATCCAAAGAGTATGGCATAAGCCTTGGTGAAGAAGCTCGTTACCGAAAAAAAGACGTTTTATTAGGGCCAGGAGTTAACATCTATAGAACTCCTTTAAATGGAAGAAATTTTGAATACATGGGGGAAGATCCATATTTAGCTTCAAAAATGGTTGTTCCATATATACAAGGTATTCAACAAAATGGTGTTGCTGCTTGTGTTAAACATTATGCATTAAATAATCAAGAAAAATGGAGAACACATATTAATGTTGAAGTTAGTGATAGAGCTTTGCACGAAATTTATTTACCTGCATTTAAAGCAGCTGTTGAAAAAGGTAAAGTTTGGTCTATAATGAGTGCTTACAATCAATTTAGATGGCAATATTGTAGTCATAATGAAAAACTAAATACTATTCTTAAAAAAGACTGGAATTTTAACGGTGTAATAATATCCGATTGGGGAGCTACTCACAATACTAAACAATCTGCCTTATATGGTTTAGATATTGAAATGGGAACAGGAACAGATGGACTAACACACTCTTTAAAAAATGCTTACGACAACTATTACATGGCACTACCTTTATTAAAAATGGTAGAGTCTGGTGAAATTGAAGAAGCATTTATTGATGATAAAGTAAAAAGAATTTTAGGCTTAATGTTTAAAACTACCATGAACAAAAATCGTTCTTTTGGTAAAATGAACACTAAAGAACATCATTCAACAGCAAAAAAAATAGCATCAGAAGGAATAGTGTTGCTAAAAAACAACAATTCTTTTTTCCCTATTGATACTATAAAAAAAATAAAAATAGCTGTTATAGGTGAAAATGCAACCAAAAAAATGACTCTAGGAGGAGGTTCTTCAGAATTAAAAGCTCAATTTGAAATTTCACCATTAGAAGGAATTCAAAATAAATTTAAAAACGCAACAGTTTTACATGCAATGGGTTATTCTTCAGGACCATCCATTTACGGAGAAATTATTCCTACTGAATTTGACAATAAAAAACTTAAAAAAGAAGCAATTGAAGTTGCAAAAAAATCTGATATTATATTATATTTTGGTGGATTAAATAAAAACCATCAACAAGATTGTGAAGGTGATGATAGAAAATCATTTGAATTACCATTTGGTCAAAACGAACTATTAAATGAAATTTTAAAAGTAAATCAAAATGTAGGAGTAGTTTTAATTAGCGGAAATGCAGTTGAAACACCTTGGATTTTAAAAATAAAAGCACTTATCCAAGGATGGTATTTAGGAAGTATAACAGGTGAAGCTTTAGCCGAAATAATAAGTGGAGATGTAAATCCTTCTGGTAAACTCCCTTTCTCTTTCCCTAAAAAATTAAAAGATAATTCAGCGCATTATTATGGTGAATTGTCTTACCCAGGAGATAGTATCAATCAATATTACAAAGATGATATTTTAGTCGGTTATCGTTGGCACGATACAAAAAAAATAAAACCTCAATTTGCTTTTGGTGAAGGATTGTCATACACTACTTTTAAAATCTCAAATGTTGGAGCTAATAAGAAGGTTTATAAACAAGATGATAAAATTATTATTACAACTACGGTTACAAATTCTGGAGATAGAGAAGGTGCAGAAGTTATTCAGGTTTATATTGGAAAACCAAACTCAAAGGTTAATAGAGCTTTAAAAGAATTAAAAGCATTTAAAAAAGTGCATTTAGAAAAAGGGGAATCTAAAACTATTGAGCTACAATTAAATCTTAAAGACCTTTCTTATTATAATGAATCAATATCAAATTGGGAATTAGAAAAAGGTAATTATACAATTTTTGTTGGAAATTCATCTCAAAATATTATCAAAAAATTAAACATAATAATTAAATAATATGTCTAAAAAAATATTTATTCTGCTACTAGTTTTAAGTGCCTTTGCTTGTAATCAAAAACAAAAAAACACTAAAATAAAACCTGTAAAAGAAACTCTACAAATAGAAGGTAAAACAGCAGTTATTATAACAACTGCAAAAGACACTAATTTAAGACTTACAAAAACAGATGAGGTAAAATTTTCTAAAGCCAATCAACCAACTGAAACGGCTAATTCTGTTTTTGTAAACCCAAATCACTCATTTCAAACTTTTATAGGTATTGGAGGAGCCATAACAGATGCTTCTGCTGAAGTTTTTGCAAAATTATCTAAAGAAAAACAGCAAGAATTACTTTCTGCTTATTATGGAAAAGATGGTATAGATTATACTTTAATGCGTACTTCAATTCATAGTTGTGATTTTAGTAGTGAAAGTTATACTTATATTGAAGAAGGAGATAAAGAACTAAAAACTTTTAGTATAGAACACGATAGGCAATATAGAATCCCAATGATTAAACAAGCAATTAAAAAAGCAGGTGGAAAAATGTTATTTTATATGAGCCCATGGAGTCCACCAGCGTTTATGAAAGGCAAAAAAGACATGCTAGGTGGTGGTAAATTATTACCTGAATTTAATAAAGCTTGGGCAAAATATTATGCCAAAACTATACAAGCTTACGAAAAAGAAGGAATACCAGTTTGGGGAATTACTATACAAAACGAACCAATGGCAACACAACGTTGGGAATCTTGTATTTATACTGCTGAAGAAGAACGTGATTTTCTTAAAAATTATTTAGGACCAACATTTGAAAAAGAAGGTTTAGGTGATAAAAACATAGTTGTTTGGGATCATAATCGTGATTTACTTTCATATAGAGCTAGCACTATTTTTGATGACCCAGAAGCTTCAAAATACGCTTGGGGAATTGGATTTCATTGGTATGAAAATTGGAGAGGTGGAGAACCAAATTTTAACGCTTTACAAACGGTACAAGAAGCATACCCTGATAAAAAATTACTTTTTACTGAAGGTTGTAACGAGGCTTTTGACGCGGCAAAATACCAATACTGGCCAAATGCTGAAAGGTATGGAAAATCTATGATTAATGATTTTAATAGAGGAACAGTTGGCTGGACAGATTGGAACATTTTACTAGATGAAACTGGTGGACCAAACCACGTACAAAACTTGTGTTTTGCCCCAATTCATGCTGATACATCTTCTGACAAAATAATTTATACTCCAAGTTATTATTATATAGGACATTTTTCAAAATACATTCGTCCTAATGCAAAACGATTAAGTACAACTTCAAGTATTAGTTTTTTAGAAAGTACTTCATTTAAAAATGAAGATGGTAAAATTGTAACAGTTGTTATGAATACAACCAATAAAGATATTTCTTATAATTTATATGTTGGAACTACAATGGCAATACCAGTTAATATACCAGCACGTGCAATGCAATCAATAATATATTAGCATTATTTATGATTCTTAAATTAATTAAAAAGCCGTTTTTCTTTTGAAAGGAAAACGGCTTTTTTCTATAATAAATAAACTATTTTTTTGTTGTTTCAAAATATTCACGCTCCATACTTTCTCTAAAATCTGGATGAGAAATTTTTATTAATTCTGCAACACGTTGGTTAACGGTTTTACCATATAAATTTGCTACACCATATTCTGTAACTATATAATGTACGTTTGCTCTAGTTGTAACAACTCCTGCACCTTTATATAAAAAAGGAACAATTCTACTTATACCTTTATTAGTAACAGAAGGTAATGCTATAATAGCTTTTCCTCCTTCACTTAAACTAGCTCCTCTAATAAAATCCATTTGTCCACCAACACCAGAAAACATATTAGCACCAATAGAATCTGCACAAACTTGGCCAGTTAAATCTACTTGAATAGCAGAATTAATAGCGACCATTTTTGGATTTTTTCTAATATTAACCACATCATTTGTATAATCACATGAGCGCATTTCAATAAACGGATTATCATCTACATAATCGTACAAACGTTTAGAGCCACCTAAAAAAGTAGTTAATGCTCTTCCAGCATTTACACCTTTATAATTTCCATTAATAACATCTTTCAAAATTAAATCAATAACTCCATCAGAAAACATTTCAGTATGCAAGCCTAAATCTTTATGATTTCCTAAACGAGACAATACCGCATTTGGAATAGAACCAATTCCCATTTGCAAGGTGCTTCTATCATCAATTAATTCAGCAATATAATCTCCAATTTTGTTTTCAATTTTAGAAGGCGTTGGCATATGAAACTCATGAATAGGAACACTTTCTTCAACAAAAATATCTAATTCAGAAATATGAATTAATCCTTCACCATGCACTCTCGGCATTTGATCATTTATATGAGCAATTACTTTTTTTGCATTCGAAATTACCGCTAAAATTGCTTCAACAGAAACACCTAAAGAGCAATATCCATGCTTATCAGGAGTTGAAACTTGTATTAAAGCAACATCTACAGGTAACACATTTCTTTTAAATAAATTAGGTACTTCACTTAAAAACACTGGTGTATAAGTTCCATTTCCCGCTTTTATAGTGTGTCTAACATTTTTACCTATAAAAAGTGAGTTTACATGAAAACTATCTTTATAAATTGGGTTTGCATAAGGCGCATCTCCCTCTATATGTAAATGACAAACTTCAACACCTCTTAACTCTTCATGTCTGGCAGACATTGCATTAATTAATATTTGGGATGCAGCCGCAGCTGCCTGTATATATACTCTATCGTGTGATTTAATAACTTTTACAGCTTGCTCTGCTGATACTGGTTTATACATAATTGGTTTTTTTTAGCTTATCGTGTAAATTTAATAATGATTTCGTAAAACAACCCTAACAAAGATCATTTATTTTGCGTTTTTTACAATTTACTTTATTTCTTTAGCGCTGTGCTTTTATATTTTTTTAATTTACCTTTGCCTCATTAATTTTGTATCAAATGATTAAAATAAAAACTCGCGAAGAAATTGAACTTATGCGCGAAAGTGCATTAATAGTATCTAAAACTTTAGGATTATTAGCCAGAGAAGTAAAACCAGGTGTTACAACTTTACACCTAGATAAGTTGGCCGAAGAATTTATTAGAGATAACGGAGCTATTCCAGGATTTTTAGGTCTGTATGATTTTCCAAATACACTTTGTATGAGTCCAAATGCTCAAGTTGTTCATGGTATTCCTAATAATAAACCTTTAGAGAACGGAGATATTATTTCAATTGACTGTGGTGCTTTAAAAAATGGTTTTTATGGAGATCATGCCTATACGTTTGAAGTTGGTGAAGTAGCAGAGGAAACCAAAAAATTATTACAAATAACAAAAGAAAGTTTATACGAAGGAATTCGCGAATTTAAAGCTGGTAACCGAGTTGGAGATGTTGGTTGGGCAATTCAAAACTATTGCGAAAAACATGGTTACGGAGTTGTTAGAGAATTGGTAGGTCACGGATTAGGTAGTGTTATGCATGAAGATCCTGAAATGCCAAATTATGGGCGTAGAGGAAGAGGTAAAAAATTTATTGAAGGAATGGTAGTTGCTATTGAACCTATGATAAATTTAGGTACACACCGAATAAATCAATTAAGAGATGGTTGGACTATTTTAACTAAAGATAATAAACCAAGTGCTCATTTTGAACATGATGTTGCTATTGTTGATGGAAAACCAGAGCTACTTTCTACATTTGCGTATGTTTATAAAGAACTAGGTATTGAAAGTAATGAAGAAGATGAATTTAGAAAACAACCTTTAGTTTTATAAATAATTGAACAAACTATTTAAATTTTTTCTGAATAACATTCCTCGTCCAATATTAATTAAAGTTAGTTATTGGGTTAGACCATTAATTGCTTTATTTTTAAAAGGAACTACCTTTACCGACCCAATTGATGGTAAAAGTTTTCGAAAATTTTTACCGTATGGTTATGGCACACAGCGTTCAAATGTATTATCGCCAAGTACACTTTCATTAGAACGTCACCGGTTACTTTGGCTGTATTTAAAAAACGAAACTGATTTTTTTTCTGAAAACAAAAAAGTACTACACCTTGCTCCTGAACAATGCTTTTTAAATCGGTTTAAAAATCTTAAAAATTTAGATTATATAACTGCCGATTTATATTCTCCAATAGCAGATGTAAAGGCTGATATTTGCAATTTACCTTTTGAAAACAATAGTTTTGATGTAGTTTTCTGCAATCATGTTTTAGAACATATTGAAGATGATGCTAAAGCTATGAGTGAATTGTATAGGGTTTTAAAACCAAACGGATTAGGTATTTTTCAAATTCCACAAGAATTAGATAGAGAAAAAACCTACGAAGATTTTTCAATAACTTCTCCAGAAGAACGCGCTAAACATTTTGGACAATACGATCATGTAAGAGTGTATGGACGAGATTATTTTGATCGACTTCGCGCTGTTGGATTTAAAGTTGAAGAAATTGATTATTCTTCAACCTTACCAGAAGAATTAATAAAAAAATATTGTTTAGTTAAAGGTGAAATTTTACCTGTTTGTACTAAATAATTATTCCTCTAAATTAAAAGAAGCATACGTTTCTAATTCTCCTTTATTATTTGAAAAAATTAAAAACACTTTTAATTCTGGATGCTTTTCAATAAATTTTTTAGTTTTTTCTAAACCCATAGCCATAAACGCAGTTGCATAACCATCAACATCGGCACAATCTTTTTCTGAAATTACAGATGCACTTAATAAATTACTTTCTGTAGCATAACCAGTTTTAGCATTAATAGTATGCACATATTTTTTGCCATTATCTGCAAGTCTAAATTTTCTATAATTTCCAGATGTAGCAATAGATTCATTTTTAAGTGAAATTGCAGTTACAAAACTTCGGGTATTGTCAAAATTTGGCTTTTCTATAGCAACTCTCCATGGAATACTTTTTTGATTAAAACCTCTAGCTCTAATTTCTCCTCCTATTTCAACTAAATAATTTTCTACATTATTTTTTTCGAACATTCTTCCAATTACATCTACTAAATAACCTTTTCCAATAGCATTAAAGTCCAAGTAAACTTCAGAAGATTCTTTAATAACTCTATTTTTTTCAATTTTTATTTTATCTAATCCAACATATTGCAATAACGAATCTACTTTAGTAGCACTTAATTTTTGTAATGTTTTTTTAGGTCCAAATCCCCAAGCATTTACTAAAATTCCAACAGTTGGATCAAATTGACCTTCGGTTTCTTTATAAATTTTATACGATTTTTTAAAAACTTCCTTAAAAATTTCATCAACCACAACCGTAGAATCTCCATTGTTTATTTTTGAAATATCAGAGGTAGGGATATAGGTTGAAGTAGATTTATTAACTGCAGTAATTAAACTATCTATTTTACTTTCAAAATCTATAGTAGAATCACCTAAATACTTAATTGAAAATGTAGTTCCTATTGCATTTCCAGTAAGTACATTTAACTTTTTAGTGTTTTCTACACATGAAATAGAAACTAACCCAATTAATAGAAACAAAAAATTCTTCATTATAGTGTGCTTTAAAAATTTCTACAAAGATATTATTTAAAAAGTCATAAATTCATCTTAAAATCATACAAAAAATGTACAAACTACATTTCTTTTTATTAAATTTGTTTCATTAAAAATCCTTTTTTGAATTATGAAAAAATTATTAATTGTAGCAGTAGTATTATCAGTTGGCTTAAGTTCTTGTGTTTCTAAAAAACAATACGCAGATTTAGAAAGCAACTTTAATAAAAAAAGCCAAGAGTTAGTTGATGTAAAGGCTGACTTAATGAAATGTAGAATTGAATCGGACAGTAAAGTTTCAGCTTTAGAATTTAAAGTTGAAAGTTTAAAGAAAGACAAAGAAAAAACGTTAGAATATGTTGATAATTTAACTGTATTGTCTAAATCAGCATCTGATAACATTAAAGAAACATTAGCTCAAATGAGCAAAAAAGACGAATATATCCAACACATACAAAAAGCAATGACTAGAAAAGATTCTATAAATCTTGCTTTAGGATTTAAATTAAAAAGTGTGTTGAAAGATGGTTTCAATGATGAGGATATACAAGTTGATGTTGAAAAAACAGTTGTTTATATTTCAATTGCTGATAAATTATTATTTAAAAGTGGTAGCTCAACAGTTTCTAACGATGCTAAAAATGTGTTAAGTAAAGTAGCTGAAGTAATTTCTGCACAACCAGATTTAGAAGTTATGATTGAAGGTTATACAGACAACAAACCAATTAGCACAGCTGGAATTAAAGATAACTGGGATTTAAGTGTAAAACGTTCTACTTCTATTATTAGAGTTTTACAAAACGACTTTAATATTGCTCCAGAAAGATTAATTGCTGCCGGTAGAAGTGAGTATAAACCTTTAGAAAGTAATGATACGGTTGAAGGTAGATCTAGAAACAGAAGAACTAGAATTGTACTAATGCCTCAATTAGAACAATTTTTTGAATTACTAGAAAACAAAGTTGAATAGTTTTAATAATTAAAACATAATATTTAAATAAAAGAGCTCGATATTTTATCGAGCTCTTTTGTTTTTTATTCTAATTACTTATAATGTAAAGTGTTTATTCCAATAGTTACTCAACTACTGAAATACAAAATTATTTAAACACCTTTAATACAATACTCCTTCCCTACTCAATAAATATTTAAAATCTAGTACACTTTTTTCAATTAATACACATAAAAAAAGATTATAAAACCCTTTTAAATTAAGTTTAAACTAGTTTCTAAAAACTATTTAGTAGCATTAATTTTACGCCCAAAAAGCTTTAAAATGCAAAAATCCTGACAATCATACGATTATCAGGATTAAAGTTGACCCACAAGGACTCGAACCTTGACTGACGATACCAAAAACCGGAGTGCTACCATTACACCATGGGTCATTTTGCGAGTGCAAATTTAACGCAAAGTTTTTATTCAACAAATAATTTTACATTTTTTTTTAAAAATAAAATTTTAACAACTCTTTAATACTAAAAAAATAGTTTGTAGCGTACTTACATTCAATAGTTAAGTTTAATTTTGTTAAATTCGCCACGATAAAAAATAATTTATGAGTTCATTCAAATTTAGCAAATGGAATTCCATAATAGGATGGATAACTTTTGGAATTGCATTATTAACCTACACATTAACTTTAGAGCCAACTGTTAGTTACTGGGATTGCGGCGAATACATTTCAACAGCTGTAAAATTAGAAGTTGGGCATCCTCCAGGAGCACCTCTATTTCAAATGTTAGGAGCATTTTTTGCTATGTTTTCAACTGATGTAACTGAAATTGCAAAAATGGTAAACTTTATGTCTGCACTTGCAAGTGCTTTCACCATTTTATTTATGTTTTGGACTATTACTATTTTAGCTAAAAAATTAATTAAAAACCCTTCAGAATTAACTCAAAGTAAATCTATAGCAATTTTAGGAAGCGCTTTTGTAGGATCATTAACGTATACATTTTCAGATAGTTTTTGGTTTAGTGCTGTTGAAGGTGAAGTATATGCAATGTCATCATTTCTAATGGCATTACTATTTTGGTTAGGATTGCGCTGGGAAGCAGTAATGCATAAACCAAACGGAAACAAATGGCTACTACTTATTAGTTTTGTTGTTGGGCTTTCATTTGGTGTTCATATTTTATCATTATTAGTAATTCCTTCAATTGTTTTTCTTTATATCTACAAAAATTACAACATCAAAAACTTCAAACTATTTGCAATTGCTAATATTGTTTCTATACTAGTTTTAGCTTTTGTTTTTAAACTTTTATTTCCATATACCTTAAAATATTTTAGCGCATTAGAATTATTTTTTGTGAATTCTATAGGAATGCCTTTTAATTCTGGAAGTATTATTGCTGCTATTTTAATGATTGGTTTATTCTATTTTGGAATTCAATACACACATAAAAAACAAATGGTTGGAGCCAACACTCTAATTCTTTCCGTTTTATTTATAGTTATTGGATTTTCTTCGTGGATAATGCTACCAATTAGAGCCAATGCAAACACTACAATAAACGAAAACAACCCATCAAGTGCTCGAGAATTATTAGCATATTACAATCGTGAACAATATGGAGATGCCAATGTTTTTTATGACACGTATTATTCTGTTGCTTTTAACCGAGAACAAGACAAAAAAAATCCAACTAAAGACGAAAAACCTAAATATGAAAAAGATTTTAAAACTGGTAAATACGTTATAGTAAATAATTATAAAGATGCGCTACCTAACTGGAGTAGCAAACATAAAGGTTTTATTCCAAGAATGGTAAGTCCATCTCCAGGAGTAATTAAAAATTACAAAGCAATTGCAGGAATCCCTGAAAATAGTAAACGTAGACCAACATTTGGAGAGAACATAAAATTTATGATTGATTTCCAGTTTGGATATATGTATGGACGCTATTTTATGTGGAATTTTGTTGGAAGACAAAACGATGAACAAGGCAATTTAGACCTTGAAAATGGAAATTGGTTAAGCGGTATTCAGTTTTTAGATGAATTTAGACTAGGACCACAAAGTAATCTTCCTTCAGAAGTAAAAAACAATAAAGGTAGAAACACCTACTATTTTTTACCTTTTATTTTAGGAATTATTGGATTGCTATTTCATATTAAAAAAGATTTAAAAAACTTTTATGTTTTACTGCTCTTTTTTGCTTTTACTGGTTTAGCAATTATTTTCTATACAAATCCAAAACCTTTTGAACCACGAGAAAGAGATTATGCAGTTGTGGGATCCTTTTACATTTTTGCCATTTGGGTTGGATTTGGAGTATTAGCACTTTATGAATATTTGAAAAAATACACTAACAAAAAAACTGTTGCAATAGCAGTAACTGTAATTTCATTTTTAGCAGTTCCAACATTAATGGCATCTGAAAATTGGGACGATCATGATCGCTCAAATAGATATACTTCACATTTAAATGCTAAAGCTTATATAGATTCATGTGCAGAGAATGCCATTATGTTTACTATTGGTGATAACGACACTTTTCCATTATGGTATATGCAAGAAGTTGAAAATTATAGAACCGATATTAAATTGGTAAACACCAGTCTTTTTCAAACCGATTGGTATATAGACCAAATGAAACGAAAAACATACAAAGCAGATCCAATTCCTTCACAATTAACACATGATAAATACAAACTAGGATCATTAGATGTTGCTTATTATTTTGAAGAAATTATTCCTCAATTAAAAGATTCTGTTGTTACAATAGATTATTTAATGAAATGGATTGAAAGCGATAATAAAATAACTTTTTATGATTTGGATGATGATGGTAACCCTGAAAAAATTCTACCTTCAAACAAAATTAGAATCCCTGTTAATAAGGAAACTGTTCTAAAAAATGGAATTGTTGCTCAAAAAGATGCCGATTTAATTGTGCCTTATATCGATATTAATTTTGGAAGTTCACTTACCAAAAATCGTATTTTAATGTTAGATATTATTGCAAATAATAATTGGGAAAAACCAATTTATTTTACAGGTGGAGCACAAGCCGCTGAAGAATATATTTGGATGAAAGATTATTTACAACTCGATGGAATGGCCTACAGATTAGTTCCAATTAAAACACCTACCGATGGTAATTTCTTTGAAATGGGACGCGTAAATACAGATATTATGTATAACAATATTAAAAACTGGGATTGGCGTAATATTACAGATGATAATATTTATTTAGACCCTGAAACTCGTAAAAATTCAGTTTCGTACAGAAATAATATGGAGCGTTTAGCTAAAGCATTACTATATGAAAAACAATTTGACAAGGCTGAAGAAATAATTGATATATCTATAGAAAAAATGCCAATAGATAAATTTGGACATTACAGCATGGTAATACCTTACGTAGATTTATATTACGCATTAAACAAAAAAGAGAAAGCTCAAAAATTAATCGAAGACTTAAAAATTCCTATTCAAGAAAAACTAACTTATTACAGTCAGTTTGAGAACCAAGATTTTGAAGCCGTGTATAACCAAGTGGAGAGAAACTTATTAATGTATGATCAATTAATAAAAACCGCAATTCAGTATGATGATGAAAGTTACGCAACTTTATTAAAAGATGAGTATATTAGTTATTTAAGATTATTTGTTCCTGATGAAGAATAAATTGAAAAAATATTTAGTTAAAACTCCAACAATTGTAAAACTTATTTTTAATAAATGGGATTGGAGTTTTTCTAAAAATGATAAATCAATTTATTTAACTTTTGACGATGGTCCAACTCCAGAAATTACTGATTGGGTTTTAACCGAACTTAAAAAAGTAAATGCAAAAGCTACGTTTTTTTGTATTGGAAAAAACATTAAGCAACATCCTTCTATCTTTAATAAAATAGCTTTAGAAGGCCATTCTATCGGTAACCACACTAACAACCATTTAAAAGCAACTAAAACTAAAGAATCGGAATATTTACAGAATGTTTTATTAGCCGAAAATGAAATACACAAATATTTAAAAACAGATTCTCAAAATTTTAAATTATTTAGACCTCCATACGGAAAATTAAGTTTAAGAACTGGAAAAAAACTTCGCAAAAAAGGTTTTAAAATAATAATGTGGGATGTGTTAAGTGCCGATTTTGACACTGAAATATCCAAAGAAAAATGTTTACGTAACGTAATTAAAAATACAGAGAATGGTAGCGTTATTGTATTTCACGATAGTGTAAAAGCTTCTGAAAAAGTTAAATTTGTACTACCTCAAATTTTAGATTATTATACAGCCAAAGGTTATTTATTTAAAGCAATTGCTTAAAAATACTGTTGCACTAAACCAATTAATGTATTTGCATCTTGATCTCCAGATTGACGCCATTTCATTTCTCCATCTTTATAAATAATAAATGTTGGATTTCCTTTTATTCGAAGAGCATTAGCTAAAATTTCGTTTTTCTCTATGTCTATTTTTATAACTTTAGCTTTATCGCCTAGAGCTGCAGCAACATCTCGCAATGTACCATGAACATTATCAGTAGTTTCTTCCCATTCCGTGTAAAAATCTATTAATACTGGAATTTCCGAACTTATTAACTCTCCAAATTTAGTCATACTAGCTCATTTTTTAGAATAAATCCTTTACTTAAAAGCACTTAACTATTACAAATGTAACATTTTAATTGAATAAAGACAACTATAACAATTTAGGCAACTTTTAGCTAATCAAATCAATTTGCCTATCATGGTAACCTAAAAGATACAACACTCCATCTAAACCAATACTCGAAATAGAACTTTGTGCATTATCTTTTACCTTTGGCTTTGCATGAAATGCAATACCTAAACCGGCAACATTTAGCATTGCTAAATCATTAGCGCCATCTCCAACTGCTATGGTTTGTCCAATATCTATCCTTTCATTTTTAGCAATTTCTCGAAGATATTCAGCCTTTTTAGCTCCATCAACAATTTCGCCAAGGTAATTACCTGTTAATTTACCATCAACAATTTCTAATTGATTAGCATACACGTAATCCATACCTAATTCTTTTTGCAAATAATGTCCAAAATAAGTAAATCCTCCAGACAAGATAGCTGTTTTAAACCCATAATTTTTAAGCGCATCTATTAAGCGTCTTGCACCTTTAGTAATAGGTAAATTAACCGCAATTTCTTGTAAAACATCTTCACTTAAACCTTCTAAAAGTTTCATTCTTTTTTTAAAACTTTCTTTAAAGTCAATTTCTCCATTCATAGCAGATTCCGTAATAGCTTTTACTTGCTCACCAACACCTGCACGTTCTGCTAATTCATCAATAACTTCAGTTTGAATTAAAGTTGAATCCATATCAAAACACACTAAACGCCTGTTTCTTCTAAAAATATTATCTTCTTGAAATGCAATATCTACATCTAAATCTTGAGAAATTTTCATAAATTTTTCCGTAAAATCAGATTTACAATCAATTTTACCTCTTATAGATAATTGTATAGATGCTCTTGGATAATCCTCTTCTGTTACCAACGATAAACGACCTGTAAGCCTTTTAATGGAATCAATATTCAAGTTTTTCTCCGAAATAATTTTTGTTACTTCAGATATTTGTTTTGCTTCTAACTTTTCTCCTAAAATGGTAACAATATACCTATCTTTACCTTGAAGCGTAACCCATTTCTCGTAATTATCAAGAGAAATTGGATGAAATTTTGCTGTAATGCCTAACTCGTAAGATTTAAACAATAAATCCTTGAGTACAGCTGCAGATTTCTCTCCAGATTGAATTTCAAACATCATACCTAATGATAAAGTATCATGAATATTTGCTTGACCAATATCTAAAATTTTTGCTCCGTAAGCTGATAAAACTCCAGTTAATGCTGATGTTAAACCTGGTTTATCTTGACCTGATATATTTAATAAGTAAATTTCTGTTGCCATAATTAATTTAATGTGTGAAATTGATAATTTTTTTGAAAACAACCAAACAGTTTATCTTTAAATTATTATCAATTATCCTAATTTCACATTTTTAAGCATAAAATTAATTAATTAACAATTTTTAGTTTTTTTAATAGAGTTTTAAATTCCATAGAACAACCACTAATCTTTCATCTTTTTCAAAGTAATTACCGAAATTTCAGGCCAAATACCAACCCTACCTGGAAAAGCTAAAAACCCAAAACCTCTATTTACATTTATATATCTATTATACTCTTTATAAATACCTGCCCAATGCTTGTAGATATATTGAACAGGACTCCATTTTATACCTGGAATTTCAATACCAAATTGCATTCCATGTGTATGTCCACTCAAAGTTAAATGATAATTATCTTCATGCTTTTTCACTTCACTTTCCCAATGCGAAGGATCGTGACTCATTAAAATTTTAAAATCTTCTTTTTTAATGTTTTCTGAAGCTTTTTTTAAATCACCTGCTTTTTTAAAACGAGTTCCCCAATTCTCAACACCTACTAATGCTATTTTTTCACCATTTTTTTTAAGATATCTACTTTCATTAAGCAATAAATCAAATCCAATTTTAGGGTGAATATCTTTTATTGCTTGAAAATTTTGCTCTTTTTCTTCTGAATTATTCCATCTCACATATTCTCCATAATCATGGTTTCCTAATACCGAATACTTCCCTTCTTTAGCTTGTATTCTATTAAAATAAGGAATCCAATTGTCCATTTCGTCAGCAATATTATTTACCAAATCACCTGTAAATAAAACCACATCTGATTCTTGTTCATTAATTAAATCTATTCCATAAGAAATTTTTTCAGGGTTATCAAAACTTCCACTGTGTATATCTGACAAGTGGGTTATTTTAAAACCATCAAAAGCTTCTGGTAAATCATTAAAAAATAAGGTATGTTTTACAACTTGGTAGTTATATTTTCCACGCATCATTCCATAAATAGTTGAAGCAAATGGAATTGCTGCTAGACCTAATGCAACTTTACTCACAAAAGCTCTTCTACTAGGAATAAAAGTAGCATCAGAAGAAGACATTAAATTAAAAACAGATTTTATAATTCTAATAATATCTTCTGCTAACATTGAAAAAGCCATCACAATTTTAGGTACTCCTAACAAAATAAATAGCCCAATTGCAAACATTACACGCTGTGAAATTCCATGTGTATCTCTTTGAGAAAATTGAAAAAATAAATTAGCAATGACACCAATTGAAATTAACCAATAAACCAAGTAAATCCATTTATTTTTGGTGAGAGTTCTTACACTTTGAAAAGCATAAAAATCTATTAGTAATATTACCGATGTAAAAATAAAAAGTCGAAGCATGTTTCAAATTTATATTTTTATTTGAAACTACACTTCTACAAGTTTTTATTTAAGAAGCTTTTAACAGTTTACCATTTAGAATATTCTTCATTACTTCCATCACTATCAATTTGGTAATGGAAATCTAATTCCAATATTTGAACTTCATTATTAAAAGTATCAGATCCATCGTCACCATCTCTATAAACTCTACATACTAGCATGCTAGACAATGTTTTACCTGTACCTGTAATAATTGGAAGAGCTGTTAAATTATGATTATAAGCAGTATTAGCGTCACCTTTAGTTATTGTTGAAGATGAAATTATTGTTGGATTAGAAAATACATCTCCTACATTAGACCAAGTGTATTCTAATGCCCATTTAACATTACCTGAACTTCCAACTTTTGTTGTCCAATG
Organism: Lutibacter sp. TH_r2; assembly: GCF_033101135.1. Taxonomy (NCBI): domain Bacteria; kingdom Pseudomonadati; phylum Bacteroidota; class Flavobacteriia; order Flavobacteriales; family Flavobacteriaceae; genus Lutibacter; species Lutibacter sp. TH_r2. Next base: position 648,199 of record NZ_JAWMPV010000001.1, read on the forward strand.
AACATGTGGATAAATATCTGAACCTTCTTTCCAACCATGTGGCATTTGAACTACAAAATAAAGCTCTTCTTCTACATTATGGGAAAATGACCATAACCACACTCCTTGCGTTCCATTCTCCTTAAATTCCAACCATTCAGGTTGGTTACTACTTCCTTTATTTGTAGCATTCATTGGCACCTTTAAATCATCCCATCTAGTTGCCTCACCTTCGTAGCTTAAAGATCCATCAGTTGTAACTTTCGTATAATTACCACTCATACTATCTCCCATAATCACCACTCCATTAGCATTAATTTTCATACGTTCAGTACCTGATGTTGTGAAATTTATTTCATCGATATCTGGAGTTTTTTCTACTTCAATTTTTGTATCTCCATCGGCATCTACAAAATTATTTGTAGATGATTCTGCAGCCAACTCTTGCCAACTTGTAGTGTAAAACCAAAAAGAACTAGTTGTTGTATCAAAAACTAACAAACCATTAACAGGTGTAGCTATTGCTCCTCTTTGTAAGGTTGTCATTCTCGGAATTAACACTCCTTTTGATGTTGATTGAATATCTAACATTGATGAAGCTTCTGGATTGGTTGTTCCAATTCCAACTTGCGCTTGAGTGCTAATTCCTAAAACAACAATAAACAATATTTGTAGGGAAATATTTTTCATAATATTTTTTTTAAAATTTATTTTATAATTAAATTCATTGCGTTTAAAGTACAATCTGCAGCAGCTGATTTATTTTCAACCCACAACTCTACATAATCATTTGGAGCTAACAACACGGTTCCCATTATAGTAGCTGCACCAACGTCTCCACTATTTGCAATTTTATTTTCAACATATATAGAAGGTTCCTTTACTCCATTTTTATAAATATAAAATGCATATACATCATTTCTACCTCCGTATAATGAAAAAGTAGCTGTTACTTCAAAATATCTTGTTTTTGTACCTGTATAGCGTAGTCGGTTATTTTGAGAGCCAGTATCAACCCTAAATAAGTTTGCCGCCGTTGTTATTCCACTAACTTTTGTTGGAACATCTTTTGAAGTAATATTAGTTGTATTAGTACTATTTATATAAATTGAACCTGTTGCAACATCATCTTTTTCTGTAATTAAACCCGTTGACTCTACCTCCCATTCTTTAGAAAAAGTACCTGATGTTCTAGTTCCTGTTCCTGTAAAAGCAACAGAGTTTATAGTTGCTCTGCTCGAAATACTAGTAACCCCATTTACATCTAAATCTGTAGAGCCCGACAAGGATTGTGTCATACCACCCGATATGTAAATCTTATCAAAATCTCCAATTAATTTGGTAAATGTGCCTGTATTTGATGAAAACCAACCTTGATCTTCCAAAAATATTTTTGAATTGTTTGAATAAGTTACACCATTATTATTATTAATAAAATTTATTAAATTCATTAAAACCACGTTGTAACCAGAAATGCTTCCTACTGAAGCAAAAGAAGAAACATAACAATCTCTAAATATAAGAGATAACGTTTTGGTTGCATCATTTAAATTAAATAAATTTTTACCTGAACTACCAACTAATGTTAGATTTTTGACTACACCACCTTTTGTTCCTGATAATAATGCTCCAGAACCAGTAAATATTAACATATCACTTCCTATATCTCTACCTTCTAAAACACAACCATTTAATTCTATTGTATTTGGTATTGCTATAGCTCCATTTATTTCATATAGGGTTCCAGGTGTTAAAGTAATTACCCCACCTGAAGGAGCAGGTAAATCAGCTGATGAGGTCACTAAAACATAATTATTTCGATAATTATCATTAGATTCTACAATTGACCAAGTACTATTGTTATAAAAGTTGAATTTATCTAAATCGGTATCATACACCATTAAACCCTCCGCCGGTGAACTAATAGCATTTTTTTGGGCTGTAGTCATTCTAGGAATTAACAAACCCTTTGTTGTAGAATGTATATCTAGCATAGATGAAGCATTAGGATTAACTGTGCCAATACCAACCTGTGCATGAATATTACAAACTACCGCTAGTATAAAAAATAATTGTAGGGATATATTTTTCATATTTTATATTTTTAATATTTTATAAATTTCTTTTTTATTTTCTGACATTACTTTTACATAGTAAAGTCCATTACTTAAATTAAAGGGAATTTTAATTTTTGAACTTGAGTTTAATTGTTTGCTTTGCTTATAAACAATTTGCCCAATATTATTATAAACTTCTACTGCATTTAATTTAATTTGCCTAGAGTTAAGCAATATAATATTTGAACTTGTAGAATTATAATATACATTTAAAAACAATTCTTGAATATTATCAACTAAAAGTACATTTTCAACAAAAACCAGTTTAAATCTATCTAAATAACTACCTGTAGGAAGTTCTATGTTATATTCTGCTTGATTTAAGTTATAGATTGTTCCTGAAAACACATCTTTTAAAAACACATCCTGTGAAAAATTTTCAACACCATCCAACATAATTTTATGCGCCCCCTCTTCACTCATAATTAAACCTAAATCAAACTCTAAACTTTCGTTAAAAGCACCAACACCTTGTATCACATATTTTTTTTCCAAATCATTATCAATAATAAAAAATAATTCATCTTCTCTTTCTCCAGACATTAAAGCATCATAACCTACATTATAATTTAAATTTGCATCAGGAGAATTAGGTAAAAAACCTAAAGCTATTTGCCTATGAAAATTTTCTGGATCTTCGTATCCAATTCTAACAACACTATTTTCTTCTGTTACTTTAGATTCAGTTGATTTGTAATGAATTGACTCTCCTGAACCTTCTGTTTTAAAAACTCTTAAAGAGTTATCAAATACAATTGAACCATTTGCTGTTGTATCCATAAAAAAACCTTGACCAACTGCAATGTATTGGGTTGGAGAAGTTGTATTTGCAGACCCAAGTCCAGCTTCGGATGGATTTACTGATGCAGAAACACCCGTTGTTAAATTTCTGGTTGCATATCCTCCTAAATAATCAGATCTATAATGATTTGTTGAACCTCCTTCAACCCAGAAATACAAAGTACCATCAAATAGTGATAAATTATTTGAAATAAATTTACTTGCATCTATTGCGCTTGGATATGGATTTCCAAATAAATTTGATTCCCCTGCTCCTACTGTAAAAGAATAAGTTCCATCATTAGGTTCTCCTTTAAACACATAATTTTGAGATGAATTAGCAGTATTAGTACCTTTCATTAAATAGCCTTCTCCAGGTAATAAATTACTGTTTTCATCAATTTTGATCCAATCAGCATATTCACCTGTACTTCCTCTTGAGAATTTATAAAGCCATCTTGAACTTATAGATAATGGAGTAATTACATTTCCACTACCATCAGTTAAAGCTTCTGAACCCTCTAAAGAGCCCGAATTAAATAATACTTGCTGTGAACTAAATGGGTTAATATCAGAGTCAGTCCCATCAAAAAGTACTCCATTTAAAGAATATGAACCACCATTATTAACTGGAGAGGACCAATGATTATAACCATAAGCTGAAGCATACCCTTGCTGATCTTTATGCAACAAACCACTAATAGAAGTATTTGCATTTGAACCTGTATGTGTTTGAATTAATTGCGCATCACCAACAAGTCTTAAATCTCCATCATCTAAATTAACTGAATTTTCTATATATAAACCAAAATTATCAACAACTGAAACTCCTAACGTTCCAGTTGTAGACATATCGGTTTTTAAATTATAAAAATTAACTTGGTTTGAGCTCCCAGAAATTGTTTGAATCTTATTAGTAGAACTAATAAAACTAACTGTTCCTGCAGTAGATTTAGTTGTTCCATTATTTATAAAATTACTCTCTAAATACAAATCACCATTACAATAATGCGTTGCTCCCAAATTATTTGTATATTCTTCACCAAAATACACATCAGTTGCTTCTTGAATTTTTAAAACACCTTGATTAAATACTTGAGAATTCAAATATGAGATAGAAAAAAATAATATGATTACAAAAAATATTTTTTGTCTCATAACTTGTAGGGAATTGAAGTTTATGGTGTAAATTTACAATTCATTTATGTTTTTTTGTATGATAAAAATCATACACCTAAAACTAAAAACACATATAAACAGTAAATAAACACATATAAAAAACATATTAAATTAAATAAATGGTTAAAAAAAGACTTTTCCTTTTAGACGCTTATGCACTTATTTTTAGAGGCTATTATGCTTTAATAAAAAACCCAAGAATCAATTCAAAAGGAATGGATACTTCCGCTATTTTGGGTTTCACAAATTCGCTATTAGATGTAATTAGACGTGAAAAACCAGATCATTTAGCCGTAGCCTTTGACAAAGGCGGTTCAGATTTACGAAATGATTTATTTCCTGAATACAAATCAAACCGACAAGAAACTCCTGAAGCCATAAAAATTGCTGTTCCATACATTCATAAAATATTAAAAGCCATGCATATTCCAATTATTGAAGAAGCTGGTTTTGAAGCTGATGATTTAATAGGAACACTCTCCAAACAAGCCGAAAAAGAAGGTTATCAAACATTTATGGTAACTCCAGACAAGGATTTTGCGCAATTAGTTTCTGAAAATATTTTTATGTACAAACCATCTAGAATGGGAAATGGTATTGAAATTTGGGGAATTCCAGAAGTGCAAGCCAAGTTTGAAGTAGAGAAACCAGAACAAGTAATTGATTATTTAGGTATGATGGGAGATGCTGTAGATAATATTCCAGGCTTACCAGGTGTTGGCGATAAAACTGCTAAAAAGTTTTTGAAACAATATGGAAGCATGGAAAACCTTTTTGAGAATACACATGAGCTAAAAGGTAAAATGAAAGAAAAAGTTGAAGCAAATAAAGAACTTGGATTACTTTCAAAAAAATTAGCTACTATTTTATTAGATTGCCCAGTTACTTTTGATGAAAAGGATTACGAATTAAATCATCCAGATTTTGAAAAAGTAGATGAAGTTTTTAAAGAATTAGAATTTAGACGCGCTTCTGAACAATTCAATAAACTTTTTAATAAACCGATTCCAACAACTGAAAATAAAAATCTAGAAACTACTTCAGAAAAACCAAAACAAACTGCCACCTCTTCTGGACAACAATTCGACTTATTTGCTACTCCACAAGAAACTAAAAACACTACAGGTTATAAAACTGTTGAAAGTAAAGAACAAGTATATCAATTTATAAACACCTCTTTCGCTAGAAGCCTATTATTAAAAAATTTACTAAAACAAACTTCTGTTGCATTTCATATAGAAACTATTGGGACTAACGCCTTTGAAAGTCAAATTATTGGAATTTCATTTTCATATGCTAAAAATAGTGGCTATTATATTTCAATTGAAGAAAAGGAACAACAAGAAATTCTCAATGAATTTAAGCCTTTTTTTGAAAACGAAAATATTGAAAAAATAGGTAATGAGTTAAAAGACTACATCAAAATTCTTCATAATTTTAATACAAACTTAAAAGGAATTATTTTCGATGTTAAACTAGCACATTATTTATTACATCCAGATATGCGACACGATTTAAATGTGTTAGCTGAAACCTATTTAAACTACCAACCAATTACTTTAGAATCGTTAATTGGAAAAGGTAAAAACAAGTTAACCATATCGCAAATTGAAATAAAAAAACAAGCCAATTACACTATAGAACTAACAGATATTACATTTCAATTAAAACAATTATTTGAGAAAAATTTAGAAGAAAAAAGTCTTACAAAATTATATACCAAAATTGAATTACCACTATTAAAAGTACTGGCTTCTATGGAGTTAGAAGGAATTAAAATGGACGCTATCTTTTTAAATTCACTTTCCGAAGAATTATCTTCAGATATTAAAAAACTAGAAGATACCATATATAAAGAAGCTGAAATTGAATTTAATTTAGCTTCACCAAAACAATTAGGTGATGTGCTTTTTGAACATTTAAAACTAGTTGATAAACCAAAAAAAACCAAAACTGGGCAATACGCCACAGGTGAAGAAATACTATCTAAATTAGCTCCAAAACATACCATTGTTCAAGAAATTTTAGATTGGCGTGGATTGGTAAAATTGAAAAACACCTATGTAGATGCCTTACCAAACGAAGTAAACAAAGTAACTGGAAGAATCCATACAACATTCAGTCAATCAGTTGCCGCAACAGGTCGTTTAAGTTCAAACAATCCAAATCTGCAAAACATTCCTATCAGAACTGAAAGAGGAAAACAAGTTAGAAAAGCATTTGTACCTAGAGATGAAAACTATACGTTACTCGCTGCCGATTATTCGCAAATTGAATTACGAATTATTGCTGCCTTAAGTAAAGACGAAAGTATGATAGAATCTTTTAATAAAGGATTAGATATTCACGCAGCAACAGCTGCAAAAATCTACAATATTCCATTAGAAGATGTTACTCGCAACCAACGTGGTGATGCCAAAGCGGTAAACTTTGGGATAATTTACGGACAAGGTGCTTTTACATTAGCACAACAGTTAAATAAATCTAGAGCTGAAGCCAAAGAATTGATAGACAATTATTATGAAACATTCCCTAAACTAAAACAATACATTGCAAGTCAAATAGATTTAGCTAGAGACCAAGGCTATGTGGAAACAGTTTTAGGAAGAAGACGTTATTTAAAAAATATCAATTCACAAAACGCCATTGTTAGAAGCGCCGATGAAAGAAATGCTGTTAACGCACCAATTCAAGGAAGCGCAGCTGATATTATTAAAATAGCAATGATTAATATTCAGAAAAAATTAACCGAAGGCAACTACCAATCTAAAATGCTTTTACAAGTACATGATGAATTGGTTTTTGACATGTATAATTCGGAAAAAGAAAAGATAAAAAACCTGATTAAAAACGAAATGGAAAATGCATTTAAATTATCCGTACCATTAACAGTTGATTTAGGAGAAGGACAACATTGGTTAGAAGCACATTAGGTAGTTTTTACAAGCAGTATTTCAATATTAAAAATAACTTTAAATTTTATAACAAATTCACTATTTGAAATTAAATTTATTAGTTGTACATTTGCACTCCCTTTTTAGGGATTAAAAATAAATGTTTAACTATAACAAAGAATTTAATTGTGAGTAAATTAAGTTACAAAACAGTATCAGCAAATAAAGCTACCGCAAACAAAGAGTGGTTAGTAGTTGATGCAGACGGCCAAACGTTGGGTCGTCTAGCTTCTAAAGTAGCAATGCTAATTAGAGGTAAATACAAACCAAATTACACTCCTCACGTAGATTGTGGAGACAATGTAGTGGTTATCAACGCGGAAAAAATAAACTTAACTGGTAAAAAGTGGACTGACAAATCATATATCCGTCACACAGGTTATCCAGGAGGTCAAAGATCGTTAACTGCTGTAGAAATGTTCGAAAAAGAACCTACTCGTTTAATCGAAAAAGCAGTAAAAGGAATGTTACCAAAAAACAAATTAGGTAGCGCTCTTTACAGAAATTTATATGTATATGCTGGTACAGAGCACAATCAAGAAGCTCAACAACCAAAAGCTATTAACTTAAACGATCTTAGATAATGAGTACAATTCACAAAATAGGGAGAAGAAAAACAGCCGTTGCTCGTGTATATGTTACTGAAGGAACTGGGAAAATTACTGTTAACAAAAAAGACTTAAACGACTATTTAACAACTGCAACTTTACAATATAAAGTAAAGCAACCATTTATGTTAACTGACAATGTAGATGCATACGATGTTAAAGTAAATGTGTTTGGTGGAGGTGTTACTGGTCAAGCAGAAGCAATAAGACTTGCAATTTCAAGAGTTTTAGTAGAAATTAATGAAGAAAATAGAACTTTATTAAAACCTCACGGGTTACTTACTAGAGATCCAAGAATGGTTGAACGTAAAAAATTCGGTCAAAAGAAAGCAAGAAAAAAATTCCAATTCTCAAAACGTTAATCGTTATTTGGAATTTGTGTACCATTTTTGGTACTTCATTAAAAATAAATATAAACAACAAATTGTTGAAAGTTTAGCATCCAAATAGGTGAGATCGATTAATCGCTACTCATCTATTGCTAATTCAACGGAAAGTAAACTAAAAAATAAAAAATGGCAAACAACATCGAAATTCAAGATTTATTAGATGCTGGTGTACACTTTGGTCACTTAACTAGAAAGTGGGATCCAAATATGGCACCTTACATTTATGGTGAACGCAACGGAGTTCACATTATTGATCTTTACAAAACAGCTGCTAAAATTGATGAAGCTGCTGATGCTCTAAAGAAAATAGCTGCTTCAGGTAGAAAAATTCTTTTTGTAGCAACAAAAAAACAAGCAAAAGAAATTATTTCAACAAAATCATCTAGCGTTAACATGCCTTATATTACAGAGCGTTGGCCTGGTGGAATGTTAACAAACTTTGTTACTATTAGAAAGGCTGTTAAAAAAATGTCTTCTATTGATAGAATGAAGCAAGATGGTTCTTTTGATGCTTTATCTAAAAGAGAAAAATTACAAATCAATCGTCAAAGAGCTAAATTAGAAAAGAATTTAGGTTCTATTTCTGATATGACTCGTTTACCTGGTGCAATTTTTATTGTGGATATTAAAAAAGAGCATATTGCTGTAGCAGAAGCTAAAAAATTAAATATTCCAATTTTTGCAATGGTAGATACTAACTCTGATCCAAGAGGTATTGATTATGTTGTTCCTGCAAACGATGATGCTTCAAAATCAATTGATAAAATTTTAGGTTTTATTACTGATGGTGTTGCTGAAGGTTTAGCTGCAAGAAAAGCTGGTAAAGAAAAAGTTGCTGACGAAGCAAAAACTGAAAAGAAAGTTGCTGCTAAAACTGAAGAAAAAAAATAATTGATTTAACTCAATAAAAAATATATTAAAATGGCGAAAATTACAGCCCAAGAAGTAAACAAATTAAGAAAATCTACCGGAGCTGGTATGATGGACTGTAAAAATGCACTTGTTGAAGCAGAAGGTGATTTTGACAAAGCAATTGAAATCCTTCGTAAAAAAGGACAAAAAGTTGCTGATAAAAGAGCTGATAGAGATTCTTCAGAAGGTGCTGTTATAGCTAAAGTAAATAGTGATGCTACACAAGGTGTTATTATTTCTTTAAACTGTGAAACAGACTTTGTAGCTAAAAATGACAACTTTGTAGCTTTAGCACATGAATTTGCTGCTATTGCAGTAAATACTAATTCAAAAGATGAGTTTTTAGCTGCTGATTTTGGAGGTATGACAGTTGCTGAAAAATTAATTGAGCAAACTGGAGTTATTGGTGAAAAATTAGAAATTGGATCTTTTGAAAAAGTTGAAGGTGGTTTTGTAGGTGCGTATATCCACGCTGGTAACAAAATTGCTGCAGTAACTGCTTTATCTGAAAAGGTAGACGGTGCTGATGTAATTGGAAAAGACGTTTCTATGCAGGTTGCTGCAATGGGAGCTTCAATATTATCATACAAAGATTTTGACCCTGCATATGTTGCTTCTGAAACTGAAGCTAGAATTGCAGTAATTGAAAAAGATAATATTGAGTTAGGAAGATTAGGAAAAACATTGAAAAATGTACCAACTTTTATTTCTAGATCTCAATTAACTGATGAAGTTCTTGCAAAAGCTGAAGCTGATATTAAAGCTGAATTAATTGCTGAAGGTAAGCCAGAAGCTATTTTAGATAGAATTGTTCCTGGAAAATTAGAACGTTTTATTTCTGATAATACCACTCTTGATACAGAGCAATGTTTATTAGATCAAAACTTTATTAAAGATGAAAAAATTACTGTTGCTGATTACGTTGCAAAAGCAGGTGTAGAAGTTACAGGATTTAAAAGAGTTTCTTTAGTTTAAGAAATTCTTAAATTATATCTTATAAAAAAAGCCTCGCTAAATGCGAGGCTTTTTAATTTTATATAGCTAATTACTTTCCTAATTTGTAACCTTTCAACGAAAAAAACAGAATAATAACATAACAAGGTAACAAAATCCAATAACTAGAAGTTGATGCAAAAGCAAGTGCTTCATTTTCCATAAAACCTTCACTTAATAAACTATGTTTTGCTACATCTACTAACCTTCCATAAAGTGGTGTTAAAATAGCTCCACCAGCAATTGCCATAATTAACAATGCAGAACCAGTTTTGGTAAATTTCCCTAATCCATCTAAAGTTAAAGGCCAAACTGCAGGCCAAACCAACGCATTTGCAATACCTAAAGCGGCTACAAATAATACTGATGTAAATCCAGTTGTAACCAATATACAAATGCTAAAAATTATACCCAAAACAGCACTAATCTGTAAAGCAGTATGTTGTTTTAAGTATTTAGGAATTAGAAAAACTCCTAACGCATAAGTACAAACCATTGCCATTAAGGTAAATGTGGTAAAAAACTTTGCTTTTTCAGCAGAAATACCGAGAGAAATCCCGTAAGAAATAATAGTATCACCTGCTATAACTTCTGCCCCAACATATACAAACAAGGTTAATACCCCTAACCACAAATGAGGAAATTGAAATATACTAGTTTTGGAACTTTTACTGTCACTAGACTCACTAATAGGTTCAGCTTCAACATGAGGTAAAGGTGCTTTTCTAATCAACAATCCTAACACAAAAAGTACAACTGCCATTATAATGTATGGCATTACAACACTATCTGCCATAACATCTAAAAGTTTACCTTTTTCTTCAACAGAAACAACACTCAACTTTTCTTTAACTTCATCAATACCAGAAAGTAAAATTGCTCCAAATATAATTGAGCCTAATGCACCTGCAATTTTATTGGCAATTCCCATAATAGCAATTCTTTTTGCTCCACTTTCAATAGGCCCTAAAACTGTTATATATGGATTTGCAGCTGTTTGTAAAATTGTTAAACCTAATCCTTGAATAAAAATACCACTTAAAAACATCCAATAAGTTCTAGCTTCAGCAGCAGGAATAAATACAAGCGAACCTATTGCCATTACAAAAAGACCTAACGACATTCCTTTTCTATAGCCTATTTTCTCTAGAATATAAGATGCTGGTAATGCCATAAAAACATACGAAATATAAAATGCCGAAGCTACTAAATAAGACTGCGCTTCAGTTAATTCATTAATTATTTTCATATATGGAATTAAAGCTCCATTTATCCATGTTACAAATCCAAATATGAAAAAAAGTCCTGCAATAATTAAAATTGGAACTAAATTTTTGTTTTGGGGTACGTTATTTACTGCCATTCAAAATGTAATTTTAAAGAAACTTAAAAATATATCTTTTTTTCTGTTCTAACACTTTTTTTTATCTAAAAGCAATATTTAATCTTTTCATTCAATCATAAAAATCAATTTTTATAAACATTTTCAGTATTTAAACTTCTAAAGTATTTCTTATATTTGCATAACTTTCAAAATAATTATGAGTTACAAAAGAATTTTATTAAAATTAAGTGGTGAAGCTCTAATGGGTGAACGCCAATATGGAATTGACCCAAAAAGATTGAAAGAGTACGCTCTTGAAATCAAAAACATTGTTGATAAAGGTGTTGAAGTAGCCATAGTTATTGGTGGAGGAAACATTTTTAGAGGTGTTGCAGCTGCAAGTAACGGAATGGATCGAGTGCAAGGAGATTATATGGGAATGCTGGCGACTGTAATTAATAGTTTAGCATTACAAAGCGCCCTCGAAGAAGAAGGAATTTTTACTCGATTATTAACAGCAATTAAAATGGAACAAGTTGCTGAACCTTTTATAAAAAGAAGAGCTGTAAGGCATTTAGAAAAAGGTAGAGTTGTTATTTTTGGTGCCGGAACAGGAAACCCTTATTTTACAACTGACACAGCTGCTGTATTAAGAGCAATTGAAGTAGATGCCGAAGTAATTTTAAAAGGAACTCGCGTGGATGGAATCTACACTTCAGATCCTGAAAAAAATGATGATGCTGTAAAATTTGATAGTATAACTTATAAAGATGTTATGAATAAAGGCTTAAAAGTTATGGATATGACTGCCTTTGCTTTAAGTCAAGAAAATAATTTACCTATTGTAGTATTTGATATGAACACCAAAGGAAACCTTGAAAAAGTGGTTTCTGGTGAAAGTATTGGTACACTAGTTGATAAATAATCAATAATTAAAACTTTTCCATTATGAATGAAGAATTAAAATTTATAATCGACAGCACCAAAGAATTAATGCAAAATTCAATTGTGCATTTAGAAAAAGAATTTAGAAATATTAGAGCTGGAAAAGCAAACCCATCAATGTTGGGTAGCGTTTCTGTTGATTATTACGGTGCAAAAACTGCACTTTCACAAGTTGCAAATGTTGGAACTATGGATGCGCACACTATTACAGTTCAACCTTGGGAGAAAAACATGCTTCAAGAAATTGAAAAAGCAATTATGATTGCTAATTTAGGTTTCAACCCAATGAACAATGGTGAAATGATTATTATTAACGTTCCTGCATTAACAGAAGAAAGACGTAAAGAACTTTCTAAACACGCTAAAGCTGAAGCTGAAGTTGCTAAAGTTAGTATTAGAAACGATCGTAGAGAAGCAATGAATGAAATTAAAAAAACAGATGCATCTGAAGATATGAAATCGAATGCTGAAGTTGATATTCAAAAACTTACGGATAAATTTAGTGCTGATGTTGATAGCCTTTACAAAGTAAAAGATGAAGAAATTATGAAAGTTTAACAATCTTCGTTAAACTTATCACAAATACAAAAGCACTCGTTCGAGTGCTTTTTTTTCTATTATATTTACACTTGAATCAAATTAAGTATATGAATAAATTTTTATTAATTATTCTTTTTTTTCCTGCAGTTATTTTTTCTCAAACTGCAATTCAAGGTATTGTACTAGATTCAAAAACCAATAAACCATTACCCTTTGCATCCGTTATAACTTCAACAAATTTTGGCGCGTTAACAAATGTGGATGGAACATTTACTATTAAAACTAAAAGTAAATTTACAACTCTAAAAATTTCATATATAGGTTATTCTTCTGTTATAGTTCCTATTTCTGAAAAGGATAAATTTATTCGTGTAAAATTAGAACAAACCGTAGAATCTTTGAATGAAATTGTAATTACGGCAAAAGAAAATCCAGCTATAAAACTTATTAAAAAAGTTATTGCTAATACTTCCAAAAACAACATTGAAAAAGCTTTAAATTCTTTTAAATTTAAAGCGTATAATAAAATATTAGTTACGGCAAATCCAGATTCTATTAGAGGCAATATAGATACAATTTTTGTTTTGAAAAAAGGTGAAAAAGTGTTTAAAAAATTAGATTCTAACAACTATAAATTCAAAAAAGAATTAGAAAAAACACATATCTATTTAACTGAAAAAATTTCAGAATTTAAATTTAAAAAAGGAAGTAAGAAAAAAGAAGTTGTTTTAGCTTCTAGAATGGCTGGTTTAAAACAACCTTTGTATGAATTATTAGCAATTACTATTCAAGACTTTTCATTTTATAATGAATATTACACATTGGCAGGATCTAGATATATAAACCCTGTTTCAAAAAATGCACTTAAACATTATTCTTATAAAATTTTAGACACCGTAACAATTCAAAATAAAGAAACAATAATGCTTTATTTTAGACCTACAGAAACTAAAGAAACTGTTGGTTTAGAAGGTATACTTTATATAGATTCACAAAACTTTGGAATTGCAAAAGGAATTGCTGAACTAAAAGCTATTGTAAATGTTAAAGCTGAACAAAACTACCAATATAAACCAGCTCAAAAAATTTGGTTTCCAACCGATCAAGAAATTATAATTAAAAAAGGAGAGAATAAAAAAAATACAAACTTATTTGGCGGAATGGTTCAATTTTCAACTAATAAACCAAATGATTCCATTGTTAAAACTGCAAAAAAAGATCCTAGTGATGTTTCATATTTTAGTTCAAAAACTATTAATAGTGAAATTGAAATTAATAAACCTATTAAAATTTCTAATTCAGCCACTACTATTAAATTTGAAGAAAACGCACATAAAAAGTCAACTAAATTTTGGAACACCTATAGAACAGATTCAATTACTAAAAGAGGAAAAGAAACCTATATACTTTTAGATAGTTTAGCCGAAAAAGAAGGCGTAAACAGAAAAATAAATTTAGCTAGAAACCTATTAAAAGGCTACTACCCTACAAAATACGTAAACTTAAATCTTGGAAAAATAATAAACTTAAATAATTATGAAGGTTTAAGAGTTGGTTTTGGCGGAATTACCAATTCAAGTTTTTCAAACAAGTTTAAACTAGAGTCGTATGTTGCTTACGGAACTAAAGATAAAGAATTTAAATATAGTTACGGAGCTTCAGTAAGATTTAATAAAGAATCTAATACGTGGTTTGGAATACAACATACTAATGATATTGAGGAAGCAGCATCACTTCATTTTATTAAAGAAAACACTTCGTTTTCACCAATAAATCCAAGAAATTTAAACATTAGTAAGTTTTTTAATTACAAAACATATAGTGCAAATATTACACACGATATTCAACCAAATTTAGAAGCAAAAATTAAATTTACTACCGGAAAATTTAAACCTTTGTTTAATTACCAATTTATTTCTGAAGGAGAAACGTATACAAATTATAATCTATCAACAGCATCTATTGGAATTCAATACAATCCGTTTAGCGAGTATATGAATTCACCAATTGGAAAACTAACTATTAAAAATAACTTTCCTCAAATTACATTTCAAGTAAGTAAAAGTTTAAAAGATATTTTTGAAAGCGATTTTGATTTTACACAAATTAATTTTAGAATTCTACATAAAATAGATAGATTAAGAAAAGCAACTACAACATTTATGTTAGAAGGTGGTGCAGTTTTTGGTGATGCTCCATTAACGCATTTATACAATTCTACACCAAACTACACACATAAAAGCCCTTGGATAAAACGTGTAACTTTTGCAGGGAAAAACAGCTTTGAAACAATGGGTTATAACGAATTTATTTCAGATAGATATATTGCATTACATTTTAAACACGATTTAAAACCAATTAAAATTACCAATAAATTTCGACCACAATTTACTTTTGTTTCTAGAGCGGCCGTTGGAGCCATTGATAACAAACAATTTCATACAGGTATTGACTTTAAAAGTTTAAAAAATGGTTATTACGAGAGTGGTTTAGAATTAAATGGTTTATTCAAAGGCTTTGGAGCTAGCGCTTTTTATAGATATGGCCCAAATCAAAATGCTAAAGTAAGTGATAATTTGGCCGTAAAACTTACCTTTAAATTAAACCTTGGATTTTAGTAATCTATAACTATTATAACTAAACTATTTTACTAACTTTGCAGAAATTTTTTTGATGGATTTTTGGACTCCTGTTTCTAGGTTTATTTTAAAAGGAAGGTATTTAATTTTAGTTTTAATAGCTGCATTTACCTATTTCCTTTCTTCACAAATGCAATATATGCGTTTTTCGTATACTGAAGCCAATTTATTACCCGCAAACCACGAAATTAATATAGAATACGATAAATTTTTAGACCTATTTGGTGAAGAAGGAAATTTAGTTATTCTAGCAGTTCAAGATTCTACACTATTTACGCCTACCAAATTTAATGCTTGGAATGAGTTATCTAACAAATTAGATAGTTTTCCTGAAGTAGATTTTACAGTAGCTGTAGCAGATATTAAAAAGCTTAAAAAAAATACTAAAGAAAAAAAATTCGATGTAGAACCACTTTACACTGAAAACCCTAAAACTACCGAAGAAGTTCTAAAAATAAAAGACGAACTATTTAACAACCTACCTTTTTTCGATAATTTCTTATACAATAAAAAAACTGGAACCATACGAACAGTAGTTTATATGGATAAGGATATTGTGAATACTGGAGCCAGAAAAGACTTTATTTTAAAAGCATTAAATCCAACTATAGAAAAATTTGAACAAACGAATACTTTAGACGTTAGAGTATCTGGAATGCCATACATTAGAACAATGAATGCCCAAAACATTATTGATGAAATGGGCTTGTTTGTTGGTTTAGCTTTAGCTGTTACTGCTGTTATCTTTTTCTTCTTTTTTAGATCTATTAGAGCAACACTTATAACCCTTTTAGTAGTTAGTATTGGAGTAATTTGGGCGTTTGGATTTATTGGCTGGTTTAGGTATGAAATTTCAGTGTTAATGGCATTAATTCCTCCATTAATTATTGTAATTGGTGTACCAAATGCCATATTTTTAATAAATAAATACCAACAAGAGGTAAAAAAACACGGAAACCAAGCAAAATCATTACAACGCGTAATTTCAAAAGTAGGAAACGCAACGTTAATGACTAACGTAACAACAGCTTCTGGTTTTGCAACTTTTATTTTTACCAAAAGTCAATTATTACGTGAATTTGGTACAATTGCATCCATTAATATTATTGGAATATTTGTTTTAGCATTATTAATTATTCCAATTATCTACAGTTTTATGTCGCTTCCAAAAGAAAAGCATTTAAAACATTTAGAAAGAAAATGGATAGAAAGTATTGTAAACTGGATGGAATTTGTAGTTAAAAATCATAGAGTTTCTGTTTATGCAACTACAATTACGCTAATTATTGTAAGCATGATTGGAGTTTACATGGTTAAAGTATCTGGAAGTTTAATTGAAGACATGCCTAAAGGCGAAGAGTTTTTTAATGATATTGTTTTCTTTGAAGAAGAATTTGGAGGTATTATGCCTTTAGAAATTATGATTGACACCAAAAATGAAAAAGGTGTTATGAAACTCTCCACCTTAAAACGAATGGATAAATTGGATGAAACTATTGATGAAATTCCTCAATTATCTAAATCTATCTCTGTTTTAAATCTTATAAAATATACAAAACAAGCTTACTATAGCGGAAAACCAAAATACTATCAATTACCAAACAATCAAGAAAAAAATTGGATTTTATCGTATGCGAAAAATTCAACCGAAAACTCTAATATGCTAGACAATTATGTGGACTCAACAGGCAGATATGCTAGATTAACCACATTTATGAAAGATATTGGAACCGATAAAATGGAAATTATTGAAGAACGAATTCAACAAAAAATTGATAAAGAATTTCCAAAAGAAAGCTATGATGTAACAATGACTGGAAAAGCTTTAGTTTTTGTAAAAGGAACTCGTTTTTTAATCAATAATTTAGTGGTTTCCCTTACGTTAGCCATTCTATTAATTGCAATTTTTATGGCTTTTATGTTCCGATCGCTTAGAATGATTGTTATTTCATTAATTCCAAATATATTTCCGTTACTAATTACTGCTGGGCTTATGGGGTATTTAGGCGTACCTTTAAAACCTTCAACCATATTAGTATTTAGTATTGCCTTTGGTATTTCAGTTGACGATACAATTCACTTTTTAGCAAAATATAGACAAGAATTAAAAGCTAATAACTGGAGAATTAAAGAATCTATTTATGGAGCACTGCGTGAAACTGGTGTAAGTATGTTTTACACTTCTATTGTACTTTTCTTTGGCTTTTTGGTATTTACAGTTTCTAGCTTTGGAGGTACAATTGCATTAGGTGGTTTGGTTTCTATCACACTTCTTTTTGCAATGGTTTCAAACTTAATTCTATTACCTTCATTACTACTCTCTTTAGAAAAAAGAATTGCTAATAAAAAAGTTTTAAAAGAACC
Source organism: Lutibacter sp. TH_r2 (assembly GCF_033101135.1). NCBI lineage: Bacteria > Pseudomonadati > Bacteroidota > Flavobacteriia > Flavobacteriales > Flavobacteriaceae > Lutibacter > Lutibacter sp. TH_r2. The sequence continues at coordinate 665,922 of NZ_JAWMPV010000001.1, forward strand.
AACACTAGATATTTTAGTTCCTGAAGACGAAAACGGAGATAAGTAACTTTTTCACATAACTTTCAAACTATCCATTTTTAAACCTTAATTTGATAGTGTATATTTGCTGTTCAAAATTTAAGAAAAATGACAAAACAAACCATAGCTGAATTATTAAATTCTGATTGTTTTTTACAAGAAGTAGAGATTAAAGGTTGGGTTAGAACTTTTAGAGCTAATAGATTTATTGCATTAAACGATGGTTCTACAATAAAAAACATACAATGTGTTGTTGACTTTGAAAACACACCAGAAGAAACTTTAAAAAGAATAACAACTGGAGCTGCAGTTGCAATTAAAGGAACTTTAGTAGAAAGTCAAGGAAAAGGGCAAACTGTTGAAATTACCGTTTCAGAAATTGAAATTTTAGGTGATTCTAACCCTGAAGAATACCCAATTCAACCTAAAAAACATAGCTTTGAATTTTTACGTGAAAATGCACATTTACGAATTAGAACAAATACTTTTAGTGCAGTAATGCGTATTAGAGCAACACTTTCGTTTGCAATTCATAAATATTTTACTGAAAATGGTTTTTACAATTTTCACGCGCCAATTATTACAGGATCTGATGCAGAAGGTGCTGGTGAAATGTTTCAAGTTTCAACATTAGGGTTAGATAAACTTCCAAAAAACGAAGAAGGTAAAGTAGATTATTCTAAAGATTTTTTTGGTAAAGAAACTAACTTAACTGTTTCTGGACAATTAGAAGCTGAAACCTATGCAATGGCTTTAGGAAAAGTATATACATTTGGACCTACTTTTAGAGCCGAAAACTCAAATACAACACGTCACTTATCAGAATTCTGGATGATTGAACCTGAAGTAGCTTTCAATAATTTAGACGATAATATGGACTTGGCTGAAGATTTTATAAAATCAGTTATTTCATATACATTAGAAAAATGTAAAGATGATGTTGAGTTTTTAGATAATAGATTAACTCAAGAAGAAAAAACAAAACCTGCAAATCAACGTAGTGAAATGACTTTACTCGAACGTTTAAACTTTGTTGTTGAAAATAATTTTAAACGTGTAAGTTATACTGAAGCTATTGATATACTACGTAATTGCAAACCAAATAAAAAGAAAAAATTTCAATTCCCAATAAATGAATGGGGAGCAGATTTACAAAGTGAACACGAACGTTATTTAGTTGAAAAACACTTTAAATGCCCTGTTATTTTATTTGATTATCCGGCAAATATTAAAGCTTTTTACATGCGCCTAAACGATGATGAAAAAACAGTAAGAGCAATGGACGTTTTATTTCCAGGTATTGGAGAAATTGTTGGCGGAAGTCAACGTGAAGAACGTTTAGATGTATTAAAACAAAAAATTGCAGCCTTAAACATTGACGAAAAAGAATTGTGGTGGTATTTAGACACTCGCAAATTTGGAACAGCAGAACACAGTGGTTTTGGTCTAGGCTTTGAACGTTTAGTACAATTTACTACAGGAATGGGAAATATTAGAGACGTAATTCCTTATCCTAGAACTCCACAAAATGCTGATTTTTAAAAAAAATCTGAACACTTTAAAAAACATATTATTTTCATAGTATGTTTTTTTGTATTTTTATAAAAGTACAACCAAAATAATATATGCTTAAACAGAGTTTACAATATAAATTACTTCAAAAATTATCTCCTCAACAAATTCAGTTGATGAAACTAATTCAATTGCCTACACAAGCATTTGAACAACGTTTAAAACAAGAATTAGAAGAAAATCCTGCATTAGAAAATGGTAAGGAAAAGATAGAAGAGTTAGGAAATAATGAAAATGATGATAATTATGATGATGATGGAAACGAAAATATTAGTGCTGAAGATATTAATATTGATGAATATTTGAGTGATGATGAAATACCAATGTATAAAACTCAAGCAAATAATTATTCTAGTGATGATGATGACAAACAAGTTCCCTACGCATCTGGAACTTCGTTTACACAGTATTTAAAAAACCAAATGAGCACGTACCGCTTAACTGATGATGAAGAAATTATTACCGATTTTTTAATTGGAAGTATTGATGGAAGTGGCTATATAAGAAGAGAATTGTTAGATATTTTAGACGATTTAGCTTTTACACAAAACGTATACACTTCTGAAGAAGAAATAAGCCGCTTATTAAAACTTGTACAACAATTAGACCCTGCAGGAGTTGGAGCTAGAGATTTAAAAGAGTGTTTATTAATTCAACTTCATAGAAAAAAAGATAAACCAAGCAGAGAATTGGCTATTGGTATATTAACAGAAGGTTTTGAATTATTTGCTAAAAAACACTATAAAAAATTAATTCAAAAATTTCATATTACAGAAGATGAATTAAAAGAGGCAATTTCAGAAATTGAAAAATTAAATCCAAAACCAGGAGGATCATACGTTAGTAATAATAAAATTGCCGAACAAATTGTTCCTGATTTTACTATACGTATTATTGAAGGTGAATTAGATTTAACACTAAATTCTAGAAATGCACCAGAACTTCATATATCTAGAGAATATAATGAAATGCTTGAAGGTTATAAAAACTCTAAAGATAAATCGAAATCACAAAAAGATGCAGTTTTATTTATCAAACAAAAACTAGATGGTGCTAAATGGTTTATTGATGCTATAAAACAGCGTCAGCAAACATTATTATTGAACATGAATGCAATTATGCAGCATCAAAAAGAATATTTTTTAACTGGAGATGAACGCAAGTTAAAACCAATGATTTTAAAAGATATTGCTGATGTTATTGATATGGATGTTTCAACAGTATCTAGAGTTGCTAACAGCAAATTTGTAACCACACCTTACGGAACTAAACTAATTAAAGAGTTTTTCTCTGAATCTATGAAAAACGACCAAGGTGAAGATGTTTCTACAAGAGAAATAAAAAATATTTTAGAAACAGTTGTAAGTGAAGAAAATAAAAGAAAACCGCTAACAGACGATAAGTTATCTGCTTTATTAAAAGAAAAAGGGTATCCTATTGCTAGAAGAACAGTTGCAAAATATAGAGAGCAATTAGATATTCCTGTTGCAAGATTACGAAAAGAAATATAGGTACTTTAACTATGGGGTTTTCTAAATTTATTTCATATTTTTTTCATCCAATCAATTTTCCAATTGTAGGAACTATTGTATATTTTTTATTTATTCCTAAACATATTTATAAATCACAAGAATATACAATTCTTACGGTTATTATTATTGGGTCATATTTATTCCCTTTGTTTTTATTATTTATGTTAAAACAGTTTAAAATGATTTCTAGTATTCAATCAGCTACTATTGAAGAACGTAAATTTCCAACTAGTTTAATGATTGCTATTTCTCTAATTTTAACTAATTGGCTATTTAAAAACCAAATAGTTGACCTATTGGCTTTGTTTTTTCTTGGATTTGGAATTGCATTATCTATTGCTTATTTATTATTACATGTAAAAATTAAAATAAGTCTTCATGCTATTGGAATAAGTGGTTTAATTGGGTTTTTACTGTACTTCAGTTATGTTTATAGAATAAACTTTATACTAATCTATATCCTATTATTTGTTTTGGCAGGCTTTATTATTTCTGCTAGATTAAAGTTAAGAGCACATACAGCTAAAGAAGTGTTTTTAGGCTTTTTTGTAGGGTTATTATCGCAGCTAGCTACATTTGGAGTGTTTTACATTATGTAAAGCTTTAAACCAATATGTATATCTTTCATTTTTATATTTTCTGCTTCCAAAAATGCATCTTTAAATAAAGGTTCTAAACCGTAATAAATATATAAATTCCAAACTTCGTAACCAGCTGAAAGAGTTAAGCCATATTGAAATTTATTTACAGATGAGATATTTTTAAATACAAGTGTTTCTGAAGAATCATTGTATTTATATTTAGAAGAAAATAAATAACTAAATTTAACTCCAGCATAAATTCTCCAAAATTTGTATTTTGTTGGCGTAGAGTTTCTAAATCGTATTTCAAAAGGTAAATCAATTGCGTGTATTGATAATCTATTAACATCAAAATCTTCAGCAATATCAAAGTTAAAAACACTATTTTGCTCTCTAATTTTTAAATTTTGAATGTACGCATTGTAAGCATAACCAAAACCAATTCCAATTCCAAAATTTCTTTCTTTATTCAATGGAATATCTTTTACAAAACCCATTGAAAATCCACCCGAAAATCCATTTTGAGAAATATCCGATGGTTTAGAAGTTAACAAATTATAAGTTAAAGAAATATAAAGTTGATCTTCCAAATATTTTGAATCAATTGTATCATTTTCAATCTGTGCTGATACATTAATTGTAAAAATTAAAACAATAAATAGTACTAACTGTTTCATATTAAACAAATATAGTTTAATCAAATAAAAAAGGCAATCTAATATTAGATTGCCTTTTTTTAAATTTATTGAGAATTATACTGTTAGTAATTACTTTTTAAGTCATTACCTTTACTAGTTGAAAAACTAACTTTTAAAGCGTTTATATCTCTTAATTGTTCTTTAATATCTAAAATAGTTCCAACACTTGCTTCTTTATCAGCTTTAATAGAAGTAGTCATATATTTAACTTCTTCTTCTTTTCTTAAAGCTCTTTCAGAAAAAATAAAACTTGGAACATCTTTAACATCTATTATTTTATCATTTACTTGGATTTTATCACCAGATATATTTTTATCTTTAGATTTACCCACGTAAATAGTGCTCACTAAACTCTTTTGCTCTAGTTTTTTTACTTCACTTGCAACTGGTAATGCTGGTTTTTTGATTAACAAATCAGTCTCACGCATAGTTGTAGATACCATAAAAAAGAACAAAAGCATAAATACAATATCAGGTAATGATGCAGTAGAAATTGCAGGTAACCCTTTTTTCTTCTTTTTAAATTTACTCATAACTTGATATTATTTAATTGGTTCAGGTTCTGAAATAATTTGCGGATATTTATCCTTCAAATTATCTATTCTAGCTTTTAATTTTTCACCACCATTGTCATTATAATCCTTTAACAATTGATCATAAGAAACTCCATATAACTTTTCAGATAATTGGCTTCTTAATTCATTATAAGCAGCTTCAATTTCATTTTGAATTGAAACGTACATACCATAAGTAGTACCACGAGCGCTTTGTAATGATATAATTGCTTTACTTGGATGATCAGACGATAATGGGTTTTTAGCTCCTTGACAATAATCGCACTCTTTAGCTGGCTGTCCATCAACTGAATTACCAAGTCCACCACCATTGTCAATAAAATCCATTGCTATTTTCTTAATATCTTTTACTTGAACATAGTCAGTACCTTCAACCAAAATTTGATTATTTCGGTTTACTACAATATCTAACACATTCTTCTCTTTAATTACAACTTTAGTTTCTTCTGGATTTTGATTTTTTTCAGGTAATTTTCTTGAAATCCCTGAATCAACATCCATAGTGGTTGTTACTAAAAAAAATATTAAAAGCAAGAACGCAATGTCTGCCATAGAACCAGCATTAATTTCTGAATTATCTCTTCTTGCCATAATTTAGTTTATTTTACTAATGATCTACCAAAGTCTAAAACAAAGAACAACAATCCAACTCCACCTAAAATAGCGCTGAAGTTAATTCCTGTACTTACCCATTTTGAAACTGCTCCAGCTTCTCCACCTTCTAATACTCTACCAACAGTGTCAGTTACCTGAGCATCTGAAGCTAAAACATAAGAAACGGCAAGAACTACTGCTAATAATCCAACAGCAATTAATGATCTTTTTAATACTTGTGGTTGTTTAATTAAATTCCAAATTGAAAATAATACAGCAATTCCTGCTGTAAATATTAACAATAACCTTGCGAAAGTAACAAAAGGAGATACAATACTTGCTTGTACTGCTGCATCGTTTTCAATAGCTTCGTCTCCAGCCATCATAACTCTGATGAAGAAGAAGAAACCTATCAAACCAATTACACCTGTTACTAAGGTTAATATTCTTGATAAATTTTTACTCATAATTTGGATTATTTTTTGTGTCTAATTAATAGGTCAACTAATAAAATTGACGCGTCTTCCATGTTATTTACAATACTATCAACTTTAGAGATAATATAGTTGTAAAAAATTTGAAGGATAATAGCTACTACTAAACCAAATACTGTTGTTAATAAGGCTACTTTAATACCTCCTGCTACTACTGTTGGAGAAATATCACCCGCTGCTTGAATAGAGTCAAATGCACTAATCATACCAATTACAGTTCCCATGAAACCTAACATTGGTGCTAAAGCAATAAATAAAGATAACCAAGAGATGTTTTTCTCTAATAATCCCATTTGAACTCCACCGTATCCAACAACCGCTTTTTCAGCTGCTTCAACTCCTTCGTCCATTCTATCTAAACCTTGGTAAAAGATTGATGCAACAGGACCTTTTGTATTTCTACAAACTTCTTTTGCAGCTTCTACTCCACCACTAGCTAAAGCGTCGTCCACTTTACTAACTAACTTTTTAGTGTTAGTTGTTGCCATGTTTAAATAAATAATTCTTTCAATAGCAATTGCTAAACCTAAAATTAAGGCTACTAATACAATCCCCATAAAGAAAGGACCACCTTCAATAAAACGTTGTTTTAATTCTTGGTGAAATGTTTTTTCTTCTGTTGGATTGTCAGCAACTTGCTCTGTTTTAGTTGCATCTTGCGCTATAGCTTTAGGCGCTGCTCCAAATAACAATAATCCTGTAATTGCAAGGATAGTAAATACTCTTTTCATTGTGTAATAGTTAATTTATTAATTTTTCAACGTGTTAAATATAAGTTTTTTTTACACAAAAGTTACACTAAAATATAATGATATTTTTATTTTATCATTAACACCTTTAACGTGCTAGCTTTTGCATACGGCAAGTAACAAAAAAATGTTGAGTTTTGAAAATTTTAGTAAGACTTTAGTGTATTTTTTTGCAATTTCTTAATTTTTTAAAAAAAATTAAAAAAAAAGGTTAAAAATAATGTCAATAATTACATTTAATACTTATTAATCTTTTATTGAATGCATTTTTTTTATTTATGAATTGTCAATTCTCCCCTTATTGGTGTTTCAAAATCTGCTTTAAAATTACTATCAGAGATATTTTGACCAAGTAAATACATAAGTTTTGCAATTGCTGACTCTGTAGTTATGTCAAAACCACTAATTACTCCTATTTCAATTAGCTTTATACTAGTTTCATATTTCCCCATAATAACACTTCCACCATGGCACTGTGAAACATTAATTATTTTTACTCCATTATTTATTGCTTTAGATAATAATGAAATAAACCATGGCTTTGAAGTAGCATTTCCAGATCCAAATGTTTCTAAAATTACACCTTTTAATTTTTTAATTTCTAATATACTTTTTACTACTTGTTCAGTTATACCAGGAAATAATTTTAGTATTACAATATCATCACATAATTTTTTTCGAACCTGAAAATTATTTTGAGAGCTATTAGTTTTTATTAACTGTTTATTAAACTTTAAATGAACTCCACTTTCCGCTAACGGCATACAATTAGGAGAGGAGAAAGCTTCAAAATGTTCAGCATTTATTTTTGTAGTTCTATTTGCTCTATATAATTTATACTCAAAATATAAACACACTTCAGTTATAAGTGGCTTTCCATTCTTATTTTGTGTTGATGCAATTTCAATAGATGTAATTAAATTCTCTTTAGCATCTGTTCTTAAATGACCTATTGGAAGTTGAGAACCTGTGAAAATTACTGGTTTAGATAAATTTTCAAGCATAAAACTCAATACAGAAGAAGAGTATGACATGGTATCAGACCCATGGAGAATAACAAAACCATCATAATTATTATAACATTCTTCAATAACTTCAGCAATCAACAACCACTCTTTAGGGCTCATGTCTGAAGAATCTATAGGTGATTCAAATGAAAAGGTATCAATAGTACAATTTAAATGATTTAATTCTGGAATTGCATTTAATAATTTATCAAAATTAAATGCTTTTAAAGCTCCTGTTTCAAAATCTTTAACCATACCAATGGTTCCACCAGTATAAATTAAAAGTATATGTGGAATTTTTGCCATTTTGTCTTGTAACTTTTTTTTGGAATAATTTATGCTATATATTTACCATATAATAATACTACAAAATAAGAAAATTATGATGGGATATTACATAATAATAGGAATTATTTCTTTAGCTAGTTGGTTAGTTAGTCAACAGTTAAAAAGAAAATTTAAAAAATATTCTCAAATTCACTTACAAAACGGTTTAAGTGGTAGAGAAATTGCTGAAAAAATGTTAAGTGATCATGGAATAAATGATGTAAAAGTTATTTCAACAAGCGGACAATTAACGGATCATTATAACCCTAAAAACAAAACAGTAAACTTAAGTGATGTTGTTTATAACGAAAGAAATACTGCTTCTGCAGCAGTTGCAGCTCACGAAGTTGGACATGCTGTTCAACATGCAAAAGCTTATAAATGGTTAACCATGAGATCTCAATTAGTACCTGTAGTTAATATTTCTTCAAAATTTTCTATATGGCTTGTAATTGGTGGTTTAGCTTTAGGTGCTGCAGAATCATCTGGACTAGGGTTCTACGTTGCAATAGCTGGTTTAGTTATGATGGGTATGGCTTCATTATTTAGCTTAATAACCTTACCTGTTGAATATGATGCAAGTAACAGAGCTTTAGCTTGGTTAAAAACAAAAAATATGTTAACAGCGACCGAGCAAGATGGTGCGCATGATGCCTTAAAATGGGCTGCTAGAACTTATTTAGTTGCTGCATTAGGATCTTTAGCTATGTTATTTTATTGGGCTTTACGTATTTTAGGGTCTAGAGATTAATTATAATTTTATTTGTCTATCTATTTTCTGATCTAATGAAATAAATGTTTCTGTACTTGCAATACCTTTTATAGATTGTATTTTTTGACTTAAAAGAGCCATTAAGTGCTCATTATTTTTACATAATATTTTTATAACTATAGAATAATTTCCTGTGGTATAATGACTTTCAACAACTTCAGGAATTTCTTTCAACCTTTTAATTACTTCTTGATATTTACTAGCTGTATCTAAAAATATACCTACAAATGCCAATGTTGAATATCCCAACACTTTAGGGTTTATTATAAATTTACTTCCAGCAATTAAACTTGAAGATTCTAATTTTCGCAATCGCTGGTGAATTGCTGCACCTGAAATTCCAATTTCTCGAGCAATACTTAAAATTGGAGTTCGTGCATCATTCATTAAATGTTTTAAAATAATTCTATCTATACCGTCTATCTTCAACTCTTTTTCTTTCATCTAATTATTATTTAATAAGTAAATATAAAAAATAAAGGGTAAACTTTCGTTTACCCTTTATTATACTCTATAAATATATATTTTTATTCTTCTTGAGGTTTTAGCTTAAAATCTTCCATAAATTTGGTGGTATAATCTCCTGATATATAATCTGGATTATCCATTAATTGTCTATGGAAAGGAATTGTTGTTTTTACACCTTCTACAACAAATTCATCTAAAGCACGTCTCATTTTACTAATTGCTTCTTCTCTTGTTTGAGCAGTAGTAATCAACTTTGCAATCATAGAATCATAATTTGGCGGAATAGTATAGCCTGCATACACATGAGAATCTACTCTAACTCCATGTCCTCCAGGAGTATGTAAAATATTAATTTTACCAGGTGAAGGTCTAAAACCATTAAAAGGATCTTCAGCATTTATTCTACATTCTATTGAGTGTAATTTTGGTATATAATTTTTTCCCGAAATTGGTACACCAGCTGCTACTTTTATTTGTTCATAAATTAAATCATGGTCTATAACTTGTTCTGTAATTGGGTGCTCTACCTGAATACGTGTATTCATTTCCATAAAGTAGAAATTCTTATGCTTATCTACTAAAAATTCGACTGTTCCAGCACCTTCATACTTAATAAATTCAGCTGCTCTAACAGCTGCTTCACCCATTTTATTACGTAACTGTGAAGTCATAAACGGTGATGGAGATTCTTCTGTAAGTTTTTGGTGACGACGTTGAATTGAGCAATCTCTTTCTGATAAGTGACATGCTTTTCCAAAAGAATCACCTATAATTTGAATTTCAATATGGCGTGGCTCTTCAATAAGCTTCTCCATATACATTCCATCATTTCCAAAACAAGCAAATGCTTCTTGCTTTGCTGCATCCCAAAGTTCTTGTAATTCTTCTTTTTTCCATACGGCACGCATTCCTTTTCCACCACCACCAGCAGTAGCCTTAAGCATTACTGGATAGCCCATTTCATCAGCTAATTTTTCACATTCTTCAAATGTTTCAATTATACCGTCAGAACCTGGTATTGTAGGAACTCCTGCTGCTTTCATAGTTTCACGGGCAGATGCTTTATCTCCCATTCTACTAATCATTTCTTCATCAGCTCCAATAAATTTTATACCATGCTCTTCGCAAAGTTTTGAAAATTTAGCGTTTTCAGCTAAAAATCCGTAACCTGGATGAATAGCATCTGCATTTGTTATTTCTGCTGCAGCCAATATAGCTTGCATATTTAAATAGGAAGCACTACTAGCTGGAGGACCAATACAAACAGCCTCATCCGCAAAACGCACATGTAGGCTTTCAGCATCTGCAGTTGAATAAACAGCAACTGTTTTTACTCCAATCTCTTTACATGTTCTTATAATTCGCAAAGCTATTTCTCCTCTATTGGCAATTAATATTTTATTAAACATTATGCTTTAAGTTTAAGTTAGACATTTTTTAAATTTCAATAAAAATTAAAATTTTAAAACAAACTATTGAGATTAGCTTACGCTGGTTCTACTAGATATAATGGCTGACCAAATTCTACAGGAGATCCATTTTCAACAAGAACTTTAACTATTTTTCCAGAAACTTCAGATTCAATTTCATTAAATAATTTCATTGCTTCAACAATAGCAATTATTGAGTCTGGAGAAACCATATCACCTACTTCAACAAAGTTTGGTTTATCTGGTGAAGGCTTTCTATAAAAAGTTCCAATAATAGGCGAAGTTATTTCTATGTACTTTGAGTTATCATCTTTTGATTCAGGAGCTGCTGTATTTTCTTCAGTAACTGGAACTGCAGGTGCTGCTGCCATAGGAATTTGTGAAACTCCCATTGGTGCTTGTTGAACAATTGTTGTTGTTTCTTTACCTTCTCCTGTTCTAATGGTAATTTTAATATCCTCCATTTCTAACTTTACCTCACTCGCTCCTGATTTAGCAACGAATTTAATAAGGTTTTGAATATCTTTTAATTCCATAATGTATTGGGTTTTAAGTATTTTTGTTAATTGATATTTTATGAGTTATATGCCCATTTAAAGTAGATTGATCCCCAAGTGAATCCTCCACCAAATGCTGCAAATATGATAGTGTCACCTTTTTTAAGCTGACTTTCGTAATCAGCTAAAAGTAATGGCAATGTAGCTGACGTAGTATTTCCATAATTTTGAATATTCATCATTACTTTTGAGCTATCGACTTCTATACGGTTAGCTGTAGCTTCAATAATTCTTTTATTGGCTTGATGAGCTGCCAACCAATTTACGTCTTTTTGAGTTAAATTGTTTCTTTCTATAATTTTAACTGCAACATCAGCCATGTTAAACACAGCATTTTTAAATACGGTTTTTCCATCTTGATAAACATAATGCTCTCTATTTTTAAAAGTATCTTTATCTATTGGATACATAGAACCTCCTGCTTTAGCTCTTAAAAACTCTCTTCCCATACCGTCACTTCTTAAATATTCATCTTGATGGCCTAAACCTTCATAATTTGGTTCAAAAAGTGCTGCTCCTGCTCCATCTCCAAATATTATACATGTTGCTCTATCGGTGTAGTCAATCATAGAAGAGCATTTATCTGCGCCTATTAATAGTATTTTTTTATATCTTCCTGATTCGATATAACTTGATGCTACTGACATTCCGTATAAAAAACTTGAACACGCGGCTTCTAAATCAAATCCAAAAGCGTTAATAGCTCCAATTTCTGAAGCAACAAAAGCACCAACTGCAGCTGCTTGCATATCTGGAGTTGCTGTTGCAACTAGAACTAAATCAATTTCTTTTGGATCTAAATTGGATTTTTCAATTAAGTTTTCAGCGGCTTTAGTAGCCATATAACCGGTACCTTTACCTTTACCTTTTAGAATTCTTCGTTCTTTAATTCCAGTTCTAGAGGTAATCCACTCATCATTAGTTTCTACCATTTTTTCTAACATTTTATTAGTTAAAACATCTTCTGGTAGATACTTTCCAACTGCGGTAATTGCTGCGGTAATTTTTATCATAAGTTAATTTCTTTTATTAAAAAAGAATTCCAAAGAAATGAAAATTATTTATTAATACTGAATAATATATGTTTTTTTTAACAGCTTTAAAGTGTAAAAATAAAAAAACTCTCGAATTGAGAGTTTTTTAAATGCTAAATTTTAATATTTTAAGCTTCTACTACATCTGTAGAATCAATTACAATTTGACCTCTGTAATATAATTTTCCTTCGTGCCAGTGTGCTCTGTGGTATAAGTGAGCTTCACCTGTAGTTGGATCAATGGCAACTTGAGGAGTTACAGCTTTGTAGTGAGTTCTTCTTTTATCTCTTCTAGTTTTCGATATTTTTCTTTTAGGATGTGCCATTACTCTTTATTTTTATCTATTAGTATATCTTTTAATTTATTCCATCTAGGATCAATATCCTGATTATCTTCTATTTTTTCGTTTTCTTCTCTATTAATTTCAAATTCTTTTAACTTATCTAAAATATCTGAATTTAATGTTCCATCTTCTATTCCTGGATGAATTCTTTTTGTTGGAACTGCTAATACTATTGCTTCATATATATATTGTGCAACATTTAACGTGTGTTCAGAATATGGAATGATTAAAATTTCTTCATTTTCATCATTATATTCTTTCCCAAAATTAACTATTAATTTTAAATTACTTGAAATTGGTTGTTGAAACATCTCGTTAGTAACGTCACATGCTACTTCAACCCATCCAGTTAACTTAAAATCTAATTCAAACATAGTTGTTTTTTTTAGAAACAACACATTTACATGTACGTTTGAATTATTAAATTCATCATAGTTATAAAATTCAAAGAACTCTTTCTTAATAACATACTCAAAATGGTGTTCTCCGTCTTTTAAACCTATAAAAGAAATATTAAACTCTTTTAAATCTTTCATGTTGAACTTCAATTTGAGCGTGCAAAGATATAAAATTAAACTATTTATTTAAAAATAATTTTTAAATTTTTATAGCATTTTATTTTTACTGTTTGTTTTTAATACGTTTTGTGTCAAACTTTTATATTCTTCTCTTTTTGAAAAAAGCTTAATCGCTGTAAAAACAGCTTCTTTAAATGAAGAAATACTTGCCTTATCTTTTCCTGCTAATTCATAGGCTGTACCGTGATCTGGCGATGTTCTAATTTTATTTAAGCCTGCAGTGTAATTCACTCCTTCTCCAAACGATAATGTTTTAAAAGGTGCTAAACCTTGATCGTGATACATTGCTAATATTGCGTCGAAATTTTTATAATTTTCTGATCCAAAAAAGCTATCTGCTGCATAAGGGCCATAAACAAGCTTACCTTGTTCTTGAATTTTTATTAGTGTTGGCCTAACAATTTCATCATCTTCAATACCAATTAAACCATTATCTCCACAATGAGGATTTAAACCCAGAACTGCAATTTTCGGTCTACTTACTCCAAAATCTTCAATTAAAGTTTTATAAAGTATTTCAACTTTATCCGTTATTGCTTCTTCTGATATAGCACTTGAAACTTCTGAAATAGGAATATGACCAGTAACTAAACCTACCTTAAGGTTTTCAGTCATTAAAATCATTAAACTTTTTCCTTCTAATTTAGATTCTAAATATTCCGTATGACCAGGAAATGTAAAATCTTCACTTTGAATATTATCTTTATTTATTGGTGCTGTTACTAAAACATCTATTTCATTGTTGGCAAGTGAATTTGTTGCTGCTTCTAAAGATTTAAATGCATATTCTCCTGCTCTTTTAGTTGGATTTCCAAACTCTACCGGAACATCTTCTTTCCATATATTTACAACATTTATTTTACCTTCTACAGCTTTTTCAACATTAAAAACACCATTATATTGTACGTTTAGATTTAAACTTTTTTTATACGCTGAAATATATTTTGTTGAACCAAATACTATCGGTGTACAAAACTCCAGCATTCTTTTATCTAAAAATGTTTTGAGAATAATTTCAATTCCAATTCCATTAATATCTCCTATTGAAATACCTAACTTTATTTTTTCAGTTTTACTCATAAATGAAGTTTATAATGCTTAATTTTGTGTGCTCAAAAGTAATCAAATAAAATGATATAATTATGTTTACCGGAATTATTGAAACACTTGGAACTATTACAAATATTGAAAAAGAAGGTGATAACTTTCACTTTACCATAAAAAGTAATATTACTTCAGAATTAAAAATTGACCAAAGTGTTGCCCATAATGGAGTTTGTTTAACAGTAGTTAAAATTCAAGGAGATGAATATACAGTAACTGCAATTAAGGAAACTTTAGACAAATCTAACTTTAAATATGTTAAAATTGGTGATGTTGTTAATTTAGAACGCGCTATGATTTTAGGAGCAAGATTAGATGGCCATATAGTTCAAGGCCATGTTGATCAAACTGCAACTTGCGTAAACGTAGTTGAAGAAGACGGAAGTTGGGTTTATACTTTTGAATACGATAAAACATACAATAATGTTACTATTGAAAAAGGATCTATTACTGTAAATGGTACTAGCTTAACAGTAGTAAATTCAATTGATAATAAGTTTTCCGTTGCAATTATACCTTACACATATGAAAACACTAATTTTCATACATTTAAAAATGGAAGTGTTGTTAATTTAGAATTTGATGTTATTGGAAAATATGTTGCTAGATTATTAGAAAAAAGAAATTAATGTTTTTTCCCCTTTCGCAATTCATATACTCCATATAAAATTCCTGACAACAACAAATAACTTAATCCTCCATCGACTGGAAGTCCGGGATTTGGAGCCGGTGCTGCAGGCTTATTACCGTTTGGAGGCGGTGTTGGTAATGTCTTTTGTGAATATCCATTCACAAAAACTAACAAGCTAAAAGTTAACAGTAAAATGTTAAACTTATTTTTCATTTTGGGGTTTGTTTTTAATAGAATTTAAAAATTCTACAGATACAAATATAAAGTTTTTTTTATAATGAACAATTTTGTGTAAAAATAAAATACAATATAACACATAGGTATAAACAATACTACATGCTGTAATAGTTAATTTATTTCTTAATATATTTATATAAAATTTAGTTATGATTACAATTACAGTTACTGAAAACATACTTACGCATTGTAAAAAACAAGTAGAAAAATTCAACTTTGGACAAAGAAAATTTGCAAATGGTACAAAAACCCAACAATTAACTGGAATTATTGGACAAAGTGTTGTTACCAATTTATTCAATAAAGGTTTAATAGATGGAAATGAAGGTTTTGACAATGGTATTGACCTTGTTTTTAATAATAAGAAAATTGATATAAAAACAATGGGAAGAACTACTACAGTTAAAAAAAATTACACAAATAATTTTTTAAAAGCCCAAGATTACTTCGAAACTGAAGTTTATATTTTTTGTAGTTATCATAAACTTAATAATGAGGTAACAATTTGTGGCTGGATAACTAAAGAAGATTTTATTAAAAAAAGAAAATACTTTCCCAAAGGATCCACTAGAAAGAGATTTGACGGAACAACTTTTATTACTTTTTCCGATTTATATGAAATTGATAATTTTCAATTAAACAACGTAAACAGCATAGCTGAATTAAAAAAAGATTTAAACACTTTAAAATAAAAAAGCCTCACATTTCTGCAAGGCTTTAAGTTTTTACGACGTGGTCCCACAAGGGCTCGAACCTTGGACCCCCTGATTATGAGTCAGGTGCTCTAACCAGCTGAGCTATGGGACCTAAAAACTGGGTGCAAAAATAACACTTATTTAGTTTATGCACAATTATTATTTAATTATTTTATTACTTTAGTCAAAAAAAAATGATGTCTCGAAATAACTTAATACTTGTACTTTTTTTAATATCTTCTTTTATTAGTTATGCTCAAAGTAGTAGTAACTACCTGAATTCTAGTAAAAAAGTAAGGTTTGGAGGGACATTTAATATGGGTTTTGGAAGTAATTACTCCACATTATCAATATCTCCAAGTGCCATTTACGATTTTTCACAAAATTTTAGCGCTGGAGCTAGTTTAACCTATGTGTATGTGAAAAATAAGTCAACAATTCAAAAATCAACAAATATTTTAGGTGGAAGCTTAATGACTTTTTATAGACCCTTTTCTAGTTTTCAGCTATCTTTAGAATATGAGCAACTTCATTTAAAACAGAATTATTCAAACGCTACAGGTGTTTCTCAATGGCAGCCAGCATTGTATTTTGGAGCAGAATATATAACAGGGCGGGTAGCCATGGGATTAAGATATGATATTCTATTTGACGAAAACAAAAATGCTATCTACTCTTCTGCATTAAGTCCCGTATTTAGAATTTATTTCTAAACCACACTTTTTGAAACTCTCGCTCTACAATAATTACAGCTAAATCATTAAAAAATGTTTCGCTTTCAGAATCTACTTTTAACAATTCTTTTTCTTGTATATCTACTCTATACACAAAATTCAAATAAGAATCATATCTACCTTTAAATAATTTTTCAATTATTTCTGACAACGATTTTATCAACTCATTTAAATTTAACCCTTCGGAAAAAGAAAAATAATCTACACCAGCCAAAACAAAATCTTTATTTAATTGTTTAATTAATAATTTATAAAGTTTTGTGTCTTTTTCTATTTGCTCAATATTGAATGTTTTTCTTGGTAACATTTATATTGTTCTTTTCATTAAACTTAAACCAAACTCTTTTAAAACAGATTTTTTTTGTTCTGAAATAGATAATTGATTAAGAACTTTTAAAGACTTTTCTGTATAATTTTCAATCTCTTTTTTTATTAAAACATCTACTTTATTTTTTTTGAAAATAGAAGTTACTTTTTCTACTTTTTTATTATTCAAATCATCTGAATTGTATAAATTAAATAATTCTCTACGTTCTTTTGGTTCGCACACATTTAAAGCCGTTAAGTACAAAAAGGTTTTTTTATTTTCAATTATATCTCCTCCTATCTTCTTACCAAATGTTTCAACATCTCCAAAAGTATCTAAATAATCGTCTTGTAATTGAAATGCTAGTCCTAAATTCAACCCGAAATTATATATTGCTTTTTCTTCTTTTTCTGAAACATTAGCAATCATTGCCCCCATTTGCATTGCCGCTCCAATTAAAACCGATGTTTTATAAGTAATCATTTTTATATACTCCTCTATACTTACATCATTTCTAGTTTCAAAATCAACATCCCACTGTTGACCTTCACATACCTCTAATGCGGTTTTACTAAACAACAACATTAATTTTTTAAACAACTCTGGCTCATAACTCTCAACACATTGATATGCAATAATTAACATAGCATCTCCAGATAAAATACCTGTATTTTCATCCCATTTTTTATGTACAGTTTCCTTTCCTCTCCTTATTGGAGCACTATCCATAATATCATCATGTACCAAAGTAAAGTTGTGAAAAACCTCTATAGCTAAAGCAACATCCATTGCTTTTTTTGAATCTTCTCCAAACAAATCACAAATCATTAAAGCTAAAATAGGTCGTAATCGCTTACCTCCTATTTCTAATATGTACTTTATTGGATTATAAAGATTTACAGGATCTTTTGATTTTATTTTTTCATTTAAATAACCTAAAAATACTTCCTTATATTCTTCTAAATTCATTCCTTATTTATTTAACAGTAAAAATACACTTTTCTAACAAATAGATTTCTTTAAAAACTTATTTGTTATTAAAATGTTAAAACTACGGAAACTTTTTTTGTTTCTAAAGTTTCCTTAAGTATATTTGCACCCGATTATCAAGATGGTTAATTAAAAATGAAAGAAATAATATTAAAAAAAACCGCAGACATTTTTCTAAAGTTTGGATTTAAAAGCGTTACAATGGATGATATTGCCAATGATTTGGGAATGTCCAAAAAAACATTGTACAAGTATTTTAAAAACAAAGAAGATTTAGTTGATCAAGCTATTGTAAATTTTCATGAAAATTGTCTAAAAAAAATTAATGGAGTATGTGCCATTGGCTATAACGCTATTGAAGAAAACTTTGAGATTAAAAAAATTTTTAAAGACCTTTTACAAAGCTCTGATGAATCTCCAATGTTTCAATTAAAAAAATACTACCCCAACACCTTTAATAAGGTTATGAATAAAGAGTTTGAAGAATTTCAAAATTGCATAATTACAAACATTAAGAAAGGTATTAATGAAGGTTTGTATATTAAATCAATAAACAAATCGGTAGTTTCTAGATTCTATTTCTCACTAGTTCATAGCGTACATGACGATCAATTGTTTACATATAAAAAAAATAGCATAAACCAATTAGAAATAGATGTTCTAGAATATCACACTAGAGCAATTGCAACTACAAAAGGAATAAAAGAACTAGAAAAACAACTATTAAAATTAAACCATATTTAGTAATGAGAAAAACACTAATAATAGCATCTGCTTTATTATTTAGTACTATAATAAATGCACAAGAAAGCATTTCGTTATCACTTAAACAAGCAATAGACTACGCATTAAAAAACAGCTATTCAGCAATTAATGCATCTAGAGATATTGATATAGCAAAAAAACAAAAATGGGAAACTACCACTATAGGTTTACCACAAATTAATGCAACTGTAGATTATCAAAATTGGGTTAAGCAACAAATTACGTTAATTCCTTCAGAAATTTTTGGAGGTACAGCTGGAGAATACACCGAAGTTAACTTTAGCACAAAACAAAATATAAGTGCTACTGCTACATTAAGTCAACTTATTTTTGATGGATCATATATTGTTGGTTTACAATCAGCAAAAGTTTATCTGCAAATTTCTGAAAACGCTAAAGAAAAAACAGAACTTGGAATTAGAGAAGCTGTTATAAATGCTTATGGAAATGTTTTATTAAGTGAAGAAAGTGTTCAAATATTAAAAAACAATGTTGCTTCACTTCAAAAAACATTAAATGAAACCACCGAAATTTACAAAAACGGTTTAAATGAAGAAGAAGATGTTGAGCAATTAAAAATTACTTTGGCTTCAGTAAAAAGCAACTTATCTAGAACCCAAAAATTAAACAAAATTGCATACCAACTTTTAAACATAACATTAGGTATCGATATTAAAAGTAGTATTAAACTAACCGATAAATTAAACGAACTAGCTCAAAAATCTTCAGAATTCGATTTTTTTTCAGAAACATTTAATATAGAAGATCATATAGATTTTAAAATTGCTAAAAACAATAAAAAATCTAACGAATTGTTAATGAAGTTAGAGCAAAGTCAAGCGCTTCCATCGCTAACATCATATATTAATTTTGGATATACTGGCTACGGAGAAGAATTTGATTTCTTAAAAAAAGAACAAAAATGGTTCGATTCTTCATTACTTGGAGTTAGTTTAAATATTCCAATATTTAGTAGCTTAAAAAGAAGTGTTAGAACTCAAAAAGCTAAAATTGAACTTGAAAAAGCTAAAACTAATTTAACTGAAACAGAACAAAACCTATTACTAAATTTAGAGTCGGCAAAAACAGATTACAATTTCAATATTGAAGAACTAGAAACTTCAAAACAAAATTTAGCACTTGCCGAACGCATTGAAAACAAGCAACAAATTAAATTTTTCGAAGGAATTTCAAGCAGCTTTGAACTTGCAGAAGCTCAACGTCAATTATATTCAATGCAACAAAATTATTTACAAGCTATGCTAAATGTAATAGCTAGTAAAGCAGCATTAGACAACGCATTAAACAAGCCTATACAATAACAAACAATAGAAAAAACAATGAAAACCAAATTAAACATACTATTAATAACACTAACTGTAATTTTAAGCAGTTGTGGAAGTGGCGAAAACACCAAAATAGACGCTAACAAAATAGAATCATTAATTGAAAAACAAGATTTAGGAGGATTAAAATCTGCAAAAGCAACCGTTACTTCTGAATATTCAGAATTAAGAACTCAATTAGACAGAATAAACGCCGCACTATCAAAACTAGATACTGTAACAAAAGCTTTTGATGTAACAGCAATAGAAATTAAAGATACTTTGTTTACTCATTTTGTTGAATTTCAAGGAAACGTAAAAACTAAACAAAACGTAGTAATACTTTCTGAATACAACGGAACTTTAAGTAAAATTTACGTAAAAGAAGGGCAAAGCGTTTCAAAAGGTCAAATACTTGCAAAAATAGATGATGGAGGTTTAAGCCAGCAAGTTGCTCAATTACAAGCACAAGCAGATTTAGCAGAAACAACATTTCAACGTCAAAAAAAGTTATGGGAGCAAAAAATTGGCTCTGAAATCCAATTTCTACAAGCAAAAACTAGTGCTACATCAGCACAAAATGCGCTAAATCAATTAAAATCTCAATTAGCAAAAACAACAGTACGCGCTCCTTTTTCAGGAACTATTGATAATATTATTACAGATCAAGGTTCTGTAGTGCAAGGTGGAACTGCTTTATTTAGAATTGTAAACCTAAACAGCATGTATGTTGAAGCTGAAGTACCTGAAAAATATATTACATCAGTAAAAAAAGGAACAAATGCTGAAGTTCACCTTCCAATGTTAAATGAAACTATTAAAAGTAACGTACGCCAAGTAAGTAATTTTATAAACCCTAACAATAGGTCGTTTACTATTGAAGTGTCAATTCCAAATAAAAATGGAAATATAAAACCTAATTTAACTTCAAAAGTTAGTATAAACGATTATAATAATGCAAATGCAATACTAGTCCCTCAAAGTGTAATTTCAGAAAATGCCGAAGGTGAAGAATACGTTTATGCTGCAATAGAGGAAGATGGTAAAACAAGAGCTAGAAGAGTTATTATTGAAACTGAAAAATCACAAAACGGATTCATAGAAATCACAAAAGGACTTTCTGTAGGCACTCACCTAATTGTTGAAGGTGCAAGATCAGTAAAAGACGGACAATTAATTAATATTAAGTAACAGATGGCTAAAAATAAAACTGAAAAGGAATTTGGTTTATCTTCATGGGCAATAGATAATAAAACTACCATTTACGTAATTGTAGCCATTTTCCTATTTGTTGGACTTTCAGCATACTACAGTATGCCTCGTGAAAGTTTTCCTGAAATAAAAGAAACCAAAGTTTATATAAGTTCAGTGTATCCAGGAAATACAGCTGAAGATATTGAACGTTTAATTACAGATCCGCTTGAAGAAGAAATAAAAAATGTATCAAACGTAGTTGAAGTCTTATCAACTTCACAAGAAGATTATTCAATTATTACGGTTGAATTTGATGAAAACATTACCGTTGAACAAGCACTTCAAAAAGTAAAAGATGAAGTAGATGCTGTTAAAGCCGGTGAAGATTGGCCTACTTATAACGATGCTAAAATTGAACCCAATGTTTTTGATTTAAATATTGCTGAAGAAACACCAATTTCTAATATTAATATTTCAGGAGATTACCCTGTGGAAAAATTAAAAGAGTATGGAGAATATTTAGAAAAAGAAATTGAAGGATTTCCTCAAATTAAGCAAGTAGATATTAGAGGTGCTCAAGAAAAAGAAGTTGAAATTGCAGTAGATATTTACAAAATGACTGCTGCTAAAATTAGCTTTGACGATGTTATAAACACTATAAAAGGCGGAAATGTAACTGTTTCTGCTGGAAACTTAATTGCAAGCGGTCAACGTAGAAACATAAGAGTTATTGGTGAAATTGAAAAACCAAACCAGCTTGAAGATTTTGTTGTAAAATCTGAAAATGGAGCTACTTATTTAAGAGACATTGCTCAAATTACATTTAAGGAAGAAGAAAAAACAACTTTTGCTCGTTCGTATGGAGACAATGTTGTAATGCTTGAAGTAAAAAAACGTTCTGGTAAAAATATGATTCGTGCAGCTGAACAAATTGACGAATTAATTGCCAAAGTTAAAAAGAACAATGTATTTCCTCCAGACGTAAAAATTGAAGTTGCTAATGATCAATCTGATATGACTATTAACCAAGTTAACGACTTGGTGAACAATATAATTTTCGGAATTCTATTAGTAGTTGGTGTATTAACATTCTTCCTTGGTTTTAGAAACGCCTTATTCGTAGGTTTTGCCATTCCAATGTCCATGTTTATGTCCTTTATGATTTTAAACTTATTTGGCTACACTTTAAACACAATGGTTCTATTTGGATTAGTAATGGGACTGGGAATGTTGGTTGATAATGGAATTGTAGTTGTTGAAAACGTATACCGCTTAATGGACGAAGAAGGCATGAGCCGAACAGAAGCTGCTAAAAAAGGTATTGGTGAAATTGCTTTCCCTATAATTATTTCAACGGCAACAACGGTAGCTGCCTTTCTTCCTTTGGGATTTTGGCCTGGTGTAATGGGACAATTTATGATGATTTTACCAATAACACTTTCTATAGTATTAGGTTCTTCATTATTTGTAGCCGTATTCTTTAATTCAACATTAACTTCAAACTTTATGAAGATTGATGAAGGTGAAAAAGATGAAATTAATATAAAACAACTTACACTATACAGTGGTATTTTATTTGTTGTTGGACTATTAATTTTTATTGGTGGAGGCGCAATAAAAGCATTAGGAACACTTATGATTTTTATGAGTGTAATGTTATGGGTATATAAATTTGCTTTAAGCAAAATTGCTGATTATTTTCAAAATGTAATTTTAAGAAAGCTTGAAATTTTTTATAGAAAATTTTTAAAATTTGCCTTAACAGGAATTATGCCTTATATATTTTTATTTGGAACAATTGCCTTACTATTTATTTCATTTGTATTAGTTGGAATTGCACAACCAAAAGTTGAATTTTTTCCAGACAACAAACCAAATCAAATTATTGTTTATATAGAATATCCAGAAGGAACCGATATTGCTAAAACCAATAAAATTACTGAAGAAATTGAACAAGATGTATATACTGTTTTAGAAAATTATGTAGATGGAGACGGGTACAATTATATGGTAGACTCTACAGTATCACAAGTTGGTGAAGGTGCAGGAAACCCACAAACAGATGGTGGATCTTCTGCTGAAATGCCACATAAAGGTAAAATTACGGTTTCGCTTCGTGAATTTAAATATAGAAGAGGAAAAGATAGTGAAGAGCTGCGTAAAGAAGTTCAAACTGCTGTAAAAGGTTATCCTGGAGTTCTAGTTTCTGTTGAAAAAGACGCAAATGGTCCGCCAGTTGGTTACCCAGTAAATATTGAAATTCTAGGTGAAAATTATAACGATTTAATTGCTACAGCTGATCAAATGAGAGTTTTCTTAAATCAAAAAGGAATTTCAGGAGTAGAAGAATTAAAAATTGATGTAAATAAAGATAAGCCTGGATTACAAGTAAATATTGATAGAGAAAAAGCTGGAGAATTAGGAATATCTGCAAGCCAAGTTGGTATGCAATTGCGTAGAGCTTTATTTGGTGAAAAAGCTGGAGTTTATAAAGAAAATGGTGAAGATTATGATATTAACGTTCGTTTTAATGATGAAAACCGATACAATAAAAGTTCATTATTCAATCAAAAAATAACGTTTAGAGATCCTGCAAACGGACAAATAAAAGAAATTCCAGTTGCAGCTTTAGTTTCTCAAAAAAACAACAACTCATTTAGTGCTATTAAGCACAGAGATTTAGAA
This sequence comes from Lutibacter sp. TH_r2, assembly GCF_033101135.1. Taxonomy (NCBI): domain Bacteria; kingdom Pseudomonadati; phylum Bacteroidota; class Flavobacteriia; order Flavobacteriales; family Flavobacteriaceae; genus Lutibacter; species Lutibacter sp. TH_r2. The sequence continues at coordinate 689,919 of NZ_JAWMPV010000001.1, forward strand.
CGTGTTGTGTTATTATATTCTGGAGTTTTAGCTGGTTACAATGCCAATGAAGTTGTTAGCCATGTAAAAGCTGAATTAAAAGGATTTGATATGCCTGAAAATGTGAAATACAAATTTACAGGTGAAATGGAAGAACAAGAAGACAATATGAACTTTTTAATGGGTGCATTAATGACCGGTTTAGGGTTAATTATGCTACTATTAATTTTCCAATTCAACTCTATTTCAAAACCATTAATTATTATGATGGCTATTTTCTTAAGTTTTATTGGAGTGCTATTTGGCTTGGTAATTTTTAATATGAATTTTGTTATTATGATGACCATGGTTGGTATTATATCACTCGCCGGAATTGTAGTAAACAATGGTGTGGTTTTACTGGATTATACTGAATTATTAATGAATAGAAAAAAAGAATCTCTAGGTTTACCTGCTAATTATCAATTAAGAAATGAAATAATGTTTAACTTAATTGTTGAAGGTGGTAAATCTCGTTTACGTCCAGTATTATTAACTGCAATTACAACTGTTTTAGGTTTAGTTCCGTTAGCTATTGGTTTAAATATAGATTTCTTTTCATTATTTAGTGAATTTGATCCTAAAATTTATGTTGGTGGAGATAATGTTGTTTTTTGGGGTCCATTAGCTTGGACAGTAATTTTCGGATTAACCTTTGCTACATTCTTAACATTAGTAATTGTACCGGTAAGTTTTTATCTAGTGAATAAACTAAAGTTTAGAATAAAAAAGAATAGACAATAAAATTTTAATAATTACCATAAAAAAAGCCTCATTAATGAGGCTTTTTTTATTTTTACATTTAAATGAAACAACAAAAATCATATACAGTTGAAGATGCCACAAGATTACTCGAAAAATACTGTGCTTATCAGGAACGTTGCCATAAGGATGTTGAACAAAAATTATACGATTTAAAATTAATTCCAGAAGCTAAAGAACAAATAATTATTCATTTATTACAACACAATTTTTTAAATGAAGAACGCTTTGCTAAAGCCTTTGCTAGAGGAAAATTTAACCAAAATAAATGGGGGAAAATTAAAATTACTTCCGAGCTAAAATTCAAAAATATTTCATCATATAATATTAAAACTGCTTTAAAAGAAATTAATGAAGCTGATTATGTTAAGACACTTCAACAAATAGCTGAAAAAAAAATAGTCTTAATCAAAGAAACTAATACTTTTAAAAAAAGAGCAAAATTATATACCTACCTTTCTTCAAAAGGTTTTGAAACAAGTCTAATTAACAATTGTTTAAATCAAATTTTCCAATGTTAATTTTTATAAAATAGTGACTTAAATCATTGAATTTGAATTGATATTAGATTAACTTTATACAATATAGCAACAAAACCTATCTGTCATGAAAAAAATAATCATACTATTCATATTTTTTATAATTGCAATAACATCATATGCTCAAAACACTTCATTAAAAACCATAGAAGAAAAAGGCAATTTACTAGAGGTAAAATTGTATTACGATACTGGTGAATTAATGCAGTTCGGTTTTTACACCAACAAAGAAAAATTATTACATGGCTGCTGGGAAAGTTTTAATAAAGATGGAAGCAGACAATGTGTAGCTTTTTACAACAAAGGAATAAAAGTAGGAACTTGGATGTATTATAAAGGCAATGAAATAACTCGTGTTGTGTATGAAAACAATAAAATTACTAGTGTAGAAAAAATGGAACACGAAAACAAACCAACAATTGACTTTTAGTTTATTTGATATTTTTTTAAAAACAATGAGTCTATTTCTTTATTTATTTTTATAACATCTTCAACATTTTTATTAGGCACAGTTACTGAAAGCACATAGTGCTGTATTTTCCATATATCATTTTCTTTAACTAAAACTCCAGAACCTCGAGTTACACCCATCCATGTACTTAATAGTTCATCAAACCATGCTATTTTGTTATCTGCGCTTAAATAAACATTACGGTCTATTGCTTTAAAATCCCATGCTACTCCATCTGCAAAATAAGGTCTACTAAATTCTTTAAATTCAGGCATCAACCAATTTTCATTGGCATCAGTTCCTATAAAAACACTACTATTTGTCATAGCGCTAAAATAATCTTCAAAATTACCTTCAGCAGCGTTTTTATGCCAAGTATCTATAACATTACAAATAACTTCTTTTTCATTAGAAATTATTACATCTGCTTTTGGCTCACTATTACTACAGCTTATAAAGCAAAATACAACTACTAAAATACTAATCTTTCTCATTATTAATTGTCTTATTTTTTGAAGAACCTAATCTTGGTTTTGCCGACATTCGTTTTTTAAACTTAACACCTCTTTCTTCCTCTACTTCAATCGGTACTTCAGTGTCAATATCTAAAGAGTTTTGCAACTCTTCGGTTTTATAAATAGTATTAATTTTTGAATTTAAAGCATCAAACAATTCAACTATTTTATCTACTTCCATTTTAACTTCATCATCACTAATTGAAGTGATAGTTGCCATATCAGCCAAACGTAAAGCTTCATTTTCTAACGTATTAATACGTGCTACTACATTTTTTTTATTTATTTTATCAACTCTTAAAGAGTCCTTTAAATTTTTAACTAAACCAGATAATTCTTTCGCATTTTCCAATGCATCGTAATATGAAATATTATAGTATTTAATTAAAAATTCATCTAAAATAGTATACTCTTGCCAATCATCTAAATCTTTCTTTGCAGAAGAAATTAATGTTACATTAACTGTATTAATAATTCTTTCAGAATTTTCAATACTATCCTTTATATTTATAACTTTAGTTGTTTTTTTAGGATTATCACAAGAAATAAATAAACATAAAAAAACACCTAATATGCCAAATAATTGTTTCATGCCAATAAAATTATTGTCAAAAGTACTAATAAATATAGTAATCTTCTAAAAAAACATAAAATTGGCAAAAAGTAAATTTAGTATTCTAAACATTTATTAAATCTGTATATTTGATTACTAAAAATTAACCAAAGTATAGAATGAAAAAAAGCATTTTAATTATAGGTGCTTGTGGGCAAATAGGCACCGAACTCACTTTAAAATTGCGAGAAATAAACGGTAAAAATACTGTTATAGCTTCCGATATTCGTGAAGGAAATCCAGAATTAATGGAATCTGGTCCTTTTGAGTTTATTAATGCTATGGATTATAATAGTATACACAACGTAGTAGACAAATACAATATAACTGACATCTATTTAATGGCAGCAATGCTTTCTGCTACAGGAGAAAAGTTCCCAGCTAAAGCATGGGAATTGAATATGAATTCACTTTTTAATGTACTTAATTTAGCTAAAGAAGGTATTATAAAAAAGGTTTTTTGGCCAAGTTCAATTGCCGTTTTTGGTCCAACAACACCAAAAGAAAACACACCTCAAGCAACAATTATGGAACCATCAACTGTTTATGGAATTAGTAAACAAGCAGGTGAACGCTGGTGTGAATATTATTTTAACAAATTTGGAGTTGATGTAAGAAGCGTGCGTTACCCTGGAATTATAAGCTGGAAAACAAAACCCGGAGGAGGCACTACTGATTATGCCGTTGAAATTTTCCACAATGCATTACTTATAGAAAAATACAATTCGTTTTTAAGCAAAAACACAAAACTTCCTATGATGTATATGGATGATGCTATAAATGCTACCATTAAAATTATGGATGCAAAACCATCAGAAATTAAAATAAGATCCTCGTACAATTTAGCAGCTATCAGTTTTACTCCTCAAGAAATAGCTGAAGAAATAAAAAAAACAATTCCTGAATTTAGTATTAAATACCATTCAGATTTTAGACAAAAAATTGCAGATAGTTGGCCAAAAAGTATTGATGATTCAAATGCTAGAAAAGATTGGGGTTGGAAACACCAATTTAATTTAGAAACTATGAGTAAAAGAATGCTTAACAACTTATACTCAAAATACAAAGGCTGGTAATAAATCTAATTTTTAAATTAAAACTCCCTCATTTTTTTTATATTGTTGATCAATAAAACTCAATAAAATTAACACATACAAGCCACTAAAACGATTTAGTAGTTTGCTAAATTATATGACAAACATCATAATATTAACTTTACGCATACCTTAATTTTGTTGTCTAAATTTGTAGTATGCAAAAAATTGAATGCTTATTTCATTAAAAAAATCAAAAAATAATCTATAAAATATCTAATTTATGAATATTTCACATATTGAACACATAGGAATAGCAGTAAGCAACCTAGAAGAATCAATAAAATATTACGAAGAAGTACTTGGCTTAAAATGCTATAGTATTGAAGAAGTTGCAGATCAAAAAGTGAAAACTGCCTTTTTTATGGTAGGTGACACAAAAATTGAATTATTAGAAAGCACTTCTCCTGATGGACCAATAGGAAAATATATTGAACGAAAAGGACAAGGAATACACCACATAGCATTCGCAGTTCCAAACGCTACAGAAGCTTTAAAAAAGGCTGAAGAAAAAGGCGTACAACTTGTTGATAAAGTTTCTAGAAAAGGTGCTGAAGGATTAAATATTGGATTTTTACATCCAAAATCAACTCAAGGAGTACTAACTGAACTTTGTTCAAAAAAATAATAGATAAGTAATAAAATGGCAAATCAAGATAAAATTAACGAGCTCATAGAAAAAAGAGCTAAAGCAAAATTAGGTGGAGGTGAAAAACGTATTGATTCACAACATGCTAAAGGTAAATTAACAGCACGCGAACGTATTGACATTCTTTTAGACGAAGATAGTTTTGAAGAATTTGACATGTTTGTAACACATAGAACAAAATCTTTTGGATTAGATAAACAAATTTATCTTTCTGATGGTGTTGTAACAGGGCATGGAACAATTGATGGTAGAGTTGTATATTTATTCGCTCAAGATTTCACAGTATTTGGAGGTTCATTATCTGAAACATATGCATTAAAAATATGTAAAGTTATGGATATGGCAATGAAAATTGGAGTTCCAGTAATTGGATTAAACGATTCTGGTGGAGCACGTATCCAAGAAGGTGTAAGATCTTTAGCTGGTTATGCCGAGATTTTCCAAAGAAATATTATGGCTTCAGGTGTAATACCTCAAATTTCTTCAATTTTAGGACCTTGCGCTGGTGGAGCAGTTTATTCTCCTGCTTTAACTGATTTTACAATTATGACAGACCAAACAAGTTATATGTTTGTTACAGGTCCTAAAGTAGTACAAACAGTTACAGGTGAAGTTGTAACAACAGAACAGTTAGGTGGAGCAAAAATTCATTCAACAAGATCTGGTGTATCACATTTCTTAGCTGAAAATGATGAAGAAAACTTATTACTAGTTCGTAAAATATTAAGTTACTTACCTTCAAATAATTTAGAAGAAGCACCTATACTTTCTTGTAATGATCCAATTGATAGATTAGAAGATGCCTTAAACGAAATTATACCAGAAAACCCAAATCAACCTTATGATATTGTTGATGTAATTTCAATACTTGCTGATAATGGTGAGTTTACAGAAGTACACAGAAGTTACGCACGTAATATATGTGTAGGTTTTGCCAGATTTAATGGTCATCCTGTAGGTATTGTTGCTAACCAACCAAAATATTACGCAGGTGTATTAGATATTGAAGCTTCTAGAAAAGCTGCGCGTTTTGTACGTTTTTGTGATGCATTTAATATTCCTCTAGTTACGTTAGTTGACGTACCAGGTTTCTTACCAGGAACAGGACAAGAATATGGTGGTATTATTTTACACGGAGCTAAATTATTATTTGCTTATGGTGAAGCTACTGTACCTAAAGTAACAATTACATTGCGTAAATCATATGGTGGAGCGCACGATGTAATGAGTTGTAAACAACTACGAGGTGATTTAAATTACGCTTGGCCAACTGCTGAAATTGCAGTAATGGGAGCTAAAGGTGCTGTTGAAGTTTTAGAAGGATCTAATATTAGAAAAATAGAAGATGCTGAAGAAAAACAAGATTATATTCAGAAAAAAGAAGATGAATATACAGAGAGATTTGCAAACCCATATATGGCAGCAAAATACGGATTTATTGACGATGTAATTGAACCAAGAAACACACGTTTCAGAATTATTAGAGCATTACAATTACTTCAAAATAAAAAAGAAGTAAATCCACCAAAAAAACACTCAAATATTCCATTATAATGATGTTTTTACCTATAGCAATTGATCAAATTAACGAAGGATACGTTATTTTGATTACGGGATTATTAATTGTATTCAGTGCATTACTAACGCTTTCCTTATTTTTTAAATTTGGACTACCAGTAATGTTATACATATATAAAATAATAACGAAAAGAAAAGATAAGAAAATCACAGAAATTTCATTAAAATCTGACAGTGATTTTACCGGTGAAATTTCAGCAGCCATTGGTGCTGCTGTCCATATGTATTTAAGTGAACAACACGATCACGAAAGTGCAATTTTGACAATTAAACACGTTAAAAAAACATATTCACCTTGGAGTTCTAAAATTTATGGAACACAAAATAGATTATAAAATATGAAAACTTATAAATTTAAAGTAAACGCAACTGGTTATACAGTTAATGTTAAATCACACGAAGATAACATCATCAATTTAGAAGTGAATGGAACATCTTATGATGTGGAATTAAAACAAGATAAAAAAACAACAAAAACACCTACATTAGTTCGTGCCGCTTCAAAAAGGCCAGCAGAACCATTAAAAGTAAATCCAAAATCTAATAAAACTAAAATTGTTGCTCCAATTCCTGGAATAGTATTAAGTTTAGATGTAAAGGTTGGAGATACCTTAAAAATTGGTGACAGAATGCTAGTTTTAGAAGCAATGAAAATGGAAAACAATATTGTTTGTGAAAAAGCAGGAACTATTACCGCTATTAACGTTAGTATTGGACAACAAGTGCTTCAAGATGAAGTAATGATAGAACTAGGATAAAACATAAATAATGAAAAAAGTAATTTTAATATTTTGTGTTTTATCACTGCTGATTTTTATAAGACCAGCACTAGGTTTAGGCACAAATTCGAACTCAACTAATTTAAATGATGCTGTAAAAACTGAACAAGTTGAAAATACAGCTGAATCTCATTCTTACGATGGAGCTTTTAAAGGAATTAAACAATTCTATAATTATACTGGGTTTGCAAATGCAACTTCAGGACATATAATAATGATTGTTATTGGTATTGTATTTATATTTTTAGGAATAAAATATGATTATGAACCATTACTTTTAGTTCCTATTGGAGCTGGTGTTATTATGGGTAACATACCTTTTGTTGCAGGAAATCAAACGGGTATTTATGAAACAGGATCTGTTCTAAACTATTTATATTTTGGAGTTGTAAAAGGAGTTTATCCACCGCTTATATTTTTAGGAATTGGTGCTATGACGGATTTTTCTTCCTTAATTGCAAATCCAAAATTAATGCTTTTAGGAGCTGCAGCACAAATTGGTGTATTTGCAACTTTTATGGGAGCTCTTTATTTAGGATTTAACCTTCCTGAAGCTGGTGCAATTGGAATTATTGGTGGTGCCGATGGACCTACTGCTATTTTCCTTTCATCTAAATTAGCTAATGGTGTAAACATACTTGCAGATGGAACTACGGTTAAAAACTTAATTGGACCAATTGCAATTGCCGCATATTCATATATGGCATTAGTACCGGTAATTCAACCACCTTTAATGCGTCTATTAATTTCTAAAAAAGATAGAAAAATTAAAATGAAACCACCTAGAGCGGTATCTCAAAAAGAAAAAATGATTTTCCCTGTGGTTGCTTTAATTTTAACATTATTTATTTCTCCTAGTGCCTTACCATTATTAGGTATGTTATTCTTTGGAAACTTACTAAAAGAATCTGGAAGAACTGAAAGATTAGCAGATACTGCAAGAACAAAATTAATTGATATTGTAACCATTTTATTAGGTGTAACTGTAGGTGCTTCAACACAAGCAGATATATTTATTACAAAAGATTCAATGTTAATATTTGCTTTAGGAGCAATCTCTTTTGTAATTGCAACATGTGGAGGTTTACTTTTTGCTAAATTTATGAACCTTTTCTTAAAAGGAGACAACAAAATAAATCCACTAATTGGTGCTGCAGGTGTTTCTGCCGTTCCAGATAGTGCTCGTGTTGTTCACCATGAAGGTTTAAAATCAGACCCATCAAACTATTTATTAATGCACGCTATGGCTCCAAATGTTTCTGGAGTAATTGGTTCTGCAATTGCAGCAGGTATAATTCTTAGTTTTTTAGGATAATTAAATAAACAATAAAACAAACAAAATGAAAATACCAAATTCAATGACTGCAGATGAGGCAGTTAAACTAATTGAGTCAGGAAATAGAGTATTAATACAAGGTGGTTCGGCAACTCCTCAAGCTTTAATAAAAGCTATGGTTGCAAGAGCTCCAGAATTAAAAAATGTTGAATTAGTCCACCTACATACTGAAGGTGAACATGGTTATACCAATCCAGAATTAAGAGAAAGTTTTCATACAAATGCTTTTTTCATTGGAGGAAATATTAGAAAAAACATTGGAGATACCGCAGATTACATTCCAATATTTTTAAGTGACATTCCAAGCTTATTCCGTCAAGGTTATATGGATTTAGATGTGGTAATGGTTAATGTTTCACCTCCAGACAAACATGGTTTTTGTTCTTTAGGAGTATCCGTAGATATTGTACTTTCTGGCATTGAGCAAGGTAAAAAAGTAATTGCGCAAATTAATCCATTAATGCCACGTACTTTTGGTGATGCTCAAATTAGCATAAACAATTTTGACGCTTGTGTTGAAATTGAAGAGAAAATTTACGAAATGCCTTTTGTAAATCCAACAGAAACTGAAAGTGCTATTGGTAAAAATATTGCTGAAATTATAGATGATGGCTCTACTTTACAAATGGGTATTGGAGGTATTCCAAATGCTGTTTTAACATTCTTACATAATCATAAAAATTTAGGTGTACACACTGAAATGTTTGCTGAAGGAATTGTTGATTTAGTAGAAAAAGGAATTGTTAACGGTTCTCAAAAGAAAGTAAATCCTTATAAAATTGTATCTGGTTTTGCTATGGGTACACGTCGCTTATACGATTTTATGGATGACAATCCAGAAATTGAAATGAGAGACATTGCTTATGTTAATGATACAGCTGTAATCCGTCAAAATCCAAAAGTAACAGCAATTAACTCAGCAATTGAAGTAGATTTAACAGGTCAAATTTGTGCTGATTCTATTGGTATGAGAATGTTCTCTGGTGTTGGTGGTCAAATGGACTTTATGCGTGGTGCAGCCTTATCTCATGGAGGTAAACCTATTTGTGCCATTACATCAACTACTGCTAAAGGTGTTTCCAAAATAGTTTCTTCTCTAAAACCAGGAGCTGGTGTTGTAACAACACGTGCTCATGCCCGTTTTGTTGCTACAGAATACGGTGTTGCAGAACTTTTTGGAAAAAGCTTAAAACAAAGAGCTGTAGCTCTAAGAGATATTGCTCATCCTGATGCAAGAGAAGAATTAGACAAAGCTATTTTTGAAAGATTTGGAGGTAATTTTATTACAAAATAAAAAACTAGAATTTAGAGTCCTATAATTTTGTAATTTTAGGGCTCTAATAATTCTAAAACAAAATAAATTCACACATAATGAGCGATAAAAACAAAGCACTTTTTTCTGAATTTCCTTCAGTTTCTACTGAACAATGGATGGAAAGAGTGACCGCAGATTTAAAAGGAGCTGATTTTGATAAAAAACTAGTTTGGAAAAACCTAACAGGTATTAATATTCAACCTTGTTATAATTCAGAAAATAAAATTACGCAGCTTAAAAATACTGGAGAAAATTCTCAAGCATTAGTTAATTACCGTAACATTAAAGTTACAAATACTGAAAACGGAAACAAACTGGCTATAAAAGCTGTTGAGGAAGGAATGAACGGAATCATTTTCACTTTAGATGAAAATGTTGACGCCGCTGAACTTTTAAACGGAATAGATTTAAATTCAACAAGTGTTTCTTTTAAAATAACTACTAACGCTACTACTTTTACTAAAAATTTAGTTTCTTATGCAAAAGATAGTAATTTAAAAGGATACATTGACACAGGTATTATATCTAACTATGTAACAACAGGTTCTTTTGATGAAAGTCAAATTGAAGTTGCTGCAGAATTAGTTAAATTAACTGCTAATTTTCCTAACTTTAAAGCAATCACAATTTCAGGAACTGAATATTTAGATTCAGGTGCAAACCAAGTTCAAGAAATTGCTTACACATTAAACTCTTTAGTTTTCTTAATTGAAAAACTTTCAGAAAAAAGTGTTGAAACTCAAGCTATTTTTAACAACTTAAACTTTAAACTAGCAATTGGTTTAGAATATTTTGTTGAAATAGGTAAATTTAGAGCATTCAACAGTTTATTAGCTGAAGTAGCTGCTAAATACGGAGTTGCCGAATGTGCTAATACAATTACAGCTAAAACTTCAATTTGGAGTAAATCTGTAACAGATGCTGAAACTAACTTATTACGTTGTACAACGGAAGCAATGTCTGCTATATTAGGAAATGTAGATGGTGTTTTAATTGATGCATACGATAAAGAGTTTAAAAATCCTTCAGATTTCTCAAGCAGAATTGCTGGTAACATTACAACTATTTTAAGAGAAGAATCTTACTTCGGTAAAGTTTCAAATCCAGTTGATGGTTCTTATTATATTGAAGAAGTTTCAACAAAAATAGCTGAAAAAGCATTAGAACTATTCCAAGCTATTGAAGCTGCTGGAGGATTCTTTACTGCTTTTGAAAACGAAACTATTCAAGCTCAAATTGCTGAAATTCGTTTAAAAAAATTAAAACTAATTAGTCAACGTAGAACTCCAATGGTAGGTATTAACAAATACCCTAACTTAATGGAAACTGTTGCTGCTGATTTACTTTCAAGTGGTGCTGCTGACAATTCAAAAGTATTAACTCCGCGAAGAGCTTCTTTAGAAATTGAAGCTATGCGTAGAACTACTGAAGAATTAGTTGCAGAAACTAAAGTACGTCCTATAGTTCAACTAGCTAGTTACGGAAACTTAAATATGCGTAAAGCAAGAGCTGCTTTTGCTTACGACTTTATTGGTGTTAGCGGATTTGACGTGCATCAAGAAGAAAGTTTCGAAAGTGCTGCAGTTGCTGCTAAAGAAAGTGCAAATTCAGATGCTCACGTAGTTGTTATTTGTAGTTCAGATCAAGATTATGATGAAACTGCTGTTGACTTTGTAAAAGCATTTAGAGCTATTAACACTAATAAAGTATTGTTATTAGCTGGTGCTCCAAAAAATATGGACGAACTAACTGAAGCTGGTTTAGATGGTGTGGTTAATATGAGAACAGATGTTCTTGTAACACTTTCAGCTATTCAGAAAAAAGTTCAAAAAACCTTAAAATCTTAAGAAGTATGAAACCAGATTTTTCAGATATAAAATTAAATTCAGCTGTAAAACAAACAGCTGCAACTTCAGAGAATCAAGACGTTTGGAATACTCCTGAAGGAATCCCTGTAAAAAAACAATTTAATAAAGAAGATATTTCAGAAGCAGAACATTTAGGGTACGCTGCTGGTGTACCACCATTTTTAAGAGGACCATATAGTGCTATGTACGCTATGCGCCCTTGGACGGTTCGTCAATACGCAGGTTTCTCAACTGCCGAAGAATCAAATGCTTTTTACAGAAGAAATTTAGCTGCAGGTCAAAAAGGACTTTCAGTTGCTTTTGATTTAGCTACACACCGTGGATACGATTCAGATCACCCACGTGTAACTGGTGATGTTGGTAAAGCCGGTGTTGCTATAGATTCTATTTTAGATATGGAAATTTTGTTCGATCAAATTCCATTAGATAAAATGTCTGTTTCTATGACAATGAATGGTGCTGTATTACCAATTATGGCCTTTTATATTGCTGCTGCAAAAAAACAAGGTGTTCCTTTAGATAAACTTTCTGGAACTATTCAGAATGATATTTTAAAGGAATTTATGGTACGTAATACTTACATTTACCCACCATTACCTTCCATGAAAATTATTGGTGATATTTTTGATTACACCACTAAAAATATGCCTAAATTTAATTCCATTTCAATTAGTGGTTACCATATGCAAGAAGCTGGTGCAACTGCTGATATTGAATTGGCTTATACATTAGCAGATGGTATGGAGTACATTAGAACTGGATTAAAATCTGGTTTAAAAATTGATGAGTTTGCTCCTCGTTTATCATTCTTCTGGGCAGTTGGAATGAATCACTTTATGGAAATTGCTAAAATGCGTGCTGCACGTATGTTATGGGCAAAAATCATAAAATCATTCAACCCAAAAAATCCAAAGTCAATGGCATTGCGTACGCATAGTCAAACTTCAGGATGGAGTTTAAGTGAGCAAGATCCTTTTAACAACGTTGCTAGAACTTGTATTGAAGCAATGGCTGCTGGTTTAGGTGGAACGCAAAGTTTACATACAAATGCATTGGATGAAGCAATTGCTTTACCTACAGATTTCTCTGCACGTATTGCACGTAATACGCAAATCTTTATTCAAGATGAAACTCAAATGACTAAAGCGGTTGATCCTTGGGCTGGTTCTTACTATGTTGAGTACTTAACTCAAGAGATTGCTAAAAAAGCTTGGAAATTAATTGAAGAAGTTGAAGAATTAGGTGGAATGGCAAAAGCTATTGAAACTGGAGTTCCAAAATTACGTATTGAAGAAGCTTCAGCTCGTAAACAAGCACGTTTAGATTCTGGTCAAGATATTTTAGTTGGGGTGAATAAATTCCAAACTACAGAAAAATCTAACATAGAAATTTTAGAAGTTGATAATACCGTTGTAAGAGAATCTCAAATTGCACGTTTAAATAAAATGAAAGCTGAACGTAATTCAGAAGTAGTTGCTGCTAATTTAAAAGCATTAGAAGACTGTGCTGGTTCTGGAAAAGGTAATTTATTAGAATTAGCTGTTGAAGCTGCAGAAAATTTTGCTACTTTAGGTGAAATTTCTGATGCTTTAGAAGTTCATTTTGGAAGACATAAAGCGGATACTAAATTAATAAGTGGTGTGTACGGTAAAGAAGTAGATAACGACAGTACGTTTGCAAAAGCTCAAAAATTAGCTGATAAATTTGCAGAAATTGAAGGTAGAAGACCAAGAGTTATGATTGCTAAAATGGGTCAAGATGGTCACGATAGAGGTGCAAAAGTAGTTGCATCTAGTTTCGCTGATTTAGGTTTTGATGTAGATATGGGATCATTATTCCAAACTCCTGAAGAAGTTGCAAAACAAGCTATTGAAAACGATGTTCACTTTATTGGAGCATCTAGTTTAGCAGCTGGTCATAAAACATTAATTCCTCAATTAATTGAAGAATTAGCACGTTTAGGTAGACCTGATATTATGGTGTTTGCAGGTGGAGTTATTCCAGCGCAAGACTATGAATACTTATTCGAAAGAAAAGTAGCTGCAGTATTTGGTCCTGGTACTGTAATTTCAGAATCAGCCATTACAATTATGGAGAAATATTTAGAACAAGAATAAGTTTCTAAATTATTTATATTAAAAAAAACCCGGCTAATAGCCGGGTTTTTTTATTTTTTACATTTACTACAAACACCTGTTATCCAAAAATTAACACTATCAATAGTATAACCTAAAGGAACTTTAACTTCTATCTCATTATCCATACATTCAACTTTTCCACATTTCTCACATTTAAAATGATAGTGATGGTGGTAATGGACTTCTCCACAATTTTGACATTTAAAATAATAAAACTTACCATTATCAGAAATTACTTTATGAATAATTCCATCATCTACAAAACTTTGAAGCACTCTATATATGGTAACACGATCAAATTGTGGCAATTGATCTTCTATACTATCCGCTCTCAAACCATAATTTCCAGCGTTTTGAAGGCATTCTAAAATGGCTTTTTTAGATTTAGTTTGTCTTTTTTTCATTTCTTATTGTAACATTGTTGCAATATTAATAATTTCATCGTATCTTTGTACTATAAATAAGAGAAAAGATATATTCTTCCTAAATTTAATTAACAATCTAAAATAACATTAAGAAACTAATTCTAATTTATATTAACACAGAATTTAAAATTACTACATTTTATCTGTTTTAATAAATTATTTAGTTCAAATACTACAAAGAAATTTTCTTATTCAATATTATTAATAGCATTATTTATTCCTCACAAAACAGGAAACAATTCTATTTGTTTAACTTTTGAATAAGTCTAAATATTATACAAATTAATTTAAAAATTTAAAAAAGTAATGAGTAATTTAAACAAAAAAGTAGCAGTAGTTACAGGAGCAACTGGTGGAATTGGATTTCAAGTAGCTAAAAGATTAGGACAAGACGGATATACTGTAGTTTTAAACGGTATTGAAGATGAAGAAGGAGCAAAAAGAGTTAAAGAACTTGAAGCAGAAGGAATTTCTGCAGAGTACATTGGTTTTGATGTTACAAGTGATGATGCTGTAACTAAAAATATTACTGCAATTGGAGAAAAGTATGGTCAAATAGATGTACTTGTTAACAATGCAGGTGGTTTAGGTGGAAGATCTAGATTTGAAGAAATGACTACAGAGTTTTACAGATTTGTAATGGCGTTAAACCTTGATTCAGTATTTTTTGCTTCAAGAGCAGCAATTCCTTTCTTAAAAAAATCAGACAATCCATCAATCATTAACTATACATCAAATGCAGGATGGAATGCAGGTGGACCAGGAGCTGGTATATACGGAACATCTAAAGCAGGTGTACACGCAATTACAAGAGCATTAGCAAAAGATTTAGCAGAATACAAAATTAGAGTAAATGCAGTGTCTCCAGGTACAATTGACACTCCATTCCACGCTCAAATTAAAGCAACTAAACCAGAAGTATTCGCTTCATGGGCTAATAGTATTTTATTAGGAAGAATTGGGAAACCAGAAGAAGTTGCTTCTGTTATTTCTTTCTTAGCTAGTAAAGATGCTTCCTTTATAACTGCTGAAACTATCCAAATTGGTGGTGGACAAGCTTTGGGAATATAATTTAAGATACTTATTAGAATGTAAATTCTTTACAACAAGAATAAGTCTCTAGATTATTTACAATATAAAGCCCAAACATTTTTAATGTTTGGGCTTTTTTAGTATTCATAAATTAACCATCTATAAATATGTAATTCTAACAAAGGTCTTTTGCTACCTAATAATTTTGTCTTAAATTTAAATCATAATATAAAATTGAAGGTAATTTGCAGAGTAAAGACGATATACCATTCCATCATTATTCAGAAACACATAAGTATGTAAATATTAAAGATGGTCATCCTGCGCTTTCAATAAATCCTAATTTTCCATTTATAATAACGCAATTTGATTTAATGACCAATAGAGCTCAAGCTCAAGTTCCTCATAGACATGATTATTATGAAATAATATTTTTAGAAGAAGGAGCGGGACAACATATTATTGATTACGAATCATACAAAATTAAAACTCCTTCATTTTATTTTCTTTCTAAAGGTCAAATTCATTTTTGGGAACTTGATAAAGGACTCGCAGGAAAAGTACTGCTATTTCCTAGAGAATTTTTAATTCCACTAGCAACAACTTTTAATCACGAAGGTGATTTAGCAATTTTTAATAGTTTAAGTAAAGCTCCTTGTGTTGAAATTGACAAGGTTAATTTCTCCAAAATAAATGTTTTATTGAAAGAAATTAACGAAGAATATATGCGGAAATCTGATTGTAGCCTTACAATGCTACGTGCTTATACACATATATTATTGGTAAACCTATTTCGAATTCATGCAAAAGAACAAAACGAAGATATTTTAGATACTACCAATGTTATGGTTCGTAATTTTAGACAATTAGTTTCTGAAAATTATCTAACTATTCGTTCTGTTAAAGAGTATGCCGATTTAATTGGAATTAGTACAACACACTTAAGAGATACCGTTAAGAAAATTACTGGGTATTCACCCGGACAACTCATTCGGCAAGAAATAATTTTTGAAGCCAAACGTAGATTAGCAAATACAGAATTAACTACTGCTGAAATTGGCTACACACTTAATTTTGAAGATACATCATACTTTAGTCGCTTTTTTAAACGAGAAGTTGGTAAAAGCCCATCACAATACCGAGAAGAAATAAGAAAAAAATATCAAATAAAAATTTAATAAATTATCGATAACCTAAAAAAAATACCTAAAATAAGCTTTTGGAAAGATAAAGAATTGCAAATAAAAGGTTTTGAATTCTTCAAACTTGAAACCTTGATTACTGAAGATTTAAAACCGTCAGATCACAACCCTTACTTACCTCATCGGTTAAATTTTTATGCTGTTCTAATAATTACTGAAGGTGAAGTAAACCATATTGTAGATTTTAAGGTTCATACGCTTAAAAAGGGAGATGTTATGGTTATTTCAAAAGGGCAAATTCACGCTTTTGAACAAAGAGCCAAATACAAGGGGTATTTGGTAGTTTTTTCAGAAGCATTTATGCAAAAATACATTGCACAATCTACCATTGCACGTATAAATCACTTGTATAATTATTTTCTAAAACAAGAAAAAATTAACAACCCAGACTACAATCAAATTTTGCTAAATAAATTAAAAGAAGAATTACAAAGTAAATCGTCTTCATTGCCAAATATTATAGCTTCATTATTAACAGTTTATCTTTTAAAGTTGAATGATGAAAATACAAGTTTAGCTACAAATACAGTAGATGATAAAAAACTAGAATATTTCAATCTATTTAAACACCTTGTTGAACAAAATTATTCAAAAACAAGAGATGCAAAAGTTTACGCGTCAGATATAGCTATATCATACAAACATTTAAATGAAGTGTGTAAGAAAATTGTAAAAACTACAGCTAAAGCTTTTATAGATAGTTATATAATTTTAGAAGCTAAAAGAATGCTGGTTTCTACGTCTCTTTCAGTAAAAGAAATTGCCTTTACGTTGGGTTTTGATGAGCCTACTAATTTTCTAAAGTATTTTAAAAAGCATACAAGTTTAACACCTGTTGAATTTAGAAATGCATTAGCGTAAATATTAGGTTATACATTTACCATTCAACCTCTTTAATTTACCTTTTTCCTACGTTGTCTTTTGTTCATTTTTGTATGGTGAAATTCACCATAGAAAAGATGAAGCAAATAACAATTTTAGGAGCAACAAGCTTGGTTGGAAAAAAACTGATAAAAAAGGCTCTTACCAAAGGGATAAAGATTAAAGCATTAGTTAAAAACAAAGAAGAAATACAAGAGTATTCTCATTCAATTGAGATAATTGAAGGGAATTATTTTAATAAAAATACACTGGAACAAGCTCTAAAAGGTGCTCAAATAGTTGTTTCGGTTATAGAACCAACTTTCAATAATAAACTATCTAAGGATGATGAAGATAAATACATTAATATATTCAGATTTATATTAAAACAAATGCAGGTGAACCATCAAAATAGATGGATAAGTATTTCAAATGCAGGTGTAAAAATGAGTAATGAGCATTTACCTTTAGCCAGAAAACTTTTACGTGTAAAAATAATGGAAACGTCTAAATCTACTATGAACGTAAGAGACAGGGAACTCTATTTAATAGAACAAAGCAAATTAGATTGGACTGTTGTAAGAGCTCCCGCAATAAAAGAAAAAGTGGAAGGCAAATTTGTTGCAGACAACCACAAGTTTGTAGGAGCAATGGTAGACTCTAATCAATTATCAGATTTTATGTTATCTGAAATTTTAAACAAAAAATGGATTAAAAAAGCTCCGGTAGTTGGTACTAAATAATAAGAATTAAAATGTCTAAAAAAATCAATAAAAATTTAACTGAAGGAAGTATTGGAAAGCAATTATTCAGTTTAACTTGGCCAATGACTTTAGGTATGTTGGGAATGGTAATTTTTACCATTATTGACACCTATTTTATAGGACTTCTTGGAGTACAACAATTAGCAGCTATTAGTTTTTGTTTTCCTGTAATTATGTTTTTAAACGGACTTTCTATGGGAATTGGAATTGGTACAAGTTCATTAATTGCAAGAAATATAATTGCCACAGACCGTAGTGAAGTTAAAATAATGGCTAGTAGAGCAATTTTATTAGGGATTACGGTTGTTATTGTATTTGTTATTGCAGGTTTAAATGCTATCGAACCCACTTTTAAATTGTTAGGAGCAGAACCAGAAATAATGCCACATATTATTGATTATATGACCATTTGGTTTTTAGGTGTTCCGTTTGTAACCATACCAATGATTGGTAATAATATAGTAAGAGCAACTGGTGATACAAAATTACCAGGAATGTTAATGATAGCATCAGGAGTTGTAAATGGTATTTTAGATCCATTACTAATATTTGGTTACGGGCCATTTCCAGAAATGGGTATAAAAGGAGCTGCTTTAGCAACCGTAATTTCTAGAGGAACAAGTTTAGTTTTAATTCTAATTGTACTTATAAAAAGAGAACAATTATTAACAATTCACTTAGGAAAAATAAAAGATATTCTAGCAACTTGGAAAGAATTAATTTATGTTGCTATACCTGCTTCAATTAGTTTATTAATAACACCAATTTCAATAGGTTTTATAACAAAAATAATTTCTGGATTTGGAAAAGAAGCTGTTGCTGCATTTGGTGTAGCTTCAAGAGTTGAAATGTTTGCGCTAA
The DNA here is from genome assembly GCF_033101135.1 of Lutibacter sp. TH_r2. Lineage (NCBI taxonomy): Bacteria > Pseudomonadati > Bacteroidota > Flavobacteriia > Flavobacteriales > Flavobacteriaceae > Lutibacter > Lutibacter sp. TH_r2. The sequence continues at coordinate 708,719 of NZ_JAWMPV010000001.1, forward strand.
TGGTAATTATGTCACTTGGTTCAGTGTTAATAATTTTTGTTGGGCAAAATATAAGTAAGCATAAATTTGAAAGAATTTTCACATCGCTTAATTACGCTATGGTATTTTCCTTAATCTGGGGAGGAATTATTTTTGTTTTGTTATTACTTTTCGGAAATTTTATAGCATCAGTTTTTACCAATGATATGGAAGTTATTGAAATAACAAAAAAATACTTTTATATAATTGGTGCTAGTTATGGTTTACAAGGACTGGTTATTTTAAGTACTTCTAGCTATAATGGTATTAATAAACCATATCCATCTGCCGTTTTTTCCTTGATAAGAATGCTTGTATTATATGCTCCATTGGCTTGGTTTGGCGCTAAGTTATTTAATATTAATGGTGTGTTTTGGGCTGGTTTTATTGCAAATATTATAGTTGGAATTGTATCGTATTACCATCTAAACCTTACAGTTAAAAAAATAAGTGTAAGATAACTTTATCAAGTAATAACAATACAGGTTACACATTTACCATTTATTGTGTTTTATTAACCTTTATTCAGGCTTCGTTTAACTACATCTTTGTAATGTGAAATTTCAACAGTAAAAAAATAATTAATCATTTAAAAAAACTAATAATGAAAACAATAAAAAACAAAAGCGGATATGTTATGTTACTTACGCTATTAATAAGTGGAGGAACAATTAATGCTCAAAACAACGAAAAACCTATTCAAAAGGATTATAAGGTTATAAAAAGAGTTGATAATTTCAACCAACCTACAACATTTTATCCTACTAAAGCAACTGCAGTTAATGGTGCTATTACTGAAAATGTTGTAACCTCATCTAAAAGATTATTAAACAAGGAAAAACCTTTTCTTAAAAAAGGTGTAGTGAAAACTGTAGGGGAAGAAAACTTAAGCGCTTGGCAAATGACAAGTGATGAAGGTGGTAATCCTCAAAGTGCTCCAAATCCGTTAACGTACTTTACTGCTGGTGCAGCTTCAGATTTACTAACTCAAGTTGAGAGAAGTATACAAATAATGGGATTGGATGTAGATAATGTAAAAGTAGAAACAGAAATTTTCTTTAGATGGACAGATATTATGACTGATGATTGGTCGGGTTATACAGATAAAGTAGTTGCTAATATTGTTATTAAAAGTAATGAACCAACCGAAAAAATTAAAGAATTAAAAGATATGGCAATTAAAGCTTGGTCTATTGGTGAATCTTTAACTAACGCTACACCTATTGACAAAGCATTTATTATTAATGGTGACGATTGGGATGGAAAGGCTGCAAAACCAGGACAAATTCCTTCTCCAGTTTCTGTTGATAATGGACTCACTATTTCGAATACAACTTCTGCAATAAAAATGCAAACAATAAATTACAATGAGCCAAAAGACATGAAAATGGATTTAACAAATCCACCAAAAGAAATGCGTTTCTCTGAAATAGGGATTGCAGAATCAGCAAATAATACAGAGCGTCCATTTTTACATAAAATAAGAGCAAAATCTTTAACACCAGATTACGAAACTTGGGAACTATACTCTGATGATAGTCGTGGTTATGTTGGCATTAACAAAGCACCAACCTCAAGGGAGTATTTTACTTTAGGAACATCATTTTGTTTAATGAGCCAACTTGCTCCAAACATGATGTATTTTCAAAAAAAAGGTGTTAAAATTGATGACTTTGGTGTTGAACACCAATTTAATTATAAACAAGAAAACTTTATGACTCCAACAATGACAGGAGAAATGACCGACGTTGTAACAAGAATTTTGGTTAAAAGTGATGCTGATGAAGCACAAGCAAATCAATTTGCGACTCAAGCACTTCGCTGTTGTTTTGCTGGTGAAGGCATCGTATACAAAACAGAAATGGAAACCAGTATTTATTTGAACGGTAAACTTGTAAAATAAGATTCTAGTTCAATCAGAACAAGAAAACTTGTTCTGATTGAAGCTGTTTTTATCAAAATAAGTAGTATTTAATAATTCAAAAAAAGGAAAATGGAAGCTCAAGAATTCAAAGCTAGAATATTTACACCAGCAAGCTTTTACAAGCATCTTAAAATTTTTGTTGCAAGCTTTTCTGATTTTCGTAAAGCAAGAAAAAACGGAAATGTAAGTAAAGCTTTTAGCGAGAAAATTATGTTAGCCGTAACAGAAGTAAATGGCTGTAGATACTGTAATTACGTTCACACAAAAAATGCAATTGATGCAGGTACTTCAGAAGATGAAATAAAAATGTTGCTGAATGGTGAACTAGGTGAATTGGATAATGATGAGTCTGTTGCACTTATGTTTGCTCAACATTATGCAGATACTGAAGGAAATCCTGATAAAGAAACGTATTCAGCCTTTGTAGAACATTATGGAGAGCAGAAAGCTGCTGATATATTAGCTATGATAAAAGTTATTATGGTAGCAAATATTCATGGTATTTCTTTAGATGCTTTTGTAAGCAGATTTAAAAATCAAAAAATGAAAGGCAGCAAATTGGGTAACGAGTTAGGTATTGCTTTGGGAGTTCTTGTGTTACTTCCTGCTGCAATTATAAAAGTTTGGTTTGAAAAAACTTTTAAAAACAACACTAATGAAAATCAAAATAAATTAAAAACACCAATTATTTAAACTTTCGAAAAGTACCATGCTTTCAGTAATTAGTGTCTTAATAAAAACGAATCAATAAAGTAGTTTTGATGTATTAATAAAAATAACAAATATGTTTAGAAAAGCAGTTTCAATTACCCTATTAGTTTCGTTAATGGCGTTGGCTTCATCAGGAATAATGATGATTGTACTCAACAGTCTTGAGTTTCAATTACAAATGCATCCAGTACACAAAATCTTTGGAATATTAATGACCATATCAGGCTGTTTTCATATTTACTTCAACTTTAAACCTATTAAAAAGTATTTAAGTATTAGAAAAGTTTTAGCTTTTGGAATTGGAATGGTTTTAATAATGAGTGTGCTTTATGTTGTTGGCTTTAATAAACCATTAGACAAGGAGAAAATTCAAGAAATTGAGCTGCTAATGTCTCAATTAGAGAGTAAAAGTTAATTTAACGTCATGCTGAACTTGTTTCAGCATCTCATAATAAAGAAAAATATGAAATATAAAATAACAGTTGAAGAAATAACTGAAGAAGGTAGATTAGACAATCAAAAATTAGAATTTGAGACTAAAAGCCACGATAATCTTTTTGAAATTGTAAAAAAGTTAGAACAACATCCAGAGTTTAGTGACACTGATGTTGCTTCATTAGGAATAGGATTAAAGCTTTTTACAGGCGTACTATTAAAGGAGAAGGAGAAACCATTGTTTAAAAATTTAATGCCACATTTTAAAAAATTTATGAAGGAATTGAAAGACTCAAGAAAAGTTAAATAATTGTTTCTTTTGATTAATGTTCTAAAAAATCTCGAAAGTATAGCTATTCGAGATTTTTTATTTAATAATTTTTTAATACTTCAGTTGAAAAGTTTTACTCTTAATTTAAATAAATATGATAAAAAAAATGATAAGGAAGCACTTAAAAGTATTTCAAATGTTTCTACTAATAGTTTTTAGTTCATTCGCAATGTTTGGGCAGCAAAAAAATACCGTTAGTGGTGTTATAAAAAACGCCTTTAATGGTGAAACTTTAATGGGAGCAACTGTTTATTTTAAAAACACTAGTATTGCGAGTGTTACAAATGAATACGGGTTTTACTCTTTAACAGCAGAAGAAGGAAGTTATACTTTGGTTGTAGCTTATTTAGGATTTGTAACTATTGAAAAACAGGTTGATTTAAAAACAAATAAAAAAATAAATTTTGAATTAGAAGAAAGCGCTTCACAATTAGATGAGATACAAATTTCAGCAAGTGAATCAAAAAAAGTAAATTTAAGAACACCTCAAATGAGTGTTTCTAAATTGTCATCTAAAATAATTAAACAAATTCCTGCTGTAATGGGTGAGGTTGATATTATTAAATCAATTCAATTATTACCAGGTGTAACTAATTCAGGCGAAGGAGCTTCAGGGTTTAATGTTCGTGGAGGTGCTGAAGATCAAAATTTAATTTTGTTAGATGAAGCCGTTATTTATAATTCGTCGCATTTATTTGGGTTTTTCTCAATATTTAATAATGATGCCGTAAAAGATATAAAATTGTATAAAGGAGGAATTCCCTCGCAATTTGGAGGTAGAGTATCTTCTATACTAGATATTAGACAAAAAGACGGAAACAGTAAAAATTTAAGTTTTACAGGTGGAATTGGTGCAATTTCTAGTCGTTTAACTGTAGAAGGCCCAACTATTAAAGATAAAGGATCTTTTATTGTTGCTGGTCGTTCTTCATATGTAAATTTATTTTTAAAATTAGCTGACAATGATAATAGTACAGGTTTTTACGATTTAAATTTTAAAACGAATTATAAAATAAATGATAATAATAAGTTGTATTTATCGGGTTATTACGGGCAAGATAATTTCAATATTTCAGAAGCTTTTTCAAACTCTTACGGAAATTTAACTACAAATTTAAGATGGAATCATATATTTAATGATAAGCTGTTTTCTAATCTTTCTGTTATCTACAGTCGTTATAATTACGATATGGAACTCGATTTTAGAGATTTAAAATGGGCGTCTGATATTAACAATTACAATTTAAAATATGATTTCAGTTATTTCAAAAGTGAAAAATTAAAATTTAAGTTTGGAGCAAGTTTAATTCATTATAAATTCAATCCAGGTTTGTTGAGTCCTTTAAATGAAGATTCAGGAATAAACAGATTAGATTTAGATGATAAGTTTGCTTTTGAAAATGGTATTTACGCAAGTTTAGAACATAAAATAAGTAATAACTTAACAGCAATGTATGGATTACGCTATAGCAATTTTAATAGAGTTGGAGATCAAGTAATTAGTAATTACGAGAACAATGCTCCTGTTATTTACAACTCTCAATTAGGAATTTATGAAAGTGCAGAAGCCATAGGTGAAACAGAATATTCTAGTGGAGAAAGTATTGCTTCGTATGGGAATTTTGAGCCTAGAGCAGCAATTTCATATAAATTAACAGAAGATTCTTCGGTAAAAGCAAGTTACAACCGTATGGCTCAATATTTACATTTAATTTCTAATACAACATCAGCAACACCGCTAGATATTTGGGCACCAAGTGGTGAATATATAAAACCTCAATTAGCAGATCAATACGCTGTAGGTTATTTTAGAAATTTTAATAACAATACCTATTCTTTAGAAGCAGAAGCCTATTATAAAACTGTTGACAATAGAGTAGATTATATTGATGGAGCAGATTTAATTGCTCAAAATAATATTGAAACTCAAATTTTAACAGGAGAATCTAGATCTTATGGATTAGAGTTAATGTTAAGAAAAAACACAGGAAAATTTACAGGTTGGTTAGCGTATACACTTTCTAAAGCTGAACAAAAAACAGATGGAGGATCAATAGGAGGTTTAGGAATTAATAATGGACAATGGTACAATTCATCGTATGATAGGACTCACGATATTTCGTTTACCGGAAATTATAAATTAAATAATAAATGGAGTTTTGGAACTAATTTTGTTTTTCAAACCGGTAGACCAACAACATATCCAAATGGTCAATTTCAATATAATGGATTGTCAATTCCAACGTATTCTGAAAGAAATGCTGATAGATTGCCAGCTTATCATCGTTTAGACATATCGGCAACTTTAATTCCTGAAAAAAATAAAAATAGAAAGTGGCAAGGAGAATGGGTTTTTAGTATTTATAACCTATACAATCGAAGCAATGCGGCATCTATTACATTTGGACAGGATGTAGATACAGGAATTAATGAGGCAACGCAAACTTCAATTTTTGGAATTATACCTTCAGTTACTTACAATTTTAAATTTTAGAAATTATGAAAAACACATATATAAAACTTGTTATTAGTTGCTTAACGTTATTAATTGTTTCGTGTACTGAAACTGTTGATGTTGATGTACCAAATGGAGGTGAACGTTTAGTTGTTGAGGCTTCTATTTTATGGGAAAAAGGAACAACAGGTCAAAACCAAGAGATTAAATTATCAAAATCTACTGAATATTTTACAGATGAATTGGATATTCCTGTTGAAGGTGCAATTGTTAGCATAACAAATAATAATTCAAGTGAAATTTTCGATTTTCAAAATGAAGGGAATGGTATTTATAGTTCTAATAATTTTAATCCTATAATTGGAGATTCTTACTCGTTAGATATTAATTATGAAGGAGAACATTACGTAGCAACTGAAACATTTACTTCAGGTATAGAAATTTCTTCGATAACACAAAGTATAGAAAGTAGAATGGGTAATGATGAAATAAATATAAAAGTGAATTATAATGATCCTGAATCTACAAAAGACTTTTATTTGGCTGAATTTATTCCGTCTCATAAACCATTACTTTCTTTAGTTTCATCAAAAGATGAATTTTATAATGGAAATAATTTCTTTATGGAATATGAAGAAGAAGATTTAGAAACGGGTGTTCAAGTAGAAGTTAAACTACACGGAATTTCAGAAGATTATTACAATTATATTGAAATTTTAATAAGTCAGTTAGGAGAAAAGGGTCCGTTTCAAACAACTCCTGCAGCATTAAAAGGAAATTGCGTTAACATAAATAATTCAGAAGAAGAAGTTTTAGGTTATTTTAGATTAAGTGAGGTTGATATAGACAGTATTACAATTGATTAAAAATAAACCAAATTCATCGGTTAGATATTAAACCATTGAAAAGTACCATACTTTAAGTAATTAGTGTCTTATCATTTACTAATCAATAAAGTAGTTTTGATGTATAAATAAAACCCACTAAATATGTTTAGAAAAGCAGTTTCAATAACGTTATTAGTTTCATTAATGGCATTGGCTTCATCAGGAATAATGATGATTGTACTCAACAGTCTTGAGTTTCAATTACAAATGCATCCAGTACACAAAATCTTTGGAATATTAATGACCATTTCTGGTGGATTTCATATTTACTTCAACTTTAAACCTATTAAAAAGTATTTAAGTGTTAGAAAAGTTTTAGTTTTTGGAATTGGAATGGTTTTAATAATGAGTGTGCTTTATGTTGTTGGGTTTAACAAACCATTGAATAAAGAAAAAATTCAAGAAATTGAATTGTTAATGTCTCAATTAGAGAGTAAAAGTTAATATAAAGTCATGCTGAACTTGATTTAGCATTTCATAATAAAGAAAAAAATGAAATATAAAATAACAGTAGAAGAAATAACTGAAGAAGGTAGATTAGACAATCAAAAATTAGAATTTGAGACTAAAAGCCACGATAATCTTTTTGAAATTGTAAAAAAGTTAGAACAACATCCAGAGTTTAGTGACACTGACGTTGCTTCTTTAGGAATAGGATTAAAGCTTTTTACAAGTGTACTATTAAAGGAGAAGGAGAAACCAATATTTAAAAATTTATTACCACATTTTAAAGAGTTTATGAAAGGGTTAAAAAATTAGGAAAAGTTAGGTAATGGTTTTTTTTAACTGATATTATATTATAAAGTATACTCAAGATAATTAAAGAACTATTTTTATTGATAAAATAGTTCTTTAGTTATTCATTCTGCTATCGCTAAATTTAAAATAACAATTAACAAATCCGAGGCAATTGCTCACCTACTAACGGACTCACAATTCGTTTGCCACCAATTAAACTTTGCATTACTACTTTATTTGGATGTTCAGAAGTTATTTTGCCAATAATAGCAGCATTTTTCCCTTTGGAATGATTTTGCATTAAGGCTAAAACTTCATCTTTTATACTAGCATCTACAACAGTTAAAAACACTCCTTCATTAGCAACATACATTGGGTCTAAACCCAACATTTCACAAGCTGCAGCAACTTGTTTTTCAACCGGAACATCTATTTCTTTTAATGCTACACCAATCGAAAAATCATTTGCTAATTCGTGTAAAACAGTTCCTAAACCTCCACGCGTTGGATCTCTAAATAGTTTAATTTTTTCTCCAAATTCATCTAATAAATCATTTACCAAATAGTTTAAGTTGGTTGAATCACTTTCAATAGTAGATTCAAATTCCAAACCTTCACGCTCACTCATAATTGCCATTCCGTGTTGTGCAATAAAGCCATTCACTAAAATAACATCGCCTTCTTTAATATTTTGAACCGAAATATTTGCCTTTGGATGCATTGCTCCAAAACCGGTTGTATTTATAAATATTTTATCACCTTTTCCTCTTTCAACAACTTTAGTATCTCCAGTAATAATCAACACTCCACTTTCATCAGCAGCCTTTTTAACAGACTCTACAACCTTTACAAATTCTGAAACCTTCATCCCTTCCTCAATAATAAATGCCAATGACAAATATTTAGGAATTGCTCCACACATTGCAACATCATTCACTGTTCCGTGAACAGCTAGCTCACCAATATTTCCACCTTTAAAAAAAATGGGAGTAATAACAAAACTATCAGTTGAAATTGCCATTTTTCCATCAATTTGAACAATAGAACCATCGTGTTTTTGATCTAAATACGGATTGCTAAATGTTTTAAAAATGATTTTATCTAGCAAATTACGTGTTAATTCTCCTCCACTTCCGTGGCCTAAATGAATGGTTTCAAAACCTAAATTTTCTATACTCATATTTTAAATTTTGTTATTTGAAAAATGAAAATAAGCAGCACACGCGCCTTCCGAAGAAACCATTGGAGCTCCCAACGGATTTGAAGGTGTACACGTTTTACCAAACTCACTACAATCAATTGGTTTTTTAATTCCTCTTAAAATTTCCCCAGCTATACATTTAGAATTTTCAGGCACTTTAATATTTTCAATGCAAAACCTCGTTTCAGCATCGTACTTTTTATATGCTTCTTTAATTACATAACCACTATTTGGAATTTCACCAATACCACGCCATTCTCTATTACCAACTTCAAAAATGGTATTAATTACTTTTATAGCTGCCGTATTCCCTTCTTCTTTAACTGCGCGTGCATATTGATTTTCTAACTCGTGTTTTCCTGCCTCTAACTGTTTCACTGTCATATAAATTCCTTGCACTAAATCTAACGGTTCAAAACCAGTTACCACCATTGGGATTTTATATTTCTCAACTAACGGATAATATTCTTGAATCCCCATAATAGCACAAACGTGACCAGCAGCTAAAAACCCATCAATTGTGCATAATTCATCATCTAAAATGGCCTCCATTGCTGGTGGCACCAATACGTGAGAAACTAAAATTGAAAAATTCTCTATACCTTCTTTTTCTGCGTGTAAAACTGAAAGTGCATTTGCCGGAGCCGTAGTTTCAAAACCAACAGCAAAAAATACAACTTCCTTATCTGGATTCTCTTTGGCGATAGAAACTGCTTCAATTGGTGAATATAAAATTCGTAAATCTCCACCCAAAGCCTTCGCTTCTAACAAACTTTTTTTACTTCCTGGAACACGAATCATATCACCAAACGAACATACAATTACACCTTGCTCTAATAATTCAATAGCCTTGTCAATTAAATTTAAAGGTGTAACACAAACCGGACAACCGGGACCGTGAATCATTCGAACATTTTCTGGTAATAATTCTAAAATGCCATTTTTAACCAAACCATGCGTTTGTCCACCACAAATCTCCATAATATTCCAAGGTTTTGTGGTGATTTTATGCAACTCATCTAACAACTTTTTAGTTGCTTCTAGGTTTCTATATTCGGTTAGATATTTCATTCTATTTATTTTTAATCGTCATTCTAAACTTGGTTCAGAAACTCATCAAACTACTCGCCTATTATTATGAGAACCTGAAACAAGTTCAGGTTGACGGGAAAATTTAAATCCTATATACTCTTCATTCTACATTCAAATAATACATTATTTGCCCAAAAGAGATATTCTCGTCGTTTGGCGACAATTCTTTATGAAAGTACAATTTTATTTCTTCAGGAGCCATTTCAATTAACATATCAACCAATGTTGTATTCTGAAAAACACCACCACTAAACGCAATTTTAATGAATCCTTTTTCTTCTGAAAAATCTAATATTGACTTTGCCAATGTGAATAAAAAATTACTAATAATTTGTTCCTTTTCAACTCCAAATTTTAAATCTTTATATATATTCTGAATAATTTCTTTTGCTGAAAACCCTTCTGAATTTATACTACAATACAATTTACATTCATTTAAATTATAAGTTGAAATTGAATTTTCTAATAAAATTGCTGCTTCACCTTCGTATGTATTAAAATCAGTAATATTTAAGAGTGAAGCCACCGCATCAAACAATCTTCCTACAGATGATGTTTTTAACTTATTTTGTGATTTTAAATAGCTGTAGTTTTTTATTTCTGAAGCTAAAAATTTTTCTTCTAAAATTGGTTTCATATCTTCAGAAGCTAGTGTAAATAATGAAATTCTTGGCTCTTTAGACATTTTATCGCCCATTAACCAATCAAAGTTTTCTAAATGACCTATTCTATCTATTTTATTATTGCTATAACTTAAAAACTCTCCACCTAAAATGGTAGTATCATTACCATAACCTGTTCCATCAAAAACAACTCCTAATACTTTTTCATTCCATAAATTATGCTCACCTAAAACAGAAGTGAAATGCGCTTTATGATGTTGAATTTCTATTAATCTTACATTGTACTTTTTAGTTAATTCCTTTCCAAATTGAGTACTTTGATACATTGGATGTTTATCAACTAAAATAACTGAAGGTTCTTGCTCAAAAAGCTGTATAAAATCTTCGGAAGTTTCTGTAAATCGATTGTAAACATCAAAATTATCTAGATTTCCGATATACTGACTTACGTATAAATTTTCATTGGGATAAAAAGCAATCGTACTTTTTAAATGTGCTCCCATTGCTAGTATTTTTTCTTCGGAATTGATTTTAATATTCAAATAATTTGGAGCAAAACCACGTGAACGTCTAAACAACACTTGTTGCTTAAATTTATTACTAAACTTTAAAACAGAATCATCTTGCGGATGTTCAATTTTTAAATTGTGTTCCAGAAAATAATCGGCTACATGGTTTAATTTTTCTATTGCTTGATTATTTTCACTAATAATTGGAGAACTGTGAATATTTCCACTAGTTGCAACAATCGGAAACTTTAATTCGTTTGCTAATAATTGCAAAATTCCAGTATAAGGTAATAAAACACCTAACTGATTTAATTTTGGAGCAACTTGTTTTAAAGCAATATTTCCTTTGTATTTTTTTAATGAGATTATATTAATTGGTCTTTCTGTAGATTGTAAAGATTTTACTTGTTTTTTATTTAATTCTACTTCGTTTTGAAGAAATTTTAACGATGGATATAAAACCGCAAAAGGTTTGTTTGGCCTGTGCTTTTTATCACGAAGTTTTTGAACAACTTTACTGTTTTCAGCATTACAACATAACAAATAACCACTTGTGTTTTTTATAGCTACAATTTTCCCCTCGGAAAGTAATTCTGAAACCTTTTTAAATATGTAACTACACTCTAAATCTTTACCTTTATTATTTACTAGTTTCAATTGAATTCCACAAGTAGAACATGTATTAGTTTGTGAGTGAAATCGTCTATCAGCAGGATTTGTATATTCTTCTAAACAAGTTTCACACATTGGAAAATCATCTATACTTGTATGCGCTCGTTCAAATGGGAACGTTTTTGTAATTGCCCATCGTGGACCACAATTTACACAGGTTGTAAATGCATAACCCACTCTTCTATTTGAAGTATCTTTTAGTTCTTCTGCACAATCTTTACAAATGGCAAAATCAGGAGTTAAAGGTAAATTTAATTGACCTTCTTTTTCTGAAGGAATAATTTTAAACTCTTCAAAATTTTTAGATTCAATTTCTACAATTGAACTATGTTGAATTTTAGAAACTGGCGGAGGAAAATTGATTAACTTTTGATAAAAACTATTTATGTTTTCTTCTAATCCTGAAACATAAATAATAACACCTTCTTCATTATTGGAAACAGTTCCTTTTAAAGAAAATTCAGTTGCCAATGTATAAACATACGGACGAAAACCTACACCTTGAACTTGCCCGGAAACTAAAATTTTGTAGGTTTTATTCATTTAATTAAAGCTATAAATTCTATATAAATTTACGCTTTTTTAAAATCTTAATAAACCAATTTGGATTAATAGTTTATTAAAAAAGAAAATTCATCTAACATTAAAAAAATAAGTTAAATGAATTTACTATCATCTTTGGGCTGAAAAATATTATTCCATTCTTTCTAAAAAAGAAAGACTAAAATTAACTTTTTAATTTCTAGAAACAAAAAGCGAAACTTAATTTATATTAAATTTAAATAAGGCTATTTTATCTTATTATAATATTATATAAAAGGATCTTCATATTAACAAAATAAAAATGCTTATATATTTTAAAATCCGTAACTTTATACAACTAAATTACTGATATGCACGAACTTTCAATTGCAATGGACATTGTTCGTATTACCGAAGATGAAACTTCAAAAGCTAACGCCACTGAAGCTATTAAAATTGAATTAGAAGTTGGTGTTTTATCTGGAATTGAATTAGATGCTTTAAAATTTGTTTGGCCATCGGCAGTAAAGGATTCCGTATTAGAAAAAGCAGAATTAGAAATTATTGAAATTTTAGGAAAAGGAAAATGTAAAGATTGTAATACCGAATTTGACATGGAAAACATTTTTGATGTTTGTCCGAAATGTAGCAGTAATTTTAAAGATATAATACAAGGAAAAGAATTAAGAGTAAAAACCCTAGAAGTTATTTAAAACCTAAAATTATGTGTGGAACTTGCGGATGTGGAACCGACGGAAACGGTGCTACAATTTTAAAACCAGGAGAACATAGTCATTCTCATCACGAACATGAACATCATCACCACGATGATCATCACCATCATCACGATCATAGTCACCCTCATTCTCACGATCACGACCATTCTCATAGTCACAAACAACGTGTAATTGAAGTGGAGAAAGATGTTTTACAAAACAACGATATGTTGGCTGCTAGAAATAGAGGTTATTTTGAAGCTAAAAATGTTTTTGCATTAAATTTAGTAAGTTCTCCAGGAAGTGGTAAAACTGCTATTTTAGAAAAAACACTGACTGATTTAAAAGATGAAATACCTTTTTATGTAATTGAAGGTGATCAACAAACATTAAACGATGCTAATAGAATAGATGCTCTAGGTATTCCTGTAGTTCAAATTAATACAGGAAAAGGCTGCCATTTAGAAAGCGATATGGTGTATGAGGCTGTAAAAAAATTGGAGATGAAAAACGATTCAATTTTAATGATTGAAAATGTTGGAAATTTAGTGTGCCCATCTATGTTTGATTTAGGCGAAAATAAACGTGTTGTAATTTTAAGTACAACTGAAGGTGAAGATAAACCTATTAAATACCCTGACATGTTTTATACTGCAGATGTTTGTATTATCAATAAAATAGATTTGTTACCTTATGTAAATATTGATATTCAAAAGTTAAAGGATTATGCGTTACAGGTAAATCCGAATTTACAATTTTTTGAAGTTAGTGCAACTAATGGAGATGGAATGGATACTTGGTATAAATGGTTGAAAGATCAAGTTTAAAATTTGGTGGTTGAGTGAAGTCGAAACTAGATTAAAATAAATAATTGTCATTTTGGTTCTGTTTAGTTAACAACTAAATTTTGTGTTAGTGATTGTAGTGGCATCCTTTTTTGAAGTGTAACGAAGAAAAAGATATAACGGAAAGCGCGACCTGAAAGGGAACACCCAAAAAAATATTAAAAGTTATGTGTTTATCAATACCTGGAAAATTAGTTGAAATAACTTCTGAACTTGATGAAGTTTTTAGAACGGGGAAAGTTTCTTTTGATGGAATTTTAAAAGAAGTAAGCTTAACACTGGTTCCTGAAGCTACTATTGGCGATTATGTTTTAGTGCATGTTGGCGCTGCTATTTCAACTATTGATGAAGAAGAGGCTAAAAAAACTTTTGAATTACTGAAACAACTTGATGAGCTTCACGAATTGGAAGATGGTGAGCGTGATGATTAACTATTAATATGTTGTTATTCTGAATTATTGAAATGAAGAGTTTTTAAAAACTATTGCATTGTGAGATTGCCACATTCCGCTTCGCTATATTCGCAATGACAGTTTTTATTAAAAATCTAAATACCAATTAAACACATCGGTTTTTAAACCAAATGTTATCCAAGTTGAATTAGAATCTATAAATGCTTCTGTTGGTTCAATTGGACTGAAACTTCTATAAGTTACACCTCCAAATAGCTTTAAATTTATGGCTGGATTAATTAAATAACCAACTTGTAAATCTCCTATAAAAATATCGGCTGTATTTCCTTGGCCAATTTCACTTCCATAATCAGATGGTCTATTATCATTATCCGCAAACACATTTCCTCCGTAACTAAAAGTATCTGTTCCGTTATTAAAATCGAATCCTTTTTTTCCAATTATAAGTTTTGCATTTGCAAACCAACGATCTTTTGTATAACGTGCAATTCCTATTGCTTCTCTAAAATTACTACCCCACAAATGTGCTAATGGTTGGTTGTAATGCCCAAAGTTATAATTAGCTTCATCGTGAGAATAGGTATATGGTCTAACTTGATTAAATTCACCTTGTAAATACAAGTTTTCAACTCCAAAAGCATTGTAATATTTTGCTCCTAATTGAATTCCATATTTGTTTGCCCACCAACCTTCGCTACTTGTTAATTCCGATGGTCGTAATTCATCAATTATCAATTGACTGTATAAAGAAATATTCTTATTCCACTTATACTTTCCACTTAAACCAATTAAAGAATTTCCTGCTCTTGAACCTGTAGAAAATTCAACAGAATTGTAAAATATTAATGGATTTAAATAATTAGCATCAAAACCTCTATCATTTACATTGTCCCAAATTACAGCTTCAAAAAAGCCTAAATTTAGTTTTTTAGTTACATTCCAACTTAAATAATGCATGGCCATATATTTAATTTTATGTGCTCCATCAACAACTAATTCTGGACGAACATCTTGAAGTGACATCCAAATATTTGTGTACTTAAACTTCCAAAATTTGGTAGTCATTTTAAAATAGGTGTACGGTGAAGCTGCATCAGATAAAAATAATGAACGGTAACCATCACCAATAAAATTTTTCCCATACCCAAAATTGAAGTTAAAATGTTTGCTTGGCGAATATGAAACATAAGCGTCAGATACTGGATAATCATAAGCATCGGTATAAATATCTTTTGCCGTTCCTCTACCAGGAATTATAGCCGGATTTCCTCCATCAGGTCTTATTGATTCTGCATAACTATTTACATAATCTGCAAATCGTCCTTGACTCTCATAAAAACTAGCTGAAAAATTTACATTTTTAGCTATTCCACCATTTATATGAACAGAACGCGTATTGTTAAATGTATTTACATCTTCACTATCCTTCCCTACTTGTAAATCAACTCCAGCATCTACGGTAAACCAAAAATCATTTCCTTGCACATTTACTAAATGCTCATTCCATAACTTTCTACCAAACCACGATTGTTTATCTTTTATAAATTTAGATTTAGCTTCGGTTAAATTGTAATATTTATTTACTTCTTCATAAACATAAGGTTTTACTGAAGTGTGGGCATTTTCTGCTTGATCTAAATAGCGATCGTATACCGAATATTCTGCATGTGTAAATGGTATGGAAAGTTTACTTGTATGTTCTGGAAACAACAACTTTTTTGAAGCATCTACTAATTTCACTTCATCTTCTAAAGGAATAGTTTCTTTCTTTTTTTCAACAATTACTTCTTCTTTTTTTGAAGCCACAAAAGGTTCAACTTCATTTAAAGGAATTTTTAACGGAAAAACAAACTGCATTTCAACCGGATGATTGTTAAAACTTGCTGGTTCTACATTAGGAAATGTATCAAATACGCGTTGAATTTCTTCCTTTAACGCTGCATAAGGTGAATTCACATACAACGATTTAAATTTCCCTTCTGAAGTTACTAAAAAAACAATATTTAAGGTGTCGGAAAAACCTTCATCTTTTAATTGTTGTGGTATTTTAAATTCTTTAGAAACTAATTGCTTTACTTGATTGTTAAAACAAGCTTCTAATTCTGAAACTTGAATTCCAGAACATTCTTTAAAAACCGGATGTTTTTCAACTTGCGAAAAAATTGTAACCGAAAAAAATAATAGTAAAAGTGTAAAAAGATTCTTCTTCATATACTAACTAATTTTTGAAACCTGATTGTTTTTTAATTGATACTTTTCTGCGCTTTCTTTACAAACTGCAATTCCTTCATTATTAAACTCTAAACGATGCCCAAACTCACTAATCCAACCAATTTGTTTTGATGGATTTCCAACAACCAACGCATATGGTTTAATTTCTTTGGTAACCACAGCTCCTGCTCCAATAAAAGCATATTCACCAATATTATTTCCACAAACAATGGTTGCATTTGCA
Organism: Lutibacter sp. TH_r2; assembly: GCF_033101135.1. Lineage (NCBI taxonomy): Bacteria > Pseudomonadati > Bacteroidota > Flavobacteriia > Flavobacteriales > Flavobacteriaceae > Lutibacter > Lutibacter sp. TH_r2. Next base: position 725,266 of record NZ_JAWMPV010000001.1, read on the forward strand.
CCAATACTTGCTCCTTTTTTTACAATTGTTTGTAAATATTCATCTCTACGAATAACAGCACTACGTGGATTAATTACATTGGTAAATACCATTGAAGGACCTAAAAAAACATCGTCTTCGCAAATTACACCTGTGTAAATTGATACATTATTTTGCACTTTCACATTTTTACCCAAAACTACGTTTGGAGAAACTACTACATTTTGACCAATATTACATTGTTCGCCAATTGTACAATTAGGCATTATATGCGAAAAATGCCAAATTTTAGTTCCGTTTCCAATAGTACAACCATTATCTATAACAGCTGTTTCGTGTGCAAAAAAAGTATCCATAAATTAATATTCGCTATCTGAAGTTTTTCCGTCTGCAATAACTTTTGCTGAAGATGTACCTATACGAGTTACACCCATTTTAACCATTTTAACAGCATCTTCATAGCTTCTAACTCCACCTGCAGCTTTTGCTGATAATGGTTTTGAATTTTCTACTATTAATTCCATCCCTTCAAAAGTTGCTCCGTTTGGTTTACCACCTTCAGTTTTATAGAAACCTGTTGAAGATTTTACAAATACTTTCTCTGCATTTTCTTCACCAAAATTATCTAAAACAACATCACGTATTAATTGTGAAAGTCCAACAATTCCTTCATTAGTTAGAGCAGCTATTTCAATAATCCATTTAACAAGCTTATTGTTATCTAAACCAATTTTAGTTCCTTTGAAAACTTCAGCTTTTACTAAATTAATTTTTCCTTCTTTAAAAGCTTCATAGTTTACTACGTAATCTAATTCATCAACATCTCTATCAATAGCAATTTGAGCTTCTTTTAATTTTTCTTCAGTTGAATAGGTTCCTTCGTGAAAACCTATTACAGTTCCAATAACAACTTTTGAATTGGCTTTTTGAATCATTTCTCTAGCCATTTCAATAAATTCAGAACGAATCATTACCAATTTGAAATTATTTTCAATGGCTTCGTTTATTAAATCTATCACGTTTTGTTTTGTTGCTTCTTCTGAAATATTTGCTTGTTCAGCTTTTTTAAGGTAAGTTGAATCTAAATATTGACCAATTTCCATTATTTAATTCTTTTTAATTTTATAAGCAAATATAAGTTTTTAAAGTGCATAAACATAAAAAATCCCGCAATTGCGGGATTTAATTAATCGTTTATTTTTACTCCACCTTAAATGTAATTGGTAAACTATATTTAACTCCAACAGGTTTTCCTCTTTGTCTTCCTGGTGTCATATCTGGTAATTGCTTAATTACCCTTATAGCTTCTTCTTTTAGTTTTTTATGTGGTGCTCTTGCTTGAATATTTGTAACCTTTCCATTTTTATCAATTTTAAACATTACAAATATTCTTTGAATACTTCCTGATTGCAATCCTAAATCTGAAGCTAATTCAGCTTTAAACCTTTTTGCTACAAATTTTTGCATTTGTTGAGAGAAACAAGCTCTTAATTCTTGTTTATTTCCTGTACAACCAGGAAAAACAGGAACATCTTCAATAACTACAAATGGAACATCTTCTACTATTTCTTCCTCTTCTTCTTCAACAGAAATAAGCTCATTGCCTACATCTTTAACAACAACAGCATCGGATTCATCAGTTTCTGTAGATTCTATTACAGTCTCTATAACATCAACCTCATCTTCTACTTGTACTATTTTATCTGGAATTACAGCTTTTGCTGCCTGCTTAACTTCTACTTCAATGGGTTTTACCTCAACAATTTGTTCAGAATCATCAATTCCGACAACTGTTCCTGATAAACCTTTCACTGGTTTTGGGTAAGATTTCATTTGCATAAATTCATACACTACAAACAAGGCTAAAACAAGGCCTAATTCTATAAGAATTTTGCTGTAATTCTCAAGAATTGCGTCTGGATATTTTTTAATTTCCATTTTTTTTGTTTTGGTTAAACAAACACATTCTCAAGTAACTGCTAACGCAGCTTAATTATATAATGTAAGTGTAATCACTTACAAGATTACGATCATATTAAAGTTACGCATTTTTAAAATAAAAACCAACCTAATGGTTGGTTTTTATTTATTCCACTTTTGAGTTAATTTACTCTATACTAAAAGTAATTGGAATAGAATATTTTACTGCTACTGGAACTTTTCGTTGCATTCCAGGTTGCATTTTTGGCAATTGCTCAATAACTCTAACGGCTTCTTTTTGCAACTTTTTATGAGGTGCTTTTGCTTGAATATCTACTACATTTCCATTTTTATCAATTTTAAATATAGTGTATATTTTTTGCTTTCCAGAGTGCAAACCTAGTTCACTTGCTAATTCTATATTAAAATTACTGTTAATAAATTTGCTTATTTTTTTTGAAAAACAAGCTTTTAATTCTTCGTTGTTTCCTACACAACCTGGAAAAACTGGAACATCTTCTATTATATCAAAAGGTACTTCATCATCTGGATTAAAATCAATTGGTTTTTCTACAGTTTTAAATTCAATTACTGGATCTACTGGAGTATCTGGATCTATTACTTCAATAGCTGTTTCTGTAAAATTTTCATCATCATTATCCTTTTTATCAATTTTATTAATATTTGGATTTTGAATAATAGGTTTTGGTTTTGGAGGCTCTATCTTATACTCTATAAGTTCTGTATTATCAATTTCGGCAGTAAGCCCTGAATCGTTAAAAGCTACTACTTGTTTATCAAATGTTTTACTTTCTAATAAGAAATAAGCAATGGCTAATGAAAGTACTAGCCCTAATTGCACAAATAATTTAGAGTAATTGTCTAAATTTGCTCTTGGATGTTTTTTGTTTTGCATACTGTTAAGTTTTTGAATATCTCTTTTATATGCTAAATAATTAAACTTTTTGAGTGGAATTAGGATGTTTTACTTACTAGCAATATTTTGAGATAAATGTTAATATTTTGTTAACGACAAGAAACGTGCCAAAAAAAAAGCTCAACCGAATGGTTGAGCTTTTACTATATTAAATAATTTCTGTTATTCAACTTTAAATGCAATTGGTAAACTGTATTTTACACCAACTGGTCTTCCACGTTGTTTACCTGGTTTCATTTTTGGTAATGAATTTACAACTCTAATTGCTTCTTCTTGCAATTTTTTGTGAGGTGCACGAGCTTGAACATTTGTGATATTACCAGTTTTATCAATTTTAAACATCACAAAAATACGTTTCACTCCTGGCGATAAACCTAAATCTGATGCTAAATCAGAATTAAATTTACGATTTACATGTTTTGTAATTTGTTCTTGTAAACAAGCTTTTAGTTGAGCTTTACTTCCTTTACAACCTGGATATACTGGAACATCTTCAATAATTGCAAACGGTACGTCTTCAATTACTTCTTCTTCTTCCTCTACTTCAATAATTTCTTCAACTTCAATTGCTTCTTCTTCATCAGTTTCAGTTGATTCAATTACAGTTTCTTCAATTTCCTCTTCATCTTCAACAACTTCAATTTTATCTGGAGTTGGTGGTGGTGGAGTTTTTGGTTGAGGCGGTTTTATTTGCTCAATTTCAACAGTTTGTTCTTCGTCTTCAAGATTTAAAACTACTGGACCTAAATCGTCAATTACTCTATCGTAGGTCTTTTTTTCAATAGCTAAATATACAACTAGAAGTGCTAGAACTAATCCTAATTGCATAAAGAGCTTGCTATAATTTTCTAAATTTGCCTTTGGATTCTTCTTTATTTGCATCTCTTATAAGTTTTAATGTGGGCTAATTTAATAATTTTAATATTATTTTTCCAACTATATTTGTTTTAATTAACTTGTTTTTTTTAAAAAATATTTTTTAAAAAACATTAAAGCGGCAACTACCCCTATTGAATTAGCCAATATATCAATAGAATCAGATTCCCTATATGTTGTTAATCCTTGTAATCCTTCAATAATTATACCATAAATAATTACTGCTAAACCTACAAAAATTATTTTTTTAGTAACGTTTAAATGCTGTTTAAAAACTAATAACCAATTAAATGTTAATATAAAATAAGCTAACAAATGAATTATTTTGTCAGAATTACTTACTTTAATTTGCACAACATTTGTAACTGTAATTAAACTTCCAATAGTTATAAGTATTGTTAATAAAACAGCTGTTGTTAAAAGTAATTTATGCACCTATTAATTCTTGATATGCTTCAGCTGATAATAATTCATCTATTTCAGATGCATTATTGAAAGTTATTTTAATCATCCAACCTTCACCGTAAGCATCATTGTTAACTTTTTCTGGTTCGTCTTCTAAACTTTCGTTAAACTCTATAATTTCACCTGAAAGTGGCATAAATAGGTCTGAAACTGTTTTAACTGCTTCTACTGAACCAAAAACTTCTTCTTTATCTAAAGTTTCGTCAACTGTATCAACATCAACATATACTATGTCTCCTAATTCTTTTTGGGCAAAATCCGTAATACCAACAATTGCTGTATCACCTTCAACTTTAATCCACTCGTGATCTTTTGTGTATTTTAATTCAGATGGGATATTCATTTTATATTTTTTTTTATAAATTAATTAATTTCCTAAAACATATCGAACGCTTAACCCAGAACTAACAGATTGTCTTGGGTACGTTGTTGAAATTGCATATTGTGATGAACTTTGATCGAAATAGAACGAAGCTGTAAAATTTCTACTTAATGCATAATCTGCAAAGAATTTTAATGATAATAAGCGTTGACCTCCTGTTACTTGATCGTTATCTTCATCTATTGCTCTAATGACTGTTTCGTCGTCTCTCAACGATAAATCTGCTCTTAAAGTTAAATCTCCTTTTAATTTTGTTTTTTCACCTCCAAAATTAAAATTCATTGCTAAATCTTTAATAATATAACCTAAACCTAAAACATACTCAACACCTTTGTTTTGAGTTATTGTGCTATTATTAAAGTTTAATGTAAGTGCTTTGTCTGTATTAATTTGTCCTGTAAAAGAGAATGAGTTTTTCATTTTTACATCAAATTTTACCAACGGTGAAAATTCTTCGATTAGATTTACATTGGTAAATAAAGTTTTACTGAAATAGTTACCTGCAATATCTACATTGGCTGGAGTACTTGCATTATATTCTAGATTATTACTAAAACTAGTAATTGAATACATTGAGTTATAGCTATGTGAAACAGAGAAACTTCTAAAGTGTTTTTTAAACCATTTCATTTTCATAAAACCTTTGTATGTTAGTTGCCATCCTGGAATTGGGATATTTCTAAATGCATCTAGTTTTACTCCAGAAGCATCGCTTCCTGAATATGCTGCTAAAAATGCTGGCAATACTACTTGCTGGCTTGTTTCTCCATAACCCGAAATTGGCAACCCATTTTTATTTGCTAATCTTTCAGCAATAATGGCTCTATTAGCTTTAAATTCAGTAAATGTATCGTCTAGATTTTTAAATGAACTTCCTAACATATTATAACTAATACTAAAGTTTCCATATTCTGATACAATGTTGTTATTATCTAAAACTCCATTTACTACATCTAATTGTTGAGTTGAACTTTTAGTATATGTTTTACTTCCTCTAAATTGAATATCTAAATTATTAATTGGCTCTACTGTAATATTTACATCTAACTTATTTAAATGTGTTTGACTATATGTTTGACTATAGTATGGGTCTGTATCACTTCTTGACAGTAACCAACCGTTTTCAATTGCTCGTTGTCTAATATCTACTTGGCTACCAAAAACAAATCCCAAACTTGGTGCTAAACTTCCGTCATAAGAATCTCTACCTAAAAATCCAATTTCTGGAACATAACCTGGTAAATAAGTACCATTGTTTTCTGTATAATTTAATCTTGCTTTTTTTACTGAAGTTACCACGTCATACAATACTCTAGCAACTTTAGCACCTGTTGTTTTTGGTTTTTTTAATCTAGCACTAACTACTCTGTTTCTTAAGTTTGGTACTGCTTTACTTTTAGCTTCAGCATCTTTCCTTTTTTGAGATTTAGTTCTTTTTACTAAAAGTTTTTCTAAACCTATATTTTTATAGAACTTACTAAAATCAACATCAAAACCCCATGAGTGTGTATTTGCATTTTGAATAACATTTCCAACTAAATCTACATATGATTGTGATGCCGCTTGCCAATCAAAATCAGCTGTATAGGCATAATCTGCTTTTATAAAATTTAAATATGGAATTTTATCTATTGGAACTTTATATGTTCCATTTAATGATTGATGGTAATGATCTGGACGTCCAATGTTAAAAAAGTTATCGAAGATTTCTATTTCTTCACTATCCTCAAAAGTATCATAAACATAGTTGTTACTTGCTCTAAAATTAAATTGAAGTGATTTTGTAAGGTTATAACCTATGTTATAATCCCAATCAAACATAAAATTACGTTGTTTTAATTCTGGCAATGGAGATAATCCAATATCTACTAAATCTCTTGATTGCTGCTCACTATAAGCTCTATAGATATTTGAATTAACTGATATTGTTGAAGGCATTAAGTTTATATTGAAATCTTTTATAAACTTTAAATATTTTTTATCAAATATAGTTGAGTTTTTAAAAGGCTCAATTGATTTTGGCTCAAAATTATAGTTGTATGTTGCAGTAGCTCTTACGTTTTGATCAATCTCTTTTTGAACATCATAATCTTTATGAAATGTTTCATTATAAGCATATGACATTGATAAATTTTCTACAGCATAAAATTGTTGTTTTTTCTGATTATTAGGGTTACGTTGTTTACGAACATTCATAAAACTTATACTTCTTCGTTTTGTATAATCTCTTGAATATTCACTGTTTGGGTTTATGTCTTCAGCATCTTCAGATAAAACATCTTGGTATTGAGCATCGTATTTAGGATCACTCACTTCTTCGGCAACACTATAATTTAATGGTAGTTGAATTCCCCATTTTTTTGGAAGTAATTGTCCTAAATTAACATTTGTTACTAAATCATATGATTTAGTATCTTCTTGACTTCTTTCATTTACACCATCTTCTATTCCTCCAAAACCTTGTGTTTGCATTCTACCAGTTACAGATACATCGGCAAAATCGGCAAAATTTGCATCTGCATTAACTACAGCTGCCCAACCGCCTTCATTATCAAATTCTGATGTACGTAACTCATTAAACCAAACTTCAGCACTTTGATTATTGCTGGAAATGTTTTTAACACCTAACATTATTGTTTTAATATTAGCTAGATTTGGACTACCTTTTACTCTAACAATATATACTTCTTCCTCATCTTCAATAGGAATAGGGTATAATTGATTAGATGCTATTCCTTCGTTTAACCTTTCTAATTTTAATTTTCCAAATTCCTCTAATAGTGCCTCTATGTTATTTTCTGGAGGCCAAACATCGGTATCTACTGTTGCTGTATAATCTGAAACATATAATGGTTGCTCTATTTGATAATAGTTATCATCTAAATCACTTCCTAATCTAATTATAGCTTTTAGTTCACCATTGTTTACTTGGTCTCTTGTTTGGATTCCTTCAGCGTGTAGAAATAATTTTAAATACTTGTACATATTTAAGTCTACTGCAACATTTTTATAAATTGCTCTAGTTTCATCTGGCTCTAAACTAGTCACTTTTAGTGTTAAACTTTGTTCGTCTTGTTCTTGAATTGTTGTGCTACCCATTAAAACTTCACGCTCAATCCCTGGAGGTAACACATATGGTATTGGACTTCTATCATCGTTTTCTTGTATATTTACTACTCCAACTTCAAAGTTTTGTAAATCTTCAGTTGTTAAATCTTGTGATGGATCAGTTGCTTCATCTAAAGTTTTAGTGTAACGTCTCCAATCTCCTCTTACTAATTGAAACTCACCAAAACGTAAAACTACTGGCATTTTAAATTTGGTTAAAAACATTCGCATAAAACGAATAGAACTATATCCTGATATACCGTTTATAACTTCATCAGGAGCATTAATTTGCACTCTAAATTGTAACCATCTGGTTTGTTGCTCACTACCATCTTCTAACTCTACTGTAACAATTTTTTCATCAACAATTTTATTTTGTCCAACAACTAAATCTTCTTGATTTAATGAAACTCTGTATTGATAATAACTTTCAACAGAACTCATTGTTTGATCTTTATTAATATCTTCTGTATCTGGATACGTTGTTGCAGAAGTTGGATAACTTTCTGGTGACATACTACTTGTTGGAGAGTTACCTTGTGTATTATTATATTTTTTATAACGTGTTAAAATAGAAGCATCTTGATTGTCATAATCTGAACTTCTAAAATAAGTGTAATTATCATTTGATGGATCATCTCCAAAACCAGATCCAAATAATTCCAATTCTTTTTCATCTGTTAATCCATCAAAACCAATATCTTGATTTAAACGTTCTGAATCACTATCTCCAAAGGCATATAGTAATGATTGAGTTGAAGGAATGCGACCCCAAATAGTTTCGTCAAAATCTGTATCTAATTCATTTTCTGGCAATCCATTCTCATACATTTTTCTACCATCTTTCAATATATCTTCAGAAATATTACCTAAATTAAAATACAATTCTCCAACTTGATTTGCTACATTATTTGGATCAATATTTACGGGTAAACCTTCTTGGTTTGTAATTGAATAATGTTGATATGGATCCATTAACCAGAACTCTATATATTCAACATTTGATTGTTCAAAATTGGTTGTAGTTAAAGCTCTAGTAATTCCTCCCCATCTATCTTCAGGGTCTGTAAATTTACCATCTGCTCCTACATTACTTGTGTCGTAATTATAACTTCCTCTTTCGTTTGGGTAATAGGCTAAATCAAAAGTTCTAACTATGGATGATTGTGTTAAATCTAAATCTTGTTCTGGAAATAATTCTTCATATCGAACTCTTCTAACTTCTGCTCTGGAAAGTTCTTCATTATCAATATTATCTGGTTTTGTTGAAGAACTACTATAAAATAAAGGATCTACTATATACCAAGCTAATTTTGCTCTTTTATAACCGTATGAAACATCAGATACATTTCCATTAAAATCGAATTGCGATTGATATTGTGGTGTACTGGCCAAATGCCATTGTTGAATTGATTTAATTTCTAAAGGAATTTGTGAGCCTTCAAAATCATCTATATAAGAGGTAGCTTCTCCATCTTCTTCAATGCTGTTTGGTGAACCAGGTGATAAATAAGCAAAATCTCCACGAATTGAGAAATTAGATTCAGCATCAGTATCAATATTGGGAAGCTTATTAACTAATTTAGTTAAAAATGGTGCTTTATTATTGTAAGCAAAGTTTAATCCAAAAATAGAATTATTTATTGGTTCTTCTCCATAAATTACTTTTTGCGTAATAGATTTTTCATTTAAATTTAAAAATGTTGCACCAGCTACAAAATTATCGGAAAATTTATGCTCAATATCAACTCCTAAAAAACGTTTAGTTTGCAAATTAAAAGTTGAATTATTTTCTACTGAAACATTAATTGGTGTATTTGACGCCTCTAAACTAGGGTTTACAATCTGAACCTTACCCATTTGATAATCAACCACATAATCAACACCCTCAACTAGCTCTCTTCCACCGGCAGTTACTACAACTGAACCTTGCGAAACGTTAAAGGCTCCTAAAGAAATACCACTAGAACTTTCAGATTTAAGATACCCTTTCAATAAATATTTATCTTTATTCTGATAATTATTTTTAGCTTCAGATTGGGTTATTTCATACAATTCATTAAAAACATAAATTTCATCTTCTATAGATGTTAACTTTGTTGCTAAATCTTCTCCAAAAGGTTCTACTTTTGGAAATATAATATACCCTTTTGCTGAATTAACAGTTGCTCCTTCAACATAATCAAAATAACCATCTCCTTCATCTGTTTCAATTAAGCTTTGATTTAATCTATCTAAACTTGTAAGGTTTAATATTGTTTTATCTGAAACTCCGGTTGATTGCGCATTTTGTAATACATTAGTTGCAACACCTGTTTCATCATTTTCATACATTAACTCTAATCGAAATCCATCTTCTTGCATATTATATGTTTGAAGTGAATATATATTCTTCATCATTAAATCCCACATTGGAATTGTGGTACTAATTATTTCACTTCGTAATAACTTTACAACAATATTGTTTGGCGCAGTAATTCCATCACTAGTAAACTCTCCAACTCTATAAACTTCAGAGCTTCCACTAATTGTGTATTCAAACGAAACTGCTAAAACATCTGAATCTGACAGCCTACTGTTTAAAGAAATATAACCCAATTGAGAATGTATAGTATATGCATCTGAACTTAACTTTATAGCGTTTTCTAAGACAGAATAGTCTCTTCCTTGCTGCATTGAGTATGGTGATAATCCATCTCCAACGGTTGCAATTTCTCTTACAGGGTTTGTTGTTGTTAAAATATTAGAAATATTATTTGCCTCGTTAAAAGGGTATATGCTTCCAGGTACTGGAGTTACGTTTGCAGGACCTATGTTATCTGAATTTCCTTCTGCCAAATCTGCAATTGCTACTATATTTCTAATATCAGTTGTTGTTGAGTTACTATTTGTAATCCATACTTCAACCCTTGTAATATTAATTGGACTGTTAATTAAAGGAAATTGTTGCATTGCCGTATTGTAATTATCTCTAAAATATTGAGATAAGAAAAAGTGGCGATTGGCATCGTAATCTGATGCTTGAAATTCAAAATCTTCGACTGTAGAACCACCTTCTGCTGAAACCGAAGTAGTTTGAGATTTTTGTTCTGCAAAAACTCCTGTTACTGTAGTTTTTCCAAATTGCAACTGTGTTTTAACACCAAATAAACTTTGAGCTCCAACTATTAAGGAGTTTTTTAATGGCATACTTACATTACCTACCTCAACTTTTTGTAGAATATCATCTTCAGTTGGTGTGTATTCTAATTTTATTTGATTTTGAAAATCAAAAGTTGATTGTGTATCATATTGTGCAGAAACCTTAAGCCTTGTTCCAACCTTTGCTTGAATACTAGCACTAATTTCTTGATCAAAATCAAACGTAAAACTACTTCTATTTTGTTCAGATAATTGGGGATTATCTACTTTTTGATATAACACTCCCATTTTTACTAAAACTGAACCTGTAGGATTTACCTCAATAGTATTACCTCCAAAAATTGATTCAAAAAAACTAGAATTTACATAATAGGTTGGTAAAAGATCTTTTTGAGCTTCTTCACTACCTTTTCTTTTTGGGTTTGTTGCGTTTATTTTTTCTTTAAAATAACTTAACATATCCTTTTTTAAACGATACTCTTTATATTCTTCTTGAGACATATAAATTGGGCGTTTAATTATAGAATTCCCTATTTTTTCAATAATTACAAATTTTTGTAGTTCTGTATCGTAAACTATTTCTTGTTTTGACGGATCTGATAAAAACAAACTACCTTCTTTATCTCTACTAAAAGGGTATTTTAAGGAATCTACTTTTGAATAAGTTTCTACAGTATCTTTTTGAACTCCAGGCGGAACTACTTGTGCTTGTAAATTAAAAGAAATACTAACAAATAGTATTAAAATACATGTATAAATTCTTTGTTTTCTTTTCAAACCCTATAAATTTTTAAGCGCATTTTTTATTAAAACCTCTACTGATACAGTGGCATCTGCTAATAAAATTTTATCAATAACCTTTTCACTTTGCTTCTTATTGAAGCCTAAAACTTCTAATGCAATTAACGCTTCATCTTTAGTTGTATTGCTTTCTAAACTAGAAATTTCATCATCAATAGCAAAGGTTTTTGAAATTTTATCTTTCAAATCTATAAGTACTCTTTGTGCTGTTTTAGCACCAATACCTTTTACAGATTGAATTATACCAACATTTCCGGTTGCAATTGCATGTTGAATTTCATCAGTACTCATAGATGATAGCATAGTTCTAGCTATACTTGGACCAACACCAGAAACTGAAATTAACAACCTAAATATTTCACGCTCAATCTTATCTACAAATCCAAACAGTGTCTGTGCATCCTCTTTAACATAAAAATGCGTATATAAAAATACATTTTCAAGGTCTCCTAACTTTGAAAATGTATTTAATGAAATATGTAATAAATAACCCACACCATTGACTTCAACAACAGCATACGTAGGATTTTTTTCTACTAATTTTCCTTTTAAATGGGTAATCATTTCTACCTAGATATATTAACTCCCAAATGTAGTAAAATATTCTTTATTATTTTTAGCATTTTCTTGAGCATCTATAACTGCTACACAAACCATATTTACTATCTCGTCTACACTTGAACCTAATTGCAAAATTTGAACAGGTTTTTTAAAACCCATAGCAATTGGTCCAATAGCAGATGGACTGTTTATACTTTTTAAAAGTTTATGTCCAATATTTGCTGAATTTAGATTTGGAAATATTAATCCATTTACCTTTTTTCCATTTATTTTAGTAAAAGGGAAGTTTTCAGATCTTAATTCAGAATCTAAAGCAAAATCTGCTTGAATTTCTCCATCAATATTAATTTCTGGAAAATTTTCATGTAATACTTTAATAGCTCGTGAACATTTATTTGCAGATTTAGAACTTGCAGAACCAAAATTTGAATACGATAACATTGCTAATACAGGTTCAATTCCAAAAAGTTTCATAACTCTATAATTCATTCTTGCAATTTCAACCAATTCATTTTCATCTGGATTAATGTTAAAAGCAGTATCTGAAAAAAATAAAGGTCCTCTTTTACATATTAACACACTTGTGGCTGCAACTCTTTTTACACCATCTTCCATACCTATTAATTCAATCATAGGTTTTGCAACCGTTGGAAAACTTCGTGAATAACCAGAAACCAAAGCATCTGCTTCACCTTGATTCACCATCATTGCTGCAAAATAATTACGTTCGCGCATCCACTTTTGTGCATCTAGCAAGGTAATACCATCTCGCTTACTTTTTTCCCAATATATTTGAGCAAACTTATTTCTTCTTTCTTTTTCCTCATCAGATTTAGGATCGATAATTTGTAAATCTTCATCAAAATTAAGCTCTTTCATTAGCTCTTTTATCACTTCTTTATCTCCTAACAGAATTGGCTTTGCCATACCATCTTCATGCACAATTTGTGCAGCTTTCAACACGTTTAAATGGTCTGCTTCTGCAAAAATTACAGTTTTTGGATTAGCTTTTGCTTTAGACATTAATAAACGCATTAACTTACTTCCAGTTCCTAACCTTTCGGCTAGCCTTTCTTTATAAGCTTCCCAATCTGTAATAGGTTCTTTTGCAACTCCAGATTCAATTGCAGCTTTTGCTACAGCTGGTGGAATTTCTGTAATTAATCTAGAATCAAAAGGTTTTGGAATTATATATTCTCTACCATATTGAATATTTGTTTCTCCATAGGTAATATTTACTTGTTCTGGAACATGTTCTTTTGTTAAATTGGCTAAAGCATGTACCGCTGCAACTTTCATTTCCTCATTTATTTTAGTTGCTCTAACATCTAAAGCTCCTCTAAAAATAAATGGAAATCCTAGTACATTATTTACCTGGTTTGGATGATCTGAACGACCCGTTGCCATAATAACATCTTTTCGTGTTTTTACAGCTAAATCGTAATCAATTTCTGGATTTGGATTTGCCAAAGCAAAAACAATTGGATCTTTTGCCATTGACAGTAACATTTTTGGCGTTACCACATCTGCAACAGACAAGCCTATAAACACATCAGCATTATCAATTGCTTCTTCTAAAGTATCTAATTCTAAATCTGTAGCAAATTCTGCTTTTTGAGGTGTTAAATTATCTCTATTGCTTCTAATAACACCTTTGCTATCACACATTACCAAGTGCTCTTTTTTAACACCTAAAGCCAAGTATAAACGAGAACAAGAAACTGCCGCCGCACCAGCTCCATTTACTACAATTTTTACTTTAGAAATATCTTTACCTACAATATCAACTGCATTTTTTAAAGCAGCTGATGAAATAATTGCAGTTCCATGTTGATCATCATGCATTACGGGAATATCTAACTCTTCCTTTAACCTTCTTTCAATTTCAAAAGCTTCAGGCGCTTTGATATCTTCTAAATTAATACCTCCAAATGTTGGTGCAATATTTTTTACGGTTTCAATAAATTTATCTACATCTTTAGTATCAACTTCAATATCAAATACATCAATATCTGCAAATATTTTAAACAGTAATCCTTTCCCTTCCATTACAGGTTTAGATGCTTCTGGCCCAATATCTCCTAGACCTAAAACTGCAGTTCCGTTTGAAATTACTGCTACTAAATTTCCTTTTGAAGTATATTTATATACTTCATTTATATCTTTTTCAATCTCTAAACAAGGTTCTGCAACTCCAGGAGAATATGCCAACGATAAATCTTTTTGTGTTGCGTGTTTTTTTGTTGGTATAACTTCTATTTTACCAGGAAATGGTTTAGCATGATAATCTAATGCCTCACTTTTTTTTCTTGAATTCTTCATTATTCTTAAACTGATTTGATTTTAAACAAATTTATTAATTAATCAATAATGCAATACTTGTTTCCTTTATTTTATTTTCAAAACGTAATAAAAGTAACACATTCGCAAAAGATTGTTAAATGTTATTAAATTTTCATTATTTTATAAAGGAAATATTACGTTTTAAACCTAAATATTTTGTTCTTTTTACAGCTGATTTTTTAAACACCTGTTTAAAAACATCTTCAGTTATTTCCTCCCAATCATTTTTATTCATTGATAATAAATCTGGGTGAGGAATAAATTTTTCTTCGGTATGTGGTTTTGAAAACCGATTCCACGGACAAACATCTTGACAAATATCACAACCAAACATCCAATCTTCAAATTTTCCTTTTACTGAAGAAGGTATTTCATCTTTTAATTCTATAGTAAAATATGATATACATTTAGAACCATCAACAGTATTATTTGGTAAAAATGCTTCTGTTGGACAAGCGTCTATACAACGTGAACAATTACCACAATGGTTGGTTACAAAAGGATGATCGTACTCTAATTCTAAATCTAAAATTAATTCAGCTAAAAAGAAAAATGAACCTTTGTTTTTTTGAATTAATAATGAGTGTTTTCCTCTCCAACCTAAACCACTTTTTTGAGCCCAAGCACGTTCCATAACAGGTGCAGAATCTACAAATGCTCTTCCGTTTATTTCTCCAATAGTATTTTGAATAAAAAAAGTAAGTTCTTTTAATTTCGATTTTATAATATGATGGTAATCTTCGCCATATGCATATTTTGCAATTTTATAGGAATTTTTAATTTGAATTTCTTCAGGAAAATAATTATATGAAAGGGAAATAACCGATTTTGCATTATCAACTAACAACCTAGGGTCTAAACGTTTATCAAAATAATTTTCCATATAAGTCATTTTACCCTGATATCCATTTTTTAGCCATTGCTCTAAATTAGTTGCTTCATTATTTAAAAATTCAGCCTTTGCAATACCACAACTTTCAAAACCCAATCGTTTTGCTTCTTGCTTTATTAAATTAGAATATGTTTTTAGATTTTTCACTTATTACAAAACTACTAAATTAAGAAGTTTATTATTTTATAAGTTTCTATTACTTTTGCTAAATGATTATTACTGATACTCACACACATTTATATAGCGAACAATTTGATGAAGACAGAAACATAGTTATCCAAAGAGCTATAGATGCTGGCGTTTCTCGTTTTTTTATACCTGCTATAGATTCTACCTATTTATCAGCCATGTTAGATTTGGAAAAATCGTTTCCAAAAAACACTTTTTTAATGATGGGATTACACCCAACACATGTAAAAGAAAATGTTGCTGAAGAATTAGCTTTTGTAAAAGAATGGTTAGATAAACGCAACTTTTATGCGGTTGGTGAAATTGGAATTGATTTGTATTGGGACAAAACATTTTTGCAACAGCAACAAGATGCTTTTAAACAGCAAATTGAATGGGCAAAAGATAAAAACTTACCTATAGTTATACACTGTAGAGATGCTTTTAACGAAATTTTTGAAATTTTAGAAGACGTAAAAGACGATAAACTATTCGGAATTTTTCATTGTTTTACTGGAAATTTAGAACAAGCTAAACAAGCAATTTCTTACAACATGAAACTTGGAATTGGTGGAGTGGTTACTTTTAAAAATGGAAAAATTGATCAATTTTTAAATGAAATTCCATTGAATAATATTGTTTTAGAAACTGATGCTCCATATTTAGCGCCAACTCCATTTCGAGGAAAAAGAAATGAAAGTAGCTATATTGTAAATGTATTGGAAAAATTAGTAGATATTTATCAATTAACGCCACAAGAAATAGCAAAAATTACAACTCAAAACTCTAAAGAGGTTTTTGGAATTTAACCTTAATTTACCTTGTTAAAAGGTAAATTTGAATATTCTGGCAATAATAATTGGCCTTCAGAATTTAACATAAAAGTAGTTTCAAAAGCAGCATCTAACTCTTCAATAGTCAAAGTTTTGTTTTTTAAACTCCAGTCAAATTGAATTAATGAAGACGTTACTTCCGTTTCCATAGTGCCTTCTGTTACAACTTTAATGCCTGAAAAATCTGAATTAAATGTTAACCTATAATCAAAATCTTCAGCAGCATCATCTCGTTGCCATTCTCCTATTAGTATATTAGAGAAATTAACTTCATCTTTATCACAAGAAATAGTTGTGGGGACAACTAATAATATTAATAAAACTTTAATGTTTTTCATTTTTAATAGAAGAAAT
Source organism: Lutibacter sp. TH_r2 (assembly GCF_033101135.1). Classification (NCBI taxonomy): domain Bacteria; kingdom Pseudomonadati; phylum Bacteroidota; class Flavobacteriia; order Flavobacteriales; family Flavobacteriaceae; genus Lutibacter; species Lutibacter sp. TH_r2. The sequence goes on from NZ_JAWMPV010000001.1 coordinate 742,026, forward strand.
TCTAGATGCCAAATTTAGTTTATAATTGTTTAAAAAAAACACTATTTTCTTTTACTTCATTAAAATCTAACCATTAGTATGCTTCTACAAATAAATGTATATTTAAAGTTTATAAACGAACATTAAAAAGTTGGAAAACATTCAAATAGCATATTACAAAACACCTATTGGGACTGCTAAAGTTGAAGGAGACAACAATGGAATTTCTTCAATAACTGTTATTGATAAACCTGTTGACACCTCAACAGAAATTCCAATTTGTTTAAAAAATTGCTTTTTACAATTAGATGAATATTTTGAAGGAAAAAGAACTAACTTCAATCTAAAATTAAACCCAAAAGGAACAGAATTTCAGCAAAAAGTTTGGAAAGCTTTAATTAAAGTCCCCTATGGAAAAACTAAAACTTATTTAGAGCAAAGTAAAGTGTTAGGAGATATAAAAGCTATTAGAGCTGTTGCTTCTGCAAACGGCAAAAATCCTATTTGGATTGTTATTCCTTGCCATAGAATTATTGGTAGTGATGGTTCTCTAACCGGATACGCTAGTGGATTATGGCGAAAAAAGTGGCTTTTAGAACACGAAAGCGGCATAAAACAACAATCATTATTTTAAACTATTTTTGCCGTATAAGCGTTAGTTTAAGAATGAAACAATTTTCACCACTACTCTTTTTATTTATTTTAGTCACGTTTTCGATACAAAGTCAATCGAAAAGGTTGCATTTAAAAGAATTTTTGGTGAAAAACGACTCCGTTCTAATAGACTCTGTAAGTATAAGTCCGTTTAACTTTAAGGTTTTAGATTCTGTAAATAGTGTTATTGATACTTCAACCTATAAAATTAATTTCAGTAAATCGTTATTAGTTTTTAAAACCAAAAATTATCCTACAAGTATACAAATTCAATATACCTCTTATCCAGATTTTTTAACTAAAACGTATTATAAATTTAACAAAAAACTAATTGTTCCAAATACCTCAAACACCTCTAGACTATATAGTTTAAAGACACCTAAAAACAACAAACCTTTTCAACCTTTTGAAGGTTTAAATGCAGTTGGAAACATTACACGTGGTTTTACTATTGGAAACAATCAAAATGGAGTTTCAAACTCATCATTAGATTTACAAATTGAAGGTAAACTTTCTGAAACCGTGACTCTAAAAGCATCTATTGTAGATACAAATTTACCTATTCAAGAAAATGGAAACACTTATGAATTAAACGAATTTGACCGCGTATTTATAGAATTAAGCAGTAAAAATTGGAGTATAAATGCAGGTGATATTTATTTAAATAATAGTGAAACTAACTTTCTGAATTTTAATAAAAAAGTTTCAGGTTTAGGCGTAAATGCAACTATAAAAAATAAAAAATCATCTATAGATATTCAAACATCAGGTGCAGTTGTTAAAGGAAAATATAATAAAATTGAACTCACTGGAGTTGAAGGAAACCAAGGCCCATATCAATTATCTAATTTTAATAATGAATATATTTTAATTCTATCTGGTACTGAAGAAATTTATATAAACGGAAACCTTCTAAAACGTGGTGAAGAAAACGATTACACTATAGACTACAATAATGCAGAGTTAACGTTTAATACTACTTTTCCAATTACTGCAGATATGAGAATTACTGCAGAATATCAATATTCTAATGAAAACTACACCCGTTTTGTTACCTATAATAATATTTCATACAAAAGTAAAAAACTAAACGTAACAGGATATTTTTACAATGAAAATGATTTAAAAAACAATCCTTTAGAGCTAGATTTAAGCGACGAACAAAAAGAAATTTTAGCCAATGCCGGAAATAATTCAGATGCTATGGAAACACCTTCAGCTTATTTAACTCCATATTCTGAAGATAAAATTTTGTATACAAAAACAGTAATTGGATCCGAAGAAATTTTTGAATACTCAACTATTGAAACCGATGAATTATATACCGTTTCATTCAGTTACATTGGAGAAAACCAAGGAGATTATGTATTAAGCGATGTAATTGCAATAGGAAATATTTACGAATATGTTGGATTAGATTTAGGAAATTACAATCCTGTAATTCAACTAACACCACCAACAAAATTACAGTTAGCAGTTATTAAAACTGAATTTAATCCTTCTGAAAAAACAAATTTATATGCCGAAACAGCTTTTAGCACAAATGACGAAAATTTATTTTCAACAATAGATGATGAAGAAAACAATGGTTTTGCAACAAAATTTGGATTACAACAAGTTTTATTTGATAAAAAATGGAAACTAAAAACCGATATTAATTACGATTTTATAAATGAAAATTTTGAAAGCATTGAACGTTTTCAATCAGTAGAATTTAATAGAGATTGGAATATCGACGAAATTACTGGCAATCAAGCCTTACTAAAAGCAGGTTTAACTTTATCCAAACCAAATCATTTATTTAAATATGACTTTCAAAAATTAAACTTAAATAACAATTATAGTGGAAACAAACATAGCTTCACAAGTTTTGTAGGTACTAAAAATTTAACAACAAATTTTAGTTCCAGTATTCTAAAAAATGAAAACTCTAGTGAAAATGGAACCTTTAGTAAAGTAAGACTTCTAACAAAATACAATTTTAAAAAAAGTTGGTTAGGAACAAAATGGGCTGCCGAAAAAAACGATAGAACAACATTAAATACTCAAAATAAATTTGCCATTAACCATAAATTTAATGAATACGAAGCCTTTTTTGGCGTGGGAGATTCTACAAATGTATACACGCAATTTGGTGCAAATTTTAGAAATACTGACAGTATTCAAAACAATAAATTTCAACGTGTAAATAATGCAAAAACATTTTATATTAACTCAAATTTAATTAATTCAAAAACTTCAAAATTACAAGCGTATATTAATTACCGAACTGTTAATAATACTAATTTTGAAAACGAAGAATCGTTAAATTCTAGACTAACGTATAGCCAACAACTATTTAATCAATTTATTAGTTTTAGCACCATTTATCAAACAATATCTGGAAGTTTAGCACAACAAGATTTTAGATATATAAAAACCGAAGCCGGACAAGGTTACTATACTTGGAACGATTATAATGGAGATGGCATAAAAGATCTCGATGAATTTGAAATTGCTCAATTTAGTGATGAAGCTGAATATTTACGTGTTATACTAACAACCATTCAATATTTACCTACACATCAAAACAAATTTACACAATCGCTTACCCTAAATGCACAACAATGGAGTAATAAAAAAGGAATTAAAAAAGCTCTTTCGCATTTTACCAATCAAACTTTTATTTTAATAGATAGCAAACGTGAAAAGCAGTTAAAAAAATTCAATTTAAATCCTTTTGATATTAGTAACAATAATATTCTTGGACTTAATTTTAACCTTAATAATAGTCTATACTTTAACCGTGCAAAAAAGAAATATTCTACAACTTATAGTTTTATAAAATCAAAAGTTAAAAGCACTACAACTATCGATAATTTAAGTAACACCCTTCAAATGCATCAACTTAAATTTGAACATAAAATTGGAAAATTCTGGCAATTTAATTTAGAAGGAAGCTCTTCTAAAAACGAAACAAATTCTCAAAATTATAACTCTAGAAATTACGAACTCAACAACACGCTAATCAATCCAAAACTCTCTTATTATTATAACGATGATGCTTATTTCTCTATTTTTTATGAATTTAAAAACAAAGAAAATACAATTGGTGATTTAGAAACTTTAAAACAACAAAATATTGGAGCTGAATTAAATTTTAGTACTAAAGAAAACAACTTAATTAAAACTGAAATAAATTTATTTAATAATACTTTTAAAGGCAATTCAAATTCTTCAGTAGCCTATCAAATGTTAGAAGGTTTACAACCTGGAAAAAACTACACATGGAGCCTATTATTTAACCGTAAAATAGGCTCAATATTAAATTTAAGTTTCAATTATTTAGGACGAAAAAGTGAAACTTCAAACGCAATACATACCGGAAGTATTCAATTAAAAGCAATATTTTAGCAGAAAAATACTTTGGTTTAATTATTGATAATATATTTGCTGAAATTTTAAATTACTATTATGAAAAAAATTACAATTACATTACTTTTATTTATTACATGTTTTACCATGTTTGCTCAAGATAACCAAATGGCTACCAACGAGTTAAAATTAAACATGTCTAATTTAATAGGTTTTAAATGGTTTGATGTAGGGTACGAACACATTTTAAACGAAGAATCTTCAATTGGTGCAAGTTTACTTTTTAGTTTAGATAAAGATTCTGAAGGTTTAGATGAATACAGAACATTTTCATTAACACCATATTACCGTCATTTTTTCTCTAACAAATATGCCGCTGGTTTTTTTGTAGAAGCTTTTACTATGATCCATTCTGGAGAAGAAGAAATTTCTAATAGTATATCAACTGATGAAAAATATACAGATTTAGCTGTTGGTATTTCTGTAGGTACAAAATGGGTGAGCAATCGTGGTTTTGTGGCTGAAATTTATGCCGGAATTGGAAGAGATATGTTTGACCAAAGCGACCTTGAAATTGTTGGACGTGGAGGTGTTTCTATTGGATACAGATTTTAATACTTACAACATACATAAAAAAAGCCTCGCAAATTGCGAGGCTTTTTTATGTTATAATTTAAAACCGATTACATTTTCATTAACCAGTTTTTAACGTCAACTTCTTCTTTAATTAATGCTTTTAAATCAGAAATTTTAACACGTTGTTGTTCCATAGTATCTCTGTATCTAATTGTTACAGCATCATCATTCAAAGTGTCGTGATCTACCGTTATACAAAATGGTGTTCCGGCCGCATCTTGTCTTCTATAACGTCTACCAACTGCATCTTTTTCATCATAAGCAACATTGAAATCCCATTTTAAATCTTCAACAATTTTTTTAGCAATTTCTGGTAAACCATCTTTTTTAACCAAAGGTAAAATAGCTGCTTTTGTTGGTGCTAACACCGCTGGTAATTTTAAAACAGTTCTTGTGGTTCCATTTTCTAATTCTTCTTCTTGTAAAGAGTTTGAGAAAACCGCTAAAAACATTCTATCTAAACCAATAGAAGTTTCTACAACATAAGGCACATAACGTTCATTAATTTCAGGATCGAAATATTGTAGTTTTTTTCCTGAATGTTTTTCGTGACTTGATAAATCAAAATCTGTTCTAGAATGAATTCCTTCCAATTCTTTAAATCCAAAAGGAAATCTAAATTCAATATCTGCTGCAGCATCTGCGTAATGTGCTAATTTTTCGTGATCGTGAAAACGGTAATTATCCTCACCCATTCCTAATGACAAGTGCCATTTTAAACGATTTTCTTTCCATTGCTCGTACCATTCTTTTTGAGTTCCAGGACGTACAAAAAATTGCATTTCCATTTGTTCAAATTCACGCATACGGAAAATAAACTGACGTGCAACTATCTCGTTTCTAAACGCTTTACCAGTTTGAGCAATTCCAAAAGGAATTTTCATTCTACCCGTTTTTTGAACATTTAAAAAGTTAACAAAAATACCTTGAGCAGTTTCTGGACGCAAATATAAATCCATGGCTGTATCTGCTGAAGCGCCTAATTTTGTTCCAAACATTAAGTTAAACTGCTTCACATCTGTCCAATTTTTAGAACCTGACAACGGACAACCTATTCCTAGTTCTTCAATTAAGGCTTTTACATCGGCTAAATCTTCATTTTCTAAAGATTTTCCCATACGTTGTAAAATAGCATCTCCTTTTTCTTTATATCCAACAACACGCGGATTTGTAGCTAAAAATTGTTCTTTATCAAAAGAGTCTCCGAAGCGTTTTGCAGCTTTAGCAACTTCTTTTTCAATTTTTGCATCTAATTTTCCAACATAGTCTTCAATTAAAACATCTGCTCTATATCTTTTTTTAGAATCTTTATTATCTATTAAAGGATCGTTAAAGGCATCAACATGGCCAGAAGCTTTCCAAGTTGTTGGGTGCATAAAAATTGCAGCATCTAAACCAACAATGTTATCGTGCATTTGCACCATTGCTTTCCACCAGTAATCTCTTATATTTTTCTTTAATTCAACACCGTTTTGAGCATAGTCATAGACTGCGCTCAATCCATCGTAAATTTCACTAGATTGAAATACGTAACCGTATTCTTTTGCATGCGAAACTACCTTTTTAAATTTATCTTCTTGATTTGCCATTGTGCAAAAATAGTAAAGCTTTTATTACTAAAAAATAAAAAAGTGGAAATAGCCTAAACTATTCCCACCTTTTTCAAACATTAAATTAAGTTTAAAACTGGAGTTTCATTAATTTACTTTAATGTTATTTTGGTTACTCCCACAAATTTATTCTCTATATACACATTAACTATGTACATTCCTTTTTCTATATTATCTCTATTAACTTCTACTAAAGATATAATATCAATCTCTTCATTTAAATAATTAATAGTTGTTGAGTCGCTATAATTAACAGTTAATTCTTCAGTTAAAACTAGTTCACCTTTTGGTGCTATGGTTTGACCTTTACTATTTACAATTTGAATATAAACATTGCGTTCTCCTTGTTCTGATATTTCGTTTTTATCAACAGTAAAGTTAATTCTAAAAGCATCCGTATTTCTAGCTCTTGAAGTTTCAACTAATTTTCCACTAGTACGCTCACGCATAGCAATTACTTTTGCTTTATTTACCTTTAGTACGGAACCAATTGCTACTTTTTGAATTAATTCTTGATTTTGTAATGATAATGTGTCAAATTTTGCAATATGTTCTGAAATTTTAACTTGAGCACTATCTAAATTTACTGCTAAAGAATCATTTGCTTTGGTAAGCGTTTCGGTTAATAAAAATAACTCTCTATTTTTTTCTTCAAGTTTCGCAATTTCTCTACGGTATCTTCTAATTAAACTGTAATTAGTAGATTTTAATCCTTTAATAGAGTCTCTTAAGGCAATAATTCTATCTCTTTCTATAGATAATTCATTAGACATTGAAGTTTTTTGAGCGATAGCATCTTCGTATTTCACAATCATACTATCTAAATTTTCTTCAATTTCTACTTTTTCTTCAGCTATTTGATCTGTTAATTTTTCGTGCTTACCATTCATATAAAACAAATAAGCAATTGCTGCAACTAGTAATAAAGCCAGAACTATTACTATTGCTTTGCTACCTGATTTTTTCTTTTCTTCCATTTCTGTTTAAGTTTTTGGGTTTCTAAAATAACGTACATTAATACATTAAATTATAAAAACAACTATAAATTTTTGAGGCTAACACAAAACTACTAGGGGCGTAATTTTTAAGACTACTAAATTTACAATATTATTTTATACTTATCAAGCTTTGTGTTGAATTTTAATATATTAAGTTTATTTTTAACAAAAAAAGCTATGAAACTATTGAGAAATATTTTCAACCTATTTTATCCTGACATTTGTTTGTGCTGTGAAAAACAGCTTACTGATAATGAGCAAACTGTTTGTTTAACGTGTAGATTTGATTTTCCAATAACTAATTTTACTTCAGAAAAAGATAATTTGGTTGAAAAAGCGTTTTATGGAAGAATTCCCATTCAATCTGCTACTGCTTTATTTTACTTTTTAAAAAAAGGGAAAGTTCAAGTTTTAATACATCAATTAAAATACAAAGGTCAACAACAAGTTGGAACTTTTATTGGAAATTGGTTAGGTGATGATCTTTTACAAAGTAATCGATTTAAAAACGTAGATATAATTATTCCTGTTCCTCTTCATAAAAACAAATTAAAAACTAGAGGCTACAATCAGGTTACAACATTTGGTAAGGCTTTATCTAACAAACTAAATATTCCATATGCTGAAAATGTGCTAGTTAGAACTTCTTTTACTAGAACACAAACTAAAAAAATTAGAGTTGATAGATGGAAAAACGTGCAAGAAATTTTTAAAAACTCAAATCCACCAGCTTTGGATAACAAACATATTTTATTAATTGATGATATTATTACTACTGGAGCAACACTGGAAGCTTGTTATTTTGAGTTAAAAAAGTCTAAAAACATAAAAATTAGCATTGCTTGTATGGCGTACACTAAATAATTTAATACTACATTTTTTGATTCTTCGTTATTACATAAATAAGTTGTTAATTTGCAATCAAATTAAAGGCATGAAGCATATTTTTTTTAAAATTATAGTACTACTTGTTATCTCAAGTTTATTTATGAATTGTGCTAAAAGAGGAAATCCAACTGGAGGACCTAAAGATTCTATTCCTCCGGTATTAGTAAAAGCCATTCCTAAAATTGAAAGTATAAATTTTAAAGCTCAAAAAATTAAAATTGAGTTTAATGAATATGTAAAACTTAAAGATGTTAATAAAAACCTAGTTATTTCTCCTCCTTTAAAATACACTCCTGAAATAATTCCAACATCAACTGCAAGTAAAACCATTTCTATTAAAATACTTGATACACTTTTAAGCAATACAACCTACTCATTTAATTTTGGAAATAGTATAGTTGATAATAATGAAGGAAATGAATTAGGTAACTTTAAATATGTTTTTTCAACAGGATCTTATATAGATTCCTTAACCATTTCTGGAGATGTTACAGATCCAAAAATGAAAAAAAATCCAGTTGAAATGGATGTAATGCTTTATGAATACAATGAAAACTATACCGATTCTATTATTTATAAAGAAAAACCAAGATATTTAGCAAACACATTAGATTCTACCTTGTTTAATTTAACAAACTTAAAAAAAGGTAAATATTTAATGATTGCTTTACAAGATGGCAACAGCAATAAAATCTTCGATCCAAGAGTAGATAAAATTGGATTTGTTAAAGACACTATTTATTTACCAACAGACAGCACTTATAGCTTTACTATTTTTAAAGAAATTCCAACTTTAAGAGTTATAAAACCAAAAGAAGTAACCAAAGGCCATTTAATATTTGGTTATGAAGGTGATGCTTCATCTATAGATATAAAACTATTAACAGAAACACCAGATAACTTTAAATCGGAAATAATTTTTGACAAAGAACTAGATACAATTCATTATTGGTACACACCTTTTGAAGTAGATTCCTTAAATTTTGAAGTTTCTAAAAATAACTATTTTGAAGCATTAAAAGCTAGACCTAGAACTAAAAAAGTTGACTCGTTAAAAATTGATAATTCTGGAAGTAATTTACATTTACTAGACACATTTCACTTAAAAAGTAACACTCCAATTGCTAGTTTTAATAAAGCTTACATTACACTTTCTAAACCCAAAGATTCTTCAATAGTTAATTATGAAGCTTTTCTATCAGAAAACAAACAAAAATTATTTTTCAACTTTGAGAAAGAAAACGATACGCAATATAAATTAGAATTATTACCTGAAGCTGTAACAGATATGTTTTCAATGGTTAGCGATTCTTTAAATTTTTCATTTAAAACTAAAAAACCGGAAGACTTTGGAAAACTATTTTTAAATTTTACTGGAACTTATAAAAATGCAATAATTGTAGAGTTGCTGGATAAAAACGAAAAATTGATTCGAATTCAAAAATTAAATGAACCAAAAGAGATTACGTTTTTATTACTCGACCCTAAAACTTACTTTATTAGAGTTACACTAGATGAAAATAAAAATGGCAAATGGGACACAGGAAACTTTTTAGAAAAACAACAACCCGAAAAAATTATATACTTTAAAAAAGAATTAATTATAAGAGCAAACTGGGAATTAAGTGAATCTTTTATATTAAATTAACTCAATTTTTAAATAATTCGTTATACATTTAAATAGAATTTTTTAAATTTGGAAATCTAAAAACCTCATTTTGAGCAAAATTGTAAAAATTATAACCCCTATACTAATCTGCTTTAGTTCAATTTTTTTGAACGCACAAGATTACAACAGTCACGAAATTGGTCTAATTGGAGGTGCAGCTTCCTTTACTACAGATTATGGTGAACGTAACGATTTTAATAGTAATATTGGTGGAAATATTGGTGCTGGTATTGGTGTTATATATTACTTAAACTTTACAGATTATCGCTACCGTTGGGATCAAAGAACTAATTATTTTTCAGAACACTTTAGATTAAGAGGTGAACTTTCGTATATGAAAGCTAATTTAGATCACTTTGGACAATATGTTGATGAAAGTCAAACTTCTGATGAAGCCGATAAATTAAGAGCCATGCATGGAAAAACTAGCATTGTAAATTTTGGTGCTCAATTAGAATTCCATATAGTTGACATTGTAGATTTTGGTTCTAGAAGATATAAAGATTTAAAGTGGTCTCCTTACATTAGCGCCGGTTTAATGGTAGATTATTACAAACCTGAACTAATGTCTGATTTAGGTGATTGGGAAGATGATATTTCTGTAATTTACAAAAAATGGAGAGTTCCAGGAGCTATAAATGTAAACTCTAACTTTACTGCATCTGCAACAATGGGAATTGGAACTAGAAGAAAAATGGGTGAATATACCGACTTTGTTATAGAATCTCGTTGGCAATACTTTTTCTCAAATACTGTAGATGGTTTACATGCAAAACAAGATCCTTCAAACAAATATAACGATTGGTTAGTGTGGGTTCACATGGGATTTGTTTACTACCTAAACTAATTTTTTAAGCTGAAGAATTATTCCTAAATGAATTCCTTCATGGTAATTATTAAAACTAATTGCCTCTTCAATATTGGTTAAAGTTATATTTACACTTGTTGTATAATCAGCATAATTTTTAAAAATACCTTTTGTATAATCTTCTTCTAATAAAATAGGTAATTCAACTAGTAATTTTTTAAATGTATTAAACTCTTCTTCTGAAACAGTATAACTTGGAGCTGAACCTTTCCCAAAATTAGCAATCATTTCATCAGAAACATTACATTCTAAACCAGAAAGCTTATAACATAGTAATTGTTGCGTAACTACTAAATGTCCAATATTCCATGCAATATTATTATTAAACCCTTTAGGAATTATATTTAATTGTTTTACCGTTAAACCTTCAATAACTTTTAACGTTAAAATTCTAGATTTTTTTAATACATCAAATTTAGAAGTCATTCTCTATTTTTTTTAATTAGAGATCAAATTTAGTATAAAAACTCTGTATTTTTACCTAAAATATAAAATCAATGAATAAAATTTACTACCTAAAAACTTGTGACACCTGTAGAAGAATTCTAAAAGAAATGGATACTACCAATTATGTTTTACAAGAAATAAAAACTGAACCTATAACAGTAAAGCAATTAGAAGAAATTCACACGCTAACAAATAGTTACGAAGTTCTATTTAGCAGAAGAGCCAAAAAATACAAACAAATGGACTTAAAAAACCAAAAATTAGAAGAAAAAGACTATCGTCAGCTTATTTTAGATGAATATACGTTCTTAAAACGTCCTGTAATTATTTCTAACGGTATGGTATGTGTAGGAAATGTTAAGAAAAGAGTTGATTCACCTATATAATTCACAAAATATTTAACGTTTTGGTAATAATTTAAAATAAATTCGTAAAAATAAGTATTTGTAACAAAAACTATTTCAATTTTTTATTTGAAAATATATATTTGATAAACACTTAATTTAACTATTTATGAAAAAATTTACATTATTATTAGTTACTGTTTTTACAGTAAATTTCGCATTTTCACAGTTTTACGTTTCAGCTAGTGGTGGATACGCTATCCCAAGTGCTGGAGTTAAAATGGGTGAGAAAATAACAACATCTGAAACCGAAGTTACCTATGGAAGTTTTGGTGAAGGTTTAAACGGTCAACTACGCTTTGGGTACCAAATTGATGAAACCTTTGGTGTTGAATTAGGAATTGGTTACCTACATGGAGATGACCAAATAAAAAGTGACGTAAATATTCCTAATTATAGAATGACTGATGCAATTGCAAGAGGTAGAGCTTTTGGAGTATTACCACAATTAACATACAGATTCAACGATCATTTTTATGGTAGAATAGGTGCTTTACTTAAAGTTGGAGGAAAAACTGAAGCTATTGTTGATGATAAAAACTACATTGCTGATGAAGCATCAGGAACAACTATTTCTACAGCATTTGGTTTACCTGCTGGAGCATTTACTCATACAAACTATACAGTTGACTTTCATGGAAGATTACCTTTAGGTGTAGTAGCTGCTTTAGGGTATAAATGGGATATAGGTAATAATATGTCGTTTTTTACTGAATTAGAATATATGGGAGTTAGTGTAACAAGAAAAGATTCTGAATTTGTTGCATTTAATACTGACGTAGTTTTAGCTGATGGAACCGTTGCTGTTGAAGGACTATATACTTTAGACAACCTTCCTGCCGGATATGTAAAAGAAACAGAATATGTTGACGATTTAGATAGTGCTACTTTAGCTGCTAATGGAGATGACCCATATCCTGCTAAAAAATTATCTGAAACAGTTCCTTATTCTTCATTTGGAATTAACTTTGGTATTACATATACTTTTAGTAAAAAAGAAAAGAACTAATTATAGTTTTCTAAAAACATCATAAAAAAGCCACTCAATTGAGTGGCTTTTTTTAATCTATGTTATTTCCAATATTTTTCTACCCAAGGTGCTGCAGGCACATATCTATACCATTTTCCCCAACCACCTTTTATTGCTTTATGAGGATTAATTTCTCCATGAAAAATAATAATTTTAGAACCTTCTGTAATTTTTGGAGTTTTCCAAAAAGCTAAAGGAAACCTTGATGAGCAGTCGTATTTAAAACTTGGACACCATTCTTTTGGCCAATACTGTAATTTTCCTTTATCGTTTATAGCGTGTGTTAGGTATTCTTGCTCATTTCTATGCTCTTTAAGTGCTTTATCAGAATTTGCAATAAAATCATCAAAAACATAACCATGTTTACCAATATCAAATCTATAAACTGAAGAGTTTCCTGTAATTCTCCAACTTCTCCAACTATGATCTTTTATAATTCTAAATTCACCTTCAATATCAAAAAAGCAATCAATATTATCAACAATAACAATATCTAAATCTAAAAACAAAGCTCTACCTTCTAAACCGTATAAATCTTCTTTTAGCGTGGTTAATTTCTTCCACATACGTTCTGGAAGATTTGAATCTAAATTTATTTCAGGAATTGGGTAGCAATCAACCTCATCAATTATTCCTTTCTCATCATCCGTAAAACAAACCATTTTAAAATCGTAGGTCAAATTATTTTTCACCATAGAATACAATCTATTTACGTATTCCGCGCCATATAAAGTTCCCCACTTCATACAGAAAATATAATTTTTTTGAGTTGAATCTTGTGTCATAAAAATCGATTATAAATTAAAGAGAATTCTATTTACTGATTCTCTAAAAACGTGCATAAAGTTACTACTTTTAAATTACTCTTTTATTTTTTTCAAACCCTTTTTAAATGAAAAAGCTGTTAAAAAAATATTCCCGCTTTCGCAGGAATATTTAAATTATTTATTTATCGTCTTTGGGAATATAATAGCATCCACCAGGAGTTTTATCTGGTGTAAAGGCTCTATCAAACCAAAGCGGCCTTCTTTCACCATTTGGACCAGGAGCCGGACGAGTCATTGCTAACCATTCCTTATAAACTTCATGAGATTTATTAGTATCTACATAAATATCTCCATATTTTTCATCTTTTCCAGGAACTTCAATTCTTACCCTTTGATGCCAACAATGCATTCCACTAATTGGATCTGGATGCACGGCATGCGTTATATTTTGATGCACACCTCCATCTTTCCAGAAAATACGTTTTGAATCAGCATCATCAGATTCAAATGGTTTTACACCAGACATCGTATTCATTTTCCAGCCACCTTTACCGTCATTTTCAATATTTACAGTATTAGTTGCCCAACGGTTCCCTATTTTGTCTTGTGGCCTTCTCCAACGTCCAATATGGTGTGAACAAGCAACAACTCCAGGCTTCATACTTTGAGTTACCCAAACTTTATCTATAAAATAACCGATATCTGTATTCATTTTCACCAAATCTCCCGTTTTGAATCCCCATTTTTTTGCATCATCAGGGTGCATCCAAATTGGATTTCTATTAGAAATTTCTACCAACCATTTTGCATTTCCAGACCTTGTATGAATTAAGGTTGGCAATCTAAACGTAGGCACCAATACATATTCTCCTTTAGATTTATCTAAATTATCATTATGAATATGACTTTTTATATAGGTTGGTGTCGCATATTCCGGCCATTTCCAATCTACCATGGTTTGAGAATAAAACTCGTTTTTTCGTGATGGTGTTGGAAAACCTACACAGGCTTTTCCATTTACCATTACACCAATTGGTTTTCCATCTTTTGAAATTACATCGGTTTCTGGATCTACTTTAGAACCTTTTAATTTTTCTTCGGAAAGTTCATTTTCATTAACCTTATACGATTCTCCTTTTTCAATTTCAAAAGCACCATATTTTTTCATGTATTCCAATTCGGCAAAATCTCCAGTAAAACCATCTTTTTTAGCAGCTTCTGGTAATCCATCTACACGTTCAAAAATATATTGATAGTATTCATCTATTGTAATTTTTTCTCCTGGTCTGTATGGAGATTCAAATGTTTTTCTTATTCCCATGCTTCCATCAGGATCAATTCTCCATGATAATTCAATCCAAAATTCATCTTCTTCCCAAACTTCGCCAGGATTTGCTTGATACGTAAACTCAACAGGTTTTCCATTACGTCTAGCAGCTTCTCTTAAAACTGGTTGACGGAATGCGACCCAAGTTCCACCATGAGTTGCATAACTATTTAAATCGTGACGTTCAGATGCTAATCCCATCGGCAACACAAAATCGGCATAAAAAGCGGTTTCATTCCATGTTGGTGTTAACGCAGCGTGCAATCCAAATTTTGATTCATCTTGATACATTTCCATCCAAGTAAATCCGTCAGGATACGTCCAAACTGGATTAAATACTCTTGAGAAATATACATCCATTTTACCTCTACCTTCTTTTAAGAAATGTGGTAATAATTGACTCATTTCAAAAAATGCTAATGGATATTCTTTTGGAAAATGTAATTCGTTCCATTTCTTTTGAGGTTCAGGTGGATTAGGTTGTGTTGGTTTAAATTTATTCCAAGAGTTTGGAGATGTTCCTCCTTTAGCTCCAACAGCTCCAGTTAAAGTAGTTAAAAAGTGTAACGCTCTAGCCACACACCAACCTCCAAGATTTGATGCACCAGCAGCTCGCCAATTATGAGATGCAAAACGCTCACCAGCTTCACCAATTTTATGGGCTATTTCAATTATCATTTCAGCTTTTACACCTGATTCTTCTTCAGCATATTCAGGAGTAAATTCTTTATACTCTTCAATCATAGCCTCAATATAGTTCTCGAAAGTCACCTCTTTATCTTTATGCCTAGCTTTTAGATATTGTTTCCAGTTAGTCCAATTTTCAAGGTATTCTCTATTGTACAATCCTTCTTCTAAGATTATTAAAGCCATAGCCAATAAAACAGCAGCTTCGGTTCCTGGATATGATGGTAACCAATAATCTGACATTGATGCTGTATTGGATAAACGAGGATCCATTGTCGCCAATTTAGCTCCTTTCATTTTCCCTTCAATAATACGTTGTGCATGAGGATTAAAATAGTGTCCAGATTCTAAATGTGCTGATACTAAAAGTATAAACTTCGCATTGGCATGATCTGGTGAAGGTCTATTATATCCATACCATAAATTGTATCCAAACCTTGCTCCTGAAGAACAAATATTAGTGTGTGAATTATGCCCATCTATTCCCCAACCTTGAAGAATCCAATTCATAAATTTTTCATGGCCTGGTCTTCCTACATGGTAGGCAATTTCATTATGTCTATCTTCTTTAATTGCTTTTCTAATTCTTGCGGCAATAGTATCTAAAACTTCATTCCACGATACGCGTTCCCATTCTCCATCACCACGTTTTCCTTTTCTTCTTAAAGGAAAAAGAATTCTATCTGGATCTGTTATTTGATTAATTGTTGCAGGACCTTTAGCGCAGTTACGCCCTCTACTTCCAGGGTGGTGTGGATTCCCTTCAAACTTTTTAACCTCACCACTTTCTTTATCAATAAAAGCTGTTAAACCACAAGCACTCTCGCAGTTAAAACAAGTTGTTGGTATAATTTGATAGGTTTTCTTGTCCTTTTTAGGCCAAACTTTTGGATCATATTCTACCCAATTATCCCATTTTTCAGGTGGTGGAAAGTTCTCATACATTTGAGCAACTTCTTCATCTGTAAAATGACGCATATCATCTTGAAAATCTTGATATTTTTCTTTGTGCAGATTTGGAATTAGTCCCATTTTCTCTGCTATATTTTCTATAAATGATGGTTTTTTATATCCCATTTCGAATCTTTTTTGAATTGATGATTAATTACGCTAACGGAATTCTTTGCGGTGCTTCCACCCAAATTTTCTCTGTTGCAATAATTCCTATTAATACCAATACTGAAGCTCCAATTGTTAAAGGTTCTGTATTTCCAAAAATTAACAATGCTAATGGAATTATATTTCCTAATAACACTGTTATAAACCAAAATAGATTTTTATATCTTCCTTTAGTAATCATATTTACAACTGTTTTTGCAGCTGTTGTTGGGTGTGTAATTGTTAATTCGGTAACCATTGTAAATAAATTTACAATTAAAGCAATTATCATAGTATTTGTTAGAATACTCATCCAGTTTTCAGTTCCAAATACAATTGAAGCTAAAACAAATACTGATACTCCTGCCATTACACTATGTACTAACATATGTAAAGGTAATGTTGGGCTTTGCCAAAAATCACGACCTTTAGCTTGTGCAAATAAGAATGCTGTATAAATGGCTAATAAAACTGCAAAAATTGCGGTTATCCAAAGTAAAGGCATTTCAGGAATACCAATATTAAACCATGTATTGGCTCCCCAAACTGTTACTAACAATCCAAAAACTGTAATAGTATATCCACCTTTTACCAACCATGAATTCCATTGTGGACGTAATAAAACATTTAAAAATCTGTCTGGACGATCTAAATCCATTACTAGGAATAACCCTGTTAATGCTAAACCTACCAAAGAGATTCCTGCTGACCAAAGTTTTGCAGTATTAGAAACTTCGTAACCTAAAACCATTGCTAAAAATGGAATTAAAAACGCTCCAGCAGCAATTGCTTTAGTAAATACATAGGCTGAAACTTCCCAACCCCATAAAATTCCTTTATCAGGTGTATCGTAAACTCGTCTTGCTTTACCACTTAACACATCTATATAATTTGGGTTTTCGGTTTCTTTACGTTGGTAAGCTGCTTGTATTTCATTATCAATACTCATTTGCAATAAATCTACATCATCATTTGTATGCATCATTTTTTCAGCTGCTTTTGCAAAATGTCCAACTCCTCGAGCTTGAGAATTCCATAATCCAGGGCCAGATTTAGCTGTTGCTTCTGGATTTAATGAAGCTTCGTCAGCATCTATATAAAATAGATTTGGATTTGTTCCTTTTTCTGGCTTTCGAACTTTTACTGCTTGCCTTGCTAATAATTGTGAAATTTCAGTTTCTGGATTGTGCATATCCCCAGCAATAATTGCATGCTCTGGACAAACCGTAACGCAAGCAGGCTCTCTACCTACTTCTACTCTATGAGCACAATAATTACATTTAGCTGCAGTGCTTGTATTTGGGTCGATATATAAAGCATCGTATGGACAAGCTTGCATACATGATTTACAACCAATACAACGATTGTTATCGAAATCTACAATACCGTCTTCACGTGTATACAAGGCTTCTACAGGACAAATTTCAACACAAGGAGCATCTGTACAATGATTACACCTCATTACTGAAAAAATTCGTCTAGTATTAGGAAATTCACCTTTTTCTACTTGCTTAACGTAGGTTCTGTTTACCCCAACAGCAACATCGTGTTCAGACTTACATGCTGTTGTACAAGCGTGACAACCGATACATTTTCGGTTATCTATTATAAAGCCATATTTCATGTGTTTAAGTTTATTATTAGTTAAATACTATTTGTAACAACCATTAAGTCAATTATTTATATTAATTAATTGAAATAAGGATATTTTGATTAACGCATTTAATTAATTGAATTACAACAAATTTAAAAGAAGGCGGTGTTAGTTTTGTGATAGAGATTACATTAAGTATTATTTAGAACAGCTATAAATAAGTTTATTCCATCTAAAATAATTAGTTTATTTTTACTGAAATATTAACTAATTATTTAATGAAAATTAAGGTTTTATTTTTTGGAATTACAACCGATTTGACAAGAGAAACATCTGTAAATTTAGAAATAGCAGATAGGCTAACAATTAAACAGTTAAAATTAGTTTTATTGAATAAATATACAAAGCTTACTAACCTAGATGAGTATGCTTTTGCTGTAAACGAAGAATATGCTAAAGAAAATCAAATTCTTCAAACAAATGATGTTGTTGCAATTATTCCACCTGTTAGTGGCGGTTAATTTCTAAAGTATTTTTTATCTATATAAAAAGTTCCAAAAGGAATAATGGATGCAACTAAAATAATAAAGAATTTTTTAGATTCCCATTTATATTCGTATTTCAACATAATTGCCAAAATAACATAAGTTATAAATAAAAGTCCGTGTGGCATTCCTAGCATTTTCACATACAATTCATTATCTAATAAATATTTTATAGGAGTTGCTATAAACAACAATAATAAATAAGAAACACCTTCTAACACACTTACAATTCTAAATAGTTTAATCATCAAATTTTAATATAAATTAAGAATTGGCAAATGTACATTTTTTGAATTTATTAACTTTGACAAAGTTTTAAACTGAATAATGAACGAAAGAACATCTATTAAAATAACCCAAGAAACATTAAATCTACAAGATTGCTACCATTTTGTTGAGGATGATAGTTGCGGTGGCATTGCTGTTTTTGTTGGAACTGTTAGAAACTCAACTCAAAATAAAACCGTAACACTATTAGATTTTAGCGGTTACGAACCTATGGCAATTAAAGAAATGCAAAAAATTGCTACTAAAGCTTTGGAAAAATATGACATTTATAAAATTGCCATTCATCATGCTTTAGGTAAATTAAAAATTGGTGATGTTCCTGTAATAATCACTGTTTCATCGGCTCATAGAAAGGCTGCATTTGAAGCTTGTGAATTTGCTATAGACACTTTAAAAGAAACGGTTCCTATTTGGAAAAAAGAGCATTTTACCGATGGTGAAGTTTGGGTAAATTCACACCCTTAATGTTGCATTAAAACTTCTATTTTTTTTAACAGCAAACTAGAATTAATAGGCTTGTTAATATATTCATTACATCCAGCTTTTATCGTTTTTTCTTTATCACCCGGCATTGAATAAGCCGTTTGTGCTATAATTTTTACATTTTTATTAAACTGACGAATTCTTCGGGTTGCTTCAAAACCTCCAATACCAGCCATTTTTATATCCATAAAAACTAGTTCTACATCATTATTTAACTCGCAATAAGTTACTGCTTCTTCGCCTGATTCAACATGAACAATTTTATTTGTAAGTTCTTTTAAAATTTCTTTTAAATAAATTGCTGAAATCTCATCGTCTTCAACAATTAAAGTTTTACTTAATTTTAATGAAGTTAAAGTATCATTTTTTTGAGAAGCTTTATCGTTATCAAGAGTTAATTTTTGAATATTTTTAAACGGTAGTGTAAAATAAAATTCTGTTCCAATATTTTCAATAGAATTTACCCATATTTTACCTCCAAGCATTTTTACATACGATTTTGAAATTGCAAGTCCTAAACCAGACCCTTGAAATGCTTGCTGATCTTCAATATCTGCCTGTTCAAAACGATTGAAAATAGCATCTAATCTATTATTCGGAATTCCAATTCCTGTATCTTTTACATAGAACTGTAAAAATTCGTCTCCATCCTCCAATTTAATATACTCATACCCAAAATCAATAGTTCCTTTTTTGGTGAATTTAATAGCATTTTTAATTAAATTAGATAGAATAGAATCTAATTTTGATTTATCTGTTTTAATTTTTGCCGCATTATTAGGTAATCCAAGTACATAATTTAATTTTAAATTTTTAGTTTTAGCTTCAAGTTCAAAAAAGTTAACTAAATTCTCAATTCTTTCATTTAAATTAAATATAGAATAAGATACACTCATTTGATTTGTCTCAATCTTGGAAATGTCAATTAAATCGTTAACCGTATTTAACATTCTATTACCACTTTGTTTTATAACATTTATAAATTCATGTTTTTTTGCTTCAGTAATATTTGGAGTATCTAGTAAATCTGTAAACCCTAAAATTCCATTCATTGGAGTTCTAATTTCGTGGCTCATATTTGCTAAAAATGCAGATTTTAGTTTATCGCTTTCTTCTGCTTTTTCTTTAGCTTTTAATAATTCAATTTCTCTATTTTTTCTTAACGTTATGTTATGTATAATTCCTTGTATAGCAATACCGTTTTTATAATCCAGATAACTAATAGCTACTTCTAAAAATAATTTTTCTCCTTGTTTAGTTTTTCCAATTAGCTCAACAATAAATGGTTTTTCACTATTATATTTATTATCTATATTCTCTTTTGTTAAATCTATTTTTTCATGTTCAATTATATCTAAAACATTAAAAGTATTAGACAAAACCTCTTTGGATGTATATCCAAAAAGTTTTTCAAATTTATTATTGATTAACTCAAATTTTCCATTAAATCTAATAAAAATTGCATCGTTAGAATTTTCAATTATAGATCTATATTTTTGTTCGCTCTCTCTTACTAATCGTGTTTTTTTAAATACTTGTTTTTTTAAACTAACTAACCATAACCATAAACTTCCTACTAAAATAACAATACTAAAAAGTATAATTGTAAGAATTCTTTTGTGTTTTTCAGAGAGCTTTCCTAAACCTGAATTAACCCATTTATTTAATATTTCTTTTCGTTGTTCAGGTTTAATTTGATCAATGGCTTTAGAAATAATTCTAAATAATTGAGGATCTTTAGTTGAGACAGCTGCACATAAAGAATTTATATATCCGCTTTCTCCTGAAATTTTTAAGTTAGCAATGGTTTCTTTTTCTATAATATAAGTTCCATGCATTTGGCTTACAATCATAGCATCATATTCACCAGAAGCTACACCTCTAATTCCATCAATATCCTCGTTAACTTCAACTGGTTTTATTTCGGGATAAAGCTCTGCTAAATAATCGATTATAGCGTATTGTTTAGTAGCACAAACATGTTTACTAAACAAATCATCCATATTTTTAATTTCAGAATTTTTTTGTGTAAAAATTACATATGGTATTTCAATAAATGGTTTAGTGAATCTTAAGTAATTAGTGCGTTCAGATGTTTTTGCGATTCCAACTATAATAAAGTTTTTTGATGTTTTTGAATATTCTATTAAACTAGACCAATTCTCAAATTCTTTAAAATTAAACTTTACACCTAGTTTACTTTCTAACTCTTTATAATAATCAACTAGTAATCCTTCGTAGTTACCTTTTTTATTATAAAAGGCTTCAGGAGGAGAATCATAACCAAACAAAACATCTATTTGTGCGTGGTTATTTTTTAGCCATAAAAATTCTTTAGGTGTTAAAAAGTTCTCTTTTTCAGAATCACATGAAGCAAATAACATTAATAAAAAAGCAATAAAAAGAAAAGCTCTAATAACAGACAAACTTATATGTCTTCTTTGTAATACTCTCATAACTAACAACTTTTTTTTGTAAATATACATTCTATTTTTAAAAAAATACAAATGCCTTTATTTTGAAAAGCTAAATATTAACACCTTAAACAATTTCCATTTTTTTTAATAAAAAAGAAGCGTTCATGTTTTTACATACTCCAGTTTTAAGTTGATAATCAAAATTTAATTCGTTATTTACAATTTCAGCATCAAAGTAATAATTTTTTATTTGTGGTAATTCTTTTTCTATTTCACACAAACTTAAATCGTGTGTAGCAATTATTCCAGTAGAGTTTGATGCTACTAATTTTTGAACAAATTTTTTGGATCCAATTGCTTTATCTGTACTATTAGTTCCTTTTAAAATTTCATCTAAAATTATAAAGTAGTCTTCATCTTTTACTTTGTCCACAATAAATTTCAATCGTTTTAATTCAGAAAAGAAATAAGACTCATCATCTGCTAACGAATCTGAAGTTCGCATACTTGTTATTAATTTTACTGGTCTATATTCAAATTTTTCAGCACAAACAGGTAATCCCATATTTGCCATTACAATAGAAAGTGAAATGGTTCTTAAAAAAGTACTTTTACCAGCCATATTTGCTCCGGTAATTATAAAAAATTGTTGATTTCTGATAGTAAAATCGTTATCAACACGCTTTTGTACTTTTAATAATGTATGGCCTAAATTTTGAGCCTTAATAACATTGTCTTCCTTATTTATATTAGGAAAAACATAATTTGGATGATTAAAAGCAAAGTTTGCCAATGTATTTTCAGCATCAAAAAAAGCTATTACTTTAAACCATTCTTCAACTTTTGAATTATAAGTAGCAATCCAATTTTCAATTTTTGAAGCTATTTTTAAATCTCGAAGAAAAAGTCCGTTTCCAGCAATTGCTATTAGTATATTATTTCGCTGATCTAGAGCATCTAATAGTTTTGAGTATTTTTGAAATATCAGCGATGCTTTCTCTGTTTCTGTTTTAATAGCGGCTTGCTTTTCTTTCAATATAATTGATGAAAATGTTGCTGTTTCAATTTCACTTAACAATTTATGGTATTGTTTAAATGTATCTTTTGCATTACAAGCATTTGCATACAAGTCGTTTACTTTTTTTAAGTAAAATCCTGAAACAACCAAACCAAGTAAAAACCAAACCAACAATAATTTTTCTGACGCTATTTGCGTTCCAACCAATACAATTAACACCAATGAAATTATTGAAAATATAGTTGGTAAATACGATAAAATTTTTGGAAAAACTTGTTTGTAATTATGAATCCAATTAATAATTTCTTTTGCAGAATGTTCAATTTTTACCAAACTTGCCAACGCAGAAAAATGTTGTCTCCATTTTGGCTTTTGGCTTAATTCTTTTATGCCCTCTTGTTTTTGCTCAATACCTATAATATTATTTGAAGTTAACCTGTTAACAAACTCTATTTCACCTTCAGATGTAACGGTTCTATTACAATATTGAAAAAAAGAACCTCTTCCAAACAAATCTATATCATAACTATAAAAATGAGCTGGATTTATAAATTGCTCTCCGTTATTTAAAGATAAATAATCACAATTTAACACCTTAATTTCAGTAGTATTTATTTCAATTAAAGCTTTATTTAAATTGTATTTTTCTTGTAATGCCGAATGTTTAAAAACTAAAAACACAAACAAAACCAATCCAACGCCTATAATTGCAAAAACTATAGAAGTGTTTCCAAACGTAAAATAAACACCTAAAACTATGGCTAAAAAAGTTAACAAGCGTAAAATACCTGAAACTGATAATTGCTTTTTTATTTTTTTTGCTTCTAACTCAAAAACATTTTTTTCACTGGTATAAAAATCAATTGGTTTTTTCATTTAGTAATTTTCTATTCCTCCAACCAAACTAAAAATCTGGATTTTTGGGTAATTTTCTTTTAACTTTAAAACAACATCGTAACTTGTAATTCCTTTTTTACAAACTACTACATATTTTTTATCAAAATTAGGTGCCAAATCTTCAACTTTAAATGTTTTGTATGGAATTTTTTGGTGAACTATAAAAGGAATAGGAGAATCTATATGATTTAACACGCTTATTACCTCTAAATTAGCATCCGATTGAATAGCTTTAAATTCTGAAGCAGTAATTAATAAGGAAGTATCTTGAGTTTCACAATACGTTTCTAAATAATCTGAATTTTTAAAAATTTCTTGAATGTTTATGTTTTCATTTTTTCTCAATTTCATTTTAAATTGAGAATTTTCAAGCGCATTGTAAATTAATAATTGATTGGTTAATGGTTTACCTATTTTGGTGATTATTTTAATAACCTCGTTCACTTGCATTAAAGCAATAATACCAACAATGGCATTCATAGTTCCTGCTTCCTCACAATTTGGAATATCTGTAGTTATAGTTGGAAATGCATCACGTAAATTACACGAAAATACATCCTTTTCTAATACATTAAATGTAGCTACATAGCCATCAAATTTATATAAAGATCCATATACCAAAGGTTTATTTAGTATTACACAAGCATCGTTAATTAAGTATTTAATAGGCAAGCTATCTGTTCCATCTACTACAACATCAAAATCTTCAACAAGTTTTAAAATTGACTCTTTATCAACTGCTTTATTGCTAAAAGTAACTTTAGTAAAAGGTGCTTTTTTTGAAATTTTTTTGGCTAAATTTTCAGCTTTAGACTTCCCAACATCATCAATATTATAAAAAATTTGTCTGTGTAAATTAGATGTTGAAACAGTATCAAAATCGACCAAATGTATATGTCCAACTCCTGTTGTAGCTAAATAAACCGAAATTGGACTTCCTAAACCTCCACAACCAATAACCAAAACTTTTGCTTTTTGCAATAGTTCTTGCCCTTTCTCACCTATTTCAGAAAGTGTGGTTTGACGTTTAAAAAAATCCTTTTTTGAAATCATTAAATTTTAGATTTTCCAAGTTTGTTTAAACTATATATTTCATCTTTAACTTGGTAATAATCACTTAATTTTTTAAGATAGTTGAAATACTGTAAATCTCCAAAACCGTAAACTGTTTCAGCATTTTGCCAAAGCAATAATTCTCTAACTATTTCTTTTTCTGAAAATGAATTAGCTTGAATGATTTGAAGAATTTTATTCTGAATTTCATTAAGTCCATTTTCTAATGGAAATCTTTTTAAATGTTGTTCTATTGCTTTTGGTAAATACCAAAATTTTGGATTTTTAAATTTATAATTTTGAAGTTCTTCTTTATTATTTTTCACATAAACTTCCCAACATTTATCTGTAAATTCAAGGTTTGCCTTTGTAATTTTAATTTTATTTTCTAGTAATTTTGGGTATTCTTCTGAAGTGTAATCAGATAAGGTTTGTAATTTATCTTTCCCTTTTTCATAACCCACACACACTAGTGAATAGGTTACATCTTTTCTATAATTTTTTAATAAATAAGAACAAGTGGCTAATAAATTAATTTGACAAAACAAATCGTATTCAAACCATAAAACTACTTCATTTACCCCTTCTAAATCTTCTAATTGAACAATTTTCTTAATGGTTTTATCGAAATATTCTAAACGTTCAACATTAAATTCATTTTTAAAAAAATTATACCTATTCATCCAAAAAGTATCAGAACCAACTTCTTTATCCAACGGTCCTTCACATAACATTTCGTGCCAAACTAAAATATCTCCTTGTATGTTTGATTCTTTTAATATTTTGGCTGTACTATCACCATTTACTACATGTAAAATATTATCCATTAATCTCTTTATATGCGTTTTTATACTCTTCTGGAGTATTAATATTTCTAATTAGTTCATCATCAACTTTAACAATTTCAACGTCTGAATTTATTAAAACCTTTCTCGGACAAGAATATCCTTGTGCCAAATAATTTAATAATAACGTATAACTTTTAGGTTCCCAAATGGTAATTAAAGGTTCTGGAAATTGTTTGTCATTTCCTTTAATTGTAGTTGCTACTTTTGAAGGATTTCTATGCTTTAACAACAACTTAATTACGTCATCATTTACAAAAGGCACATCTGTTGCCAACACTAACCAAGCCGAATCTGGGTCTTGTTGAAATGCCGAGCAAATGGCTCCAAATGGACCTAAACCAATAAACTTATCGGTTATCTTGTTTTCTAATTCAACTTCTTGTTCTTCTCTAATTGATAGGTACGTTTTTATGTTGTTTTTTTCAAGCAATTCAATGGCAACATCGCGTTGATTTTTACCGTAAAAATCTAGCTCTCCTTTATCTTTACCCATTCTAACACTTTTTCCTCCAGCTAATACCAACCCTTGAATTGGTGGAATTTTCTCTTTGATTAAATTTTCAATATGCCTTGAAATTTTATCTATTTCTGAAATATGATAACAATGTAAATTTTTAATTTGAGGATTGTGTTCTTCTAAAAAGTCAAAATATGTTGAATTTTCATTCAATTTCACAATAAACTGAATATGATCTAACTGTTCTAAACGTTTTAAAACTGAAGCTTCTTTATCATTATCTAAAATCAATATTTGCTTTGCTCCTTGGTAATGATTTCCATTTATAAACACATAATCAAACTGTGAAAACTGAACGCGCTGATTAAATTTATTAACTTCAAAATTAGAATTAGTATTTAAGTTTCCCGATGAATGAAAGGTAAACGTTTCTAATTTATTTTTTTGAATTTCTTTACTATGTGAAGCATCAAAATAAGCTAATTTATAAGCCGTTAATTTTTCTGAAACAGATTTTACTAAATCTGAAATTATATTGCATTTTGTCCCTAAAATAGCAATTTCATTAGGGGCAAAATTATCATTATTTCTTAATTTTAGTTTTGCGTGTTTTTGATGTTTACCCATTCTTAATATCGCTTTTTCCTCCAGTTTTTTTAACCAATTTCACTTCTTTTATTATCATTTTTTGAGAGATTGCTTTACACATATCATACACCGTAAGTGCAGCAATATTTGCTCCGGTCAACGCTTCCATTTCTACACCAGTTTTTCCTTCAATAGAAACATCACATAAAATTTCTATATGTTCATCATCAACAATTTCAATATCTATATCTATTCCATTAATTAATAATGGATGACACATTGGTATTAATTCTGAAGTTTTTTTAACAGCCTGAATTCCAGCAATAATAGCTGTTTGAAAAACGGGCCCTTTTTTAGTAATTAACTCTTTATTGTTGAAATGATTAATAATTGCTGAACCTAAAAACATAGTTGCTTTGGCAACGGCATTACGTTTGGTAATTTTTTTATCACCAACATTTACCATTTTAGGTTGATTTTTTTTATTAATATGTGAAAAATCATCTTTCATAAATATGAGATTGCTTCACTGCATTCGCAATGACGGATATTTGTTTGTTTAAGGTGGTTGAGCGGAGTCGAAACCACTTCATATAATTTTAAAGTCACTTCGACTCCGCTCAGTGACCAAACATTTATCTATAATTAATTAGAGGAAAAACCTCTCCTTTGGTAAAATTAGTTCTATTATCTGGTAGTTCCAAAAAAGCATCAGCATCAACTAAATTAGCTAAATCACCTGATCCTTTTCCAGAAACAGTAATAGCGTATTTTTTACCATTTTCTATATTTGTTTTTACTTGTAAAAAATAGGTTAAACTAGGTTTAAACGAAAAATTTTCAGCTAAAATTGCCGTTTCTTTATTCTCAAAATTTACGCCAACAGATTTTTTAAACCAAGGTGTAAAATACTTTAAGCAACTCACAAATGTTGAAACTGGATTTCCTGGAAATGCAAATATTGTTTTCTCTCCTTTTTTACCAAACCAAAATGGTTTTCCTGGACGTTGTTTTACTCTATGAAACAACTTTTCAACTCCCAAATCATTTAAAACTTCAGGAATAAAATCAAATTTACCTTTTGAAACAGCACCGCTAAAAATAAGCACATCATAGTCATTCAAAAAACCATCAATCTTTGTTTTTAATACCTCTTTATCATCTAAAATATGAGCAGTTTTAGCGCTAATTCCAAGTTGTTTTAATATAGAAACTAACGTATAAACATTACTTCTTCTTATTTGATGTTCTTCTGGAGTTTCATTTACTTCAACCAATTCATTTCCTGTTGAAATAACCATTACTTTTGGCAGTTTTGCAACTTTAACTGTAAATTTTCCAACAGTTGCTAACACACCAATTTCAGCTGAAGTTATTTGAGTGTTTTTTGATATTAAAATAGCTTCTTGCTTTCTATCTAATCCTTTTTTATGAATATTTTGAAAATGCTTTAAATCTTCAACATTCAAGGTAGCTACTCCATTTTCAATAGTTAATAATTCGTATTGAATAACTGCATTTGTGTTTTTTGGTAATACTGCTCCAGTCATAGCTTCCATACAATTATTTGAATCCTTTAAAGTTAATTGTGGGCTTCCAGCAGCTTGAATTCCTTCTATTTTAAACGAAGCTTGTCCTTTGTTAAACGCTTCAATATCAATTGCAATTCCATCCATACTTACTCTGTTAAATGGCGGAAAATCTCTATCTGCAATAATATTTTCTTTTAAAACACGACCTTCACTTTCTAAAAAATCAATTTCTTCAACACCGAAATTTTCAGTATTATTTAAAATTATTTTTAAAGCGTTTTGTACTGTAGTTAAATTCATTGTGTAATCTGTATCAAATATTTATCACGTCACCCTGAATTTATTTCAGGGTCTCATCCTGTTGTGTTAATAGTGTTATGTGATTCTGAAACAAGTTCAGAATGACCTACTTTATAATATTTATAATGAAAAAAGAATTACTCATTGTCAATTATTTTTTAGCCTCCAATGGTTGACATACTTTCTGAAACATTATTACCTCTACTTGCTTCAGCAATAAAACCGTTTTCGGGTTTATGATGAACTGTTTTAATAAATAATTCTTTCAATTCATTATCACTTGCTCCATTTCTAATAAAATCTCGAACATTAAACACGCCACCATCAAATAAACAGTTTTTAAACATTCCTGTTGCGGTAATTCTTATTCTATTACAATCGTTACAAATAGTTCTAGTAAATGCGGGAATAATTCCAAAATTACCTTTGTAATTTGGCACTCTATAATTTACAGATGTTGATGATTTTGATGAAGAAAGTTGTTCAACTTCTGGATACTTATTTTTAATATGGTTTAATATTTTATTGAAATTCCATTCATCTTCCATCACTCTCTGACCTTTACCATTAAATGGCATTTCTTCAATAAAGCGAACTGAAATATCTTTGTTTTTAGAGAGCTCAACAAAATCTAGAATTTCATCGGTATTAAAACCAGATTGTACAACTACATTTAACTTTAAATTTAGGTTACTTTGCTCTAATAATTCAAATGTTTTATATACTTCTAAAAAAACATCTCTACGTGTAATTTTTGCAAATTTTTCTTTTTGTAAACTATCTATACTTAAATTAATTGCGTTGATTTTTAACTCTTCTAATTCATTGATATGTTTTGAAATTAAAGCGCCATTGGTAGTAATATTTATTTGGTCTAGCTTATTATTAAATGAAAGTGATTTTAAAAAATTCATAAAATCTTTTCGCACAAAAGGTTCTCCTCCAGTAAGCCTAACTTTATTAACTCCTAATTCTGAAAGCACACGAGTAATTCGGTACATTTCTTTGTAGGTAAGTAATTCTTTTCTTTGAACAATATCAATTCCGTGAGCTGGCATACAATATTGACAACGCAAGTTACAACGGTCTGTAACTGCTAAACGCAAATAGCTTATTTTTCTACCAAACTTATCGGTTAACTGCATTAATTTAAAATAATTTTATTTCTTCCTAATGTCAAAACTTCTTCTTTTTCCATCTTTTTCAAAATACGAGATACTGCTTCTCTTGAAACTTTTAAATCTCGTGCAATATCAAAATGTTTTCTATAAATAACATTATCATTTTTTACAATACTGGTTTCTTCTAAATATTTTAAAAGTCTATACTCCAGATTATTAAATGCAATATCGTTTATTTTTTCAATTAAAATTGAAGTTTGCTTTTGATTTAATTTGAAATAATAATTTCTCCACGATTCATATTTTGAAAACCACGAATTAACAACTTTTACAGGTACCGCAATGTAAGTTACATTACCTTCGGTTTTAATTCTAATTTCACTTTTTTTATGCTCTTGAGCATATGTAACGGAAATTGCACTTGTTTGGTTTTCTATTAAATAATGAAGAAAAATACCATTTCCTGTTCCATCTCTTCTTTTTACTTTAGCTATACCTGCAACAATAAAAGGAATAAATTGAATTTCTCTTCTAATTTCTAAAATTGTTTTTCTAGATTCAGCATTTTTTAGAATTCCATATTTACAAATTTCTTGGAGTAATTTAGGCTCAAATATATTTGAGAAATTTTTTGAAACAATATCGTCAATCTTCACAATAGTACCTTTTTATTATTAGAATAAAGATAATTATAAAATATCGATTATATGCTTCTATATTAATGAGGTAATTTATCTTTAAAAAGACCATATAAAAATGCTCCTAATGTAGCTCCAAAAATTACTACTAAAATAGAAACAATACCTTTACCCACTAAAACAAACATGGGTCCTGGACATGCTCCTGCTAAAGCCCAACCTAAACCAAATAAAATACCACCTAGTAAATTGCGATACAAACCTTTCTTTTTAGGTGCTACATGAATATCATTACCTTCAAAGGTTTTTACCATTTTTTTACGAAAGAAAAACATAATTATCATTCCTAAAACCACAGCCGACCCAATAATTCCATACATGTGAAACGATTGAAATTTAAACATTTCGTAAATTCTATACCATGAAATTATTTCGGCTTTACTCATTACTATTCCAAACAGAATACCTACTAAAAAAAACTTTACGTGTTTCATAATTTAGAATATTAAAGGTAAAATTAACCAAGTCATAACTAATCCTCCAATAAAAAATCCAATCACTGAAATTAATGATGGAATTTCAAGGTTGCTTAATCCAACTATTGCATGACCTGATGTGCAACCGCCAGCCCAACGTGCACCAAAACCTACTAGTATTCCTGCTACTATCAGAATAAAAAATCCTTTTACAGAGAGCATTGTATCTATACTAAAAATTTCATCTGGCAAATAGGTTTCTCCTGCATTTTGAATTCCAATAGCTGCTAAATCTTGAACTGTTTGTGGGTTTAAAGCAACAGCATCAGAAGGTGATAACCATTGTGCAGAAATAAAACCTCCAACAATTGATCCTGCAACAAATATTAAATTCCAAGAATTTTGTTTCCAATCAATTTTAAAATAATCGGTAAATTTTCCAGCACCTCCAATTGAGCAAAATGTTTCTAAATTTGAGGAAACTCCAAAACGTTCTCCAAAATAAAAAAGGAGGAACATAACCAATGCTATTATAGGCCCAGCAACATACCATGCCCATGGTTGAGTTATAAATTCCATACGTAATATTATATTAGTTAGTATTTCTAAAAATATAGTTTCAAAACTTTAGTTATGTAACTAATGTTACATTTAAAATTCTAATATTTCTATTTTATTTCTGTGTAGCTTAAGCTTACCTTCATTTTCAAGTTGCTTTAACAATCTAGAAATAACAACTCTTGAGGTATGCAAATCATAAGCAATATCCTGATGCGTAGTGTTTAAAGTAGTTTCACGCAAAATTTGTGCTTTATCGGTCAAATATTTGTAGAGACGTTGGTCCATTTTCATAAACGCTAACGTATCAATAGTTTCCATCATTTCGTTTAAACGAATGTTATAGCTATCAATTACAAAATTACGCCACGATTTATATTTAATTAACCATTCATCTAACTTATCTACAGGTAAAAATATTAATTCAGAATCTTTTTCTGCAATTGCTCTAATTCCACATTTTCCATTAGCAATAGCACTTGCAAATGAACTTGCACACGTATCACCTCTTTCTAAAAAGTATAGTAGTATTTCCTCTCCTTTTTTATCTTCTCTAACTATTTTAATAGCTCCGTCTAATAATAAAGGAACACCTTTCATTTTATCACCTAGATCAACTAATAATTCACCCTCTCGTATTTTTTTATATATACCGACCTTTTCAATTTCATCTAATAACTCATCTTCAAATACAAATGAATAATAATTGTCTAACTTTTCTCTCATTTTTTTAAATACTTTAAAATTTTAGAAGTAGCTCCCGTACGTGAAGTAACATAATCTAATGTTAAATTACCCACAGTTTGTTTTTCAACTATATCATTAAAAAACTTTTTTAAATGTAATGATAATTTTTGAGAATTATCAACTACTGTTATACCCTTTTCTTCAACCAACTCAACTGCCTCTTTAAACTTAAAATAATTTGGTCCAATTAATATAGGAATACCATAAGTTGCGGGCTCTAAAACATTATGAACTCCACTTTTAGTATAACCTCCTCCAACATAAGCAACATCTGCATAACTGTATATTTTAGTTAGAATACCTATTGTATCCAGAATAAAAACTTGATATTCTGAAAGATTTCTCCCTTCTTTTTCTGAAAATAAAACAACCTTTTTTTGAATAGATTTTTTTAGTTCTTGAATATCATTTGGTTTAATGTTGTGCGGAGCAATTATAAACTTTTCGTTTTCTGAAGCATCTTTATTAATATAGTTTATTAAAAGTGCTTCGTCTTCTTTCCAAGTACTTCCACAAACAATGGTATATTTTTCATCAACAAATTCAGTAATAAAATCAATATTATTATCTTGTTGAGTAATTTCAAAAACTCTATCAAAACGCGTATCTCCGCTCACTTTAACATTATTAAAATTAATAGAATTTAATAATTTTTTAGACTTTTTATCTTGAACAAAAAAGAAGGAAAAAGCTGTTAAAGCACCTCGCATCCAACCGCCATACCATTTAAAAAATGATTGATTTTTTCTAAAAATACCTGAAACTAATATGGTGTTTATTTTTCTAACCTTTAGTTCTTTCAATAAATTTGGCCAAAATTCATATTTTATAAAAATCACCTTTTCAGGATGAATAATATCTAAAAATTTTTTAGCATTTTTTTTTGAATCTAAAGGAAGGTAGCAAACTACATCTGCAAATTCATAATTTTTTCGAATCTCATAACCTGATGGTGAAAAAAAAGTGAGTACTATTTTTTTTGAAGGAACTTGTTGTTTTAACTTTTCAATAATAGGTCGACCTTGTTCAAATTCACCTAATGAAGCTGCATGAATCCAAATAACTTCGTCATGTTTTGAAATTACATTTAATAACTTATCAAAAGTTTTTTTTCGACCTTCAACAAATAATTTAATTTTAGGATTGAATACAGCAATAACTTTTAAAATAAAGCTAACTAAATAAACTAGGATATTGTATAAAAAGTACATTTAGCAAATGTACAAAATAGCGCATAAAAAAACTCCCAAACTTACGCTTGGGAGTTTTATATTTTTTACAAATTATTTCTTAAGCTTCAAAAGCTTCTACAGAAACATAAGATTTATTATCTTTTTTCTTTTGGAATTGAACTACACCATCAACTTTCGCATGTAATGTATGATCTTTACCCATATAAACATTATCACCAGGATAGTGTTGAGTTCCTCTTTGACGTACAAGAATATTTCCTGCTATTGCAGCTTGACCACCAAATATTTTTACTCCTAGTCGTTTCGATTCTGATTCTCTACCATTCTTCGAACTACCAACTCCTTTTTTATGTGCCATTGTCTTATATTTTTAAAGGTTAAACTTTATAGATTTATTTTTCAACGCCTCCGTCTAACTTATCTTGTAATTCTTTTAACTCATCCCACTTACCATCAGTAGCTAATTGAGCTTGTGCTGGCCAAGTATCAGTTACGTGATTACCACGAACGTCTGCAATTATTTCAGCGATTTTAGCTGGTTCACTTTTTGCTAAATCAGCAAAAGTTACAATTCCTGCAGCTGCTAAAGTATCAGCAATTTTTGGACCAATACCTTCAATTTTCTTTAAATCGTCAGCTTTAGCTTTTTTAGGTGCTGCTTTTTTTACTTCTGCCTTTGGAGCTTCCTCTTTTACTGGAGCAGCTTTTTTAGCTGGAGCTTTTTTCTTTGCACCTGTTGCAGCAATACCTTCAATTTGAATTTCAGTAAGTGCTTGTCTGTGTCCGTTTTTCTTTTTGTAACCTTTTCTTCTTTTCTTTTTGAAAACGATTACTTTATCACCTTTTAAGTGACCTAAAATTTTAGCCGTTACTTCGGCTCCTTCTATAGCTGGGGCGCCAACTGTTACTGCACCTTTATTATCTAAAAGAAGAACTTTATCAAAAGAAACTTTTGCTCCTTCTTCCTCTTGTAAACGGTGTACGTAAACTTTTTGGTCTTTTGCTACTTTAAACTGCTGCCCTGCTATTTCTACAATTGCGTACATAGTTATTTGTTTTCGCTTATTATTAATATACTTTTTACCTTTTAAATAAGGCGGGTGCAAATATAGTGGTTTTTTTTATTAGTACAAATAAAATTAACCTTAAATAAATTGCTTATTTACAGTACTTAACATTAATTAAACTGCATTTTAATGAAAACAATATTTAAATAGTAATAATATTAACTTTTTATTGTTATTAATATACCTGAAACTTACAACAATCAACACTTCATCATTATTAAATTAAAAATAATTATAAGCTTTTCTCTAGTAGATCTAACAACTGTATTTGTTAACACTCACTGGTTTTAATAAATTATAATCTAATAAACACATTGTTGAATAAAAGTTAAAAATGTAAAACCTTACATTTTAGATGGTAATTAGCTTTAAAATAGATTTTTATTTAGCTTTATTTACCATATAGACACCTAAAAGTATTATTAAACCTGAAAAAAATTGAAGTAATGTAACTTTTTCTCCATCTAATACTCCCCAAGTAATTGCTACTATAGGAATTAAATACGTTACCGACGATGAAAATATTGGTGTTGAAATCTGAATTAATCTATTAAACATAATTTTTGCTAAACCAGTACCAATAATTGCAAGAATAGCTATATACATTAAGCCATTTAAATTTCCTTTAGTTGGCTCAAAAGTTTCAAAAAAGTCAGTATATAATAGAACAAAAAAAGCTGGAATCATCATTAAAAAAAAGTTTCCAACTGTTATGCTTAATGCATCTAAATCGTGTAAGTATTTTTTTAAAATGTTTACATTAAAAGCATACCCAATAGTTGCAATTAAAATAAAACTTGCATAAAAATAATCTTGATTTGGATTTACTTCGGCTCCCTTTAAAATTAATAATACAGTTCCAACCAAACCAACTAGAACACCTATTAATTGACGTTTTTTAAAACCAAAACCAAAAAACAATGCACCAAAAATTAAGGTGTTTAGCGGCGTAAGGGAATTTAATATAGATGCAATAGAACTATCAATTTTATCTACAGCATAAGCAAACAAAAATGAAGGAAAAAACGTTCCTACAAAACCATTTAACGCTAAATAATACCAATGTCTTCTTTTTATAGTTAACAATTTTTTTAAACCAATAATTAATAAAAAAGCAGCAGTAAATAAAATACGAATTGCACCAACCTGAATTGGAGATAAGCTAACCAAAGCGTATTTCATTAGAATAAATGAACTACCCCAAATTATTGCTAACGTAAAAAGAAAAATCCAACGTAATTGTTTATGTTCCATTCAAAAAATAAAATACAAAAATCGGATAATTATTCGGAATTGAGCCTATTTGTTGCTACTTTCGTTTTACAAATTAAATATAAACACAAAATGAAAAATTTATTTTATATTCTAATTGTGTGTTTTACAATAATTGCTTGTAATAAAACACCAAAAGAAAAAGTAGAAAACAACAAAACAAACATTGAGGAAACTAAAAATGCCGAAGTAGCAGCTAACTTACATAGCTTTCAGGTTAACATTGATGGAATGACATGTGAAATTGGTTGCGCAAAATTAATTCAATCTAAATTGTACAAAATTGATGGTGTAAGCTATGCTAAAGTAGATTTTGAACACACTAATGGAATTATTACTTATGATTCAAACAAGTTAAATGAGAAAGAAATAGTGCAAAAAATTGAAGCAATTGCTGGAGGAGATTTGTATTCTGTATCAAAAACTATCGAATTAGACACTATTATTAACTAATTTAAATGAATTTTATGTAAATTTTAACATTTTTATTGTTTCTTTGCATAATAATAAAATCAATCTAAATTAAAATGAAAACAATTAAATTATTAATAGCTATTGCATTGGTTAGTGTAGTTGCTATTTCTTGTAAAGAAGTTAAAAAAGATGTTCAAGACGGTGTAGAAGCTGCTAAAACTGAAGTTTCAGATGCTGCAAACGAAGTAAAAGATGGTGCTGAAGCTGCTGCTGACGACTTAAAAACTGAAGTTAAAGAAACTGTTGACAGTTTAAAAACTAAAGCTTCTGACGCTGTTGATGCTGCTAAAGAAGGAGTTGAAGGTGCTATTGAAGGTGCAAAAGATAAAGCTTCTGATGCTGTTGACACTGCAAAAGAAAAAGCTTCTGATGCTGTTGATGCAGTTGAAACTAAAGCTACAGACTTAAAAAACGCAGTTAAAAAAGACTAGTTTTTTTAAACTCTTAAAAAATAAAAAAGGCTTCCAGTACGGAAGCTTTTTTTATGCGTTTTTATTTCTAATTGAATAATATAAAAAATACAAACTTATTAAATACAGTAAACCAACTAATTGATGGGTTACACCTAATAATAATGGTATTTTACCCTCCACATTTACAACAGTTAAAATACCTAAAACAACTTGAGCAACAATCAATACAGCTGTATAATTTAACCATAAGCTACTTAATTTTTCAAGTTTATTTTTAAGTTTATAAAACAATACAATAGTTAAAGCAAGCAATGTATAGGCTAACAAACGGTGTATAAATTGAATTAAAGCTGGAGCAAACAAATAACTATCGTAATTAATCATATTTGCCCAAGTCCAATTTTCTCCAATTTTTAAAACTTGAGGTATTGCTTCACCATCCATACTTGGCCAAGTTGGATAATACAATCCTGCTTTCATACCAGCCATTAAACCTGCAAAAACCATTTGTAAAAACGTAATTGCAATTGTTATTGAAAGTAACTTTTTTGAAACTTTAGTTTTGGTCTCAAAATTATAAACATCCGCCACTGTTTTAACCATTGCAACAACCACAAACATTGCTAAAACAAAGTGTATAGTTAATTTATAAGCATTTACCCATGGTCTGTTAATTAAACCACTTTTTACCATAATCCAACCAGCTGAAGCTGTTAACATTGTTAAAAGAACAACCACCACTAACCTTTTTACTAAATAAGAATCTATTTTCTTTTTAAGAAGAAAAATTATAAAAGGAATTAAAAATATAAATCCTAAAGATCTAACCCACAACCTATGAAAATACTCCCAAAAATAAATAAATTTAAAATCGGCAATATTAAATGTTGCATTAATTTTATGAAATTGTGGAGTAGCTTTGTAAAGCTCAAACGCTTCTACCCATTCTTCAGCATTTAATGGTGGAATAACTCCTGTAATTATATCCCAACGCGTTATGGATAAACCCGAACCTGTAAGCCTTGTAATACCTCCTAAAATAACTTGACCTATTAACATTATTAAACCAGTTAATAGCCAAAACCGAATAGTTTTTGTGTACTTATAATTTTGTTTCATTATTTCCATTCTAAAGTTTCAACTAGGTGCATAATATCTTTTTCAACATATTTAACCGCTGGTAAAATTGAATCGTAATTTGGTTTTACATAAAAATATAAAGCTCCTGAAAGTACATGTTTTACACTATCGGTAACTCTAAACTGTACATTTGTTGCTACATTTCCTTCTACATTATATAATTTTCCATATACTTTTTTTTGAAAATTTTCGTACGGAACGGAATTTATAACATCTGCTTTTACAGTGTGTTCAAAAGTTAGTTTTTCAACTTCTTTTAAAATTTCGTTTAAATTATTTTCAATGGGTCTGTACGTAATATGTATAGTTGCTTTTAATTCTGGGTATTCTATTTTAGCCCAACAATTTTCTGTTAAACTTATGTTGGCATATTTTGAAAACTCGAAAGTATATGGGCATTCAGTATTTAGTTTTTGATAAGATTTTTCTGGATACTGAAGTTTTAAATACGATTTTGGTTTGGGAATTGGATCACTTCCACATGAGATTATAAGTATACTTATAAAAATAGCTAATAAATACTTCATTTAGTTATCGTTTAATAGTTACTTTAACTTGTTTAATTCTTCTTCGATCCACAGATTCTATTTTAAACGAATAGTTTAGGAAATTTATTACCTCTCTTTTTTTAGGGAAACGACCAGAGATTTCTAAAATAAAACCTGCAATAGTTTCAGCTTCACCTTTATTTTCTTCAAAATCAATATCGTCTTCAATTTCTAAAACTCTACAAAAATCTTTTAAATTGGTTTTTCCTTCAAACAAATAATTATTAGCATCTAATTTTGAATATGAAATATCATCTTCGTCAAATTCATCGTTAATATCACCAACAATTTCTTCAATTACATCTTCTAGTGTTATTATTCCACTTGTTCCACCATATTCATCAACTACAACTGCTAAATGATTTTTTTTCTCTTGAAATTCTTTTAACAAATCATCTAATTTTTTATTTTCTGGAACAAAATAAGGCTCACGAAGAATTTTATTCCATTGAAAAACTTTTTTATTTAGATGTGGTAATAAATCTTTTGCATACAAAACGCCAACAACATCATCTATATTATCTCCATAAACTATATTTCTTGAAAAACCTTTTTTTACAATGTTTGCAATTACTTTTTCAAAAGGTTCATCAATAGAAATAGCAAAAATATCTATTCTTGGAGTCATAATTTGACAGGTTTCTGTATTTCCAAAATTTACAATTCCTTGTAAAATTTTATGTTCATCTGTTGTAGTAGCCTCATTAGATGTTAGTTCTAGTGCTTGTGATAAATTTTCAACAGAAATACTAGATTGTTTTTGACGTAAATTATTTTCAATAACATTAGTTAAACCACGTAATGGCACACTAATAAACGTTAATAAAAAACTAACCACTTTTAAAGGGTAAGCCATTATCGAAGCAAATTTTAATGCATTTCTTGTAGCGTATACTTTAGGTAAAACTTCACCAAAAAGTAATATTAAAAATGTTACTAAAACTACTTCTATTAAAAATTTAATTATATCCGAAGTAATTCCAGCAAAAATAAATTCACCAATAAAGGCAAAAAGTAAAACAATTAAAATATTTATAAAATTGTTTGCTATTAATATAGTAGCTAAAAGTTTTTTTGGCTTTTCTAATAACTCAACAACAACTTTTTCTTTATTATTTTTAGATTCTGAAACTTTATTTAAAGTAGTTGGTGATAAAGAGAAGTATGCAACTTCCGAGCCTGAAATTAACGCTGATATTACAAGTAATAGCAACAAAGCAATAAGGCTAACTATAAACCAAATATTTATGTTGTCTAAAAAATTTAATAATAAGTTCGTGGGTTCAGGATCCAAGTTTCTTCAAATTTAATTAAACTTAAAATGGTAAATCGTCATCTTCAACAGAAGGTGCAGGTGTTTCAGGAGCTTTTGGTTGCGCTGGTTTTGCCTCGGTTGATGGTGCTTGATTACTCACTTCTGGCTTCATTGATAAAAAAGTCATATCAATAACATGAATTTCGGTTGTATATCGTTTTGTTCCATCTTCAGCATCCCACTGTCTATTTTTTATTCTACCTTCACAATACACTCTATCACCTTTTTTAAGGTATTTTTCGCACAATTCAGCAAGTTTATTTCTCACAACTACATTATGCCAATCGGTATTTGTAACCTTTTCACCAGTTTGTCTATTTGTGTATGTTTCATTAGTTGCTAACGGAAAACGTCCAATAGAATTTCCTCCTTCAAAATAATGCATTTTAACATCATCACCTAAATGACCAATTAATATCGCTTTGTTTACACTTCCTGCCATAATTGCTTTCAATTTTAATCAAAAATACCAAAAAAAATTAGTTGTTATTATATTGTTCTAAAAAATTATCAACCAATTTAGGAACTGGATACTTGCTCACCTCACTCCAATTTAACGAATTACTAAATTTCTCGTCTGTTTTTACAACCCAAAACCTTGTATAAATATGTTGATGCGATAACTTGTGTACAATAGATTCTTTATTAAAAAGTTGTATGGTAATTGCTTTATTAAAAAGTGTATCAAAACTATTATGCTGAAGAAATTCTTGCTCGTCAACTTCACTTTCAGTTTCAATTAATGGAAATTGATACATGTTTTTCCAAATTCCACTGGTTCTTTTTTCTAAAACTGTTTTTTTGTCTAAAGTTTGTATTACTAAATAATTAAAATACCTATTTCTTATTTTCAGTTTCTTTTCTTTAAAAGGAAGTTTAGCAATTGTATTTGTTTGTAATGCTTTACAACTAGAGTTAAAAACACAAATAGTACAAGTTGGATTTTGAGGCTTACACACTGTTGCTCCAAACTCCATTAACGCTTGGTTAAAATTTCCTGGTTGTTTTTTATCAATTAACTCTTGAGCCAACGCTTTAAACTCTTTAATACCTTTGCTCGAATTAATTGCAGTTTCAATTCCAAAATATCTAGACAGTGCTCTATACACATTGCCATCAACTGTAGCTGAAGCTTCATTAAAACAAATGGATGCAATAGCTGAAGCTGTATAATCTCCAACACCTTTTAGTTTTAACAACTCTTTATAGGTTGAAGGAAATTCACCTTTTAATTCATTCACCACATAATTTGCTGAATAATGAAGATTTCTGGCTCTCGAATAATAACCTAAACCTTGCCACAATTTTAAAACCTGTTCTTCACTAGCATTTGCCAATTCAAAAACAGTTGGAAAATGCGCTACAAATTTTAAATAATAGCTCATTCCTTGATCAATTCTTGTTTGCTGAAGAATAATTTCAGACAACCATATTTTATATGGATTTTTAGTTTTACGCCAAGGTAAATCTCGTTTATTTTGTAAATACCACGGTATTAACTGTTTAGAAAATTTCATTTAAACTTTTAAAAAATACAATAATACAAGATTTAATTGATTAAATTTTAGCGAATTAACTTTTCGGATATGAATATTAATCCTATATTTGCCACCTTAATTTTTTATAATAACAATAGATAATATATATTAAAAATGACGAAAGCAGAAATCGTATCGAGTATTTCAGAAAAATCTGGAATTGAAAAAGCAGATGTTTTAGCAACTGTTGAAGCGTTTATGGACGAGGTGAAAGATTCTCTTGAAAAAGGTGACAATGTTTACCTTAGAGGTTTTGGAAGTTTTATAATTAAAACAAGAGCTGAAAAAACTGGAAGAAACATTTCTAAAAATACAACTATTAAAATACCAGCACATAATATCCCAGCATTTAAACCTGCTAAAGTATTTGTTGAAGGTGTTAAAAGTAAAGTAGAAGTAAAGTAAAAAGTTAGATTATTAACCTAAAAATATTTTTTAATTATGCCTAGTGGTAAAAAGAGAAAAAGAGCAAAAATCTCTACTCATAAACGTAAAAAAAGAGCAAGAGCAAACAGACATAAAAAGAAAAAGTAAGCTAAGCTTACTTTTTCTGTCTTTAAAAAGTTCATTGAAATAGATAGTTGTATAAAAACAACTATTTTGGGTATTACAACCTGATAAAAACATTTATAAATTGTTTGTATATGTTTATATGTATACAAACACAAAAACAATTCAGAGTGAAAACAGAATTAATAATAAGATCGAACTCCTCTGATATTGATTTTGCCTTATTAAAAGATGGTAAATTAATTGCTTTAAATAATGAAACTAACGGAAATAAATTTTCAGTTGGGGATATTTTTTTAGCTAAAATTGGTAAAGTACTTTCCGGATTAAACGCCTCATTTGTTAATGTTGGTTACGAAAAAGACGGATTTTTACACTACCATGATTTAGGTGCGCAATTAAAATCGTTAAATAAATTTATAAAAGGTATAGTTTCAGGTAAGATTAAAGATTACACTTTAAAAAATTTCAGACAAGAATCCGATATTGATAAAAACGGAAGTATTGTTGATGTACTAAAAACTGGTCAAAATTTATTAGTACAAATTGTAAAAGAACCTATATCTACCAAAGGTCCACGTATGTGTTCCGAATTATCAATAGCAGGTAGGTATTTAGTTTTAGTCCCTTTTTCTGATAGAGTTTCCGTATCTCAAAAAATTATGGATCAAGAAGAAAAAGATCGACTAAAAAGATTAGTAAAAAGCATTAAACCTAAAGGGTTTGGAGTAATTATAAGAACTGTAGCTGAAGGAAAAAAAGTTGCTGAACTTGATAGAGATCTCCAAAATTCTTTAGACCGTTGGGTGGCCATGGGCAAAAAAGTTAAAAAAGCCAAACAACAACAATTACCTACCAAAGTTTTAAGTGAATTAAACAGAGCCTCTTCTATCTTAAGAGATTTGTTTAACGATTCTTTTACAAGCATTGTAACTAATGATGAAACTTTGTTTTTAGAAATTAAAGAGTATTTACAAGAAATAGCTCCCGATAAAGAATCTATAGTGAAATTGTACAATTCAAAAATTCCAATGTTTGAAAAATTTGGCATTGAACGTCAAATTAAAACTTCATTTGGAAAAACAGTTTCAATGAGTAAAGGAGCATACCTTGTAATTGAACATACCGAAGCCTTACACGTAGTTGATGTAAATAGTGGTAACCGATCTAATAAAGCTTCTTCACAAGCAGATACTGCTTTAGAAGTGAATATGATTGCTGCTACAGAAATTGCACGTCAATTACAGTTAAGAGATATGGGTGGAATTATTGTAGTAGATTTTATTGATATGCACACAGCTGAACATCGTCAAAAATTGTACGAGCATTTAAAAGCTGAAATGGCATTTGATAAAACAAAGCATAAAATTCTACCTCCAAGTAAATTTGGATTGGTACAAATTACTCGCCAACGAGTTAGACCAGAGTTGGTAATTAAAACAAAAGAACCAAACCCAAGTGGTGAAGGTGAAGTTGAAGCACCTATTGTATTAATTGAAAAAATACAAGTGCAATTAGATAGGCTAATAAATTCAAATACACATAAAAAGATTGCAATAAATACGCATCCTTTTATTGCAGCTTATCTTAAAAAAGGAACACCATCCTTACAACAAAAATGGTTTTTTAAATATAAAAAGTGGATTAAGATTTTACCGAGAGATGCATACCAATATTTACAATTTGAATTTTCAAATGAAAATGGTGAATATATAAAATAAGGCACTCACAATATCTAATAAAGCCTTGAAGCTAAAAAGTTTCAGGGCTTTTTCTTTAAAACCAATACCCAACATTAAAATACCAATTACTATTCTTTTGATCTGGTGACCAAGCATAATTTACTTCAATTGGTCCTAAAAAAGTATCTAAACCATAGCCTAGCATATATCCAGATTTGGTATTATCAAAAATCATACCTTCATTAAATATATCATTTTCAACCCTTGCATAATTAACAGCGGCTGAAAAATAATTTTTTGGTAAAAACTCATAACGTAAAGTTAAAGCTGATTTTAAAAAAGAATCTTCTCGTAACTCTCCAAAATCATAACCAAATAATGGTGTAAAATTATTTATATAATTATCTCCATAACCACCAACAATAAAATCCAATACCTGATTAGTATTGGTACCCATTGTAATTCCTGCTTCAGAGGTGAAATGGGCAGTTAAATTATTAAAAAAAGTATGTGCATATCCAAATTTACCCTTTAATTGGGAAAACGGCTTAAAATTATTATTGTAATCTGAAGATGTTAAATACCACGTGAATTTAGCATCTAAATAAGCTCCCTTTTTTTGAAAATAACTTTTATCGTATGTGTCAATTTTAATATAGGCTATACCACTTAAATAATCCGACTTATCAAAATAAAATCTTCCATTTTCTTCAGCTAACGGGTTATTCTCAACAGTTGAAATAGTTTCTGTATAGGCTTTAATTCGCTTATGCTCAAATCCTGCTCCAATTGCAAATTTTCTATTAAAAACTGTTTGAACATATATTTGATTTGTAAAATCTTGATACTCTAAATTAATTTTATTAATATTATCTTCATCAAAGTTAACATTTGAATTAAAACTATTATATCTAGATTTAATACCAAAACTAGTATAAAATCCATTATCAATAAAATAATTAAGATTGTATCTAATATTATCTCCTAGTATTAAATCTGTTGAAATAACATCATTTTTAAACAATAAATGTTTTGACAAACCATTAATTAAAACTCCTGTTTTATATAACTCATCATAATGAACACCAATTTGAAAATAATTTGAAATTAAATGTTCCCTTACTTTAAATTTTACAACACTTCCCTTTTCTTCATCTACAATTTTATATTGAATACTCTCAAAATTTCCTGTTCCATATAAATTATTAATACTTGTTACAAGACTTTTATAACTTGTTGTATCACTTTTTTTTAAGTTTAACTTTCCTAAAACATAAGCTCTAGTATAATTTTTATTGCCTTGAATTTCTATACTTTTAATATGAAATTTTTCAGACTTGCTAAAATCAATAACTTTTTTTTCCTTTTTTTGCTGTAAATTACTGATCGCTTTTAATTGCTCCATAAATACTCTAGAAGTAGAATCGCCAATTTTCATAATATCATCTATAGCTTCAAAGGAAACTACATTATATTTTGTTAAATCAGGTCTAATCAAAATATCTGTTCTATTTCTTTTTTCTTCAATGCTTTTATACATTTGAAAACCTACTATCTGATTCAATATTTTTGGTGCAGA
Organism: Lutibacter sp. TH_r2; assembly: GCF_033101135.1. Classification (NCBI taxonomy): domain Bacteria; kingdom Pseudomonadati; phylum Bacteroidota; class Flavobacteriia; order Flavobacteriales; family Flavobacteriaceae; genus Lutibacter; species Lutibacter sp. TH_r2. The sequence goes on from NZ_JAWMPV010000001.1 coordinate 786,733, forward strand.
AATTAACTTATCTTTTGTATCTAAACCTCCTTGAATATCAACTCCAATAATTATATCTGCTCCCATAGCTTTTACTTCATCTACAGGAAAATTATTTACAATTCCACCATCTGAATACAATTTACCATCAATTTCTACAGGAGATAAAAGCGTTGGAAAAGAACCACTAGCTTTAACAACTTCTGGTAAAAAACCTTCTCTAAATATTTTTTGTTTTCCAGTTTCTAAATCGGTACCAATACATAAAAACGGAATTGGAAGTTTATTAAAATCGTTAATATTATTAACGTGCTGTGTAAGTTTGGTAATCAAATTTAAAACATTTTGACCATCGGTTATTGCTCTTGGAATGCCAACTTTTCTATTTTTAACTGGTAATGTTAAGGCGTACTTCTCCCCACTTTCCTTTTCATAAAAAGGTTTAGATTTTCGTGGTAAATCATTAGAAATTACTTTAAAAAAATCGATGGTTTTAATTATAGAATCTAATTCTGTAGCATTATAACCTGAAGCGTATAAACCTCCCACAATAGCTCCCATACTTGTTCCTCCAATATAATCTACTCTTACGCCTGCTTCTTCAAGAACTTTTAAAACTGCAACATGAGAAAACCCTTTTGCTCCGCCTCCACTTAATACAACACCAACCTTTAAATCTTTTACAGGTTTTTCTTGAGCAAAAAGTGTGCTTACAAAAAATAGCAATGTAATTAAAATTACCTTTTTCATTTTTTTGAGTTTGTTTTATGGTGGTAATAATCAAAAACTTTTACAGCTCTACTTTTTCCAACTACTTTTTCTATATCTTCAAATTTAGCTTCAGAAACTCTTTTAGCAGATTTAAAATATTTTAATAAAGATACAATAGTTTGTTTTCCAATTCCAGGAATTTGTTCTAATTCTGTTACCAAAGCACTTTTGCTTCGTTTATTTCTATGGTGTGTAATTCCAAATCTGTGCGCTTCGTTTCTTAAAAACTGAATTATTTTTAAACTTTCAGATTTTTTATCTAAATATAATGGTACTGGATCGTCTGGATAATAAATTTCTTCTAATCGTTTTGCAATACCAATTATAGCTATTTTATTTCTTAATCCTAAAACATCTAGACTTTTTAATGAAGAAGACAATTGACCTTTTCCACCATCAATTACAATTAGTTGCGGCAAAGGTAAATCTTCATCTTGCAACCTCTTATAACGTCTAAAAACCACCTCTTCCATAGAGGCAAAATCATCTGGGCCTTCAACTGTTTTAATGTTAAAATGTCTATAATCCTTTTTGCTTGGTTTTCCATCTTTAAAAACTACACAAGCAGCAACTGGATGCGTTCCTTGTATATTTGAATTATCAAAACACTCAATATGTCTAGGTTCTTCACTTAAACGTAGATCCTTTTTCATTTGTGACATAATTCTTTTAACATGCCTATCCGGATCTACAATTTTCATTTGTTTAAATTTCTCCTGACGGAAGTATTTTGCGTTTCGTAAACTTAAATCTACAATTCGTTTTTTATCACCTAATTTTGGAACTGTAACCTTTATATCTTCACCTAAATCTACTTTGAAAGGCACAAATATTTCTTTAGATTGTGAATTAAAACGTTGTCTAATTTCAACTATTGAAAGCTCTAAAAGTTCCTTATCTGTTTCGTTTAATTTCTTTTTAATTTCTGAAGTATGAGATTGGATAATGGAACCATTTGAAATTTTAAAGAAATTAATATAGCTATAACTTTCATCAGAAGTAATTGAAAATACATCAACATTAGAAATAGCAGGGTTTACCACCGTAGATTTAGCTTGATAATTGGCTAATAAATCTATTTTTTCTTTAATTTTTTGAGCTTCTTCAAATTCCATTTCTTTCGCATAATTCATCATTAAATTATGAAAAGATTTGATTGCTTCTTTAAAATTCCCTTTAATAATATTTCTAATTGCAACAATATCGTTATTATAATCTTCAATATTTTGAAGCCCTTCACATGCGCCTTTACAATTTCCTATATGATAATCTAAACAGACTTTATACTTTTCGTTTTCAATGTTTTTTTCGCTTAAATCATAATTACAAGAACGCAACAAATACAACTCTTTAATTAAATCTAATAACGCTTTTGCTGTTCTTACTGAAGTATATGGTCCAAAATATTCAGAACCATCTTTTATAACATTTCTAGTTAAAAATACTCTTGGAAAACGCTCTTTTTTAATACAAATCCACGGATATGTTTTGTCATCTTTCAACATAACATTGTACCGTGGTTGGTATTTTTTAATTAGATTGTTTTCAAGAAGTAAGGCGTCTGTTTCCGTATTAACAACTATATGTTCAATCCGCGCTATTTTTTTTACTAAAACTCTGGTTTTTCCATATTCGTGATTTTTAGTAAAATAAGAAGAAACTCTTTTTTTTAAATTTTTAGCTTTTCCAACATACAAAATTACATCGTCTTTATCGTAATATTGATAAACACCTGGTTTGCTAGGTAATACTTTTATTTGAAGTTTTAAATCCAATATATTCTTTTTATAAAAGCATAAAAATACTCTTTTTTTAGTAGCCTTTAGTTTCCTGTTTTTTATTTCAATCTATATATAAGAAAACTATAATATAAAAAAAGCTCAAGTTTAAACTTGAGCTTTTTATTTTTAGTTTCCAAACAAAAATGTTTTTACAACATCCCAATTAGAAATAATATTATACGTTGCTAAAAATGAAGCTAAAAAAACTACAATAGCTATTTTTACTTGTCTACTAGTTAATCCTTTACTCATATTTTTGCTTTATAATTACAAATTTATTTTAAAATTCCTGTAAATATAAGAACATAATATACTCCTGTTAAAATAAAAACAACTCCAGCTATCATTCGCATCCATTTCTCTACAATTTTAATTTTAGTATAAAACAAACCTACGCTACCTGCAGCAAATGCCAATAAATAGGTAAATAAAACAACGGGCAAACCTGTACCTAAAGCAAACACAATAGGTAAATACAAACCTTCAGCACTTGAAATAGTCATAGGAATTAACATTCCAAAATACAAAGCGCCACTATACGGACAAAAAGCTAAAGCAAATAAAACGCCAATAACAAAAGAACCTAATAAACCTTTATCCGAAAATTTTTGACTTAATTTTTCAGTAAAATTAGATTTTCCTAAAAAATTTAACCGAATTACATTTAGCATTATTAATCCAACTAATATTAACAATGGTCCTAGATATTTCTCTCCATTTTGTTGAAAAAAACGTGCTATATGAAATTTACTTGCACCGAAAAATAAAATTAATCCTATTAAGGTATAACTAAAAGCTCTTCCTGATGAATAAATTATTCCACTTAAAAAAACCTTTTTTTTATTGCTTATATTTTTTGAAATAAAAGCTGTAGCTGTAATATTAGTTGCTAACGGACAAGGGCTAATGCTTGTCATTAAACCCAACAGCAAAGCTGATAAAATTGGAATATTATAAGTGTCTAATAATGATTGTAATACATCCATTATAGTTTATTTAACTGCTCTTCTATTTTAGCTTTTAACTGCTCTGAAAATTCTTTATTATTTTTCCCAGTAGCAAAAGCAAATTCAGTTAAATCTATTTGTTCTTCTTTACCTTTATTTACTACATTTAAAAATAAAGCTGTACCTGTAGCTTCAAATTTTTCAGCAATTTTGTAATTTTCTTCAAGATCTACATCTATAACTTTAAGTTTTATTTTTCCTGCTGCTAATTCTTTAGCAAAATACGTTTCTAAAGTGTATTTTGAGTTAGACTCAATAGCTTTACAAGTAATACATCTATGTGTTGAGTGAAAATCAATCACTTCAATTACATTGTTTTTGGCGATGGTTTCTTCAGCCTTACTTTCTTTTTTATTTCCACAAGAAACAATTACTAAACTAATAATTGTTACAATTAAAATTTTGATGTTTTTCATTCTTAAAATTTGTTTATGATTAAAATATAATATTAAATAAGTATCCTGAAATAATGATACATAATGTTACTACTGAAAAGAAAATGGCAATTAATTTTAAGGTCATTACCTTTTTCAAAAGCATTGCTTCTGGTAATGAAAGTCCAACAACTCCCATCATAAATGCAATTGCTGTTCCCAAAGGAATTCCTTTAGAAACTAATACTTGTGCTACTGGTAAAATACCTGATGCGTTAGAATACATTGGGACTGCTACTATTGTTGCAATTGGTACAGCAAACCAATTATCTTTAGCCATATACTTTTCAAAAAAACCTTCAGGAATATAGCCATGCATTAAACCACCAATGGCAATTCCAACTAAAACATAAGGCACAATTCCTTTTAATATAGTTTTTGTTTCTTTCCAAATTGCAGGAATTCTATCTTTAAATGGTGTATGTTCTATTTCAAATTGTTCTGTTTCTTTTTGACTGTTAGCTAAAACTTGCTGCACCCAAGGAGATAAATATTTTTCTAGTTTTAATTTTTGAAGAATTATTCCTGAAATAGTTCCTAACAAAACACCACTAACTACATAAATTACCGTTGTTTTTAAGCCAAATAATCCGATAAATAATCCAATTGCAACTTCGTTTACTAAAGGTGACGTAATTAAAAATGAAAAAGTTACACCTAAAGGAATTCCTCCCTTTACAAAACCTATAAATAAAGGTACAGATGAACATGAACAAAACGGTGTAACAGTTCCAAATAAGGATGCTACCAAATATTCAAATCCATATAATTTTTTTCGAGACAAGTAATTTCTCACTTTTTCAACGGGGAAATAACTATTTACAATTCCCATAAAGAAAATAATTACCAAAACCAGTAATAAAATCTTTACAGAATCATATATAAAAAAGTTTAAAGCTTCCGTTAGGTGCTTGCCTGCTTCTAATTTTAAAACATCTAAAACAAGCCAATCTGCTAATTTTTGAATCCAATCAAACATTATTTAATCTTTTTTTATTATCACTTCAAGCACTTTAACTCTAGGAGGTGTGTATTGAGAAGTTCTCGATACATTGTCTCTTACTTTATATCAAAAAAAAATACTCGAACTGATGCAGTTATTATTTACTCTTTTGAATAATATTTCCTTTTCAACCAAAGCGATACGTTAACCAAACCTATTAAAACAGGAACTTCAACCAAAGGTCCAATTACTCCTGTAAATGCTTGTTGAGAATTTATTCCAAAAACTGCAATGGCTACTGCAATTGCCAATTCAAAATTGTTACCTGTTGCTGTAAATGCTACTGCTGCATTACGTTTGTAATCTATATTCATTGCTTTTCCCATAAAGAAACTAACAAAGAACATTAACACAAAGTAAATTACTAACGGAACTGCAATTTTTAATACATCTAATGGAATTTCAACAATTAAATCGCCCTTTAAACTGAACATTAAAACTATGGTTCCTAACAAAGCAATTAACGTAATTGGTGAAATTGCTGGAATAAATTTTCTATTGTAATAATCTAAACTTTTGTATTTAACAATAAAATAGCGACTTAAATATCCCATTAAAAACGGAATTCCTAAATAAATGGCTACACTTTGAGCTACTTCACCAATAGAAATGTTTACATCAAAACCTTCTAACCCTAAATAATTTGGTAAAACTGTAATAAATAACCAAGCATAAAAACTATATGTTATAATTTGAAAAACACTATTTAAAGCTACCAGTGTTGCTCCATACTCTCTGCTCGCTCCTGCTAAATCGTTCCAAACAATAACCATTGCAATACAACGTGCCAAACCAATTAGAATTAGTCCAGACATATAACCTGGTTCGTCTCTTAAAAAAATTACCGCTAAAACAAACATTAAAATTGGACCAACAATCCAGTTTAAAAATAATGATAACGACATTAATTTAGCGTCCTTAAAAACAGTTGGAATTAGACTATAATCTACTTTTGCCAAAGGAGGATACATCATTAAAATTAACCCTATTGCTAAAGGAATATTTGTTGTTCCTACAGATAATTTATCTGTTATAGTTGCCATTTGAGGAAAAAAATATCCTAATCCAACACCAATGGCCATTGCTAAAAATATCCATAAGGTTAAATACCTATCTAAAAATTTAAGTCTTTTTTTCATTTTTTTATTAAATTTTCAAGTGCCTAAAAAATCACTCATTCGTCAACCTGAACTTGGTTCAGGTTCACATAATTAATCATAACCTATTTAGATGAGATTCTGAAACAAGTTCAGCATGACGGTTTTCACTTCTTAATTTGAGAAAATACGTACATCATTTCTGAAGCAATTTCATTGCTTCTTTCTAAATATTTTTCTTCTTGTTGTGGTGTATTATCAAAAGCTTTTGGATCATTATATCTAACTGGAATTCTAACTTCACAACCAAAAATAAAGGGACAATTTTCATCTGCGTGATCACAAGTCATTAATGCTGCAAACGCACCTTTTGGATTAAAATCATCGTCGTATTTTTTAGAAAAACATATAATTGGATGTGCATTTTCTGCGTACTTAACACTATAAACTGGATTTTTTTCATTAGATAATTTAGCTATTTGAAATCCTTGTTTTTCTAACGTTTTTCCAACCATTGGAAACATAGCCGTAGCTTCAGTTCCACCAGAATAGCAATACACATTTTTTACTCCGAAATTTTGAGCTGCAGTTTGCGCCCATATTTGAGCTAAATGACTTCTCCGTGAATTATGCGTACAAATAAAATTTAAATTTACATTTTCACCTTGTGAAACTTTAGTTTGAATATAATCTACTAACGGTTGTAAACCTGATTTTCTTTCGGTTGAAACTTTAATGTTTTTCAACAATTCAACAGTATTGTTTATTTCTTTAAATAACATAGATTATTTTTTTTAGCAACAACTAGTTTCACTTTCATCTGTAGAACAACAAGAAGAATTTGAAGTATCATCTGAACAACATGCGTTATTAGCAAAATTATCTACCAATATTGATTTAACATCATCTTTACTTGGAACCTTACCTTTAATCATAACTTTTCCATCTACAACTATAGCTGGAGTAGTCATAACTTCAAAAGCCATTATTTCCATAATGTCCGTAACTTTTTCAATTTTAGCATCAATATTTAATTCATTTACTACTTCTGTAACTATAGCTTCTGTACTTATACATTTTGGACATCCTGTACCTAATATTTTAATTGATTTCATAATATTTTATTTAATTTAAATTTTATAGTTTTTTTATTTATTCTTTTAACAACAATTTGATTCTGGAGAACAACAACTTTCTGAATTACTATCTATATCTGAAAGTTTCACTTTTGTTTTTTCAAGTGGAATTCCACAATTATCCTTTGCCAAACAATCTGTTTGTTTTGTAGTTAATAAAAAGTTTTTCCCGTTAAAATCTAACCCATACTTACCAATAGTTGCAGCTTGGTATTCTACTTCAATTTCTAAATTTCCAAGTTTTAATAACTTATCAGATAATTCAATAATACTAATTAGCTTTTCTGGGTGTAATCTATGATCATAATCATTTGCCTCCCATAATTGAAAATTTGCAACAACTTCGTTTCTTAACGTACCTCCACAATCAATAAAATGCTTTGTAACCTTACCTACTTCAGTTACATGAAAATGATTTGGAACTAAATCACCGTTTGGTAATTGAAATGCAATGTTTTTTAAAGTGCTTAAATGCTTTTTTATCTCTTGAATATTCATTTTTTTGTTTTTAATCTCATCAATATTTATCGTAAATAAACGATTGATATATTTAAATTTTTTTAACTACACGAAATTTTATTTATATTTTTATTGAAAAAATTATTGAAAATCATTTTAGCTTTCTTCCAATTCTCTTGATCTATACAATACTTAATTTTTGGAGGATTTACAGTACCTTTAATTAAACCAGCATCCTTCAACTCTTTTAAATGTTGTGAAATTGTTGATTGTGCTAATGGCAAAACCTCCAGTAAATCACCTGTATAACAACAACTTGTATTGTCTAAATGATTTAAAATTTTAATACGAGTTGGATGCCCTAAAGCTTTTGCAAATTTGGCTAACTCTTCAGTTTCAATTTGATATACTATATTTTCCTTTGTTCTTTTCATTGTCTATCGCAAATTTACGATAAGAAAATTAATTACCAAATAATTTTAAACCTTTTTAAATTTCTATGGTCTTATAAAAGTTACAAATTAAGAATATGAAAGCTTTAAATATACTTCTAGTGATTGCATTAATTATTTTTCAGTATTCGTGCGCACAAGAACAAAAACAATGGTACCCTGTTGTAGATACAAGCGTTAGTGAATTTTACAGTGATGGTGATATTATCAAAGAACCTAAACCAAATGAAGAGTTTTACGGACAAGATGCTAATTATACTGGAAATCAACCTTCGTATACAAATAATGATGATGGAACAATAACCGATACTGTTACAGGTTTAATGTGGGAACAGAATATGGGTGAAAAAATTACTTTTGAAGAAGCTTTTAAAAAAGCTGAAAATTCAACTTTAGGCGTTTATACAGATTGGCGTGTACCAACTATAAAAGAATTGTATTCATTAATTCTATTTACTGGGCAAGTAAAAGGAGCGCATTCAATAGATTTATTTATCGATACCAATTATTTCGAACAACCTTTGGGAGATACTTCAAAAGATGAAAGAGAAATTGACGCACAAACCTGGTCTTCTACAGCATATGTTGGAAGAACAATGAGAAATGACGAAACTGTTTTTGGAGTAAATTTTATTGATGGACGAATTAAAGGGTATCCAAAATACAATCCACGTACTAAAAATGCACATAAGATGTATTTTAGAATGGTGAGAGGAAATACTGCTTACGGGAAAAATAATTTTATTGATAATGGAGATGGAACTATTAGTGATTTGGCAACTGGTTTAATGTGGCAAAAAACAGACGATGGATCATCAAGAGATTGGGAAGAATCTCTAACTTATGCTGAAAATTTAAAGCTTGGAAATAAATCTGATTGGAGATTACCAAATGCTAAAGAATTACAAAGTATTGTAGATTATACACGTTCATTACAAACCACAAATTCACCTGCAATAAATCCTATTTTTGAAACTTCAGAAATAAAAGATGCTGATGGGAATATAAATTATCCTTTTTTCTGGAGCTCAACCACACATAAAGATGGTAGAAATCCGTATGGTAGCGCTATTTATATAGCTTTTGGTGAAGGACAAGGTAAAATGCGCAACAAACTTATGGATGTTCACGGTGCAGGTTGCCAACGCATCGATCCTAAAAGTGGAAATAAAGACGATTATCCGCAATTTTTTGGACCTCAAGGAGATGTCCGATATGTGTACAATTATGTAAGATGTGTAAGAACTATAAATTAAAAAATAAAATAGAATAAAACACAATATGAAACTAAATAAATTTACCCTAGTAGGATTATTAAGCATATTTCTAATTTCTTGCGGAAGCAACGACGATGATACCGATATAAATAACGAATCAAATGATGATGATGAAGTTATTGAAATCCCTACTCCAGATAAACACTATACAATTGTAGACACTGGTACAATAAATTTTTATAGTGATTCTGATATTATTTCAGAACCTTCAACAAGTGATCCTTTTTTTGGACAAGATGCTAATTACAGCGGAAATCAACCTTCTTACACAAATAATAATGATGGAACTATTACCGATAATGTTACTGGATTAATGTGGGAACAAGATATGGGCTCTAAAATAACTTTTAGTGAAGCTGCTACAAAAGCATCCAACTCAAGTTTAGGAAATTATACAGATTGGAGGGTTCCTACTCTAAAAGAATTATACTCATTAATATTATTTTCGGGTAAAGTAAACAGTGAAGTAGCTATTGACTTATTTATAGATACTAATTATTTTAATCAAGAATTAGGTGATACTTCTATTGGAGAACGTGAAATTGATGCTCAAACTTGGTCTTCAACAGAATATGTTTCTACTACAATGAATGGAGTTGAAACTGTTTTTGGTGTGAATTTTATTGATGGACGCATAAAAGGGTATCCAAAATACAAACCAGATACAGGAAATGCAAACACGATGTATTTTAGAATGGTGAGAGGAAATACTGACTATGGTACAAATGATTTTATTGATAACGGAGACGGTACAATTAGTGATTTAGCAACTGGTTTAATGTGGCAAAAAACAGATGATGGAACATCAAGAGATTGGGAAGAATCTTTAGCCTATGCAGAAGATCTAACTCATGGAAATAAATCGGATTGGCGTTTACCAAACGCTAAAGAATTACAAAGCATTGTAGATTATACCAGATCTCCAAAAACAACAAACTCTCCAGCCATTGATCCACTTTTTGATTGTACTGAAATATCAGATCCAGATGGAAACAAAGGGAATTATCCGTTTTATTGGACTGGAACTAGTCATTTAGATGGCGTAAACCCATATTCAAGTGGTGTTTATGTTGCTTTTGGCGAAGGACAAGGAGAAATGAATGGTGTTTTAATGGATGTTCATGGAGCAGGTTGCCAACGAAGTGATCCTAAAAATGGAAGTAAAGATGATTATCCACAATTTTTTGGACCTCAAGGTGATGTTAGATATGTTTATAATTATGTTCGATGTGTGAGAACTATTAATTAAAAAACATTGTAAATTATTTTGATTCAACATAAAACCTTCAACTTTTATATTTTTTTAGTCATTTCCATTATACTATTTTCTTGTTCTGAAGAAAATGATGACTTTACAGATCCTGTAATAGAAGAAGATCCAGTTGATGAAATAATAAATAATAAACCCAATATTCTTTTAGTAATTGCTGATGATATGGGTTTAGATGCCTCTCCAGGTTATTCGATTGGGTCAACAAAACCAAATATGCCAAATTTGCAACATTTAATTAATACGGGAATTACCTATAATTATGTTTGGTCAAACCCTACTTGTTCACCAACCAGAGCTACCATTTTAACTGGTAAATACGGTATTAATAATGGTGTTCTGGAAGTTAATAACACATTAAGTGCTGCAGAAACATCACTTCAAACCTATATAGATACCAATCTAAATGGTGAATATGCTTCTGCAGTAATTGGTAAATGGCATTTATCAAATAATAAAAATCACCCTGAAATTATGGGTATTGAATATTATGCTGGGTTTTTATCAGGAGCAATGAATGATTATTGGAATTGGAAATTTACTGAAAACGGAACTCAAACAACAAGTACTACATACAATACTACTGCATACACAAACATTGCCATTGATTGGATTGAAGAACAAACAAAACCTTGGTTTGTATGGCTAGCCTACAACGCTCCACACAACCCTTTTCATTTACCTCCAATAGAATTACATTCTCAAGGAAGTTTAGCAACCGATCAAGCAAGTATTGATGCCAATCCGTTACCTTATTATTTAGCAATGCTCGAAGCAATGGATACTGAATTTGGAAGACTTTTAAATTCTTTGAGTGAAGAAGAAAAGGAAAACACAATTATTATTTTTATTGGAGATAATGGAACTCCTAATCAAGTAGCACAAGAATACAACAGTAAACGAGTGAAAGGATCTTTATATCAAGGAGGTATAAACGTTCCAATGGTAATTGCAGGCAAAAATGTAACTAGAATAAATGAAGTTGAAAATGCTTTAATAAATACTACTGATTTATTTGCAACTATTGCAAACATTGCAGGAATTCAGATTGATAAAATTAACGATAGTAAAAGTTTTCAAGAATCGTTTTCAAATTCAAGCTTTTCAGAAAGAGAATATGCGTATGCTGAAGATGAATTTAATGTAACTATTAGAAACAATACACATAAATACATGTTGTTTGATGACAATTCAGAATCGTTATTTAATTTAAGCATCGACCCTCTAGAAACTAAAAATCTATTAAATTCAAAAAACTTACCCTTAAGTGAGAATGATAGTAAAATGAAAGATGAACTAACCCAAAAACTAGCAGAAATTAAGCCGTAATTTTTTCATCCTCTTCCTTTGGAAATGCTTTTTTACTAAATAAAATCAATAATAAAACTCCAATAGAAATAGCTGAATCTGCAACGTTAAAAATTGCATTAAAAAAGGTAAAAGGTTTACCTCCAAAATATGGAATCCAAGAAGGTAAATCTCCATGCCACATTGGAAAATAAAACATATCTACTACTTTACCATGAAAAATTGTTCCATAAGTATCTTCTGCAAATAATGTTGCTAGTTGATTGCCTCCTGGTGTATTAAAAATTACTCCATAAAACACTGAATCAATTATATTACCTAAAGCTCCAGCAAAAATCAACGACACAGCAATGACCAAAATAATATGAGCATTCTTTTTTATCGATGAATATAACCAATATCCAATCCCAGTTATAGCAAATAGTCTAAAAATAGTTAGAAATAATTTTCCTTTTTTCCCACCAAATTCAGCTCCCCATGCCATTCCATTGTTTTCAATAAAATGAATTCTAAACCATTCAAATACTCTAACTTCTTCTCCATAATAGAAGTTTGTTTTTATATATATTTTACTAATCTGATCAATTAATAAAACTAATATTATAATTGCTATTGCTTTTTTCAATGGAATATATTTTTGAATTTTCATTAAAAAAGAAATTATCTAAAGAGTAATTTTCATCATTCTGAACTTGTTTCAGGTTCGCATCATAATTGGAAATCAAAAAGATGAGATTCTGAAACAAGTTCAGAATGACGGTTACATACTTTAGATAATTTCTTTTCTATTGTATACTTATTATATTATTGTTGCATTCTTTTAGCTTCAATACTTAATGTTGCATGAGGCACTAATTTTAAACGCTCTTTCTGAATCAATTTCCCAGTAACACGACAAACACCGTATGTTTTGTTTTCTATACGTAACAATGCATTTTTTAAATCTCTAATAAATTTTTCTTGTCTAATTGCCAATTGAACATTTGCTTCTTTAGACATTGTTTCACTACCTTCTTCAAACGCTTTAAAAGTTGGAGATGTATCATCTGTACCGTTATTACTATCGTTTTTAAAAGAACTTTGTAGCAGTCTTAAATCTTCTTTTGCATTTTCTATTTTAGCTTGTATAATTTCTCTGAATTCAGCTAAATCAGTGTCCGAGTATCTATTATTTTCATTCATAAGCTTACATTTTTTGAATTAATATTTTAGTATCTACTTCGTCAAATACAATTTCCGTGCCTTTTTCTAATGTATCTTCAAATACTAATTCGTTAGTTAATGTTTCATTTTTTATATATTCTTCGTTTGCAATTATAGATTGCTCTAAAATATCATTTTTCTGGATAACTAACTTAATTCTATCATTTACCTCTAAACCACTTTCTTTTCTTAAGTTTTGAACTCTATTAATAAGTTCTCTTGCGTTACCTTCTTTACGTAAATCTTCAGTAATAGTAACATCTAAAGCAACTGTTAAACTACCTTGATTTGCTACTAACCAACCTTCAATATCTTGTGATGAAATCTCGACTTCCTCTTGAGTTAAATTTACAATATTTTCGTTAATTTTTAAAGAAATTTCGCCTTCTTTTTCAACAGTTGCAATCTCTTCTTGTGTTAAATTTTGTATTGCTTGTGCCACAAAACGCATGTCTTTACCAAATTTAGGTCCAAGCACCTTAAAATTAGGTTTTGCTGTTTTTACTAAAATACCTGAAGCATCGTCAATTAGCTCAATTTCTTTTACGTTTACTTCCGATTTTATTAAGTTTTCCACAGCCAAAATTTCTTCTCTATCTGTTTCATCTAAAACAGGAATCATAACACGTTGCAATGGTTGACGCACTTTTATCATTTCTTTTTTACGAAGCGATAATACCATTGAACATATTTTTTGTGCTTGTTGCATTTTATGCTCTAACTTTTCGTCTACTAAAGCTTCGTTGTATTTTGGAAATTCAGCTAAATGAATAGATTCAAAGTTTTCTTTTCCGGTTACAGAAATTAAATCTTTGTATAAATTATCCATAAAGAAAGGTGCAATTGGCGAACCTAATTTTGCCACTGTTAACATTGAAGTATAAAGTGTTTGGTATGCCGAAATTTTATCGTGCCCATAATCACCTTTCCAAAAACGTCTTCTACTTAAACGTACAAACCAGTTACTTAAATTTTCGCCTACAAATTCTTGAATTGCACGTGCTGCTTTTGTTGGCTCGTACTCTTCATAGAACTTTTCTACATTTTTAGTTAATGTATTTAATTCTGAAAGAATCCAACGGTCAATTTCTGGTCTGTTTTCAATTGCTATTTCATCTTCAGTATATGTAAAATTATCTAAATTAGCATACAGCGAGAAGAATGAATATGTATTGTAAAGTGTTCCAAAGAATTTTCTTCTAACCTCATCAATTCCTTCAACATCAAATTTTAAATTATCCCAAGGGTTTGCGTTAGAAATCATATACCAACGTGTAGTATCTGCTCCGTACTTTTCCATTGTTTCAAATGGATCTACAGCATTACCTAAACGTTTAGACATTTTTTTTCCTTCTTTATCTAAAACCAAACCATTTGAAACTACGTTTTTATACGCTACAGAATCAAAAACCATTGTTCCAATAGCATGTAAAGTATAAAACCATCCACGAGTTTGATCTACACCTTCAGCAATAAAATCTGCCGGATAGAATTTTTTCTCGTCTATTAATTCTTTGTTTTCAAATGGGTAATGCCATTGTGCATAAGGCATAGAACCAGAATCGAACCAAACATCAATTAAATCGCTTTCACGTTTCATTGGTTGCCCTGAAGCTGAAACTAATGTAACTTGATCTACAATATTTTTGTGTAAATCTATTTTATCATAGTTTGCTTCACTCATATTTCCAACTTCAAAATCAGCGAAAATATCTTCATTCATAAAACCTGCCTTAACAGCTTTTGACATTTCATCTTTTAATTCTTCAACAGAACCAATCATTATTTCTTCGGTTCCATCTTCAGTTCTCCAAATTGGTAATGGAATCCCCCAATAACGTGAACGAGATAAATTCCAATCGTTGGCATTTTTTAACCAGTTTCCAAAACGTCCTTCTCCAGTAGATTTTGGTTTCCAGTTAATAGTTTCATTCAATTCGAACATTTGGTCACGCTTGTCAGTTACTTTTACAAACCAAGAATCTAACGGATAGTATAAAATTGGTTTATCTGTTCTCCAACAATGTGGGTAACTGTGACGATATTTTTCTACGTGAAATGCTTTATTTTCTTCTTTTAAACGAATAGCTAACTCAACATCCATTGGACGTGCAGGCTCTTCACCAGCATTGTAGTATTCGTTCTTTACATATTTTCCTCCAAATTCTTCACCCATATGTTTGGTGAATTTACCTTGTAAATCTACCAGAGGAACTGGATTTCCATTATCATCCAGCACTAACATTGGTGGAACTTCTGGTGTTGCTTGTTTGGATACCATTGCATCATCAGCACCAAATGTTGGGGCTGTATGTACAATTCCTGTTCCATCTTCAGTAGTTACAAAATCACCAGCAATAACTCTAAATGCATTTTCTGGGTTTTGGTATGGTTTTGCATACGGCATTAATTGCTCGTATTTTGTTTCTAAAATATCAGCTCCTTTAAATTCTTTTACAACAATAAAAGGAATCTTTTTATCTTCAGCTTTATAATTAGCTAAATCTGCTTCATTTTCAACCGTAAAGAATTTTTTTCCAAATTGTTTTCCTACTAAATTTTTAGCAAGAATTACGCTAATTGGTTCAAACGTATATTGGTTGAAAGATTTTACCAACACATAATCTATCTTCTTTCCAACTGTTAATGCTGTATTTGAAGGTAGTGTCCAAGGTGTTGTTGTCCAAGCTAAAAAGTGAACATCGCCTTCAACATCTTGTAAAATTTCTGGTAATGTGTTTTTTATTGATTTAAACTGTGCAACCACAGTTGTATCTGTAACATCTTGGTAGGTTCCTGGTTGATTTAACTCGTGAGAACTTAAACCAGTACCAGCTTTTGGAGAATATGGTTGAATGGTATAACCTTTGTAAATCAATCCTTTTTTATACAATTGACTTAATAAATACCAAACTGTTTCCATATATTTTGGTTTGTAAGTTACATACGGATCTTCCATATCTACCCAATAACCAACTTTTCTGGTTAGGTCATTCCAAACATCAGTATAACGCATAACTGCTTTTCTACAAGCGTTGTTATACTCTTCAACAGATATTTTTTTACCTATATCTTCTTTGGTAATTCCTAATTCTTTTTCAACTCCTAACTCAATAGGTAAACCATGAGTATCCCAACCGGCCTTACGCTTAACTTGGAAACCTTGTAAAGTTTTATATCTACAAAATATATCTTTAATTGCGCGTGCCATTACATGGTGAATACCAGGTAATCCATTTGCTGAAGGTGGACCTTCAAAAAACACATATGGTTTATTTGCATCTCTTGTAGAAATACTTTTTTCGAAAATATTTTCATCTTCCCAAAACGCTAAAGTTTCATCAGCTACTTTAGTGAGATTCAATCCTTTATATTCTCTAAACTTTTTACTCATTTTTTACCCTTAAATCAATTAGTTTGCGAAATTAAGCATTTTCTCTAAAATAATGTTTTTAAATTGTTAAAAAAATCACCTAAAAATAGGTTGTTTTTATGTTAATTATTTTAAGTTTATGTTCTGAAATTCAGCACTATTAAAAATGATTCAACAAATAATATCAAATTCGTATAAAAACGCAAAAAAAATCTCTTTGAATTGCGACTCTAAATTTGTGTTTTTTAGCGATTGTCACCGTGGAGATAATAGTTACGCTGATGATTTTGTTAGAAATAGAAATATTTATTTTCACGCTTTAAACAACTATTATACTGATGGTTACACGTACATAGAATTAGGTGACGGATTAGAATTATGGGAAAATAGAACTTTCGATGATATTTTTACTGCGCATAAAAATATTTTTATGCTTTTGCGTAAATTTCATTTAAAAAATAGATTGCATATGCTTTGGGGAAATCATGATATGGTTTTACGAAAAGCAAAACGAGTTGAAAAAATGATGGGTAATTATTTTGACCCTATAACTGGAACCGAGAAAGAATTGTTAAAAGGGCTTAAATTTGATGAAGGAATAATTTTAGAAGCTGAAGGTTTTGAAAAAAATATATTATTAATTCACGGTCACCAAGCAGATTTTTTTAATTACGTATTTTGGAAGTGGAGCCGATTTTTAGTGAGAATTTTATGGAAACCTCTACAAATAATGGGTATTAAAGATCCTACTAGTCCTGCTAAAAATTTTAAAGAATTATTAAGGGTTGAAAGACGTTTAAAAAAATGGATAGACAATAATAACAATCAAATGATTATTGCTGGGCATACGCATCGTCCACGTTTTCCAGAGCCAGAGGATTTACCTTATTTTAATGATGGAAGTTGTGTACATCCACGTTCAATTACTGGAATTGAAATTGAAGATATGCAAATTTCATTAATTAAATGGCACACTATTTCTAATGAGGATGGTACACTTCAAATTATAAAAACAGTTTTAGAAGGACCGCAAGATATTGGAAGTTATTTAAACTAAAAAACACCTTTAAAAAAGGTGTTCTTTGTTTCTAACTCTTATCGATACCGATAATTTTGTGGGGAAATTGTTGATTAATCCTTATCTTCTTACTAACATTTATTTGACACCTATTTTTTTAAATAGTCACATTTTATTTTAAAAAAATAAAAACCGCCTCAAAACTTGAAGCGGATTTTAACCTTTGGGCTGATAATTTTATTTGGGGTAAAACTTTTCAATTCCCATCAATTAATTTTTATTTACAATTTATTTGACACTTAATAAGCTATAAAGTCACAAATTGTTTTAAAAAATAAAAACCGCCTCAAAACTTGAAGCGGATTTTAATCTTAGGGCTGATACATAATATTCCTTTGGGGTAAAACTTTTCAATTCCCACCAATTAATTTTCATTTACAATATGTTAGACCCACGTTTTTTAATAAAGTTGAAAATATTTTACATTCCTCGTTCGTTTTGAATATGTTCGTACGCTTTTTGCACTTCTCTAAATTTTTCTTCAGCACCTTTTAAATGTTCTTCTCCTAGATGACGAAGCTTATCTGGATGGTATTTTTTTACCATTTTTCGATATGCTTTTTTTACTTCATCATTTGAAGCAGATTTTTCAATCTCTAAAATTTTATATGAACTGTCTGAACTATTATAAAACATAGCTTTTATAGATTCAAAATCATAATTACTTATATTTAAATAACCTGCAATTGTTTTAATAGAATTCACTTCCCTTTCATTAACAATTCCATCGGATTTTGCAATCCCAAACAAAAAATGAACTAATTGTAAACGTGATGCATGTGTGGTATGTTGACGTATTTGCATACACACTTGACGCGTAGATATATTATTATTTTTTATAAATCCATTAAATAGCTTAAAAGCATTACTTGCTCTTTGCTCTCCATACATTCTTTTAAAATGCTCACGTACATATGCTAACTCTCGCTGATCAATTTTTCCATCAGCTTTTATTACAACTGCCGATAGTAATAATAAACTTATTTCAAAATCTCCCGATTGAACATTAGAATGCGTTGTTCTATAAGTTCTAGCATTTTCTACATCTTCTTTAGTAAAACCATCAATAAAACTTCCTACTACAAAACCTAAAATACTTCCTATTGGTCCGCCAACCGAAAAACCTAATCCGGCTCCTAACCACTTTGCAAAATTTCCCATATCTAATTTAAAAATCCAAAGATACTGTGTTTTATTAGTTTACTAAAAGTATGATTCGCTATAGATGTTAAATTATTTATAAACTTCTGTTCTATTTACCTGTAGTATTTAATTATTTTATTTTGGTTTTTGAAAATCTAACACACTTTTCTTTATTTAGATTAAATAAAAAATAAAAAAATATGTAGGTTTGCACAAAACTAACGTCTAATATATAAAATCAAAAAAATATGTATCCATTAGAAATTGTACAACCAATGCAAGCTGAATTAGAAAATGCTGGTTTTACATCATTACACACAGTTGAAGAAGTAGATGCTGCAGTTAAAAAAGAAGGAACAACTTTAGTAGTTGTAAACTCGGTTTGTGGTTGTGCTGCTGGTACAGCTAGACCTGGAGCAATAGTTTCGCTTCAAAACGATAAAAAACCAACTAATTTAGTAACTGTTTTTGCAGGAGTTGATAAAGAAGCAACAGATAAGGCTAGAGAATATATGATTCCTTTTCCTCCATCATCACCTTGTATTGCTTTATTTAAAGATGGTGCTTTAGTTCATATGCTAGAACGCCACCATATTGAAGGAAGACCAGCAGAAGTAATTGCAGGGAATTTAGCTGGTGCTTACGAAGAGTTTTGTTAAAAAATATTTAAGTTTAAATATAAATCCATTCAAATTTGAATGGATTTTTTACTTTTAACCTATGGATAAAAATCAAATTATTACTAATACCGAAGCTTTTGTAAAACAAACATTGAAAAATGCTGAAGGTGGTCACGATTGGTTTCATATTTTACGTGTATGGAACAACGCTAAATTAATTTCCAAAAATGAACAAGTTGATACTTTTATTGTTGAACTAGGAGCTTTACTGCACGATATTGCAGACTCCAAATTTTATAATGGAGATGAAACAGTTGGCCCAAAAGTTGCGCGTATGTTTTTGCAAAAACAAGGTGTTTCTGAAGACATTATTATTCATATTGAAAATATTATTACTAATATTTCTTTTAAAGGTGGAAATTTTAAGCAAACATTTACTTCGCCAGAGTTAGATGTTTTACAAGATGCAGACAGGTTAGATGCCATTGGTGCCATTGGTATTGCTAGATGTTTTAATTATGGAGGTTTTAAAAACCGACCTTTATACAATCCTGAAATTCCTCCAAATTTAAATATGACAAAAGAGGAGTATAAAAAATCTGAAGCGCCAACTATCAATCATTTTTATGAAAAGCTTTTACTTTTAAAAGATAAAATGAATACCAAAACTGGACAGCAAATTGCTGCTGATAGACATATTTATATGGAAACTTTTCTACAACAATTTTATAATGAATGGAATGGAATAAAATAAGTATTTATTCAAAATTTGGTTTTCTTTTTTCTAAAAATGCCGTTGTTCCTTCTTTAAAGTCATCTGTTCCAAAACTAACACCAAACTGCTCAATTTCAACACCGTATCCGTTAACACAATTGGTGTAGTTAGCATTAATAGCTTTTATTGCAGCGCCAATAGCAACCGATGAATTTTTAACTATTTTTAGAGCTAATTTTTCACACAATGGTAACAATTCTTCTTGAGCTACAACATAGTTTACCAAACCATACGTTTTTGCTTCTTCGGCTGAAATCATAGAGGCAGTCATAATCATTTCCATTGCTTTTCCTTTACCTACTAATTGAGGCAAACGTTGCGTTCCACCATAACCTGGAATTACACCTAAACTAACTTCTGGTAATCCCATTTTTGCATTTAAACTTGCCACTCTAAAATGAGCTGCCATGGCTAATTCTAAACCTCCACCAAGTGCAAAACCATTTACAGCTGCAATTACTGGAGTACTTAAATTTTGTACAAAATCGAATAATGTTTCATGCCCTTTACGTGCTAATTCTGTTCCTTCCTCAATACTGAAATCTGCAAATTCTTTTATATCTGCACCAGCAACAAAGGCTTTTTCACCACTTCCTGTTACTATAATAACCCTTACGGACTTATTACTTTCTAAAGTTTTGAATGCCTGATGTAACTCTTCAATAGTGTTTTTATTTAAAGCATTTAATTTTGTTGGTCTGTTTATTGTGATTGTTGCAATATTATTGTGTTGATTAACTAATAAATTTTCGAAATTCATTTTTTTAATTTTTTGGTAATACTACTTTAAAAACTGTTCCTATATTTAATTGAGATGTAAAACTTATAGTTCCTCCATAAGCTTCAACAATATTTTTAACCATTGCTAAACCTAATCCCATTCCACTGGTTTTAGTTGTAAATTTTGGTTCAAAAACTTTTTCTTTATCTTCTTCTGAAATTCCTTTACCATTATCTGCTACAAGAATTTCAACTTTATTGTTTGTTTCTGAAACAGTTACCTCAATTTTTTTATTCTCAACTTCATTCAAAGCTTGCGTGGCATTTTTCACTAAATTATTCACAATTCTAATTAATTGTGTTTTATCTAAATAGGCTTGAATTATTTCTTCTTTATAAAAATATGAAATATAATCTTCTGTAAAAATATCTAATGCATGCTTTACAACATCAATAACATTTAATTGCTCTGGTTTTTTTGTTGGCATTTTAGCAAAATTTGAAAATGCTGAAGCAATAGAACTCATAGTATCTATTTGTTGAATTAATGTGGTACTAAAATCATTTAATTTATCTTTAATTTCAGGATCTTCAGGATTAAATCTACGTTGAAAACTTTGCACAGTTAAACGCATTGGAGTTAATGGATTTTTAATTTCATGGGCTACTTGTTTTGCCATTTCTCGCCAAGCTTGCTCACGTTCACTTTTTGCCAATCTAATAGCGCTATTTTCTAGCTCATCAACCATATAATTATATGCATTTACCAATGTATAAATTTCGGTACTAGCGTTATTTAAAATAATTTTTTCATTTTGTTTATTTAAACGCGTTAACCTCATTTTTTCCGTAACTGCTTTTATAGAACGCGTAATGTAACTTGAAAGAAAATATGCTAATAAAATAGCTAATACAAACATTAAAAAATATACATACGCCATACGGATTAAAAACTCTTCTAAATCTTTATCTTGAACTGTATTGTCTTGTACATATTGTAAATTTAGAATTCCAATAGGCTTAAATTTGTTGTCTGTTATATATAAATATGAAGATTGTAAACTATTACTTTTAATTTCTTTAACATCAATAAACCTATGGTCAGTATTATTTTCTAAACCTTTTAAAACTATATTTTCTAATTGCCTTGGCGCTTCGCTTTTAATAAATCCTGCACGAGAACTTTTTACTAATTTACCTTTTAAGTTATAAATATTAATTTCTAATTTCTCTATATTAGAAATTTCATAAATTTTATCTTTAAAAATAAAAGCTAGATTTTCTTCTATTATTTCGAATGAATTTTGAGTAGAGTTTAACCAATAATTAATAGATGCTGTTACAGCATTCTCTTTACGGTCTAATCGACCTTGATTGTATTCTTCAGTCTGTTCTTTATATTGATAGATTGTAACCGCAGCAATTAATACTGATGTTAACAACACCAATACAAGCATTGCTATAAAAATTCGAATACGAAGTGAAAGTTTATTTAATTTTAACATAACTTAATTGTAAATATACAGCTATTTTACGGAGCTTACTCAACAAAAAACATACCGAAATATTATTTATATTTAAGTTTAAAAAAAATTATAATAGCCGTTAAAACAATAGTTGCAATATTTGCTAAAATCATTGCTAAACTATTTAAATAAATTCCATAAATCAACCATAAAACTACACCTGTTAGCATAATTAAATACATGGTTAACGAAACACTACCAGCCGATTTGGTTTTCCAAGCTTTATATGCTTGAGGCACATAGGCTGATGTTGTTAAAATTGCTGCTGCTAAACCTATTATTTCGATAGAATCTATCATATACTTATTATCCAATAAATTAAACAAAAAATCTCAAAAAGTTTAAACTTTTTGAGATTTAAAAGTAGTATTAATATAGTTATAAAACTATTGTTTGAATTAAATATAAACTCTTACAATATTTCTTTATAAACAATTTCACCTTTTACAATATTTAAACCTTTTTTTAATGGTTCATTTTCTTCACAAGCTTTTTCCCATCCTTTATTTGCAATTTGTAAAACATACGGTAATGTTACATTGGTTAAAGCAATTGTAGATGTGTAAGGTACGGCTCCAGGCATATTAGCAACACAATAATGTACAACATCATCAATAATATAAATAGGATCGTCATGTGTTGTGGCTTTTGTTGTTTCAATACAACCACCTTGATCAACAGCTACATCAACTATAACTGTTCCTGGTTGCATTTCTTTCAACATATCTCTAGAAATTAATTTTGGTGCTTTTTTCCCTGCAATTAATACACCTCCTACAATTAAATCAGCATCTTTAATATGTCTTCTAATATTGTACTCATTAGAAAATTGAGTAATTACATTATTTGGCATTATATCATTAATATAACGTAATCGATCCATATCAATGTCTAAAATATGAACCATTGCTCCTAAACCAGCAGCCATTTTTGCAGCCTGAACACCAACAACACCACCTCCTAAAATTAATACTTTACCTGGTCTTACTCCTGGAACACCACCTAATAAAACTCCTTTACCTTTAATTGGTTTTTCTAGATATTTAGCTCCTTGTTGAACAGCCATTCTACCAGCTACTTCAGACATTGGCGTTAACAATGGTAAGGTTTTTCCAACCTCAACAGTTTCATAAGCAATACAAACCGATTTACTATCAACCATTGCATCAATTAAATTACTATTTGAAGCAAAATGAAAATACGTAAAAAGAATTTGACCTTCTTTAGCCAATTTATATTCTTCTTCTATTGGTTCTTTAACCTTTACAATCATATCTGCAATAGCATACACCTCTTCAATTGAAGGAAGCATTTTTGCACCTGCATCTATATAATCACTATCACTAAAACCACTATCAAATCCCGCTTTGGTTTGCACAAAAACTTCGTGATTGTTTTTTGTAAGTTCAAAAACTCCTCCTGGAGTAATTGCTACTCTACTTTCGTTATTTTTAATTTCTTTTGGAAGGCCAATAATCATTTTTAAGATTTTTTAAATATTTTGCAAAATACGCCAAAAAAAGAGCTTATTTTAACAAATTCATTGCTAAAAAAGCTCTTTTTAAGATAAAATTAACATTAACACAACGATATTGATATTAATGCATATAATATTACCATTTACCCAACTATGTTAACAATTTTGCCAGGTACCACTATTACTTTTTTAGGTGTTCTACCTTGTAATTGTGCTTGTGTTTTTTCGTGAGCCATTACAGCTTTTTCAATATCATCTTTACTCAAATCTAACGGTAATTCCATTTTAAAACGCATTTTACCATTGAAAGAAATTGGATATTCTTTACTACTTTCAACCAAATACTTTGCTTCAAAAATTGGGAAATCAGCAGTTGAAACAGACGTTGAGTGTCCTAATTTACTCCATAATTCTTCAGCAATATGTGGTGCATATGGTTCAACAATAATAGCTAAAGGTTCTAAAATTGCACGTTTGTTACATTTTAAAGCTGTTAACTCATTTACGGCAATCATAAAGTTTGAAACCGAAGTATTGAAAGAGAAATTATCAATATCGTATTCAACTTTTTTAATTGTTTTATGAAGTGTTTTTAACTCTTCTTTTGTAGCTTCTTCTTCTGAAACTGAAAATTCTCCACCTTGATGATACAATTTCCATAATTTTTTTAAGAAACTATACACACCTGAAATACCAGATGTTTTCCAAGGTTTCGATTGCTCTAAAGGACCTAAAAACATTTCAAATAAACGTAAACTATCTGCTCCATATTCTTCACAAATAGTATCTGGATTTACTACATTGTATTTCGATTTAGACATTTTTTCAACCTCGCGTCCAACAATGTATTTTCCACCTTCCAAAACAAATTCTGCATCTTTAAATTCTTCTCTCCAATTTTTAAATGCTTCCACATCTAATTCATCTGAAGTGTTTACAAAAGAAACATCTGAATGTATTGGCTGAACTTTATAATCTCCTTTTAATCCTTTTGAAACAAATTTATTTTCTCCTTCAACTCTATAAACAAAAGCCGAAGTTCCAGTAATCATTCCTTGGTTTATTAGTTTTTTAGCAAACTCATCGTTTGGAACCATTCCTCTATCAAACATAAATTTTTGCCAAAAACGTGCGTACAATAAATGTCCAGTAGCGTGTTCGCTACCACCAATATATAAATCAACATCTTGCCAATAATTAACCGCTTCTTTTGAGAAAATTTCCTCACTATTTGTTGGGTCCATATAACGGTTAAAATACTGTGAGCTTCCAGCCCAACCTGGCATAGTATTTAATTCTAAAGGAAATATAGTTTTATTATCAATTAAATCGTTATTAACAACTTCATTTTTAATTGTATCCCAAGCCCAAACCGTTGCATTTCCTAAAGGTGGTTTTCCATCTTCGGTAGGTAAATACTTTTCAACTTCTGGCAACACAATTGGTAAATATGCTTTATCAATCATTTGTGGCATTCCATTTTTGTAATATACCGGGAAAGGTTCTCCCCAATAACGTTGACGACTAAATACGGCATCACGTAAACGGTAGTTTATTTTTCCATATCCAATTCCTTTTTGTTCAATTTCGTAAATGATACGTTTCATTGCCTTTTTATAGGTCAATCCGTTTAAGAAATCAGAATTAGCAATTTTTACACCTTCTTTTGTTGAACAAGCTTCTTCAGAAATATCAACGCCTTCAAAAATATTTGGAATTTCCAATCCAAAATGATTTGCAAATGCATAATCACGCTCATCTCCACAAGGTACAGCCATTACAGCTCCTGTACCATAACTTGCCAACACATAATCACCAATCCAAATTTGCACTTTTTCTCCAGTAAATGGGTGTAAAGCATACGCACCTGTAAACACACCAGAAATAGTTTTTACATCTGCCATACGTTCTAACTCACTACGTTTTGCAGTAGCTTTCACGTACGTTTCAACAGCCTCTTTTTGCTCTGCAGTTGTAATTTTTGACACCAAATCGTGCTCTGGAGCCAAGGTCATAAAGCTTACTCCGTAAATAGTATCAGGACGCGTTGTGAATACTGAAATTTTATCATTTTCAAATCCATCTACTTTAAAATCTACCATTGCACCTTCCGATCTTCCAACCCAATAGGTTTGTGAATCTTTTAAAGGTTGCGGCCAATCTATTTTATCTAGTCCATCTAATAAACGTTGTGCATAGGCCGTAATTCTCATACTCCACTGCATCATTTTTTTACGAACTACTGGATGTCCACCACGTTCTGAAACTCCGTTTACTATTTCATCATTTGCTAATACTGTTCCTAAAGCCGGACACCAGTTTACTTCGGTTTCAGATAAAAATGTTAAACGGTATTGTAATAATATTTCTTGTTGTTTTTCTTCTGAATAGTTTTTCCAATCTTCAGCAGTAAAAATGGTTAAATCATCATCGCAAACTGCATTTACTTTTGAATTTCCTTCAGCTTCAAAAATTGAAATTAACGTAGAAACATCTTCAGCTTTATCGCTTGCCTTATTATACCAAGAATTGAACAATTGAATAAAAATCCACTGTGTCCATTTGTAATAACTAGGATCAGATGTTCTTACTTCACGAGACCAATCAAATGAAAACCCAATTTGATCTAGCTGTCTTCTATAGGTTTTAATATTAGCTTCAGTAGTAATTGCAGGGTGTTGCCCTGTTTGAATAGCATATTGTTCTGCTGGTAACCCAAAAGAATCATAACCTTGCGGATGCATTACGTTAAAACCTTTATGACGCTTGTAACGTGCATAAATATCACTTGCAATATAACCTAGCGGATGCCCAACGTGTAACCCTGCTCCTGATGGATACGGAAACATATCTAACACGTAAAATTTTGGTTTCTCCGACGTGTTTTCAGCTTTAAACGTTTGATTTTCTGCCCAATACTGTTGCCATTTCTGCTCTATCTCTCTAAAGTTGTATTCCATTTTTGCTATTCAAATTTTAAAAGTGCAAAGTTACGTTTTATTAATAGAAATCTAAAGCGTAAATTTATGGTTTAAAGAAAATTGTAACTTTCTAAAAACTAGAATAAAATGGCTAAAGAAATTGGTTTGGTTTTATCGGGCGGTGGTGTTAGAGCCATTGCACATATTGGATTTATAAAAGTTTTATTAGAAAACAATATTAGGCCTACTCAAGTTTCAGGCACTAGTGCAGGCGCTTTGGTTGCTGCATTGTATGCTTACGGCTATAGCCCAGAAGAAATGATTTCATTTTTTAAACAAACACCTTTTATAAAATTTTCGTTGTATGCTTTACACAAACCTGGTATTATGGATAGCGAAAAGTATGCTAATTTTTTTGCGAAATTCTTTAAAAACAATTCATTTGAAAATTTAAAATACCCTTTAACAGTTGCCGCAACAGATTTAATTTCTGGAAAACTTACTTATTTTAATACTGGTGAATTAATAAAGCCTTTAATTGCATCTTCTGCTATACCTCCAGTTTTTTCACCTTTAGAAATTGAAAACGGATTGTATTGTGATGGTGGCGTTTTAAACAACTTTCCTGTGGAACCTTTATTAAATAAATGTGATTTAATTTTAGGAAGTTTTGTAAATCCTTTTACAAAAATTAAAAAAGAAGAAATTAATTCTTCCTTACAATTACTGTATCGGGTATACCATATTGGAATGGATGCTGGTAATATTGAAAAATTTAAACAGTGCCATTATGTGTTTTCACCACCTGAAACTTCACAAATTGGAGCTTTAGAGTCTGATTCTATTGACAAAGCCTTTGATTTGGGCTATAATTTAGCTAAAGCTGAAGAGCTAAATATTTTAAAAGCTATTCAATAAAAACCATTTTTATAATTTAGTTATTTGTAATTTTGAGTCTTCAAAATATATAAATTTCAACTTGAAAAATAAAAATTACAAAGCACATTTAGCTTTATTAAGCGCCAATGTTATTTATGGAATGAATCATATTGTTGCAAAAGATGTAATGCCTGAAAAATTAGGTCCAACTGCTTTTATTTTTATTCGAATTTTAGGAGCAAGCTTGTTATTTTGGACAATTAAACATTACGTTAAAGAAACAATTGATAAAAAAGATTATTTCCGTTTAGCCGTTTGCGGTATTTTAGGAATTGCAATTAACCAATTGTTGTATTTCCACGGACTGAATTTGACTTCTCCCATTGATGCTTCCATTATTTATACGGCCGTTCCAGTTTTAGTATTGATTTTTAGCTATTTTATGCTGAAGGAAAAAATTACACAAACCAAAATCTTCGGAATTCTAATTGGTGGTACTGGAGCATTGCTATTAATTCTTTATGGAAATAAGAATGAAGGAACAAGCACGCTTTTAGGAAATGCTTTAATTTTCTCAAACGCCATTTTTTATGCTTTCTATTTAGTATATGTTAAACCTTTAATGAAAAAATATCATCCAATTACAGTAATTAGTTGGGTATTTTTAATTGGTTTTGTATTTATGATTCCCGTTGGAATTAATGATGTTATTTCTACTGATTTTTCAGCATTTACACTAAACACTTATTTAGTTATTTCTTTTGTAGTTATTTGTACTACATTTATGACTTACCTATTTAATATTTACGCACTTTCAAAAGTCCCGCCGCGAGTAAATGGCAGTTATATTTACCTTCAGCCATTAGTTAGTTTTATAATGGTAAGTATCTACGCTTATGTTTTAGGCAATAAAGAATATGCTCAAGATATAACCTTTATTAAAATTTTAAGCTCAATATTAGTAATTACTGGTGTTTATCTAATTAGTCAAAACAGTAATAAACGTATAAAAACTACTTAACTTTTCTTGCTCTATTTTCTTGCGGAAGCAGACTGTAATAAATCAAATCGTTTATAGGAGTTGGAACATTTAATTCTTGTCCAAATCGAACAATTGTTCCGTTTTGAGCTTCTAATTCTGAAGGTTTTCCGTCCATAATATCACGCTGCAAAGAGGCCGTTGTTTCAAATGGCAACGATTCAATTATTTCAAATTGTTTTTGAATACTATCTTCAGGAAGATTTACTCCTTTAGCTTTAGCAACAGCAAAAATTTCTTCAGCGGTTTTTTGCATCATATTTTTAATATATGGTGAAGCCAACATTTCTCCAAGTGCAGCTCGTGTTAAAGCACCTAAAGCACTAATAGTAGTTATAAATAAATACTTTGTCCAAATCTCTTTTTGAATATCTTCTGCTAATTGATATGTTATTTTAGCATTTTTAAGTGTTGTTTCTAACGCAAGTACTCGCTCCGTTTTTTTATTATTTAATTCACCAAAAACAATTGTTGGGTTATAAGCCACATGGTTTATAACACCATAATTTTCAACAAAACTTACTATTTTACACAAACCGCCTAATACATGTTTTTCACCTATTACTGAAGTTATTACTTCATGATTATTACAACCGTTTAACAATGAAATTACCATAGTATTTTCATTTAAAACTGGTTTTAAAATTTCAGAAACTTCAGCAACTTGCCAGGTTTTAGTGCAAACCAATACTAAATCAATATCCTTAACTTCTGAAATATCACTAGTTGCATTTGCAGGATAAACTAAATAATCTCCTTTCGGACTTTTTAATTGCAATCCTTTTTGTTGAATAGTTTCTAAATGCTTTCCTCTAGCTATAAAAGTTACATTATTTCCTGCTTGCGCTAAACGTGCGCCAAAATATCCACCAACGCCACCAGTTCCGTATATTACTATGTTCATTTAAATAAAATTTTTATCAAAAATACGGATTTTAGAACTCTTTATTTCTTAAAATGTTCTGAATTTTCCATCTAAACCTTAAATATAGCTAATCAATACTTTTCTTACATATAATATTTTCGCTAAATATATTATTTTTTTAGACAAGTCTAAACATTTGATTACCTTTGTCTAAAATTATAATTTAATGCTATCGCAAACTGAAGAAAATTATTTAAAATCTATTTACCATTTAGAAGCATCTCAAACTAAAAGTGTGAGTACTACTTTAATTTCAAAAAGTTTAAACACAAAAGCATCTTCCGTAACTGATATGCTTGGGAAATTAGCTGACAAAAAATTAGTTAATTACAAAAAGTATAAAGGTGTTAATTTAACTTCAAAAGGGAAAAATATTGCTGTAAAAATAATTAGAAAACATAGGTTATGGGAAGTTTTTTTAGTTGAAAAATTAAATTTTAATTGGGATGAAGTACATGAAATAGCCGAACAATTAGAGCATATTAAATCTGATGAATTAATTGAGAAATTAGATACTTTTCTAAATTTTCCAACAAAAGATCCTCACGGAGACCCAATACCAGATGCAAAAGGTAACATTAGAAATAAGAAATCTATTTTATTAAGTAATGCTAAAAAAAATGTTTTATACACTATATCTTGTGTAAAAGATAACTCAAAAGCTTTACTCCAATTTTTAGATAAACATGCTTTAACTATTGAATCTGAACTAACCGTTGTAGATAAATTAGATTTTGACGAGTCGATTACTGCTAAATTAAGTAATGGAAATACTTTAACATTATCAAATAAAATATGTACAAATGTATTTGTAACTATAAAATAAAATTATGACAAATCCAGTCACATCATTAATCGTATTTGGAATTACAATGTTGCTTCTTTTTATTTTATTTTACCCAAATAAAGGTATTTATTGGATAGTAAAAAGAAGTTTTAAGGTCGATTCAAAAACACAAATTGAAGATATTTTAAAAAAACTCTACCACGCCGAAGATAATGGTAACTATTTAAATAGTAACGATATTATTAACTCTTTAAGCATGAGTCCAAAAAAAGTTTTGGAAACTATTGCTGAAATGGAAACTAAAGAATTAATTCGTTTTGAAAATGGTGACATAAAATTAAATGATTTAGGAATGGACTATGCACTAAAAGTAATTAGAGTGCATAGATTGTGGGAAAAATACCTTTCAGAAAAAACCGGTTTCGATAAAAAAGATTGGCACGAAATAGCCGAAAAAATGGAACATAAACTAGATTCCACACAAGCAAAAGAATTGGCTATTAATTTAGGAAATCCAAGATTTGACCCACACGGAGATCCAATTCCTACAGAAGCAGGTGAAATTGAGCCAATAAATGGAAAACCGCTTCCTTCTTTTACTGAAGGAACCATTGGAAGAATTATTCATATTGAAGATGAACCTGAAATTATTTATCAGCAAATTTTAGCTGAAGATTTACACATTGGTTCGCATGTACATATTATTGAAAAAAACGAAAAAAGAATCATTTTTCATTCAGAAAGTGAAGAATTTATTTTAGCTCCAATTGTAGCAAATAATATTACAATTTCAGAATTGCAAAAAGAAGAAATTTCAGAAAAAAACACCTTTAGACTTTCCAGTTTAAAAGAAAATGAACAAGCTAAAATAATTGGAATTTCACGTGAATGTAGAGGTGAAATAAGAAGAAGACTACTTGATTTAGGCTTTGTAATTAACACTAAAATTGAAGTAGATTTAACAAGTCCTATGAGAAACCCTAGAGCATATTTAGTACGTGACACCTCTATTGCCATAAGAAATGAACAGGCCAAATTCATATTAATTGAAAAAATTAAAAATAATGAAAAAAGCAGTAAATAGCGCTTGTGAAGGTTGTGACTTAAACCAAGCATCTAATCTAAAAAAATTAGGAATAAATATAGATAATAACAACTATGTTGTTGCGCTAGCTGGAAATCCAAATACTGGAAAAAGTACTGTTTTTAATGCATTAACAGGTCTTCGACAACATACTGGAAATTGGCCTGGAAAAACAGTTACTAGAGCAGAAGGCGGATATAGTTATAACGAAAAAAAATACAAATTAGTTGACCTTCCAGGTACGTACTCTTTATTATCTACCTCTCAAGATGAGGAAGTTGCGAGAAATTTTATTCTTTTTGGAAAACCAGATGTTACCATAATTGTAGTTGATGCAAGTAGATTAGAACGCAACCTAAATTTAGTATTGCAAATATTAGAAATAACTGATAAAGCTGTTTTGTGTTTAAACTTAATGGATGAAGCAAAACGATTAGACATTGAAATTGATGATAGAACATTAGCGCGCGATTTAGGAATTCCAGTTGTACCAACAAGCGCAAGATCTAAAGAAGGAATACCTGAATTGCTTAATACTGTACACCAAGTTGCTACAGGAGAAATTAAATGCAAACCTCATCGTATAAAAAACGTACCTAAAAATATAAACAATGCCATTGAAAAATTAAGTTTAGAAATACAAGAAACATACCCAAATGTACCAAATAGCAGATGGATAGCGCTCCGTTTATTAGATGGTGATGAACGTATTATTGAAGCGGTAAAAACAGGAGAATTTATTTCTGAATAATTAAATTGTTTAAAGAAGTATAAAACAATGAAAACGAATAAAATATTAAATATAAGTAACGATTTAAGGTGGCAAATTGGTGAAGGATTTCACGATAAATTAACCGAAGGAATTTATTCAGATGCTGCAACTATTTCTCAAAATTCTGTACGTAAAAAAGGAGATAAAAAACGCTTTCGATTTGATAGAAGTTTAGATAAAATTGTAACTAGCAAAATATGGGGATTTCCAATAATGATTCTTATTCTTTCGATTGTTTTATGGCTTACTATAATTGGAGCAAACTATCCTTCAGGCTTATTAGCAGATCTTTTAATTGGTCAAGTGTATCCGTGGTTAAAAAGCATAGGAGAATCACTTGGGTTTAGTTGGTGGTTAAGCGGATTTTTATTTGATGGCGTTTACCTTGCTTTAGCTTGGGTAATTGCTGTTATGCTACCTCCAATGGCTATATTTTTCCCTCTTTTTACTTTACTAGAAGACTTTGGTTATTTACCACGAGTTGCTTTTAATTTAGACCATTTATTAAAAAAATCTGGTGCACACGGTAAACAAGCTTTAACTATGAGTATGGGTTTTGGTTGCAATGCTGCTGGCGTTATTGCAACACGTATAATTGATAGCCCAAGAGAACGATTAATTGCTATTATTACAAATAATTTTTCTTTATGTAACGGGCGTTGGCCAACACAAATATTAATTGCATCAATATTTATTGGAGCATTAGTTCCAGAAAATTTTGCAGGTGCAGTTTCAACATTAGCAGTTATTAGTATAGCTTTACTAGGTATATTTTTCACCTTTATGGTTTCTTTATTTTTATCAAAAACAATGCTAAAAGGAGAAGTATCTTCTTTTACTTTAGAATTACCACCATATAGACCACCTCGTTTTTGGAAAACAATTTACACATCTCTTATTGATAGAACTTTAATTGTATTATGGAGAGCCTGTGTTTTTGCGGCTCCTGCTGGTGCTGTAATTTGGCTAATTTCAAATGTAGGTATTGGAGATTCTAATATTGCAAATTGGTTGATTGTACATTTAGATGGTTTTGGACTGTTGATTGGATTAAATGGCGTTATTTTATTAGCCTATATTGTTGCGATACCTGCCAACGAAATTGTAATTCCAACTATACTTATGTTAACCGTAATGAGCGCAGCAATTACTGGAGTAGGAAGTGGAAATGGAGTTATGTTTGAACTAGAATCTGTTTCTGCAACTGGTGATATTTTAAAAGCTGGAGGTTGGACCTTACTTACAGCTATTAATTTAATGTTATTTAGTTTGTTACACAATCCGTGTAGTACAACTATTTACACTATATATAAAGAAACTAAAAGTGTAAAATGGACTACCGTTGCAAGTATATTACCAATAATTTTAGGTTTTATAGTTTGTTTTTTGGTAGCACAAGTTTGGAGAATTCTAATGTAGAATACATTAAAAGAAGATGCATATTTTAAATGAATTTAGATAGTATTTAATTTAAAAATACTAGTTGTTTTTTAATTCTACAACTTCAAAGTCGGCAAATAAAACAGTTTCATCTTTTAGACTACTTTCATTTAAAAGACTCCGATAAATACCCCATTTTGGGCGTATAAAGTCTGCATTTGTTTTCCACATTCTAATAGTATCATTTAAATAGCTAAATAGTATGTTTTGAGAAACAATATCTTTTATTTCAACTTCATACATCCCAATTCCTTTTTCACCAAAAATAACAGTTTCAACAACCTCAACCCATTTGCCTTTAAACGGAGTTAAATCTACTTTTGTTAATGTAACTTGGCTAGTTGTTTCAGCATATCTTAATTCTAATTGATCGGGTGAACCTTTACGAGTGGTAAAGGTAATTAACGGCATACTTTCTTCACTTCCTCCAACAGCTTTTAATTGATGAATGTGTGTGAAATTGCTTGAAGATTGAAAATCTGATGGTAATTTAAATTTCCAAGAATATTTAACTTTTTCATTTTCTACACCCAATAATTCATCTGGAGATTTATCATACGTTTTAATCTCATTTCTTTGTCTGTCAAAATTTATACATCTATCATTATCTGGTGTTTTATGTATAAAAAAACGAAATACATTTTTATTTAATTCAGTATCAAAAACTTCATCAATATGTCTACCAAATTCTTCATGGTTGCAATCTGGCGCTTCAATTACATTGTAATTTGGCGCAAAAACAGAATTAATCAATTCATAAGTATTTCCAGCACCATCTGATTCCAATTTAATTTCAGAAAGAACATTGTTTGCTTCCATGTCTGTTTCTGTTTCTGTTTCTGCCCCTGTGTCGGTTTCAGTTTCGGTTTCGGTTTCAGTTTCAGTTACAGTTTCAGTTTCAGGAATAATTGAATCTTCTTTTTTTTGACAAGCTTGTAAAAATAATAACGCGCTTAAAACAAAAATTAAAATCGTATACTTTCCCATAATTAACGCTTTTTTATACATATAAAATATTGAAACAAAAGTAATTAAAAAGAATTTAGCTAAAAAACACGTTTTAACAACCACAATCAGAACCGCAATTTCCTTTTTTTGTGCTTTTAGATTTAAAGAAAAATTTCTTTATTAAAAAAGTTACTGCAATTACTAACGCTATGTATACCAATATATCTTGCATTAACTTAAAATTAAATAGGCTGCGGCAGCAGATATATAAGCTAAAATTCCCATTCCAACAAGTTGAAGTATTGGCCATTTCCAACTATTAGTTTCACGCTTTACAATAGCTAATGTTCCTACACACTGCATTGCAAATGCATAAAATAACAATAATGAAACTCCTGTAGAGAAATTGAACATACTTTCTCCTGTTTTTGGATTTATTTCTGCAGCCATTCGCTGTTTAATAGTAGCATTATCACCATCGTCACTATCTACATTGTAAATAGTTGCCAATGCCCCAACAAAAACTTCTCTTGCAGCAAATGAGCTTATTATTGCTATTCCAATTTTCCAATCGTAACCCATTGGAGCAATAACTGGTTCAATAGTTTTGCCCATATAACCAATATATGAATGCTCTAATTTATACGAAGCAACTTTCTTTTGAAAAACTTCTTTAGAAATTGATGTATTCTCTGTTTGAGCTTTAATAGTTGCTTCCGCATTTTTAAATTTAGCTGGTCCGTTTGAAGCTAAAAACCATAACACAATAGACAAAGCCAATATTATTTTTCCTGCACCAAAAATAAAAGCTTTTGTTTTTTCAACAACTTCATAAAAAATATTTTTAATTGAAGGTATTTTATAGTTAGGCATTTCAATTACAAAGAAACTTTTACTTTCTACTTTTAATACTTTATGAAGTAACATTGAGGATGCAATGGCTGCAGTAAATCCAATTAAATACATAACCATCATGGTTAAACCTTGTAGGTTTAAAAAACCTAGAATAGGCTTATTTGGAATTACCAATGCAATTAAAATAGCATATACAGGTAACCGAGCTGAACAAGTTGTAAATGGAACAACTAATATGGTTATTAAACGTTCTTTCCAATTATTTATATTACGCGCTGCCATAATTGCCGGAATAGCACAAGCGGTTCCAGAAATTAATGGAATTACACTTTTTCCACTCATTCCAAACTTACGCATTATTTTATCCATTAAAAATACAACACGACTCATATAACCGGTTTCTTCTAGAATGGAAATGAATGTAAATAATATAGCTATTTGTGGAATAAATATAATAATACCTCCAATTCCTGGTAAAATTCCTTCGGCTATTAAATTGGTGAAAGTTCCGGGTGCCATTACAGATTTAGTCCAAGCACTTAAATCTGCAAATGCTCCGTCTATAATATCCATTGGATAAGATGCCCAATTAAAAATACCTTGAAAAATAAAAAGTAAAATCAGAGCAAATATTACATAACCAAAAATTTTATGCGTTAAAATTCTGTCTAAAATTCCTCGTAAATTAGTTGCTTTAGAAGCATCTACATTAAAACTATCTTTTAGTATATCATTAATTACTTTATACCTAAAAATAGTTTCTTTGTGTTGGTAGCGTCTGATACATACTACATCTTCTCTAAATTTAGTTACTAATTTTTTTTGTGTGTCCGTTAAAAAATCAAATTCTTGATTTTGCGTTATTAACAACCATGATTTGTACAAAGGAAATTCTGGAAGTGCACTTTTTAGTTTTGTGAAAAAATCTTTATCAATTTTAGTTGAAATTTTACTAACTGGTGTTGTATCTAATTCTTTATAGTTTAAAATTGCTGATTTTAGTTCTTCAACACCTATTTTTTTTCTTGCACTAGCTAAAACTACTTTTGTATGAAGTCTTTCTTCAAATTTAGGAACATCAATATTAATTCCTTTTCGCTTCATTTGGTCAACCATATTAATTACTAAAATGGTTGGAATTTTTAAATCTTTAAGCTGTGTAAAAAGTAATAAATTTCGTTTTATATTTTCAACATCAACTACAACAACAATAACGTCAGGAAATGTTTCATTTTCTTCATTAAGTAAGGTGTCTAAAACCAGTGTCTCATCTAATGATGTTGGATTGATACTATACGTTCCAGGTAGGTCAGTAATTTCGGCTTTTACAGTTTCGTTTAATTTGCAAAATCCTTGTTTTTTTTCAACAGTAATACCTGGATAGTTTCCAACTTTTTGTTTTAAACCGGTAAGTCTATTGAATAAAGAGGTTTTTCCTGTATTAGGGTTTCCTATTAAAGCAACTTTTACAACCTTGCCATCACTCATTCCTTTAAATTACTTACTTACAATTATTTTTTCAGCCGTTTCTTTTCTAATAGCTAAATGACTTCCATTCACTTTAATATATAATGGATCATGCATTGGAGCACGTTGAATAAGTTCAACTTCAATTCCTGGAAGACAACCCATTTCTAATAATTTTAATGGTATATTTTCCAAGCAAAGCTTTTCTATAAAAGCTTTTTCACCTATTTGTAATCCTGCAATTGTTCCAAACATTATTAAGACTGATTATAAATAATAATAGAGCAAATATACTAAATTAGAATGATTCTAAACAATGATAATTGTCATTTTACTACTTTTCCTTCTGAAGTAGTTTAATATCTTCTATTAAACGTTCAATTTCCTCATTGTCAGTACCATCATAAAAACCTCTAATTTGTCGTTTTTTATCTACCAATACAAAGTTTTCAGTATGTACAAAATCTTGTAAACCACCATCTCCTTCATCTAAAACAGCAAAATAACTTTTACGTGCTAAATTGTAAATGTGTGGTTTAGGTCCTGTAGTAATATTCCATTTTTTATCTATTACACCTTTTTTAATTGCGTACGCTTTTAAAATTGGTACGCTATCCATTACAGGTGTAACTGAATGTGATAAAAACTTTACATCATCATCGTTCAAAAATACTTCTTGTAATTTTCCTATGTTATTTGTCATAACCGGACAAATAGTTAAACAACGTGTAAAAAAGAAATCAGCTACAAAAATCTTTCCTTCGTAATCGGCATAGGTAATAGTATCTCCATTTTGATTAATTAACTCAAAATCTGCAATTTTATGGTTTCTTCTAACATGCACTACACTCTCATCTACCAATTTTGGATTTACATCTGCTGGATTAAAAACAGGTAGTTTTTTCTCTGGTGTTAACAACGTATAAATTGCATAAATCATTAATACAGAAAACACTGCCATAACAGCTAATGTTGGAATTGATTTTTTAAAGAATTTTAAATCCATTTTTTATTTCAAATTTAAGTTACAAATTTAATTAAATCTGCAACGTTAGTCACTTCTTTTTTAAAACTTTGTTAAATAAAAGTAGTAGCAACTTTTTAGTTTTTACAACTATATTAAAAAGTGTACATTTGTGCGATTTAGAAATTTGAAAAGACTGTATGGAAATTTTAATAAAAGCTGCACAATTTATTTTAAGCTTATCTTTTTTAATTGTTTTGCACGAATTAGGTCACTTTATTCCTGCTAAACTATTTAAAACCCGCGTTGAAAAATTTTATTTATTTTTTGATTATAAATTCTCTTTAGTAAAAAAGAAAGTTGGTGAAACTGTTTATGGTATTGGTTGGATTCCTTTAGGAGGTTATGTAAAAATCTCTGGAATGATTGATGAAAGTATGGATACTGAACAAATGAAACAACCTGCTCAACCATGGGAATTTAGATCTAAACCAGCTTGGCAACGTTTAATAATTATGCTTGGTGGTGTTATTGTAAACTTTATTTTAGGGATTGTAATTTATATTATGATCACCTTTGTTTGGGGTGTTGAAACTATAAAACCTAATGATTTAAAATATGGTTTTGCTGTTGAAGATTCATTTAAAGAGTATGGCTTTAAAGATGGAGATAAAATATTAAAATTTAATAATGAAGAACCATTAGATGTAACTGATGTTAACAAACATTTATTTTTAAGAGGAATTACTTCATTGGAAGTTCAACATGAGAATGGTATAACAGAAACTATTGCTATTCCTGAAGATATAGGAGATATTATGTGGAAAAATGGTGTTATGAAACCATTTGGAATTAGAGCACTTCCTATAATTGATACTGTAGTAGTAGATAAACCCGCTCTTAAAGCTGGATTGTTAAAAGGAGATAAAATTATTTCAGTAAATAATAAAGCGGTAGCATATTGGCACGATTTTACTAAAGAAGTTGTAACTTCTGAAGGTGATTTAACTGTTGAAATTGATAGAAATGGAGAAACTAAATCTTTAACTATTACACCTGATAAAGAGAGAAAAATTGGTGTTGCTCCAAGTTTAAAAGACGTTGTAGATGTACAAACTAAAAAATATTCGTTTGTTGAAAGTATTTCAAAAGGAAACTCTTTAGCAATCTGGACTTTAAAAGATTACATAACACAATTTAAATACGTATTTACTAAAAAAGGAGCTACTAGTATTGGTGGTTTTATTGCTATTGGAAATATTTTTCCTGCTAAATGGAGTTGGAAATCTTTTTGGAGCATTACTGCATTTTTATCCATAATGCTTGGTTTTATGAACTTATTACCTATTCCCGCTTTAGATGGTGGACATGCATTGTTTACATTATTTGAAATGATAACGGGAAGAAAGCCAAACGATAAATTTCTAGAATATGCTCAAATAACTGGGTTTGTTTTATTAATAGCTTTATTACTATTAGCAAATGGAAATGATGTTGTAAAACTAATTTCAAAATGGTTTTAAGAAAATAATAATTATACTTAAAAAAGCTTTTGTCTATAGTTAGGTAAAAGCTTTTTTTATGAAAACATTTTAGTGCTATTAATACTTTGTAACAAAACTTATATTTTAAAAATTGTAAATCGTTTTAAAAAGTTAGTACTGTAAAAATACTATCCATTAAATTTAAAGCATAAAAAAAGCCTCGATATATATCGAGGCTTTTTACAATATTTTATTTGAAATTTAATCTGCAAGTATAATAATCTTGTTTTCTTTCATTTCAATAGTACCACTTTTAATTGGTAAAGCGTATTCTTCTTTAGTATTGGTAAACTTACTTTCAAATGCCTCTTCAATTTTAACTTCTCCACCTTTAAATCTAACAGTTCCTTCAACAAGTAAAGAAACAATAGGCGCGTGGTTGTTAAGCATTTGGAATTCACCATTAATCCCTGGAACCATTACTGATTCTACTTCAGAGTTTAATAAAGTTGCTTCTGGTGTTACAATTTCTAAAATCATACTATACTAATTATTCTACTTCAGCTAACATTTTTTCTCCAGCATCAATTGCATCTTGAATTGATCCACGTAAGTTAAATGCTGCTTCTGGATATTTATCTAATTCACCATCCATAATCATATTAAATCCTTTAATTGTATCTTTAATATCAACTAAAACACCTGGAATTCCTGTAAATTGTTCAGCTACGTGGAATGGTTGAGATAAGAAACGTTGAGCTCTACGAGCTCTGTGTACAACTAATTTATCTTCTTCAGATAATTCTTCCATACCTAAAATAGCAATAATATCTTGTAATTCTTTATAACGCTGTAATAACTCTTTTACATTTTGAGCACACTCATAATGTTCTTTTCCTAAAATATCAGCTGTTAAAATTCTTGAAGTTGAATCTAATGGATCTACCGCTGGGTAAATACCTAACTCTGCAATTTTACGAGACAATACTGTTGTTGCATCTAAATGCGCAAATGTTGTTGCTGGCGCTGGATCTGTTAAATCATCTGCAGGTACATAAACCGCTTGTACTGATGTAATAGAACCGTTTTTAGTTGAAGTAATACGCTCTTGCATTGCTCCCATTTCAGTTGCTAATGTTGGTTGGTAACCTACCGCTGATGGCATACGACCTAATAAGGCAGATACCTCTGAACCAGCTTGAGTAAAACGGAAAATATTATCCACAAAGAATAGTACGTCTTTTCCTTGACCATCACCAGCACCATCACGGAAATATTCTGCAATAGTTAAACCAGATAAAGCAACACGAGCACGTGCTCCTGGTGGCTCATTCATTTGTCCAAATACAAACGTACATTTAGACTCTCTCATTATATTTTTATCAACTTTAGTTAGATCCCATCCTCCATCTTCCATAGAGTGCATAAAATCATCACCATATTTAATAATTCCAGATTCTAACATTTCTCTTAAAAGATCATTTCCTTCACGCGTTCTTTCTCCAACACCTGCAAATACAGATAAACCACCGTGACCTTTTGCTATGTTATTAATTAACTCTTGAATTAATACAGTTT
Organism: Lutibacter sp. TH_r2; assembly: GCF_033101135.1. Lineage (NCBI taxonomy): Bacteria > Pseudomonadati > Bacteroidota > Flavobacteriia > Flavobacteriales > Flavobacteriaceae > Lutibacter > Lutibacter sp. TH_r2. The sequence goes on from NZ_JAWMPV010000001.1 coordinate 827,765, forward strand.
TACCAACACCGGCTCCACCAAATAATCCAATTTTACCACCTTTTGCATAAGGCTCAATTAAGTCAATAACTTTTATTCCTGTAAATAACACTTCAGAAGAAGTAGATAAATCTTCAAATTTTGGAGCTTGTCTGTGAATTGGTAACCCATTATCTCCTTGTTTTGGTAAGTTTCCAATTCCATCAATTGCATCTCCTACAACATTAAATAAACGTCCATAAATATCTTTACCAACTGGCATTTGAATAGCGTTACCAGTAGCAACTACTTCAGTACCTCTACTTAAACCATCAGTAGAATCCATTGAGATAGTTCTAACAGTATCCTCACCAATATGAGACTGAACCTCTAATACTAATATTGATCCATCATTTCGTTTAATTTCTAAAGAATCATAAATTTTTGGTAGTTCAGCTTCTGACTTAAATTCAACGTCAATTACTGGTCCAATAATTTGTGCAACCTTACCTGTTACTTTTGCCATTATTTAACTGTTTATATTTTAGATATTTAATTAGTTTAGTCAATACTCACGTATTAGTTCGCAAAGATAGTTTTTTGATTTTAATTTTAAAAAGTTTTGTTTTGTTAATTTATTATACTAGAAAGAGACTATTTAAAAAGTTGAATTCTTATCAATCTAAAATAAGTTTAGACCATCATACTAATTGATTATCAGCAATATGAGACTCTAAAAATAAATTCAAAACAACAATTTTCCAGTCTTTTTTAAACAACCTCTTTCTAATATATGGTAAATTTATACCTCTATGGGTTTATAGTCCATGACACATAATACTGCGAACCTATTTTTCCATTACCTGGTGCACTAAAGTATTCTTTTCCTCCTATGTTTGCTCCACCAATTTTAAAAGTTGATTTCATACTTGGTACTGAATAATTCACTTGTGCGTCAAATACTGTTCTAGCATCAATTATAGCATCTGCAATTGTTGACTGCCATAAATACTCATCGCTCCATCTAATATTCATATTGAATCCAAAATTTTCAAATACGTTTGGATTACCAAAGGAAGCTTTAATTTTATGTTCCGGTGTATTAAATCCAGCTTCATAATCTGGATCAGACTCTTGATCAAAATCAAATTTTGCAAATGTATAATTTAACCCAACATTGTAAGATCCAAATATTTTAGATGTAAGTCCAATACTACCACCATATGAAGAAATGTCAGCGGAAGAATTTGTATATACCTGAAAACCTTGTAAATCTCCACTTGAAATTGCTTCTAATAATAATTGTGTGTTTTGGTCTGTTAACACATCTGAAGGACTAAAACTAGATACATTACCGTATAAAGGAACTGCAACATTTTTATTCCCAATAAAATCTTCATATTTATTATAATACGCACTAGCATCTAAAGAGAATTTACCGAAACCAGCTCTATAACCTACTTCATAAGCAGTAACGCGTTCTGGTTGTACATATTCTATTTCAGACTGCTCAATTAAACTAGCATTTAAAGCAGCGGCTTGCAATGGAGTTGCTCCAGCTAAAACAGCTTCTTGAACTGCTGCTCCAAATTTAATTAATGAAGACTCTGTGAATGCATTATCATAAGCTCTTGCTCCTGACAACTGTGTTGTTGCACCACCTACTACATATTGACCTGTAGCACTATTAATTGGTATTGGAGATGAAGTATATCTATCTAAATTATCTAGTGCAGATCCTACCAATATTCCAACCCCAGCATCTAAACCTATATATAAATCTTGTGTTGTAGGGTTTCTAAAACCTGTTTGAAAAGAAGCTCTTAAGTTTCGTGTTTTTCCTTTACCTAATGCATAAGAAACTGAAATTCTAGGAGAAAAATTACCGTCAAAGTTTTTAGCCTTATCATATCTTAATGACCCTGTGAACTTTAACCTTTCATCAATCATTTTCTTTTGAATTTGAGTATAAGCACCATATTCATTATAATGAATTGGCCCATCAGTATCCGTAAATATAGTTCCTCCTGAATTTAATGAATATTGTCTCCACGATCCTCCAATTTGAATATCTGCAACATCAATTAATCCATGAAAATTATAATTTGCATCTACATGATATAATTTAGTGTTATCTTTAAATTTAGCACCTGTTAAAATATTTGGATCCGAAACAACTCCATCTAAAGCTGCTTTAAACTCTGGAGTTCCAGGCTGTAAAGTTACATTAGTATCTGCATATTGACGTGCTCCAGCATGCAGTTGAGAAGATGCAGCAAGCACATCAGACATTGAACCTCCACCTTGAAGAATAGCACTAGCTCCTGTAGCATAAGCTCCTGCGTATGTTCCAAACCATTGACCAGCTGTTTGCTTTGTTAAATTTACACCCGCAAGTTTCATATCATATGAATCTCCAGCATCTTCATCTGTTAAATAACCTCTTACAAAAAATCGATCATTTTTAATTTCTAATTTATGTTGCTGCATAAAAAAGTTTTTAATGTTGTACCTATTTGTTCCTTGATAAATAGTACTTCCTTGTCCAAATTTAGCATTGTAAATAATTTCTAAATCATCTGCAAAAGGTCTATAGTGTAATGATATGTTTGTTTTAACACTTCTTGCTTTATGATCGGTTAAATCAGATTCTTTATAACCTGTGCGTGAAACGTTATCTTGTGGTAAAAGTGCACTTGCACCTGCTGGAATTGCTCCTACACTTTCTAAATATTGACCAAATAAATTTAGGTTTCCTAAACCCGCAGCAGCTAAACTAACTTCGTCTCCATAAATATTCATTCTATCGAATGATGTTTGTCCTGTTTCATCTTTTATTGGAGTTGCAGAACCTGTAATACTATTATCATGATCATAATCTCTATAATCAGTAGCATACCATTCTGTACCTTCTAGAAATGAAATAGATGCTTTTGCAGCAAACTTATCGTTAAATTTATATGCCATTCTAATACCTCCATCGAAAAAAGTGTTGTCTCCAGCAGCTTCTTGTGATGTGATTCCTGATTTTGCATATACACTAATTCCTGGTGAATCAAAAGGGCTTTTACTTGTCATAAAAAGTATTCCATTAAATGCATTTGCTCCATACAATGCTGATGATGCTCCAGGTAACAATTCTACAGTACTAACATCTAATTCCGATAATCCTAAAAGGTTTCCCAAAGCAAAATTAAGTGCAGGTGAAGAGTTATCCATGCCATCAACTAACTGCATAAATCTAGTATTAGAAAAAGTTGCAAAACCTCTAGTATTTACACTTTTATTAGTTAAACTATTTGTATTAATATCAACACCTTTTAAATTTTCTAATCCACCATAAAATGATGCTGATGAAGTATTTTTAATCTCTCTAGCATCCATTCTTTCAATAGTAACTGGAGATTCTAAAATACGTTCTGGAGTTCTAGAAGCAGAAACTACCACTTCATCTAAAGCTGTTGCTGACTCTTCTAAATTAACAGTAACAACTTGGTTATCTTTTGTTATTTCAACTTCTTTTATTGAAAATCCCATTAATGAAATTTCTAAAATAAATGGAGGGTTTTGAGCTACTTTTAAGGAAAAATGACCATCAAAATCGGCTGTAGTTCCTAATGATTTGCCAACAACTTTGATATTTGCTCCAGGAATTGGCTGACCTGTTTTTGCTTCTTTCACTGTTCCAGAAATTGAGGTTTGAGCCACCATTATGGTACACGAAATTAGCACAAAAAATGTAGTTAGTAGTTTTTTCATATTATTTAATAATTGATTGTTTAGTTGCTGCAAAATACAATTTTTTTTAAATTGTCAAAATTATCGTTAAATAAAAGTATAATTTTCAATAAATACATTAATATTTTGCAATGTTCATTTTAATTGTATTTTCTTCTGAAAATGTATAAACACAAAAAAGCCAGAACATATGTTCTGGCTTTGTATTTTTTTTATAAAATATTTCTATTGTTTAACTATTTTAATTGTTTTAATCTCATTAAATATTGAGACTTTACCAAAATAAACTCCTGTAGGCAAGTGTTCAATATTTAGGTTTAATACACCATTAGATATTTCTGAATTTATCGATTTTACTAGTTTCATTTGAGTATTTAATAAAAATACTTCTACTTTTCCTTCTAAAACAGGTAAATTAATTTGTAAATTTCCTTTTGTTGGATTGGGATACACAGTTATTTCATCTAATAAATTAACTTTTTTTGATAAACTTCCTTCACAATCTACACTAGTTTTTAATTCAACTAAATCTCCATGAGAAACTTCAACATTAATTTTTTTATTACTAGTTATAATTTTTTCAACTCCATTTACAAAAACATAATATGGCGCTGTACCTTGTTCAATATCAAATTCTATTTTGTTTGATAAAATTGATGATTTTCCTAAAACAATAATTCCTTCAGCAATAGAAAACTTATAACATTGCTCAAATGTTCCTCCATCTTTAGTAATACACAATTCATAATTATCTGGACTTAAATCTGAAATACTTAAATTGTTTGTGAAATTATAAGTTGTTGTACCATCTAATGTTGCTACAAAATTTGAATTATCAGTAGTACTAATATTAATTATTCCATTGTTTTCATTTGGACATGTTTCACCAATAGTTTCAACTTTAAATATATAATCTCCGCCATAAGAAACACCACAAATATTTAAACTCCAACTATTTAAACTCCCTATATCGCTTAATCCACCATCAACTGCTTTTAGCTTCCATTCACCTATAGCATCTTCATTATTAAAAATAGATAAGCTATTTTGAGGTTTATAAGAGCCTGTATATGGAGCAATACCGGTTACTATGCTTTCATCTGCATCATCATCAAAAACTGTGTTTTCAAAATTATCTCCTTCATCACCTATATTTTGTACTAATTCTACTGTGGTACCTTTTGGACTTGTTAAAGATAAAGTTAAGTCTCCAACCCATGGATGTGTTATATTTAGAGTAACATTAACATCTGTAATATTTAAATTATTGGTTACTTGTATTGATGATGAAACACCTATTGATGAATTATCAGGAATGTTTTTAGGAATATCTGTTGAAGCTTCGGTTACACAATCTATAAATTCTGTTGTAAAACTAAAAATTTCAGAATAATCACTTTCTCCACAATTATTAATTGTTTTAACTCTCCAATAATATGTTGTGCCATTATTTAAATTATCAACTTGAAAATTATTACTAATTAAACCTTCATTAATAACAGTTGTTGTAAAGGAATCGTCTTCAGCAACTTCTAAATTATAAGAAATAGCATTATCGTTATTTTCCCATTCCAATAAAATTGGTAATAATAAATTTGACTCTTCATTACTAGGGCTCAACAATATTGGAGGTTCAATTGTATCTGAATAAACGTCTAATATTGCAACACTAGTTTTTGAAACTGACGTTGCACTTGAAGTTCCATTTACTAAAATATCTGTTGTTCCTATATTGGTTGATGTTAAGTTTGAAATAATCATTTCTACTGAAGTTCCATCTTCTGAAGCAGAAACAGGGTTAAATGAAACAGCCGCTCCAGTTGGTAAACTAGAAGCTGAAAAAGTTACCTCTTCAGAAAAAGCATTATAAGTATTGTATGTAAAGGTATAAGTTGCATTGGATGGTTCACAAACTACTTGAATATTATTATCGAAATTTAGTATAAATTCAGACGGTTCTATTGAAATTAAACCACTATTTAGTGCGTAAAAAATATTCCCTACACTTTCCACTTTTATTTTTCCCTGTGTAGTAACTACATTAGGCACGTTTAATGTGTACTGACCATTATTAGTAACATTTGAAGCTAAAATATTAGGATATGTGTTTCCTCCATCTAACGACAATAATATATTTACAAAATTACAATTGATAGGGCTTGAATCTGTATTTGCCACATCCCAAACAATAGTTTGAGCTGTTCCCGCAGACCATGTTTCAGCCTCTGATTGAGATGTAACTTTAAATGGTCCTGAACCCTCATTAAATGTTAGCGTTAAATTATCAGTAGCTGTTTGTCCTCCATTTACATTATTATCTCTAACTATTACACCAAATTTCATTGTTCTACCAACTGAAGGCAACACCTCCCATTCACTAGATAAATCACCACTAATAACGGTTGCTAAACTAGGTAAATATCTTTTTGAAGATATAGTAGAATTAAATGATCTAAAAGCAGGTCCAACTGATGAAGTTGAAACAGGTGGCATATCTGCAAGCTCAACATCTAATTGCTCCCAATTATATGTTAATACATCTCCATCTTGATCTGAAGCAGTCACATCTAAAATTAACGGTGTTGAAACAGGAACATTATAATTTGAAAGATCTTCAATTACAGGAACTGCATTGTTAATTGATGTTATTTCTGCACAAGAACTACTATTACCTTCTGAAATATTAGACCACATCTGTTGTATACTTACTTGGTGAAAATAATCATCACTTAAATTTTGAACATTTTCAGGAGAACAAAGCCCTGCATAAGCCATAATAGTTGAACCACTACCTGGCTCTACAGATGTTGAAGCTGTTCTATTTCCACTACAACTTCCAGATTCACTATTAAATGTATGTGTTGCACCAAATTGATGTCCCATCTCATGTGAAACATAGTCAATATCATATGAATCTCCAACAGGACTAGTTGACCCTGTAATTCCTTTAGCTTTACTTGAAGTACAAGGCGAATTTAATTGTGCCAATCCTCCTCCACCGGTGCTAAATGTATGTCCAATATCATAATTTTCAACACCAATATTGGCATCAATAACTGTTTGGCTTTCATCTATTAAGTCACTAGCACTATTATTTGTAAAACCATCACTGTCTGAATTTAAAAAAATAATTTCGGTGTTATTGTCAACCAAAACCATTGTTAAAGCTACGTCTCGTTCATAAATACCATTTACTCTTGTCATAGTAGTAACAATAGCAGATAACACAGCTGCTTTTTTTTCTTCATCGGAAGCAGCATCACTAACACCTTGTCTATCTAAATGAAATTGAGAATATTCTCCCGTAGTTGCAATTGCCAATCTGTAAGTACGTAAATTTCCATCATCAGCATTTTCGGCTTTAAATTGTTCAGTATCATCAATTTGATTTAGTTCCTTTTCATTAATATCATCGAATGTACACTCAAAAGGTTCAATTACTGGTAATTGGTTTCGATTATACATTATGTATTCAGTTTTTGACCTAGTTTCTGGATCTATAAAAACTGTTCCATATTCACCTCCAAAAATCATGGCATGTAAACCTAAATTGGTTAAACTAAATCGAATGGTTTTAGAAGAATTATTTAAACTAACACCCTTAAAGGATTTTAATGTTTTAAATCTTTTTTGAAGTGCTTCTTCCATAATAGAAGCTTCAAAAACTTTAAACTCTTCTAATTCTCCTTTTTCATTTGGAAATGTTATTATAGTGGAAGATTTCCCAGAATTTAATTTATCTGAAGCATTTGATAATACATTTTCAAACGAATTATAATTCAAATCAAATCTTTCAAACTTTTTTGGTTCTGATTTTCTATACAATTTTTCACTTACCTCTTTTTTTTGATTATTTTGTTTGCTCCACAAACTATTATTCTGTTGAGAATATGATGAAAAAAATAAAGTAAAAATAAGCACTATTGATGCGAAAATATTTTTCTCTCTTGATATCATTATAATAAATTTTAAAATTCAAGCCTAACAAACAAATATAACATCAATTTAAAGGATTTACTAAACTTGTAACTTAAATAATTTCCTTTCTTAAAATTAAATTCATTTAAAAAGTTATTTTTGCAATCAATACAATTCTAATTAATAGAAATACAATTGAAAATATTTAACAACTTATCCAACTATAATTCCAATTCAAAAACCTTTATAACCATTGGCACATTTGACGGTGTACATGTTGGGCATCAAAAAGTTTTAAAGCAATTAATTAAAGGAGCAGCTAAAAAAAATGCTGAATCTCTTTTACTTACTTTTTTTCCGCATCCAAGAATGGTATTACAAAAAGATATTGACATTAAATTAATTAATACTATTGATGAACGAATTAATTTGTTTAAAAAAAGTGGTTTAGATAATGTAGTTGTGTATGAATTTAATGAAGAATTCTCCAGACTTTCAGCATTAAAATTTGTTAGAAATATATTAGTAAATACGTTACATGTTTCTAAACTTTTTATTGGTTACGACCATCATTTCGGAAAAAATAGAGAAGGAAATTTTGAACAATTAGAAGATTACGGTCATACCTACGATTTTAGTGTAAAAGAAATTTCTCAAAAAGACATTGACAATATCGCAGTAAGCTCCACTAAAATTAGAAAAGCAATTTCTAACGGAGAAATTGAAAAAGCAAACAGTTATTTAGGTTACAATTTTATGCTTACCGGTAAAATTGTTGAAGGAAAAAATTTAGGAGAAAAAATAGGCTTTCCTACAGCTAATTTATTTATTAAAGAAACCTATAAACTAATTCCAAAAACTGGAGCGTACATAGTAAAATCATTTATAAACAATAAGGTGGTTTACGGCATGATGAATATTGGATATAGACCTACGGTTAGTGGAAAAAATCAAACTATTGAAATTCATTTTTTTAATTTTGACCAAAATTTATATGGAGAGATTATTAAAATTGAAGTTCTTAAATTTTTACGTGAAGAACAAAAATTTAATTCAATTGACGAATTAAAACATCAATTAAAAAGCGATAAAATAAAATCTCTACAACTTATTGACACTTCAAAAGTTATTTAAAATTAGTATCTTCAAAAAATGAAAAAGCTTCTAATTTATCTTGCTGCAATACTACTTATAATGTCTTGTAAACCTGTACAAAAAACAACAGCCATAAATCAAGAAGAATTAATTGATATGGAAACTATCAGTCAAAATATTGAAGATTGTATGGAAAATTCAACATGTACACTTGAAATTATTCCAAACAAAACTATTGAATTTAAAAAAGATAAATTTAACATTGGCTATCCAGTTATTAATAATGGAAATAAGATTTTATTAAAATATACTTTTAGTAAAAACACAGAAAAAAGCCTAAAAGATGGTTCGTATACAGAAATAGTATATGCAGAATTAAGCTCAATAGAAAATATGACTCTTATAAATCAGGACCTTCAACAAATAAAATTATATTTTGGAAGGTTATGTTATTGCAAAGGTGAAACAGGTTATTTTCCTATTGAAAAAGGCTCTTTTTCAATAGCTCGGCTTTCAGAAAACAAATTTAATTTCGATATAAATTTCACTATTACACAAGTTCCACAAATTATTTCGAGCATTAACCAAACAATTTCCTTAAAATAAAATCTTTAGTTTTATTCTATATTGTTAAATTTGCGCATTAACAAAATCAAATTAGAATGTTACAAGTAGCGTTTATTAGAGAAAACAAAGAAATTGTTTTAGAAGGATTAGCTAAAAGAAATTTAGCAAATGCAGAAGAATTAGTGAGCAAAACTATTGCTGCTGATGAAGAAAGAAGATCAATTCAAACAGAATTGGATAGTGTTTTAGCAGAATCTAATAAATTATCAAAGGATATTGGGCAATTATTTAAAACTGGTAAACGTGAAGAAGCTGAAGTTTTAAAACAAAAAACGGTTGAATTAAAAGAAACTTCAAAAGTTTTAGGTGAAAAACTACAAGATAAAGCAAACGAACTACAAGAATTATTATACTTAATTCCTAACATTCCAAACAAAATTGTTCCTGGAGGAAATTCTGAAGAAGATAATGTAACTATTTTTGAAGAAGGAACCGTACCAACGTTACACGAAGGTGCATTACCGCATTGGGAATTAGCTAAAAAATACGACATTATTGATTTTGAATTAGGAAACAAAATCACAGGTGCAGGATTTCCAGTTTATAAAGGTAAAGGAGCAAAATTACAACGCGCTTTAATCAATTACTTTTTAGATAAAAACACTGAAGCTGGTTATAATGAAGTTCAAGTTCCACATTTAGTAAACGAAGCTTCAGGAATTGCAACTGGACAATTACCAGATAAAGAAGGTCAAATGTATCACGATGCGCAAGATGATTTATATTTAATACCAACTGGTGAAGTTCCAGTAACTAATATTTATAGAGATGTTATTGTAAAAGAAAGTGAATTTCCAATTTGCAATACAGCTTATACTCCTTGTTTTAGACGTGAAGCTGGTTCTTACGGAGCGCATGTTAGAGGTTTAAATAGATTGCATCAGTTTGATAAAGTAGAAATTGTGCGTATTGAACACCCTACAAAATCTTACGAAGCACTTGATGGAATGGTAGAACACGTTAAAGGAATTTTACAAGAATTAAAAATGCCTTATCGTATTTTACGTTTATGTGGTGGTGATATTGGATTTACTTCTGCTTTAACTTATGATTTTGAAATGTTTTCTACAGCTCAAGATCGTTGGTTAGAAATAAGTTCAGTTTCTAACTTTGAAAATTTTCAAGCAAATAGATTAAAACTACGTTTTAAAAATGCTGAAGGAAAAAGTGAATTAGCTCATACACTAAATGGAAGCTCTTTAGCATTACCACGTGTTTTAGCAGGTTTATTAGAAAACTGTCAAACACCTGAAGGCATCAAAATTCCTGATGTATTAATACCTTATTGCGGTTTTAATATTATTAATTAGATTGTGTTGCAACTAATTTTAATTGGTTTTTGTAGTTGTTCATTTCTACTAAAGCTTCAAAATACTTGTGTAATTTTCCTGCTTTCATAAAGTTTGTTGCTTTTTGTTTAGCTGTCTCGTATTTTCTGATTAGTTCTTTCATTTTAAAAAAATTTGATTGTTTTATACTGTTAAGACAATTTCCGTGCCAAAATGTTACAGATGTTATTCCAAAAACTATTGGTTTTATAAATATTTTAACACTTGATTGGTTATATTTACCAACATAAACTCACTAAATATGCGTGTTTTTTTGATTATTTTAATTGCCTTATGCTCTTTGCAAACTTTTGCACAAGAACAGCAATTAGCCTATCAATACTTTAGAAATGGTGAATATGAAAAAGCATCAGCTATTTATAAAACCTTATATGAAAAACACCCTTACAACTCTAATTATGTTAACTATTTAATTGATTGTTACCAGCAATTAGAAAAATACAGCAATGTAGAAACCATTATTGAAAATCAATTAAATAATTACCAAAAAAAAGAATATTTATACGCAGAACTAGGTTATAATTTTCAATTACAACAAGATACTATTCAAGCTAAAAACTATTATCAAAAAGCTTTAAGCTACATAAATAAACCTAAAAATGCTGCTTTAGGCTATTTAATAGGAAAATCATTTCAAGATAATCACTTATTAGATTATGCAATAAAAGCTTATAAAAAAGCAATGGAAGTGAATCCAACAGTTAATTATTATTTTCAATTAGCTTTTATTTATGGCGAAAAAGGGGAAATAGAAAAAATGTTTGACACGTATTTAAACATGATTTCATTAAACGATAGTTATTTACCCTCTTCCAAAACATATATTGGAAAATTTATTACAGATGATAGTGAAAACAAGTACAATATTTCGTTAAAAAAATTACTTTTTAAACGCATGCAAAATAACCCAGACACTAACTGTAATGAGATGTTAAGCTGGTTATATATGCAACAAAAAGATTACAATAAAGCGTTAATACAAGAAAAAGCAATTTATAAAAGAACTTTAGAAACGCTAACTACAATAATTGAAGTTGGTGGAGTTGCTTTTGAAAACAACGATTATGAAACAGCAAAAAATGCATTTGAATATGTAATTGAAAATGCAACTGATAATTCTGATAAATTAGCTGGAAAATTATATCTACTACAAATAGATATGGATCAAGAAGCTTCTATTGAAACCATTCAAAATCAATTTTTAGAATTATTTAAACAATACGGAAATGGTTTTGAAACTTTTGGAATTCAACTAGCGTATGCAGATTTTTTAGCGTTTAAAAAAAATGAAATTAACAATGCCATTAACACGTTAAAAAACTGTTTAAAGCTTCCATTAAGCGATTTTGAAAAAGGAAAAGCTAAAACTAAAATAGCAGATATATTAGTTTTTGATAATAAATTTAACAGCGCATTAATTTATTATACACAAGTTCAAAACAATCTAAAAAATCATGTAATTGGGCAATTAGCACGTTTTAAAATAGCAAAAACTTCATATTATAAAGGAGATTTTGAATGGGCACAATCCCAACTAAAAATACTTAAAAACTCTACCTCACAACTTATAGCAAACGATGCTTTAGATTTAAACCTACTAATTACAGATAACCAAGTAATGGATAGTTTAAAAATTGCATTAAAAACGTATGCTAAAGCAGATTTGCTTTCGTTCCAGCATAAAAATACTGCTGCTATTGATACTTTAACAGCACTTTTATCTATAAAAAGTTTAAAAGAACATCCAATTATTGATGAAGCATTATTCAAACAGGCTGAATTATTTCAACTTGAAAAAGAATTTGATAAAGCTGAAACAAATTACCTAAAAATTATAGCACTAAACCCCGAAGATATTTTAGTTGATGATGCCATATATAAATTAGCAGAACTCTATAAAAACCAATATAATAATCTGGAAAAAGCTAAAGAGTATTATCAAAAAATAATTTTCGAATACCCTTCGAGCATATATTTAGTAGAAGCTCGAAAAAAATTCAGGAAACTACGAGGCGACTTTGTAAATTAGTTTGGCTACTTTTGACAATTAAAATCAACTATAAGCTTTAAATTTTACAATAATTTAATCTTTCAATAAAAATGTACATATACAACGTAACAAGTAATATAGACCAAAGTATACACGATGAATGGCTGCAATGGATGAAATCAAAACACATTCCTGCTATGCTTTCAACAGAATTGTTTACTTCTGCAAAAATAAGCCAGGTTATGGTTCAAGAAGAAATGGGAGGAACTACTTATGCGGTGCAATACACAACCGATAGTGTAGAAACGCTTGATATTTATTACACTAAATTCGATGCAAATATTCAAAAAGAAATAAAACAACTTTTTGGTGAAAAAGTACTATCATTTTCAACAGAATTACAAGTAATTGCTGAACAATTTAGCATGAGTCTAAAAAACTAAAAATAAAAAAGCTTTTTATGAGTGTAAGAGCAAAAAAACACCTAGGTCAACATTTTTTAAAAGATGAAAATATTGCAAAAAAAATTGCAGATACTTTAACCGAAAAAGGGTATAAAAATGTTTTGGAAATTGGACCAGGAATGGGTGTTTTAACAAAGTATTTGCTCCAAAAACCATTTACAACACATGTAATAGAAATAGATACAGAATCGGTTGAATATTTACAATCTCATTACTTAAATCTAGCAAATAGAATAATTTCAAAAGACTTTTTAAAAATTAATATATCTGATTTTTTTGGTGATGAACAATTAGCTATTACTGGAAATTTCCCTTATAATATTTCAACACAAATAGTTTTTAAAACTCTTGAAAACAAAGAACAAATTGCTGAATTTACAGGAATGTTTCAAAAAGAAGTTGCCCAACGTATTTGTGAAAAACCTGGCACAAAAGCATACGGAATTCTATCGGTTTTAACACAAGCTTTTTACACTGCTGAATATTTATTTACGGTTCCACCTTCAGTATTTAATCCGCCTCCAAAAGTAGATTCTGGTGTTTTACGTTTAATTAGAAAAGAAAATTATTCAATTCCAGTAAGCGAAAAAATGTTTTACCGAGTTGTAAAAACGGCATTTCAACAACGCAGAAAAACACTTCGTAACAGTTTAAAAACATTGAATCTTTCGGATAGTTTACGAGAAGATAGTATCTTTGGAAAACGTCCAGAACAATTATCGGTTCAAGAATTTATAAGCCTCACTTCTAAAATAGAGAAAGATGTCAGTTGAAATAACAAAACAGTTTATAGAAGATGTTCAGCTTTTAATTGCAGATAAAAATAACAAATCGTTATTATTGCTATTAGAAGAAATCCATTATGCGGATATTGCTGAAATTTTAGAGGAACTATATCTTGAGGAAAGTGTTTACTTAATTCGACTTTTAGATAGTGATGTAACTTCAGAAGTTATTGCTGAATTAGATGAAGATGATCGTGAAAAAATTCTAAAAGAGCTTTCTTCTAAAGAAATTGCCGAAGAACTTGGCGAATTAGACACCGATGATGCCGCCGATATTATTTCTGAACTTTCTGAAGAGCAAAAAGAAGAAGTAATTTCGCATATTGAAGATGTAGAACACGCCAAAGAAATTGTAGAACTTTTACGTTACGACGAAGATACCGCTGGTGGATTAATGGCAAAAGAGTTAGTAAAAGTAAATGAAAATTGGAATGTACTAACATGTGTTAAAGAAATGCGAGCACAAGCAGAAGAAGTAACTAGAGTACATTCTATTTATGTTGTTGATGATAATGATAAATTAAAAGGTCGCTTATCATTAAAAGATTTACTAACCACTTCAACTAAAACAGCTATTAAAGATGTTTTAATAAAAAAAGTTGATTCTGTAACAGTACATGAAGAAGCAGAAGAAGTTGCTAGAATAATGCAAAAATACGATTTAGAAGCTATTCCAGTAGTTGATGAATTAGGACGTTTAGTTGGTAGAATTACCATTGATGATATTGTTGATGTAATTAAAGAAGAAGCCGAAAAAGATTACCAAATGGCTGCCGGTTTAGTTGAAGATGTAGAGGCAGATGATACTATTTGGGAACTTACAAGAGCACGTTTACCTTGGTTATTTTTAGGTTTACTTGGTGGTGTTGGTGCTTTTTTAATTATGGAAGGTTTTCAAGAAGCTTTTAATAAATATGCCGTATTATTTTTCTTTACACCACTAATTGCCGCAATGGCAGGTAACGTTGGTGTACAATCTAGCGCTATTATTGTTCAAGGTTTAGCCAATGATGATATAAAAGGAAGTATTAACAAACGGCTTTTAAAAGAAATGCTTTTAGCTTTACTTAATGGTTTGTTTTTAGCACTATTCCTATTTGCGTTTGTTTGGATTTATAAAGGCGAAATGATGAAAGCTTTAGCCATATCTGTTTCACTTATTGTTGTTATTGTTGTTGCAGGTATAATAGGTACTTTTATTCCTTTATTTTTAAACAAAAGAGGTGTAGATCCTGCAATTGCTACAGGACCATTTATTACAACCTCAAATGATATTTTTGGAATTTTAATTTATTTCTGGATTGCTAAAATGATTTTAGGAATCTAAACTTGCATAATTAGCATCTTCAGGGTGTTTAGCCATAAACTCTTCAGCCTTTTCAACCATATTTACACTTCCACAGAAAAATGGAACACGTTGGTGTAATTCTGTTGGTTTTATATCCATAATTCTTTTATAGCCATCACTTGCTTTACCACCTGCTTGTTCAGCTAAAAACGCCATTGGATTACATTCATACAACAATCTTAATTTTCCTTTTGGACCAATAGAACTTGTTGGGTATAAATAAATACCACCTTTAATCATATTTCTATGAAAATCTGATACTAAAGATCCTATATAACGTGAAGTGTATGGTCTGTTATCCTTTTCTTCTTGGCAATATTTTAAATAATCTTTTACACCTTGTGGAAAATGCACATAATTTCCTTCATTTATAGAATAAATTTTACCGTCTTTTGGAAACATCATATTAGGATGCGATAAGTGAAAAGAACCAATTGCAGGGTTTAATGTAAAACCATTTACACCATGTCCAGAAGTATAAACTAACATTGTTGATGTACCATAAACTACATAACCTGCAGCTACTTGTTGGCTTCCACATTGTAAAAAATCTTCAATTTGAACAGGCGTACCAATTTTTGTAACTCTTTTATAAATTGAAAAAATAGTTCCAACAGAAACATTTACATCTATATTTGATGAACCATCTAATGGATCAATCAACATTACATACTTATTCTCGTTAGTTCCCTGTTTACCTTTAATTACAACAAACTCATCTTCTTCTTCACTTGCAATTCCGCAAGCAATTTCTCTGTTTACAAGCGTTTTCATAAATACATCATTCGCGTAAACATCTAATTTTTGTTGATCTTCACCTTGAATATTAGTATCACCAGCAGCACCTAAAATATCTACCAAACCAGCCTTACTTACACTGTGATTCACAATTTTAGCCGCAAGTTTTATAGAACTTAACAACCTAGAAAACTCACCCGAGGTTGATTTGTAATGTTTTTGATTTTCTATAATAAATTCTCCAAGTGTTGTTAAATTAATCTCTTCCATTTTTAATTGTAGTTTAAGTATGTATACAAATATCGTATTTTTTTTTTGTAAAAACAGCCTATTTTTCACATACTCATATCATTAGATTTTTTACATTAGCCAACTATATATTATTATAAGTGTATGAATTTTACAATTAGAAAAGCTGAAATAACAGATATGCCTTCTGTTTTAAAACTAATTAAAGAATTAGCTATTTTTGAAAAAGAAGAAAATGCGGTAATAGTTACCGTTAATGATTTAGAAAAAGCAGGTTTTGGTAAACAACCATTATTTAATTGTTTTGTTGCTGAAATAAATAATAAAATTGTTGGAATGGCATTATTTTACCCAAGATATTCAACCTGGAAAGGACCAACCATTCATTTAGAAGATTTAATTGTTACTAAAAGTAAAAGAGGATTAAAAATTGGAAGTGAATTGTATAAAAAAGTTATAGAATACGGTTACAATATTGGTGTTGAACGAATAGAATGGGCTGTTTTAGATTGGAATACTCCTGCTGTTAATTTTTATGAAAGTACAGGTGCGCAAGTACTTAGAGATTGGGATACGGCACAAATTGATCGCGCAGCAATGCAAAAATATTTAGACTTATAATAAATGAGAATTTTTAAGTTTGGTGGAGCATCTGTTAAAGATGCTGAAAGTATTAAAAATGTAGCCAATGTTTTAAAACATGAAGGTATTGAGAATACATTGATTGTTATTTCGGCTATGGGAAAAATGACAAACGCTTTTGAAAATATTATAAATCTCTATGTTAAAGGCAAACCTGAAGTTAAAGATGCTATTAAGTTTGTTAGAAATTATCATTTTGAAATTATAAATCAGTTATTCGAAAATTCTAAAGAAATTACTTTTGAAATTGAAAAACTTTTTGGGCAAATGAGTGGTTTTTTAATTTCAAACAAATCTAAAAATTATAGTTTTATTTACGATCAAATAGTTGGTTTTGGAGAATTAATTTCAACAACTATTGTTAGTTTTTACTTAAATAAAATTGGAATAACCAATTGTTGGATTGACGTTAGAGATTATATTAAAACAGACTCAACTTATAGAAATGCAACTATAAATTGGGAAGAAACTTTAAACTGTATTTCAAAATTAGACAACCGTAAACTATATATTACACAAGGTTTTTTAGGTAGCAATTCAAAAAAAGAAACCACAACATTAGGTAGAGAAGGTTCCGATTATTCTGCAGCAATTTTTGCCTTTTGTTTAAATGCAACTAGTTTAAGTATTTGGAAAGATGTTGACGGTGTTTTAAATGCCGATCCTCGTTATTTTAAAAACACACAATTATTAGAACAAATTTCCTATTCTGAAGCAATTGAAATGGCTTTTTATGGCGCTTCGGTTATTCATCCAAAAACATTAAAACCTCTAGAAAATAAAGAAATTCCTTTGTACGTTCGTTCTTTTACCAATGTTACTAAAAAAGGAACAGTAGTTGGAAAAGGAAAAACTTTAGTTCCCGAAGTTCCATGTTTTATATTAAAACAAAATCAAATTTTAGTTTCTGTTTCAGCATTAGATTTTTCGTTTATGGTAGAACATAATTTAAGTGATGTTTTTAAAATACTTCACAACCATCAACTAAAAGTAAATTTAATTCAAAATTCAGCATTAAGCTTTTCTGTTTGTATTGAAGATACGTTTAACACTTTTCCAGATTTTCTAAAAGAAATTAAACAAAAATACACCGTTAACTACTGGAATAGCACCATATTATATACCGTTAGGCACGCTACAAAAAATGCAATTGAACAAATTGAACAAAAAGGAAATGTGTTATTAAAACAAATAACACAAAATACTGTTCAAATAGTAATAAATTCATAAAAATAAAAAGCGTATTTTTGTATTTAGCCAAATTAACAATTAATGAGTTTAGTAACACCTAAAGAAGTTGCAAAAGCTATTAACCTTGATAAATATGGTTTTATTGGAACCTTTATTGGTTGGGTTTTAATGAAACTTTTAAGAATTTCGTCAATTAATAGAATTTACAACAAAAACAAGCATTTAAAAGAACTAGATTTCTTAAATGCTATTTTAGAGGATTTTGGAGTGACTTTTGATATTCCTGAAGAGGATTTAAAACGTATTCCAAAAGACGGTGCTTTTATTACCGTTTCTAATCATCCGCTTGGAGGTGTTGATGGTATTTTACTTTTAAAATTATTAATTGAAAAACGACCTGATTATAAAATTATAGCCAACTTTCTACTGCATAGAATTAAACCCATGAAACCTTACATAATGCCTGTAAATCCTTTTGAAGACAGGAAAGATGTTAAGTCGAGTTTAACTGGTTTAAAAACTGCATTGCTACATTTACGCGAAGGAAATCCGTTAGGTGTTTTTCCAGCTGGTGAAGTTTCAACTTATAAAGATGAAAAATTAATAATTGATAGACCTTGGGAAGATGGTGCTATTAAATTAATACAAAAAGCCAAAGTTCCAGTAATTCCAATTTACTTTCATGCTAAAAACAGTAGGTTATTTTACTTTTTATCTCGCATACACGATACGTTTAGAACCGCAAAATTACCTTCTGAATTATTATCACAAAGTGATCGTGTAATAAAAGTAAGAATAGGTAAACCTATTTCTGTAAAAGATCAATTGGAGTACAAAAACACACAAGATTTTTCTGATTTTATTAGAAAAAAAACATACATGTTAGCAAATCCTTTTGAAAAGGCATCTAAACCACTAACTTCAAATTCATTAAAAATAAATAAATCTCCTAAAGAAATTGTAACACAACGTAATGTTGATAAAATGATTCAAGAAGTTGATGATTTACGCAACAATGATGGTAGGTTATTGGTAAGTAAAAATTACGAAGTATTTTTTGCGCCTAGTAAAAAAATTCCAAATATAATGTTTGAAATTGGAAGGCTTCGCGAAATTACATTTAGAGAAGTTGGTGAAGGAACAAACCTTTCTATAGATTTAGACACTTTTGATAGTTATTACCATCATCTATTTTTATGGGATAACGAAACTAATTTAGTAGTTGGCGCATATAGAATGGGACTTGGAAAAAATATATACAAAAAACATGGAATAGAAGGTTTTTATGTTCATACACTGTTTAGATTTGAGCCCGAGTTATTCTCAATGATGGAAAATTCTATTGAAATGGGAAGAGCTTTTATAATTAAAGAGTACCAACAAAAACCTATGCCATTATTCCTTTTATGGAAAGGAATTGTGCATGTTACGCTACGTTATCCTGAATACAAATATTTAATTGGAGGTGTTAGTATAAGCAATCAATTTTCAAACTTCTCAAAAAGTTTAATGATTGAGTTTATGAAATCTCATTATTACGATCCATATATTGCTCAATATATTAACCCTAAAAAAGAATATAAAGTTAAACTGAAAGATGCCGACAAAGATTTTGTTTTTGACGCTACTAAAGCAGATTTAAATAAGTTTGATAAGGTTATTGACGAGTTGGAACCTGGCGCTTTAAGAATGCCTGTATTAATAAAAAAATACGTAAAACAAAACGCTCGATTGGTTGCTTTTAATGTAGATCCTAAATTTAATAATTCTGTAGACGGTTTAATGTATATAAGAATTGCCGATATACCAGATAGCACCGTAAAACCTGTTATGGAAGAATATCAGGCTGAATTGGAGAGCAAATTAGAAAATGATAAAAAAGAAGAAAAGGCTGTCTAAAAAGTGAATTTTTGTCTACCTGAACTTTGTTTACTCATCTATTTCTTATAGTATCATAAGAAATTGGAGAAACTTCGATTTTAGGTTCTCATACACTAATTAATAATCAGCATAATGAGATTCTGAAATAAATTCAGAATAACAATTTTCAATGTTTTTTAAACAGCCTTTTCTAAATAATTCTTATTAGAACCATTGTTTTTCGTTAACTTGATAAGTTTCAATAAACTCATTATCAGATTTTGTTAAGTAAATAATTCCTTCAATAAAAGGAATAATACCTAATATACCACAGCTAATAATTGAAATTATAATTTGAATAATTCCTGCTTTTGTGTATCCTAAAATAAATTTGTGAATACCCAAAGAACCTAGCAAAATTGCTAAAACACCAGCTACTATTCTTTTACTTTCTTGTTGAGGAGCTACGCCTCCTTTTTCGTCTAAAACATCCATTTTTTTAACTATTTATTTATTATTATATTTATTTAAAAGCCTTGTCAATTGGTTCCCAAAGTTCAATTTTATTTCCTTCGGGATCTGTAATCCAACCAAATTTTCCGTATTCGTATTTTTCTATTTCTCCAACCAAAGTTACACCTTCATTTTTTAACTTTTCTAATAATCTCTCTAAATTAGAAACTCTATAGTTAAACATATAGTCTTTTTTGGAAGGATTAAAGTAATCGGTATCCTTTTTAAAAGGACTCCATTGTGTACTTGCATCCGTACCATTTTTATCTTTCCACCAAAATGTACTACCCCAATCATCTGTATTAAACCCTAAATGCTTTTTGTACCATTCTTTTAATTCAGAAGGGTTTTCACATTTAAAAAACAAACCACCAATTCCGGTAACTTTTTCTTCTATTTCCTCTTTAACTTTTTTAGTTTCAGTATAAAAAATAGCTTCCACTTTATTAACAATAGTTTGCGCTAATTTTATTTTAGATTCCACTGTCCAACCAGCAATATGAGGTGATAATAACACATTCTCTGCTTTTATTAAATAATCAAATGCATCTGGTAAAGTATCGTTCTCAAACAAATTCTCAAAAGAACCTTTCTCGTATTCGAGCACATCTAAACATGCTCCTACTATTTTTTTACTTTTAAGTGCGTTAACTAAATGGCTTGTAACAACTGCAGAACCACGAGCTGTATTTATTAAGTAAAATGGTTTTGCAAACTTATTTATAAACTCATTATTTATCATTTGATGAGAAAGCTTGTTAAATGGTGTGTGTAAACTTAAAACATCTGCTTTTTTTTGTACTTCTTGTAAACTAACTTGTTTACAATTTTCATCACCAACACCATCTAAAATATCGTAACAAATTACTTCAACATCAAACCCACGTAACTTTTTTGCAAATGCTTTACCCATATTTCCATAGCCAATAAGTCCAACCGTTTTGCCTTCTAATTCAACACCTCTATTTTCTTCACGTAACCATGAACCTTTTCTAATTTCTAAATCGGCTTTTTTTATGTTATTAAATAAAGAAAGTAGCATTCCTAATGCATGTTCACCAACAGCATTTCGGTTTCCTTCAGGAGCAGATATTAAATGGATTCCTTTTTGTTCGGCATATTCAACATCAATACTTTCAAGCCCAGCACCAACTCTTGCAATAAATTTTAAGTTTTTAGCAGCATCAATAAATTGCTTATCAATTTTAAATCTACTTCTAATAACAACACCGTTGTACACCGAAATTTTTGCTTCAATTTCTTCTTTAGATGAAGAATAATCTTCATTGCAAATACAACCTAATTTTTCTAATCCTTCTTTTAAAATAGAATGGTTAGTGTCTATATGAAGTACTTTAAACATAGTTTAATATTGTTCGCTCTCGTTAGGAAAATCAATATTTTTAACATCTGTAATATAGCTTTGAAAAGCTCCTGACATTTCAGAGTATAAATCTAGGTATCTACGTAAAAAACGTGGATGAAACTCGTGCGTCATCCCCAACATATCATGTGTAACTAATACTTGACCATCAACTCCATTTCCAGCTCCAATACCAATTACTGGTATAGATAAACTATCCGCAACTTTTTTGGCTAATTTTGCAGGAATTTTTTCTAAAACTAACGCAAAACATCCAAGTTCTTCTAGCAATTTAGCATCTTCTAATAATTTATTTGCTTCTTCTTCTTCTTTAGCTCTAACGGTAAAAGTTCCAAATTTATAAATAGATTGTGGAGTTAACCCTAAATGTCCCATAACTGGGATTCCTGCAGTTAAAATTCTTGAAATTGATTCTGCAATTTCACTTCCACCTTCAAGTTTTACAGAGTGTCCACCAGATTCTTTCATAATTCTAATAGCAGAATCTAATGCACTTTTAGAATTCCCTTGGTAACTACCAAAAGGTAAATCTACAACAACCAACGAACGTTTTGTTGCTCTAACAACTGAACTTGCATGATATATCATTTGATCTAGTGTAATAGGTAAAGTAGTTTCATGACCCGCCATAACATTAGACGCAGAATCTCCTACTAAAATAATATCTATTCCAGCATTATCCACAATTTTTGCCATTGTATAATCATATGCAGTTAACATGGCTATTTTTTCGCCATTGTTTTTCATATCAGTTAATGATTTTGTGGTAATTTTTTTATAACTCTTTTTTGCAGTTGACATTTTACTTTAGTTTAATTTAAGAGGGTAAAAATACTAAAAAACAACCTTACTTATTTTTTTAATGTGAATTAATGTCTGTTTTTTTTACAAGTTTTTTAAAAAAAACAATAGTGTGTTTTAAATTATAATAAATACTCTAACTTAATTTGATAATTAGTTAATTCGCAGTATTTTTACTTTAAAATTTTGAAAATTTTGAAAAAGAAATCAAATATAACAAGTAACTCTAAAATAGATCTTGAGGATAAAATTGTTGAAATTAGTTTAAAAAACAAACAACTTACTACGGAATTAGAAACGGTGAAAAATGAAAACAGCAAGATTATTAATAAATTAATTCACAATCTAAAAAACCCTGTAGGCTCTAGTTTTTCTTTTGCAGAAATGTTAATAGATAACAGTATGAGTTTTGATGCTGAAAAAACAAAAAAGTATCTTTCTATAATTAAAAACTCATCACATTATGCAATTGAAATTTTAAATTCGTTTGCAAAATTAAATAGTATTAAGTCAACTAATTTTCAATTAAATATATCTAACTCTAATTATTCTACATTTATTTCAGAAATAATTGAATTTTCTAAAACTAAATATGCTAATAACAACATAAATTTTAATATTTATATTGAAGATAATATTTATTTTAATTTTGATAAAACAGAATTAAAATATGCCATTAATCAATTAATTAATAATGCAATTAGGTTTTCAAAAAAAGATACGCCAATTTCAATTATAGTAGAAAAAATAAACAACGCTATTATAACTACTATTACAGATAATGGAATTGGTTTTGAAACAGAGAATACAGCAAATCTTTTTAAAGAATTTTTTATTGAAAACACCTACGATGTCCATCAAAAAAAATGTTTAGGATTAGGATTAGCCATTGTTAAAAAAATAATTAACTCACATAATGGATCAATTAATATAACTAAAAATCAATCTATTGGAACTTCCATAAAACTTTTGATTCCTGCATAAAGTAATGATTCTAATAACTTTATTTTAGTATATTGTAGAGCAATAAACCACAAATTTTGTGTTATGAAAAAAAAAGGAGGAAATAATTCTTCTACAAAGAATAATATTAATTATAATACTCCTATTGAAAAGTACGAAGCATTTTTTAATTATGCACCCATATCATTATGGTTAGAGGACTTTTCTAAAGCAAAAAATTATCTAGACTCTATTACGCAAAATCTTCATATTTCAAATGAACAATATTTAGAAGAAAATCCTGAAATTATAGAAAAACTAGCTTCGCTAGTTGCTATTAAAGATGTAAATTATAAAACACTAGAGCTTTTTAAAGCTAAAAGCAAAAAAGAATTATTTGAAAACTTAAATTTAGTTTTTACAAAAGATTCTAATATTGGATTTTCTACACTACTAAAAAAACTTTTAACTGGAGAAAAAAAAGCTGAAATACATACAGTTAACAAAACATTATTAGGAGAAATTATAAATGTAAAAATTAAAATTAATGCTTTTGATAAAAAAAATGACTCTCTTGAAAATGTAGTTGTATCTATTGAAGATATCACAGAAAATTTAACAATACAAAAATCTATTTTAGAAAGTAAAAATAGATATAAAGAAACCCAAAGCATTGCAAAAATAAGCAGTTGGGAATACGATTATTCTTCAAACAAACTTTATTGGTCCGAAGAAATCTATAAAATGCTTGAGATAGAACCAAATAAAAAATTTAATGATTTAGAATATTACTTATCGTTTGTTCATATAGAAGACAGAAAAAATGTTCAAGATTTTTCTATTAAAAAATTTTTAGACACACCCATACAACAATTTCAATATAGAATTATAACCAAAAACGGCACTGTAAAATATATTAGTGAAAAAAGAAGTGCTATAATTAATAATGAAGGTCGTATTGAGAAAATTTTAGGTATTGGTCAAGATATTTCTGAAAGAGTTTTAGCCGAGAAAAAATTAAATGCAACTAAAAAATTATTTTCAAACACACTTAAAAATATTGTGGATGGATTTGTAATTCTAGATTATGAATCTAACTATTTGTATGTAAACCAAGCCGCGGCAAAACTTCTAAAAAAAGATGCGGACAAATTAATTGGCAAAAACTTATGGGATGAATTCCCTGAAAAAAAAGGAGATTTATTTTACGATAAATACCATCAAGCTACAAAAAAAGGTGAAGCCGTTTCGTTCGAAAATTATTTTACACCTTGGGGTAAATGGTTTAACAACCGTATAATACCCTCAAAAGATGGAATTCTTATTTTCTTTCAAGAAATTACCCAAAAAAAAGAACGTGAAAATGAAATAAAAAAAGCGTACGATATAATTAATAAAAGTGCTTCAGTAGCAATACTTTGCAAAGCAGAACACAATTTCCCTGTTGAATTTGCTTCAGAAAACATTAAAGATCTTTTTGGATACTCATATAAGGAGTTCACAAATCAAAATGTTTTTCTTCATAATTGCATTTATTTAGATGATATTGAAAGCTTTAGAACTAAAATATTTGAACTAGCAAAAAGTAAAAACTCTAATGGATTTGTACCAGATCCATTTAGAGTTATAGCTAAAGATGGTTCTATTAAATGGGTTAAAACAAAAGTTTCTGCTATTAGAAATTATGCCGGAAAAATTACGCATTTACAAGGTATTGTAGAAGATATTACAGAATTAAAAAAAGCTGATAACCTTTTATTTGAAAGCTCACAAAGATTAATAGATCAATTTAACAATACTCCATTAGCTTCCATTATGTGGAATTTAGATTTTAAAGTTATTGATTGGAATAATTCTGCTGAACGAATTTTTGGATACAAAGCAGAAGAAGCAATTGGTAAACATGCAAAAGATCTAATTATTCCAAAACCAATTGTAAATGATATTCAAAGTATATGGAAAACTATTTTAAAACAAACTGGTGGGCATACAAATACCAATAACAATATTACCAAAAATGGTGAAATTATTACATGTGATTGGTACAATGTAACCTTAAAAGATGCAAATGGAAATATAACAGGTGTTGCATCATTAATTGAAGATATTACTGAAAAAAACAAAGCCAAAGAAGCACTTCAAAAATCAGAATCAAAATACAAAGATTTATTTGAAAAATCGCACGATCCAATAATGATTGTTAATGAAAAAGGCAATTATTTAGATTGTAATGAAGCTGCTCTTAAATTATACGCTTGTACCAATAAAAATGAAATAGTTGGCAAAAAAACCACCTTCTTTTCTCCTGAATTTCAACCCAACGGAGAACTTTCTGGAGAAGTTTCAAATAAAGCCGCAAAAATTACCCTTGCTAAAGGAAGTTATAAATTTGAATTTCAACACAAAGATAAAAACGGCAGAATTTTTCCATCTGAAATTCATTTAACACGAATAATAGACAATGATAACAGAGTGAAAATTCACGGAATAGTTAGAGATATTTCCGAAAGAAAAAAGAAAGAAAAACTTGAAAAAGTAATTTATAACATTTCAAACGCCGCTTTAACAATAGATGAATTTAATGAGTTTGGAGAATTTATAAAAGATGAATTACATAAAGTAATTGATACAAACAATTTTTTTATTGCACTTTATAATAAAGAAAATGACACTATAAGTACACCCTTTATTATTGATGAATATAATTTTACAGCTAAAAATTTACCAGCAAAGGGAACTTTAACTGGATATGTTATTAAAACAAAAAAACCATTAAAAGTTAATATTGAACAACACAATAAACTAATTGATCAGGGTAAAGTAGATATGGTAGGTTCAATATCTAAAATTTGGGTTGGAGCACCTTTAAAAAATCAAAATAATGTTTTTGGAGCCATTGCAGTTCAAAGCTATGTTAATGAAAACGCATATTCTGATAGTGATGTAAAACTTTTAGAATTTGTAGCAAACCAAATTAGTAGCTCTATTCAAATTAAAAACTCACAAAAAGAACTCGAAGAAGCATTGTTAAAAGCTCAAGAATCTGACAGACTAAAATCTGCCTTTTTAGCAAACATGAGCCATGAAATTAGAACTCCAATGAACGGTATTATTGGATTTTCTGAACTATTTACTAAACAAAATATAACCGAAAAAGAACGTCAATCGTACGCAAACATAGTTATAAAAAGCAGTAAACAACTACTATCTATTGTAAATGATGTTTTAGATATTTCTAAAATTGAAGCAGGGTTAACTCAAATTCATAATAATAATGTTAACGTAAACGAATTATTAGATGAACTTTATAGTTTTTACAAACCAACTGCCAACGAAAAAAATATTGAATTTATTTTAAATAAATCTTTAGAAAACTTAAAATCAACTATAAAAACTGATAGAACTAAACTTAAACAAGTTTTTGATAACCTACTTTCAAACGCTTTTAAATTCACAAATACTGGAAGTGTTAAATTAGGTTACAATGTAAAAGAAAAATATCTTGAATTCTATATAAAAGATACTGGTATAGGTATTGAAAAAGAATTACAACCTGTAATATTTGATAGGTTTATACAAGCTAATATTCATAAACAACAAAAAGGAACTGGTTTAGGCTTGGCAATTAGTAAAAATTTTATTGAACTATTTGGTGGAGAAATACATTTAGAATCGAACCAAAAAGGAACCACAATAACTTTTACAATACCTTACAACCCCAATAAAAAAATAAAAAAAAAGATAATTAGATCATCAATTGAAAAAGAAATAAACGTGAAAAATAAAGAACTAACAATTTTAGTAGCCGAAGACGAAGAATACAACATGATGTATATTAACGAATTATTTTCCACTACTAAATTCAAAGTTATTGAAGCTGAAAATGGCTTATTAGCAGTAGAAAAAGCAAAAAATAATCCTAATATAGATTTAATTTTAATGGATATAAAAATGCCAAAATTAAATGGTTATGAAGCTATGAAAGAAATTAAAAAACAAGGAATTCAAATTCCAATAATAGCTCTTTCAGCCTTTGCAATGGAATCAGAAAAAGAAACAGCAATAAGTAAAGGATTTGATTCATATTTAACTAAACCTATAAATAAAGAGCTTTTGTTCAAAATAATAGATGATTTTACTAAATAAAATATCATCCTATTAATAAACTTCAATAGAAGAGAAAATTGTAATTAATTAGAATTATTCTAAATAAATACATATTTTAGCTCAAAACCTATTAATTTATGTCTACTAACAAGCATACTTTAAACCCAAACAAATGGGTTAAAGCACATGCCGATTATCTATTTAACTACACTATTAGTAGAGTAAATAATCATGAAATAGCTAAAGATTTAGTGCAAGAAACATTTTTTGCAGGATTAAAAGCTATGAAAAATTTTCAAGGAAAAGCCAGCGAACGAACGTGGCTGATTTCAATTCTAAAACGAAAAATAATAGATTATTATCGTAAAATAAATTCCGCCAAAGGAAAAGCTGAAGTTAAAGTTAACTTTTATACAGACGGAGAAAAAGAAGGTGAATGGTTAGAAGAACGTGTACCAACTAACTGGAATAACGAAGCTGAAAAAAACATAGAAAATGATGAGCTAAAAGAGGTTTTAGAAACTTGCATTAACAAACTTCCAGAAAAATACGAAATGGTATTTAGAATGAAAACAATGCAACAGTATGAAACAGAGGAAATATGTAAGGAATTAGACATCACTTCGTCAAATCTTTGGGTAATTATCCATAGAGCCAGAACTCAATTAAGAAAATGTATGGAAGATAATTGGTTCAATAAATAAAAAATCTAGCTATATGAAATTAACTTGTGACGAAGCAACTACAATATGCGACAAAAGTCAATACGGTGAAGCGAGTTTTTGGGAAAAAATAAAATTGAGCTTTCATATTTTTATGTGTAAAAATTGTAGCTTATACTCCAAACAAAATGCTGTTTTAAGTAAATGCTTACAAAAACAAAAATGTAAAAATAATTGTCTTTGCGAAAAAGAAAAATCAGCAATGGAAGAAGAAATAAAGGTGAAAATTTAACCACCAATAATAAACCAAAAAGCCTTTTCGGAACTTATTAGATAAGTTCCGTTTTTTATACCTTTGCTTTCTATGGAGTTTATACCAAAAAAAATAGATGCTTACGTTGTGCAACACTCGGAAAAAGAGCCAGAATTACTACAACAGTTAAATAAAGAAACCTGGCAAAAAATAATGAATCCACGTATGTTAAGTGGTGCTTACCAAGGTAGATTATTAGCTATGATTTCTAAATTAATTAATCCCAAAAACATTTTAGAAATTGGTACTTACACAGGCTATTCTGCATTGTGTTTAGCTGAAGGAATTCAAACAAACGGTAAACTAATTACTATTGATAAAAATGAGGAATTAGAAGACTTTGTTCGTGTTTTTTTTGATAAATCTGAATATGGAAGTCAACTTCAACAAAAAATTGGGAATGCTGTTGAAATTATTCCTTCATTAGAAGATAAATTTGACCTTGTTTTTATCGACGCAGACAAATCTAACTACGTAAATTACTTCAACCTAATTATTAATAAAATGAATACTGGTGGTGTAATTTTAAGCGATAATGTTTTGTGGAGTGGAAAAGTTGCTGAAGAATTAAAAGCTAAAGATAAAGATACAAAAGCATTACTAGAATACAACAAATTACTTGCTGAAGACAAAAGAGTTGAAACTATTATTCTACCTATTAGAGATGGTTTAACAATTAGTAGAGTTCTATAACTTATTTTAGTACGTAATTCTAAACTTGTTTTAGAATCACATCACACCAATATGGTTAATTAAAAATCTCTTCTAAAAACTACTTTTATAATCAACACATAAAACACTTTAGCAATCAAATAACCGAGTAACATTCCAACGGTTATATCTATTGGAAAATGTGCTGCCAAATAAATTCTACTATACGCAAATAGTATTGGAAATAAAAAAACTAGCCACATCCATTTATAATACTTTTTAAGCAACCAAAATGATATAAATGCAATGGTAAATGATACTGTTGAATGACCCGAAACAAAACTAAAATCTGTATGTTCAATTAAAACCGGAATGGCTTTATTAATTGATAAATCGTTAATTGGACGTAGGCGCTCAACACTATTTTTAATTAAATTCACAACTCCCAAAGCCAAAGCAGCGCTAATAGCTGTAAACAACGAGATTAATAATGCTTTTTTTAATTTAAACTTTCTAAAACCTAAATAAAAAATCAATATAAATAAAGGAATCCAATTTATTGGAGTGGTAATAAACAACCAAAAACTATCCCAAAAAGGGTTTCCTTGTGAATGTAAATAAAGTAGTAATTGTTTATCGTATTCTATAATGGAAGACCAAATTTCCATTTATTTTGAACGTTTTATTGGACCAGAAATATCGTCAATAACTTTGTTTTTTATTTTTTTAACAGGATTTGAAAAATCTTCTTTTACCTTATTAATTTCATCGCGTACTTTAGTTGCAGCATCAATATCTATATCGTGTTTTTCAGCGCTATTTTTAATTTCACGCTTAATATCATTAGTAGCATCTTTTACCTGACGCATACCTTTTCCTAATCCACGCGCAATTTCAGGCAACTTGTCTGCTCCAAAAAGCATTACAACAATTACCAAAATTACAAATATCTCTGCTCCGCTAATAAATAAAAACATGAATAATTAATTAATTTACAAAGGTAGTTAAAAATAATATTCAAAACTGAAAGGAAACTATATTGAATTGTTAAAAAGTTTATTCAGTAGTTTTATAAATAGCATTAAATAACAATCCTTGTTCAGAAAATCCATTTATTATAAATTGAAAATCATTTGAAAAAGCATTTTTTGGAATTTTAATAATCGCTTCACCATTAACGTTTGTTTGCATATTGTTTATCCATGTAATTTCAGACCAATTAAAAGCTTCTTTAGAATAGATGTTATATTGAGGTTCAAAATAATCACTTGCTTTATCAAATCCAGTTTTTAATATTAAATTTTGATACAGTGTTTTTCCATATTTATAATATTTATGATCTCCTTTTTTGAGATAAATTTTAACAATTCCACCAACTCCTTCAATACCACCACCAGCTCCTGTTCTATTTATTAATATTTCATCTACATCTTCCATATTAGTAGATTGAAACATTTCAATTTGACTTTCACCATCTATTCTAACATCATTTATAAAAACATTTGGGCTAATTGCTCTACCTCCTTTATTAAATGTATATGTACCACCTCTTAACTTTAAAATACAATTATTAGGACAATTCCCAGCTACCATTCCTAATTGTTGAAAATAATGCAACAAATTAAGGTAATTTTCACTTATTCTCTCTGTTACTTTATGGTTGTCGTAAAAACCTGCAGCAATAACTCTTCGCCTACTTGCTATATCCATTTCATCATCGTAAAAAGTTCTCTTTCTTTTAGATTTTACATTTTTTAAAACTACCTGCTTTAAAACCTCTACATCTGGGTAATTGTATTGATTTACAATAGAATAAACTTCATTAAAACTTTCTTCTTCTTGCTTTACAGTATTATTTTTAGAATATTTTTTTTTATAAAAAACATAGCTTTTTACAGTATCTTCACTAAAGGAAATAGAAGCTGGTTTAGATAATGTAGATTTATTATTTATTAAAGTTACCTTAATAGTATCATTTTTAAAACCAAATACATTTTTAAATGTAAATTCACGATTTTTATCAATTTTATTAATTTCACTATACGCAGCTAATCTTCCGTTATCAGATAAAATTCCAATACTAGCACCTTTTGGGTTCCATTTTAATTTCCCATTTAAAGTAAACCCGCTTTCAAATTTAAAAAGTTCGGTTGGGTTTATTTCTTTCATTTTTTCTTCTAAAGAATATGTACTCCAACCTTGATTCATTAATAATAAATCTAATGAAGCTGTTTTAGTTGGATTGGTATGATTAAAATAATATGAAGGGTTTTCAATTTCTCCTTTTACGTAGGGCGTTAATAAAAATGCACTTTTAATAGTCTGGTTTTCTTTAAAATTAGAGGAGTTATTTGGAAGCACTGAAATACTTAACTGGGATGCAATTGGATTTAAATTAGAGTTTATAGTTTTAATTTTAAAACTTATTGAATCGTTTTCTGTTTTTAATTTATTAATTAAAATAGCAGTTTTATTTTGTTCTTTTTCAATAAAAAATTTACGCTCAGCAATTGGCTCATTGTTTTTAAATAAAGTCACAATATTTACTCCATCCAATAATTTACTTTTATCAAAAATAAGCTCTTGAGTTGTTTGCTCACTGTTAATTAACTTTAAGGACAGAGCTTCGCTTATATAATTATTTCTATAAAAAATTAAATCTAAATTTGCTTTTTTTAATAACGGTAAGGTTTCTTGATTGGTTTTTAATGTTAAAATTACTTGTTCTTGATTAGACGCTACACTAAAAACAACACCTGTTTTATTAGCTGTTGGTAATTTTACCTTCTGAATAGTTTTATTAATATTTACAATAGCTGTATATGTTTCACCTTCTTCATAGTTGAAAACACTCTTTCCCATTCCAAACCTATTACTTGTAAATGTAGCTACTACTTTTTCTTTTGAGTTTATAATTTTTCCAGTAAAAGGATACCCTTTACCATTTATTAAAGCTTTAATTCCTAAAACATTTTCAACACCTTCTAATAGATAACCACTCTCGGGAAATAGCTGAACATCAAAATTAGTAGTGTATTCTTCTTGAATTATTTCTTTTTCCTTTTTTGAATTTATAATTTCAATTTCTTGAGAAAATACATTCTCATTACCAAAATTCAACATATAATTGGTAAACGCTTTAATAAAGTATGTTCCTGATTTTAAATCAGAGTCTAATAAAAAATCACCAATACCTACACCTTTTTGGATATATAAAGTTTTTTTATCAATTAAATTACTTTCAGAATCGTATAGATTTATAATTAGATTACTTGAATAAATTGATGGAGTATTTAAGGCGTCTTCTGCAACATAAGCTTTAATCCAAATTGTTTCATTAGTAAAATAGGTAGATTTATTTACATGTAGAAATACTTTTTCCCTAAACAAACTATTTTCTTGAATAGGTTCGATAAATTTTTTAGAAATAGTCTCTTGAGAATAAATAGACGTGAAGCAAACAATAAGGCAAAGCGTTAAGTAGCATAATTTTATTTTCATAGCATTTATTTTAACAAAATATTAACAAAAACCGTACCTAAACATATTTTTCTAACTAAAGTTTAATTTCGCTTGTCTATCATACATTACAATACTTCCAGCAACAGAAACATTCAAGCTTAATTCGGATTTGAATTTGACTAGAAAATGAGATTTCTCTTGTGCTAATTTAGACAGTCCGTGATCTTCTGCTCCTAACAAATACACACATCGCCTTGGGTGTGTAAAAGTTTCTAATTGTTCAGCCTCATCATTTTTTTCAACACCAACTAATTGTGCGCCTTTTGGTAAATTATTATAAAAGTCTTCAAAATTTTCATAATGAAAATAAGGCATTGCTCCCGTTGCTTTATGTGTAT
Organism: Lutibacter sp. TH_r2; assembly: GCF_033101135.1. NCBI lineage: Bacteria > Pseudomonadati > Bacteroidota > Flavobacteriia > Flavobacteriales > Flavobacteriaceae > Lutibacter > Lutibacter sp. TH_r2. Next base: position 860,950 of record NZ_JAWMPV010000001.1, read on the forward strand.
CACAAGCTTGTTTTGCATATCTATTACCAATGGTAAAAATAAAACTTGCTCCTAAATTTTGAGCAGAACGCCATAAAACACCTAAATTTTCAGGAGTTTTTCCGTTTTGAATACCAATTCCAAAAAAGCCTTGTTCTAAATTGTTTATCATTAAATACTATTTCTCTATTCTGTCAAACCATCAATTCGTCAACCTAAACTTGATTCAGGTTCTCATAAAAATTGGCGATTATAATGATGAGATTCTGAAATAAATTCAGAATGACGGCAAAATTTACTTTTTCTTAATCAACATTCGTTTAATTTCATTCAACTTCATCAACGCTTCAATAGGTGTTAAAGTATCAATATTTGTTGAAAGAATTTCTTCTTTTATATCTTCTAACAATGGATCATCGAGTTGAAAAAAGCTCAATTGCATTTCATCATCTTGTGCATTTTTCAGCGTTTCTTTCACCTCATCATTGGTATGATTTTTCTCTAATTGCTTCAGCATTTTACTAGCTCTATGAACAACCGCTGTTGGCATTCCTGCCAATTTTGCTACATAAATACCAAAACTATGCTCGCTTCCACCAGCAACCAATTTACGTAAGAAAATAACCTTATCTTTTAATTCTTTTACCGAAACATTGAAGTTTTTTACACGTTCAAATGTATTGGTCATATCATTCAATTCGTGATAATGGGTGGCAAATAATGTTTTTGCTTTTGAAGGATGTTCGTGTAAATATTCGGCAATTGCCCAAGCAATAGAAATACCATCGTACGTACTTGTTCCACGTCCAATTTCATCTAGCAACACCAAACTACGTTCAGAAATATTATTTAAAATACTTGCAGTTTCGTTCATTTCAACCATAAAAGTTGATTCTCCCATTGAAATATTATCACTTGCTCCAACTCGCGTAAATATTTTATCTACAATACCAATTCTAGCATTTTGAGCTGGAACATAACTTCCCATTTGAGCTAATAAAACAATCAATGCGGTTTGACGTAAAATTGCAGATTTACCACTCATATTTGGACCGGTAATCATAATAATTTGTTGCTGATTTCTATTCAAAACCACATCGTTTGCAATGTATTCTTCGCCAATTGGCAATTGCTTTTCAATTACCGGATGACGACCATTTTTAATCTCTAAATCGGTAGTTTCATCTAATTGCGGACGTATATAGTTGTTTTGTTTTGCCAATTCAGCAAAAGACAACAAACAATCTATTTGTCCAATTAACTGCGCATTTAATTGAATTGGTTGAATATAATCTAGTAAAGAGCTAACTAATTCAGCAAAAATCTCTTGTTCTAATTTTCCTATTTTTTCTTCGGCACCTAAAATTTTGGTTTCGTATTCTTTTAATTCTTCAGTAATATAACGCTCGGCATTTACCAAAGTTTGCTTTCGAATCCATTCTTCAGGAACTTTATCTTTATGCGAATTACGCACTTCAATATAATATCCAAAAACGTTGTTAAAAGCTATTTTTAATGAAGTAATTCCGGTTCGTTCAGTTTCTCTAGCCAGCATATTGTCTAAATATTCCTTCCCTGAATTTGAAATACTTCGTAATTCGTCTAATTCTTCTGAAACACCTTCAGCAATACTATTTCCTTTATTAATATTTACCGGAGCATCTTCATTTATAGTAAAAGAAATTTTTTCACGAAGCGCATTGCAATTTTGCAATTGCTCACCAATAATTCTTAAACTTTCGTTCTTGCTTTTTTCCGCAGCTTCTTTTATAGGAAGAATGGCATTTAACGAATTTTTCAACAAAACAACTTCACGCGGATTTACTTTACCCGTTGCAACTTTTGAAACTAAACGTTCAATGTCACTAATTTGCTTTATTTGAAAAGAACACAAGTCAAAAAAGTCATCTGTATCAATAAAGTGTTTAACAATATCGTGACGCTTTTTTATTCTATTTACATCTTTCAACGGTAACGCCAACCAACGTTTTAACATTCTTCCTCCCATTGGAGAAATGGTTTTATCTATAACATCTAAAAGTGTAACTGCATTTACTGATGTTGAACTGTACAATTCTAAATTACGAATGGTAAAACGATCCATCCAAACATATTTATCTTCAGAAATACGATTAATTACCGCAATATGATCTAACTTATTATGTTGCGTTTCTGATAAATAATAAAGTACAGCACCTGACGAAATTATTCCTTCATTTAAATCATCAATACCAAAACCTTTTAGTGTTTTTACTTTAAAATGATTGGTTAACGTTTCCAACGCATACGTTGGTTGAAAAATCCAATCTTCTAAATAAAATGTATAAAAACGATCTCCAAACAACTCAAAAAACTTGGTTTTGTGCTGTTTTTGTACCAAAACTTCACTTGGATTAAAGTTTTGCAACAACTTATCTATGTATTCTGAATTTCCTTGAGCTGTTAAAAACTCACCAGTAGAAACATCTAAAAAACTAACTCCAATTATTTTTTTTCCAAAATGAACCGACGCTAAAAAGTTATTTGACTTTGATTGTAAAACCTCATCGTTTAAAGCAACACCAGGAGTTACCAATTCGGTAACACCACGTTTTACAATTTTCTTGGTCATTTTTGGATCTTCTAACTGATCGCAAATAGCAACACGCATTCCAGCTTTTACCAATTTTGGTAAATAGGTGTTTAGTGAGTGATGAGGAAAACCAGCCAAAGCAGTTTCGGTTTCACTACCAGCTCCACGTTTGGTTAAAATAATTCCTAAAACTCGAGCAGCTTTTTTAGCATCTTCACCAAAAGTTTCGTAAAAATCACCAACCCTAAACAACAACATAGCATCAGGATATTTCACCTTAATTGCATTGTATTGTTTCATTAAAGGAGTTACTTTCTTTGGTTTTGCTGCCAATTTTTTAGGAAATTAAGTTAGTTTTGCGAAGTTACATTTTATATTTAAAATTACGAATTGTGAATTAGGAATTACATTATTTTTGTTATCCTGAATGAAGTATAAGATATTTAGCATACGCTCAATATGACAAAGAACCAATAACAATGAGAAAATTAAAAAATAGCGAACTTGGAAGGTTAAATGTTGAAGATTTCAAAAAAACGGATAAAATCCCGTTAATTGTTGTGTTAGACAATATTAGAAGTTTAAATAACATAGGTTCAGTTTTTAGAACAAGTGATGCTTTTTTAATTGAAAAAATATACTTGTGCGGAATTACAGCTCAACCACCACATAAAGAAATACATAAAACTGCATTGGGTGCCACAGAATCTGTTGCTTGGGAATATGTTGAAAACACTATTGAACTTATTGAAAACCTTAAAAAAGAAAATGTAATTGTTTGTTCCATTGAACAAGCTGAAAACAGCACAATGCTACAAGATTTTACCATTAAGCAACATCAAAAATATGCCATTGTAATGGGTAACGAAGTTAAAGGTGTTCAACAAGAAGTTGTTTCCGCTAGTGATTATTGTATTGAAATTCCACAATTTGGCACCAAGCATTCGTTGAATATATCAGTAAGTACAGGTGTTGTACTTTGGGACTTATTTAAGAAATTCAAGTATTAACCATAGTTTTTAGTAATGATAGTATAATAACAATCGATTTTATTAATTCAATTCTGTTCGTTACCTTTGATAAAACATATTAACAACTAAAAGAATACAATTATGGCTTTCGAACTACCAAAATTACCTTATGCATATGATGCATTAGAACCACATATTGATGCAAGAACTATGGAAATTCACCATACAAAGCACCATGCAGGATATACAAACAATTTAAACAATGCTATTGCTGGAACTGATCTAGATGGAAAATCTATTGAAGAAATTTTAGATGGATTAGACATGAATAATGGAGCTGTTAGAAATAACGGTGGTGGTTTTTACAATCACTCATTATTTTGGGATGTAATGAATCCTGAAGGAAAAGGATACTTATCTGGCGAGTTAAAAGATGCTATTATTGCAGAATTTGGTTCTGTTGATGCATTTAAAGATGCTTTTGCAAAAGCAGCAGCAACTAGATTTGGATCTGGTTGGGCTTGGCTTTGTGTACACAAAGGTGGAAAAGTTGAAATTTGTTCAACTGCAAACCAAGACAATCCATTAATGCCTGGAATTACTTGTGGAGGAACTCCTATTTTAGCATTAGATGTTTGGGAACACGCTTACTATTTAAACTACCAAAACAGAAGACCAGATTATATTAATGCATTTTTTAATGTAATTAACTGGAATCACGTTGAAAAATTATACGCTGAAAATAAATAATTTAGCATTTAAATAACTACTGATTAAATAATAACTACAATTAGAAAACCCACTCAAATGAGTGGGTTTTTTTCATATAAAATTATTATGAGAACCTGAAACAAGTTCAGGTTGACTAAACATATTAATAAGCTCTTTTATTATTTCCTTCATAAAAATTAATAAAAGCATCATTTACCACTCTATTACCTCCTGGTGTAGGATAATCTCCGGTAAAATACCAATCACCTAAATGATCTGGACATGCTTTGTGTAAATTCCCTACTGATTGATAAATAATTTCAACATCTGCTTTTATATCATCCGTTTTCAACATTCCAGCAATTTTATCTGAAATCTGTTCATCTGTAAAAGGTGCATAAATTGCTTGTACTCCATTTCTAATTTCTGGATCTTCTAGATTTTGTTGAGATTTACAATGCTTGTAAACTTCGTCTACAATATGGTATTGATTGGTGTCTTTCAATAATTCCAAAGCTGCTCTAAAAGCAATAAAATCACCTAACCTAGCCATATCAATTCCATAACAATCTGGGTAACGAATTTGAGGTGCAGAAGAAACAATTATTATTTTTTTAGGATGTAAACGATCCATTATTTTAATAATACTTTTCTTTAAAGTTGTTCCTCTAACTATACTATCATCAATAATTACCAAATTATCATCTGGTTTCACAATTCCATAAGTAACATCATAAACATGCGCCACTAAATCATCTCTACTATTATCATCAGCAATAAAAGTTCTTAATTTAGCATCTTTAATTGCTAGTTTTTCAATTCTAGGACGTTGAGATAAAATTTCAGTTACTTTTTCAGCAGATAAATTACGTTTACCATCTAAAATCATTGCTGTTTTTTGCTTATTTAAAAAATCAGCAGCAGCTTCTCGCATTCCATAAAATGAAGTTTCAGCAGTATTTGGAATGTACGAAAATACTGTATTATTCATGTCTTCATTAATCTTTTTTAAGATTTGCGGAAACACTAATTTACCTAATTTTTTACGTTCTTTATAAATATCAGAATCACTTCCTCTTGAAAAATAAATACGTTCAAATGAGCAAGATTTTTTAGGTAATTGTTCTCTAATTTCTTCTATTAAAACATCTCCATTTTTTCTAACTATTAAAGCATTTCCGTGCTCTAATTCTTTTACATCATCAATTCCTACATTAAATACAGTTTGAATAACTGGACGTTCTGAAGCTACCACAACTACTTCTTCATCTTGGTAATAAAAAGCTGGACGAATTCCAGCAGGATCGCGCAAAACAAAAGCATCTCCATGACCTAATAACCCAGCCATTGCATAACCTCCATCCCAATTTTTTGCAGAGCGTTTTAATATTTTTTTAAGATTTATTCTATCTTCAATTATTGGTGAAGCTTCTTTTTTGTTTACCGCTCCTTCTTTTTTTAATGTTTTATACAATTTAGCTACCTCATCGTCAATAAAATGGCCAATTTTCTCCATTACGGTTACCGTATCTGTCAATTCTTTAGGATGTTGACCTATTTCAACCAAATCGTTAAATAAACGTTTAGAGTTTGTCATGTTAAAATTACCTGCAACAATCAAACTTTTATGTCTCCAGTTACTTTGGCGTAAAAATGGATGGACACTTTCAATACTGTTTTTCCCAAATGTTCCATAACGTACGTGACCTAAAAATAAATTTCCAATGTATGGAGCGTTGTTATTTTGCCACTCCACATCGTTCACTTTATCAGGAAATTCTTCATTTAAAGAATTTAAACGACCGTTAATTTGTGAGAAAATATCTTGAATTGGTTGTGAATTATTCGAACGTACTCTACTAATATAACGGGTTCCTGGCTCAACATCAAATTTTATACTTGCTATTCCAGCTCCATCTTGACCTCGATTGTGCTGCTTTTCCATTAACAAATACATTTTGTTTAAACCGTAAAAAGCAGAACCATATTTATCTTTGTAATATTGCAGTGGTTTTAGTAACCTAACCATTGCAATTCCACATTCATGTTTAATAGCATCACTCATTTTTATTAGATAGTTTAGTAGTTTTTGTACAAAAAAATCCGCACAAAGGCGGATTCATATTTTTTAATTTATTTCTATATCAAACTGCGTTAATAGCTTGAATTGTAACAACCTTTTTTGAATTTCATCATGGGTTAAATTTTCCATACGTTCTGTTCCAAATTTTTCAACACAAAACGAAGCTAAATTAGAACCAGAAATAACAGCTCTTTTCATATTTTCAAACGAAATATCTTCAGTTTTTGCTAAATGACCAATAAAACCACCAGCAAAAGTATCTCCTGCTCCTGTTGGGTCAAAAACTTCTTCTAATGGCAAAGCTGGTGCAAAGAAAACATTATCTTCATGAAACAATAATGCTCCGTGCTCACCTTTTTTAATTACCACATATTCAGGCCCCATTTCGTATATTTTTTGAGCAGCTTTTACTAAAGAGTATTCACCAGATAGTTGACGAGCTTCTTCATCATTAATTGTTATTACATCAACTTTTTTTAAAACCTCCATTAACTCATCCAATGTATTATCCATCCAAAAATTCATAGTATCTAAAGCTACTAATTTTGGTTTAATTGGAATTTGTTTAATAACATCCATTTGAACTGTTGGGTGTAAATTTCCTAATAATAAGAAATCACAATCTTGATAATTTTCTGGAACTACAGGTTTAAAATCGGCTAATACATTTAAATCAGTAATCAATGTGTCACGCGAATTTAAATCGTTATGATATTTTCCTGCCCAGAAAAAAGTTTTTCCATCTTCAATAATTTCAACAGCTTCAGTGTTGATATTTCGCTCATTTAATTTTTCTAAAAACTCTTTTGGAAAGTCTCCTCCAACAACCGAAACAATTCCTTGATCAATACTAAATTGAGCTGCTGCTAGTGAAATATATGAAGCTGAACCTCCTAAAATTTTATCTGTTTTTCCAAACGGTGTTTCAATTGCATCAAAAGCTACCGTACCTACTGTTAATAATTTACTCATATTTTCAATATATCAAATCCACAAACTAGCTTAATTTCAGCATTTATTTTTTTAAAACAGCTATTGTGGTTACTTTTGCAAAAATAAGTTTAAAAAATGACTATCAAAGAAATACAAGAAGAAATTATTGATGAGTTTTCAATGTTTGAAGACTGGATGGAACGATATGAATATATTATTGAATTAGGAAAAGATCTACCTGTTATTAAAGATGAATTTAAAACGGATGATAATTTAATTTCTGGATGCCAAAGTAAAGTCTGGATTTATTCTGAAATTAATAATGAAACACTTTCTTTTTCAGCTGATAGCGATGCTATTTTAACCAAAGGTATAGTTGCTTTATTATTACGTGTTTTTAACAACCAAAAACCAGCAGATATTTTAAGTGCAGATTTATATTTTGTTGATAAAATTGGTTTAAAAGAACACTTATCACCAACACGAGCTAATGGTTTAGTTTCTATGATTAAACAAATAAAGTTATATGCTTTAGCTTTTCAATCTAAAATGAACTAACAATACCCTATTTGGTATTGAAATAATTGTATATTTGCACTTATTTAGACTGATTATAAAGAAGCATTTTAATATGAATAGTGAACGCGTACAAGATTTAGGAGATAAAATAATTGAAAAAATTAAAACAATTTACGATCCTGAAATCCCTGTAGATATATTTGAATTAGGTTTAATTTACGATGTTTTTGTGAGTGAAAGTAATGATGTTAAAATACTTATGACACTTACTTCACCTAACTGTCCAGTTGCAGAAACATTACCTCTTGAAGTTGAAGAGAAAGTAAAAACTATTGACGAAGTAAATAATGCCGAAGTTGAAATTACTTTCGACCCTACATGGACTCAAGATATGATGAGTGAAGAAGCTAAATTGGAATTAGGTTTTTTATAGATGAGTAATGAAATAGTAAATAGAGTTGCCAATAGTCAACTTAAAACCATTGATTTAGAAGAATTCTATCCTAAAGGAAATAGAATTGTTTTAGATATTAAACCATGGCTGTTTCATGAATTAATTTTAAAAGAAAATGAGTTTAGAGCTCATTTAAAAAACCATAATTGGGAACAATATAAAAATAGTTATGTGGCACTAACATGTTCATCCGAAGCTATTATTCCATCATGGGCTTTTATGTTAATTTCAACCTATTTAACAAATGCAAAAAAAATAGTGGTTGGCAATTTAGAAACTTTAGAAACAATTCTATTTTCAGAAATAATTTCGAAATTTAACATCTCTGAATTTAAAAATAAACCAATTATTATAAAAGGCTGTGCAAACAAACCAATCCCTTCAACAGCATACACCCAATTAATAAACAAATTACAACCTGTTGCTAAATCTATTATGTTTGGTGAAGCTTGTTCAACTGTACCTTTATTTAAAAAAAAGAACTGAAAATGTGACTTTTCATTAGAAAAGTGGTCTTAATAATATATTTTTGCGAACTTTAAAAAAATAATTAACTATAAATAATCATTATGAAAAAAGTAATTTTATTAGCAGTATTTGTATTAGGAACTACATTTATGTATGCTCAAACATTAGAAGAACTAAAAGCAGAACAAGCTCCTAAAAAAGCAACTATTGCAACTTTAAAAGCTGAAGTAGATGCTATACAGGCTAAAATTGATGCTTTACCTGGATGGAAAATAGGAGCATTTGGAACTATTGGTGGTAATATTTCTGGCTTTAACAACTGGTATTCTAAAGCAACACCAAATTCATCAGCAGGAAATTTAGGAATAACTGTTAATGGTTTTGCAAATTTAATGCAAGACAAATATTTTTGGAGAAATTCAGCGAATGTAAACTTAAGCTGGGTAAAAATAGATGATAAGGATGATGACACTGACAATGATGATTTTCAATCTGCAACCGATGTGTTCAGTATCTCTTCATTATACGGAAGAAAATTAAGCGATAAATGGGCTATTTCTGCTTTAGGAGAATACAGAACTACTATTTTAGATAATTTTAACGATCCTGGATATTTAGATCTTGGGGTTGGTGCTACTTGGACACCTATTAACAATTTAGTAGTAGTTATTCACCCATTAAACTACAATTTTGTATTTAGCGATCTAGATGCTGTTTACGAATCTTCAATGGGTGCAAAAATTGTAGCTGATTATACAACAACTCTTGGAGCAATTAATTTAAAATCTAACTTATCTGCTTTTCAAAGTTATAAAAGCTCTGATTTATCGAACTGGACTTGGATAAACTCTTTTGGATATACTTTATGGAAAGGTATTGGAGTTGGATTTGAATTAGGTCTTAGAAGCAATAAACAAGAAGCTTTAGGAAATGCAATTATAGATACACCTAGCGCAACTTTTGACTCAATTGATAACGATTTACAATCTTATTGGTTATTAGGATTAAACTATTCTTTCTAAAAGAATAAAATCTAAAAAAATATTTATTAATAAAAAGATGCTCTTAATAAGGGCATCTTTTTTCTTTATTGAATATTAATTACTTAATTTAGCCTTAAACAATTAAACTAATGTCATTACTATTATTTTACGCAGCAATTTCAATTTTGTTTTCATTCTTATGTTCTATTTTAGAAGCAGTATTATTAAGCGTTACTCCAACATTTGTAAATATTAAATTACAAGAAGGAAAATCCTATGCTAAAACATTAGAAAACCTAAAAAAAGATGTTGATAAACCTCTAATTGCAATTTTAACTCTAAACACTATTGCACACACAGTTGGGGCAATATTAGTAGGTGTACAGGCTGAAACATTAGATTTTAAAGTGAATTTTTTAGGAATTAATATTGTTGGAATTGTATCAACTATAATGACATTACTAATATTAGTAGTTTCAGAAATTATACCAAAAACCATAGGTGCAACTTATTGGAAACAACTATCAAATTTTACTTCTAAAGCATTAGTTGCTTTAATGTTTCCTTTAAAATGGACAGGACTTTTATGGATACTTCAGTTAACAACAAAATTAGTAGGTGGTAAAAGTGCACATGGCTCTATTTTTAGTAGAGAAGATTTTCATGCAATGGCAGAAATAGCTCATGAAGAAGGTGTTTTTGAAGAAAACGAAAGCGCTATTATTAAAAATCTATTAACTTTTAAAGAAATATTAGTCAAAGATGTTATGACACCTAGAACGGTATTAATTACTGCCGATTCAGACACATCAATTCAAACATTTTTTGAAGAACATCCAAAACTTCACTTTTCCCGAATTCCAATTTATAAGGAAACTGTTGATTCTATTTCTGGTTTTATATTAAAAAGTGAAGCTTTTGAAGCCATTATTAAAGGAAAAGGAAAAGAACCTTTAGAAACCTTAAAACGTGAAATTTTAGTTACAAATCGTAACCTTCCAATTCCAGATTTATTTGAAAAATTTGTATCTGAACGCGAACATATAGCTTTAGTTGTTGACGAATATGGAACAACTAGTGGACTTGTAACCATGGAAGATGTAATTGAAACACTACTTGGATTAGAAATTATGGATGAAAGCGACAGTGTGGCTGATTTACAATTAATGGCTAGAAAAAGTTGGGAATCTCGTGCTAAAAAAATTGGTTTAATTGAAGAGAAAACTAAAGATGATTCGACACCTTTAGATGAGTAATTTTATCTAATCACTAAAACCCTTCACACACAAATTTATTCAAAACCATTATTGATTGAAATTACTATTTCATAGATATATTTATAACGTTAATTGATTCTTATTTAGTTTCACAATAACAACCTTTTACTTTGTTCTCAAATTAATAATGAATTTGAAAAACAAGGAATTATGCCAATAAAAAGTATAAACGGTTGTATAGGTTGTGGAGAATGCGTAAAAAGCTGTCCTACCGATGTAATTAGGTTAAATCCTGATTCAAAAAAAGCCGAGATTCTATACCCAGAAGATTGTCAAATATGCCATCTATGTCGCATGTATTGTCCTGTAGATGCCATTACTATTACACCAGATAAATCTATTCCAGTAATCGTATCATGGGGCTAATTATGAAAAAAGACAACTACATATTTAAGTTAGGGGCTTTATTTTTAGCTTTTATAGCAGTTCCTTCAATTCTTTATTTTTTAGGAAATTTTGAAAAAAGAGATTTTTTAATGGAAAGTCTTTCACTTATAACTATTCTAGGCTTTACATTACTCTTATCTCAATTCTTTTCAACAAGAATGAATAAAAAATTTGTGAAAAGTATAAGAATGGTAAACGTACTTAAAATACACAAAATAATTGGATACGTATTTATCTCAATCTTATTTTTACATCCATTTTTTATTATAGTTCCAAAGTTTTTTGACAATGGGGTTACACCAACAGATGCTTTTTTAAGAATTATTACAACATTTAGTAGTTTGGGAATTATACTTGGGTTAATAGCTTATACAAGCATTATTATAATTTTAATAACTTCATTTTTTAGATTTAAACTTCATTTAAAATATAGAACTTGGAGAAATCTTCATGCTTATTTAACCTTGTTATTTGTAATTACAGCAACTTGGCATGTAATAAATCTTGGTCGTCACAGCAATACTTCATTCTCTATTTATTACATATTAATGGTAGCAAGCGGAATTTATTACTTACTAAAAACATACCTGTTTAAAACTTCCAAAAAATGAAAAATCAAAATAAAATAAAACAAATATCTAGACGAAAATTTATAACATTAGCAGGAGGAGCTGCTGCTAGTTTAGCTGCAATGTCTGCAATTGGAATGCCAATAGATTGGGCATTAAACAACCCTGAAATTGATGTAGATTCACTTGATATAGATAAAATAAATACTGATGTTCTTGTAATAGGAAGTGGAATGGCAGGCTTATTTGCTGCCGTAAAAGCAAACGATGCAGGAGCAAAAGTTTTAATGGTTTCAAAAGGAAGATTAGGAGCATCTGGACAAACACCTTTTGCCAAAGGAATTTTTGCTTTTGACCCAGAAAAAGAAGATTTAAGTTTAAACGAATTTGTTGAAAAAGTTTCTCAATCAGCTCTAGGCACAAATAATAATGCTTATACACGTCAAATGGCTGAACACTCTTTAGCACGTGTAAATGAATTAAAAGAATGGGGCTTTTTCGATTCTTCATTATACAATAAGAGTTTTAGCAAACCTATTGAACAACGAAACATTCCTGTTCAAGAACGAATAACTATAACTCATTTAATAAAAGAAAATGAAAAAATTGTGGGTGCCGCTGGTTTCAGTATTGATGAACAAAAAGTACTATTTTATGAAGCTAAAAGCGTAATTTTATGTACTGGAGCTGGCGGTTTTAAACCAAATGGTTTCCCTATTTGTGATTTAACTCACGATGGTACTGTAATGGCTTATAATATTGGAGCCAAAGTAACTGGTAAAGAATGGAATGATGGACACCCTGCAAAATCAAATAATGCAGCTGCTTGTTATGATGGTTGGGGAGATATGTTTGAGCAAAAACCTAGTACTACCGGAATAGGTGTTAGACATGATTTAGGTGTTGACATGAATTATATGGCTTATATGAATGGTGGCGCAGCAAAAATGGGACCTCCAGATACGGCAAATAACAATAGTACAGTAACAGGTGGCCCATATAGACCTGAAGGATTTTCAGATAATGGAGGTTCTGGTGGATCACCGGACGGAGAAAAAGAAGATAGAAGACCTCCAAAAGGAGGTAAAGGAGGACCTCCAAAAGGAGGCAAAGGTGAAGGCGCTCCTCCTGGAATGGGAGGTTCTGTTGTTGGAGGTTCATCAGCTGGAATGTCCATTCATAAATCTGAAGGATTAGTACCAATAAACGATCAATGTGAATCTACTATTCCAGGATTATATGCCGCTGGTGATGCACTAGGATCCTATATGGCTGGAGCAATTTATACCCAAATTGGATCATCATTAGCAGGTTCTGCAGTACAAGGTGGTGTTGCCGGTGAAGCTGCAGCCAAATACAGTAAAAAAATTAAGTCTATTAAAATTTCAACTTCAAAAATTAAAGAAATTGAAGAAGAAATACTGGCACCATTAAAAAAAGAAGCAGGATATAGCCCAGCGTGGGTAACACAAACTTTACAAGGAATTATGATTCCTAATTTCATTATTTACATCAAAAAAGAAAATTTAATGAAAGCGGCTTTGGCTTATGTTGAAGAATTAAGAGATCATCACGTTCCAATGTTAAAAGCCTCAAATTTACACGAATTACGTTTGGCTCACGAAACTAAAAATATGGTTATTACAGCTGAAATGAAGTTAAAAGCTTCCATTATGCGAACAGAAAGCAGATGTAGCCATTACCGATTAGATTATCCTGAAATGGATAATGATAATTGGCAAGCTTGGATAAATATATTCAAAGGAGAAGATGACACAATGCAATTTGAAAAACAGCCTTTTAATAGTTGGCCAACAGCTTAATAAAAAAAATTATCCTTTTTCATTCCCTAGAAGAATCAATTATTAATTTAATTGGTTTTTCTTTTTTTACACCTATTTTACTTTTAAGATCTTTCAGTTAAATAACAGTTATTATTCAATTATATCCGTTTAATAGATAAAAATCTACTAAACATTGATTACTATTTTTTTGTACTCATAGCTTGTCTTTATTTGTTATATAATTTTAAAATAAAACGTATGAAAACCTTAAAACTTAAATTACCATGTTTATTATTTTTGAGCTTACTACTTTCATTTACAACAATTTCTTGTAATGATGACGATGATGATGTTACATCAACAACTGATAATGAAACTACAATTGTTGAGGACTTAACTATAAATAATTATTTACAAATAGCTACAGGTCAAGTTACCTTATATGATAACGATGGAGCTACAATAAGCAGTTTAAGTTCTGGAGACTCTTTTTATGGGCAAGATGCTACTTATTTAAAAGGTGCAACCATGGACTATACTGACAATGGAGATGGAACTGTAACAGATAACAATACAGGGCTAATGTGGCAACAAGTTCCTTCAGCTAGCAATTACACTTGGCAAGAAGCAGTAGATTATTGTGACGATTTAGAATTATCTGGTTATGATGACTGGAGAATCCCTAGTCTAAAAGAATTATTTTCTATAAGTGATTTTAACACAGGATGGCCTTATATAAATACTACCTATTTTAATTTGGCAAGTGGTGAAGTTACTAAAGATGAACAATTCTGGTCGAGCAATTACTATGTTGGTGTCACAGTTGAAGGAGGTTCTAGTGCTGCATTTGGAGTCAACCATGTAACAGGTCATATAAAAGCTTATGCTGCAAACTCTAATGGACCTATAGGCGGAAAATACGTTAGAGCTGTACGTGGTGGAACATATGGTACAAATAATTTTTCAGATAATGGAGATGGAACAATATCCGACACCAATACAGGATTAATGTGGGCACAAGACGATGATGGTATAACATTAGATTGGGAAGATGCTTTGGCTTATGCCGAAAGTTCTGAATTGGGTGGATACAATGATTGGAGATTACCAAATGTAAAGGAACTTCAAACAATTGTAGATTATTCTCGTTCACCTACAGCAACTGACAGTGAAAATGTTGGTCCAGCAATAGATCCTCTGTTTAGTTGTACACAATTACCTAGTGATGTTCAAGAAGCTGGTTATGATGACGACTATGGCTATTATTGGACAGGTACATCGGCACCTTTTACAAGTGGAGAGCCTTATTACTACGCTTGGTATGTGGCCTTTGGTAGAGCTGTAAATGATGAGGGTGAAGACTTCCATGGTGCAGGAGCTGTACGTTTTGACACCAAAGATGAAGATGGACCTGCAGGAGAAGATGCTGAACGTTATTATAATTACGTTAGATTAGTAAGAACTATAAATTAAATTTAACTAATAATTGTTTGTTTTGTTATAAAGCTCCACTATTAATCTCTAATTAGTGGAGCTTTATATTTAATAGTATTTAAATAAAAGGCTATTCATTGATAAAATTACCTGATTTGTTGATTTTTATTTTTAAACAATCAAAACCTTCGTTCTTTTGAAGTATAATTTAATAATCATTCTAAAGGAAATAATAATTTTAAAACAATTTAACATGAAAATAAAAATGAATAATGTCTGGAAAATTTTAGTGTTGGTATTAATAGTAACTACTTCAGCTTGTGGACAACAAAGAGGTGGCGGACAAAGAGGTGGACAACAAGGAGGGCAACAAGGACCACCAGCACTACCTACTGATGAACAAATTGAAGAAATGGTAGAAACCCTAGCAAGTGAAATTTTACTATCTGAAGAACAAGAATCTAAAGTATTAGAATTGTATAAAGAACACTTTGAAGAAGTAGAAAGCTTAACAAGTGGAGGAAGACCAGATAGAGATGAAATGGACGAATTAAAAGAAGATTTTGAAGATTCTGTAAATGAGGTTTTAACTAGTGATCAACAAAAACTTTACAAAACGTATATGAAAAAAAATTCTAGAAAAAAACCTCAATAAAAATAAAAGTTCGTTTATAAAATGCATAAATGAACTTTGGATTAAATAAATAGTTTGTTTTGAGTAAGGCTTCTTAATTCTTTCAGAGTTAAGGAGCCTTTTTTTTATATAAACCCAATTCGTATTGGTTGATAAAATATACCAGTTAATTGATTTTGTTATTATTTAACCTAAACTTAACATTTCTTTGTTTAACAATGAAAAAACAATTAGCACATATTGTAGAAAACTTTGAATCTATCTCTTTAAAAGAAATGGATGGCGTTTCATTAATGAAAAGAACGGATACTAAATTTGTTATCCATCAAAAGCATTTAATTGAAGTATTAGATTTAATTAAAAATCAATATAGAATACTTGAAATAAATGAAAATAGAATGATGAAATACAATTCATTGTATTTTGATACGCCATCAAAAAAATTCTATAACGACCATCATAATAGAAAAGTAAATAGAACAAAAATTAGAATGCGTAAATATGTAGAATCTGGTATTTGTTTTCTTGAAATTAAACAAAAAGATGGTAAAGGAAAAACAACTAAATCTAGAATTTCAATAGATGATTTTGAGCCAGAACTGTCAGACAATTCAATTGAATTTATCGAAAAAACTACGAATCAAGAATTTGATTTAGAACCTATTATTTGGAATGAGTTTAATAGAATTACACTAGTTAACAAAACAGCAAAAGAACGTTTAACTATTGACGTAAATCTTAAATTCAACATAAATAATTCAGTTAAAGCATTTGATAACCTTGTAATTATCGAATTAAAACAAGAACGTTTTACACGTACCTCTCCAATAGCTAAAGAACTAAAAACAAAACAAATAAACCCTTATAAATTAAGTAAGTATTGTATTGGAATGATTAGTATTTACAAAGAATTAAAATACAACCGATTTAAAGAAAAATTAATTAAAATAAACAAAATAACAGCTTAATAACTTATGGAATTTTTAGACATACCCCTATTTGACGACGACTTTTTTAAAATGATGTTTAGATTTGTGCTTAACTTCATATTTCTAACCATAGTTATCCGATTTATTTACTACCCCGATTCTAAAAGAAAAGATTACGTATTTACCTATTACCTTATTAGTTTAATTGTGTTTTTCTTGTGTTTTACACTTAAAAAATATGAAATGGACATTGGTATGGCGCTAGGTCTTTTTGCCATATTTGGAATTATTAGATATAGAACAAATCCTGTTGATATTAAAGAAATGACCTACTTATTTGTGGTTATTGGAATATCTATAATAAACTCTTTAGCAAATAAAAAAATGAGTTATGCTGAAATTCTTTCAGCAAATGCTTTAATAATTTTTGTACTAGTACTTATTGAAAAATACTGGGCATTAAAACAAGTAGTTTCTAAATCTATTGTTTACGAAAATATTGAAAATATAAAACCTGAAAATCACGATATATTAAAAAGTGATCTAGAAAAAAGAACCGGTTTAATAATAAATAAAATAACTATTGGAGATGTAGATTTTCTAAAAGACACTGCAAAGGTTACCATATTTTACTTCAACAATAATTCATAAATAAAAACTACATGAAAAACGCAATAAACAAACATATTTGGCTTACTACAATTTTAATTAGTTTTCTATTTATTAATAATGGTTTTTCTCAAGAAGAAGAGGATGATTATAACGATTTAGAAAGTTGGACGGCCGCAAACATAAAATACAAGCTAAATAAAAAGTGGGCTTTTGATTTGGAAGCACAACTAAGACTAAAAGACGATATTTCTGAAATAAGTCAATATTTTGGCGAATTAAACGCTACTTACTCTGTTACAAAAAAAATTAGCCTTGGTGGTGGAATTAGGTACATAAAAAAAAATGATAATGTAGGAAATATTCAAGGTTACGAAGATCATTTTAGATTTCATGCAGACGCTTCTTACAAGCATAAAATAAACAATTTTAAACTTAAATATAGACTTCGTTATCAAAACAAAAATGAATTAGGAGTAGATGATTACGATAACCAACACTTTAGATTTAAAACTTCTGTTGAATACAATTTCAAAAACTGGAAACTCGATCCAGAAATATCAGGTGAAATATACAATCATTTAGAAAAAGGAGAAGAAAACGGTTTTGATAAATACCGACTCACAATAGGAACAGAATACAAAATTAAAAATGCTGGAGCTATAGGTTTATTCTATCGACTTGAAAAGGAATTGAACCAAACAAATCCTGAAACCACTAATATTATTGGGTTAAAATACTCGTACACCATAAAAAATAAATAACATGAAAACTAATAAATTTCACGTTCTAAAATTAATAGGAATTATAATTACAATAATCTCCCTATTTACTTATTGCTCTGATGATTCAGATACAGTTTCAGAAACTACAACATCTGAAACTGACACAAGCACATCTTCCGATGATAATAATAACGATAGCGATACTGATTCAAGCGTATCGGAAATTGGTGAAAACCACGAAGATGATGATGATTACGTTTGGGAAAGTTCTAGCATAGTTTACATAACCTTAAACGGATCTTCAATTACCGTAGACGGCGAAGGCGCAACCGTTAGCAATACAACCGTAACTATTAATAACGCAGGAAATTATGAAATAACTGGAACTTTAAATGATGGACAAATTGTTGTAGATACTGAAGATGAAGAAACCGTTCGACTTATTTTAAATGAAATTGATGTTACAAATTCTTCAAGTGCTCCCATAAATATTGCTAGTGCAGCAAAAACAATTGTTATACTTTCTGAAAACACAACTAACTATTTAACTGATGCCAGCAACTATGTTTTTGAAGATGATGATGACGAACCAAACGCTGCACTTTTTAGTGACGATGCTTTAACTATCTATGGTGAAGGATCGCTAATTGTAAATGCTAATTATAACGATGGTATTGCAAGTAAAGATGGGTTAATTATAGCTGGTGGAACCATAAGTGTAAATGCAGTTGATGATGGCATAAGAGGAAAAGATTACCTAATAATTAAAAATAGTGATATTACAGTGAATGCAGAAGGTGACGGTTTAATAGCTGATAATGATGAAGACACAAATAACGGATGGATTATAATTGAATCTGGTAAATTTGATATTACTGCTAATGGTGATGGCATTAGTGCAGAATCTAATGTAGAAATAACTTATGGAGATTTTATCATTGAAACTGGAGGAGGAAGCAATAACTATTTAAGTTCAAGTGATTCAGCAAAAGGTATAAAATCAAGTATAGATATTTTAATAGAAGATGGTGTTTTTAATATAGATTCTTCAGACGATAACATTCACGCATCATACGGCATCACCATAGAAACTGGAACATTTACACTAGCTTCAGGTGATGATTCTATTCATACTGATGATTCTATTGAAATAAACGGTGGAGAAATAAACATTACCAGTGCTGTTGAAGGTATTGAAAGTCCAAGTATTACCATAAATAATGGTGAATTTAACATAAATACAAGTGACGATGCTATAAATGCAGCTGGAAACACCACTAATAATTTATACATAAATGGAGGTTATATGGTTATTAATTGTTCAGGTGACGGATTAGATTCTAATGGTAATTTAACTATAACAGATGGAACAGTAATTTTAAACGGACCTACAGCTCAAAATAACAGCCCATTAGATTGTGATGGAACTTTAAGTTTAGATGGTGGGTTTATAGTAGCATCAGGTTACGCCTCTAATATGGATGAAGCCGGAAGTAGTTCATCAGATCAATATTCAGTACTAATAAAATTAACTTCATCGCAATCAGCAGAAAACATATTTCATATTGAAAATAGTTCAGGAGAAAACATTTTAACATTTGAACCTTCAAAAACATATAAATCAATAGTATTCTCATCATCAACATTAAGTACAGGAACTTACAAAATTTATTTAGGAGGAAGTTCTACAGGAACAGAAACAGATGGGTTATATGAAAACGGAACATATTCACCAGGAACATTGTACAAAAGTTTTACAATTTCAAGTAAAACCACAACCGTAAATTAAGTTAGCATTCTAAACAATTTAATACATTATGGTAATAAAATTATTAATCATATTTAACAGTTTGTCTGCACTATTTTTAATAGTAATTACCATTATTTTATATATAAATAGAATAAGTAATAAACATCAAAAAAAGCTACTTCAATATTGAAGTAGCTTTTTTAAATTTAAAAATAAAACACATGAAAAAAATTACTCTAATACTACTAATTTTAGTAGTAACAATTAAAACTTATTCTCAAGATTTGTATGATATAAATACCATTCAAACTATTGAGATTGAATTTGAAGAAGATAACTGGGATGAATTATTAGATACTGAAAAAGCAGGCGACAACAATTATACAGAAGCAACATCTGTAACTATAAACGGTGATATTTATTATAGTGTTGGCGTAAAATACAAAGGAAACAGTTCTTATAATGCAGATTATACTAAAAACCCATTTCATATTGAATTAGACACATATATAGATCAAGATTATGAAGGATATACCGATATCAAATTAGCAAATGTATATTCAGACCCTTCATTTGTAAGAGAAACTGTTATGTATACTATTGTAAATCAATATATGGATGCTCCACAAGCAAACTATGCAAACGTTTATGTAAATGGAACTTTAATAGGTTTGTACACCAATACCGAATCTATTTCAAAGAAATTTGTGAAAAAACATTTTAACTCTAACAATAATGCCTTTTTTAGTTGTAGCCCTCCAGACGGAGCAGATCCAACTTCTACAGTATTACCTAGCCTTGAATATTTAGGCACCAATTACACAAGTTATGAAGATGGTTATGAAATAAAATCTGACGATGAAGATGATGCAACTGTAGCATTAGCACATTGGGATAATTTAATAGAATTAACCAGCACATTAGATAGTGATATTACTAATATTGAATCAGTTATAGATATAGACATGGCTATTTGGATGATGGCACTTGACAATGTTATGGTAAATTTAGACAGCTATATTGGTGAGTTTAAACAAAACTATTATTTATACAAAGATGATAACAATCAATTTAAACCTGTAATTTGGGATTTAAATATGTCGTTTGGAGTTTTTGAAATGACTGGAGAAAGTAGTTCTGGTGGAGGTCCTGGAGGTTTTGGAGGAAACACCGGAACCTTAAATAGTACAACTGAAAAAGCTGAATTAGATTACCTATTACATGATAGTGATGATAGTTTCCCTTTATTTTCAAAATTAATGGAAGTGCCAAAATACAAAAGAATGTATTTAGCACATTATAAAACAATTTTAACTGAAAACATTAGTAATTCAAACTATTTAACTTTAGCTGAAGATTATCAAAATATTATAGCAACAGCAGTAGCAGCTGACACTAATAAATTCTATACAGATACACAATTTACAGGAAACATTGATACAGATTATAGTTTAGGAATGAATACTGCTCCTGGTTTAACAAACTTAATGAGTGCAAGAAGCACATATTTATTGTCACAATCAGATTTTACAAACACACAACCAACAATAAGTGAAATAACACCTTCTGAAACAAATCCTATAATAGGAAGCTCTATTTCAATTACAGCCAATGTTACCGATTCCAATAGTGTTTATTTAGGTTACAGAACAGATGAAACATTACCTTTTACAAAGGTATTAATGACAGATAATGGAGATAATACATATAGCACAGATATAACTGCAGACGATGCTTATATTCAATACTACATATATGCAGAAAATAACAATATTGGTTCATTCTCTCCTGCAAGAGCAGAATATGAATTCTATACTATTGAAACTAAATATGAAACATTAACTATAGGAGATTTAGTAATTAATGAAATTATGGCTTCTAATGAAACAACAGTAGCTGATCAAGATGGAGAATATGATGATTGGTTAGAGCTTTATAATAATAGTTCAGAAACATTAAGCCTAGATAATTTATACTTGTCTGATGATTCAGAAGATTTATTAGCTTGGCAATTTCCAACAGGAACAACTATAGATCCAGATAGTTATCTAATAGTTTGGTGCGATAAAGATGATGAACAAGATGGTTTACATGCAGATATAAAATTTTCAGCTAATGGAGAAAGTGCCATTCTATCGTATGCAGATGGTACAATAATAGAAAACATAACATTTAGTGAACAAACTGATGATATGGGCTACGCTAGAAATCCAAATGGAACAGGAGATTTTGTGATTCAAGAACCAACTTACAATGCTGATAATGAATCGTTACTAGGTATAGATGAAGTTACTTTTAACAACAATTTAAAATACTATCCAAACCCTACAAACAACAATCTAAAAATAGTAAATACCAATTATACTATTGAGTCGGTTGAAGTATATAACATGCAAGGGCAAAAATTATTTAAAAATGAAAACTACAATGAAAACTCAATTGCGGTTGATTTTTCTTCTTTTAAAAAAGGATTATATATGGTTGTTGTAAATAAAAATTCTATCTTAAAAATTATTAAAAATTAGATCATTATTTATTGTTTAATTTACATTAATAACAGCACTATTTTTATGTTGTAATCATAAAAATAGTGCTGTTAAATAATTTATTAGTAGATAAAATCTTCCAGTTCATTGATTTTTTTTAATAAAAACATTTAAATACTAGAATTTTACACTCAACTAATAACAATACTTTAATACGAATAAATTATGAAAACTAAATTTTTAATACTAACAAGTATTCTATTTCTATCAACTTACTTTTTAGTAAGTTGTAGCGATGATGACGATACAATTACTGAAACCGAAACAGATACTGAAGTTGAAGAAGATACTGACACTGACACTGAAGAGCAAGTGGATGATGCAGATTTTGACCCAATTGATTGGACAGAAGCAACGCACAGTAAAAGTGCTGACCCTAATTTTGACGAAGTATTTAGCAATACAGAAGTAAAAAGGTTTGATTTTGTTATTTCAGAAGAAAACTGGGAAGCAATGTTAGATGATATGACTGATTTGTATGGAACTTTTGGAGGTACAAGTAGCGGTCCTGGAGGATCATTCAATGGAGGTATAACTACCTCTGTCTCTTCAGATGAAGATCCAATTTTTGTTCCAGGTTCAGTTTTTTATAATGGAATAGAATGGTACAAAGTAGGCTTACGTTTTAAAGGAAATTCTAGTTTAGAAAGTGCTTGGCAAGCAGGTATTTTAAAATTAGCATTTAAAATGGATTTTGATGAATACGAAGACGATTATCCTCAAATAGATAATCAACGTTTTTACGGTTTTAAAAAATTTAGTTTAAAAAATAATTACGACGATAGTTCTTTTTTAAGAGAAAAAGTAGCTGCAGAAGTATTTGCAGGTGCAGGTTTAGCTGTTTCAAACACAGGTTTTTATACACTGTATGTAGATCACGGAGATGGTCCAGAATATTTTGGTCTTTACACATTAGTTGAAGAAGTTGACAACACCGTAATTGATACACAATTTTCAAGTGACGATGGTAACTTATACAAACCTGAAGATTACGGAGCAAGTTTTGCTTACGGAACTTTTAACGAAGATGGTTTTGAAAAGAAAACTAACGAAGATGACGCGGATTGGAGCGATATTGAAAGTTTATTTGATGCTTTACATGCAACTACAAGAACAACAGATGCTGCAACTTGGAGAACCAATTTAGAAGCGGTTTTTGACGTTGAAACATTTTTAAATTATTTAGCAGTAAACACAGTTATTCAAAACTGGGATACGTATGGTTTAATGGAACACAATTACTATTTGTACAACAACCCAGATAATAGTTTATTAACATGGATTCCATGGGATAATAATGAAGCTTTACAAGATGGTAAATTAGGAGGCTCTCCAAATTTAAACTTTTCAGACATTTCAAGTAGCAGCTGGCCTTTAATAGGATATTTATACCAAGACGAAGTTTACAAAGCAAAATATGATGCTTATGTACAAGCTGTTATAGATGGTCCTTTTGAAACAAGTTATATACAAGGTGTTTATGACACTTATGCAAGTTTGGTTGAACCTTATGCCACTTCTGAAATTAATGGATATACATTTTTAAGTAGCAGCAATTCATTCTATTCAGCAATTTCAACCTTAAAATCTCACGCTTCAAGTAGAGCAAACGCGGTTGATAATTACTTAAATTAGGTTGATTTTAATATCTTTGTTTGTACTTATTTTTAATTAAAAGTATAAACAAAGATATTTCTTTCAGTTATAAAATTAGTTACTAAATTTAAAAATGAAACTTATAAAAAAAAATTACAATTTCTCATCGTTTGAACCTTTTATAATAATTGCTTTTTGGTCTTTATTATTTGCTTCTCCATTATTATTTGGGAGATTTGAAAATCAAATTGAATGGGACGAAATCTATTCCGTTTGGATTAATTATTTGCCATTATTAGGTTTATTTTTAGTGAATAGATTTTTTTTGTTACCAAAACTATTTTTTAAGCAGAAAAAAACAGCATACTTTATAACTACCTCCATACTTATTTTAGTTCTTTCAATAACTATTTACACTTTTGAAGGAAGAACAACTAATCGAAATCTTCCTCCAGATAGAATTGAAAGACTGAATGGAAATCCACCTCCAATGTTTCCAGATAGAGAGTTACCTCCGCAACATAGTCAAAGGTTAAATAGCAATCCAAGACCAATACCATTATTTGCAAATTTTTTAATACTTGCAGTATTATTAGTTGGTTTTGATACTGGTTTACAAATCTCAATGCGTTGGGCAAATTTGGAACAAGAAAAGTTTAAACTTCAAAAAGAAAATGTAGAAAATCAATTAGCTTTTTTAAAAAATCAAGTGAGTCCACATTTTTTTATGAATACCCTAAACAATATTCATGCTTTGGTTGATATTGATACTGAAGAAGCTAAAAGTGCTATTATTAAATTATCAAACTTAATGCGCCATTTACTGTATGATTCTGAAGGCAAAACAAACCCAATAAAAAAAGAAATTGAGTTTATAGAAAGTTATATTGAATTAATGAAACTTCGATTTTCAAGTAAAGTGAAAGTTAATGTTGAAATTCCTTCAAATATACCTGATAAAACTATTCCTCCTTTACTATTTACCTCTTTATTAGAAAACGCTTTTAAACATGGAATAAGCTATAATAAAACTTCATTTATAAATATTTTAATGAATTTTTCTGATGATAAACTTTATTTTGAAATAGAAAATAGTAATCATCCAAAAACAGATGAAGAAGCTTCAGGAATTGGTATTGAAAATACAAAAAAAAGATTAGCTTTATTATTTAAAGATAATTTTGATTTTGAAATTTCTGATACTGAAGAGGTTTATAAAGTAAATTTAAATATTCCGTTATGATTAAATGTATAGCCATAGATGATGAGCCGTTAGCGTTAAAACAAATTGCTAGTTACGTTAAAAAAACTCCTTTTTTAGAACTTACTAATAGTTTTGAAAGCCCAATTGAAGCTATTTCTTATGTACAAAACCATACTGTTGATCTTGTTTTTGTAGATATTAATATGCCAGATTTAAACGGATTAGATTTTGTAAAAGCGTTAGATAACCCTCCAAAAATTATTTTTACAACTGCTTATAGCGAATATGCTTTAGAAGGTTTTAAAGTAGATGCTATGGATTATTTACTAAAACCCATTGATTATGCTACGTTTTTAAAAGCTTCAAATAAAGCAAAAAAATGGTTTGATTTACAAAATTCAAAACCAGAACAACTGAATAGTAACGAGGATTTTTTGTTTATAAAATCGGAATATAAAATTGTACGTGTTAAGCTAAACGATATTAAATATATTGAAGGAATGCGAGAATATGTTCGTATTCATTTAATAAACGATAAGCCAATTATGACGTTGTTAAGCATGAAAGCTGTAGAACAACAACTACCTGATAAAAATTTTATGCGAGTGCACAGATCTTACATTGTGAATTTAAATAAAATTTCAACTATTGAACGAAATAGAATAGTTTTTGACAAAGTTTACATACCTATAAGTGAGCAACATAAAGAAAAATTTCATCAGTTTATTGATAAAAATTTCTTATCATAATTCTTCACCTTCTTCAGTATATTCATTGTATAAAAAGTCGTTGTAAGGAAAACGAGTAATGTGAATTTTTTTAACTTCTTCAAAAACTTTTGCTCTAAATTCTTCTAAATTTTCTTTATTTAAAGCTGAAATAAATAAACAATTATTTTCATCAACTTTATTCATCCATGTTTTTTTCCAATCGTCTAACGTATAATGATTTTTAGTTTTTTCCGTCACTAAATCATCACTATCAATTGTTTCGTGTTTATAAGCATCAATTTTATTAAAAACCATAATGGCTGGTTTGTCTGCACTTTTAATCTCGTCTAAAATTTTATTAACAGAAGCTATATGGTCTTCAAAATTAGGGTGAGAAATATCTACAACATGCAATAATAAATCGGCTTCACGCACTTCATCTAAAGTAGATTTAAAGCTTTCAACCAATTGTGTAGGTAATTTTCTAATAAAACCAACGGTATCTGTTAACAAAAATGGAATATTTTTAATTACAACTTTTCTAACGGTAGTATCTAAAGTGGCAAATAGTTTGTTTTCGGCAAAAACATCACTTTTACTCACTACATTCATTAAAGTAGATTTACCAACATTAGTGTAACCAACTAATGCAACACGTACCATTTTACCACGGTTTTTGCGTTGCACAGCCATTTGCTTATCTATAATTGCTAGTTTCTTTTTAAGTAATGTTATTTTATCTCTAATAATACGTCTATCTGTTTCAATTTCTGTTTCACCAGGTCCACGCATTCCAATTCCACCTTTTTGTCTTTCAAGGTGTGTCCATAAACGTGTTAAACGAGGTAATAAATATTGACATTGCGCTAACTCAACTTGAGTACGTGCATAACTAGTTTGAGCTCTACCAGCAAAAATATCTAAAATTAAATTAGTTCTATCTAGTACTTTGCAGTCTAATACTTTTTCAATATTACGTAATTGAGAAGAAGAAAGTTCGTCGTCAAAAATTGCAGTTTCAATATGGTGTGCTTCCATGTAATCTCTAACATCGTCTAATTTACCAGCTCCAATAAATGTTTTTGGATTTGGCATATCTAGCTTTTGTGTAAAACGTTTTACAGCCTTACCGCCTGCGGTTGTTGTTAAAAATTCTAACTCGTCCAAATATTCATTCGACATGCTTTCGTCTTGGTTTTGGGTTACAACACCAATTAACACCGCTTTTTCAGAGGTTACTTTTTTCTTTTCTATCATATGGCAAATTTACAAATTTGTTTAGTAGAAAATAATAAATTTTTAATATGGAAGTGTAAAAAAGAAAGTGGTTCCTTTTTTTTCTTCGGACTCTAGCCAAATTTGGCCATTTAACAAGGTAATTAAACCTTTACAAATACTTAATCCTAAACCATTACCTTGTTTATAATCATCTTTTCCAGCTTGAGAAAAACGATTAAATATAGTGTTAAATTTATCTTGTGGTATTCCACAACCAGAATCTTTAACATAAAACTCTAAAAATGTTTTACCTTTAAATACTTTTTTATTAAAACCAATTATAATTGAGCCTTCATCAGTAAATTTTATAGCATTATTAATTAAATTATCAAGTATTTGAGTAAATCTATTTTTATCTGTTTTAATAAAAAAATTACTATCTAAAATAGGTTCCACAACTTCTAATTTAATATTTTTTTTAATACGTAATTTATTTGATTTGTTTTGAATTTCAACAATTTCAAACAAGGTTTTGTTTACATTAAATTCAGTTATATCAATCTTTAATTGATTAGATTCTATTTTTGAAATATCAATAATATCATTAATTATTGCCATTAATCGTTCTCCAGAAATATTAATAATATCAATAAAGTGATTTCGTTTTTCTTCTTTTAAATCTTCTGATTTTAACAAGCCGCTAAATCCCATAATTGCATTCATTGGGGTTCTAATTTCGTGGCTCATATTTGCTAAAAAAGCAGATTTTAATTTATCACTTTCTTCAGCTTTATTTTTTTCGGCAACCAATAAATTATATGCTTTTTTTCTATCTACTCGCTGTCTTATTAAAATATACGTTAACACAATAAAAAAAATACTAAACACTAATAGAATATAAATAAAATTCAGTTGATTTTTATTTTGAAGAGACGTAATCTCTTCATTTTTAGTCATTAATTCAATTTTATCATCTTGAACCTCTAACTTGTTTAAAACACTTAATTTAGAAACTTGTTCAAATTTTTTAGCTTTAAAAACACTATCTGTATGTTTTTTATAAATTTTGTAATGTTTAAGTGATTTTACAAAATCTCCTTTAGCGCTATATGCTTCACTTAAATAGTTGTGAGTTTCATACTCAAAATAGCGAATTGATAACTCTTTTGAAGCATCTATACTTTTATCTACATAATTTATTACCGAATCAAATTGTTTTACTTTTAATTTTAGGTGAGCTATGTTAGAATAAATAACTGGTATTATACTCTTATAATCTATTGTTTTAGATAATTTTAGAGCTTTAGCTAAATACTTTTCTGCAAGGTTAAATTTATTTTTTAATAAATAGCATTCACCTATATTTGAATAGCACATTACTTCTCCAGCTTTATCATCTAATTCTTTACATAGTTTTATAGATTTTAAATAATATTCTAATCCTGTTTCTAATTCACCATATTCAGAAATTGCATTTCCTAAATTTATATATTCTGCCAATAAGCCTCCTTTATCATTCTTTTTTTTATAAATTTCAAATGCCTTTAAATAGTATTTATAAGCTTCTTCATAATTTTCAATATCATAATATAAATTTCCGAAACCATTATAAATATCGGCAATACCCATTTCATCATTTAACTCTTTAAAAATATGTAATGCTTTAAAATAATACTCTGTAGCTTTATCAACTGAATTTAAATAAGAAAAGCTGTAACCAATATAATTATAACTATTAGCCAACCCTTGTTTATTGTTAATAGAATTATACAAATCAATCGCATTTAAATAATAATCTAACGATTCTTCATAACGTTCTTTCTCATCTAAATAATAGCCAATATTTAATAAGCTTAAAGCTTCAAATTTAATGTCTTTTGCTTCTCTAGAAATTTTAAGAGCCTCTTTATATAAAGCATATGAAGAGTCTGGGTGTGTATAATAGCAATTATCACCAGCTGCAATAAATTTTTTAACTTTTACTGAATCATTTTTTTCTAAAGCTAATTCAACTAATAAACTATCTTTAAAAACCTGGCTAAAGGTTAGATTAGAGATAAATAGAAATAAAAAGTAAAAATATTTAATCATTAACTTTAGGGATATTGAATAATTATCTTATTCTTTTTTTAATATATCAGAAACTCTAATTTATTTTTATAAAAATAACAACCAAATATGGTTTTTCCCATGATAATTATCAATTAACAATAGAATATTTTATAATTAACACCAATTATTTATATAGTTTTTAGTAAACTATTGACAACTACTTAAAGAATAAAAACTGTATTTTA
This sequence comes from Lutibacter sp. TH_r2, assembly GCF_033101135.1. Lineage (NCBI taxonomy): Bacteria > Pseudomonadati > Bacteroidota > Flavobacteriia > Flavobacteriales > Flavobacteriaceae > Lutibacter > Lutibacter sp. TH_r2. Next base: position 890,292 of record NZ_JAWMPV010000001.1, read on the forward strand.
GCTATCAATTTAATTTAACTTTTTTATGTTTTCATTTTTCAAAAATAAAGGAAAAATCAAAGATGCATATACTATTGCTTTTTACAATTTAGAAAACTTATTTGATACTTTAAACGATCCAAAAACTTTAGACGATGATTTTACACCTAAAGGTAAAAAGCATTGGAATAATAAACGCTATAGAAAAAAAATTAGAAAACTTGGAAGCGTAATTAGCCAAATAGGTACTGAAAAATCTTTTTATACTCCTGCAATTATTGGAGTTGTAGAAGTTGAAAACAAACAGGTTTTAGATGATTTGGTAAATAGCAAAAGTTTACAAAAGCACCAGTATAGTTTTGCACATTTTAATTCTCCAGACGAACGAGGAATTGATGTGGCACTACTTTACAAAAAAGAATTATTTGAATTTTTAAATGCAGAAACACATTCGGTTTTTTTAGAAGAAGAAAACGGAAAACGAGATTACACGCGAGATATTTTACATGTTAAAGGTAAATTGAATGGTGAATTATTACATGTATTGGTAAATCACTGGCCATCAAGAAGAAGCGGTGAAGATTTAACCGAAACTAAACGCATGCAAACCTCTAATAAAGTACTTTCAATTGTTGAAAAAATTAAGGAAGTAAATTCAGAAGCTAAAATTATTATTATGGGCGATTTTAACGATGACCCAAAAAGTAAAAGCATTCAAAATATAGTAAAAGAAGATTTTTACAATCCAATGCAACGTTTAATTGATACTGGTAACGGTACATTAAGCTACAAACACAAATGGCATATTTTTGATCAAATCATATTTTCAACAAATTTTTTTAATAAAAAAGAAGGTGCACACTTTTTTAAATATGCTGAAGTTTTTGATCCTTACTTTTTAAAAGAATGGAATGGAAAATACAAAGGGAATCCTTTTAGAACCTATTCTGGAAAAAAATACCTAGGTGGTTTTAGTGATCATTTCCCAGTTTATGTTTATTTAAAAAATCTGTAGTACGTATTTGTTCATATTAAAACATAAAAAAGCCCAATCTTTTAATAAGATTGGGCTTTTTATATTCATTTATTTTAAATACTTATTTAATAACAATTGGCATAGTGTAATGTTTGTGAACTTTACCTGGTTTAGCCAATACTTTACCATTTAAATTCTCACGAACAAATAATAAAACATCTTTGTCAGTTGAATTTACTTTTAAAATAACTATTTCACCTTCAGAACTAAAAGTAAATGTTACTCTAACTTCTTCTGCATTACTATTAAGAACTGTATTAGAATCTTGAACTAATTCAATAATTTGTTTTCTAATTTCGTCTTTTGAAATTTCAGGATTAACAATGTTGTTTGCAAATAAACTTGCTGTTCCTAATACGAAGGCAATTGCCAATAATCTAAATTTATTCATAACTTTAATAATTAAAATTCTACTTTGTTTAACTACTCAAATTTACTTCAAAAAGTAATAAATTTTCACTTTTTGAAATTTTTAGTAGATAGACGACTCTAATTAAATTTAATTATCAAATTAACAACAAATAATTAATTTTGTTGAAATATGTATTATTTTTTAACAATTACACATACTCAAATTACGATATGTGTAATTGTTAAAAATTACAAAAACAAACAAATTCTGCGTATTTAGACTAAAATTATAATTTTTTTGTTATTTCCAAAAAAAGATTTTAGCTAAAAATTATGCCTTTTTTATCTCTCATAAGGGTTAAAATCATCCGGAGCATTTTGCGGTGTATTTGGATTTGAAATTAACGTATTATTAGTATCTGAATAAATAGTCCACTCGCTTGATGTAAATGTAGCATTTGGCTCAACAACGGTAATATTTCTAACTGCTCTACCATCTTCAAATTCCCAATTAGTACCATTCCCATCTTCACCAATTACACCGTACATATCCATTGTTACTCCGGCATTATCTACCAATTCATACGAATCATCACCGTTTGCAGACATATATGTTGTTTCAATATCTGGCGTTAACGCAAATGCAGCCGAAAAACCTGTGTTAGCAATTATTAAAAAGTCACCAACAGCAATAGAATAACCTGTTAAATCATAACCTCCACTTGAAGGCGCTGTAGCACCATTTACATATTTATTCAACTTCCAACCTGTTAAATCAATTTCTGAATCACCTGCATTATACAATTCAACAAATCGAGCTGAAACATCATTATTTGGATCCGCAACTTCAGTTATCATAATTTTAGGTATAATTACTGGGCAAACTTCAAATGCTTCATTAAAATCTACATCATCAATAGTTCTTACTTCTAATGTTTCACCCAACACACCTATAACACTTCCGTGACCTTCTGGAAATAGCTCATTAGCAAAAGTTGCATCTCCATTAGTGTATACACCTAATTTTTTTGACTCTCCACAAGTTTCCAAGGTTCTAATTCCATCAGCGGTTCCACTAAAATCAGCAAAAGCTTTCCCTAGTTCAGTCTCAACTAATTGCACATTTTGAACTGTTACTAATGTATTTTTATACATTTCACTATCAACATCTACAATAGTAATCTCTGTTGGAACTATTGTTGTATTTTCTCCACTATTAATAATGTAGGTGTTAAAATCTTCTTCATCAATTTCATCAATAGATGATCCATAACCTATTGTTAAAGCACCATCAACCTCATCCATATAAAGCTTATCTAGGTTTACAAATATTTTATCACCAACATTATAGTTTTCATAAATAGCATCGCTTTCAACTAAAATTTGTATTCCTGTTGTTGGATTTTCTACTGCATCTTGAATTATTAATCGTTCATTAAAATTACCATCTTCATCACTTGAAATTACATAACCTTGCACTATGTAATTATTAGAAACTCCAAATTCAACCACGCTTCCAGCGTACATATCTTTTACTTCTGCAAGTGTAATGTTTGGTGTTAATGCATTTGAATAGCTACAACGTGTTTCGGTTAAATTAACATCGTAGGTACCTCTTAAATACAATTGAAAATCATCGTAATAATTACTAAAAATTGCAATAACGCTACCTTTTCCTTCAGGTAATAACTCGTTTTTAAAATCTGCATAACCAGAATTTCTAACCTCAACTTCTCCTGTTAAATTACAACTAGCATCAAAACTTTGTAATTTTCTATTAACGGTAGTTGTGTTATCTACATTTGCATAAGAATCTCCTATTTCTTCAGCTGCAAATTGAACATTTTCTAGTTCAATTAACATCTCTAACATATCTTCCGTTAAATCTGCTATTGCAACTTTTTTAGGAACAATAGTTGCAACTTCGCAAGAACGAATTATATGATTATCTAATTCAAAAGTAGAAATTCCTTCTAATTCAGAATTAGAAATTTTCCCTATTTGTAAACTTCCGTAACTATAATCTATTGCTAAACCATTTAGTTTTATATAAATTTTTCTTCCAACTTCAAACTTTGTATAAATATCTGTTTGATCTATTGCAATTTTAATTGCTGCTGTTGGATTTTCTGGTTTATCTTGAATAGATAATGATTTATAAATGTTTCCCGATTGATCACTAGAAACTACATAACCTTCAATAATTATATCGGTTTCAAATTGTGTACCACCAAATGCGTACATATCTTTAATTTGACTTAATGTATTGGTAACCGTTAATGATTGTTCCACACATTCTACATTTGGTGTTGAAAAATCTGAATCTTTCACACAGCTAATTGCCATTAAAGCAATTATAATTAATAAGGCGCTATTTTTATATCTGTTTTTCATTGCTGAATTTTTTAAAATCTTAAGTATAAATTAAAGTAATATGATGTTTCGCTATTGTACCAATATTTTGATCCAAAAATTGGATTGTCCAAGTTTTTATCTTCTTTTAATTCTGGGTAATTCGATTTTCTTGCCTGCTCAAATCCTCCAGTTTTATAGGTTTCTCCTAGTATATTATTAACTCCGGCAAATATTCCCAAATAGTAATCGCTAATTTTCCATGATTTACCAGCCACTAGGTTTAGTAAAAAAACATCGTCAAATTTTTCTTGTTGTAATAAACCATCTACTTGTTCTTGTGTTACTTGCACACCTGTTTCATCATCAATAAATGGAATACCATCTGTATCTACATAAAAATTCTCTGTTCTTAATAAAGGTGAAATATCTAAATAGTTATTTGATAAATAACTTCCATTAACTTGAAACCAATAATACGTTGGATCTCTATATTCAAACCCTAATGAATATGCTCTTTGTGGTGTTCCAGACAACTTATAATCTTTTAAATACGCAGTTCCAAAATCACTTTCATCGTCAACAAAACTTTCAGATTGTAAATACAAATTCGGATTATTATCGTACGTGTATTGACCAATTGATCCAGCTGCTAATAATTTTACTGTTGGTGTTGCTTGATATTCAAAACTTAATTCGGCTCCTAAATGTTTTTTATCAACTCCAGTAATTACTTCACTTACAAAATCTGCCTGATCACCTCTTAAACCTTCAGCAAAAAAGAAAGAAGATTCTATAGCGTCACTAATTTTAGTATAATAACCTGTTAAACGAGCTTGTATTTTTGGTGATCTAAAAATATAATTTACATCTCCAGTAAGTACATTTTCGCTAGTTAAATTAGGTGTAATTTCATTATTAACTCTTGAGTTTGAAAAAATTGTTCTAATTGTTGGCGCATTGGATAAATAAGCTCCGTTTACATTTAGTAAATGTCTTCCTGAAAATTTATACGTAAAACCACCTTTTAAACCAAAATCTGAAAAAGATTGCTTTTCACCTTTTCCATATGAATTATCGGCATATGTTCCATTTTGATATAATCCTTCTCGTTGAAAACTACTATTTTTAAAGTTAACCGCTCCAAAATAATCTACTTTTTTACTAGTTACCTGAACTTGTGCAAAAGCTCCAATTGAACTTGCGTTTAAATTATAATTGTATTGAAATTGATCACCAACACCAATAATATTATTTGGATTATTTAAATCGTTTTGTTGTGCATCTCCAATGGCATATTGGTCAATATCTAAAAAACTATTTGCACCTAACAAGTCCGTCATTTCAGCAAAGTTTTTTGAAGTTAAACTTTTAAAAGAAACTCCAGCATTTAACTGAATATTAGTAGTTAATTTTGAATTTAAAACAGAATTGAAACTAAATTGAGAATCTTCAACAGTATCATCATACACATAATAAGATGCGTTTTCTTTTCCTGAATTTATAGTATAAATTTCGTTCCAATTTAACTGACCATCATTTTTAAAATCTTGTTCTGCCAAATAAGCCTGACTTAAATCATAATTATTGTCTCTTAAATAATTACTCGGTAAATATTTCCAATACGTTGGGTCTGGATTTGGAGCGTTAAAATAACCCATTCTTCCATTAGTTACATGTCCAAATTGATATGCTACCGAAGTTGTTAACGTTGATTTATCTGACTTATAATAATGTGAAAGCATTAAAATTGGCTCAAAAATTTCTTTCATTCTTGAATTTCGTTTATCACCTTCTTGATCTCCCCAATACGAATTGTATTGATACCCTTTTAAATCGTACACTTCTTGTGTGCTTGGTGAAGATTTCCCTTTTCTATTAAAAGCTGTAATTCCTGTAAAATTAAAACTGTGTTTTTCATTTAACTTTTTTTCAACAGCTATAAAACCAGACCATGAATTGTATGGTGTTCCATCCATATAGCCTTCATCTGCAAAACGTCTAGAACCTGAAACTGTAATTACCCAATTATTATCGTTTAAACCTGTTGAATAGGTTGCCATTGCTCTTCCAGTATAACTTTTATTAGTTAAGGCATACGACACTTTTCCTCCTTCTCTATTTAATGATGCTCTTGTATTAAAATTAGTGCTTCCTAAAATATTTCCAAAAGTAATTTCTGAAGGTGCAATTCCACTACTAAAATCTTGGTTTCTTAAAGCGTCATTTAAACCTCCCCAATTGCTCCATTGCGGACGACCATCATAAAATTTGTTCATTTCAACACCATTTAACGAAATTTTCCCATAACTAGAGTCGTATCCACGAACTTTAAACCATGCCTGACTAAAATTAAAAGCTGCTGCATTTAAGTATGCATCTTTTGAAGATTGAAATAACCCTGAAATATATTCAGAATTAGAACTGTTATCTTCCGTTAAATCATCATCCGTTAACGAAATAATACTATTGTCTTGAAATTCATCTATTATAGGTTCTAAATAAACAGTTCCTAAATCTAAATCCCCTTCTAAAGTTATAGGTATATTTTGAATCTGATAACCAGACAATTCCACCTGAAGTTTATAATTTCCTTTTATTAAATTATCCAATACAAAATCTCCACCAATATCCGTTTCGGTGTAATAATTAGTGTTAAATAATGAAATTTTGACTTTGTTTAGTGGTTTTTCAGAGATGACTTCCAATATTTTACCACTAATTTTCTCGGCTTGAGAATAGGAATAAAAAGTTAGTAAACTTAAAATTCCAAACAATAATAGCTTCTTCATTTATTATTTTTTATAAAGTAGCAATTTAAAAAATAATAAATCAATTAAGCCAATATTTCTTACTTTAATTAAGGTTTTTAATGGCTTTTTTACAAACATAACAAACCTTTTAAAATTAATAACAACTTCTATTCTTTTAATAATTTTATATATTTATTGAAAAACCGCTATGAAAAAATTACTAATTACCCTTCTTTTAGTTGGGTTTTTTACACGTACCATCTATTCCCAAAACAACTATAAAATTAGAACTGTTGCTTTCTATAATTTAGAAAACCTGTACGACACTTTTGACGATCCTGATAAAATGGATGAAGAAAGTCCTATTTTAAAAATAAAAGCAAATAGAGATACTGTTTACACTTCTAAAATTGAAAACATGGCAAAGGTAATTTCAGAAATTGGATTAAAAGAATCCAAAAATAGTCCTGTTTTAATTGGGGTTGCTGAAGTTGAAAACCGCAAAGTTTTAGAAGATTTAGTGACTCATAAAAAATTAAAAAATAAAGACTATGGGATTATTCATTTTGACTCTCCAGATAGAAGAGGAATAGACGTTGCATTACTCTACCAAGCTAACTATTTTTCACCAACACACTTTAAAACATTTGAATTAAAAATTTGGAATACTAAAGGATATCGTTTATACACAAGAGACCAATTATGGGTTTCAGGCTATTTAGACGGAGAACTTGTTCATCTAATTATAAATCATTGGCCTTCAAGAAGAGGTGGCGAGAAAAAAAGTAGATCTTATAGAGAAAAAGCTGCTTTATTAAACACTCAAATTATTGAAGAAATAAAACAAACCGATCCAAACCCTAAAATTATAATTATGGGCGATTTAAATGACAACCCTAACAATTCCAGCTTAAAAAAAATTCTAAAAACAAAAAACAAGAAAAAAAATATACAAAAAGGAGACATCTACAATCCTTACGAAGATTTATTTAGAAGAGGTAATAATACGTTGGTTTACAGAAATAATTTAAGTTTATTTGATCAAATAATGTACACTTCTGCTTTAGTTTCAAAAAATAAAAATTATTCCAATTTTAAGGTCTATAAACCAAGTATTTTTAAACCACTTTACTTAACTACTAAAACTGGAAAATACAAAGGTTATCCATTTAGAAGCTTTTCAAACGAGCAATTTTTAGGCGGTTTTAGCGATCATTTTCCCGTATTTATACATTTAGTTAAAGAAGTTAAATAAAAAAATACAAACTATATTTATAAAACCTTTAAAAGAAAATAAAGGTTATTTTAAGATAAAATATTATTATGGCTCAACTTTTGTTTCTAATTTAGCAAACCCTTATTTAATTCATAAAAAATGAAAAAATATTTTACACTTATTATTGTAACCTTTTTTATAGTTACTTCTACTTTCAGTCAAGAAAAATACAAAATTAGAACGGTTGCTTTTTACAATTTAGAAAACCTGTTTGACACTGAAAATGACACGTTGATAAATGATGAAGCCAGCCCAATAATGGAAATGAAAGCAGACCGAAATATTATCTACCAAAAAAAGTTAGAAAATATGTCTAAAGTAATTTCTGAAATTGGTGTAAAAGAAACTAATAATAGTCCTGCAATTATAGGTGTTGTAGAAATTGAAAATAAAAAAGTTTTAGAAGATTTAATTGCTACTGACAACTTAAAAAGTAAAGACTATAGCATTATACATTATAATTCACCAGATTTAAGAGGAATTGATGTTGCACTACTTTACCAATCTAAATATTTTAGACCTACACATCACGAATCTTTTGAATTGAAAATTTTTGACACAGATGGTGCTAGAGTTTACACAAGAGATCAATTATTAGTTTCAGGTTATTTGGACGATGAACTTATACATATTATAGTAAACCACTGGCCTTCGCGCAGAGGCGGTGAAAAAAGAAGTAGACCTTCAAGAGAGAAAGCTGCATATTTAACTACTCAAATAATTGAAAAAATTAAACTGACAGATCCAAACCCAAAAGTGTTAATTATGGGAGATTTGAATGATGACCCTTATAATTCAAGCCTAAAAAAAGTACTTAAAACTAAAACCAAAAAGAAAAAAGTAAAAGAAGGTGATATTTACAATCCGTATGAAGATATGTTTAGAAGAGGACATAATACTTTAGTGTACAGAGATAACATAAATTTATTTGATCAAATAATGTTTACTTCTCCATTATTAACTACAAAAAAAGATTATTCTTCTTTTAAAATGTGGAAAGCAAATATTTTTAATCCTCAATATTTAACAAATCAATCAGGAAAATACAAAGGGTATCCACATAGAAGTTTTGTAGGTAGTAATTGGAACGGTGGATATAGTGACCATTACCCAGTTTATATTTACCTTATTAAAGAAGAAAATTAATCTGGTTGAAGATCTTTTAATAATAATTGGATCGAAGTATTTCCATTCCAAGTATTTTCATCAACACAAAAGGCAGCTTTAAAAGAGTTGCCTTTTTTTATTAACTCTTCTTTATCACCTAAACCAAAACCAATAGCATTGTAAGTTTTTTGATTTACACCATCAATAATTCCCAATTTTAAATGTGTTTGATCTGCACCAACTTTTTTACCATAACCATTATCTCGCAAACCAGACGACATAAAAGTAGGCTTCATATTTTGAGGCCCAAAAGGAGCTAATTGTTGAAGTATTCTAAAAAATTTTGGGGTAATTTCAGAAAGGTTAATTTCTGCATCAATACTAATTTCTGGAGTTCTTAATGCTTCAGGTAATGTATTTTCTACAACCTCTTCGAACTTATTTTTAAAATTTTGGTAGTTTTCTTCTTTAATAGTTAATCCGGCAGCATATTTATGACCTCCAAATTGCTCAATAAATTCTGAACATTGTTCCAACGCATTGTACACATCAAAACCTTTTACTGAACGTGCCGAAGCTGCCAAATAATCACCGCTTTTTGTAAACACCAATGTGGGTTTGTAATAGGTTTCTATTAATCTAGAAGCCACAATACCAATAACACCTTTATGCCAAGTTTCACTATAAACAACCGTTGAAAAGTTTTGTTGTTCATGAGCGTCTTCAATTTGTTGTAAAGCTTCAACTGTAATGGTTTTATCTAATTCTTTTCGTTCGTTATTATTATTTTCTATTGCTGAAGCAAATTCAACTGCCGATTCAAAATCTAGCTCCGTTAACAATTCAACCGCATAATTCCCATGCTTAATTCTTCCAGCAGCATTAATTCTAGGCGCAATAATAAACACCACATCTGTAATTGTTAATTCTGTTTTTTTAACCTGATGAATAATTGCTTTTATACCATTTCGTGGCTGTTGATTAATCACTTGCAAACCAAAATAAGCCAACACTCTATTTTCTCCGGTAATTGGAACAATATCTGCTGCAATTGCAGTGGCTACCAAATCTAAATATTGAGTTAAATCATCAATAGTTTCGCCTCGTTTTTCAGCCAACGCTTGAATTAATTTAAAGCCAACGCCACAACCACACAGCTCTTTATACGGGTATTCACAGTCTTCACGTTTTGGGTCTAAAACCGCAACAGCCTTTGGTATTTCACTTCCTGGCCTGTGGTGATCACATATAATAAAATCAATCCCTTTTTTTGTGGCATACTCAACTTTATCTATGGCTTTTATTCCACAATCTAACGCTATAATTAAACCAATATCATTATCCTCGGCATAATCTATTCCCTTATATGAAACTCCATAACCTTCAGCATATCTATCAGGAATATAAGTTGCAATGTTTGGTTGCAATGTTTTTAAATATGAAGACAATAAAGAAACCGAAGTTGTTCCATCAACATCATAATCTCCATACACTAAAATATTCTCACCGTTAGCAATTGCCAATTCAATACGCTCCACTGCCAAGTCCATATCTTTCATTAAATATGGGTTATGCAATTCATCTAAACTTGGTCTAAAAAATGCTTTTGCTTGTTTAAAAGTTTCAATTCCACGCTGTACTAAAAGTTTTGCTAATGTAATTTCTACTCCAAGCTCTTTTGCTAATTGTAAGATTATTTGAGGATTAGGTTCTGGTTTTAATTTCCAACGCATTTTATAGCTTTTTCCTCAAAAGTAAACAAATATAATTTATTGCTCTATGTATTCTATTTCGTGAGAAGTAGCCGAAAACTTACGGAACATTTCAAAAACACCACAATAGCGTTCAACCGATAAATTTACAGCCTTTTCAATTTTACTCTTTTTAAAATCACTTCCATAAAAGCGATAAATAACTTTTACTTTATCATATACTTTTGGGTGTTCATCTGTAAGGTTTGCCTCAACTTCAATTTTAAAATCATCAACCTCTGCGCGCATCTTTTTTAATAATGAAGCAATATCCATAGCTGTGCATCCTGCCAATGCAGTTAACATCATAGCTTTTGGGCGTAAACCTTTACCTTGTCCACCAACATCTTCACCTGCATCTATCATTACGCTTCCTTCGGGCGCAACAGATTCAAACAACATTTGCCCTTTCCAACTTACTTCAATTTTATTTGTCATAATAGTATTTATTTGTTTAAGATTAACAAATGTAAAAGAAATATTAATTAAAAATCGTAACATTTTTCATAAATCAACTACACATAATTAAACACAAGTTGTCTTTTAAAAGAAATCAAATTTTGACTAGTTTAAAATATTATTTCTTTCTAATATTTAGTATCTTCGATAACTTCATAAAAATTGTAAAACTATGTTAGAATTTTTCGACGGAATGTCAACACTCGAACAAACTTATTGGATTATAGCGTTAATTGGTTCAGCTATATTTCTAGTTATATTCATATTAACATTTATAGGAGGTGGAGATACAGATATGGATGCAGATGCAAGTGATTTTGAAGCAGATGATGGTGGCGTTGGTTTTCAATTTTTTACTTTTAAAAATGTAGTTGCTTTTTTCACAATTTTTGGATGGACAGGTATTACCTGCCTTGATAACGGATTATCAATTGGATTAACACTAATTCTTTCAGTAATTGCTGGTTTATTAATGATGGTTTTAACAACTTCATTATTTTTTTGGATGAATAAATTATCAACATCTGGAACTTTAAAAATAAAAAATGCAATTGGTGTAATTGGAGAAGTTTATTTACCAATTGGAGCTAAACGCTCTAAAATGGGAAAAGTGCAAATTAAAGTACAAGGAAGTTTGCGCGAATTAGAAGCCATTACCGATAATGAAGAAGAATTAAAAACAGGCACAATGGTTAAAGTTACCGAAATAGTGAGCGCCGAATTATTATTAGTTGAAACCTTATCTAAATAAAAATAACTATGAATTTATTAACACTTTTAGTACCCTTACAATCTGGATTAACAGGAGTTTATTTAACTGCTGCAATAATAATTATACCCGTGGTATTTATATTTGCTATGATACGAAGGTACAAACGTTGCCCTTCCGATAGAATATTAGTGGTTTACGGAAAAACTGGCGGTGGACAATCTGCCAAATGTGTACACGGTGGTGCAGCATTTATTTGGCCAATTATACAAGATTACGAGTTTTTAGATTTAACTCCAATGTCTATAGAAGTAAATTTAACAAACGCATTAAGTAAACAAAATATTCGTGTAAATGTACCTTCTAGATTTACTATTGGTATTTCAACCGAACCTAGCGTTATGCAAAATGCTGCTGAACGTTTACTAGGTTTAAGTTTAGACGCTGTACAAGATTTAGCACAAGAAATTATTTTTGGTCAATTACGTTTGGTAGTTGCCTCTATGGATATTGAAGAAATTAATTCAGATAGAGATCAATTTTTATCACATATTACACACAGTGTTGAAGCCGAATTAAAAAAAGTTGGTCTAAAACTTATCAACGTAAATATTACCGATATCCACGATGAATCTGGATATATTGAAGCTTTAGGTAAAGAAGCTGCTGCAAAAGCTATTAATGAAGCTAAAGTTTCTGTTGCAAAAAAAGTTAGAGATGGATCTATTGGTGAAGCTAACGCAATGCAAGACCAACGTATTCAAGTTGCTGCTGCAGATGCAAACGCTGTTGAAGGAGAAAATACAGCAAAAGTTCAAATTGCAAATTCAGATGCGAATAGACGTTCTAGAGAAGCTGAAGCTGAAAAAATTGCCATTGCTTCAGAAAAAGTACAAGCTGCAAAAGCTTTAGAAGAAGCATATGCCGCTGAAAAAATTGCTGAAGATGCCAGAGCAACACGTAAAGAAGCAGAGCAAGGTGCTGATATTATTGTACCTGCTGAAATTTCTAAAAGAAAAATGGAAATTGATGCGGAAGCAGAAGCGGAACAAATTAGACGTATTGCAAAAGGTGAAGCCGATGCCATATTTATGAAAAAAGAAGCTGAAGCAAAAGGTATTTTTGAAATACTAACAAAACAAGCTCAAGGTTTAGACGAAATTGTAAAAGCCGCAGGTGAAGACGCACAAAATGCTGCTTTATTATTAATTGCAGATAAATTACCAGAATTGGTTAAAACCCAAGCCGAAGCAATTAAAAATATTAAAATTGATAAAGTTACCGTTTGGGAAAATGGTGGTGGTGGAAAAGATGGTAAAACATCTACATCTAACTTTATTTCTGGAATGTACAAAGCTGTACCACCATTACAAGAAATGTTTAATATGGCTGGTATGCAATTACCTGAATATTTAAAAGGAAAAGATATTGAGGATATAACTTCACAAGAAGAAACATCTAAAAAACCAATCCAAAAACCCGAAAAGGATTCAAGTAATAAAACAGAATAAAACTAAAAGCAGTTTGAAACATTATTTTTCAAACTGCTTTTTTTTAATTTCAACACTATGAAAAAGATTGTACTACTTTTTGTATTTCTTACTGCTATTAGCTGTAAAAAAGAAGATAAATGTGATGGAATTGATTGCTTTACACCTCCACAAACTTTTATTTTTGAATTAGTAGATAAAACTACAGGTGATAATTTATTTACAACTGGAAGTTTAAATAGTTCTGAAATTACTGTAGTTGATGAAAATACGACTTCTGTTAATTTTAATTTTATCTCTGAAAACAATTTAAACTTAATCGAACTTTCAGAAATTGGGTGGAACATGGGTTTAAATTATTACACCGTTAAAGTTGATTCTATTGAATTTACAATTTTTTTAGAAATGGAAAGCAAACATGAAAACTGTTGTTGGTTTTTTAGTGTTAAACAATTTAATATTTCTAACTACTTATTTGAACAATCCAACGCTACAGGTGTTTATAAAATTATAATAGAGTAAAATGATTGGACTAGGATCAATGTCGGGATACCTCGAAAGGCTTCGCGAAACAAAAACTCGTAGAGCCAACCGTCAAAAAGAATTTAAAGGAGGAAATAATTATTCTAACGTTAAAGAAAAAAAAGCAACTTATAATTTTCCAAAAATGAGTATTTACACCTTCTCTGAATTTAAGAAAAAATTGAAAGAAGAGTCTCAACAAGAACAAAAAAAAAGAATTACACTTTGGATTTTTACTATAATTATTCCTCTAACAATTGGACTTGCAATTTTCTTACTTTATTAAAATTTGAGTAAATTTATAATACTATTTAATTTATAGGTAGTTAAAACATAAACTTATAGTATATGGAAGATCAATTAAAAGAATTAGTTAACAATCCTACCGTAATAAAAATAGCAACTATTTTAATTGGAATACTTATAATTTGGCTTATAATTAAAGCTATTCAAAGAAACTTTATTTCAAAATTAAAAGATAGAAATCACCGCCATAAAACAAAAAAAGTATCAACTTTTGCTGGTTATCTGTTTTCTATTATTCTAATTGCAATAATTTACAGTAACAAATTAGGTGGTTTTACTATTGCTTTAGGTGTAGCAGGTGCAGGAATTGCATTTGCCTTACAAGAAGTTATTGCCTCTTTTGCTGGTTGGTTAGCTATTTTATTTGGTGGCTTTTATAAAACTGGAGATAGAGTTCAATTAGGTGGAATAAAAGGTGATGTAATGGATATTGGTGTTTTGCGTACAACTGTTATGGAAATTGGACAATGGGTAGATGGTGATTTATACAACGGAAGAATAGTATTAATTGCTAATAGTTTTATTTTTAAAGAACCTGTTTTTAATTATTCTGGTGGTTTTCCGTTTTTATGGGACGAAATTAAAATTCCCATTCAATATGGTAGTAATTATATAAAAGCTAAAGATTTATTTACTAATATTGCCAAAAATACTTTAGGTGATTTAGCCAATGTTTCGCAAGAAAAATGGAGCGCTCTTCAAAAGGAATTTTTATTAGAAAACGCTCAAACAGAACCTATGGTTACACTAATAGCAAATGATAATTGGGTAGAATTTACCTTAAGGTACGTGGTTCATTTTAAAAAAAGAAGAATTACAAAATCTGAATTATTTACTCAAATATTATCTGAAGTTGAAAAAACAAATGGAGCTATTAAATTTGCTTCTGCAACCTTCCATTTAGTTGAAGCTCCTGATTTTAATGTTAACATTTCAAAAAAATAACTTAATGTTTTTATATACACAATTAGATCCTACTGTTGCTTTTGTTTCAGTTTTAGCCATACTTATTATCATATTTGGTTTAATTCTTAAAAGATTTAAACAACCTTACATTATTGGTTATATTATGATAGGTGCTTTATTAGGTGAACACGGAATTGGTCTAATAAAAGATACTGAATCCATTCATCATTTAGGTGAAATTGGAATTATTTTATTATTATTTTTTATTGGTATGGAAATTAGCTTACCTGAATTAGTAAAGCAGTGGAAATTAGCAGTTATAGGTACGTTATTACAAGTTTGTATTAGTGTTTTAATTGTAATAGGAATTGGTTATTTTTTTAATTGGAATATTCAACGCTCTGTAATTTTAGGGTTTGTAATTGCATTAAGTAGCTCTGCTGTTATTATAAAAATAATTCAAGATAAAAACCTAATAACCACAAGAATAGGTAAAAATGTATTAAGTGTTTTATTAATGCAAGATATTATAATTGTGCCCTTATTAATTATAACTTCTATAATTGGCGGCAAAGAAGAACCTGTAGAAAAAATTATTTTAATGGTAGTTGGTGGCTTACTTGTAATGGCTATTTTAGTTTATATTTATATTAAAAGAAGTATTAAATTACCATTTGAAAGCAAACTTGAAAACGATCATGAATTACAAGTTTTTGCTGCTATTTTATTGTGTTTTGGAGGTGCACTTTTAGCTTCAATTTTTGGTCTTTCACCTGCGCTAGGTGCTTTTGTTGGAGGAATGGTAATGCACGTTTCTAAAGCAACCGACTGGATTTACGATACCTTGCACTCGTTTCGAGTACTGTTTGTAGCCTTATTTTTTGTGAGTATTGGGCTTCAAATCGATTTTCAATTTATTATAAAAAATTATGTGGTAATTTCTATAGTATTATTATCAGTCTATTTAACCAACCATTTTATAAATTCATTTATTCTAAAATTATTTTCTTGTAAATGGCACGAATCTATTTTAGGAGGTGCACTATTGGCTCAAATTGGTGAATTAAGTTTTTTAATAAGCTCTTCTGCATTTTCACTTGGAATTTTAGGTAGTTTTGGTTATAAATTTACCATTAGTTTAATTTCATTAACATTATTAATAAGTCCATTTTACATCTCTAGTACTGAAAAATTATTGAAAATTCTTCAAAAAAAGAAACTTATGAAACTTCATAAAATAAAAAAATAACTATGAGTTTTGGTGGACATGTATATGATATGATAAATAGAGTAAAGCAAAATGCAGCTCTAAAAAATGCTCGACGCGGAAAATTTAAAGGAGGAAATGATTATTCTAAAATTAACAATAAAAAAACTGAATATGATTTTCCTAAAATGTCTAAAACTGAACTGGAACAATTCAAACAAAAATTAAAAAAAGAAGCTAAACAAGAACAACATAAAAAAGTTCTATTTTGGATTTTTACCATTCTAATTCCTTTAAGTATTGGGTTAGCAATTTTCATCCTTTATTAAAAATAAGTAACTTTATAAATTCATATTATTAATAATTATTTATGCAAGAAAAACACAACTATTTTATGTCAAAAGCTATTGAATTAGCTAAAAAAGGAGTTGATTCAAATGCTGGAGGTCCATTTGGCGCCGTTATTGTAAAAAACGGAGAAATTATAGCAGAAGGATACAATAGTGTAACTTCTAAAAACGACCCAACTGCCCATGCCGAAGTTGTTGCAATTAGAAATGCTTGTAAAAAACTAAACTCATTTCAATTAGACGATTGTATAATTTATACTTCATGTGAGCCTTGTCCAATGTGTTTAGGCGCTATTTATTGGGCTAGACCAAAAGAAGTTTATTATGCTTGTACAAGAGAAGATGCTGCAAATATAGATTTTGATGATCAATTTATTTATAATGAAATTTCTAAAGAAATTAATGGAAGACAAATTCCTTTTATTAATATTTTAAGAAAAGAAGCTTCAGTAGTCTTTAAAAATTGGGCAGAAAAAGAAGATAAAATCGAATATTAAAACGGTTTTATAATGAGTGTACTCAAAGATCTAAACGAACTTATTTCAAATGGAATAATAACCAAAGAAATAGCTTCTAATATTGAAAACTATTACAATTCTAAAAAAAGTGACTCTACCAATAAGCTTTTTATTGTTTTTGGAATTTTAGGAGCAATTTTGGTTGGTTTAGGAATTATTCTAATACTTGCTCATAATTGGGACAATTTATCTAGATTTACTAAAACCATTCTCGCATTTACTCCTTTACTAATTGGACAACTAATATGTGGATATGTACTACTAACAAAAAGAAAAAATGTTGCTTGGAGAGAAAGTGCTTCTACATTTCTATTTTTTTCGGTAGGAGCAAGTATTTCTTTAGTAAGTCAAATTTATAACATACCGGGAAACATTAACACCTTTGTTTTAACATGGATGCTTCTGTGTTTACCTTTAGTTTATTTACTAAAATCTTCAATAACATCACTACTTTATATAATTGGAATTACCTATTTTGCTTGTAACAGTAGTTATTGGTCCTACCCAAATAAAGAATCTTATGAATTTTGGTTACTACTAATATTAATTATTCCACATTATTATAACTTATTTAAAAACTCGCCTAAAGGCAATTTTTTAATTTTCCATAATTGGTTTATTCCTTTAAGTATAATTATTACATTAGGAACACTTTCGCATAATTATGAAAAACTTATGTACCTAGTTTATATAAGTTTATTTGGATTGTACCTAATTATTGGTGAAACTGATTATTTTAAAAACAATAAATTACGAAATAATAGTTATAAAGTATTAGGCTCTGTTGGAACTTTAATTACGTTATTAATTTTAAGTTTTAATGAGTTTTGGGGTAAACTACAAACAGTAGAATTTATATTTTTAAAATTGTTAGATTATATTGAAATAGCCACTATTGTAATAATTACCTGTGCTGCTGTGATCTTATTTTTTATACAAAAAACATATCAATCCATTAAAAACAGCTCGTTAATCGAATATGTTTTCTTATTATTTATTCCGATATTTTTAGTTGGCTTATATAGCTCTATTTCAGTAATTTTAATAAACCTTTTAATTTTTATAATTGGTATATTAACCATTAAAAAAGGTAGTAACCTCAACCATTTAGGTGTTTTAAATTTTGGACTTATACTAATTACAGTTCTTGTAATTTGTAGATTTTTTGATACAGATTTAAGTTTTGTTTTAAGAGGCTTGTTATTTGTAAGTGTTGGAGCAGGTTTTTTTATAGCCAATTATTTAATGTTAAAAAAGAGAAAAAATGAAAAGTAAAACAATCCTATTTTCACTTTTTATACTAATTGTTTTAGTGCAACTTTATATACCACTTAAAATGATTTTAGGCGAAGAAGACGTTCTAACTAATGGAAAAGAGTTTAAATTTGAAACAGCACCTGTAGATCCTGTAGATCCTTTTAGAGGGAAATATATTTCGTTGCGTTTTAAAAATAATACTTTTCCAATTGAAAATAAAGAAGATTGGGCTAGAAATGAAGAAGTGTTTGTAATTTTAAAAAACAACATTAATGGATTTGCTGAAATTGATACTATTGTACATAAAAAACCTTTAGAATCAATAGATTTTATAAAAACAAAAGTTCAGTATGTTTACGCATACAAAAAAGAAAAAACAATTTCTGTAAAGTATCCTTTTGAACGATTTTACATGGAAGAATTCAAAGCAAAAGAAGCAGAATTATTAGCTGCAGATACATTTAAAGATACTACAAAAACAATTTATGCTTCCGTATTTATAAAAAATGGAAAAGCTGTGTTAAATAATGTGTTTATAGATAAAATTCCTATAAAAGATTTAGTTTCAAAAAAAGAGAACTAATTAAATTCAATTCTGTAATTTTATAAACTTTAAAAATTCCATTGAGTTTATGATGTGCAAAAACAGTTTATGTATACTTTTTAGTTTGTTTTTTGGATATGCAATAGCTCAAACTAATATTCCTCCAACATTAACTGCTACCGGAGATCAATATTATTGCCCACAAACTCAATTAAATGTTGTTACAGACTTTAACATAATAGACCCTGACGACACTGAAATCGAGGCAGTTTATATTCAAATTTCTACAGGTTATGTAAATGGTCAAGATAGTTTAATTTTAACAGGTAGTAATCCAAATATATCAGCATCTTGGAATATATCAGAAGGAAAATTAACTTTAGAAAGTTCAACAGCTGGAAGTGCATTATATATAGATTTAATAGCCGCAGTTAAAAATGTTGTTTTTCAAAGCACTTCAGCAAATCCAACGGTAGATAAATCTTTTTCTATAACTATTGGTGACGCCAATTATTTACCATCATCAGGTCATTTTTACGAATATGTTCCTGCACCTGAAATTACTTGGAATGATGCAAAAATAGCTGCAGAAAATAGAACTTATTTTAGTTTACAAGGCTACCTAGCAACAATAACTTCTGCGGAAGAAGCACAACTTTCAGGTGAACAAGCAGAAGGACAAGGCTGGATTGGAGGAAGTGATGATGCTGTTGAAGGAACTTGGAGATGGGTTACAGGCCCAGAAGCTGGGCAATCCTTTTGGTTTGGTCTATCTGGTGGTAACAATATTGGAGCTGATTTCACATATGAAAATTGGGCAAACAACGAACCTAACGATTGGCCTAATGCTGGAGTACCTGATGAAGAAAACTACCTTCATGTATATGACGATGGAAGTTGGAATGATTACCCAAATTACAACGCTGCAATTCAAGGCTATATAGTTGAATATGGAGGAACACCTGGAGATCCTGTTTTAAATATTTCAGCAAGCACAACAATTTCAATGGTTAATATTACAGGTATAACTGAAAATAACACGTGTGATTCAGGAAGCTTAACCTTATCTGCAACATCTAATTATGGAGATATCTTATGGTTTGATTCACTTACCAGTACCACTCCAATTTTTACTGGAACAAGCTTTACCACACCAAATATAACATCCACTACAACTTATTATATTTTACCATCAGTAAATGGCTGTACTAATGGAGTTAGAACGCAAGTAACAGCAACCATTTACAACATACCAACAATAACTACTACAACTGGAGCAACTATTTGCGAGTCTGGGAGTGCAATTTTAAACGCCACAGCCTCTGCAGGAACTATAAATTGGTACAATTCTTTAGCAAGTGGAACACCTTTAGCAACTGGAACAAGTTTTACAACACCAACCTTAACAACAACTACAACTTATTATGTTGATGCAACTGAAAATGGCTGTACTACTACAACAAGAACTCCAGTTGAAGCTACAGTACAAAATACAGCAACACCAACAGGAACAGCAACTCAAACTTTTTGCGATATCGAAAATGCTACGTTAGCTAATTTAATTGTAGTTGGCACTAACATACAATGGTATGCAAATTCTTCAGGTGGATCACCTCTAGATACTTCAACTATTTTAGCCGATGGATCAACATATTATGCAACACAAACTGTAAATAATTGTGAAAGCCCAACTAGATTAGCAGTCAACACAACCATTTATAAAACTGTTACAATTCCTTCAACTATTCCCATAATTAAAACTTGCGACACAAATATAGATGGAGATGACACCAATGGTTTTTCTGAATTTGATTTAACTTTAAATGAATCAACATTATTAAATGGAGAATCAATATCAGATTTTACAATTCGTTATTTTACAGACGCTTCTTACTTGGCTTCAAGTGAAATTCTAAATCCTTATAATTTCAGTAATACACTAGCTAATAACCAAACCATTTATGTTCGAGTTGAAAATAATTTAGATGCTTCTTGCTATAAAGATTCATCTTTTGAAATTGAAGTTACAACGCTACCCGTAATTACTTCTCCTGTTGTATTAAAAAATTGTGATGAAGATGGAATTCCAGATGGATTTACAAATTACAATTTAGAACAAGCTTCACCTTTAATAACTAACAATAATTCTAGCTTAACTGTAACTTACTTTTTATCGTATGCTGAAGCTGATACAAATTCTGGAGCAATAAACCCTTCGCCTTTTAACAATGCTTCAACCACAACACCAAACACTGTGTTCGCACGTGTAGAAAACTCATTTGGTTGTCACCGAGTAGCAACAATAAATTTACAAGTTTCCACAACTTCTTTTCCTGCTGGATACACACATTCTCCACTAGAAGCTTGTGATACTGATAATTTAAATGATGGAATTGCTACTTTTGATTTAACAACTGTTTCAAACGATTTTATAGCTTTATTCCCTCCAACAGGACAAACATTAACCGTCCATTATTACAGAAACTTAACAGATGCTGAATTAGAGCAAAATGAAATTTTACCGCAAAACGATTATAGAAACGAAACGCCTTATTCACAATCGCTATTTGTACGTGTTGAAAGTGAATTAAATGAAGAATGCTTTGGTATTGGAGAATATTTAACCCTAAATGTTCAACCAAGACCAGAATTTGAAGTGATTTCTGAAGCTATTGTTTGCTTAAACAATACCCCATTAACATTAGAACCATTTAATGCTTTAGATAATTACACCTACGTATGGAAATTAAATGGTGCCACTGTTGGAACTAATGAAACTCTTGATGTTTATATAGGTGGCGAATATAAAGTTTTTGCTAATTCATCCGCTGGTTGTGAATCTTTTGAAAAAACCATCAATATTTCTGAATCTAACATTGCAACTATTACACAAAACGATATTACAGTTACTGACGATTCAAACAACAACAGTATTATTTTAAACACTACTAATTTAGGAATAGGAGATTATGAATTTGCTTTAGATGACGAATTTGGATTGTACCAAGACGAACCTTATTTTGACAACGTAACTCCTGGAATTAGAACTATTTTTATAAGAGATAAAAACAATTGTGGCACATTCCCAATTCAAGTTTCAGTTATTGGATTTCCTAAATATTTTACTCCAAATAATGATGGAACAAACGATACTTGGAATATTTTAGGAGCAACTTCCAATTTTTTCACTTCATCTCAAGTATATATCTTTGACCGTTTTGGAAAATTAGTAGCAAAATTCGACACAACTAATTCTAACGGTTGGGATGGAACATACAATGGTAATCAATTACTTTCTACAGATTACTGGTTTAAGGCTCAATTAATTGATAACGAAGGAAATGCACGAGAAAAAAGTGGGCATTTCAGCTTAATTCGCCATTAAATAGCTGAAACAATTTAATTTAGTACTTTTACAAAATTCTTAAAAAAAATAAATTAAGGAAATTTTTTATGAAAAAACTCCATGCCTGCCTATTACTTATACTTTTTATAACTATTAATAGTGTAAACGCACAAATTTTAGAAATTAACAATGCATCTCAGGCTGAATCTTTATTTTCTCCTCAAGAATTAGTTGAAAATATTTTAATTTCTGGTGCATGTTCTCAAGTTGATACTTTTTCTTCTGTTACCTACGGAAATCCTTCAGATACAAATACCAAAAGTTATGGATACTTTAAAAAACCAGCTTTAAGTACCTTTCCATTTGAAGAAGGAATAATATTAACAAATGGTAGAGCCAATCCAGCAGGAAATACTGCAACTAATTCAACTATTGATTATGATAATTCATTAGCTGGTGATTTAGACCTAGAAACAGCACTTAGCCAATCTAACACGAACGATGCCACCTATATAAAATTTAACTTTGTTCCAACTTCAACAAGTATTAGTTTTAGATATATAATGGCTTCAGAAGAGTATTCTAATGGTTTTGAGTGTACCTATGCCGATGCCTTTGCTTTTTTATTACGCCCATTAGGTACTACAACGTATACTAATTTAGCTGTAATTCCTGGCACAACTACTCCAGTAAGCACTATTAATATTCACCCTGAGGTTATTGGAGATTGTGATGCTATTAATGAAGAATATTTTGAAGGCTATAAGTTAGGAGATACTAACTACGGTGGAAGAACTAAAGTTTTAACTGCTGAAGCAACAGTTGTTCCAAACCAAACCTATGAAATTAAACTTGTAATTGCAGATCAAGGTGATAGCTCATATGATTCTGCAGTATTTTTAGAAGCGGGTAGTTTTATTTTAGGAGCTGATTTAGGTGAACCAAAATTAACTTCAACAAATAATGCCGCTTGTGGAGGTTCTGTACTTTTAGATGCTTCTATTGTAGCAACATCTTATAAATGGTTTAAGGATAATGTTGAAATAATAGGAGAAACTAGCCAAACTTACAATGCAAATTTAGGTGATGGTTTATATGCTGTTGAAGCTACTTTAGCTGTAGGATGTGTTGCCAATGATGAAATTGAAGTTGAATTTACCACCCAACCTACCGCTACAATGCCATCTGATTATATTCAATGCGACGACGATGATGATGGATTAATGTTTTTTGATTTTGAAACTATAAAATCTCCTGATATTGAAAATGGACAAAGCAATGTAAATACTACTTACTATACTTCTCCAGAAGATGCTGACAGTAGAAATAATCCGCTACCAAATCCTTACGAAACTGGAAATACAACTATTTATGCAAGAGTAGAAAATAATAATAGCTCAAACTGTTTTGCTACTACTAGCTTTAATGTTGAAGTTATCAGAGAGCCTTCTCCATTAGATCCCGCTAGTATTATTCCATTAGCATTATGTGATAACACAACATATGGAACGGATACTGATGGATTTGTAACATTAGATCTCACAACAAAAAATAATGAAATTTTAAATGGCCAATCAGCAGCTAATTTTAATGTTGATTATTACACTGATACTTCATACAGCTCAATAATAGCTGATTACACTTCTTTCACTAACACTATTTCTGGAGGGCAAACTATATATGTTAGAGTTTCAAATAAGTTAAATAGCTCTTGTTTTAGTGACACTTCTTTTGAAATAAATGTTTTTCAATTACCTATTGTAAGCTCCAATGTTCAACTTATTCAATGTGATGATGATACGGATAGTATTTCATTATTTAATTTAACAGAGGCAAATCAATTAATTTCTTCTGGAACAAATGAAATTTTCACCTATTATTTAACACTAGCTGAAGCTGAAAGCGGTTTAGTTTCAGACCAAATAAGTAATTTTACTGCATATCAAAACCCAACACCAATAACTAGTATAGTATTTGCTAGAATTGAAAATGCTAATGGATGTTATAGAACTGCTCAAATAGATTTAATAGTTGGAGCTTCTCAAATTCCTTCAACTTTTACCCCTTTAGAATACACAGTTTGTGATAATGAACTTATTGATGGAGATAAAAGAAACGGAATTGCTGCTTTTGATTTTTCAAATGCTGAAACTCAAATTGATGCTTTGTTTCCTACACAAAATATTACGGTAACATTTTATAATAATGAAGCAGATGCTTTAGCTGAATTAAATGCTATTACAGATATTTCAAATCATAGAAATGAAGGCTACCCTAACACTCAAAATATTTATGTTAGAATTGACAGTGATGTTGCAAACGAATGTGTAGGTTTAGGCAATTACGTTAATTTAAATGTTGAATCTTTACCTTTTGCAAACCCTATAACTATTCCAAGGCAATGTGACGATAATCCAACAGATACTGAACAAGCCACAACTTTTGATACTTCTAATTTAGAAAGTGATTTGTTAAACGGCCAAACCAATGTTTCTGTAACATATTATAATGCGCTAGGAAACCCATTAACTGATATTTATGGCTCATTAATTACAAGTGTTTTCCCAAATACATTTAGAACATTATCACAAACCATAACAGCAAGAGTATCTAACAACACTACAAATGCTTGTTTTGATGAAACTGAAATTGAATTTATTGTTGATGTTGCTCCTATTGCAAATACTGTAATTATTGCTCCAGCTTGTGATGATGGAGATAGCGACACTGATGGCTTCCACGAGTTTGACACCTCTACAATTGAAAGTACACTTTTAGGTACCCAAACAGGAATGACAGTTACGTATACAGATGCTAATGGAAATGCTTTATCAAGCCCATTACCAAACCCTTATAACACTACAACACAAACCATAACTGCTAAAGTAGAAAACCCATTAAATTCAACATGTATTGCTTCAACAACTATTGATTTTATTGTAAATCCATTGCCAGAATTTGACGTTACAACACCTCAAATTGTTTGCTTAAATAATCCTTCAACTACTTTAACAATTGATTGGGAAAGTGAAGTGTATTCATATGATTGGACTGATGGGTACGACAATTTATTAGCCTCAAATTCCACTGAATTAAATGTAAGTGTTGGTGGTTTATATAAAGTAATTGCAACCAATAGTTTTGGGTGTAAAAGAACTTTAGAAATTCAAGTAAACGAATCGAGCATTGCAACTATTACAGAAAACGACATTACAGTTGTTGATGATTCTAGCAACAACAGTATTACAATAGACACTTCAAATTTAGGAATTGGAGATTATGAATTTGCTCTAGACGACGAACTTGGCTTTTATCAAGATGAACCATATTTTGACAATGTAACTTCAGGAGTTAAAACTATTTTTATTAGAGATAAAAACAATTGTGGTATTTTTTCAATTGAAGTTTCAGTAATTGGTTTTCCTAAATATTTTACTCCAAATTATGATGGAACAAACGATACTTGGAATATTTTAGGAACAACTTCTAATTTTTTCACATCTTCACAAGTATATGTATTCGATCGTTTTGGAAAACTAGTTGCACAATTCGACAGCACTAATTCTAATGGTTGGGATGGGACTTACAATGGCAATCAAGTGCTTTCTACAGATTATTGGTTTAAAGCACTACTAGTTGATAAAAATGGAAATACAAGAGGTAGAAGTGGACATTTTAGTTTAATTAGACAATAATTGCTGATTTCAAAAATCACTTGATAGTTAAATTCCTATAAAATTGACTAATTTTGCCGTTATGGTAAAAGAAATTCAAATTCGTGTTCAACTTCAGGAAGAAAAAGTAGCTGGTTTTTTAGAAAAAAAAGTTGCACAAAATTTGAGTATCAAAGAAAGTGAAATTACAGGTATTAAAGTACTTCGAAAATCCATTGACGCACGTAAAAACCCAATATTTTTCAATTATAAATTAGCTGTTTATATTGGTGAACCTATTCCTGAAAATTCTGAATATACTTTTAATTATAAAAATGTTTCTTCAGCTAAAGAAATACACATAGTAGGTTTTGGCCCTGCGGGAATGTACGCTGCTTTGCGTTGCATTGAATTAGGTTTTAAACCAATTGTTTTAGAACGCGGAAAAAACGTACGTGATAGAAGACGAGATTTACGTGCTATTAATCAATTTCATATAGTAAACGAAGATTCTAATTACTGCTTTGGTGAAGGTGGTGCCGGAACCTATTCTGATGGAAAATTATATACCAGAAGTTTAAAACGTGGAGATGTTAGAAGAATTTTTGAAAACCTTGTTTACCACGGTGCAACAGAACAAATTTTAGTAGATGCACATCCACATATTGGAACCAATAAACTTCCAAAAGTTGTTAAAAACATTAGAGAAACTATTTTAAAATACGGTGGTGAAATTCATTTTGAAAGTAGAGTTGTAGATTTTGTAATTAAAGAAAATAAAATACAAGCAATTCAATTGCAAAATGGTAAAGAAATGAAAGCTAAAGCTATCATTTTAGCTACCGGACATTCGGCTAGAGATATTTATTATTTACTAAAAAGAAAAGATATTTCAATAAAATCAAAGTCTTTTGCAATGGGCGTTCGTGTAGAGCATCCGCAAGAAATTATAGACTCTATTCAATACCACTGTAAAGGTGAAAGAGATGAATTGTTGCCAGCAGCATCGTACAGTTTGGTACATCAAGTAGCTGGAAGAGGTGTGTACTCTTTTTGTATGTGTCCTGGTGGATTTATTGTTCCTGCTGCAACTGCAAATGGTGAAGTTGTTGTAAACGGAATGTCTCCTTCAAAAAGAAATAACTTGTATGCAAACTCTGGAATGGTAGTTGAAATAAACGCTGAACAAGATTTAAGAAAATATGAGGAATTTGGCGAGTTAAAAGGATTAGAGTTTCAAAAAGATTTAGAAAAATTAGCTTGGGTTGCTGGTGGAAAAACACAAACTGCGCCTGCACAACGCTTAACCGATTTTATAGATGGTAAATTATCCAATACTTTAAACGCTACATCGTACCAACCCGGATTAAAATCAGCATCATTACATTCAATTTTACCAAAACAAATTGGTGGTAGATTACGCAAAGGTTTTGCTGAATTTGGTAGAAAAATGCGCGGTTTTAATACTAATGAAGCGAATATAATTGGTGTGGAATCTAGAACATCTTCTCCAGTAAATATTCCGAGAAATGAGCAATTAGAACATCCTGAAGTTGAAGGTTTATTTCCTTGTGGTGAAGGTGGAGGTTACGCAGGCGGAATTATTTCTGCAGCTATGGATGGTGAGCGTTGTGCAGAAGCTGCTACAACAATAATTGGCAATTGTAAGTAGAGTTTAATTATTTCTTATTTTAATTACTGCTTTTTCTGGACAGACTTCAAAGCAATTTCCACAATGTAAACAGTGTTCTTGAATTATTTTATATTGTGTTCCTACTTCAATACAGTTTTGTGGGCATTTTTCAACACATAAACCACAACCATTACAATCATCAGTTATAAAATACCCAAACTCTTGAAGTTTACTTCCTCCAAAAGAAAAGTTTCCTCTAGTGATTGGTTTTGTAGATAAATCGAAATAATCTCCCTGACCTTTGTACAAACAAAAAACCTCCAATGCTTTACGGCTTTCTTCAGAAGGATAAATAGTTGCCATATATGGATTTTTATCAAAAATTTCTTCTAACCTTCCAGAACCAATATTTCTAATTGCTCCTGAAATTGAAATTGCCTTTTTTGACATAGAGTCTTTTCCTCCACTCATTCCACTTAAAGAAATGTATGGCTTATTTTTCAACTGTTTATAAAACTCTTTCCCTTTTGCTGTTAAAAAATAAACACCTTCATTGTCATACAACATCATATCAATAACTCGTGTTCTTGGCAGTCCATTTTCATCAACTGTTCCAACAACTACTGAATGAATTTCATTAACTAAAATCTCTAAATATTCATTTGTTTTCATATTTATTCTTAATCGTATAAAAAAAGACTTTCATATTCATTTTCAATTTTATAGGAAGCAATTTTATCAGCAAAAATATATGGTAAATACAAGTTGTCACCATCAATATTAATATCCGCTGGGCCAAAAGGGAACGACTTTAATAAAGTGCTCTCATTTTCGGTTAAATAATATACTTCTTTAGCCATTGGAGCACTTACTAAAAACCCGTTTTTATAAGCAACTACACCATCTAACACACCTAATTGATGACCTGAAGGTATTGGTTTTATAGATTTACTTGCAATATTTACTCTATAAACTGAACCTAATACATTTGTTGGCGATTGCGGATTCATTTCTTTACCATAATCAACAACTATTAAATCTTTACCTTGAACTAAAACTCCGTTTGGATGGTGAATTTCAGATGTATCTAACCAAATTTCTAATTGGTTGTTTTTAATGGTATAAATTTTTCCTCCTGGAACATCAGAAATAAAAACCTGGCCATTTTTTGAAATACTAACATCGTTTAATGAAACTGCAGTTTTAGATTCTATACTTTTAACTACTTCTCCTTTTTCAACATCAATAATTCTAATAAATTTTTGGTCTGCAACATATAGTTTTCCTTGGTACATATCTGATCCACAAGGTCCAGATAAATTATCAATCCACTTGTCTTCAATAACTTTTCCGTCTTTACTTACTTTGCTAATATGTCCAACACCGCCTTTCATATTTACATTTGAAACATAAATCCATTCGTGGTTTATTGATGCGAAAATGGATTCTGGCATTGCTCCTCCTGAAAGCTCCCATCTTTTTTCAGCGGTGTAAGTTTCATTTAATATGTCTTCATCATATTCTCTAGCTAATTCCATTTTATTGTTTAATCCGCCTTCAATAGCTTCATTTAAAAGCTCTAAAGTTTCTTTTGTATAGGATTGATTGTTATGTACATCAAAAATTACAGATGGATTTTTCCAGTTTTCATAAATATAAAAAGAGTTTTCTTGTCCTTCCACAGTATAAAAATCAAAGAATATATTACCAGTTTCTTTGCGTGAATTAGTAGTATGCTTTTCAAGTTGTTTTATAACTCTTTCGCGGTAATCTCTTTTTACTGTAAACGGAATAAACACGGCTTGTTCTTCTCCTGTAGAAATTAAAGGTTTTGAATTTATATGACCTAGGTTTTCATCTTTAAGTCTAATTATTTCTGGTGCGCTTTGCAAAGCTTGCTTAAATAATGGAGCTAGAGCTTTACTATGTGGTAATGTTTTATGCAATTCGTAAGCTTCTTCATTTGTCCATTTTGAATACACATAAAATACATTTGAAATGTTATTATTTGCGTACAATTTCATTTCTAAATTACCTTCTTCCTTTAAAGAATTGTTTAGACTATTAACTTGTGCTTTTCTAAATTCTTTTACTAATTCTGGTTTTACTGTGAATTTAACCATTTGCGTAATTGTATCGGTTTCTGAATTACAACCCACTAAAATAAATACAGTAAATAACGTTAATATTAAATTTTTCATCTTAATTAATTTCTTTAACAAAGTTCATATACGGTTCTAAATCTCCTACAACAGCTTCATTCATTAAAGCTCCTGTTATTTCAGAGTATGGTTGTTTCATATGAATTTCCCATACGTCAGATTCCTTTCTCCAATGTTCATAAACAACCAAAGTATCATCTTGTCCTTCAACTGTGTACAAGTCAAATAAAATATTTCCTTTCTCTTTACGTGTATTCTCAATATGAATTTCGAATCGATCTAATAATTGCTGTCTATACCCTTCTTTAATTTTAAATATGAAGAAAATGATAAACAATTCATCTTCTGAATTTAACTTTTTAGCAGCAACAGGAGCTGGATTTGTTTCCCCAAGAATCATAATATCCGGAGAACAAGCTAATGTAGATTCAGCTACTTTTAGCATATTTAATGCGTGAGCAGATTGCTTATGGCTTTCTAAAGCGGCTTCATCTTTCCAACTATCATAAGCAAAAATTATATTAGGATTCTTTGTGTCTTCAAAAAGATTCATTCCTTTAAATCCTTCTTCTTGTTGAGAACCTTTTTTATTTTCTAACAACGCTTCCATAAAGGCTTCTCTACCTTCTGGTTTTGTTGTAAATTTTACAATTAAATGTATCATTAAGTTTTTTTTATAACGTTACTACAACTTTACCAACAGTTCTTCCACTTTCTAATTGCATATGAGCTTCTGCCATTTTTTCAAAAGGAAACGTTGCTGAAACATGTGGTTTTAAAATATTACTTTCTAACATTCTTTTCAAAGTGTTCATATCATTTCCGTTTGATTGAACTAATAATGTAGAAACTTTAATATTGGTATTACTTACCGTTTTTTTAACTTCTTCTAAAACTGGCGGAGGCGTTGGTAATGACAATACTTCTCCATCTTTTTTTAATACTTTTACTGAATTAATTAAGATTTCTCCTCCCATTCCATCAAGTACAAAATCAATATCAGTTAAAACTTCTTCAAATTTTTGAGTTTTATAATCAATATGCTCATCTGCACCTAAAGACATGACAAATTCTTTATTTTTTGCTGAACTTGTTGAAATTACATAGGCTCCCATATTTTTCGCAATTTGAATAGCAAAATGTCCAACACCACCAGAACCTGCATGAATTAAAACTCTATCATCTTTTTTAATTCTTGTCTCTAATACTTGTAATGCTGTAAGTGCAGCCAATGTAGTTGCAGCAGCTTTTTCAAAAGAAGTATTTTCAGGTATTAATGCTAAATGATCTTCAGATGCAGCAACATATTCTGCATATGCATTACCGGCTCCAGGAAAGTTTACCATTCCAAATACATTATCACCAACTTTAAATTTTGCTACGTTGTTTCCAACTGAAACAACAGTTCCTGAAATATCCCAACCTAAAATCACTGGGCGTTGTTCGCCATACATCATATTCAATCCTTCTTCAGCACTTCTAACTTTAAAATCTACTGGGTTTATACTCAAAGCTTTTACTTCAACCAATACTTCATTTTCATTTACAATAGGCTTTTCAATTTTGGTTGTTATTAAATTCTCAATTCCTCCTGCTTTTTCTAATACTATTGCTTTCATATTTTATAATTTTTATTCTACTATCATTTTTATAGTGACAAAAGTATGTATAGTTTCTATTTCTCACAATAACGGTCAAACATGATAGTATAAAATAAAAATATTAAAACCTTGTAATACAGCTTTTTAAATAAATTAAAAAACACTATAAAAAGTATAGTTGTATAATTTAATATAGTTTCATAAATTTACTGAATCTTATTAAGAGTATTATGGATAGAAAAGAGTTGTTTGAAAAAAAACCAATGATAAAACTTCACGATAAGTTATTTCCTTGCCCTACAAGTGCAGCTATGGATGGTGAACGCTGTGCCGAAGCGGCTACTAAAAACCTTTTACGTTAAACATTCTATTATGAATTTTAATATCTCAACACATATTGCAATATTAAGTTCAGAATTTACACAACTAAATTTCAAAAATATTTTTTCTGAAAACATACTAAATAAAATGGGATTGTTTACCCACTTTACACTTAACGCTATGATTGAAGAAGAATCTAAACGTGACACTTCAATTATCTTTCAAAGAGAAGGACAAAGTTTACGATCAATGTCTAATGGAGAGCGAAAAATTAGTTTATTAAACTATTTGCTCTCATTAAATTTTGAATATTTATATATTGAAAACTTCTATGATAACCTTGATTCTGAAAATCAAAAAAAACTAGAAAAATTAGTAATTGAAGCTTCAAATAAAACAACAATTATTCAAGTTGTTTACAAAGAAAGAGAATTATTACCGTTTATTAAATCATTCTATTTTTTAAAAAAAGGTGAACTTAAATGTTATTCAAAACCAGTATCAACATTTTTTGAAGTAAATGAAAATGTTTTTTCAAAATTTAACATTCCTAAAACCACTACAAATTACACGTACAATTATTCCACTTTTGTAAAACTAGATCAAGTATCTATAAGTTATTTAGAAAAACCTATTCTAAATAATATATCTTGGGAAATTAAATTAGGTGAATTTTGGCATTTGGTTGGAGAAAATGGGTCTGGAAAAACAACGCTATTATCCTTAATAACGGGAGATAACCCTAAAGCATACGGTCAAAACATTGTGTTATTTGACAAGCTAAAAGGTACAGGTGAAAACGTTTGGGAAGTTAAAAAAAAGATAGGCTATTTTACACCAAATATAACTGAATTATTTAACCGAAGACACGCTACTTTACATATGATACTCTCTGGCTTTTACGATTCAATTGGCTTATATGTAAAACCATTAGAAGTTCATATTAAATTGGCTAATGAATGGTTAGATCTTATACAAATGTCAGCTTTTGCTAAAAAAACCTTTGCTTCTTTATCTTATGTACAACAACGAATGGTTTTAATAGCAAGAGCAATGGTAAAACATCCTCCGTTATTAATTTTAGACGAACCTACTTCTGGTTTAAATAAAGAAAATGCTAGGCTTATTGTAGCGCTTATAAATAAGATAGCTAAAGAAACCAAGACAACTATTATTTATGTTTCTCATACCGTAGAAAAAGATTTAAAACCCGATAAAATATACAATCTTATAAAAACTAATACTGGATCTACTGGAAATATTCTTTAATAGCTTTTGCTACACCATCATTTTTATTAGTATCAGTAACTGAATTAGCAACTTCTAAAACTTCAACTTTTGCATTACCAACTGCAACACCTAAACCAACGGCTTTTAGCATTTCAACATCATTATAATTATCACCAAAAGCTACTACATTTTCCATAGTTAAATGTGGATAATTAACATCAATTAAAGTGTTAATTGCAGTTTTTTTAGAAATAGACTTATGCGAAATTTCAATATAAGTTTCTTTAGATCTATACAACATAATTTCATCTGAAAATTCAATTTCTAAACTTTTATAAAGTGTATCAATTTCATTCTCATCACCCATACACATAATTTTATGTGCGCCTTTTCCTTCGTTTTTCCACTTTTCTAAAACTTCAATATTAGACAATACTTCTGGAGTAACTTTAGTGTTATTTTCTTCACGTTTTGCCCAATAATCCATACTTGGCACATACCATTCATCAGCGTGGTATAAACTTAAATGAATTGAAGTTTCTTCACATTTTTTAATAGTTTCAGCTAAAACAGTATTATCAATTTCAGTTGAATGCAATACTTTTTCATTGTCCAAAACCAATCCGCCATTATAAGCAATTAGTGGTGTTGATGTATTACCAAATTCAGTTTGTAAATGACGCATAGCTTTTGGCATTCTTGAAGAAATTAATATAAACGGAATTGGAGCAATTCGCTGCACTTGCTCAATAGTGGCTTTTGCCAATTCTCTATCTTTATTCAACAAGGTTCCATCAATATCAGAGCAAACTAATTGGTACTTCATAATAGCTTATTTAAATCGCTGCAAATGTACTAAAATGACTCTCAATTAAATAAATTAGTATATGAAAACAATTCAATTACCTTTGTCGCACTTAAATAATCATATGAAATTTTCAGAATTAGGAATAATTGATCCCATTTTAAAAGCCTTAAATAATGAAGGCTACACACATCCAACACCAATTCAGGAGCAATCAATTCCTATTTTGTTAAACCGAAAAGATTTATTGGGTTGTGCCCAAACCGGAACCGGAAAAACGGCAGCTTTTACAATTCCTATTCTCCAACATTTGTATAATAGTAAGGAAGATTATAAAGGAAAACGTAAAATTAGATCGCTTATAGTTACGCCAACACGTGAACTTGCTATCCAAATTGCTGAAAGCATCACAACTTACGGCAAACACACAGGAATTAAAAACACCGTAATTTTTGGAGGCGTAAAACAAGGCTCGCAAACCGATGCTTTGAGAAGAGGAACAGATATTTTAGTTGCAACTCCTGGGCGTTTGTTAGATTTAATTTCGCAAGGTTTTATAACTTTAAAAGATGTAAAATACTTTGTGTTAGATGAAGCCGATCAAATGTTAGATATGGGCTTTATTCACGATATTAAAAAAATTATTGCAAAGCTTCCTTTTAAACGTCAATCACTTTTCTTTTCAGCAACTATGCCAAAAGCTATTGTTGAATTATCAAGTAAAATTTTAGGAAACCCAGAAAAAGTTACCATAAAACCTAAACAAGCAACTGCCGAAAAAGTTGAACAAGCCATTTACTTTGTTAGTAAACCTAACAAAACAAAATTATTGATTCATATTATTGAAGAAAACCCTAATACATCTGTTTTGGTGTTTTCTAGAACAAAACACGGATCTGATAAAATTGTACGACAGTTAGGTAAAGCCAATATAAAGGCAGCTGCCATTCACGGTAACAAATCTCAAGGCGCTCGCCAAAGAGCTTTAGGAAACTTTAAAAAAGGGGAATTAAATGTGTTAATTGCAACCGATATTGCCGCAAGAGGAATTGACGTTGAAGAATTATCACTCGTAATCAATTACGATTTGCCAAACATTCCTGAAACCTATGTGCATAGAATTGGTAGAACAGGAAGAGCAAAAGCTAGTGGAATTGCGCTTTCTTTTTGTAATAATGAAGAAAAAGCATTTTTAAAAGACATTCAAAAACTAATTAATCAGCAAATTCCAGTTATTGAAGAACATCCGTTTCCTTTAAGCGTAGATGATGTTGTTGCTCCGCCGCAAAAACAAACTAAAAACCAACGAAAAAAAGTAAAACGAAGAGCTGAAAAACCTAAAGAAGGTGAAAATTCTAACAAGCCTAAACCTAAAAAGAAAAGGTATTATTCTAAAGGTAGAAGAAAATAGCTTTCTATTTTTTTATTTTATTTCTTACATAAATTAGTTTAAACCTACCTTTGCTTTGACTATCGCGTTGTTCAATTTCAAATTGAGATAACGATTTAAATAGTGGCGTTAATTTTTCAAAACCAAAGTTACGCGCATCAAAATTTGGTTGC
The DNA here is from genome assembly GCF_033101135.1 of Lutibacter sp. TH_r2. Lineage (NCBI taxonomy): Bacteria > Pseudomonadati > Bacteroidota > Flavobacteriia > Flavobacteriales > Flavobacteriaceae > Lutibacter > Lutibacter sp. TH_r2. Next base: position 925,479 of record NZ_JAWMPV010000001.1, read on the forward strand.
TTTTTTAATAGTGATGAACCAACATCACCCATAAAAGCCCAACCATCATCATCAGAAACATCGTCAACCGAGTTTCTTAAAAATCGGATAACTTTTGGGGTAATTTTATTTATACTTGTTTTTTTAGTTTTTGGTTTTCCATTTTCAGCATCATCATCAGAAATGTCTAAAATTTCTAAATAAATAAACTTGTCACAAGCTACAATAAATGGGTTTGGCGTTTTTTGTTCTCCAATACCATAAACTACTAAACCTGCTTCACGCAAACGTGTAGCTAATTTTGTAAAATCACTATCCGACGATACCAAACAAAAACCATTCACTTTTTCAGAATACAAAATATCCATTGCATCAATAATCATTGCAGAATCTGTAGCATTTTTACCTGTTGTATATCCATATTGTTGAATTGGTGTAATCGCATTTTCTAACAAAATATTCTTCCATTTAGAAAGGTGCGGTTTGGTCCAATCACCATAAATACGTTTAATGGTAGGCGTCCCGTATTTGGTAATTTCCTCCATCATTTCTTTTATATATTTTGATGGAATATTATCTCCATCAATAAGCACAGCTAATTTTATATCTTCTTTCATAATGGATAAAGGTATTGAAATATGCTAACACTAACTAATTCTTGTAAAAATTTAGAGTATTATTCATCTTCCAATTTCCATGTTCTAACCCAATCGTAATAAGTAGTTCTATCTTCCTCACTACCTGTCATACCTCCATCATCAGGCACAGGATTCCAATCGTATGTTTCAACAACCATTCTTAAATACATTTTTAAGTTAAATTCAGCTTCTGGGCTTCCTGAATAAACCTTTTTACCATCAAGAAAAAATTGAACTTCGGTAGAACTTTTCCACCAAGCAGCATATACATGATAATCTTCAGAAGCTATACCTCCAATTAAAGTATCTCCACCAACAGTACCTGTAGGAGTTTCAGTACAAGTTGTATTTCTGCTATGCATATGATATCCCATATGTCTATCAGTAGTTTGCGCCCAACTATCTGTACTTGTAATTTGTCCTACACATTCTTGTATATCTAATTCGGTGGTTCTTACATCACAACCTTCTCCTTCATTTCTAACATTAATTAACCAAAATGTTGAAGACATAAAAGTTTTATTTGCTTTCATTCTACATTCAAAATAATAACCAACTTCAGCTGCTGTGTTTGAAGTAATATTTGAACCTTCGTGTGTAAAAGTTACGTCATTTACAACTTCAGGCTCAGATAATATGTTTGCAGTAAGCTGCAAATTTCCTTCCGCTTGTGAAACTGTATTTTTTTTAAATAATCCTGGAGCTCTTCCAATCCATTTACTTGGATCTGTGTTTTTCCATTTTACTTCATCTAGAGCATTTTCATTAAACTCATCAGTAAGCCCTTCAACTTTCACCCATTTTTTTCCAGTTGGTAATGGATTATTATCTTCTATAAAATAAGGGGAATCTGAAGATGGAGCATTTCTTTCTATTGTAATATCAAAACTACAAGAAGTAGAATTTCCAGCTTTATCGGTTGCTAAAAATGTATTTGTAGTTGTTCCAACAGGAAAAACGTCACCAGAAGGTAAACCTGCAGTTTGTTCTGTAACAACACCAGATAAATTATCTGTACCAACAGGAGTTGTATAATTTACAATTGAACCATTTTCATTAGCTTCAATAAAAATATTAATTGGATCTACACAAACTATCACTGGATTTTCATTGTCTAGTTGCTCAATTATCTCTTCGCTTTCATCAGAACTTCCTCCACAAGCAATAACAACAAACAATACTATAGCGTACAAATAATAAAACTGAATTTTTAACATACTACTAATTTTTTATTTTAGATACACAAAATTAGTTTTGATAATTAAAATTTCAGATATCATTTATCCACATTTCTATAATGAATGGTTTTCTTAAATTTAAGTTCATTTATAGAGAATAACTTGTAATCATTTATAAATTTGTAGTCTATATCAATTTTTATAATAAAAATGGAGAAAGAGAATAACAGTAAAAAACAACCAAACAATCCTTTACATGGAGTTAAATTAGCTGAAATTATTCAATTTTTAGTTTCAACATATGGTTGGGAAGAATTAGGAAAACGCATTAAAATTAATTGTTTTAACAGCAACCCAACTATAAAATCGAGTCTTAAATTTTTACGAAAAACACCTTGGGCTAGAACAAAAGTTGAAAACTTATACATAAGAACTATTGAAGAATAAATCAATTATATTTACTGAAAATCACATCCCAAAAATGAAAAAATTTCTAATTATTATTACACTAACTATAGTTCAATTCAGTTATTCACAAGAAAACGCCAATAGAGGTTACAAAGTAACTATTGGAGAACAAGCTCCAAAAATTGACCTTACATATTTAGATGGTTCTTCTTTAACAAACGAAAGTTTAAAAGGAAAAGTTACTGTATTGCAATTTACTGCATCGTGGTGCAGCGTTTGTATTAAAGAAATGCCTCATTTAGAAAAAGATGTTTGGCAGCGATTTAAAAATGAAGATTTCACTTTAATTGGTATTGATTTAAAAGAAACTCCCGAAAAAGTGAAAAAATTTATTTCTAGAACAAAAGTAACCTATCCTTTTGCTCTAGATACTGACGGGAAATTATTCGATAGTTTTACCAATAAAAATGCAGGTGTAACAAGAAATATTGTACTGAATAAAAAAGGTGAAATTATTTTTTTAACGCGATTATATAATGAAGAAGAATTTAATAGTATGATTGAAGTTATAGCTTTAGAATTAAAAAAATAATTAACAAACTATTACCGTATCTTTGCAAAAATTCAGTTTTAAAAAACATTTATGCAATTCAAAGATTTACAGTTAAACAAACCTATTTTAAAAGCTATTTCTGAAAAGAAATACACCGAAGCTACAGAAATTCAAACACAAACCATTCCATTAGTTCTAGCTAAAAAAGATGTAGTTGCTTCAGCTCAAACTGGAACTGGTAAAACTGCTGCATTTGCATTACCAATTTTACAATTATTGTTTGACAAACAAGATGCTGGTAAAAAAGGGAAAAAAATTAGAGCTGTAATTGTAAGTCCTACTAGAGAACTAGCAATTCAAATAGATGAAAATTTTAAAACGTACGGTAAATACACCAATTTAAGAAGCACCGTAGTTTATGGTGGAACTTCAATTGAACCACAAAAAGATATGCTTAAAAAAGGTGTAGATATTTTAATTGCTACTCCTGGGCGTTTATTAGACTTGCATAAACAAGAATTTATCAACTTAACTAAAGTTGAAACATTGGTTTTAGATGAAGCTGATTTAATGTTAGATATGGGCTTTATAGACGATGTTAAAAAAATTGAACGTTTGTGTCCTAAAAACAAGCAAGTTTTACTATTCTCGGCAACAATGCCAGCTAAAATAGATGATTTAGCAACTGATATTTTAAAAGATCCAACACTTGTTAAAGTTGCTGCATCTTCTTCAACTGCAGATGGTGTAAATCAAAAATTATATTACGTTCACAAACCAAAAAAAATTGAATTGTGTTTACACTTGTTGCGTAATACTATAAAAGGAGATATTTTAATTTTTAGACGCACAAAATTTGGTGTTGAAAAATTAGAAAAATCATTACTTAAAAACGGTTACAAAGTAGATAGTATTCACGGAGATAAATCTCAAACAGCACGTGAAATGGCTTTGGCTAGATTTAAAACAAAAGATATAAATATTTTAATTGGAACTGATGTTGCTTCACGTGGAATTGATATTAAAGAACTAGATGCTGTAATTAATTTTGACATTCCAAACATACCTGAAACTTATGTTCATAGAATTGGAAGAACTGGTAGAGCTGGTAAAACTGGAAATTCATATTCTTTTTGTTCTGCTGACGAGAAAGCATACATAGCTGGAATTCAAAAGTTAATTAAAACTGAAATTCCGGTTGAAAAAGAACATCCGTATCCAATTGACAAAAACGAAAAACCTGGTTTATTCTTTAAAAAAGATTCTAAACATAAAAAAAGTAGAAAATCAGCTGGTTCTAGAAAAAATAAAAAACGTTGGTATTAATTAGTTCCTAACTAGCTCTTCTTTTTAATTTTTAACAAACAATTTCAGCCCTGAAAAATTGTTAAATCTACACGCATTTATTTTACTATAATTACCTACAAACCTTAATTTATAATCAGATTATAAAAATGTATGCGAAATTGACATTTTTGTATCATCCTTTTTCACTTTCTAAAACATAAAAGATAGGTAAATTATTTAATTTAGCTACAAACCAAAACCTAACATATATTCTTTAAAAGAATAGACAAATTTAACATACTATTTTAGTATACAATAAATACAAAACACATGAAAAACTTAATTTCAATAGTAATTTGTTCTCTAATAATTATGAGTTGTTCAGAAACAAAAAAAGAAATTACAACAATAAAAGAAGAAACTGTGATACCATTCACACCGCCAGTAAGTCGTAAAATTGCTTATGCAAAAGCCGATGAAATATTAGCCCAACTTTCTATTGAAGAAAAAATTGAGTTAATAGGAGGTCATAACTTATTTTTTGTAAAAGGTCTCGAAAAATTTAACATTCCACAATTGTATTTATCTGATGCCACACAAGGTGTGCATATTCGTAAAGCATTAAGTGGTCAATTAGAAAAATCAACAGCATTTCCTTGTCCAATTTTATTAGCTTCAACTTGGAACCCAGAACTAACTCAACAATATGCAAATGCTATAGGAGAAGAATGTAGAGCTGGCGATATTGCTGTACTTTTAGGCCCAGGAATGAATATTTACAGAGTCTCAAAAAACGGAAGAAATTTTGAATACTTTGGTGAAGATCCATATTTAGCTTCACGTTTAATAGAAAATTATGTAGTTGGTATGCAAAATACCGGAACTGTAGCAACATTAAAGCATTTTTTAGCTAACAATCATGAGTTTCATAGAAGAACTTCAAATGTAATTATTGACGAAAGAACCATGCATGAAATTTATATACCCGCATTTAAAGCAGGAATAGATGCTGGCGCTATGGCAGTTATGGCTTCTTACAATAAAGTAAATGGTGAATGGGCAGGACAAAGCAAATACCTTATTAGCGATGTATTAAAAGGCGAACTAGATTTTAAAGGATTGGTAATGACTGATTGGTGGTCTGTTTGGGATCCTATAAAAACTATAAATTCAGGTACAGATCTTGAAATGCCCGGTGAAGCAAACGAAGGCTTTGCTGAATATGGAGATGTTTACGTTCGTTCTAATGCAAAAAAATTATTAGATGAAGGAAAAGTAACTGAACAAGCTATTAATAAAATGGCTAAAAATGTAATTTCTCTTTCAATTGCAATGGGTTTAGATAAAAGATCTGTAAAGGATGAAAGCTATTTGTCTAAATTTTCTGAACATGAAAAAATTGCTTTAAATACAGCCAAAGAAGGTATAGTTTTATTAAAAAATGAAAATGTATTACCCATTTCAAAAAATAAAAAAATACTAATAACCGGAGACTATGTAGAAGAAATAGCTCGTGGTGGTGGCTCAGCAGAAGTAGAAGGCTACAATAATGTTTCAATGTTAGACGCTCTTAAAAAAGAATTTAATAATATAACCTATTCTAAAAACCCAACAGATGAAGAAATTACTAAAAATGACGTAGTAATTATAAGCATTGGAACTATAGACCACGAAGGCTGGGATAAAGAATTTGAATTAACACCAGAAACAAATACTAAAATAGTAAATATTACTTCTCAAAACCCAAATACTATAGTTGTTGTTAACTCTGGTAGCGGAATAGAAATGACACCTTGGAACCAAAAAGTTGCTGGAATTATTAATGCTTGGTATGTTGGTCAAAATGGAAATACAGCTTTAGCTGAAATTATTTCTGGAAAAACAAACCCATCTGGAAAACTTCCTATTTCTATTGAAAAACAATTTTCTGATTCTCCAGGAGCAAATTATATCCCGGATATAAATGAAAAATACACAGGAGTTTTAATTAATGGTAAAATGACCTACCCAAAAGAAGATAGTGACATGAATTATCCACAAGTTGATGTTGAATATAAAGAAGGTGTTTTGGTTGGGTATCGTTGGTACGAAACTAAAAATATTAAACCACTTTATGCATTTGGCTTCGGGTTATCATATTCAAGTTTTGAATTTTCAGATTTAAAACTTTCAACAACAAATTTAATTGATGATAATAACCTAAATGTAACATTTAATGTGAAAAACACAAGTAATATTGAAGGTGCTGAAGTAGCTCAACTTTATATTCAAGATATTAAATCGTCAATTATTCGTCCAATAAAAGAACTAAAAGGGTTTAAAAAGGTATTATTAAAAGGAGGTGAAACAATTCAAATTGAAATGGAACTTACAGCTAAAGATTTTTCATTTTACAATGTAGAAACTAAAAGTTGGGAAATTGAAAAAGGTGATTTTAATATATTAATTGGTAATGCTTCTGATAATATTATTTTGCAACAAAAAATATCGTATTCTAAAAAATAAATCTAGCTATTACAATATTCAAAAAAAAGGGTTGTTTTAATATAAAACAACCCTTTTTTATATAATTTCTAATTAAATCCACTCTTTTTGTTCCTTTTCGGTTAAAAAAGTCCACGCTACAACACGCGTAACTTTGTTGCCTTGATGCATTGGAATGGTTTTAATTTCTATTGCGCCTAACTTTTTTAAAGAAGCATACATACTTTTTAAATTGTCTTTATTAGAAACCAAAGTTGTGTACCAAAAACACTGTTTCTTAAACAAAGAACTCTCGTATAAATACGTGTGAACAAATGCTTTTTCACCGCCAATATACCAAAGTTCATTAGAGTTTCCGCTGAAGTTTCTTCCATCGGTAGATTTTTGTTTTAAGCCTTTTAATTTACGTTTATTAGCTCCCATTGCTTCTTCTTTCGACTTAAAAAAAGGTGGATTGCACATAGTTGCTGAAAATTTAGAATCTTCATTTAAAACCTTCTGAAAAATATGCGATTCATTTGGTTGAAATTGTAATTTAATTTCAGAATTCAAGCTGTTTTCATCAATAATTCGTCCTGCATTTTCAAGAGAATATTCATCAATATCAGTTCCTAAAAAACTCCAATTATATATTGAATTTCCTAACAACGGATAAATACACGTTGCACCTGTACCAACATCTAAAACTTTAACATCTTGTATAATATTTGATTCGCTCAACAAATCAGCTAAATGATGAATATAATCTACTCTACCCGGAATTGGCGGACATAAATTTTCATCAGGAAAATCCCAATTAGTAACTCCGTAATGTTTTTTCAACAAAGCAACATTTAAACATTTTACAGCTTTTGAATTTGAAAAATCAATGGTTTCTGTTCCGTATTTATTGGTAAACACAAATTCTTTTAATTCAGGACAAATTGTTATCAACGCTTCTAAATCATAACCTTTTTTATGAAGATTATTTTTATGAAGACTGCCACTACTTTTACTTTTGTTTTCCATTATATTGCTTAAGCTACAAAAGTACTACAATTAAAAGTTTTAACATTATTTTATATTTACAAAATGAATGAACGTTCGTTTTGTAAATATATTTTTATACATTTGCCCCATAATTAAATAAAAGAAACAATGGCAATTCGTAAAAAATGTCCAGAAAAAAGAAAATCGTTACTAAACGCAACCTTAAGTTTGGTAAACAATAATGGTTTTCACGATGCACCAATGAGCAAAATTGCGAAGCTAGCCAATGTTTCTCCTGCAACTATTTATATTTATTTTGAAAATAAACAAGATTTAATAAATCAGTTATACCTAGAAATTAAAGAAACGTTTTGGAACTTTGCTTTTAAAGATGAACTAAAAAATTTGACAGTAAAAAAAGCTTTTGAAATTATTTGGTTTAACATTGCCGATTTTAGAATGAAAAACAATGATGAAGCTATATTTTTATCGCAATGCGAAAACACGCCAATAGTTGATAAAAGTATAAGTGAAGAAGGATTAAAACACTTACAACCTTTGGTTGATTTATGGGAAAAAGGTAAAACCGAAGGTATAATTAAACCTATTTGCCCGTTTCTTTTATACAGTTTTACCATTTACCCAATGGCATTTTTAATGACCAAGCAGCATAGAGAAGATTATAAACTTTCTAATAAAGATTTTGAACAAGCATTTCAATGCGCCTGGGACAGTATTAAACTTTAAAAATGAAAAAAATAGCAATAATATTAGGTGCAACTGGCTTAACAGGCTCAATTCTTTTAGAGAAATTATTGAAGGATGATCGTTATGAAACTATCAAATTATTTTCTAGAAGTAAAATGGAAGGTTTACCTTCAAAAGTAATACAGTTTACAGGAAATTTACTTGAATTAGATACTTTTAAAACCAATTTTACTGGTGATGAAGTGTTTTGTTGCATTGGTACAACCGCTAAAAAAACTCCAGATAAAAAAGTTTATAAAGCCATTGATTACGGCATTCCTGTTACAGCTGCAAAGCTTTCAAAAGAAAACAACATCAACACATTTGTAGTTGTTTCAGCATTGGGAGCAAATGCAAAAAGCAATATATTTTACAATAAAACTAAAGGTGAAATGGAGCGAGATGTACTTTCAACAAAAATTGAAAACACTTACATTTTACAACCTTCACTAATTGGAGGGAACAGAAAAGAAGAACGAATTGGAGAAAAAATTGGTTTAATAATTTTCAAATTATTTCAACCTTTATTCTTCGGGAAATTAAAAAAATATAAAATTACTGAAGCTTTATCTATTGCCAAAGCAATGGTAAATTTAGCAAACTTAAAACCTGCAAAAAGAAAAATTATTACATCAAATTATATTAAACAGATTTCAAAAATAAATAACTAAAAAATTAAGATAAAATATGGAATTATTAGATAAATTAAATTGGAGATACGCTGCAAAAGCAATGAATGGAGAGAAAGTATCTCAAGAAAAAATAGATAACATTATTGAAGCTGCTCGTTTGGCTCCAACTTCAAGTGGATTACAACCTTTTGAAATTTTAGTGATTACAAATCAAGAAATTAAAGAAAAAATTAGACCTTTTGCTTGGAATCAATCTATGATTACAGATTGTTCTCATTTATTGGTTTTTGCCGCTTGGGATACGTATACTGAAGATAGAATTAATACTGCTTTTGATTTAGTAAATGAAGTACGTGGTTTTAAAAACGAAGGTTGGGAAGCTTACCGTCAAAAATTATTGAGTTTCTATCCACAACAAGATGCAGAAATCAACTTTAATCACGCTGCAAAACAAGCATATATTGCGTTTAGCGCGGCTATTATTGCTGCTGCTTATGAAGGTGTAGATACAACTCCAATTGAAGGTTTTGAGCCAGAAGCGGTAGATAAAATTTTAGGTTTACGTGAAAAAGGTTTACGCAGTTGTGTGTTGCTTCCAATTGGTTACAGAGATACTGAAAACGATTGGTTAGTGAACTTAAAAAAAGTAAGAAAATCTACGGAAGATTTAGTAACTGTTATTGAATAACAAATAAAAAATAGAGATTATGAATAATTTTGATTTTCAAAATCCAACAAAAATCATCTTTGGAAAAGGTGAAATTGAAAAAATTACCAATGAAATTCCTGAAGGAGCAAAAGTATTAATGCTTTTTGGAGGAGGAAGTATTAAAAAGAACGGTGTTTACGAGCAAGTTTCAAAAGCACTTTCAAACTTTGAAGTAATTGAATTTGGTGGAATTCCAGCAAATCCAGAGTACCAAGTATTAATGGAAGCTTTAAATATTATTAAAACTGAAAACATTACATTTTTATTAGCTGTTGGTGGCGGTTCAGTAATTGATGGTACTAAATTTTTAGCTTCAGCTGCATTGTACAAAGGTGATGAACCTTGGGATATTTTAACAAAAAATATTAGAACATTTGAAGGAATGCCTTTTGGAACTGTGTTAACACTACCTGCAACAGGTTCAGAAATGAACTCGGGCGCAGTAATTACAAGAGCTGAAACAAAAGAAAAATTCGCTATGGGCGGACCAGGTTTATTTCCTCAATTTTCAATATTAGATCCTGAAGTTGTAAAATCTATTCCAAAACGTCAAATTGCGAATGGTTTGGCAGACTCTTTTACACACGTTTTAGAGCAATATATGACGTACTCGGTTGACGCTAAATTACAAGATAGATTTGCAGAAAGTATTTTACAAACTATTATTGAAATTGCTCCAACAATGCTAAAAGATGAATTTGATTACAAAGCGGCTTCAAACTTTATGTGGAGTTGTACAATGGCTTTAAATGGATTGATTCAAAAAGGGGTACCAAATGATTGGGCTATCCACGCAATTGGACACGAATTAACTGCTTTGTACGGAATTGATCACGCACGTACATTGGCAATTATAACCGAAAGCCATTACACCGTTAATTTAGAAGACAAAAAAGAAAAGTTAGCACAATATGCTGAACGTGTTTGGAATGTAACTGAAGGAACTTTAGAAGAAAAAGCCAAAGCAGGAATTGAAAAAACCACTGCATTTTTTAAATCTTTAGGAATAGATACAAAACTATCTGATTATACTGAAGATTATAATGGAACTGCACAAGAAATTTCTAAACGCTTTACAGAAAGAGGTTGGAAAGGTATTGGAGAAAAAGGAAAAGTAACTCCTGAAATGGTAGAACAAATTGTAGAAATGAGTTATTAAGAACAGTTTGTCAACCTGAACTTGTTTCAGGTTCTCATAATAATTTTATATTACTATGGTGAGGTTCTGAAACAAGTTCAGAATGACGATACTAAACTTTTACTTAAATGTCATTTTGAGCGAAACGATGTGAAGTCCAAAAATCTCTCAAGAGATTCTTCATTTCATTCAGAATTACATTAACTTAAAATAAAAAAACCGAAGATTTCTCTTCGGTTTTTTTATTTGTAATATTTATTAAACACTTGCCACTTCTAACTCTTCAGCTAAAGGAAAATCAATTGCAAAATCTGCTAAATTGTGTATGTAATTACTAATTATTTTATCACCTACAACAAATACAACATCAATTAAATTTGCCTCTGTATAACCTGCTTCAAAAAAAGCATCTTTTGCTATTTGTGTTGCTTTTCCTTTATTTTCAACAACAGATGCGGTAAATTTTACCAAAGCATCGAATTTTGAATCGAATGATGCTGTTCCTTTTCTTAATTCAAGTATTTCTTCTTCAGAAAAACCATTTAGTTTTCCTAGTTGTGTATGCGCAGATTGACAATAGCTACATCCGTTTATTTGACTTGTAACCAAATTAATAATTTCACGCTCTTTAGCTTTTAAAGTCGATTTTCGATTTTGTAAAGCCAAATAATCACCTAAAGCCGTTTCGTTTTTTGCATAATAAGCATATAAATTAGGTACAAAACCTAATGCTTTTTCAAGGTTGCTAAAAATTGCCTGATTGTTTTCTGATACTTCGTTTTTTGTTGGTACACTAAATTTACTCATAATTTTATTTTTTAATAGTTAGTAGTTCTTTGTTTAAATTTTGAAACTTAATTCATTTCACAGTAATAATCCTTTATTGCGTGATGTTCACAATATTCTTCTTTTGAATTAGCACTATTTATAACTTGTGGTTTACCAGCTACTATTTCTTTAATAAACCATACTGCGTTTTTTACTGGATTTGAATGTTTCATAATTTCTGTTTTTTCGTTTTGTTGGTACAAAGATGCGATGAAAGAACAGGTAATTGTTAGGCAAGATTTCCTTATGAGTTGGCAATTCTTCCTAAAGAGGTGATTTTTTGTATTCTGAAGGCGAAATTCCTTCATTTTTTTTGAAGAAACGACTAAAAGATTGGATATCATCATAGCCAACTTCATACGCAATTTCTTTAATTGAAGTATCTGTATAACGTAATAACCTTCTAGCTTCCAACATAATTCTATCTTGAATAAACTGCAAAGGCGTTTTAGTATCTAGTTTAAAAAATAGATTGGAAATTGTTTTGGGCGACTTGTTTAAAATTTCAGCGTATTCTGAAACTGAATGTTTTGTTTTAAAATGTGTTTCAACCAAAAAATTAAATTCGCGAACAATATTGGTGTTATTTGTTTCAAGTTTATCATATTTATTTTGGTCTTTATAAATACGCGTACATAAAATAAGTAAACGTTTTAACAACATTTGAAGCATTTCTAGCTGAAGCTTATCTTTAGATTCCATTTCACTTTTAAATACCTTTAATAAGGTTTCAAAAGTATCTATTTCTTTTTCAGAAAGACTAAATACAGGCAATTGAGATGCTCCAAAAAATAGAATTCCTTTACAGCTAATTTCAGAGTCGTGATCTATAATACAGTAAAATGCTCTGTTAAAACGTACCATTTGTAGTTTTCCAACTTGGGTGGTTTCAATTTTATGAAACTCTGTTAAGCAAACAATTTCATTTTTTCTAAAAGAATGTTTTTTATTATCAATTGTTAATATTGTTGTATCATCTAAACACCAAACCAATGTTAAACTGCTTTCAATATTTTCTTTTAAAATATGGCAGTTTCCAGCATCAATTAATTCAACTCTTAAATATTCGTTTGTTAGACCTTTATACAACATTGTAACTCTTATTAATAAGTATTAAAAGTCGTTAAAAAAAGTGATTAATTACTTCAATTTAGAAAAATAATACTTTACGTAAACTAGAGCACTTTTCAAATCCTAAAATAGTTGAATTTAAGTATGATGTGATTCTAAACCAAATTTTCTACTCCGCTCAACTACCAATTAGTAATGACAATTACAAAAAAAAACCGAAGATTTCTCTTCGGTTTTTTTCAACATAGTATCAAAATTATTAAGCAAGTTCTAAAACTGTTCTTCCTTTTAGTTGTCCTTGCAACATTAAGTTCAGTTTTTCACTTAAATCATTCAATGTAATAGTTGTAGAGTTATATTTTAAATTATCTAATTTCCATTCTTTAGCAAGTTTATTCCATACTTGTTCTCTGTAATTCATTGGGTAATTTTGAGAGTCAATTCCTATTAACGAAACTCCTCTTAAAATAAATGGAAATACCGTTAATTCTAATTTTATTGAGGCCGCATTTCCACAAGCCGTAACAACACCTAACGGATGTACAGATTTAATCATATTCTGTAAAATTACACCTCCAACGGTATCAATTGCACCAGCAAATGCAGGTTTTAATAATGGTCTGTTTTGAAGTTCTTCAAAATCTTTACGTAAAATAACTTCAGTAGCACCTAAATCCAATAAATATTGTTTTTCAGCTTCTTTTCCAGTAATTGCAGCAACTTTATAACCTAGTTTGTTTAAAATCATTACACTTACTGATCCAACACCTCCAGTTGCACCAGAAACTACTATAGTTCCGTCTTCTGGTTTTACAGTTTCAATTAATCTTAAAACCGACATTCCAGCAGTTAAACCAGCAGTTCCAATAATCATTGCTTCTTTTTCAGAAAGGTTTTCAGGTAATTTCACTACCCAACTTGCAGGAACTTTTACATATTCAGCATAACCTCCATCGGTATTCATACCTAAATCGTAGCTTGTTACAATTACCTTTTCATCAACTTTAAATTTTTCTGAAGTAGAAGATGTAACAGTTCCAACAGCATCAATTCCTAGTGTGTGCGGGAAATTTCTAGTAACGCCTTTATTTCCAGAAGCTGACAATGCATCTTTATAATTTAATGAGCTATAGCTAACTTTTATTAATACTTCATCTTCAGCCAATTCTTGAAAAGGCATTTCTTTAATTTCTGAAACAAATTTTTCGTTTTCTTCTTCAACTCTAAATGCTTTGAAGGTAGATTTATCGTTCATCATTTTAATTGTCTTTTTGTTACTTTTGCAACAAAGGTCAAACAATATATTAATGTAAACAAGAGCTTACAATTTATGCACTAACGAACATTTTGTGCTGTTTTTAGTATATTAAAGGTCTTAAACGCAAAATAAAAATGAAAAAAAGTTATTGTCCTATAGATACTTTTATAAATGTGATTAAAGGAAAGCGAAAAAGCACCATAATTTTACATTTATCTCAAGGAAATAAACGTTACAATGAGTTAGTGAAATTACTACCCGATATTAGCGAACGAATGGTTACTAAACAATTGAAGGAATTAGAAGAAGACAAATTAATTAACCGAGAAGTTTTTCCTGAAGTACCGCCAAAAGTTGAATACAGTTTAACTGATTTAGGGCGAGAAATTCACCCATATTTAAAAGGTATGTTTAGAGGTGGAATTTTGTTTGAAAAAATGATTGATGCTGAAGATGAATAATATTTTAAATATACTTTGAATTTATCTATTCTACATTTAGGCTTTTGCCTAATAAGCTGTTCAAATTTGAAGAAAAAACATTTCGATCTGTTTTTTATACTAATAAAAATCTAGTGATTTGTTATTTCTAATTTTTAAGTATTTATCTAAATTATAGTTAACTAAAAATGGCTACACACAACGAATTAGGAGCAAAAGGAGAACAACTTGCTGTTGAATATCTTCAACAAAAAGGTTATAAAATTTTAGAACGTAATTGGCGTTTTAAAAAGGCTGAAATTGATATTATTGCTTTAAAAAATGATATTTTAATTCCTGTAGAAGTAAAAACAAGAACTTCTAATTACTTTGGAAACCCACAAGATTTTGTAAATCAGAAAAAAATTCAATTATTAGTGGAGGCTATAAATGAATATGTGATTTCTAAAGATTTAGATGTGGAAGTTCGGTTTGATATTGTAGCAATTATTAAAAATAAAAACACGACTAAAATTGAACATTTAGAAGATGCTTTTCTACATTTTTAATTCTTTATTTTCAATTTTTGACCTATTTTAAGACTATTAGTAGTTAAGTTATTTAACTTTTTTAATTCTGTAACTGAAATACCATATTTTTTTGAGATTGAATATAAGGTATCTCCTTTTTCCACATTGTGTTCCAAAGTTTTTTCAACCACTTCTGGTTTTATAGGATCTGCTTTTAAATCTTCCGAAGCAAAGGTTTCTAAATAGTTTTTAGTATCCTTAAAAAATTCTGGTTTGGCTAAAATCTTTTTATTTTTATCTAATACAAAATAAAATGGTGTAGCATTAATTTCATACAAACGAGCAGTTTCATTTTCCCATTTACCAAGACCTAAAATATTTGTCCATTTCACAAAATTTAATGTATGGTAATTATACCCTTCTTTATCATTTTCCAATGCAAATGCTAACACTTTAATTTTCGGTTTATCTTTTATAAACTCGTATAATTGAGGTACTTCTTTAAGACAATGAGAACAACTTGTGCTCCAAAAAACTAATATATATTTTTCAGCTGAATTCAACGCATGCAAACTTTTAGTTTCACCATTTTCAACCCAAGAAAAATCAGGAGCTATTTTCCCAACCGCAAGTCTTACTTTATTCATAAGATCATCAACCATTTCTTTACTTTGTAAATCAGCTGGCAATTTTTTATAATATTCATCTAAAACAAAATCAATCAACGTTGTGTTTTCTTCTTCTGCAAACGTATATAGTATTGCCTGTAAAATATCGTGTTTTAGGTTATTATTTTGAATTTTAGGTAGTACTTCATTTATAGACTTCTCGTACAATTTTTGCTGAACCTCAATATCTTCTGAAGCATTTAAATAAAAAACGTATTCAATAACACGCTCACTTAAAAATGTTGATTTTATTAGGTCTTCATCATTAAAATTTATATAATCAAAATAATGCGTTAACGTTGAATTTAAGTATTCTTGTGGTGTTTCAAATAAATTTTCTGAATAATATTTTTGTAAAGCTTTTATAAAACTATTTGCTAAAAAACCTTTTGTTTTACTTTCGCTTTTTTCTTGTAAACTATGATAGCTTTTTAAGCTTTTTCCATATTTTTTTTCTAACTCTTTTTTAACACTAGCATCCTTTACATTGAAATAATTTAATTGTAACGAATCTAATGTTTGAAGCAGTTTCTCTGATTCTAATACATAAGAATTATACAAATCATTTTCATCAGAATCTATAAATTTTGTGGTTCCTGAAGGAAATGATGGATCAAAAGTAAATTCAACATTTTTTTTATTGTAAATAAAATTAACATAGCCATTACGTTCAAAATCGTACATTAATCTATACATTCCTGCGCTGGCAGTTGCTGGCATTTCAACGGTAAATTTACCTTCTTTTATATTTCCATGATTAATGTACAGTTGCTTTGCCCCATTTAATTGGTAAACAACAGCCGCATCAAAAGTTGAGTCTAAAGGGTTCATCGACCCTTTTACAACGGCGCTCTGTGCAAGTAATAAACTAGGCACAAGTAGATATAAATATAGGATTTTTTTTAGCATCATATTTTTTTTGTAGTACAATTCAATAATTAGACCAAAGTGATGATTTTATAACTATCGCTTTTAGATTTATTTAATTTTAAATCAATCCATTATTTTTAAAGTAATTTACTATAGCTTCTTTTATTAAAACGGTTTGTTCACCAGATTTTAAATCGGGTAATTCACCTAAAACATTGTAATGTGGCCAACCATCTTCATCAAAAAAATCGAATTCATAATAACCAAAAGGCTCTAACAATTTACAAATTGCGATGTGCATTAAATTTACTTTATCGTCTTTTTTAAATTCTTTAACTCCTTGACCTAACTCCTGAACTCCAATTAAATAAATAATAGCATCAACATTAAGAACTTCTCCTTCTCCAAATTTAGTTGCTAAAATTTGTAAAATTTGATTCCAATCTTCTTTTAACTTTTCGTCTCTAGCCATTTGATTTTTTTAGTTTGCTGCAAATATAGTTATTAGATTTTAGTGATTTATTTAAGCTTTGTTAAACTTTTAGACTTTAGAACTTTCAAAGCTTTAAACTTAAACTTATATTTACAAAAAACATCATTTATGAGTACTTTTGACATTATAATAGCAGCCATTTTAGTGTTTGGTTTTATAAGAGGATTATTAAAAGGTCTTTTTGTTGAAGTTGCCTCACTAATCTCTTTAATTGCTGGTATTTATGGCGCTATCCATTTCTCGTATTTTGTAGGTGAATTTTTAGCTAAAAAAGTAGATTGGGATGAAAAATACATTACCATAGTTTCTTTTGCAATTACATTTGCAATTATAGTTTTAATAATTGCTTTATTAGGAAAACTATTTACCAAAATTGCTGATTTTGCTGCTTTAGGTTTTCTAAACAAATTGCTTGGCGGTGTTTTTGGAGCTTTAAAACTAGCACTTATATTAAGTATTATATTGCTGGTTTTTAACAAATTAAACAACACCATTCCTTTTATTTCTGAAGAACAAACAGAAGAATCTGTTTTATATAAACCTGTTAAAAATCTTGCGCCTACCTTATTCCCAAATTTTATAAAAGTAGTTGAAGATGAAGCTGAAAAAAGAATAACAGAAGAATAATTGTTAGGTCTATTTATTTTATTCGTCAAATACTACAAATTTTTTACATGAAACAATTTTTAAAACTAATTGCATTCACAATTTTAGTAATTGGGTGTTCAAAAAAACAAAACTCATTTAGTATTTCAGGTACTATTCCATTAGAAAAAAATACAACTGCAATACTTTCAATGGTTGAAAATATTCAAGAAAATTCAAGCACAGTTATTGATACTTTACATCTAAATGAACGCGGTGAATTTGCTTCAGTTTACTTTTTACCACAAGGAATTTATACACTAAAAATTTCTAAAAAAACCTTTCAATTAGCTATCGATTACAATCAGCATTTAACTTTAAAAGGAAAAGATGTAGAACATGTTAAAATTAAAGGTTCAAAAGACACTAAATTACTAATTTCTTATGAAAAGTTTAGAAAAGAATCTTTAAATAGATTGGTGAAATCGATTCGAAATAAAATTAAAAACATACCTAAAACACCTGAAAACGAGCCTAAAATAATAGAATTACGCGCTTTAGAAGTTGAAAATTACAAGAAACACATTCAAGAACTTACCGAATTTATCAAAGAAAAAATGGGAACTTCCATTGCTATTTACCCTACTTCAATACGATGGAGTGGTGAAGAAAATTTACCTTTTTACAAAGAGCTTGTTTCCAATTTTGAAGAGTTAAATCCCAATTCTCAAATAACAACTCTATTAAAAAATAAATTAGAATTATTACAAAAAACAACCGTTGGAAGTTTAATTTCTAGTTTTGAATTGCCAAATGCAGAAGATAAAAAAATTGCATTAGATTCTATAAAAGGCAAAATTACTTTGGTAGACTTTTGGGCTAGTTGGTGCCCGCCTTGTAGAACAGAAAGTAAATTACTGAATGAGCTGTATTCTAGCTACAATTCTAAAGGTTTTGAAATTTATGGAATATCTCTAGACAATAGTAAAAAACGTTGGTTAAATGCGCTTGAAATTGATAATAGAATTTGGACAAATGTGTCTACACTAGAAGGTTTTAAAACTGGAATTGCAAAAGAGTATGGTATTACTGCATTACCAACAAATTTTTTAATTGATGAACACGGAAAAATTATTGCAGTGAATATGCATAGCAATCAATTAAAACAAAAAATTGAAATGTTATTTAATTAAATTTCTTTCAAATCTTTTGAAGGAATCCATCCAATTTTACCATCAGTAAGTTTAATTTTTTTCCAATCGTCCAATTCATCTAGAATTTGAACTTTGGTTCCTTCGTGTAATTCAAAAACCTCTTCTCCACTTGGAGTTGGTGCATTTTTAATTTCAGTAGCTTCGGCAAAAATAATAGCTGGTCTATCTTTTTTGGTTACACCATAGTTTTGGTACGCAAAAAATACAGTAATTAACAACACAAAAAATGCCAAAATAGCGGTATTAAAAAAAGCTAATTTTGTTTTTGTTCCTCCAGAAAAATAATACATTAAAAATAAAATAGCCATTAAAAATGATGCACTAACAGCTATAATTGCCCAAGTTTCGTAAGTGAATTTTAAAATTACATTCTCTTGAAAACGTTGTAAAAATGTTTTAGGCAATTGCTCTATTGCATCTATACTCATACGTTGTGCAAATGCTAAATTAAATTGAGCATCAGAATAATTTGGATCTAATTTTAACGCTTTTTCATAATAATATATAGATGGTGCTACTTTGTTCATTTTATAGTAACAATTTCCAATATTAAAATACAAATCAGCCGATTCAAAACCTTGCTCTTCTATGCTTAAATACACATCAACAGCTCTTGAATAATCTTCGGTTTTATAGAATGTATTTCCTTCTGAAAATAATTTTTCAGTTTCTTGACTAAAAGAAACTAAACTTAAAAACATTGCTAAAACGACAACTAATTTTTTCATATTACAAATGTTTATCTATTTTAGTAATTACTTCTTTTGCTTTCTCAAGCTCTTGCTCCATCATTACATTTGTAGATGGTGTGTAGCGTGCAAAATCACAATCGTTTAACACCTCAATAAACTCTTTAATAGTTTCTGATTCTACACCTTTATCTTCTAATATTTCTGAAATTTTTTCTTTTGAAATATCTGATGTCTCAATTTGTAATTTTGCTTTTAAAAAGTTGTGCAATGCCTTTTCTAAAGCTATGTAAAATGCTTCATGATTTCCTAATTGCTTTTTAGCTTGAGATAAATATTTTCTGGCTAATCTATCTGCTAAACGAATTCTATTTCCAAATACATCTCTTGCTCTTTCTGCTCTTTTTCTTCCAACAAATATTCCTATTGGAATTACTAAAAACGGCAATAACAATAATAAATAAAATGGTGTTGTTTTAAAAAATGGTTGGTGTTGTTTAGTTTCAAATTCAGCGTTTAAAGCTATAAATCTAAAATTATTACCATTTGTTGTTACAGCTTTTTTAGCAACTGCATTTGAAGAGTCGTTTGAATTTAAAACATTACCTGGCAACTCTTTACCTTCAGTTACTTCAACATAAATAGCTTCGTTTTTAATAGTATTGTATTTTTTTTCTTTCGGATTAAAATACGAAAAAGAAACTTCAGGGATTTTATATTTTCCTTTGTATTGAGGCACTACAGTATAGGTGTCGGTTATTGTACCCCGCATTCCTGTTAAAGCAGTTGAGATTTTTTCTTTGTGCTCTGGAGTGTAAACTTCTAATTCTGGTGGTGTAGTAATTTTAGGAATTTCAAATAATTTCATATTTCCTCTTCCTGAAACTTCTACTTTTATTTGTGCAGCATCATTTGCTTTTAATACATTTTTATTTGCTACAACTTTAAATTCATATTCACCAACTGCACCTGAAAAATCTTCTGGTTTTCCTTCTTCTGGAAGTGATTGAACATTGACTACTTTTAATGGCGACTGTGCTGAATAACTAACATTTTTAGTTATCATGTTTCCAAAAAAGTCACCTCTACCTGTTGGAACTCCAACATTGAAATCCATTTTTATAGGTTCAATTTTTAATTTTCCACCTCGCTGTGGAATTAAAACGGCGCGTTTTAAAACTATATATCTATAATCTTCACCATTGTATTTTCCTTTCTGTACATTAATTTGCTTTACTTCAATATCTTGATTCCAAAAACCATTATATTGAGGAGATTCTGTTACTCTCCAATCGTGTACACTTATATTTTCGCTTACATATAATTTATAAACCACATATATTCCTTCACCTACATAAGGACTTCCATTTGAAACTTCAGCTACTAAATGAATATTTTGTTGTGCAACATATTCTGGGTTATTTGCATCTTTTGGAATTTCAATAGCTTCTGTAACTGTAATTTTAACAGGATTCGATTTTAGCGTTTTGCCTTCATATTCAATAGATGCAGGTTGAATGGTATATTCACCTACATTTTTTGGCTGAATAAAATAAATGTAGGATTGTGAATACGTTGATTTTCCATTTATCCAAGATTGATTTACAGATGAACTTGGACCACCAACAATTTTAAAATTAGTAAACGCTGGTGCTTTAAAATTATCTGCGCCTTGTTTATTTACTTTAAATTCAACTCTAAAGCGCTGATTTACTCCAAGTTTGTTTTTACTAACTTCGGTTTTAAATTCTATTTGTGCTATCGCAAATTGCGAAGCAAACATTAAAAATACAAGTATGTAACCTTTTGAAAACTTCATTTTTACTACCAGTCTTTTTCTTGTTTAATTTTTTTCCCTTTTGCTTTTTGAGCGTTTAATTTTTTTTGAGTTTTATTCTCTTCATTATTCATTGCCTCTAACATCTGTTTCATTTGTTCAGGTGTTAATTGGTTTGGACGTGGTTGTTGCTTTTGCTCATCTTTCTTTTCATCATCTTTTGGTTTTTTAGGATCTCCTTTATCGTCTTGTTTATCTTTCCCTTTATCCTTTTCGTCCTTTTTATCGTCCTTTTTATCTTTATCCTTATCTCCGCCGTCTTTATCTTTTTGGTTCTTATCGTCTTTTTTATCTTTATTGTCTTTGTTATCCTTATTATCCTTATTCTGATCGTTTTTTTTCTGTTGATCTTGTTGCTCTTTCAATTTTTGTTTTGCCAATGCTAAATTGTACCGTGTTTCATCGTCACTTGGATTATTTTTTAATGAATTTTTATAAGATTGAACTGCTTTATCATATTGTTTTTCATTCATAAATGAATTCCCCATATTATGATATGCTTCCGCTTTTGCTTGTTTTTCGGTAAATGTTTTTTCAACCAATTCAAACTGACTTATCGCTTCCTTACTTCGTTGTTGTTGATAAACTGCATTTCCTAAATTGTATGAAGCTTTTGGGTAATTAGGGTTTTTTGAAAGTGCTTTTTTATACGCTACTTCGGCTTCAGAAAATTTTAACTGATTGTATAACTTATTTCCATCACGAACATTTTCACGAGCTTCACGCTCTAATTGTTCAGCACTTTTTTGTTGTGAAAAACCAACAATAGAAAAACATAAAATCAATAATACAGCAAACTTCTTCATTATTTATGATTTTTTTTGATTAAACAAATTCAACTTTTGAATCCAATTAGTTTTCTTTTCAAGCAATAAAACATCAAAAATTAAAAACAATAAACCTAGCCCAATAAACCACTGAAATTGATCTTTATAATCTGAAAATTTTTTACTTTCGAACTCGCTTTTTTCAGCTTTCAAAAGTAAGTCTTCAACAATATCTATTGTTTCTTGAGTTTTGTTTCCATTAATGTATTTTCCTCCACCTTCATCTGCAATATCTTCCAATACTTTCGGGTTCATTTTAGTCATTACAACTTCACCTTTACTATCTTTTTTATAACTAACTCCTCCTCCAATATTAGCAATTGGAATTGGCGATCCTTTTGTTGAGCCAACTCCAATTGTATAGGTTTTAATTCCTTCTTTTGAAGCTTGTTGTGCTAATTCTAACGTGTTTTCTTCATGATCTTCACCATCAGAAACTATAAATAAAAATCTATTAGTTTGCTCATCGTTATCGTAATAGGTTATCGCTCTTTCAATAGCATCGTTAATTGCTGTTCCTTGGCTTGAAACCATATCTGGATTTGCATTTTGAAGAAACATTTTTGCCGCTGCATGATCTGTTGTTATTGGTAATAACGGATACGAATTACCTGCGTAAATTATAATTCCTATTCTATCGCTTCCTAATTTTTCAATAATTTTATTTATAATTTGCTTTGCTTTTTCAAGTCTACTTGGCGCTATATCTTGAGCCAACATACTTTTAGAAACATCTAATGCAAAAACTATATCTACTCCCTGGCGTTTAACGGTTTCTAATTTTGTTCCCATTTTAGGGTTTGCTAATGAAATAATTAAAAACGCCAATCCAACACAAATAAAAATAACTTTTAAAAAAGATTTAAATGTTGATTTTCCAGGACTTAACTTATCTAATAACAACGTATCAGCAAACTGTTTTTGCTTTCTTTTTTTCCACAACAATACCAACAAAAACACCACAAATACTACTGGAATAATTGCTAGATAAATAAAATATGTTGGTTCTTCTATTTGGTACATTTTTGTTATTGTTTATTCGTTTAGTTGTCGATTTGTTTAATTGTTTAGTTGTTTAGTTGTTTTTTAATTGTGCTTATTTCAAAATATTTAATTTTATACTCTTCAGCTTTATTAAATAAAACTTTTGAAAATTGTATTTTTTAGTAACATTTCAAAAAGAATTAATAATCCAGCTATAATGACTAATAATCTATATTTTTCTTGGTAATTGTAATATTTAAACTCTTCTATTTCTGTTTTTTCTAGTTTATTAATTTCATTATAAATTGCCTCTAACTTACTATTATCGGTTGCTCTAAAGTATTTTCCTTCGGTTTGTTGTGCAATATATTTTAACAAATCTTCATCAATTTCAACTTGTGATGGACGAAATAGTAATTGACCTGTACGTGGATCTTTTGCGTATGGGAAAGATGCTGTTCCGTTTGTTCCTAATCCAATAGTATATACTTTTATTCCAAGTCCAACAGCTAATTCAGTAGCTGTTTTGGGATCTACAAAACCAGCATTATTTACACCATCGGTTAGTAGAATTATAACTTTGCTTTTTGCCTTACTTTCTTTTAATCTATTTACTGCTGAACCTAATCCCATTCCAATTGCAGTTCCACCTTCTAGCTCTCCCCATTTAAGTTCAGAAATAGTATTACCTATAATTCTTTTATCGCTTGTAATTGGAGTTTTAGTAAAACTTTCTCCAGCATACACAACTATTCCTATTCTATCGTTTGGACGCTGATTTACAAATTGAGTAGCTACTTTTTTTAAAGCTTCTAATCTATTTGGTTTTAAATCTCGAGCCAACATACTTGCAGAAACATCAATTGCCATTACAATATCAATTCCTTTATTTGTTTTTGTACGTGAACTAACTGAAACGTTTCTTGGTCTTGCCAATGCAATAATCAATAATGAAATTGCAACTAGTCTCAACACATATAAAAATGGCTTTAGTTTTGCTAAAATTGAAGTTTCAGCTTTAAAACCTTTAATATTTCCGACTGTTAAAGAGGCACTGTTAGAATTTCTCTTCAGAAAATACCATAGTATTAATAATGGAATTACTAAAAGTAACCATAAAAACTGCGGATGCATAAACTCAAAATTGTTCATCATAATTCTATCTGTTTATGTATACTGAATTAATAACTCGTTCTTTAACTTCACTAGCAGCTTTATCTTTTGCTAAATGCGCCACTAAAACTTGCTGCATTGCTTTAGTATCACCAAAAAACAATATGGTTAAACTATACTCCATTTTTTTCTGAACTAGTTGATTTTCAGCTTTAAAATTTGCTGTAACCTTAACACCATCAATTCCATTAATTGTAATTGGTTGTTTTTTAATATTTGTTATTTTAGAATTAATTCTTTGCTCAATTTCTGCCAACGCTCCTTCCACACCTGCTTCTATATCAAAACTTTCAACTCCGCTTATAAAATTTGTTGTGGTAACAGCAATATTAAAATCACTTGCCAAACTTCCATAAGTATATAAAGAAAAATCTCCAATAACTGTTGAAACATTTTCAGGCAATTGAAATGATTTTGCCTCTAAAATTTCAGGAGATTCTAGTGTTATTGATGGATTTCCGTAAGATGATGTGTACCATTGTTTACTCAACATTTCTGTTGTTGAGGCTCCAATATAATTTTGCTTTACATATTTATAACCAAAATAACCTAGTGTACCTAAACCAATAACTACAATAGCCAAAATAATTAAAAAGTACTTAAACCATGTATTTTTCTTTTTTACAGGTTGGTTTGTAAACGCTTCAGAAGTTTGGTTGTTTTCACCTGTAGCAGCTTGTTTTTCCTTTCGCTTTATATCTACAGCTGTTTGTGTGTTATTTAAAATATCTTCAACTAAACTTCTATCTCCTTTTATTTCTTCAACAATTGGTTTTGATTTTGCAAATTTTACTAAATCGGCACTTTCTAAAACTTTAGATAGGTTTTTTATGGTTTCTTTAGAAATACCTAAATCACTAGATTCATTAAAGTCTGAAATAGTTTCAACTAATTCGTTTGTTGTAGATTCTAAAGCCGGAATTTTTATATCCTTTTCAATATAGGTTCTAACAATATCTGTTAATTCAGAATAGTAAATTTTTATTTTATTTTGCTGTACCAAATCTTTTTCATCCAATTCTTTTAAACGTTGCATTGCTTCTTGAATAGGTGCAATTACTACTTTTGGTTTTAAAGGTTTTACTTTTTTTCTAAAAATAAGATATAAAGCAAGTACTATTAAAATAAATATTGGAATTAACCACCACATTAGTGGTTTATAATCATCAAAAACTTTTGGTTCGCGTTTAATGGATTTAATCTCAAACATTTTTTGTTTGGTAGTATCCACTTTTACACTTACTACATTAATTAATAATGAATCTGTACTATATTTTTGATTGTTTATTTGAATTGTTTGCTGTGGAATTACATATTGACCACTATCAAAACTAGTTAATAAAAACCGTTTTTCGAGTCTGTTTTTTAAAGTATCCACAGGAATGTCTTCAACAACCTCTACCATTCCTAAACTATCTAATTGAAGTTTTGAAAACAGTACATTTTTTAATTCATTCACCGAAATTTTATACTGTATTTGTTCTCCAATACGAATTGAAGTTGTGTCTGCTTCAATTGTTACGGGGTTTTGTTGGGCGATTGAAATAAATCCTATAAAAAATAGTATGTAAACTATGTTTTTTTTCATTGATTTTAACGGGCTCCTTTATTTTTAAAATATCCTAAAAGTTTTTTTACATAGCTTTCGTCTATACGCGTACTTATAGTTCCTGCACCACTGCGAGTAAACGTTTTTTGATAATAAGCTACATTCTCTATGTAATATTTATTATAGTTATCTCTAATTTTTTTTGACATAGTATTTACCAAAACAGTTTTACCTGTTTCTGCATCTAACATGGGTACCATTCCTAAATTTGGCATTGTTTCATCGTGTCTATCAAACACTCTAATTCCGGTTACATCGTGCTTTCTTCCAACTATTTTAAGTGTATGTTCATAATGATTATCCATAAAATCAGATAACACAAAAACAATTGCTTTTTTCTTCATTACACTCGATAAAAATTTGAGCGCTCCATTAACACTAGTTTTAGAACTTTTAGGCTGAAATTCAATCAATTCACGAATTATTCTTAACACGTGACTTTTTCCTTTTTTAGGTGGAATATACAATTCTACATCATCTGAAAATAACAACAAACCTACTTTATCATTATTTTGAATTGCTGAAAAAGCTAATGTTGCTGCTATTTCAGTAATAGTATCTCGTTTAAACTGCTGTTTTGTACCAAAATATTCTGAACCACTAATATCTACAACCAACATCATGGTAAGTTCGCGTTCTTCTTCAAATACTTTTACATAGGGCTCGTTATAACGCGCTGTAACATTCCAATCTATAGCGCGTACATCATCTCCATATTGATATTGACGCACTTCTGAAAACGTCATACCTCTTCCTTTAAATGAACTGTGATATTCACCAGAAAATATATGATTAGACAATCGGCGTGTCTTAATCTCTATTTTACGAACTTTTTTAAGTATTTCTTTAGTATCCATATGTTTGAAGCTTTTGGCAATTGGCTATTAGCTAACGGCTAAATGCTTTTAAGGTACTTCTACTTGATTTACAATTTGATTGATAATGTCTTCTGAAGTTACATTTTCAGCTTCTGCTTCGTATGTAATTCCAATTCTATGACGCAATACATCATGTACAACGGCTCTAACATCTTCAGGTATTACATAACCTCTTCGTTTAATAAATGCATAACATTTTGCTGCCATGGCTAAATTAATACTTCCTCTAGGTGATGCTCCAAAGCTTATTAAACCTTTTAAATCTGGTAAGTTGTATTTTTCTGGATAACGTGTAGCAAAAACAATATCTAATATGTATTTTTCGATTTTCTCGTCCATATACACTTCTTTTGCTGCTTGTCTAGCTCTATTAATTTGTTCTAGTGATGCTACCGAGTTAACAGTTCCAAAACTTCCCATTAAATTATGACGCATAATTAATTGTTCCTCATCCAATTTTGGATAATCAATTACTGTTTTTAGCATAAAACGGTCAACTTGCGCTTCTGGTAAAGGATACGTTCCTTCTTGTTCTACTGGGTTTTGAGTTGCCATTACTAAAAATGGTTCGTCTAACTTAAATGTGGTGTCTCCAATGGTAATTTGACGCTCTTGCATTGCTTCTAACAAAGCTGATTGTACTTTAGCAGGTGCACGATTTATCTCATCTGCTAATACAAAGTTTGCGAAAATTGGTCCTTTTTTAATTGTAAAATCGTTGTCTTTTACACTATAAATCATAGTACCAATTACATCGGCTGGCAATAAATCTGGTGTAAACTGAATTCTACTAAAATCTCCATCAACTGCTTTAGATAATGTGTTAATGGCTAATGTTTTTGCCAAACCAGGAACACCTTCCAATAAAATGTGTCCATTACCTAACAAACCAATTAATAAGCGTTCAACCATATGCTTTTGACCTACAATTACTTTGTTCATTTCCAACATAAGTAAATCTACAAAAGCACTCTCTTTCTCTATCTTTTCGTTAATAGCTTTTATATCAACTGAAACATTATTTTGTTCTATCATATTTTTGATTTTAACCGTGTGAATTTAACAATCTTAAAAACACAGTGCAAGTAGCATTTTTTTTATTTTATTTGCTGTTAAAAATTGGTTAAAACCTTTGGTAAGTAAGCGTTTTTTATGATTTTTTAAAGAGTTAATTGAATTAATTACAAAGTTGTAAAAATTATATAAAATTAATCACATTTCTAATCTAATTATTTAACCTTAAATATTAATCTAAAAATGATGAAATAAACTTAAATAAGAACAATAATTAACAAATTACTTATAATTCGCTCCAATTTCTCGGTTTAAATATTCAAAATTACTAGTGGGTTTATAGTTGCTTTTTATAACAAATTCAACTCGCTTATTCTTATTGTGTTTTTTTAGCTCACATTTAACTTCCTTACCGCAATTATTAATGGGGTTCGTTTTTCCATACCCTACTGCTGTTAAACGCTCTTTATTTTGCCAATTGAATGATGTTATATAATTAAAAATTGCATTCGCTCTTTTAGTTGTTAATTTTAAACCAAATGCATCATTACCTAAACTTGAAGAATGAACTCCAATTTCAACTTCAAAATCTGAATATTTTTTTAGTAACATTACTACTTTATTTAGCTCTTTTTTAGATTTTTTATCAATTTTACTACTATTAATTTCGAATTGAATAGGTGCTACCTTTACTAAATATTTATTTTCAGAATCGGTATAAACTTCTTGATTTTTTAATGAAAAATTAAATGTTTGTAGTGGTTTAAACTCTATAGTTTCAAATAATTTTGTTTGCGTAACAAAACCATTAATAGTTACAATTAAATTGTAATATTTACCACTTTCTATTGAGAAACTATAATCTCCACTTTCATTTGAAGTGTATACTTTTTTCTGATGAATTTTAGTATTCTGATGGATTATTTCATTGCCTTGTTGTAGATTATAAAAATCTTCTTTATTTATATCGTACAAGACAATTTGCGCTTTAGAAAGTGTTTGATTTGTTAAGGAATCTGAAATTGTTCCTTGAATTTTTTGGGTATATTTTTCTTGAGTAAATACTATATTTGATACTAGTATAAATGTTAAACAACTTATGATTAGGGGTTTCATATTATAAGTTTTAAATTTGGGGTTTACTACAAATTTAACACTTACATTCTAATTTTCAGGTATTTAATTAAAATTTTTCTAGGAAAAGTTTGTTTTCTTTGAAAACTGCATAAGAATAATACGTAATCCAATCACCTGTATTTATGTAGCGTGAATTTTTAGCAATTGGAATATCTAAAGGTAGATGACGATGACCAAAAATAAAATAATCGTAATGTTTTTCGGTTAATTTTTGTTTACAATATAGCACTAACCATTCGTTTTCTTCACCTAAAAACTTAACGTCTTCTTCTCCAGAAATTAATTTATTTTTAACGGAAAGGTATTGGGCTAAACGTATTCCAATATCTGGATGTAACCAACGGTATAACCATTTAGAAAAAGGGTTGGTGAATACTTTTTTCATACGTTTATATCCTTTATCACCAGGTCCTAAACCATCACCATGTCCAATTAAAAAAGTTTTACCATTAAACTCAAACTCTGTTGGTTCTCTATAAATTGGAATGTTTAATTCTTTTTCAAAATAATCATCCATCCAAAGATCGTGGTTTCCAACAAAAAAATGAATTTGAATTCCGCTGTCTTTTAGTTCAGCTAACTTTCCTAAAACACGAACAAAACCTTTTGGAACTGCAGTTTTATACTCAAACCAAAAGTCAAATAAATCGCCTAATAAAAAAATAACTTCAGCATCTTTTTTAATTTCATCTAACCAAGCAACAAATTTTTGTTCACGTGGTTTACTTTTCTCTGAAGTAGGTGCTCCAAAATGCTGATCGGAAGCGAAATATATTTTTTTTTGAATTTTCAAAGTTTAATTGCTTGTGGCAAATATAGTGTGTGAATAATTGGTAAACAACTAATCGCCTTTTGATTCTAATTCTAACACTTTTAAAATCATAGGATCTTCTTTTTGAGTAATCATATAATATCCTGTTTCATCAAAAATATTTCGAGCCATAATTGCATTAAAATATTTTTTAAGATTTTTACGTGTTTCAGGTGCCAACGGATAATTTAAATCTAATTCATCTATATATAAATTCAAAACTTCATCATTACTATCAAAGTTGTTTACAAAATCTGTTAACTCCCATTTATTCATTTTTTCACGGTTATTATCTACGTATTTAAAAATAAACTCATTTAATCCTCCGTAAAGGTTTTCTCTAAAACTGTTAATACTTTCTAGAGGCACAAAAACATCTGGAATAATTCCACCACCGCCATAAACAATTTTTCCTTTAGGTGTTACATATTTTAAAGTATCATTAACTTTAATACTATCTTTAGAAACCAATTCTCCATTTTGAATTCTCTCTAAATATTCTGTTTGATATTTATTTGAATTATTATGATCATACGGTTTTTGTATAGAACGTCCTGTTGGTGTATAGTAACGTGATGTTGTTAATCTAACTGCAGATCCATCTCCTAAATCCATTTCTTGTTGCACCAATCCCTTTCCAAAAGATCTACGCCCAACAATGGTTCCTTTATCGTTATCTTGAAGTGCTCCTGCTACAATTTCACTGGCTGAAGCTGAATTACCATCAATTAACACATACACATTTCCATTTTCAAAATCTCCTTTTTTGGTA
This sequence comes from Lutibacter sp. TH_r2, assembly GCF_033101135.1. Taxonomy (NCBI): domain Bacteria; kingdom Pseudomonadati; phylum Bacteroidota; class Flavobacteriia; order Flavobacteriales; family Flavobacteriaceae; genus Lutibacter; species Lutibacter sp. TH_r2. The sequence goes on from NZ_JAWMPV010000001.1 coordinate 955,868, forward strand.
GCGTAGGATTTATTTATTTCTCCACTTTTGTTTTTTGTAAAAACAATTAATTTTCCATCCTCAAGAAATTCATCAATTATGGAATTTGCTATATCCATAAAACCTCCTGGGTTCCCTCTTAAATCCAATACAAGAGAACTCATTCCTTTTGAAATTAACTCATCTAAAGCTTCTTTAAACTCATCATATGTTGTTCTAGCAAAGCGTTCTACATTTATATAACCTAAATTACTATTTATTAAATAATAACCTGGAACACTTTTAATAGAGACATCTCCGCGAGTGATTTTAAAATCTAAAATTTGGTTTGTTTTTCTTCTAAAAACTTCAATATCAACTTCTGTTTCTGGTTGACCTTTTAGACTTTTCATAACCGCATCAGATATTAATCTATTCGCATAATAGGTTCCTTTATGCTCTTTAGTTATCCCAGCTTTTTTAATTATAGACTCGCCAAATAAAGTATCATTTCCAGCAATAATAATTCTATCACCTGCTTGTAATCCAGCTTTTTCACTAGGACCATCTTTTATAACGCTAGCTACAGCTACAGAATCGTTTTGAATAATAAAACTCACTCCAATTCCAACAAATGTTCCTTGCATACTTTCTGTAATACTCTGCAATTCTTCTTTAGGAATATATACCGAATGTGGATCTAGTTTTACCAACATATTGGTAATTGCATCATCTAACAAACTATCTGTATCTACTTCATCTACATAATCGTATTGAATATAGTTTATAAGCCGTTTTATTTTTGCTTCGTTGCTATTATTATTAAATAATAACGATTTATTTTTGAAGTTTAAATTGCTTCCAATAAAAATTCCTATAGCTACAGCTATACCAAGAAAAATTGGATAATTTAAGTTTCTTTTTGTCATTATATTTCTTTCAAATGAGTTAATTCAACGCCTGCTTTTTCTAAAAAGTCTATTCCAGTAGTATCTTTATATTTATCAGCAAAAACTACTCGTTTTATTCCTGATTGATGAATTAATTTACTACACTCTTTACATGGTGATAATGTGATATATAACGTAGAATTTTTACAAGATTGTGTTGAGGCTGCTACTTTTAATATTGCATTAGCTTCTGCATGAAGCACATACCATTTTGTGAAATTTTCTTCGTCTTCACAACAATTTTCAAAACCTGAAGGAGTTCCGTTGTAACCATCAGAAATAATCATTCGATCTTTTACTATTAAAGCTCCTACTTGTTTTCTTTTGCAATACGATAATTTTCCCCATTCCAATGCCATTCGCATATAAGCCTTATCGTATTTCAATTGTTTTTTATTCATAAATTTTTAAATAAACACTAAAATAATTCTTTTAGATTAACTCCATGTTAAAATTTTACCAAATCCAATTATTGATGAGCATAGGGATTGTAACTCCAATAACAACAGATGAAATTACTAAAATCCAATCTCTTTTTGAAAAACGGAAAATTGTTTGAGCAATAAAACCTAACAATAAAATTAAAATTACAATAACAATTTGTGCTAACTCAACACCTAATGCAAATTCCAATAAGGGCAAAAGTTTACTACTCGCTTTTCCAACTAACATATTAAAATAAGATGAAAATCCTAATCCGTGAATTAACCCAAAAAATAAAGCAAAAAATAAATTAGTATTTGTTTTGGTATTTTTTGATGCTGTTTTAGCATAAAATATATTTACTAAAGCTGTTATAAATATGGTTAAAGGAATTAAAAACTCTATCCAAGCTCTACTTACTGAAATTACACCGTAAGCAGCTAAAATTAAAGATAAGGTATGCCCAACTGTAAATAATGTAATTAACCAGAATATTTTTTTCCAGTTTTTAAAATCGTACACAACAGTTAAGGCTATTAGAAAAAGAACATGATCATAAGCTTTCCAATCTAAGACGTGAAAAAAGCCTTCTTTTACAAAAAAAATAAGATTATCCATATGGGGTTAAATTTAAGTATCAAATATAGAAAAACTTTTTTCTACACTAAATTACCTAAACCAATTATTTACAATTGTTTTTTCTGAAGGAATTGAGGTCTTATGAACAAAATCGTTTTTTTCAGAACTATATTCATAATCTTTACTCCATTTTTTATGATTCTCTGCCACTTGTTTAATAGCGTCACAAACAAAATGTACATTTTTATTAGAAATAGTTGGGTGAATAGACATTCTAATCCAACCTGGACGATCAATCATACAACCTTCTAATATTTGTCCTTCTATATTTTTTGAAGCTTGTTGATCTACATGTAATAAAAAATGTCCATAAGTTCCGGCACAAGAACAACCTCCACGAGTTTGAACTCCAAACCTATCATTTAATAATTTTACAATTAAATTAAAGTGAACATCTTCAATATAAAATGAAAAAATTCCAAGTCTATCTTCGTGTTTTGAAGCTAAAGTTATAAGGTTAGGAATATTTTTAAGTTTTTGAAAAACAATTTTATTTATTTCATGTTCTCTTTTTAGAATATTTTCAACTCCCATTTTTTCTTTTAATTGAATGGCTAGTGCTATTCTAATGGTTTGTAAAAATCCAGGAGTTCCACCATCTTCACGCGTTTCTATATCATCAATATAATCGTGATTTCCCCATGGATTTGTGTAATTTACTGTTCCTCCTCCTGGGTTATCGGGAACCATATTTTTATATAATTTCTTATTAAAAACTAAAACACCTGAAGTTCCTGGCCCACCCAAAAATTTGTGTGGAGAAAAGAAAATAGCATCTAAATATGCTTCTTTATCTTCGGGGTGCATGTTAATATTTACATATGGTGCAGAACACGCAAAATCCACAAAACACAACCCTCCAAACTGATGAATCATTTTTGAAATTTTATAATAATCTGTTCGTATTCCTGTTACATTTGAACATGCTGTTACCGAAGCTATTTTTATAGGTCTATTTTTATATTGAATCAAAAGCTTTTTAAAACTTTTAAAACATATTAATCCTGATTCTTGACAAGGAATAATTACAACATTTGCAATAGTTTCTAACCAAGAAGTTTGATTGGAATGGTGCTCCATATGTGTAATAAACACAATTGGTTTAAGCTCTTCTGGAACATTGGTAAAATCCTTTAAACCTTCTGATACTTTTAAACCTAAAATACGTTGAAACTTGTTTACAACACCTGTCATTCCAGTTCCATCCGTAATTAAAACATCGTTTTCACTTGCGTTTACATGTTGTTTTATAATATTTCTAGCTTTATGGTAAGCCATGGTCATTGCAGAACCTGTAATAGACGTTTCTGTATGTGTATTGGCTACAAACGGACCAAATTCATTCAATAACTTTTCTTCAATAGGTCTATACAGTCTTCCACTTGCTGTCCAATCGGTATAAATAATTTCTTGCTCTCCATAAGGTGATTCAAAAGTTTGATTTTCACCTACAATATTATTTCTGAATTGCTCAAAATATTTTTCCAATGAAGAAATTTCATTATTCTGTTGTGTTGTTTGATTGGCCATTGTTCAAATTTACTTAAAATTAGCTATTCCTTCTTTTAACCAATTGTAATATTCATCAACATCTGGTGTATATGCAACAGGATCTAGTAAATTTTCTTCATTTAAATCCATTAACACATAAAATGGTTGTGCATTTGCTCCATATTTAATAGTTTGAAACTCACTCCATTTTTGCCCAATATATTTTAGCTTTTTTCCTGGTTTTAATTTTGATTCTGTTTGCTCACTTTTTGGCAAAGGTCTTTTATCATCTACATACAATGAAATAAGAACAATATCATTCTTTAAAATATTTAATACTTTATCTTTCGCCCAAACATTCTGCTCCATTTTTCTACAATTTACACATGCATGTCCAGTAAAATCAATCATAATAGGCTTATTAACTTTTTTAGCATACGCTAAACCAGAATTATAATCGTTAAAAGAAATAATATTGTGTGGAGCCATTAAATGCGCTCCTTCAGGAATATCTCCATGTGAATCTGTACCTACTGCAGAACCTTGTTTTGTAAAGCCAACTCCATAAGGCGATTCGCTATAATGTTGTGCTGGAGGAAATGCACTTATTAAATTTAAAGGTGCTCCCCAAAGTCCTGGAATCATATAAATTGTAAATGATAAAACTACAAGTCCTAAACTTAATCTTCCTACTGAAATATGTGTTAAAGGAGAATCATGTGGTAATTGGATTTTTCCAAATAAATAGAAGGCTAAAACACCAAAAATTGTAATCCAAATTGCCAAGAACACTTCACGTTCTAGCCAATGTAATTGTAATACTAAATCTGCATTGGATAAAAACTTAAATGCTAAAGCTAATTCTAAAAATCCTAAAACTACTTTTACTGTATTTAACCAACCTCCAGATTTTGGTAAAGAATTTAACCAACCTGGGAAAGCTGCAAATAATGCAAAAGGAATAGCTATTGCTAATGAAAATCCTAGCATACCAATTGCTGGTCCAATTTGATTTCCTCCTGCTGCTGCTTCTACCAAAATAGTACCAACTATAGGGCCTGTACATGAAAATGATACAATTGCTAAAGCCAATGCCATAAAGAAAATTCCAATCATTCCTCCTCTATCTGCTTGCGCATCAACTTTTGTTCCCCAAGAACTTGGAAGTGTTAATTCGAAGGCTCCTAAAAAAGAAACTGCAAAAATTACAAGTAAAAAGAAAAAGATTACGTTAAACCAAACATTGGTAGAAAGTGCATTTAAAGCATTTGGACCAAATATTAAACTAATTACAATACCTAAACCTACATATATTACAACTATTGAAAGTCCGTAGATAATTGCATTTTTAATTCCTGCTGCTTTTGTTTTACTTTGTTTGGTAAAAAAGCTCACCGTCATAGGAATCATAGGAAAAACACAAGGTGTTAATAAGGCTGCAAATCCAGAGAAAAAGGCGATAAGAAAAATACTTAACAACCCTTTATTTTTCTGTTTTTTAGATGTTTGTCCTTTTTTTACGTCTTCCTTTTTTTTAGCTGTATCTGTTATTGTAGCTATACTTGCAGAAGATTCTGGTATTACAAACTCTAAATCTATTTCTTCAGGTGGTAAACAACTAGTATCATCACATACCATAAATTCAACGGTTCCTGTAATTTTTAATCCTTTTGTTGAATTTATTTTTATTCGTTGCTTAAAATCTGCACTTGTTTCAAAATATTTAATTGGAATTTGAAAAACAGGATCGTCAATAGTGTGACCTTCACCTTCTTTAACATCTTCTATTAACTCAAAATTTTCTGTTACATCAAAACTAAAAGTGGTTGGTATTGGCGCGCCATAAGGACCTTCTTCGGTAATATTTTGAGAGTATAAATGCCAATTAACCTCAATTTCTGCAGTAGCAATTAAATCGTATTCTTGTTCATTTACTTTTTCAACTTTTGTTGACCAATTTACTGGGTTATGAATTTGGGCAAAAACTGTATTGCTTATTAAAACAAGTAGTACTATAAGTTTCTTCATTTATTTCAAGATTTGGGTTTTCAAAATTAAACAATAATTATTATTATGTCGATAATGGTAGCCCAAACCCTTATTTAAATCTGTTAAATTTTTCACAATAAGTTAATTATATCTATATTTTTTTAAATGTATTTAAATATTCTATAGGTTTTAAGTGAAAAATATTTATTCTAAAAACTTCTTACTAAAAAAGATATAAAATCAAAAAAACCTGTAATTTCTTACAGGTTTTTTTCACTTTAAATATTAACTAAACTTAATTTATTACTTGAAATAAATTAGTGCTTTTCTAAATTCAATATTATACAAACTACTATGTTTTTTAAACTTTTAATTTAGCTTTACAGATGTATTTGTTAAAAATTAAATTTGTAATTTATTTTATTTTTTTCTATAAATTAGTGTCTAAACTATTTCTTCAACTTCAAAAAATAATCAAAAATTTCTGGAACATTTCCATTACCCATATCAGCGGCAACTGCAGCTTTAAGGTTAGATGAAGTAGCTTCAGCAATTTGAGAAGTTGTACCAAGATCATTCATCATTTGTACAAAATATCCTAAATCTTTATTAGCATTATTGATAGAGAAACCTAAATCACTTACATTATCTACAGCATAATGCTTACAGAATTTCATAAATGGAGAGTTTGAAGGTCCAGAAGACATAATATCAAACAATTGTTGTGTATCTACACCTGCTAATTTTGCAGCAGCAAAAGCTTGTGACATAGCAACTACTGTTGTCATACCCATAAAGTTGTTGATTAATTTAGTTGTGTGACCTGCGCCAAGTGCTCCTAAATAAAATACGTTTTCACCTTGCTCATCAAGAACTGGTTTTACTTTATCAAAAGTTTCTTTGTTACCAGCTGCCATAATATTAAGCAATCCGTCTTTTGCGTGAGCAGGAGTACGTCCTAATGGAGCGTCTATCATACCAGCACCTTTTTTAGCAAGGTCTTTTCCAATTTTAATAGTAGATGCAGGAATAGATGTTCCAAAATCAATCAGAACAGCACCTTCTTTAATACCTTCTAGGATACCTTGTTCACCATAAACAATTTTTTCAACAACTGCAGAAGTAGTTAGACAGAACATTATAATATCGCTCTTTTCTGCTAATTCTTTTGGTGATGATGCTTCAGTAGCATTACCACGAGCAATAACCTTTGCAACTTCATCTTTATTAAGATCCATTACTGTAAGTTCAAAGCCTCTTTTTTGTAAATTTTCAACCATATTACCTCCCATAAGGCCAAGTCCTATAAATCCAATAGTGGGTTTTTTCATATCTAATATATTTAAATTATAATTATTAATAAAAGGTAAGTACCTATTAGCATTTTTAAAATTATTAAACTAAACTCAACCAAAATTTGACATGTTTAATTAATATTTATCTATAAAACGCTAATTATTTTGAATCCATTACCTTTAATTGAACAATAAAAAAAGTATTAATTTTTATGTATTAATACATTAATTTCATTTTTAAGTTTTCTTCTACTAAAATTTTACCTGAATTTTGAATAGTATTATTTGAATGTGAATTATTTTTTGCTCCCCATAATAAAGCAACTAATTTCACTTTATTATTTTTAAAAGTGTTATTGTTAATATTAACATTAACAATTCCACGAGTATTTAATAAAATTCCATTCTTCTCTTTAGCTCCACAACTGGTAAACTCACTGTTGCTTACTAATAAGTTTCCTCCAATAGTTGATTCATCATAACCACCTCTATAATAATCTATTACATTGCTTTTAACGTTGTTAAATTTACAACTTTCAATAGTTAAATATTCAACATTATAATCTCCTTTATCATTTGTTTCTTCTGAAAGCTCAATTCCATTTTCGCAATTAGAAATAGAACTTTTAGTAAAGGTAATTTCTTCAGCAAATGTTTGTTTGTATGCTTTTAGCACATAATTAAAATTACTGATTTCACAACCTTCAACATTTAATCCGAAGTGATTAGACATATTTTCTTTTAAACTTGCAAAAGCTTGTTGTGTTCCGTTTCCAGAAAGTACTACATTTTTTAGTGTTAAAATACCATAAGGATTTAATTCAAATAAAGGTGTATTTTCAACTCCTGTAAAAACGATTTCAGCTTTTTCTGAATCTGCTGATTGAATAGTAATTGTTTTATCTATTACCAACGATTTTGAAATTGTATACTTACCTGCTTTTAAGGAAACGATATCTCCTTTTTTAGCTTCAGCAATTTTAGTAATTAAATCATTCTCGTTTGAAACTTCAACTACATTAACTTCACTTGAAGTAACTTCATTTGAATACCAACTAGCTCCGTATTTTTTCTTATCTAAAATAGATGGATCTTTTGCTTCACCAGGAAGTGTAGCTCCAATTGAAGTTGAATTTTCTCTTGAGTTTCCAAAAAGGTCTGTTGTTATAGTTTCAAACCCAAAACCTTTGTAAGCTTCAATTTCACTTGAAATTCCAGATGGAACAAATATGTTTTCTGATATTTTTGTTAATTCAAAAGTGCTTGGTTCTATACGGTTTTCATCTTTAAAACTAACTCCTTGGTTGTTTATAATGTTGCTTTTAAATGTTACACCATCTGCTTTATCGTGCTCAATAATTGGATTTTCATCTCCAACATTGTTATAAATTACATTATTAGCAACTACCGATCTTAAAGGTCTAGCTGAACGAATTTCAGATAATGGTAATACATCTTTTTGTGCAATGTTTGTTCCTACTCCAAATTGCCAAGGCGATTTACAATTAACATATGTGTTGTATGCAACCACAATGTCAGTTACTTGATTGTATCTATTTAATGGTGATTTTGGAATTCCATTCATTACCGCTAAAGGACTTCTAAAGTTTTCACCAATTAAATTATAAAAATAGTTATTAATAACTTTGTGCCCAGTATTTACAATTCTAATACCTCCATAATTTTTATCTACACCATCACCTATAAAATAATTACCATCTACAGTAACATAATTTCCATGACGAGTTACTACAGAACCTTCACTTTTATAGAATACATTGTTTTTAATTATATTAAAGTTGGTTTTACTTGAAATAATTTCAACTTCACCATTACATTCTTCAAATAAATTATTTGCAATAGTTGTATAGCTTGGAGACATTGATGTAAAACTACTTCCTAATTGAATAGATTCACCTCTTGCTCCACCTTTTCTAGGTCTTGGACCAAAATGATTGTTCACTATTTGGTGATAGTTGTTAATACTTTGATTTCCTTTTAAATCTACTCTTACCGTTGGTCCTCCATTTGTTTTACCAGCAATATAACAATGATCTAATTGGTTGTGTCTTCCATAAAATTGCACCCACAAATCATCTTGATCACGTTCTAATTGATTAAAATCTAAAATTACACAATTAGTAACTCTACAATTGTTTGCTACTGATTCTTCGCTAGTTCTAAAAGCAATTACATTTTTTGTAGGTGAATGTCCATTTCTAAAATACAATCCACTAACTACTAAATACTCGCCTTCAAATTCTAAATTTGAAATACCTTCAATAAATACTTCACCTTCGGTTTCTGCTTTTATAATTATTGGTTGTTGTTCTGTTCCTTTTCCTACAAATTTAATTTCTACATCTTTCCAAACTCCATTTGCCATAACAATTTCGTCTCCAGGTTTTACATCTGAAATTGCTTTTTTAAGCTCATCGTTATTTGAAACTTTTATAGTGTTTACAGAAACCTTTGTACATGAGATAAATGCTAGTGCAACTATAAGTGTGATTATTTTATTCATAATTAAAATTTTAATTCCAATTTAATATTTTCTTGAAATCATAGATTTCAGGATTATCTACATATTTTTTTGCTAGTTTATAATCATCATGCTTTATGTAGCGTAAATGATGATTCATAAACAACTGCACCATATCAGATTCTACTTCTACCAACCTTGGTGGTACTTTTCCATTTTCATCTTCAAAATCCTCTAAATATAAAGGTGTAATATCTCCATTTGAGTTTGCGCTAACTATACAGCCAGAAACCCCTTCATCAAATAATTTTTTCACTCCAATACCTAATAAGGTACATAAAGTTAAGTCAAATGCTATTGGATTACAGCATCTTAATTCGTATCCTAATTCTACAGGACGTGTTTTTACTTTTAAACCAATTTCTTTTAGTTTTACTTGTAACAAGTAATTAAATATATGTGATTTACTTACATTTCCAAGTTCTGGATGTCCATGATCGTCATACGTAAAGTTTATTCCTGAATTTTTTATTTCATCTTTGTCCATGAAATGAAAAACACCTTCACTTACTAAAGCAACTCCATAATCTATATTGTAAATTTTACTTTTTACAATGGAAGAAATAATTAGGTTAATTATTTTATCGAAAGTAATAGTAGTTTTATTAAACATTTCAGGAATAATCATCATTGGGTAATGACAAGCTGAAGCTATTCCAAAAGCTAAATGCCCTGCAGATCTACCCATTGCGGATAGTACAAACCAATTTTGACTAGTTCGAGCATCTTCATAAACAGTATTTCCAATTCTAACCCCTTCACCTTTTGCTGAATGAAAACCAAATGTTGGGTTTCTATCTGGCAATGGTAGATCGTTATCTATTGTTTTAGGAACATGTATATTAGAAACATTAAGATTATTGTTTTTCAAAAACTTTGTTAATCTATTTGCAGTTGAAGCTGTATCATCACCTCCAATTGTTACTAATAATTTAACATTATATTTTACAAAAAAATCTACTTTAAATTCTGAATCTTTAGGTTTAAACCTACTCATTACTAATGATGATCCTCCCTTACTAAAAATGTTATCTGCAAAACGAAAATCTAAAAATTCAATAGTTGGGTTGTCTGAAAACAATCCTTGATAACCTTGATGTACTCCTAAAACCTGATATCCATCTTTTAAAAAAGTTTTAGCCAATGTACTTATAACGGTGTTAATTCCAGGGGCTGGCCCACCACCACAAATTATAGCAATAGATTTTTTCATGATAAAAAAATAAGTTTATACAAAATTGGCGTAGAATACCTCTACGCCAATTTTTAATTATGCTTAAAGGTTTATATTCCTAATGCTTGTCCACCACCAATTTGGATAGTTTCAGCAGTTATAAAGGAAGCATCTTTACTAGCTAGGAAAGAAACAACCGAAGCAACTTCTTCTGGTTGACCTAATCTACCTAATAAAATACTATTAGCCCATGAAGCGAATACTTCTGGTTTAGTTGATTTAATTTGAGCATGGAATGGAGTGTCAATTGTACCTGGAGATACTGCATTTACTCTAATTCCATATTCAGCTAAATCTTTTGCTAATGCTCTTGTAATTGCGTGTACACCTGCTTTAGATGTTCCGTATATACCTGCTCCTGGTCCACCTGCATTCCATCCTGCATTTGATGTATAGTTAATGATTGATGGATTGTCTGATTTTTTTAAGAAAGGAATTGCTGCTCTTGATGCAAAAAATACTGAATCAAGGTTTAAAGCCATTACAAATCTGTAAAACTCTGTAGTCATTTCTTCAAATCTAGATCTTCCACCTAAACCACCTGCATTGTTAACAAGTACATCTATTTGACCATACTTTTCTCCAATTGCAGTAATATTTTTAGTTACAGCATCATCACTTGTAACATCAAAACCAATGTACTCTGCAGAAATTCCTTCTGCTTCAAGTTCTTTAACTCTTTTTGCTCCTTCTTCATCTTCAATACCGTTTAAAACTACAGTATATCCATCTTGTCCTAATCTTTTAGCTACTTGGAATCCAATTCCACCAGTTGCTCCAGTAACTACCGCTACTTTTAATGAATCTTTACTCATTTTATTTAAATTTTATAATTTTTTAGTTATTTTATTCTTTTTCTACCGATTGAATATTTCTTGCGAAGTAATAAATTGCTCCAACTCCTAGTGGTACAAATATTCCAATTACCACAAAAATAGGTGTGTAAGAGAAATTATCTACAATTACTGGAACTAAAAAGTTCATAATAATTACTGAAAATACTCCAATCATTCCACCTAAACCTGCTAATGAACCAACAGATTTTCCGCTGAAGAAATCACTAGGAAGTGTTTGTACATTACTAATAGCAAATTGGAATCCAAATAATACAAAGAAAACAATAGCTACAAATTTCTCTGCAGTATCACCAATAAGTACAGTTGCAATTAATCCTGCAAGCATAATTACTCCTCCAATTAAAATAGTAGTTTTTCTACCTTTATCTATTGAGTTTGTTTTAGCAATAATTTTACCTGAAACATATCCTCCTATAATACTACCTAATGCAGCACCAACGTAAGGCACCCATAAGAACATACCTACTTCTTTTACATCAAATTTATAAGTATCAAATAAATATATTGGCATCCAAGTAACAAAAACCCACCAAATTGGTTCTAGAAAAAATCTACCAATTACAACAGCCCAAGACTCTTTAAATGAAAGAATTTCTCTTAAACTTTTTCCTTTAGTTTCTTCTGTTGCATTTTGATCAGCTAAACTTTGACCTGCAAGAATATATTCTTGTTCTTCTTTTGTTATCCAAGGGTGTTTTTTTGGTCCAGCTTTGTTAATTAATAACCATGGAATAATCCACAAAATACCAAAAGAACCAACAACCATAAAGGTAATTCTCCAACCAAAAGCCACAAATAATGCAGCAATAAATGGTGGCGCAATTACAGAACCAATTGAAGCTCCTGCGTTAAACAATCCTTGTGCAATTGCTCTTTCTTTAATTGGAAACCATTCGGCATTACTTTTAACACCACCTGGCCAGTTACCTGCTTCAGATAAACCCAAAGTAGTTCTGAAAAATGATATTGAGTAAAATCCTCGAACTGTTGAGTGTAAGAACGATGATATTCCCCAAACTCCAATACTAATTACATAACCAATTCTGGTACCAACTTTATCAAATAACTTTCCAGAAAAAAGTTGTCCTAAAGCGTAAGCTACCATAAATACATTGGATATTAAACCATAATGATATTTTGTTAAGCCAAGAGATTGAGCTATCGAACCTTCAACGTTTTCACCACCCCACATAATGGAAAGTGCACTTCTATCTATATAATTTATAACAGTAGCTAAAAAAATCAGCCCTATTATCCACCATCTTAATCCTTTTAATTTCATTTATACTAATTTTAAATTTTCGGTTGTCTTTTAGTGTTAATCAACTTTTGAGTAACCCTTTACTAAATCTCTTTTTTATTTTAAATAGTTTAACAAGTTGAAACTTGTTAAAGTTAAATTGTTATTTTTCTATATTATAGCAATATTGGTATAATTCTTTAAAATGAATTTTCATTTTTTCTTTAGCTTTTTGAGGCTCTTGTTGTTTAATAGCTTCAAAAATATCTTTATGTTGCTTTATACCTAACATTGCTTTACCCTTATCACAAACATGATATTTTTCAAAATTTGTAATAATTTCTGGGGTAATCATTAACATTAATGTATTTAAAGTACCATTTCCAGCGGCTTTTGCAATTGCTAAATGAAATAATAAATCTTCCTGAACAGCATCTTCGCCATTTAACACTTTTTCAGCAAAAGCATTTAATGCTTCTTCAATTTGAATTAAATCTTGATCTGTTCTTCTAAGGCTTGCTAACCTTGCTGTTTTTAATTCTAATAAAATTCTAGTTTCTACTAGTGATTTAAAATCAACATCTTCTAATCTTAAAATATCATCTACCATTCCATTTAGAGCTACTCTTCCAATTTGAGCTACAAAAGTTCCACTTTGTGGAATAGATTTTAACAATCCATAAAACTCTAATTTTTGAATAGTTTCTCTAATACTACTTCGTGTAACTCCGAACTTTTCAGAAAGCATTCTTTCCGAAGGAAGTTTATCTCCTGGCTCTAGATTTTTAAAATTAATTAAATCTCGTATTTGAGAAATAATAGCATTTTGAACCTTTTTATTATCATTTTTCGCTAAAATTTCTAATTTCATAATTAAAAAATTGGTAAACTTTTATTATTAATGTACTACTTTAAAAGTAAAATGATTTACTCTAACAAAAGTATCTTTAACTTTATACACTAAATACAAAAAAATTGTTAAAACATTCCATTTTTAAATAAAAGTATTAAAAACTATTACTTTAATTAAATAATTGGAGCTAATAGTGTTAAAAAAATTTAAACTTGGGTTTACACATTTTACATAATGTAAACCCAAGAATTAAAACTAAAAACGATTAATATCGCTTTATATCATTAGATTTTAAAGTCCTAAATTAGGATTTCTATCTATCTCTTCTTGTGGTATTGGCGTATCATAATCTACTGCCGAATTCCAATCTGATTTAGCACCTTCTAAACCTGAAGCACCAAATACTTGATCTCCTAACTGTCTTCTTTTAATGTCGTACCATCTTTTACATTCAAAAGCCAATTCTAATCTACGTTCTTCCAATACGTCAGCAACCGTAACTGATTCTAAATCAGCAGGTTCTTCACTAGGCTCTACTGTTATAGCAGTACCATCACCAGTTATTGTGCTACCACCTTGTCTAGCTCTTTCTCTAATCATATTCACATAAGTAAGTGCTAAAGGGTTTCCTATTTCAGCTCCTGCTTCTGCAGCAATTAATAATACTTCTGCATAACGCATCATAGAATAATTATGACTTGTTGCTCTAGTACTTGATCTAGCATATTCTCCTGGAAAACGTCCATATTTATCAATATATGGTTGGTTTGCAGCAAATTTATGCCCACTTGCAGTATAATTAGTATAAGGTTCAAGATTACCATTAATTAGTGCTGACTCTTTAAAGCTAACAGTTCTTCTATAATCAGCTGGATTAAATGACTCATAAACTGCCATAGTAGGAACGGCAACAGACCATCCACCAACAATATCATCACTTCTAATACCTACCATTGGAGCTATTTGATCATATGAATTATCATCAGCCTCAACAGCGTTATAGTCTAAAGCAAATATAGGTTCTAAAGAAGCATCAATTTTATCAGCGTTAAATAATGTCTGAAAATCTGGATCTAAATCTAACTCATAAACTCCTTTATTTTCAATTACCTCTTGTGCTTCGTCAAAAGCTTTTTTGAAATAAGCATTATCACTTGTTCCTGCTCTAGTTAAATATACCAACGCTAAATATGAGCTTGCTGCTGCTTTAGATGGTATTGCTCTAGAAGCAACTGTATTTGGTAACCATGTTTTAGCAAATTCTAAATCTGAAATAATATTATCATATACTTCCGATTCAGGTGTTAAATTAATAGAATAAGCTTCATCTCCTTCAATTGGAGCATCGATATAAGGAATGTCTCCAAATAATCTTACTAAATGAAAATAGTAAAAAGCTCTAGCAAAATAAGCTTGCGCTACAACTGGATTTTTAATATCATCTTCTGCATCAACATCTTCTGCACCTGCAATGGCGTTATTAGCCGCTGCAATTCCTAGGTAAATTCGTGTCCATGGATCATACACCATTTCATTATCACCTGTAATAGTATGCGTATTCATCTCAACCCTTCTTGTTTCATCAGATTGAAGGTTTACCATATCAGATCGTAACATTAATGCTATAGAAAGTTTTCTTCCCCATATTTCTTCATTGATAGCATGTGTTAATGAGCCATCTACAGCTATTTGTATATCATCTACAGTTGAAAAGAATCCGTCCGGAGACAAGATACCAACCGGTTGTTCTTCTAAATCTGAACATCCTATTATTGATAATCCTATCAATAAGAATAAATATTTATATGTTTTCATTATATATGTTTTTAAATTATTGATTAAAATTTCACGCTCAAGCTAAAATTCACAGATTTTACAGTTGGGTAATTTCCAAAGTCAAATCCTCTTACAGTATTAGCTGATGTATTATTATCTCCAGAAGCACCATAATAGTTTACTTCAGGATCTAAACCAGAGTAGTTTGTAAATGTTAATAAATTTTGTGCACTTACAGTAAATCTTAAATTTTCTATACCTAATTTTTCAATACTCTCTGAAGGGAATGTGTAACCTACAGCTATATTTTTAAGTCTAACATAACTACCATCTTCAACAAAACGAGAAGAAATTTCTCTATTACTATTGTTTCCTACACGAGGTTGGTTTGTATCTGTATTTGTAGATGTCCAAGCGTTGTTATAATAATCGTAAGTAGTATTAGCATCACCATTATTTAACTGAACATTAGTCATATTAAAAATATCTCCACCTTGAGAACCTTGGAAAAAGATGTTTAAATCAAAGTTTTTATATGTAAAATTATTTGTAATCCCCCACGTAAAATCTGGGTTAGGATTCCCTATAATTTTTCTATCTGCATTAGTAACAGCACCATCATCATCTAAATCTAAGAATAATGGGTCACCAGCTACACCATCTGTCATAACAGCTGTACCTTCTGGTAAAGTACCACCTTGGTATACACCTGCGTAGTCAAATCCATAAAACAATCCTACTTCTTCACCTTCTCTTAAGATATAGTTATTATCAACACTAAAATAACTTGGAGCACCATTACCAAAATAATCAGCACCAAATATTAATTTTTCTACTGTATTTTTATTTTTAGAGAATACTAAATCTGTAGACCAACTAAAATCATCTTTAACAATGTTTCTTGTATTTAAAGAAACTTCGAATCCTCTGTTGTTAATTTCTCCAACATTTGTTAAAATTTCATCATTATAATTACCGAAATACCAAGGTATACTATTATCAAACATAAGTACATCTTTAGTATCAATGTTATAGTAATCTAACGAAAGTGAAATTCTACTATTGTACAATCCTAAATCTACACCAAAGTTTGCTTGGTAAGATGACTCCCATTTTAAATCTGCGTTTGCACTTTGATATGGAGTTACAGCTGGTACTGTTATTCCGTTACTAGAAGCGTAAATACTTGCTAAACTTGCTAAAGACTCGTAAGCTCCAATTGATGGGTTACCAGTAACACCATAACTTGCTCTTAATTTTAAGCTAGAAATAGTTTCACTATCTTTCATAAAGTCTTCATTTGACATTTTCCAACCTAATGCAGCTGATGGAAAAATTGCATATTTTTCATTTTCAGCAAAGTTAGAAGCACCATCTCGTCTAACAGTAGCAGTTAATAAATATTTATCATCATAATCGTAATTAACACGTCCAAATTGAGATTGGATTTCTGTTTCATTTACATATACATCACCACCACTAGGACTAATTAGATTTGTAGCTGTGTATAAACCATAGTAAGAGAAAGAATCTGAAAGTGTTCCAGTACCTTCACTTAAAAATGCTTTATTAGTTGTTTTTTGATAAGAATAACCTGCTAATAAAGTTAAATCACCTTTTCCTATTTCTTTTTTATAGGTTAAATAATTTTCACTTAATACACTTTTAGTTTTCTTTTCAGATATAATAGCTCTACCATCAGTAGCTCCACCTGCCGTAATTTCTAACGTTCTTGGCATGTAAATTCCTCTAAATGTATTTTTGCTACTTAAACCAAATGTAGTTTTAAAAGTAAGACCTTCAATAATTTCATAATTTGCATAAAAATTTGCTCTGAAATTTTCTATTTCTGTATCATCGTCTCTTTGTGTAGCAACTGCCCATGGGTTATCTACTGGGTCACCTATATTATTTACTGAAAATGTTCCATCATCATCATAAATTCCTTGATCTGGAGCAAAACGCATTGCTAAAGAAACAACATCATCACCACCTACTGTAACTGAACCATCTGACTGTGTAGATACTCCATCTTTTTGACTTAAACCACCTGTTAAGTTAAGTCCAATTTTTAATTTATCTGTTACTTGTGCGTCTAAATTTGATAAAAATGAAACTCTTTCGTAACCAGAATTAACTAATATACCATCTTGTTTAAAATAAGTACCTGAAGCATAGTAGTTAACTTTATCAGAACCTCCTGAAAAAGAAAGTTGATTATTTGAAGTACTTCCCGCTCTGTATATTTCATCTTGCCAATCTGTATCATAGTCTCCTTGAACATAAAGATTAGTAATACCTTGGTTAGCTCTTATTTGATTTTGATAGTCTGCAAAATCACTTGCATTTAATAAATCTAAACTATTTGAGGTTTTTTGAACAGCATATGTAGAGTTAAACTCAACATTTAATTTACCGCTTCTACCTTTTTTTGTAGTTACTAATACAACTCCATTTGATCCTCTAGAACCATAAATAGCTGTTGCTGATGCATCTTTTAAAACTTGTAAAGTTTTAATGTCACCTGCTTGAGGCATAGAACCCCCAACAAAACCATCTACAACTATAAGTGGATCACTACTTGCATTAATAGATGTATTACCTCTAATATTAATTTTAATAGGAGCTCCTGGCTCACCACCATTATTAGATTGTACAACTACACCAGCTGCACGACCTTGAAGTGCTTGCTCTGCTTCTAATACAGGAAAAGCTGTTAATTCTTCTGTTTTTAAAGAAGATACTGAACCTGTTACATCACTTTTTTTACGAGCACCATAACCTACAACAACAACTTCATCTAAAGCACTTGCTTCTTCACTTAAAGAAATTGTAAGGTTTTTTTGATTTGTAATTGTGATTGATTTAGTTGCAAATCCCATAAATGAAATTTGAATAACATCTCCCTGTTTTACTTCCAAGGCAAATACTCCATCAAAATCGGTTGTTGTACCTTTTGAGGAATCTTTAATAATAACACTGGCTCCTGGGACAGGAGAATTGTCAGTGCTTGAAACCACAGTACCATTTAATAAATAAGCACTTTGTGCTATTATTGTAAAATTGAGTAATAATACTGCAATAATGGTTAACTTAAATTTTAAATTCATAATAATAATTTTTTGTTCTAAGTGTTAATTTTATTAATACTTCTCTTTGTATTAATTTTAGCATAGATTTTAATCTTAAAAGCTCCTTCACTTTAAAAACCAACTACTTATTAGATACAGTTTGTTTTAAACTCTAATTGTTGTTGGTAATTTTAAAATGATGTAATTTACTTTACTTTTAAATAAAGTAAACTTTGATAAGGATAGTTGCACCTATCCTTTTTTGTAGTTTTTAATTTTGTAATTCAATAATTAAGGATTAATTTTTTAGAGTTAATATTCTTTAATTTCCAAACTGGTTTACCAATTTGGTTTACCAAATATATGTTAAATTTTATAAATAAAAAAATTTAACGTTTTTTTTAACACTTAAAAAATAACATCCTGATTTTTAATTAATCTATAAGTAATTATTATATAATTTATAACTTAAAAATTAGTGGTATTTATTGCAGTAACTATACTAAAATACGCTAACTATTATTATAATAGTTAGCGTATTTTAGTATATATTACATTTATTATTTTAATGGCTTACTTCGAGCTCGTAATATCTAACTTTTGAAAAAGATCCTTTATCTCTCGATTGAAAATAGTTACCAGCTTTAAAGTAATTTTCAAATACTCCCCATTTACGCATGTGTACATTTTCATAAACTTTGTATTCATTACCATTTAAAATTACAACCATTTTACCTTCTGATATTTTAACTTCTAAAGTAAATTTTCTAAAACCTACCTCTTCTTTAAAATTAAAACCTTCATCATCATCCCAAGCGTCATCGTGTAACATTTCTTCGTAAGAAGCATTTAGATTTTTTAATATTTTTGTTTTTACACGAACTTTGCCTTTATCCCAATAAATTTTTAAAATTGGAGGTGCGTTATTATCATCTTCACCTATTAAATCACGTTGCTCATTGGTTAATCTACCATGAATTTGCATAATAATGGTTCTGTGATATTTACCATCAGCATCTTTAGTGGTAGCATCCATCGCTAACTTACCTTTCATATAAGCACCATCGGCAAAAGTCCAGTTTTTATTATTATTACCTGGCTCCATTTGCTCTCTTAATTCAGAACGTGTATATTTTGTATTTGTTGTTTTAGAATTGGTAGGCATTGCATGAAATACTATTGCTCCCTTTGTAGAATCTATATACATATAAGGTTTTGCTACTTTATTGTTTGCAAAATCTAAAATTTCTGGCGGTTCAATTTCATAAGGTTTCCCTTTTTCGTTGGTAACTGGTAAAGTTACTTTCCAATGACTTAAATCAATGTTAGGAAGCTTGTATTTTTTTTTCTTCTTTTTCTTTTTCTTTTTAGTTTCAACTTTAACATCCGATTCTGAAACACTTTTTTGAGCTTGACAAGCTGAAATGTTTACAGTTAGAAATGTTATTATTAAAATACCTAATATTTCTTTTCGGAAGTTTTTCATTTTTAGTTTTTAAATTATGTTATTGAGATTAACATTATGCAAAAGTTGAGCCAAAAAACCCGATTGATAACTACTAAAGTTATCAATCGGGTTGGTTACTCTTGTAAAATATTAAAATCCTGGAGTAATAATATCTATATTATCAAAGAATACTTCATTACTACTATCAACAGCATTTAATGCTCTAACATAAATTACAATTTTATCCGTTGTTGGTATAAATGTAAATGTGTTAGTTGTAAATGTATCTTCAGTAGAAGAAGATTTAGTACTATTAAAATCATTATCAATTACAAAATATGCATCTGCATTAATATCACGATTAGCTTCTGTATTAATAGCATCTTCACTAACAATTTCATTATTTAAAATAAATACTTCTGAATTTACACCTTCAGATTCTGAACGAGAATCAATTGTAAATGTATATTCTACACCAACTTCAACAGTTAATACTTGATAAAGTCTACGTGATGCTTCATTTAATTTAACACCTCTATCTCCTAGACCAGCAAATTTATTACCATCGCCTGAAGAACCTGGTTGTTCACTATCGTCTCCAAAATTAGTATCAAGCCAACTATCTAAATCTGAATTACTCCAAATAGCTTGATAAGGGCTTGGTGATGTTGCTCCGCCATCTGAATCTAATTTAACGGTACTATTAGGAGTCATGTCCCAAGCGTCAGCATTATCATTAGTTTCAACCTGAAAATCATCAGCTGTACCATTTTGAACAATTGCTTTAAATGTAGCAGTAGTTGTTGTTGATCCAGATCCAGATTCAAATCCAGGAGTAATAATATCTATATTATCAAAGAATACTTCATTAC
This sequence comes from Lutibacter sp. TH_r2, assembly GCF_033101135.1. Classification (NCBI taxonomy): domain Bacteria; kingdom Pseudomonadati; phylum Bacteroidota; class Flavobacteriia; order Flavobacteriales; family Flavobacteriaceae; genus Lutibacter; species Lutibacter sp. TH_r2. The sequence continues at coordinate 976,505 of NZ_JAWMPV010000001.1, forward strand.
TACTATCAACTGCATTTAATGCTCTAACATAAATTACAATTTTATCTGTTGTTGGTTTAAATGTAAATGTATTTGTAGTAAATGTATCTTCAGTAGAAGAAGATTTAGAACTATTAAAGTCGTTATCAATTACAAAATATGCATCTGCATTAATATTACGATTAGCTTCTGTATTAATAGCATCTTCACTAACAATTTCATTATTTAAAATAAATACTTCTGAATTTACACCAGCAGATTCTGAACGAGAATCAATTGTAAATGTATATTCTACCCCAGCTTCAACAGTTAATACTTGATAAAGACGACGAGATGCTTCATTTAATTTAACACCTCTATCTCCTAAACCTGCAAATTTATTACCATCGCCTGAAGAACCTGGTTGTTCACTATCGTCTCCAAAACTAGCTTCAAGCCAACTATCTAAATCTGAATTATACCAAATATCTCTATAAGGGCTAGGTGATGTTGCTCCGCCATCTGCATCTAGTTTAACGGTGCTATTAGGAGTCATGTCCCAAGCATCTGCATTATCATTAGTTTCAACCTGAAAATCATCAGCTGTACCATTTTGAACAATAGCTTTAAATGTAGGCATTACTGCTGCATTTGGATCAATAAGTTCTAGTATTTGTTCACTAACATCGTCTCCTGATGCACTTGTAGCTGTAAGTTTAACTGTAAAAGTTCCTTCTCCTGTAAATGTATGTGTAGGTTCAGCATCTGTAGATGAAGTACCATCTCCAAAGTCCCAAGAATAACTTGTAGCGTTTTGAGATTGGTTTGTAAATGTATACGTTTTCCAATCGTTAGCATCTGCTATAGCTGTGAAAGCTGAAAGTGGTGCACTAGGATTTCTAACTTTAATTGTTTTTTCAACCGTATCAGTAACATCTGATACATTACTTACAGTAAGTATAACTACATAATCTCCTGCCTCTAAATATGAGTGTGAAGGTTCTGCCTCGGTAGAAGTATTTCCATCACCAAAATCCCAAACATACCCTGTTGAATTTGTAGATCTATCAGTAAAATTATACGTTTTCCAATCGTTAGCATCTGCTGATTCTGTAAAAGCAGCAATTGGTATTGTTTTTATTACTTCTTGTAAAGCTTCTTCATCATCATCACAAGAAAATAGTGATACTAAAGCTATAAAAAGAAATACCTTTATAATGCCTTTTGTTCTTATATTTTTAATTGTTTGTATCATCATAATTTAATTTTTGTCTTTGTAAAATTCTATTTGAGAAAAACTCATCCATGGGCTTGTACGTGTATCTCCAGCTTCATTAAATCTTCCAAAACCTACTAATTTCACATATCTAGTATCTACAGGTGTACTCAAAATTTTTGTTTGAAATTCTGCACTTGCAGCTTCTGAAAGCATAATATCGCCTGTTTCTGGAATTAATTTTGTAAAATCAGCATCATCAGTACCTGTATTAGAAGTCCAAATTTGATACCCATAAGATTCTGATTTAACATTTGTAGTAAATTGGATTACTCTTAAATTTACTGTTTCACTTAAATCATAAATAACATATTCTCCATCTGATTTATAATCTCCTGCTAATATGTCACCATCTTCAGCAGTCCAAAGTGTACCAGCATTTTTGTCTAATGTATTTTCTGGGAATGCATCTTTTTCTACTTGATACGATGAATAACTATGAATTGTTACTGGTTCTCCTGCGTCACCAGTATTAATCAAATCGTAAAATAAATCTAGGTCTCCTAGAGGTGTTCCATTATCTATAATTGTTATAGAGTTGGTATATGTATCTGTAAGTCCGTTAGAATCGAATACTTGTAAAGTTACTTGATAAGAAGCGCTTACTGGTGGGTAAGAATGTTCTTTTGGTTCAAAATCTGTTGAAGTATCACTACCGTCTCCAAAATCCCAAATATAACTACTAGCACTAACAGATTCATTAGCAAAAGTTGCTTTGTTCCATTGGTCACCTTCACCTGTAACTGCTCCAAAAAAGGCTGTAGGAGCTTTTTGATCTTCTTTTGAATTTGCTTCAGCTAAATCATAAGAAAGACCATCTATTGTTGGATCACATGAAGCTAAAGAAACTACCATAAATGACAATACAATTTTAGGTAATAAATTTAAAATACCTTTTTTTATATTTTTAATACTTTTCATTTTTTAAAATTTAAATTATTTTTAAATATTCAAGAAATATAAACTTCTATCTCCAGTTCAGGTTCTGAATTAAAACAGCTTCTCCGTTATCTCCAATAGGGCTTAAATTAATTTCTCTAAGAGGTATTGGTAATGTAGATTCTGTAGAATTAAAATTAAAACCACTTGCACTTGCAAAATCTGATAATACCGAAGTGGCAACACCAAAACGTTTCAAATCAAACAATCTTTTATTTTCAGAAAAGAATTCATATCTTCTTTCTGTTATTAACTCATCTTTAGTTACTGATGTTACAGCGGCTAAACCTGCTCTTGTTCTAATTTTATTATAATCGTCAGCCCAAGAACCTGAAATACTTACTTGATCTGATGTAGCTAAAGTTGCTTCAGCATACAGCATAATTACTTCAGCATATCTTAATACAATAAAATCTGCACCAGCTTGCTCGTCATCAGAACTATTTGTTTTATGTTTTGCTGTTTGATATTTTATAGTATCGTCTTCATCATCTATATCATAAAGTTGACGATTAGCTCCACCAAAATTTAATAATTTTGCATGTAAATCTTCTGTTAAATAATTTAATCCACTTGAATTACCAGTTGCAGCAAATTCTGCTGAATAATTCTGACTATCATTAGCAGCATCGTTTGCAAAACCGATTGCAAAAATAATCTCGTCATTTAATTCGTTAGCTGGATCAAATATATCTTTATAGTTATCTAATAATGAATAGTTTCCAAACACCTGATCTAAATGCGAAATAGCTTCAGAATAATCTGGGTTATCTATAGTCATATACACCATTGCCAATAAGGTATGCGCTGCACTTTTAGAGGCTCTAGTTTTATAGGTATCGTCTAATCCTTCAGTTGCTGTTAGTAAATCAGAAATAATTAAATCATATACTTTTTTTTCTGAAACTCTTGTGAATTGAGTTGCTCTTTCTGTATCAGATAAAACGTGATCTATTAATGGTAAACCAAGATTTTCAACATCTTCACCATACAATCTTATTAAATTAAAATATGCATATGCTCTTAAAAATTTAGCTTCTGCTTCAATTTTTATATATGAGTCTCCATCTTCTAATTCTTTTAATGCATCTAATACAACATTTGATAGGTATACAACTCTATACATACTTGAGTAGTAATTAGCAGATATACCATTATTAGCTTCAACTGAAAAGTTCTCAAACTGTCCGGCATCAGCAGAATCATTTGCGTCTGGTGATCTAGTATTACTGTTATCTGATAACATTTCTGTTACATAAAACTCTACTTGTACACCTCTGTTTTCATCCAATTGAGTATCATTTACTCCTTGAATGGCATCGTATATGGCTAATACACCTAATTCTAACTCTTCAACTGTTTGGTAAAAATCTTCTGTTTTTATAGCTGAAGTAGGGTCTGGATCAAGGAATTCTTCACATGAAGTAATTAGAAATCCTAAAAAAACTATTATTATATATTTTGAATATCTCATTATTTTTATTTTTTAAAAATCAATATTAACTCCTAAAGAAATTGTACTATATATTGGAGAACCACCTCTTTGGTAACCATACTGTGTTGGGCTTGTTTTATCTAACGCTTCTGGGTTCCAACCTGTATAATCGTCTGCAGTTTTATAAATCAAATTTTGACCTGTAGCATAAACTCTAAATTTTGAAAGACCTAATTTTGCTACAGCATCTTCTGGTAAAACATATCCAATATTAACGTTACGTAAAGCAATATACGAAGCATCTTGAATAATACTATTTGTATAAATTTTCTCTACAATAAACTCATCGTCTACAGTACTTAACACTTGATCAAATGCTGTATGATTAAACATGTACTGATCTGCTATGTTTCTAACTTCTGCTCCGTGTGATCCTTGGAACATAAAAGAAAAATCTACATTTCCAATATTGAATTCATTTGAAAAACTCCAAATTAATTCTGGATATGGATTACCTAAAATAGTTTTATCTTCTTCATCTAAAACACCATCACCATTTAAATCTTTTACATATGTTATACCCTTTTGTTGCCCAACGTGTCTGTAAAAATTACTAGAATAGAACTCTTCTGTAGGTACTTCTCTATCAACTACATAACCATAGAAAGAAGAAATTGGCATACCTTCTAAGTTAATCCATTCTGTTGGTCTTTTAGGGTCAATACCTGATATTTGTCCGTTAGAGTCAGCAAAATCTACTAAAGTATTTTTATTGGTTGTTACTAATAAAGTTGATCCCCAATTAAATTTTTCTGAACGAATGTTTTTTGTTCTCAACTCAATTTCCCAACCTTGATTTTTTACTTCTCCTATATTATCTAAAGAATTTGAAAAACCAGTTGTAGCTGATATAGGATTGTTTAGTAATAATTGATCACTTGTTCTTTGATACCAATCTAAAGAACCTGAAATTCTATTGTTGTAAAATCCAAAATCAATACCTGGGTTAATTTCAATTAATCGTTCCCATTTTAATTCAGCATTACCAATATTAACTGGTGCATAAGCTGCTTGTATTGTTCCATCTTCAACATAACTTACTGTTGATACTAAATCTAAATGTGGATAATAATCAACTAAAATATTACCAGTACTTAATTGTGAGGTACTACCTTGCGCATCTGGATCAACACTTCCTGTATTTAAACGATCGTTACCTGTAACACCGTAACTAGCTCTGAATTTTAATTTTGAAATAACGTCACTATCTTCTAAGAAGCTTTCTCTATCAGCATTCCATCCTATAGATGCAGCTGGGAAATTACCATATTTAAAGTCTGATCCAAAAATAGAACTACCATCTCTTCTTAAACTTAAACTAACTAAATATTTATCATTATACGCATAGTTGAATCTTGACACGTATGAAACACCTCTTTTTGTCCATTCAAAACCTTGTGTATCAGAAGCAATAGGTGCATTTGATAAGTATGGTATTTTATCGTTTACAATACCAAGCGCTCTTATAGAAGAATAGAAATAATTTCTTTGTTCTAATGAGTTACCTAATGTAATTCCTAAATCATGGTTTCCAATACTTTTATTATAATTAAAAAAGTTATCGAAAATAAAATATTGATCTCTTTGAGTTATCTCATCAATGTATGCATCAGAAACTTCTCTACGAGCTAAAGTACCTAAATAATCTTTTCTTTGTGTATCTTGAAAAGAAACTGATAATGTGGATTTAAAAGATAATCCTTCCATTATTTTATACTTACCATAAATACTACTAAATAATTTAAATTTCTTGTCTGTTCTATCTCTTTCTACAATTCTAGCGTATGGATTCTGATTGGTAGAGTTTCCTAAATTACTTGTAAGTTCATTTTCATAAACTCCATCACCATCAAGGTCGGTTAATTCAAAATGACGCATTTGAGCGTAATCTCCAACTTGTACATCTGCATAAGACCCATTAGGATCTATATATTGAAGTGTATGCTCTGTGTGATATATAGGTAACCAAGGCATATGTCTGGCTACGTTATGGATATTTTCAGAAAATCTATTTCTAATAGTATAACTAGGAGAAAAATTTACTCCAGCAGAAAGTTTTTCGTTAATTTCGAAATCAATTTTTGCTCTTGCTCCAAATTTTTCATAGTTATCTAATAGTAAAACACCTTCATCATTTGAATAATTTAAACTTGTAGCAAATTTTGTTTTATCGTTTCCACCTCTAATTGATAATGAATGACTTGTAATAACACCTTCTTCAATAAAAACATCTTGCCAAGCACGATCAGTACCTGTAGATAAACCAAATTTAGTATAGTCAGATAAATAACCTACTTCATCCATTTGTTTTTGAGCCCAATCAGCAACTGTTAGCCCATAAGCATCACTTTTTCTACCTGATTTTATACCTGTATATGTAGAATAATTAATTCTTACTTTACCTGCAACACCTGATTTCATAGAAATCATAATAATACCATTAGACCCTTTTGAACCATAGATAGATGATGAAGCAGCATCTTTTAAAATCTCAAAAGATTCAACATCATTCATATTTAATGATCCTAAAAAATCTGAATCTACAATTACACCATCTACAACAATTAAAGGTGTAGAATCACCTGCCATAGAACCAACACCACGAATTGTAATTGTTGGTGCAGCACCAGCTTCACCGTCTGTAGCTTGTATATTTACACCAGATACTTGCCCTATTAAAGCGTCATCAACTCTGGAAACGGCTACTTGATCTAAATCTTTATTAACTACTTTAGAAATAGACCCTGTTAAATGAGATTTTTTTGAAGTACCATAACCAATTACAACAACTTCATCTAAAACATTTTGCTCTTCTGCTAATGTAATATTTAAACTATTTTGACTTATAATAGGAATGAATTTTGTACCAAAACCCATAAATGAAACTTGTAAAACATCTCCTTGTTTTACTTCCAAAGAAAATACTCCATCAAAATCTGTAGTAGTACCTTTTGTGGAATCTTTAATAATTACACTGGCACCTGGAATAGGCATATTGTCAGCGCTTGAAACCACAGTACCTTTTAATAAATAGCTGCTTTGCGCTATTATTGTAAAATTGAGTAATAATACTGCAATAATGGTTAACTTAAATTTTAAATTCATAATATTAATTTTTGTTTTGAGTGTTTATTTTATTAATATTTTTTTAGTTATTAATTTTAATATAGCTTTTCAGCTCAATTTTTTTAAATGAAAATAGTAACACCTGTTTTTGGTTATCCAAATTGGTTAACCAATTTTATAAAAAACAAAAATATATTAAAAATATGTTAATAAAAAATAAATATTAACATATTTTTAATATATCGCTCGTTTTACTAAAACGTTATCGTAAAATTGACTAAAAAAAAGGCATTATTCAATAATGTCCTTTCTAATAGAGACTAACATATATATATTACGCCTCTTTATCTCCGAAATAAGATGGTCCATCACCAGTTAAAAAATCTTCTCTAACAGGGCTAAATGTATCAATCAATTGTCCTTCTTCTAAACAAACTGCACTATGCAATAAATTAGGTTCAATATAAACTCCATCTCCTGCTTCTACTATTTGCTTTACTCCATCAATTTCAAATTCAAACTTACCTGAAACACAATAAGTAGCTTGTGTGTGAAAATGTTGATGTGGTGCACCTAATGCTCCTTTATCAAATTTCACGCTTACCATCATAATTTGATTATCGTAGCCTAAAAATTTTCTTGATACTCCTCCTCCAAGGTTTTCCCATTCCATGTCTTTTGCGACGATGTACTTTTCACTAAGTCGTTTCATAATTTTTAATTTATTTGTTTTCTGTTAATATATAAGAACCTTTCCAGGTGTATTGTTTATTATTAATTGTTAATTTATGCTCTGCTTCTTTTGAAGCGTTTGCGTTTGCTGTTATAAATAATTTAGTGTTTTCATTTATATTAGTAATAGCAATAGCGGTATATGCATCTGTATCTAAAACCACTTTTAATTCTTTTATGCTACTGTTTGAGTTAACTGCTGATTCTGAAACTGGAGTATAACTACCATGTGCTTCTATTGTTGATACAAAAAGTGTGTTTTTAGCATTTTTTCGTCTCAACATTAATGCAGCCTCACGGCGTAAATTAAAATCTGGATCATTAGCTCCAATTCTTGTAAAAAGCAACTCGTCGTTAGCTTTTGTTGTAGTAGTTAAGGTATAAAACTTACCTTTATTTAACCAAGAAAATTTAGTGTTATAATGGTTCGCTTTTGCCAATCCTTCTACATATAAATGTTGATATCCATTTTTACTTCCTAGAGGCTTTAAATTTTTAGGTATTGTATTTTTAAATTTAGTTTTTAGTACTTGACCTAAAAAGTAAAAAGGAAAGTCATATTGATTTGCCTTGTTAGAAGATAGCTTCATAATATCTAATACATAAGGTTTTTCGAAATCCTTATCTTTAATTATTGCCATAGTTCTATGCATTTCAGTACCAGGATATGCATTTGTTTCTTTAGCACTTACAACTTGTACGTTTTTATTTTCTGAAGAAAAATAAGTAAGTTCAGGGTTGTACTTACTTCCTATTTCAAATTCACCGTTATAATGCGAGGTTTCATTTTGGGTAACTGTATTGTGAGCAATGGTTTGTTTTGCCCATGTTTTATTTTCTTTTAAATAATTTCCTCCACCTTTTTGTTCAATATTTACAAAACGAGCTAGTCCATAATCTTGAATTACTTCTTCTCCTTTTTCATATAATGAATATGATAATTTATCATAATGACCATGACTTGATCCTTGAGATGAATATTTAAAAACAAGCTCTATATTTTCATTTCTTAAAACAGCAACTCCACCTTGTTTACCTTCTGGTCCATCTGATAGATTTATTGATTTTTTATCGAATGGCTTTTTATTTCCATTTTTTATACCAAGTGCTACTGCTAAACCAGAATCGTCTAACAAAACTTTGTTTTGATCTTCTGCTATACTTAATAATCCTGGATTTTGCTCTCCATAATGATACGAAATATCTACTGCTGTTACTAAAGCACTGTTGTAGTACGACATTCCTTTTTGTCCATCATTAAGCGGAAAGAAATCTCCATCTGCATCAGATAAATTTAAAAGTGCATTTATTGATTTTAAAAGAACGCCTTCTTTGTATTCGAAAATTTTTAATTCTGGTTTTACATTGTGTAATCCTTCAGCAAAAATTAAAAAAGGATACATTGCGTAACGTTGATAATATGGACCTTCATTATAATAGCCATCAGGTGAAAAAGGCTCTTCAATATTTGCTAAAAAACCTGCTTTTCCATCTTTATTTAAAAATCCACCATCATCATCTTTTGCTGTTTTATCTAAATTCACTCCTTTTATACCATACAAAGCTCTATCAATTAACTCTTCGTCATTCATTACCAATCCTATCATACCAACAGCTGCATTTCCCCAGGTACTATGGTTGTGTACTCTTTGATAAAATTGTGGACTATCTACTGAAATATGATCTGCAAATGGTCTGAATAAATTTGTTTCTAATTTGTTACGTTCTTCTGCTGTAAGATAATTGTAAATACAATCATAAGCTTGACTTACATATACCAACCAGTTAGAATCATTTAAACATTGCCAAAATAATTTACCTCTTGCATACGATCTAGTTTTTGGATGCAGTGGCAATGTTTTATACATTTCCTCATATTGCATCAACATATCTTTTACATACTTGGCGTATTTTTCGTCATCTAAAATTTGATATAACACACCTGCTTTTTGCAACACTACCCAATTACGTTTGTGTCTAACGTGTGTATATCCTCCAGAATAATCTTTTGGAATTGGCACCTCTATACCCGCTTCAATTTCAGCATCAATTTCTTCTTTAACAGCTTGTAATGAATTATCAAAAATTGGAATAGTTCCTAAATTTGCTCTAATATCTTTTACACCTTGTTTAGTTAAAATTATACTAGGATGCTCCTGAACATTATCAGATTGTGAATTTTTAACTGTCTCATTTTTATTTTGACATGATAAAAATATAAAAACAAGAGTACATAAATATAGATGTTTAAATTTCATTTGTAAATGTCTAAATTGGTTTACCAAATTGGTTTACCAAAGATATGGTAATTTATTAAAAATACAATATAATGATAATTTTTTAACATATTTATGTTAAAAATTAATTTTATCTCATTTGATTTATAAACTAATAAAGTTGCTTTAAAATATTTTATAAACTCTTGAGATAACGAACTATATGTCAAAATTTATGCCTTAAACTTCATAAAAAAAATCCTATTCGTAAAGAATAGGATTTATTAATTCAAACATTAATTATAAATGATTACTCAATAATAATTTTTTTAGTGAAACTTTTAGAATCACTTGTAACTTTTAAAATGTACATTCCTTTTGAAATGCTAGAAACATCTAATTGGTTGTTTTCTAGTTCTTGTTGCTCTAACACTTTTTGCCCCATTACATTAAATATTGCAACGTTTGAAACAGCAAATTGATTAGATTTTATAAACAATACTCCATTAGCTGGATTTGGATATACGTTAAAGCTTTTTGATAATTCATTGTCTTCAATAGAATTAGTTACATCTTCTTTTAACGATATATTGTCATAAAACACTTCAGTATTTTTATCTATTGAATTTATCGATCTAACATAAATAACAACTTCAGTTGTAGTTGCCGTAAAAGTAAGTGTGTTTGTTACCCATGCATCTTCATCATTTGTAATATTCATACCTGCAACAACAGACCCATCTGTGTAACCATTAGCATTAATTCCAGCTTCAGTAGTTATTTGCGTATTTAATATATATACTTCTGAAGGAGTTCCAGCTGCTTCAGATTTTGAATCAATAGAAAAATTATAAAGGCTACCAATAGTAAGTCCCACTACCCTTTGATATAAACGACGTGTAGATTGTGTTATAACAGGTTTTCCATCGGCATCATCATACAATTTAACTCCTCTAGTATCGTTATTACCGTTACTTGTAGATCCTGGTTGCTCATCTGTACCATATTCATCCGCAGGATCTGTAGTGTATGTATCTTCAATATACGTCTCTAAAGCATCATTTCTCCACCCATCTGGATTATCATCTTCATCATATCTATAAGGGCTAGTAATGCCGCCATTTAATGTGCTATTAGGAGTCATATCCCAAGCATCTGCATTATCACTAGTATCTGACGTGTCAGTCTCGGGTATGCCTGTTCCGTGCTCATCACAAGTACCATTTTTAACAAGTTCAGTTTGACTATATCCAAAATTTAAACATAAACAAAACACTAAAAGTGCAAGTCCAAGTTTAGAATTTTTTGTAAAAAGTAATGTTGTTTTCATAATTTTATTTTTAGATATATTAATAATTGTTTATCAAAGTTTTAAATCTGGTTTACCAAATTGGTTTACCAAATATATATATATATTTTCAGCAAAACAAAAAATATTACTTAAATTAACAATTAACTATACTAGATTAACTTTTGAAAGATGATTAAGCTTAAAATATTAGGGTAGAATTTCACAAGCTATTTTATATTTTTTTATAAATGCGTTCGGTTATTCCGATTTAACGCAATTAATTAAAAAACGAGTGCTATATTGGAACTAAAATTACTTGTTAGTTTTGTTTTAAAAAATAAATTTACACTGTTAAAATATGTATTACTTAAAAAAAAATATTGATGAAATCCTATCCAAACCTAAAACAACTTTTTGTAACATTATTATTTGGGGTTTTAACAATTAATTGTGGAAATCAAAAAAATTTAACACACGTTTTAAAAGTTGCTAGAGCAGAAATCAATCCTTTGTCAGATCCAACTAATTCTGGGAATTGGAAGTTACTACCTGAAGTAAGTGACGAGTTCGATTCTAAAACTATTGATGAAACTAAATGGTACATAGTTGGTAAATTTGAAAATGGAAAACCTACTTACAAACACCCAGACAAACCAAATAAAAAAGTTTGGAAAGGAAGAGCTCCATCTCAATTCTCTGGTGAAAATTATCGCCTTGAGAATGGTAAATTAATACTAGAAACGCGTTGGGAACCAGATTTTCCATTTAGTCCTGAAATTAGAAAACCAGTTTTTGGAGATCCTTTGCCCTATGAAAATATTACTACGGCTTGCTTTATAGGAAGAAAAGCTTTTAAATACGGATATATTGAAATAAAAAGTAAAGTTGCTGATGCACCTGTAACAAGTGCATTTTGGGCAATGGGTGAAAAATTAGAGTTCGATTTTTTTGAAACTTATGGTGGAACAATAGACCCTACTAAAAAACATTTAGATAATCAATTGTGGTGGTCTATAAGAGATTGGGATAAGTTAAGAGGTAAACCTTCCTTTACTGAAAAAAAAGATGTAGGTTTTAGAATTGCTGATGATTGGCATATATGGGGAATTGAATGGAACAAAGATGGTGTAAAGTACTATATAGACGGAAAATTATTTTCGCAAGTATCTGCAGAAGAGGTAACTATTTGGGCTAAAGAAAATAGAAAAAAAGCCAACTTACCAGATGATTATAATGGATATGTAATAACTTCACCTATAAATATTTGGCTAGATAATGAAATATTTCCTTGGCATGATATTCCTAAAAGCAAAGAAGAACTAGAATATCATAGTTCTGAAGAAAATAAAAAGGATGGTGTTGTTGACTTTGAAATTGAATATGTGAGAGTATGGCAAAATTAAAAAATTACACATTTCATAATGTGTTGTTAGTTTTTTTGGCATATAAAAAAGATAGTATTTTTAAGACTTTGATAAATTGTTGTTACATAAAAATAATTTATTTTTACATTTAAACTAGTGTTAAATGGAATCTAAAACCCAAATAATTTTAATAGTATTATTAGTAGTAATTCTTTTTTTGTTTATTTTTTTTACAAAAAGAGCTGTTAAACGGTTTACATTACTTAAGTCTATAGAACCTCACAGAAAAAAGGTGATTTTAAACATCTTATATTTTATTTACTACCAAGTAACCATTTTTTTAATTATTGCAATATTAGGTGTTGATTTTAAACAATTTCTAGTTTTTATTTCTTCAATTTTAGCAGTTTTAGGTGTAGGTTTTTTTGCGCAATGGTCCTTATTATCTAATCTAACTTCAAGCTTTATTTTATTTTTTTATCACCCAGTAAGAATTGGAGATCATATAAAAATATTGGATAAAGATTTTGATTTAACCGGAAAAGTAAAAGACATTAAAGGGTTTTATTTATTATTAAAAACAGATGATGAAAAAATAATTACAATCCCAAATTCAGTGCTTCTTCAAAAAGGAATTGAATTGTTAAAATATGAAGAACATGAAAAAACAGAAAAAAAATAGAAAAATTGGATTAGCTCCAGGCACTGTAGTTTACACTGGTTATAAACCAGATAACGATTTATTTATTAACGTATTTGATTACTCTAAAAGTGAGTTTAATGAGTTTCTAATAGATGATTTAACAGATTTACAAAAATTTGAAAATAAAAAATTAGTTACATGGCTAAATGTTAATGGGCTAAACCATACTTCAACTATAAAAGAAATTGCAAAATACTACGATCTTCATCATTTAATTACTGAAGATATACCAAACACTTACCAAAGAACTAAAGTTGATATTTCTGAAGATCATATTTTTGTAGTTTTTAAAATGTTACATTATTCAATAAACGGAAAATTAAATGTGGAGCATATTAGCTTTGTTTTAGGTGAGCAATATTTATTGAGTTTTCAAGAGGCTGAAGGTGATGTTTTTAATTCCATTCGCGATAGAATTAGAAACGGAAAAGGGCTTGTTAGAGAAAAAAATGCAGATTATTTATTGTACCTATTGTTAGATGCCATTGTTGATAATTATTACCATATTATTGACACTATTGGTGAAAAAGTTGACTCTTATGAAAACAAAATTCTAAATAAAAATAATGAAGATGATTTAACTCTAGAAATTCAAAACTTAAAAAGAGAAATATTAAAATTACGTAAAGTTACTAACCCTTTAAAAGATGTAGTAAATAAATTTTACAACAGAGAAAACAAACTTATTTCTAAAGAGACTTTTGTATATTTTTCAGATTTAGAAGATCACCTTATTCAGGTTATTGAAAGTTTAGATATTTATAGAGAAATGACTGTTGGATTAATGGAAATGCAATTAACTGTTGTTAGCAATAGAATGAATGAAGTTATGAAAGTACTAACTATTATTGCTACTATTTTTATACCTATGACTTTTTTAGCTGGCGTTTATGGTATGAATTTTAAATACATTCCAGAATTAGATTACAAATATGCTTATTTTATTTTTTGGGCTATAGTTTCTGTTTTATTTATACTTCTACTATTTTATTTTAAACGCAAAAAATGGTTTTAACTAAAAAAACCACCTTTTGGGTGGTTTTTTTTTACTTTTAGTTTAATAATGTTATATTTTTTATAGTATAAACTTCACTAAAATCATCATCACCATCTTCATTTGTTTCAGAAACTACTTCAACTGTATAGTTAATTAAAAATGATTTTCCTTCAAATTCAGTAGATTTCAAATTATATTTAGCTTCAACTTTTTTATTGTTAATTATAAATATGTAATTTTCAACCATTTCAACTCCATCTTCTTCAAGAATAACTGAAAAAAGAAACTGGTTTTGTTCTTCATCATAACTTTCAAAAGTTCCTGTTAATTCTTCAATTTGTAAATCATCATCATTTTCATCTTGTGAATACATGGTTGCAGTTGCTAAAAATATGCAAATAATACTTAAAAATTTAATGCTAATTGTTTTCATTTCTTTATTGTATTTAATTAATTATTTTAGATAAATCTTGGATTTTAGCCACAACAAGTCCAAGTATCTTTTAGTATTTCTACCTTTAAGTAGCATACATGTGGTTTAAAATAATTTTATTTTTACTTAACTACTTTTTACAATTATTACGTTTCAATTACTTGTTTATTAATTTATTATGAAAAAAAATGTTGTATTGCTACTGTATCACTTTCGTTCATATATCTTGAAGCACTTTTAAAACTTACCCATTTTATAGCTTTAAACTTATCTATTTCAATATTTAAAAAATCTTCATCTCTGCATTTATAACTATAGTAATGTTTTTTTAATAATTTATTGTTATTACCTATAGTATGAACAGCATCAATTGATTTAATAAATTTAGTATTTAGTAAAACATTTGTCTCCTCCATAACTTCACGCAGTAAACAAATTACAGGTTGTTCGTTCTTTTTTAAAAATCCTCCTGGCAAAACATATCTTTTTTTAGGTATGTTTTTTTCCAAAACCAAAACTTTATCTTTTTTATAGATAATTATTTTAGTTTTCTCTTTTTGCTCAATGTATTCCATAATTTAACTATTAGTTACTAGGTAAATTCATCAAAATATAAATCAAAGTCTGTATCTAAAGGGAAAATATTTTTACTAGTAATTTGGTCAATACTATCTTTTAGTTTTGAACTAACTTTAATATAGAGTTGTTCTTTTTTATAAGTTAACACAATAACTTTAATGTAATTACCTTCAGTGTTTTGTATTGAAACAATAGCATTATCTCTAATACCCTTAGGATATTTTTCAATAATTAATTGTATAATTTCTTTGTTTAAATCTCTTGCCTCTAAAAACACTTTTTCTTTCATTTTTTAATCAACTAGCTCATTGTAATTTAAATCTTCAAAATCAGTTTCAATTTCATCATCATCTTCCATATCTAAATCCTGATAATCTTCCATTGCAACAACTAATTTTTTTCCAATTTTCACTAAATAAATAGTGTCTTCAGTTTTAACTTCAACTGCCTGAATGGTTTCGTTTTGTGCATTTTTAAACTCTATAATATCTCTTACACCATAACCATCGGGAAATTTAGTAACCAATAAATCTAGAATAGCATCGTTTAGTTTTGCAAAATCTACAATTACTCTTTTCATTATTACATATCTAAAATGTAGGCAAACATTAATGGAGCAACAATAGTTGCATCACTTTCTATAATAAATTTTGGCGTATCTATATCTAATTTTCCCCAAGTTATTTTTTCGTTTGGCACTGCTCCAGAATACGATCCATAACTTGTTGTTGAATCTGATATTTGACAGAAATAATTCCAAAATGGAGTATCTACTAAATCTAAATCTTGATACAACATTGGTACTACACATATTGGAAAATCACCTGCAATTCCACCTCCAATTTGAAAGAATCCAACTCCATTTTGAGAATTGTTTGTGTACCAATCAGCTAAAAATGTCATGTATTCAATACCAGATTTCATGGTACTTGCTTTTAAATTTCCTTTCATAACATAACTAGCAAAAATGTTTCCTAACGTACTATCTTCCCAACCAGGAACAACAATAGGTAGATTTTTTTCAGCTGCTGCGTACATCCAAGAATTTTTTAAATCTATCTCGTAATACTCTTCAAGTGCACCAGATAATAAAAGTTTATACATAAACTCATGAGGGAAAAAACGCTCATCGTTTTCTTCAGCATCTTTCCATATTTTATAAATATGTTTTTGAATGCGGCGAAAAGCTTCTTCTTCTGGAATACACGTATCGGTAACTCTATTTAATCCTTTTAACAATAATTCAAACTCATCTTGAGGTGTTAAATCTCTATAGTTTGGAACTCTTTTGTAGTGTGTATGCGCTACTAAATTCATAACATCCTCTTCCAAATTTGCACCTGTACATGAAATAATATGTACTTTGTCTTCACGAATCATATCTGCAAATATTTTCCCTATTTCTGCAGTACTCATGGCTCCAGCTAAAGACACTAACATTTTAGTATTACTGTCTAACTGATTTTTATACTCTTTAGCCGCGTCAACTAATGCTGCTGCGTTAAAGTGAAGAAAGTGTTTTTCTATAAAATTTGATATGTGTTTATTCGAATTCATCATCGTTGTAATTTAAATGTGTTTTTTCATTTTTTTGAATGGTGTTTCCATTGTCAAAATCGTCTTCAATATCTTCATCTAAAAATTTATAAGTAAGCATTTTGTAATACAATTTTGCTGCTAAAAAATCTGAAGCTTTGTGCGCTGGATTTGGACATAGTTCAACAATATCAAAACCAACTACATTTTTTTCTTCAAAAACCTGTTTTAAAAAATCTAATGTTTCGTACCATAATAAACCACCTGGTTCTGGTGTGCCTGTTGCTGGCATAATAGAAGGATCAAACGCATCTAAATCAAAAGAAATATATACATTTTCACCCATACTATCTAGCGCATTATCTATCCAACTTTCATCGTCTACCATAGTGTGTGCATAAAATATTTTATCTTCATCAACTACTGTGGTTTCGATTTTATCCATAGATCTAATACCTACCTGAACAAGGTTTGTATTTTGACTAGCTTCATACATTGCACAAGCGTGGTTAAATGGTGTTCCTTCGTATGATTTACGCAAATCAGCATGCGCATCTATATGTAACACAGTTAAGTTGTTATAAGACTCGTTAAAAGCTCTAATTGCACCAATTGAAACTGAATGTTCACCACCAACTATTGTTACAAACTTTTTTTTCTGAATAAATGATTTTACAGTGTTATGAACACTTGAAACCATTTGCTCTGGATTTTCAAGACCTGTAACTGGGTTTGCTAAATAAACACCTTGCTTATAAACTTCTGTTGCTGTTTCAATATCAAACAGTTCCATGTTTTCAGAAGCCTCTAAAAAAGCTTCTGGTCCTTTATCTGCTCCTTTTTGCCATGTGCTTGTCCCATCATAAGGCACAGGAATTAATGCTACTTTAGCATTTTCTAATTTGGCAAATTTTTCTTCGATTCCTGCGTAGGTATTAGTTTTCATCGTAACCTAAAATTTTTAATAATTCTTCTTTTGTTTGTTGTTCTTTGTATACTTGAGTTGTTAACTCCCCTTTTTTATTTTTATTTATTAGAATGTGTTTTGGAGCTGGTATTAAACAGTGTTGTAATCCTCCAAAACCTCCAATGGACTCTTGGTATGCTCCTGTATTAAAAAAACCGATATACAATGGAGCTTTTTCGTTGTATTTTGGTAAATAAATAGCGTTCATGTGTTGTTCGCTATTGTAATAATCATCACTATCACATGTTAAACCACCTAATAATACTCTTTCATAAGAATGGTTCCAGCGGTTTATTGGCAACATAATAAAACGCTTGTTTATAGCCCATGTATCTGGTAATGTTGTTATGAATGATGAATTAATCATATTCCATTTTTCTCTATCGTTTTGTTGTTTTTGGTATAAAATCTCGTAAATAGCGCCTCCACTTTCTCCAACTGTAAAACTTCCAAATTCAGTAAAAATATGTGGTACTTCAACATCTGCCTCATCACAAGATATTTTAATTTGTGTTAAAATTTCTTCAACCATATAAGCATAGTCAAATTCAAAACCTAAAGAATTTTTTATTGGAAAACCTCCTCCAATATTTAAACTATCTAATGAAGGACATATTTTTTTAAGACTTGTATATACTTTTAAACATTTAGTAAGCTCGTTCCAATAATAAGCATTGTCTTTTATACCTGTATTGATAAAAAAGTGCAACATTTTTAATGAAACTTTTTTGTTATTTTTTATTTGATTATTATAAAAAGGAACAATATTTTTATAGCCAATACCTAAACGTGATGTATAAAAAGGAAATTTAGGTTCTTCCTCTGAAGCTATTCTTATACCAACATTATAGTTTTCTTCAATTTCTTTAGATAATAAATTAATTTCTTCATAATTATCTATAATAGGAATGCAGTTTTTGTGCCCATTATTAATTAATCTAGCAATATTTGTTATGTATTGTGCTCGTTTAAAACCGTTACTTAATACATATGTATTGTCTGTAATTTTGCCTTCTTTTTTTAAATTTTCAACAATATTAATATCAAAAGCTGATGAAGTTTCAATATGAATATTGTTTTTTAAAGCTTCATCTAAAATAAATTTAAAATGCGAGCTTTTTGTACAATAGCAATAATTATAACTTCCGCTATAATCTAATTTTTTAATAGCATTACTAAACCAGTTTTTAGCTCTGTTAATATTGTTAGATACTTGAGGTAAATAGGTAAATTTCAATGGAGCTCCATATTGCGCTATTAAATTTGTTAGATCAATTCCATGAAACTTAAGTTCATTGTTTTTTACTTCAAATTCTTCTTGTGGAAAATCAAAAGTTTGATTGATTAAATCAAAGTATTTAGTATTCATTTTAATTTTATAAAAAGGTGTTATAATTTATTCAGATAAATCAGATTGATTTACTGTTGTTTTATTCAAAAAAATAAGTGACTATTAAATTCGAATTTGTGTTACTGTAGGTAGCACAAGTTGAAAGCTTCTAATTGAAGCATTTAAAACAGAAGTTAGCTTTAAATTTCGGTTACTTAAACGATAAGCTGTTTTTGAAAATGACTTCCTGATATTCAAAAACCCGAACGTAAAAACATATTTCATAATGTTCAGCTACTCACACAGTTAAGCACTGCCTGATTAACAGTACAAAGGAAGTCTTTTTTTTTATTTATGCAAATTTTTTATAAAAATTTTACATTATTTTTAAGCGATTTAACTTTTTGATTTACAGAGTTTTAAATACTGATAAAGTTGGATTTTAATCTTTTATTTAATCTGCTATAGATTTTTTAACATTAAATGCTTAAAATTTATTCTAATTATTGAAATTATTACAAAATTTTAAATCGATTTTTTTAACGTTTTTATTTTTAAGTAACAACCTAACTAAACCTAAATTCTATCCTTAACATATAATCTAATAGAGCAATAAAAAATGGTGAGGTTAATTTTAGTAAACTAATTAATACTTATAACACTAATCCAAAGAAAAAATAATAGATAGTTCTGTTAAAGAATACTCTTTTATATTTTTGCTGTGTATTTCAACTAATAGACTATTAATTACATCCAATTTTTATAAGGATTTTTCATTAACACCGAGTTGTAATACTTTAGTTGTCCCGTTACCTCTTCTCCTAACCAAGCTGGTTTTATAAAATACTCATCTTCTGAATTTAATTCCACTTCAGCAACTATTAAACCTTTGTTTTCCCCATAAAACTCATCCACTTCAAAAGTGTGTTTTCCAAATTTTACATTAAAACGAGTTTTATCTATAATTCCAGGCTCACTTATTTTTAATAAATCCGTAGCCTCTTCAACAGATATTTCTTTTTCCCATTCAAAACGCGAAGTTCCAGAGTTATTTGTTACGCCTTTAACGGTAATAAAGCCATTATTATCCTTAATTCTTATTCTTACTGTTCGTTCTGGTACTGTAGATAAAAACCCTTGAACAATTTTGCTATTACTATATGATTCTTTTTTAAAATCATTATTTTTAACTAAAAATTTTCTTTCTATTTCTTGTGCCATAAATAATTTATTAAAAAATAAATATTTCATTCTTTCAAATTGCAATGTATAATTATTATTTTTTACTTAAAGCTATACCTTATTTAATTCGAAATTATTATTAGCTCTATTTGAATAATACTAAACAAAAAACCCAACCGAAAAAATCAGTTGGGTTTAGTACCTCGAGTGGGAATCGAACCCACACTCCCGAAAGAACTGGATTTTGAATCCAGCGCGTCTACCAGTTCCGCCATCGAGGCTTTTTTTATTGGTGTGCAAATTTATAAATAATTTTCTACTTAATTGTAAAAAGTTTAGTAAGAAATGCTTAATTACTTTATAAATAATTTTAAATTTGCACCACAACTCAACAACACAACTAAAAAATGATGAATACTCAACTTGCACCAAAGCTATTTGCTTGTAATCAAAGTAAAGTTTTGGCAGAAAAAATTGCAGAACACTACGGTTCACCACTTGGAAATGTAATAATTTCAAAATTTAGTGATGGAGAATTTCAACCAGCATTAGTCGAATCTGTTCGTGGTAGAAGGGTTTTTATAATTGGTTCAACTTTTCCAAATTCAGACAATTTAATGGAAATGCTATTAATGTTAGATGCAGCTAAAAGAGCTTCTGCACGTCATATTACAGCTGTAATTCCATATTTTGGTTGGGCAAGACAAGATAGAAAAGATAAACCCCGTGTAGCAATTGGCGCTAAATTAGTTGCTAATTTATTACAAGCCGCAGGTGCTACTAGAATTATGACCATGGATTTACATGCAGATCAAATTCAAGGTTTTTTTGAAAAACCAGTTGATCATTTATATGCTTCAACTATATTTTTACCTTATTTAAAAAGTTTAAAACTTGAAAATTTAACAGTTGCTTCACCAGATATGGGAGGTTCTAAAAGAGCTTATGCTTACTCAAAATATTTAGAAAGCGATGTGGTAATTTGCTACAAACAGCGTTTAAAAGCTAACGTTATTTCAAGTATGGAATTAATTGGTGAGGTTAAAGGACAACATGTTATTTTAGTTGACGATATGATAGACACTGGAGGAACACTAACTAAAGCTGCTGATTTAATGATGGAAAAAGGAGCTTTAAGTGTACGTGCAGTATGTACGCATCCAATATTATCGGGCGATGCTTACGATAAAATTGAAAAATCGCAATTAAAAGAATTAATAGTTTCAGATACAATTCCTTTGAAAAAAGAGAGTTCTAAAATAAAAGTTGTATCTTGCGCGCCTTTGTTCGCAGATGTTATGCATAAAGTACAGGATAACAGATCAATAAGCGGACAATTTTTAATGTAAATTAATAATAATTATATATAAAATGAAATCGATTACAATCAAAGGATCACAAAGAGAAAGCGTGGGCAAAGCTTCGACTAAAGCCTTACGTAATGCTGGAAAGGTTCCTTGCGTATTATACGGAGGAGAAAAGCCAGTACATTTTGAAACGGAAGAAATTTCTTTCAAAGAATTAGTTTATACTCCAAATGTATATACTGCAATGATTGAAGTAGATGGAACTAAATATCATGCAATTTTACAAGATATTCAGTTTCACCCAGTAAGTGACAAAATTTTACACGTAGATTTTTACCAATTATTTGATGATAAAATGGTAACTATGGAAATACCTGTAAGATTAGTTGGTACTTCTCCTGGAGTAATTAATGGTGGATCATTAAGTTTCCCAATGCGTAAATTAAGTGTAAGAGCATTACCTGCTGATTTACCTGATTTTATTAATGCTGATATTTCTAAATTAAAAATTGGAAACAAAATTGTGGTAACTGATTTAGAAGATGAACATTTTTCTATTTTACACCCAGAAAACACTGTTGTTGTTCAAGTTAGAACTGCACGTAGTGCTGTTATGCCTGAAGACGAAGAGGATGAAGAAGAAGGTGAAGAAGGAGCTGAAGAAGGAGCTGAAGCTGCTGCATCTGAAGAATAAAAAATATTTTTCAAAATATAAAAAAGCGTTGCAATTGCAACGCTTTTTCTTTTTAGTACATTTGCAAAATGCGAATTATTCAATTTATTAAACGTCTTTTTAAAAAAGAAGAAAAAGAATCTATTGAAGACCTTATGAAGAAATATTTAATTGTTGGTTTAGGAAATATTGGCGAAAAATACGAGAATACGCGTCATAATATTGGTTTTAAAATTTTAGATGAAGTAGCTACAAAAGAAGGCATTACTTTTGAAAGTCAAAAATTAGGTTCTATTTCTAAATTTAGATTTAAAGGAAGAACTTTTATTTTATTAAAACCTTCAACCTTTATGAATTTAAGCGGAAAAGCTGTAAAGTATTGGATGACCAAAGGAAAAATAGCTATTGAAAATGTGCTCATAATAACCGATGATTTAAACCTGCCTTTTGGAAGCATTCGTTTAAAAGCTAAAGGAAGTGACGGAGGTCATAACGGTTTAAAAGATATTCAAGCTGTTTTACAAACTACCAAATATCCAAGATTTAGATTTGGTGTAGGAGCTGAATTCTCTAAAGGAAGACAAGTAGATTATGTGTTAGGTAAATGGGACGAAGAAGAATCTAAACAACTTTCTGAACGTTTAGAAAAATCGGTTGAGTTAATTAAATCTTTTGGAACTGCTGGATTAAATAATACTATGAATGCTTTTAACGGAAAGTAGCCCATTTAAATTCAAAAAAACCACCAAACTTTTTATTGTCACTAAACTTTCGTCAACCTAAACTTGATTCAGGTTCGTATAGTAATTTGTTACTATTCTGATGAGATACTGAAACAAGTTCAGCATGACGTAGTGTGAAAAGCTAATTAAATATAGTTATGTTTTGATGGTAATGTTAATCACTTTTTTTAATAAATTATCATCCTAATTTTTAAATGCGTTAGGGATTGAAGCAAGTTACCGTGTAACGCGGAAAGCCCGACCCGTAGGGGAACGCCCAAAAAATAAGCTTTCTTACATCCTTCCTTTAATTAAGCATTATCACTAGCAAACCACTCGGCATGAGAGGTTCCGGTTTCTTGCAATTTTAAAGAATGAAGCTTTATTGTTTCTGGTAAATGCTTTTGAATTTTTTCAACAAAATCTATCAACATCATTTCACTTGTTGGCTGATAATCAACTAAAATTACGTTATGCCCTCTTTTTTCCAGCTCTTCTGCCAGCTCTACATGAGGTGTATTTTTGTTAAAAACAGTAGCGTGATCGAACTTATCTACAATTTCTGATTTTACAATCTTTTTTAAATCTCCAAAGTCAATTACCATTCCGTATTTTACGTTTGAAGTATCTGAAATTGGTGTTCCAATTACTGTGACCGATAATTTATAACTGTGACCGTGAACATTTTTACATTTCCCGTCATATCCATACAACGCATGTCCAGTTTCAAAATCGAATTGTTTTGTTATTCTAATATTGCTCATAATTATAAATTAATCGTCTAAATCTTTTCTGTTTTTTGCTCTATGGTATGTGAAATATGCTAAACCTACCAATAGCACAAATGGTAAATATGTACCTATTACTACTCCTATTTCGTAACCGCTATCTGGAGCATTTTTCATTTTTTCTTCAATATTTACATCTTGAAGCACTAAAATAATGTTTGCTAACATATCTATTTTTTAAATTTTTGAAGTGCTTTTTTAGTTTCTGCCGATAGTACTAATTTCCCGCTAATTTGGGCTCTTTCTTCTAATAAATTATCCCAATTTTCAGTTTCTTTCCAAAGAACCTTCTTTAACGATGCTATAGCTTCCAAAGAATAATTTGATAATTTTTCAGCAAAAAAATCTACTTCTTTATCCATTTCAGAAATTGTTTCAAAAACTTTTGCATACAAGCCTTTGTCTTTTGCCCAATACGCAGTTTGCCAACTTGTAGCATCCAAGGTTAATTCGGTAAACGCTGCTACTCCAATTTTACGTTCTACAGCAGGTTCAATTACAAACGGGCCAATACCTATAGAAAGTTCAGAAAGTTTAATAGAAGCTGCCTCACTTGCAAAACAATAATCACAAGCTGCCGCTAAACCAACTCCACCACCAACTGCTTTACCTTGCACACGACCTATAATAATTTTTGAACACGTACGCATTGCATTAATTACATTGGCAAAGCCCATAAAAAACTGTTTTCCGTCTTCTAAATTATCAATTGCAATAAGCTCATTAAATGATGCTCCTGCACAAAAAGCTTTTTCTTTTTCGCTTTTAAGTACAATAACTCTTACATCTTCATTCTCACTTAATTCATTAAATGCTTTTGTTAATCTATTTAACAATTCTGAAGGAAAAGAATTACTTGCTTCGTGATAAAACTCAACTGTTGCAATTCCGTTTTGTATGTTTGTGTATAAACTTCCGTTACTCATAATTGCCAAAGTTACGTGTTTTTATGCAAATACTTATTTCTAAATTTAATAACTAATATTCCCGATCTTAACAACATCCATACCGTAAATGCAATCCAAATTCCAATTAATTTTAAGTCGAAATAATCTGTAATTAAAAGTACTGGTGTAAAGCCTAAAAAAGTAGCAACAATTAACAAATTACGTAGTATAACAGCTTCAGCAAGACCTTTAAAAATTCCATCAAAAACAAAAGCTACGGCATTTATAGGCTGCATAATTAAAACTATCCAAAACACTTGGTAAAACACATTTAAAACTTGTTCTTCCGAAGAAAATAATCTTCCTATTGGATAATATAAAACTCCACAAATAGCTGCTAAAATTATTGCAATTACTATAGAATATCTGCATAATTTAATGCTTAATTTCCACATTTTCTCATAATTACGCTCACCTAATAATTTTCCTGAAACTATGTTTCCAACACTTGAATAACCATCAATAAAAAAGGCGAAAAACAACCAAATTTGAAATGCTATGGTTTGAGCCGCAATATAATTTTCGCCATACTTTGTTGCATATGAATTTGCTAAATACAACGCTACATTTAACGCTGCTGCTCTAATAAATAAATTAAAACTTATGGATAGTAAATTTTTAATTTCTTTATTGGGTTTGAAAGATAAACGTAAGTTAAAAGGTGTTTTTTTCAAAAGTAAAATAAGCGCCATAATTGCCATAACAGTTTGTGCAATTACACTTGCCCAAGCTGCTCCAGAAACATTCATTGGATCAATAACACCTTCAATTCCAAAAACCAACGCAAAATCTAATCCAATATTTAGCAAAGCGCCAACAATACTAATAACCATTGGCCAAAATGTGTTTTGTAAACCTCTAAACACTCCAAAAACAGAAAAAACAAACAAAGTTAACGGAAAACCAATTGCTCTAATTTTGTAGTATTCTACCGAATATTCTAAAATCAAACCATCGGCATTGTACAATTGAAATATTTGAGTAGCAAACAATAAGGTGACTAAATAAATAGTTGTGCTTAATAAAAGGTTTATTCCAATAATTTGAGCAGGAAGTGTTGCTATTTCGTCTAATTTTTTGGCTCCTAAATATTTTGAAACGGTAGCAGATATAGCTGAACGTGTTTGCGCTAAAATCCATACCAAAGCCGAAATAAATGAACCTGCAATACCAACTGCTGCCAAAGCTTCGGTTGGGTTTTGACCAATATTACCAACTATTGCCGTATCGGTAATTGACAACAAAGGTTCGGCAATTCCGGCAATTAAAGCTGGTAATGCCAATTTGTTAATTCCGGCAAATGTGATGTTTGATTCTTTGTACATTTTTTATACTATTTTTCCGCATACAAATCACTCTGAACGTCATTCTGAATTTATTTCAGAATCTCATCACTTTACTTTTCAAGCATTATGAGAACCTGAATCAAGTTCAGGTTGACAAAACTTCAAATTGATAATTAAAAATTACAAATCTAAAACACTAACTCATAACAGTAAAACGGATACTTACTTTGTTTTGGAAAATAGATTTTTTCTAATTTTTGATAACCTCGTTTTTCATAAAAACGTAGATTTCTTTTATTTTGTCCAAAAGTATCTAATCTAACAGAATTATAGTTGTTGTTTTTAGCAAAATCTTCAGCAAAAGTCATTAATTGTTGCGCAAAACCTTTTCCTTGAAATTTTGGATAAACTGCTAAACGATGAATGTATAAATTGTTTTTATTCTCTGTCAACCATTTTACATTTTCATATTCATCATCTTCAATTTCAGTTAAAACAATAATCCCTGCTAACTCATTTTCAACTTTAATTGTCCAAATTTGATTTAGATTAATATCGTTTTGAAGTACATTTTTTGAAGGATAATGCTCATTCCACTGAAAAATTTCTTGCTCAATTAAATGTTGAGCACAACTTTTAGTGAGTTTATATATTTCTTCTAAATCTTTTTGTGTTGCTTTTGATATCATATTAAATAGATTCCTGCCTTCGCAGGAATGACAATAGAAAATTACTTCTTTAAAAACTCTATTGTTTTATCAACCGTTTCTGCCAAATGCTCTGGCATTACATCTTTTTCCCAAGGTTGTGTACAACCTAAAGGATGGTGCATTCCATTAATAATTAACAGCTCACTTTTAGGATTCCAATTGTGTAAATTTTCAGCTTCAATAGGCGGTACAACTTCATCTAATTCACCTTGAACAATTAAATGCGGAATGTTTATTTTTTTAACTGCGTTTTGTATGGTAAAACGTTCTTCATTCGCTTTAAAATTGGTGTAAAACTGATAATAATGTGGCATTTGTTGCTTGGTTCTAGCGTTTTCTATATACGCAACTCCTTTAAGCTTCCAGCCAGCAATTTTTAATTTTGAAGGAAATCTAGATCCGTAATCTGAAACTCCATTCCAAGAAACCACTTTACTTACTTTTTTGTTTTCTGAAGCTTTAATTGTTACAATTCCACCACCACGAGAATGACCTATTAAGGTGATGTTTTCTGTATCAATTTCATTTTTATATTCTGAAGAAATTATCCAATTAATTACATCTTCTAAATCATCTAATTCAATTTCAAAATTATTATGTCCAAATGCTTCTAAATCTGGAAAATCTATTGGATTTTCAACAGTTCCACCATTGTGTGAAAAATTAAATTTTAAAAAGAAAAAACCTTCTTCAACAAACTTTTCTGCAGCTAAATTCCAAGCTCCCCAATCTTTATAACCTTTATAACCGTGGCAAAATATAATTAACGGCTTTTTTTTGCTGTTTTTATGGTAAAAAACATCGGTTAAAATTGGTTTTTGGTGTGTTGTACTTTTTACAAGTATATTTTTATTAATCTCCATAATTTAAAACGGTAAATCTTTATTTTCAATAAAAGGAATTTCAGGATTTAAAATTTCTTTTACAATTCTATTTAATTCAACCTGAAATTCATCTAATTTTTCTTTAGTAATTGCGTAATCTTTTCCTCGAGGTTTTTCAGAAAAATTCATTTTTAAAAATCCTGGTTTTAAGTTTTTAAACGAAATAATTCCAGCTTCTAATTGATTGCTGAAGTTAAAACTATTTTCGGCAGTAAAAAGTAACGAATACAACATTACTTGCAAGGCTTTTGTGTATTTATAATCATCACTTACCATAGAAAAATCATAAATTCGTAGATCTTTAGCTTCTACTTTTCCTGTTTTATAATCAATAATTCTAGTTACACCGTTTAGCTCATCAATTCTATCAATTTTACCAATAATATTTATTGGAAAATCAATACCATCTACTTTAAATTTAATTTTTAATGATGGTTCTAAATCAATAATTTTTAATTTATTTCCTTTAGAAATTAGTTCTTTTTCTGTTCTTAAAAAACGTTGAATGTTACTTTTACAAACTTCATAAATTAATTTGTTTTTACCCGTTTTAGTTGAACCTTTTCTGTAAAATTCATTAAACTTAATCTCTAACAATTTATCAATATTTTTAAAGAAATTTGAAATATCTTTTTCTGTTATTTCTTTGCCAACAAAAGGCTTGTAAAGTAGTTCTAAAACTTCGTGAATTACGGTTCCCATTGTATTGGCCGCAATAGTCTCTTCAACTTCATCTTGCTCATAAATACCTAAAACACGTTGCTCGTAAAACTGTATTGGATTGTAAATGTATGTTGCCAACGCTGAAGGTGAAATACCTTTTTTAAAAACAGCTTTCAACTTTTCTATAACCTCTGGTGTTTTATTAATTTCTAAAATTTCAGAAGAAATAGGTTCTACAACAGCATTTAATGTCGATTTTTTTAAGGTTTTGTTTTCAATTTCTAATTGTGTAATAAACCTACTTTTTTCACCAGAACCATAACCGTCGGTTTCTGAATTATATAATAAATACACTTTTTTGGCACGTTGAATTAACCGCTGAAAATGATACGAAAAAATAGCATCTTTTTCGTGATATGTTGGCAATCCAAAATGTGTTTTTATATCAAAAGGAATAAAAGATTGTTCACCTTTTCCTGCCGGCAAAATACCTTCATTTAATGATGTTATAATCACATTATCAAAATCTAGTGTTCTTGTCTCTAACATTCCCATTAATTGCAAACCAAGTAAAGGTTCACCTTGAAAAGAAAGTTTTTCGTTATTTAATAATTGCTTATAAAATATGTTAAATGTTTTTAAATCATCGATATAATTATACGTGCCGTTTAAAGTTTCAAGTTGCTGAAAAATTTGATAAAACCTAAATAAATATTCCTTTTCTATTCCTTCAAAATGAGGTTTTAATTCAAGTATTAGTTCTTGGCATTTTTTTATAATACTATTTATTTCTGAAGGGAAATTAAACAACTCAATTACAAATTTTATATTTTCTAATTCAGCTTTGTTTAATAACAATTTTATTACATCTGGATTTATAAAAATATAATTCTCTTTTTTTATTTCTGAAGTTATTTTTTGAAGAATTTCAGTATTATTTTTATTTAAAAATGAATTGTTTAGTAGTTTTAAAATATCTTTAAAATAAAACTCATTTACCTGTTTTTTATCAAATTTTTGCTGATTTAAATACATTTTAAAAATAGTCTCAAACAAGTTTGCTAAAGGAATTTCCTTTAGCGGATAACCCATTGTAATATTTACTCCAGGAATATTATTTGGAAGAGAATTAATAGCTAATGAAAGTAAATTTTCATCCGCTAACACCAATGCTGTTTTATTAAAATTTTTAAAATTTTGTAATAATTCTCCCGCATATTTTAACTGACTTATATTTTTTGGAGCACCAATTATTTCTAGTTCTTGTGCTGTATTTTTAGAATCAATCCATAAAAAAGGATTTGTTTGATAATACGTCCAATTTTTTTGATAGTTTCTCAAAAACTTACCCGATACATTTTTAGGTTGCATCATATTGTTATTAGCATCCCAATAAATTGATGCTAATCCATTATTTAACAATTCTTGTATTAGTTGCTCCTCTGCCTTATTTAATGCATTAAAACCAACAAATACAATGTGATTATCGGTTTGATTGTTTATATAATATTCTAAATTTTCAATTGCTTCTCTATACACTAAACCTTGATACCCAAATTTATTCTTTTTAAGTTTTTCAGTTAATGCTTGGTATAATTCTCCTAGCTGATTAAAAAACTGCAAATAATCTATTGATAATTGACTTGGTTCTTCGGTTTGGAACCAATTATCTAATTTTTTTAGATCACTTAAATTTGAAAACAATGCTTCTGCATCTATTAAATAACTATCTATTTCATTAAAATCATGCAAAACTATGGTTGCCCATTGTGAAAATACTTCAAACGAAACTTGTTCTTCTTTAACAACAACTTTGGTATATACATTATAAAACTCAAAAAGTAATTGCACATTGTCTATTAGTAAAAAATCAGCTAGTTCTTGAATATAGGTTTCAATACTAACTATTTTTGGCAAAAATGAAGTTGTATCTATTTGTTGAATTAATTCATTTTTAATAAATACACAAGCACGTTGACTTGGAAGTACAAATGTTAATTTATTAGTAGGTGTTTGCTTTTTTAAAACATCAGCAACAACTTTTGATAAAAATGATTTCATAGAATTATTTTATAGCTATAAAAATAAAAAAGCCATTTCGAATGAAACGGCTTTTCTAAAATTATTTTACAATTATTTAATTTAATATTTTCACTTCAACTCTTCTATTTTTAGCTCTTCCTTCAGGAGTGTCATTTGGTGCAATTGGCATAGACTCACCAAAACCTTTTACATTTAAATTAAATTGATTAACACCTCTTGAAACTAAATAATTAAGAACTTTATTCACTCTATTTAATGATAGTTTTAAATTAGCCTCTTCTGAACCTTGACTATCTGTATGACCTTGTATTTGAAATCTTAATTCTTTATGAAGCTTCATTAAACTTGCAATTTCATTTAATTGAGGCTCATATTTTTTATAATAAACATCACCTCCTGAAACAAATAAAATACTTCTAGCTAGCTCTGTTAGTTTTGCTTCTAGTTCTTCTTTTTTAAATCCAGGGCAACCATCATTACTTAAAATACCTTTTTCAAATTTACATTTATCAAATTTATCAATAACTCCATCACCATCTGTATCTGGTTCTGGGCAACCATTGTTAGATAATGGTCCTGCAGTTTTCGGACATCTATCTCTTTGATCTATAATACCATCACCATCTGTATCTGGACAACCATTATGTTTTGCTAATCCTTTTATATAAACACATCTATCTAATTTATCTGTAACACCATCTTTATCTGCATCTGGACAACCTTTTAATTCTTTATCACCAAAAACATCTGGACATTCATCTTCAGAATCTGGAATTCCATCTTCATCTGTATCTGGGCAACCTTCAAACTCTGCTAAACCAAAAACAGTTGGGCATTTATCTTTTCGATCATAAACACCATCATTATCTTCATCATATCCACCAAATTTATATATTAAACTTGCAGAATGTTGAAAGTGAGGAAAATTTCCATCGTCAAAAAAATGTTTATAGGCTGTTTGAAATTTTACTCCAAATTTATTGTTTAACCAAATTTTTGCTCCAGCTCCACTATTTAGTGAGATTCCATTTTGTGAACCTTTTGAATTAAATCCAACACCACCAATAAGATAAGGATCAAACCATGCAGTTTCTCCAATTAACCTATTTAAATCGTAGTTAGAATTAACATCAACTGCGAAATAAGATATACTTTCTTCTAAATCATCATTGCCTAACAATATTGACTCTTCTACATTTATATTACCAATTTTACTTAATTTATTAATACTTAATGAAAGTTCTATATTAAAACTTTCGTTCAAATATCTTCCAATACTTAATTTTGATGGTGCTTCAATATAATTGTAATGATCATTTAAATTAAAAAACTCATCAAACCATTTTGAACCAACTCCATCAGTTGTGTTTATGCCATTAACATTTGTAGGATAAAAATCAACTGCGTTTACTCCAAATGCAATTAACCATGGGTTATCTTTATCTTGACTATAACTATTGAAATTAGTTGTTAAAACTATTATAAAAACTAACAAAAATCTTTTTAAATATTTCATTTTCATACATTTATTTTATACTAATTTAGTCTGTTATTATTGAATCTCAAAAAAAAAGGGCATAAAAAAAGCCATTCTTTAACGAATGGCTTTTTTTTATGTTCAAAAGGTAAAGAATAATTAGTCTACTAATTTTACTTCAACTCTTCTATTTAATGCTCTTCCTTTAGAAGTATTGTTAGCTGCAGCTGGATTAGCTTCTCCAAAAGCTTCGGTAGAAATTCTATCAGTTGAAACTCCTTTAGAAATTAAATACTCTTTTACAGCATTTGCTCTTTTTTCAGATAATTTTTGGTTAAATTTAGTGCTTCCTGTGCTATCTGCATAACCAGAGGCAATAGATGTTTTAATTTCTGAATATTTATTCATTATTTCAACAACTGCATCTAATTTAGTAACGCCTTCTGATTTAATTG
Source organism: Lutibacter sp. TH_r2 (assembly GCF_033101135.1). Classification (NCBI taxonomy): domain Bacteria; kingdom Pseudomonadati; phylum Bacteroidota; class Flavobacteriia; order Flavobacteriales; family Flavobacteriaceae; genus Lutibacter; species Lutibacter sp. TH_r2. Next base: position 1,008,524 of record NZ_JAWMPV010000001.1, read on the forward strand.
CTGAACTTCCTATATTAAAATAAACTGTTTGAAAAACACCTTCAATTGCTTTTAAAACTTCAGCAGCTTTTTCTGGACATCCATTATTAGATGCTGGTCCAGCTTCATTAATACATTTATCATCTTTATCTGCAACTCCATCATTATCAGTATCTGGCCAAGGACAACCTTTGTTTTCTTTTGGACCAACTACTTTTGGACAAGCGTCATCTTTATCAACTACACCATCTCCATCTGTATCAGGACAACCATTATTAGCTTTAGTTCCTTTTGCATTTGGACAAGCATCATCTTTATCAGCAATACCATCTGCATCTGCATCAGGACAACCGTTTAATTCCGCTAACCCTGCAATTTCAGGACAAGCATCTTCAGAATCAATAATACCATCGTTATCAGAATCTGGACATCCATTAAATTCTTCTAATCCAAATACATCTGGACATGCATCATTTTTATCATAAATACCATCACCATCTGTATCAGTACCACCAAATTTAATTACAATACCTGCAGAATGTTGGAAATGTTGAATAATACTACTATCAAAAGTGTGTTTGTATTTAGTTTCAATGTTTAAACCAATGTTATCATTAAACCAAATATTAGCACCAACACCACCATTAACAGTACCAGTTCCCCAGTTATCCATCCAAGTGTAACCACCACCAACTGCTAAATAAGGATCAAACCATCCTGTTTCTCCAACAATATTGTTAATATCATATTTTAAAGTTCCATCTAATCCATAATAAGACAAATCAGAAGCACTATTGTCTCCTATATGCTCTATTTTGTTAAGTGAACCTACAGCTTCAAAACTAAACCCTTTAGTAATATATCTCCCAACAGATAATCTTGTAATTGCAGGAATCATGTTATAGTGATCGTCAGCATTAAAAAATTCGTCGTACCAAACTGTTGACCCATGTAATGTTGTTAAATCTGTTGAAGGGGATGCATTTGTAGGATAAAAATCTACTGCATTTACTCCAAAGCCAATTTGCCATGGATTGTTATTATCTTGTGCGTAAGTATTATTAATTGCAATCAAAAGAAAGAAAGCAGCAAATATTATTTTAAATTGTTTCATTTTTTTTTAAAGTATTTTTTTTTCAATATTATTAATTTTAAACTTAAAAAAAACCACAACTAGAGTTATGGTTTTTTTTATATTATTTTTTAAGTTTAGTAAGTTATTAGTCAACTAATTTTACTTCAACTCTTCTATTTTGTGATCTACCTGATCTTGTATTGTTAGATGCAACTGGCATTTCTTCACCATAACCTTTAGCTGTTAAGTTACTTGAAGAAACTCCTTTAGATGCTAAATAATTTTTAACAGCATTTGCTCTTTTACTTGATAATTCTAAATTTAATTTAGCACTACCAACACTATCAGTATGACCTGCAATGTTAAATTTAGCTGTAGAGTATTTTTTCATAATTGAAGCAGCTTCATCTAATTTAGCAACTGTTTCATCTTTAAAAGAATCTTTTCCAGTATCAAAATATACAGTTTTAAATAACTCTTCTAATTTAGCAACTTCAACTTTAGTGATTTCTGGACATCCATTGTTAGAAGCAGGACCTGCAACTTTTGGACAAGCATCATCTTTATCTAAAACACCATCAGCATCAGCATCTGGCCAAGGACAACCTTTGTTAGCTTTTGGACCTGCAACTTTTGGACAAGCATCGTCTTTATCAACTAGACCGTCACCATCAGTATCAGGACAACCGTTATTTGCTTTTGTTCCTTTTGCATTTGGACAAGCATCATCTTTATCAGCAATACCATCAGCATCAGCATCTGGACAACCGTTTAATTCTGCTAAACCAGCAACTTCTGGACAAGCATCTTTTGAATCAATAATACCATCAGCATCTGTATCAGGACAACCATTAAATTCTTCTAATCCAAATACATCTGGACAAGCGTCATCTTTATCAAAAATACCATCACCATCAGTATCAGTACCTCCAAATTTAATTACAATTCCAGCTGCATGTTGGAAATGTTGAGTAATATTACTTTCGAAAGTGTGTTTGTATCTAGTTTCTAAATTTAATCCAATATTATCATTGAACCAAAGGTTGAATCCAACTCCACCATTAAAAGTTCCAGTATCCCAATCATCCATCCATGTGTAACCACCACCAACAGTTAAATAAGGATCAAACCATCCAGTTTCACCGAAAGCGTAATTTAAATCATATTTAACGGCACCATCAACACCGAAATATGATAAATCAGATGCAGATACGTTACCAATATGCTCTATTTTGTTTAAGCTACCACCTACTTCAAAACTAAAGCCATCTGCTAAATATTTACCTACAGTAATTTTAGTTATTGCTGGAATCATGTTGTAGTGATCATCTGCATTAAAAAATTCATCACCCCAACCTGTTGAAAATCCAGCTGGAGAAATCATTCCCTCTGCATTAGTTGGATAAAAATCTACTGCATTTACTCCAAAGCCTATTTGCCAAGGGTTGTTTTTGTCTTGTGCATTAACCTGGTTAAAACCAATTGTTAATAATACTGCCAAAAAGGCAATTTTTAAATGTTTCATTTTCAAAAATTTAAATTTAATGTTCTCTATTTTCACAAAGCACGTAAAATTAACGTACTTAAAAGCAAAAGTACAAAATAATCTTAAATAACTATGTTTTTTAGCTTTTTTCTATATAATATTTAATTTTTCCCCAACTTCTATAAATGAATTTATTGCTTTATCTAATTGTTTTTTATTATGTGCAGCGGATAATTGCACTCTAATTCTGGCTTTTCCTTTAGGTACTACAGGATAAAAGAACCCAATAACATAAATTCCTTTTTTAAGTAATAGATTTGACATGTCTTGAGAAAGCTTTGCATCGTAAAGCATTACTGGAACTATTGCTGAATCTCCTTTTACAATATCAAACCCTGCTTTTAGCATTGCTTCTTTAAAATAATTTGTATTCCACTCTAATTTATCTCTTAATGAAGTGTCTCTAGACAGTATTTCAAAAACCTTTAAAGAAGCTCCAACAATTGTAGGTGCTAATGAATTTGAAAACAAATAAGGTCTAGAGCGTTGACGCAATAATTCAATAATTTCTTTTTTACCGGTTGTATAACCTCCCATTGCACCACCTAACGCTTTCCCTAAAGTCCCTGTAACAATATCAACTCTTCCTAAAACATTTTTCAATTCTATAGTTCCTTTACCTGTTTTACCAATAAAACCTGCTGCGTGGCATTCGTCTACCATTACCAAAGCATTATACTTGTCTGCTAAATCACAAATTTTATCTAAACTAGCAACAACTCCATCCATTGAAAAAACACCATCGGTAACAATAATTTTAAATCGGTGTTGTTTTTTATTTGCTTCAATCAGTTGTTTTTCCAAATCTTCCATATTGTTATTTTCATAACGATAACGTGCTGCTTTACACAACCTAACACCATCTATAATAGAAGCGTGGTTTAAAGAATCGGAAATTATTGCATCTTCGGCGGATAATAACGGTTCAAACACTCCTCCATTAGCATCAAATGCTGCCGCATATAATATGGTGTCTTCAGTTTGAAAAAACTCTGCTATTTTTTGCTCTAATTGTTTGTGAATATCTTGCGTTCCACAAATAAAACGAACCGATGACATTCCAAAACCATGAGAGTCTAATGTGTCTTTTGCTGCTTGAATAACTTCAGGGTTGTTTGAGAGACCTAAATAATTATTTGCACAAAAATTAATCACTTCTTCTCCTGTACTTATTTTAATTATTGCATCTTGTGGTGAAGTTATAATACGTTCAGATTTATATAAGCCTGCATCTTTGATTTCTTTCAATTGTTTTTGCAAGTGTTCTTTTATAGTTGAGTACATAATATTTAGGTGTTAAGTATTTATCAAATTTACTGAAATTATACTTCTTCAATTGTAATTTTATTATCAATATATACTAGTATTTTACTCACTACTTGGTAACCCATATTATTTAAAACTTGAGCATAGTAATTAATTTGTTGATGATATTTTTCTTCTGGTTTACCTGTTTTATAGTCTATTACCGTTGTTTCTCCATTTTTAATTACAATTCTATCTGGAATTAACAACTCATTTTTATCAGTAACTATAGTTCTTTCGTTTAAAACTAAATTGTTTTGTTTAAAATAAGGAGAGAGTTTAGGATGCTCAACTACGGCAATTATTATTTTATTAATTTCTTCAACTTCATTTTTATTTAAACTACCATTAAAAGCATAAGAACTTAATACTTCATCTACATCGAATTTTGTATTAATTTTTGATAAAATTTCATGAATTAAATTTCCGTATTTTATAGCTTCTCCTTGTTCTGTTTCCCATAATAATGAAGAATTTGCAACTACTTTAATATCTAAATTCTCCATAGTATTGCTTATAAACGATACCGGAAAAGTAGTATTGTTTTTTTCTTTTTGGTTAAAAATTACTTTTTGAGGGTTTCCAAATGTAAAATCTCTTTTTTCTCCATCCCAAAGTCCTTTTTCTTTTAAATAATGAATGAAAATTGATGAAGTTGAATTAAAAGTTTCTTCTTTTTTGGGCTTTTCAAAATCGGTAATAACATACAACTGTTCTACTGCTCTAGTTAAGGCCACATATAGTAAATTAAAATTGTCTAGTTCTAATTCTTCTCTTCTTTGATTAAAAATTTGTTCACCTTCTTCTCCAATATAATTTAGTTTTTTATTGTATTTCACCAAAACCGATTTCAATGTATCAGACGCATTATTTTTTAACCAAACTTTTGGATCGATTTGACGATAAACTTCTAAATTGTAAGGGTAAATTACTACTGGAAATTCTAATCCTTTTGCTTTGTGAATAGTCATTATTCTAACTGCGTTACTTGCTTCTGGAGAAACAATACTTAAGTTGTCTTTTTTTAGTTCCCAATATTCTAAAAAATCTAAAATTGATGCTTGGTTTTTTTGTTGAAATTCAAAAACTTCATCTAAAAAAAACTGAATATACGCATCGGGTTTTTCTGAAAGTTTAAATGCTTTAGCCAAATATTCAACAGCTGTATAAAGTGGTTGTTGAATAAAATAATTTTCAGAAAAAAGAATGTTGAATTGCTCTAATTCTTTAAAAAACTCCTCGTTATCTAAATGAACTAAACTACTATAAAATACGTGTTTTGAGCCTGTAATATTAAAATATTTATATAAAAAATAGAGTGCTTTTATTTTATATTCTTTCTCTGAAGGATTCTGAATTACATTCAAAATTTTTAATATAAAATCTACTTTTGGGTTATTATTTATTAGTAAGGTTTCCGACGAAATAATCTCAATACCTTGTTCGGTTAAATAATTAGCAACTTCAACTCCGTGTTTTTTAGTTCTTACCAACACGCAAATTTCATTTTTTTTGAAGTTTGGATCTAGGTTTTGGATTATTGAATGTACTTTTTTTGGAAAAAGGTTTTCTTTATCATTCTCTTCTTCTGGTTTTTCTAAAAAACTTAACTGAACAAATCCTCCTTTATTTTTATTTACTTCTTGATTATTTCCCTGATAAAACAAATCGCTATAATTTGGGTTTGCTAAAAATTTAGACAAATGTGTAAAAAAGCTATTATTAAACTCAATTACTTCAGAACAACTTCTAAAGTTTGTTCCTAAATTTTCAACATTTTTTGGAATATAAAACGGATTGTTTTCTTTTAATTTTTCTTCAGAAGATAAATTAATAAATTGTTCTGCTTTACCTCCTCGCCAGCGATAAATAGATTGTTTTGCATCCCCAACTAGTAATAATTTACCTATATCACCTTGTTCATTTTCACTTGTAATAGCATTGCCAACCAACGGAATTAAATTTTGCCATTGTAATTGCGATGTATCTTGCATTTCATCAATAAAATAGTAACGAAATTTTTCTCCAATACGCTCGTAAATAAAAGGTGCTGGCTGATTTTTTATAGAACTACTTATTATTTTATTGAATTCAGCATTTAATAATATGTTGTTTTCAGATTTCAGCTCCTGCAAACTGTTATGAATATAATTTAATACTGAAAGCGGTATTAAACCTTCAATTACCAAACTATTAAAAATATATTCCCCAAACTTTTGCTCATATAAATCTTTAGATTTATAATAAATATGTCTTAATTCTTCTGAAATAGCTTCAATTATTCCTTTGGTTGAAGCATCGCATTTTGCCGTATAAAAATTTTTGTTTTCTTCAATAGTTTTATTTAACCTTCCTTCAAATTTTATCTCTTCAACCTTTAAATGTTTAATTTTAGTAAGCTTTATTAAAAATTTTGGAAGATCTGAATATGAAAACTGGTTGTGTTGCAATCCATTATCGCTTATCAATCTTAAACCTTCCTCTCCAATCGCTTTAAATTCTTCTTCAATTAATTTGTTTATTTTTTGAAGTTCACTTTTTAAATCGTTCATTTCATTTATAGAGACTTTTTTTAATTGCTCTAAATGGTTAGAATGATTTTCATTCAAAATAATTTTTGCAAAAGATTTTAATTCGTTTCCTATATCCCAAGATTTATCGTCTTCTAATTTTTGAACAGCATATTTAATTAGTAAATCTGTAAGTTCTTTGTTTTCTCCAATTTTAGAAATTACCACATCAACTGCTTCATTCAACAATGTTTGTGCATCTAATTCTACATCGGCATTTACGGGTAAATTTAAATCGTATGCAAATGTTCTAATTAATTTATAATTAAAGCTATCTATAGTTGTAATGTTAAAAGCTGAATAATTTTGTAGAATTGCGTTCAAAATAGTTTTGCTTCGTTTAAATACAACTTCATTAGTAAGGTTACATTCTGAAGTAATTAAACCTAACATATCGGTTTCTTGCTCTTCAGAAAAAGATTGAAGGTTTTTTAAAACACGTTCTTTCATTTCAGCGGCCGCTTTATTGGTAAAGGTTACTGCTAAAATTTGCTGAAATTTAAACGAATTGCTACTTGATAAAAGAATTTTTAAATATTCTTTTACCAGCGTAAATGTTTTACCGCTTCCTGCTGAAGCATTGTATACTTGAAAAGTTGGTGATTCTTGCATTCTAACAATTTTGCAATGCAAGTTAATAATTTATTAGTTACAATGTTTTAAACTTTTATTCCATTTAGAGCCGCTTTTACTTCCTCCTCCATTAGAATTTAATTTAAAAACAACGCCTAGAGAGTAATAAAAATGCGAATACAATTTATAATCATCTGAATTATACTTGTATAAACCTTGCGCATTGATTCCAATTGAATCACTAATCCAATAGTTTGCTCCTATTCCCGAATTAAATGTTCCTCCTCCATAAAAAACACTAGAATAACCTGCACCTATTAATAAATAAGGTTGAAACTTTTTTTCAGGTTTTAAAAAACTGTATTGCGCATGTAAATCAAAAGCATAATAAGTTCTATTCTCTACGTCAACATCTCCAAATTTTGAAATGGTATTTAAAGAAAAAGCAGCATCAAAAGAAATTTTATGTTTCCAATAATACGTAGCATTTATTCTTGGACCTCCTACATTCCAATGATCTTTAGAGTTAAAAAGTTCATTCATAAAACCTCCATCGTTTCCATTTGGCATATCTTCAATAGGAAAATAATCGATAGCATTTAAACCTAAACCAATAACAAATCTATTGTTTTCGTCTTGAGCGTAGCTAATAAGGCTAAAAAATAGCAATAGTACTGTAATTCCTTTTTTCATAGGGAAAATTTTAGTGTAGTTAGAATTTAAACGAGTTTTGAACAGATATATTATATTCTGTTTACGTATTTAATGGCTTTATTGAAATCTTCTAAATCATTATCATTCATTACTAAATGAATAGCTTCATCAGAAACTTTATCAACATTATCAGTTGGAAAACCTAGACCAACACATATTTTACGTAGTACTTTAGCCTCGTCACCCGTTGCGCTATCGTCTGCAAAAATCATTCTAGCATAGTCATATAAAAGCTCAATTCTATCATCGTAATTATGTGGAGTTGTAACAGGATAATCTACATAATTTTCTAGAATATCATCATACTTCTCTTCTAAAATATGAAGGTTTTTAGCAATTCTTTTAAGTAGTTTTTCTTCACCTTCACTTATTGTTCCATCTGCCATAGCAAGTTTTACAACTCCTGCAAAGTGATTAATGTTATGTTTCTGATCTCCAGTTAAATTGTAGTTTGAAATACTCATGCTTATTTTTTTAGTCTGCACAAATATAACCAAACAAATAAATAATTACGTACTAAACTTTTTTTTAGGGACTTACAGAATCCACCTTTTTAATTTTCTTTTTAAAATCATCTATATCTGGCTCTTTTAAAAAGAATTTTATGGCTTCTTTTACAATACCTCTAGCATTTTCAACCGGAAAACCAAGTCCAACTGCTATTCTATCCATAATAGATGTTTTATCAATAGTTGGGTTTTTATCTAAAAATAACATTTTTGTTAAATCGTATAAACGTTCAAGACGCTCATCGTAGCTAACTGGTGGATTTTCAGGATAATTATTTGGGTTTTTAAGTATCTTTTGAAACTCTTCTTTAGATATATCAAGTCTTCTAGCCAATCGCTTTAATAATAAATGTTCGTCTTCATCAATCTTATTATCGCGTAAAGCTAACCTAACTATTGTAGCAAAATGCCCAATATTTTGTTCGTGTAACCCTGTTGGGTATAAATCAGAAATAGACATAACTTATTCATTTAAGTGTTAGTACTTTAAATTTACGAAATATTTTTCAGTTTTCTATAAAATACTACCTTTGGCAAAATTTTTAACTTTTGAGTAAACAAACCGTACTAAAAGTTTATGAGCAAGTTGTTAAGGAAAAACAATTAGCTCCCTTACTTTCACAGCAAAATCACCATCTTCAACTTTCGAATTTGGTTGGATCGTCATTGTCTTTTATTATCTCTGAAAGCTTTAAAACAGTAGAAAAACCGTATCTTTTAATTTTTAATGATAAAGAAGAAGCTGCATATTATTTAAACGATTTTGAAAATCTTTTAAATGAAAAAGATGTACTTTTTTATCCTGGATCTTACCGAAGACCTTATCAAATTGAAGAAGTTGACAATGCCAATGTTTTATTACGTTCTGAAGTTTTAAACAGAATAAATTCAAGAAAAAAACCTGCAATAATTGTAACATATCCTGATGCACTATTTGAGCAAGTTGTTACCAAAGCAGAGTTAAATAGAAACACTTTAAAAGTTGGTGTTGGCGATAATCTAGATTTAGATTTTGTAAACGAAACTTTGTTTGAATACAATTTTAATAGAGTAGATTTTGTAACTGAACCTGGCGATTTTTCGGTGCGTGGTGGAATTATTGATGTATTCTCTTATTCTCACGATGAACCTTACAGAATTGAATTTTTTGGCGATGAAGTTGATAGTATTAGAACCTTTGATATTGAAACACAACTTTCTACCGAAAAATTAAAAAAAGTAAGTATACTGCCAAATGTTGAAGACAAAACTTTAAATGAAAAACGTGAAAGTTTTTTAAAATACATAGCCAGTAATACGGTAATATTTTCAAAAAATAAAAGTCTACTTTTAAGCAGATTGAACAAACTTTTTGTAAAAGCTGAAGAAGCGTTTGAAAAATTAAATACTGCCATAAGCCATTCTAAACCGAACGAGTTATTTTGCAATGGAGAATTGTTTCAAAAACAATTAAAAGACTTTAATCTGGTTGAGTTTTCGCCTTTAAAAACTTCAGAAAATAATGTTTCATTCAACACAAAACCTCAACCTTCTTTTAATAAACAATTTGATTTATTAATTGAAGATTTACGAAAAAATACTGAAAACGGATTTAATAACTACCTATTTTGTGATACGCAAAAACAAGCAGATAGATTTGATGAAATTTTTAATGATGTTGACCATAAAGTTGAATATAAAGCTATTATTTTCCCATTATACCAAGGTTTTGTTGATGTAGAAAACAAACTGGTTTGTTATACCGATCATCAAATATTTGAACGTTATCATAAATTCCGTTTAAAAAATGGGTTCGCAAAAAAGCAATCCATTACTTTAAAAGAACTAACTAGTTTAGAAATTGGAGATTTTGTAACACATATTGACCACGGAATTGGAAAGTTTGGCGGACTTCAAAAAATTGATGTCGAAGGCAAAAAACAAGAAGCTATAAAATTAATTTACGGAGATAGAGATATTTTATACATAAGTATTCACTCACTTCATAAAATAAGTAAATACGCTGGTAAAGATGGTACCGCTCCAAAATTGTACAAATTAGGTTCTGGTGCTTGGAAAAAGCTGAAACAAAAAACAAAAACGCGTATACGTCATATTGCATTTAATTTAATTGAATTGTATGCAAAACGTAAAATGAAAACTGGTTTTCAGTACAACCCTGATAGTTACTTACAACACGAACTTGAAGCTAGTTTTTTATACGAAGATACTCCAGATCAACTTTCGTCTACACAAGATGTAAAAAAAGATATGGAAAGCCAACAACCAATGGATCGCCTTGTTTGTGGTGATGTTGGTTTTGGTAAAACCGAAATTGCCATTAGAGCAGCTTTTAAAGCAGTTGATAACGGTAAACAAGTTGCTATTTTAGTGCCAACCACTATTTTAGCTTTTCAGCATTTTAAAACTTTTAGCAAGCGATTAGAAGATTTTCCAGTTCACGTTGAATATTTAAACCGGTTTAGAACCGCAAAACAACGCCGTGGTGTTATTGAAGGTTTAGCCGATGGAAGTGTAGATATTGTTATTGGAACGCACCAATTAACCAACTCTTCTATTCAATTTAAAGATTTAGGTTTGTTAATTATTGATGAAGAACAAAAGTTTGGTGTTGCTGTAAAAGACAAATTAAAAACTATAAAAGAAGATGTTGATACGCTAACATTAACCGCTACGCCTATTCCAAGAACCTTGCAATTTAGTTTAATGGCCGCTCGAGATTTATCGGTAATAAATACACCTCCGCCAAACCGTGTTCCAATTGAAAGTAATGTAATTCGTTTTTCTGAAGAAACAATTCGCGATGCTATTCGTTATGAAATTCAGCGTGGTGGACAAGCATTTTTTATTCATAATAGAATTGAAAATATTAAAGAAGTTGCCGGAATGTTGCAACGCTTGGTTCCTGATGCAAAAATTGGAATTGGTCACGGACAAATGGATGGTAAAAAGTTAGAAGAATTAATGCTTGCTTTTATTAACAATGAATTTGATGTTTTGGTTTCAACAACCATTATTGAAAGTGGTTTAGATGTACCAAATGCCAATACTATTTTTATAAACAATGCCAATAATTTTGGACTATCAGATTTACATCAAATGCGTGGTAGAGTTGGTAGATCAAACAAAAAAGCGTTCTGTTATTTTATAACGCCGCCTTACCATATGATGAGTGATGATGCTAGAAAACGTATTGAAGCAATTTCTATGTTTACCGATTTAGGTAGCGGAATTAACATTGCAATGAAAGATTTAGAAATTCGTGGAGCTGGTGATTTATTGGGTGGTGAACAAAGTGGTTTTATTAATGATATTGGTTTTGATGCATATCAAAAAATACTAAATGAAACTATTGAAGAATTAAAAGAGAATGAGTTTAAAGATTTATATAAAGAAGAGGCTACCGGTAAACCAAAAGAATACGTAAAAGAAATACAAATTGACACTGATTTTGAAATACTTTTCCCAGATGATTATATTAATGTAATTTCAGAAAGGTTAAATCAATACAATGAGCTATCTAATTTAGAAACCGAAGAGCAATTACTTCAATTTGAAAAAGAATTAATTGACCGTTTTGGAGAATTACCAACTCAAGTTGTAGATTTGTTAAATAGTGTACGCATTAAATGGATTGCAAAAAAATTGGGTATTGAACGCTTAATTTTGAAGAAAAAAAGAATGATTTGCTACTTCTTATCCAATCAACAAAGCGAATTTTATAGTACTTCAACTTTTAAAGATGTAATTAATTATACGGCAAAAAACCCAACAACTTGTGTAATGAAAGAGAAAGAAACTAAAAAAGGATTGCGTTTACTATTAACTTTTATTAGAATAGACTCTATTGAAACTGCTTTAAGTGTATTAAAAAAAATATAAATCAATGAAAAATCAACACTTAAAAAATGTATTAGAAGTAAACTTCGCTATTCTTTTTATTTGCTCATCAGGTGTTTTAGGAAGATCTATAGGTTTAGCTCCTGAAAATACAATTTGGTGGAGATGTTTTTTAGGAGCGCTATTTTTAGGTATTTTTTGTATTTATAAAAAATACGATTTAAAAATCACTTCCAAAAGAGATGCATATTCTCTGCTTATAAGCGGTCTATTTTTAGGTGCCCATTGGATTACTTATTTCTATGCTTTGCACTTATCTAATGTTGCAATTGGAATGTTATCGCTATTTACATACCCAATAATTACTGCTCTTATTGAACCCTTTTTTTTTAAAACACGTTTTAACAAAAATCATATTTTATTAGGTGGATTAGTTTTACTAGGAATTTATTTTTTAACTCCTGAAATGAATTTTAAAAACAACTTTACCAAAGGTGTAATAATGGGAATTATATCAGCTGTATTATTTGCTTTACGAAATATTTTTACAAAAAGAAATCTTTCACATTTTAACGCTTCAAAAGTTATGTTTTACCAAATGGCTATTATTGTATTGTTTTCTTTTCCAGTTTTATTTGGAGACAATCTGCCCATTAAAAGTGAATGGCCTAAATTATTTGCTTTAGGATTAATTACAACTGCAATTGGACATACCATTTTTGTAAACAGTTTTAAGCATTTTTCTATAAGTACTGTAAGTATTATTAGTAGTATGAGTCCTATTTATGGTATTATTTTAGGTATTATTTTTCTTAAAGAATATCCTAAAAACACCACTATAATTGGAGGTTTATTAATTTTAGCAACTGTAATTATTGAAAGTATCCAATCAAGAAAACAATAATATATATAGAATTAAAAGTAAAATTGTTCTCTACTTTTTCAATTAAAAAATAGTTTTTAAACTGTAAATTCAACTTTGTAATAATCATTTACATCTATAACAGACATTCCTATAGCTTCAGCAGCTTGCATTCCTAAAATCCCATCTTCAAAAACCACACAATCTTTTGGGTTTACATTCATTAATTCAGCACACTTTAAAAAAGTTTCCGGATGTGGTTTTGGGTTTATTATATCATCCGATGTAATTACAATTTCAAAATACTTTTGCAGATTTGTTATTTCTAGAGATTGTTTAGCTCCGCTTCTTGTACTTCCTGTTCCAATTGACATTGGTAAAATTCCGTGATACTTTCTTACAACATCTCCAACAATTTTAATTTCTTCAGTTAAATGAGCGACTTCATGAAAATATTCACCTTTATTTTTTCCAACTTCAGCAACATCCATTTTTGTTTCAAACATTTCATTTAACTTTTCAATAGTTGCCCATCTAGACATTCCTGTTAAACTTAAAAACAATTCAGAAGTAAAATCTATTCCATATGGAGATAGAGCTTTTCTCCATGATTTAAAATGATTTTGCATTGTATTAGCCAAAGTGCCATCTAAATCAAATATTAGGCCTTTTACATTTTTAGGGATTTCTATCATTCTAATATTTTAAAATACAAAAATACATATTAAATACTTCTAAACATGAATAACTATAAATTCTTAATCATATCTTAATAACTTTTAAATTTGAATTAAATTGACACAAACCATTTAAAATAAAATTATTACTTTTACAAAATAAAATTAAACGTAAATAATACATTTATAATTTTTAATATGAAATATTTCAATACATTATTCTTAATTATTTTAGCTTCACTTGCTATAAGTTGTAAGGATTCAAAACCAACTGAAGTTAAAGAAACAAAAACACAACCTAACATTGTTGTTATTTATTTAGACGATTTAGGTTATGGAGATTTAAGCTCTTATGGAGCTACTGAAATTAACACGCCAAACATTGATAAACTAGCAAATGGCGGAGTTAAATTCACAAACGGATATGCAACTTCCGCAACGTGTACACCAAGTAGATATGGTTTACTAACTGGTGTTTACCCTTGGAGAAACAAACAGGCAAAAATATTACCTGGTACTGCTCCATTAATTATTTCTACAGAACAAATGACACTTCCAAAAATGTTAAAAACTAAAGGATACCATACAGGTATTGTAGGTAAATGGCATTTAGGATTAGGAAGTGGAATGGTAAACTGGAATGAACGAGTTTCACCTGGTCCAAACGAAGTTGGTTTTGACTATGCATATATTATGGCAGCAACTCAAGATAGAGTTCCAACGGTATACATAGAAAACGGAAATGTTCAAGGTTTAGATCCAAATGATCCAATTGAAGTTAGCTACAAAGAAAATTTTGAAGGTCAACCTACAGGAAAAGACAATCCAGAATTAACAACAATGAAATGGCACCATGGTCACAACAACACAATTGTAAATGGTATCCCAAGAATTGGTTACATGAAAGGTGGTGAAAAAGCAAAATGGACTGATGTAGATATGGCTGATCATTTTTTAAAAGGAGCTCAAGACTATGTTAAAAAACATAAAAATGAACCTTTCTTTTTATATTATGCAATGCAACAACCACATGTTCCAAGAACTCCAAACCCTCTTTTTGTTGGATCAACAACTTTAGGTCCTAGAGGAGATGTGATTGTGGAAGCAGATTGGGCAGTTGGAGAATTTATTAAAACATTAGAAGAAGAAGGCTTATTAGAAAACACACTTATTGTATTTTCAAGTGATAACGGACCAGTATTAAACGATGGTTATTTTGATGATGCTGATACTAAAATTGGAAATCATACTCCTACTGGTGGTTTAAGAGGTGGAAAATACAGTTTATACGATGCTGGTACACATGTTCCATTCTTTACATACTGGAAAGGGAAAATTGAACCATCGGTATCAGACGCATTGGTTTGTCAAGTAGATTTATTATCATCTATTTCAAAATTAGTTGGTAGTGATATTGCTGAAAGTGATAGTGATAGTGAAAATGTATTAGATGCCTTTTTAGGAACAAGTAAAATAGGAAGAAAAGATTTAATATTAGAAGCTACTTCAAGAACAGCTTACCGTAACGGAGATTGGGCTTTAATTCCTCCATACAATGGAAAAAATTACAATAATCAGGTGAATATTGAATTAGGACATGATAACAAAAAATTTCAATTATATAACCTAAAGGAAGATAGAGCACAAAAAAATAATTTAGCCGAATCAAATCCTGAAAAGCTAAAAGAATTAATAGCTGCATTTGAAGCTATTAGAGGAGAAAATTATTCAAAAGTTCAGAAATTAGAATTACACTAATTTAACTCTATATTTAAATTAATAAAAAAGCTGCATTTTTAAATGCAGCTTTTTTTATATAGCTTCAAATAGTTTTCCTGGCAAAGGTTTTACCACACCTTTCATTTCCATACTAAACAAAATTGATGTTGTTTTTTGAATAGGCATTTCACAATTAATTGCAATTATATCCAACAATTCTTTACCGTTTTCAAACAGAAAATCATAAATTAATTGTTCCGTTTCATCTAAATCTACAAACAATTGTTTTTGAATTAGTTTAGGCTCCTCATCTTTTAATTGCCAATTCAACATTTCAATTAAATCTTGTGCTGAATTCAAAATAGCTGCTTTGTTTCTTTTAATTAAATCGTTACAACCTTTACTAAAATTATCAGTTGTTCTACCGGGCACCGCAAACACATCTCTGTTATATGAATTTGCTATATCTGCGGTAACTAAAGAACCACCTTTTTCAGCAGATTCAATTATAATGGTAGCTTCTGAAAGTCCAGCTACAATTCTATTACGTTTTAAAAAATTCTCTCGAATTAATTTATCATTGTGCCAAAAATCAGTAATAAAACCTCCATTCTCACATACTTGATTAACATACTTTAAATGAGATTTTGGGTACATTTCCTCAAATCCATGAGCAATAACTCCAATAGTTTGCATATTATTTTTAAATGCTGCTTTATGCGCACAAATATCAACTCCATAAGCAAAACCGCTAACAATTATTGGATTGTATTCTTTTAAATCTTCAATCAATTTTTCACAAAAAATTCTCCCATAGCTTGTTATTTTCCGAGTTCCAACAATACTTATAATTGGCTGATTTTCGAATTTTATGTTTCCTTTTCTAAAAAGTAGAATTGGAGCATCTATACAATGTTTTAATTTATTTGGATAATTTTCATCTAAAAAATAATTGATTTCAACCTTATTCTTTTGAAGATATTTAAGTTCTTTTTCAGCCTCAATTAAGTTTTTTTTATCAAATAAATGGCGAATAGTAAAAGCACCTATACCATTTATTTTTTCAAGAATTTGTTTTTTTTCATTTAAAACATTTTTTGCATTTCCACAGTGAGAAATTAACTTTTTAGCATTAATATCTCCTATACCTTTTACACGTTGTAACGCCAAAACGTATAGAATTTCTTCTTCAAGCATATTTTAACAATTTGAGTGTCAATATATAAAATTATTGTTAATAATTTTTTTAATAACTCTTTAAAATTAACTTGCTTTTGGCCTATATTTGTTTCGATGACACTAGCCAAATACATAAGCGACCTTTTATACCGTTACGAGTGTGTAATTATTCCAAACTTTGGAGGATTTATTACTAATACTATTTCTGCTAAAGTAAATCACTTTACTCATACTTTTTATGCTCCAAGTAAAGAATTAACTTTTAACTCGCACTTAAAAAATAACGATGGTTTATTAGCTAACTATATTTCAACCTGTCAAAATATTTCTTATGAAAAAGCATTAAGCTTTATTGATCAAGAATTAGACGACTGGAAAACAACTTTGGCTTATGATGAATTAGAACTTGAAAATATAGGATCGTTAAATTTAACCAAAGAAGGCATAATGGTTTTTGAGCCAAATTCTTCAGTTAATTATTTAACATCGTCTTTTGGTTTAAGTTCTTATGTTTCTCCTGCTGTTAAACGTATTACTTATAAAGAAAAGGTAAGAGAATTAGAAACTATTGCACCAGTTATTCCAACTGAAGAAAATAAACGAAAAACACCTGCCTTTATTAAGTATGCAGCTACTGCTGCTATTATTTTTGCATTAGGAACTGTTGGTTGGAACCAATACAACAAAATAGAATATAACAATCTAGTTGCTAAAACTGAACTTGAGCAACAACGTGTTGATAAATCAATTCAAGAAGCTACTTTTGTTATTGAAAATCCATTACCAGCAATAACTTTAAACGTTACTAAAGAAACTCAAAATTATCATATTGTTGCTGGTGCTTTTAGAGAACCCGCAAACGCTGAAAAAAAATTACAACAGTTGATAACTAAAGGGTTTAAAGCTCGAATTTTAGGTGTAAACAAATGGAACTTAACACAGGTTTCTTATGGTAGTTTTGATTCTAGAAACGAAGCTATTAATACCTTAAATAAAATTAAGCGAACCGAATCCAAAGATGCTTGGCTTTTGGTTAAAGCATACTAATTTCACTTCAACATACAATTAATTAAATTTTAATTTATTAGCGCTATCTTTGCCAAAAATTAGAATGCAATGATAAAAACACCCAAAGAATCTTTAACGGTATTAACTGATATTGTATTACCTGGAGAAACCAATCCGTTAGGGAATTTATTTGGTGGAGAGTTATTAGCTAGAATGGATAGAGCTTGTAGTATTGCTGCTAGAAGACATTCTCACAAAATTGTAGTTACTGCAAGTGTAAATCATGTAGCATTCTCAAAGGCTGTTTCAGTTGGTAGCGTTTTAACATTAGAAGCAAAGGTTACAAGAGCCTTTAAATCTTCTATGGAAGTATATGTAGATGTTTGGGTTGAAGACAGAGAATCACAAGATAAAACAAAGGTAAACGAAGGTATTTATACATTTGTAGCGGTTGATGATATGGGACATCCTATTAAAATTCCACAAATTAAACCAGAAACTGAACTTGAAAAAAAACGTTTTGAAGGTGCTTTGCGCAGAAAACAATTGAGCTTAATTTTAGCTGGTAAAATGCTACCCGAAGAAGCTACAGAATTAAAAGCGTTATTTAAATAGTATTCTGTAATACCTACCAAAGTAGGTATCCATTTCAAACACCAAAAAATCAATTTCATTAGTATATAAATCTGCCTTCGCATAAATCAAAATTTTGAGCTTAATTATTCTATTTCTAAGCAAAATATAACCTTGTCCTAATTTTGTCCATACGCTTTTGTAGCTATTTGATTTGTCAAATCCTATTTTTGAAATAGAATTTAACCAATATCAAATTTTATGATACAAAAAGCAATAATTAACAGTTTACTTTTTATATTTATAAGTACTTCTGTTTTAAACGCACAAGTTTGGAAAGATCCAAATGCTAAATTAGATAACCGAGTTGAAAGTTTACTGTCAGAAATGACGCTCGACGAAAAAATTAGTTATTGTGGATCCAGAATTCCAGCCATTGAGCGTTTAGGTATTCCGTATTTTGAATGGTATGGAGAAGCACTTCATGGATTAAAAGCCTGGAACTGTACTCAATTTCCACAAAATATAGCTATGGGTTCAACATGGAATCCAGACTTAATGTTCGATGTTGCTACAGCTATTTCTAATGAAGCTAGAGCCTTAAAAAACAAAGGACAAAAAGAAGTAATGATGTTTTCGCCAACGGTAAATATGGCGCGTGACCCTCGTTGGGGAAGAAACGAAGAGTGTTATAGTGAGGATCCGCATTTAATGTCTGAAATTGCACGTATGTACGTTCGTGGAATGCAAGGAAACGATCCAAAATATGTAAAAACTGTAACTACCGTAAAACATTATGTAGCTAATAATGTGGACAAAAGAAGAGAATTTAGTCACTCGTTAGTAAGAGATGTGGATTTGTACGAGTATTACTTTCCTGCTTACAAAACATGTATTGTTGATGAAGAAGCAACAGGAATTATGACTGGATTAAACGGTGTTAACGGAACTCCATGTTCAGCGCATAATGAGTTGGTAAACGGTGTGTTACGTGAGGAATGGGGATTTAAAGGATATGTAATTGCCGATTGGGCTGCTGTTCAAGGAATAGAAAAGAGAATGCGTTTTGCGAAAACGCAAGAAGAGGCCGCTGCTATGGCCATTAAAGCTGGTGTAGACCAAGAGTGTTTTAGACATAAAACAAAATCAGCTCCATTTGTAAAAGCACTTAAACCTGCCATTGAACAAGGATTGTTAAGCGAAGCGGAATTAGATGTTTCTGTAAAAAGACTTTTAAGACTTCGATTTATGACTGGAGATTTAGATGATCCTTCTCTTGTTCCATATTCAGAAATCCCTTCAAGTGTGCTTGAATGTGAAACACATAAGCAGTTGGCACTGAAAGCTGCCGAGCAATCTATTGTTCTATTGAAAAACAATGATGTATTACCCTTAAAAAAAGATATTGAGAATCTAGCAGTTATTGGTCCGTTTGCAAATCGTTGCTGGTTAGGTATTTATTCGGGTAATCCAAAAAGTAAAGTATCGCCACTAGCGGGAATTGAAAAAAGAGTTAAGGGTGAAGTAGGTTTTGCCGAAGGATGTTCGGTTACTGGAGCCAAAGATGATCAAGACAAAATAGACGAAGCGGTGGCTTTGGCTAAAAATTCAGACACAGTAATTCTTGTTGTTGGTAATGACGAGTCAACAGCAACAGAAACGCTGGATCGTACTTCATTAAAACTTCCTGGAAAACAACACAAATTAATCAAAGCGGTTCAGGCAGTTAATAAAAATGTAATACTTGTGTTAGTACCTAGTGGATCTACTTCTATTGGTTGGGAACAGGAAAATCTTCCAGGAATTATTTGCGCATGGCCTAACGGACAGGAACAAGGAACCGCATTAGCAAATGTTTTATTTGGCGATGTAAATCCAGGAGGTAAACTTAGTACTAGCTGGGTTAAATCGGAGAATGACTTGCCACATTTTCACGATTATAACGTAACAACCTGGAAAGATGATTACGGTCCAGAAGTGGGACGTACCTACATGTATGCAAAAAAGAAACCATTATATCCATTCGGTTTTGGTTTAAGTTATACTCAATTTGAAATTGAGGACATGAAGCTTAACCGAAAAAAAGTAAAAAATGGCCAGGAAATAACTGTTACTGCAACGGTTAAGAACATTGGTGAAATGGATGGAGATGAGATTGTACAAATATATGTTCGTGATCTTGAAGCCAATCATATTGTAGCTACTAAAGCTTTAAAAGGATTTAAAAGATTACATGTGCCAGCAGGTAAGAGTAAAACGGTTTCTATTAAATTACCTTACGAAGCATTTTCTCATTATGATGTAGCAGCGAAGGAATTTAAAGTAGAAGAAGGTGACTTTGAAATTATGATTGGACAATCGAGTGAAAAGATTGTTGCAAGTAAAAATATTTATGTAGAAGAAGGTATAATTCCTCAAATTAAAGTAGGTCAAAAAAGTGGTTACTTTGATTCAAAAGATGAGAATCGTAATAAAAAATGGAACTACCTATATAAAGACGAATCATTTGGAAATAAAAAAAGTAATGAAGGTGAGAATGAAGATTTGGATTGGGTAGAGTATGAAATTGTATTTATTGACCCAGGAGTTTATGTAAGTACATGGGATGCAGAATTGAACTTTGTTGATGCAAGTAAAGAAGCTATTGTTGTCACTTCTATGTCGGGTGTAGAAATTGATACACATACACTTTTAAGCAATCAGCGAACGTTAAAAATCAAGATACCAATTCCACCGGAATATGGTAAGCCAGTTCGCCTTAAAGTAAAAACAGTGAATGGTGAAGTAAAACATAAGTCCATCAAAATTATACCTCCGGGTAATAAAGAGCCTTTTGTTATTACCAAGGTTATTGCAAAGTCTGAATAATATTTTTTACGGTTATTTAACAAGTTAAGGTTTCGTCAACCTGAACTTGTTTCAGGTTCTCATAATAATTGAAGAAAGATTCAATGAGATTCTGAAACAAGTTCAGAATGACGATTCTTTTTTTTATAGATAATTAAATAGAACTGATATAAGTAACTAAATTCTCATCTCTAGTTAAGTTCATTTTTTTTCTTAATCTGTATCTAGCTTTATTAATACTATCAGCAGAAACACCTAAAATATCAGCCATTTCTTTACTAGAAAAATTCAATTTAATTAGAGCACAAAGTTTCAATTCGTTTCTACTTAAATTGTTATGTTTTTTATGAAGTGAATCGTAAAAAGAGTTATTTATTTGTACAAACCTTGCTTCAAATTCTTCCCAATTTTTCTTGGAACTTACATTAATGGTACTTCTTATTTTATTGATAGATTCAACATTTTTGTCTTTCTGAATCTTTTTTAAATCCACTTTAATTTCATCTAACAGTTTATCTTTTTCCATTAACTGCAATGCGGTTAAAGTAAGTTCTTTTTTCTTTAGTTCAATTTCAGATCGAGTACGTTCAGTAATTAGTTCTTTTTCTAAAAGATGTTTCTTTTTTAAAGATGAAATAACAAAAAATGCTGCTGAAATTATTGTAATTAAAAGAATTAACGAAAAAATTAATTGCTGATTTAATTTATCCTTCTTACTTTTTAAAAGCTTTAACTCTTGTTCTTTTTTAATTTTTTGATTTTCAACAATAAGTTTTCTATGAGAATCTTTAATTTCAAAAAGTTGTTTGTTTCTTAAACTTTGACTTCCAAATAAACTATCTCCCAAATGTTTTGATGCTTTCATTTGCTGAAAAGCAATTTTGTGGTTGCCTAAAATAGAATTTAAATTAGATGTTTTTTGCAGCAATTCTACTTTTAACCCAATTCTGGTTTTATGTTCTGAAATAGCAGACAAACTTTTATTAAAATAATATAAAGCTTTACTTTTATTATTCATTTCAACATATAAATCTCCCCACATTGAATATAAAATAGACGCATACGAATGATTTGGTGAAACTTGTTTTGAAATATCAGTTAATATTTTTTCTGACTCTTTATAATTGCCTTGTAAAGTATTTAAATGTGCTTTTTCTGTTAATATGTATAACTTATTTGTTATGGGTGTTTTTATAGAATCAAATATTTGTTCACTAATTTTTAATTCCTTGGAAGCTTCATTGTAATTTTTACTCATTCTATAAGTAATTGCTGCCGAAAAGTGCAAGTTTGCTTGAGAATTTGGAGAAATAAAATTAGATTTTTCAGCATAAAAAAACATGGAATCTATACAAGAAGAAGCTTTTTTATAATTATGAAAAATAGAATAAAGCATTGAAAGTTGCTTGTACGCTTTATACTTTAAAGTTGGATTTTTAATAGAATCTGAAAGGCTTAAAACACTCCATAAATTATCATATGCTTTTGGATAATTGGCAGAACCAGTAAAATCTTTGGCTTCGTTTAATTTGTTTTCTGCAGAATTTATAAGTGAGTCTAATGTTATATTAGAAGTTGTTTTTTTTAACTTATTTTGTGTAGGAAATGCAAGTGAAATATTGCAAACCATAAAACAGATAAACACTATTAGGTTACTTTTTTTCAAAGTATATCTACATTTTATAAATCCAATTAGCTGGATTTTCAGTTTTTAAGTTATTGTTAATCATAAAACTTAAAATAGTTTTTCCCGTAACTTTATCGGTAAAAATAGAACCTATTTGTTGTTTTGTTTTTACTTTTTGCCCTTTAGAAACGGTAACATTTTCAAGATTTTTATATACCGAAATATAATTTCCATGCTGAATAAGAACCGTTTTTTTATTACCACTCATTAGTTGAACGGCCAAAACAGTTCCTTCAAATACAGCTCTTGCTTTACTTCCTTTATTTGTGGTAATTCTAACACCGTTACTTTGAATAGTTAATGTTTTTACAACTGGATGTGGTTGTTTTCCATAATACGTAGAAACATATCCTTTTTCAACTGGCCAAGGTAATTTGCCTTTATTTGAAGTAAATTTAGTTGCTAATGCTCTTGCTTCAGCAGTTAATGCAAATGAAGATGATGAAGTAGTTCCCGCTTTTTTATTGGAAGCAGCAATTGCCGCTCTAATTAATCTATCTATTTGAGCATTAATTCTTTTTTCTTCTTTAATAAAACCTTGTATCTGTTTTTTATACTTATTTTCTTTCTGCTTTACTTGACTTAACAAGCCTTCTTGTGATTTTTTATCCTTCTCAATTAAGTTTTGCTCACTTTGTTTTTCAGAAAGCAATTGCTGTTTTAAATCTTTTTTAATTTGAAGTGAATCCGTTAAAACTTGTAAATCATATGTTTTTTTAGCAATCTCTTCACCTTGTTTTTTTCTATATGAATTGTATTGTTTCATATATTGAAAACGCTTGTATGCTTGCGTAAAACTTTTGGAAGACAGTAAAAACATAACTCTACTATTTTGAGATTTACTTTTGTATGATTTGTATATCATATCTCCGTAATCCTTTTTTAAGTCTACTAATTCACGTTTAAATTTATTGATATCAAGCTGATTCAAATAGATCTCATTAGATAATTCTTTAGATTCACTTGAAATGGTAGAAATTATTTCTTCACTAATTTTAATCTTATCCTTAATATCGTTTAATTCACCTAATAAGTTTTGTTCTTTGCGTTTAGCATTTGAAAGTAGTGCATTTATATATACTTTATCCTTTTGAAGCTGTTTTCTACGAGCTTCTAAAACTTGACGTTTGCTTTTTTGAGCCGATGTTGGCACCGCCATAAAAATTGCAAAAATGAAGAAAAAATAGGTGAGTTTTAAACGCATTATTTTAAAGTAATTTCTTTATAACCATTAGGAATTTCAAATGGGAATGTGAGTTCTTTATTAAACTCAACCGATTTGTATTCAATATTTATAGTTGTTAAATCTTTATTATCAATAGCTCTAATATCAATCTTTTTTGGAAATTGCTCACCTTCAATTAAATTATAAATTGGGTATGAAACCGATAGTAATTGCTTTTCTTTTGGGTTGTTAATTTCCTGTTTATTTACTTTAAAATTTTCAGGATTTAAAAAGAAAAGAATACCGAACAAATCGTTATCTTTTTTAGGTTTTACTTCATATAAATTGTTTTCTATAGAAGAAATATATTTCCCTTTTCTCAAGTTCATAACCGCTTGGCCTAATAAAATATTTTGAACTTTTTCATAATCTAATTCAGTACCTAACCAATTACTTAACAACGTAAAATCTCCATCAAAATAGGTTTTACTTAATTTTTCGTAATAGCTTACTCTTGTTGGTGTAATTTTTACTTTTGCTAATGGAATTCCAAATTTTGTTGCGCTTAACCAAATAGTTTTATCTTTTTCTAAACGCAATCTTACACTAACAGTTGCAGAGGCTTTTTTACCTTTGTATTTAGCATTAATTTTTGCGTAAATTGTTTTTTGGTTAAATGAATTATTATAATGATTGCTAATAATTTTTTTTGTTGCAATAGTACTTATACCAGCGTTTGTAACGTTTTTTTGCGTTTTACAAGCTGATAATGTAATAATTAATAGTGCTATTATGTATTTTTTAAACTTCATTTAAATACCTTTTCTTAAAGCTTCTGCTTTTTTCTTATAACTTAAAGCCTTGCTAGTTTCATTTAAATTTTGATAACTTAAAGCAAACAAATCACAAAACTCTGCTTCGAGCTTATTATTGTCAAACACAAAATCAATGCCAATTGTTAAAACGGCAATAGCTTCATTATATTTTCCTAATTTATTTAAAGCATAACCGTTCAATTTGTATAAAACTGGTTGCGCTGGATATAATTCAATTCCTAATTTAGAATCTTTATCTAAAAATTCAAAAGTTTCAAGTTCAATTTCTTTATTCAAAAGCTTTAATAATACTTGATAATCTTTGTTTTTATTAAATTCTTCTCTTAAACTTTCTAACGATGTATTATTTGAATTAGTAGTTGCCTCTACTGTTTTATTTTGAATAGGGTTTTTTATTCTTTCAATATAAATTTTAAAACTTTTTATTCGTCTAGATGATAACGCTTTATTCTCTATTTCTGTAATTAATTTTTCAGCTTGGTCTAATTGCTTATTTTGTATATAAAGTAACACCAATTCATCAGCATATTTAAAATCTAGTTGGTTAATTTTTTCCTGAATTTCAATTGCGTCAACATAATTTCGCTGTTTTTTATAAATTTCAACCTTATGAGCTAATAAATAATTATTATTAGGTTCTTTTTCTATTGCTTTATTTATAAACAGTTCAGCTTCGTTAAAGTTTCGGAGAAAATAATAATTTTTTGAAAATTCAAATTCAACCGATAAATCACTTGGATAAATTTCATAACATTTTTCCAAACTTTCAATAGCTTTGGAATAATTTTTAATAGATTTTTGTTTTAATGCTTCAAAAAAATATTCTTGAAATTTTAGATAATTCTGTTCCTCAATAACTATTTGTTTTTCAGCAGCAATAGAATCAACTGCCATTTCTTGAGCTAACAATAAGTGGCTGAAACCTAAAAGGAAACAAAAAACGAATATGTATTTTATTTTGAATTGCATTTGGTGCGAATATACAACCTTTTACACTTAAATTCCTTTTGGAATGGCATCAATCAGCTTTTGGGTATAATCTGTTTTAGGGTTTTTATAAACCGTATCTGCATCTCCCATTTCCTCAATTTTACCTTTGTTCATTACCACTAACTGATCGGACATGTATTTTACCACTGCCAAGTCGTGTGAAATAAATATATATGTAAAACCAAACGTTTGTTTTAAACTGTTTAATAAATTTAATACTTGTGCTTGAACTGATACATCTAAAGCCGAAACAGACTCGTCGCAAATAATTAATTTAGGGTTTAAAGCAATGGTGCGAGCAATTCCAATTCGTTGACGCTGACCACCAGAAAATTCATGTGGATAACGATTAAAATGACCTTCCTCTAAACCTACTTTTTTTAAAATATCTAGCACATATTCTTTTCGTTCTTGTGTTGAATTTAAAATATGATGTACTTTCATAGGTTCCATAATTGCTTTTCCAACAGGAATTCTAGGATTTAAAGAAGAAAAAGGATCTTGAAAAATAATTTGAACTTCCTTTCTGAAGTTTTTTAAAGCTTGTTTTTTTAAGCTAGTAACATCTATTCCATTGTAAAAAATAGCTCCTTTTGTTGCTTTTTCTAAATGAAGAATAGTTCTACCTAATGTTGTTTTTCCACAACCACTTTCACCTACTAAACCAAGAGTTTCTCCTTCATATAATTTAAAAGAAACGTTGTTAACAGCTTTCACAAACTTTTTTTCTTGAAAAAAGAAACTATTCCCAATTCCAAAATAAGTAGCCAAATTTTTAACTTCTAATAATGGTTTTTTACTGTAGATTTCTTTATGAAACACTGCGCGCTCTTCAGTAGTATAAATATCATTTTTAATTACCTCATTTATAAAATCTGAAACCGTAGGTAACTTTTTTAAACGTTGATCTAACCTAGGTTTTGAATTTATCAACGCTTTTGTGTAATTATGTTCTGGATTTTTAAAAATAACTTTAGAATTGCCTTGTTCCACAACTTCTCCATTAAACATAACCAAAACATTGTCAGCAATTTCAGAAACCAATGCCAAATCATGAGAAATAAAAACAATACTCATCTTTGTTTCCTGTTGCAATTCTTTTAATAATTGAATAATTTCTTTCTGAACTGTTACATCTAAAGCTGTTGTAGGTTCGTCAGCTATTAAAATTTGAGGTTTACAAGCAATAGCCATAGCAATCATAACACGTTGCTTTTGTCCACCCGAAAGTTGATGTGGATACTGATTATAAATTACTTCAGCTCTAGGTAATTTTACCTTCTCAAATAATTCAATTACCTGATTTTCAGCTTCTTTTTTAGTTATTTTTTTATGAAGTAATAAGATTTCTTGAACTTGAAATCCACAAGTTAAACTTGGATTTAACGAGCTCATTGGCTCTTGAAAAATCATAGAAATTTGATTTCCTCTAATTTTTTGAAATTTTTTATCAGAAATATTTAGCAGGTTTTCTTCATTAAAAAAAATGCTACCTTTAATAGTTGCGTAACTAGGCAACAACCCTAAAATAGCTAATGAAGAAACTGATTTTCCACTTCCCGATTCTCCAACAATTCCCAGTATTTCCCCTTGCTTCAATTCAAAATTAACACCTCTAACGGCAGATGCACCTTTAAATGAAATTGATAAATTTTGAATTTTTAAACTCATATTTCTCCTTATTGAATTTATCTTATTTTCAACTCTTTAAACGTATTGTTATTAAAAATGTATTATTAACGCTTATTTGTTATGTATAATATAAATATATATATTAACAACTAAAAATTACTAACCTAAATCAAACTTTATTATGATACGAAAACTACTCGTGTGTATTTTTGTAATCTCTTTTAGTTTAGGATTTGCTCAAACTAACCCTTGGGTAAAATCATCAAAAAACATTAAAGAAGTATTACAAAACAAAAAACAACTTTCAAATAATTTTCAAGTATTTGAACTTAATGTTGAACAATTAAATAGTATACTTCAAAAATCTCCAAAACGTGGAGGTTATTTACAAAAGTCATCAACTATTCTCGAATTTCCTAATGTAAAAGGTGAATTTGAACGATTTGCAATTTTTGAAGCATCAACAATGCATCCAGATTTACAAGCAAAATATCCAAACATTAGATCTTATGCGGGCCAAGGTATTGATAATTCAGCTTCAACAATCCGCTTTAGTGTTTCACCATTAGGATTAAAAAGTATGATGTTAACTAGCGGTAGAGAAGCCATTTTTATTGAACCTTACACTAAAGATTTAACACAATATGCAGTTTATTCAAAAACCTCAAAAACAGCATCTCTAAATGAATTTGAATGTTTAGTAGAAGAAAATGTTTCTAGTAAAATTAACGCTGATACAAACGCTAGACCAAATGCTGATGATGGCGTTTTAAGAACTTATCGTTTAGCAATGTCTGCAACAGGCGAATACACTCAATATTTTGGAGGAACTAAAGCTTTAGCTTTAGCTGCTATTAACGCTACTATGACAAGAGTAAATGGAATTTTTGAAATTGATTTTGGTGTTACCATGGAATTAATAGCAAATACAGATGATGTTATTTACACTTCGGCAAATAGTGATCCATATACTACTAGTTTAAATTCTCAATTACAATCTACTTTAACAAGCGTTATTGGAGAATCTAATTATGATGTTGGACATTTAGTACATAATGGTAGTAATAATGGTAATGCAGGTTGTATTGGCTGTGTATGTGTAGATGGCAGTAAAGGAAGTGGGTTTACATCACATACAGTGCCTGAAGGTGATAATTTTGACGTAGATTATGTTGCTCATGAATTAGGTCACCAATTTGGTGGTAATCATACATGGACTTTTAATGGTAATGAAGGTACAAATGCACAAGTAGAACCTGGAAGTGGTTCAACTATTATGGGTTATGCTGGTATTACAGGAGCTACTGATGTACAAGCGCACAGTGATCCTTATTTTCACGCTATGTCTATTCAACAGGTTACTAATTATGTAAAAACTACAAGTTGTCAAACAAACACAAATACAGGGAATAATGTTCCAACAGTAGTAGCTGGATCAGATTATACAATTCCTAAAAGCACACCTTTTACCTTAAGTGGCGATGGTAGTGATCCAGATGGAGATAGCTTAACTTATGTTTGGGAGCAAATGGATGAAAACAATGCTTCAACTACTTACCCAAGTACAACTGCAACAACAGGTGTAGCATTTAGATCATTCAACCCTTCAACTACAAAAACACGAACTTTCCCGCAATTATCAACAGTTTTAGCAGGAAGTACTTCATCACAATGGGAAGCCGTTCCTTCAGTAGCACGAACGTTAAACTTTAGATTAACCGTTAGAGATAATGTTGCTGGTAATGGCGCAAATAATAGTGATGATATGGTGGTAACCGTAAATAGTTCTGCAGGACCATTTGTTGTTTCTGCTCCAAATACATCTTTAACATGGAATGTAGGGCAAGCGCAAACTGTAACTTGGGATGTTGCCGGAACAACTGGAAGCGCCGTAAACTGCCAAACAGTTAATATTTTATTATCTACTGATGGAGGGAATACCTATCCTATTTCATTAGCTTCAGGAGTTGCAAATGATGGATCTCAACAAATTACGGTTCCTAATAACATAGGAACACAGAATAGAATTAAGGTTGAAGCAGCAGATAATATTTTCTTTGATATTTCAAATGCTAATTTTTCTATTGAAGAAGAAGTGGTATGTAATGTTATTGTACCTACCGGATTAACTACATCTAACGTTTCAGCAACTGGAGCAACACTCACATGGAATGAGGTTTCTGGAGCAACTTATGTGGTTCAATATAGAGAAACAGGAACATCAACTTGGGCACAAGAAAGCACTGGAAATGAAACTTTTGATATTACAGGGTTAAATCCACTAACTCAATATGAAGCGCAAGTACAAAGTGTTTGTTCTAGCGAAAGTTCTGAATTTAGTACTTCAGAAAACTTTACCACTTTAGAACAGGTTTTAACATACTGTGACTCCCAAGGAAATAATGTGAATGATGAATATATTAGCAGAGTTCAAATTGGAACCATTGATAATACTTCTGGATCTGGAAATGGATACAGCGATCATACTTCCATTTCAACAAATTTAAATAAAGATGAAGCTGTTACAATTACCATTACACCAACTTGGACTGGAACTATTTATAGTGAAGGTTATTCAGTATGGATAGATTATAATAAAGATGGTGATTTTAATGATTCTGGTGAACAAGTATGGACACAAGCTGCTACTAGAAATACACCAGTTAGTGGAACATTTACAGTTCCTTCTTCAGCAATAACCGGAACAACAACTATGAGAGTTTCTATGAAGTATAACGGTGTTCCAACATCTTGTGAAACATTTACGTATGGTGAAGTAGAAGATTATACTGTGGTATTAATGGATTCAGCTCCAGATACACAAGCGCCAACAGCACCTGTATTAACTTCAAACAATATTACCGAAACTAGTGTGAATTTAAGTTGGAGTGGAGCTACGGATAATGTTGGAATAACTGAATACGATGTTTACAGAAATGCTACTTTAATAACTTCAACATCTGGAACAACATATCAAGTAACCAATTTAACTGCTGGAACAACTTATAGTTTTACAGTTAGAGCAAAAGATGCGGCTGGCAATACTTCTGGTGATAGTAATACTGAAACTATAACAACAGATGCACCAGATACGCAAGCGCCAACAGCACCTAATTTAACTTCAAGTAATATCACAGAAACATCAGTTGATTTAAGCTGGAGTGATTCTACAGATAACGTTGGAGTTACAGGTTATGATATATATCAAGATGGAAGTTTAGTGATTTCTACATCTAACACAACCTATCAAGCTAGTGGTTTAAACGCCGGAACAACTTATAGTTTTACAGTTAGAGCAAAAGATGCAGCTGGAAATATTTCTGGAGATAGCAATACTGAAACAATTACAACTGATGCACCAGATACGCAAGCACCAACGGCACCAAGTCTAATTGCAAATAATGAAACGTCTAATTCAATTGATTTAAGCTGGAATGGTTCTACAGATAATGTTGAAGTAACTGGTTATGATGTATATCAAGATGGAAGTTTATTAACTTCTACTTCCGGAACTACATACCAAGTAATAGGGTTAGCCGCAAATACAACGTATAGTTTTACTGTAAGAGCAAAAGATGCTGCAGGAAATATTTCTGGAGATAGTAATACAGCTACTACAACTACTTTAGAAGGCTCAACAAATTCAACAACTGTTTTACATCAAGGTTTCTTTGAATCTGGCTGGGATGGCTGGGCTGATGGAGGAAGTGATGTTGCACGATATTCTGGAACACGTTCTTATGAAGGTTCTTATTCAATTAGATTAAGAGATAATTCTGGAACTGCTTCAGCAATGACACTTTCAAATGTTGATGTTAATGCTTACGATTCAGTTGAAATTAATTTCTACTTCTATTCAAGAAGTATGGAAAATGGAGAGGATTTTTGGGTACGTTTCTACAATGGTTCATCTTGGTCTACTGTAGCTAGCTACGCTAGAGGAACAGATTTTGAAAATAATGGCTTCTATACAGCAACTGTTACATTGGACAAAACAAACTTTAATTTTGCTTCTAATGCTGGATTTAGATTCCAATGTGATGCTTCTGGAAATGCCGATTATATTTACATTGATCAAGTAACAATTTCTGGAATTATTGGAACAGGTAGTAATAGAAATTTAGATGGAATAGAATTTATTAACTATCTAAATGATGTTGCAGAAGGTGAATTTGATATTGATGAATTTACGGTTTATCCAAATCCTGTAAAAGGCGAGTTTTTATCAATAAGAATGAGTTACAACCAAAACGCTTCATATAAAATTAGTAATATATTAGGGCAAACAATTAAAGTAGGTATTGTAAAAGAACCTGTTAATGTTAGCCAATTAAAAGCTGGAGTTTACATAATTGAAGTAAATGATGGTGAAGAAATAATGTCTAAAAAGTTTATTAAACAATAACAATCAATTATAAACCTTTAAAACCCGAGAAATTTCTCGGGTTTTTTTATGTAGTTTTGTCAAAATTACTTTTTGAATGAATTATTTATCTGTAGAAAATATATCAAAGTCGTTTGGAGAACTAGAACTTTTTAGTGGTATTTCCTTCGGAATTAATAAAGATCAAAAAATTGCATTTATTGCAAAAAATGGTACAGGAAAAACTTCCATGCTAAATATTATTGCAGGCTTGGATTCACCCGATGAAGGACAAGTAATTTCGAGAAAAGATTTAAAAATAGCCTATTTATCACAAGAAGATGAATTAGATGAAAATAGTACCATAGAAGAAGCTATTTTTAATTCTGAAAATCCTATTCTTAAAGTAATTGAAGCTTATGAAAAAGCTTTAAAAAATCCTGAAAACGAGCAAGTTTACCAAAAAGCTTTTGAGCAAATGGAACAACATAATGCGTGGGATTTTGAAACACAATACAAACAGATTCTATTTAAACTAAAATTAGAAGATTTAGATCAAAAAATAAGCTCGCTTTCTGGTGGTCAAAAAAAACGATTGTCATTAGCAATAATTCTTATTCATAAACCAGATTTATTAATTTTAGATGAACCTACAAATCATTTAGATTTAGAAATGATTGAATGGTTAGAAAGTTATTTTTCAAAAGAAAAAATTACACTTTTTATGGTTACACACGATCGTTACTTTTTAGAACGTGTTTGTAATGAAATTGTTGAATTAGATCAAGGAAAATTTTACACCTATAAAGGAAATTACTCTTATTTTCTTGAAAAAAAAGAAGAACGAATTGCGCAAGAGCAAGCAAGTGTAGATAAAGCTAAAAATCTATTTAAAAAGGAATTGGATTGGATGCGCCGACAACCAAAAGCACGTACCACAAAATCTAAAAGTAGGATAGACGATTTTTTTGTAATTAAAGAAGAGGCTCATAAACGTAGAGACAATCACCAAGTTCAGTTAGAAATTAATATGGAACGCTTGGGTTCTAAAATTTTAGAACTTCACCATATCTCCAAAAAGTTTGACGATTTAGTTATATTGGATAGGTTTGAATATGTATTTCAGCGTGGTGAACGTATTGGAATTATTGGAAAAAATGGAACTGGAAAATCTTCATTTTTAAATTTAATTACTCAAAAAATCCCTATTGATGCTGGTAAAGTTGTGGTTGGTGAAACAGTAAAATTTGGCTATTATACACAAGATGGAATTAACCCAAAACCGGGTCAAAAAGTAATAGAAATTATTAAAGAGTACGGAGAACAAATTCCACTAACAAAAGGAAGAAGTATTTCGGCTGCTCAACTGTTAGAACGCTTTTTATTTAGTAGAAAACGTCAATACGATTTTGTAGAAAAATTAAGTGGTGGTGAACGTAAACGCTTGTATTTATGTACCGTTTTAATTCAGAATCCTAATTTTTTAATTCTCGATGAACCTACAAACGATTTAGATATTGTTACTTTAAATGTATTGGAAAACTTTTTGTTAGATTTTCCAGGTTGCTTATTGGTAGTTTCGCATGATAGGTATTTTATGGATAAAATTGTAGATCATTTATTTGTATTTAGAGGTAATGGTGTTGTAGAAGATTTCCCTGGAAATTATACAGATTATAGAGTGTATGAAGATTCTAAACCAAAAGAAGAGTCAGCTGTAGTTAAAAAAGAAGATACACGTGTAAATACCGATAAAAAAGTAAAACTATCGTATATGGAGCAACGTGAATTTGATGCTATTGAAGGTGAAATTGAAAAACTAACTGCAGAAAAAAGTACTATTGAAGCTAAATTTTTAGACGGTTCGCTTTCTGGTGAAGAAATTAATGATTTATCTATTCAACTTGAAAAAACTTCAAAACTAATTGATGAAAAAGAAGAACGTTGGTTTGAACTTTCTAGTAAGTTAGAAGAAGAATAGCGATAAAAAATGTTATAGTAATTCCTGTAAATTTATTCTAGTGTGAATACCTAACTACGCAGGCATGACATTTTATGTTGGTAATTTTAAATATATTTTCAGTTGTTGGTGGAACACAACAATAATAGCGGTGATGTGATGATTTTTAGATCATTACTTTTTATCCATTTCAATAACCCAAATACCTCTAAGTTCATTTTCTCCATAACCAGTTGCTTTATCGGTAGGATATAACTCTTTTATTTTAGACAATGTTGCTGGTAAAATTTGAGTGTTTGGTACACCGTGACATTGCAAACACATAGTATTAGTTACAATTGGATAATAAGCAACCATTTTTTTGTCAATTTCTTGTACTAAAGGTGAAGTTTTTTTATTATTCTTCATTGCTTTTTTAGTACTATAAATATAATCCAATTCGGTTTTATTAGCAGTGTTTGCTAAATTTCTTGGAAGGTCTGAAACTCTTTTTATTTTTGTATTTAAAGTAACACCTGCACTATCAACAATATTAAAAGCTCTAGTATTACAAAAAGCTACAGCTCCTTCAGTACCTTTATTTTTTATGGCTGCAATTAAGTTTTTTCCTAAAACAGCTTTTGTATTCATAGCGTATTTTAAACCAAGTTCTTTATAACTTAAATCTTCGTTTTTTAAATTTTCAAGATGTATAAATTTTTCATTATGAAAATGATTTTTATACCAATTTGGCTGTTCTAATTTTGAATTGTATATGTATTTAGCAATTTGTGTAATCTGCTCTTCTGTAAAATTCATTTTAGGCATTAAACCATAACGCTCAATTGCTTCCGGAATTTTTGAATTTTCTTCATTAGGATTATTTATAAAAGTAATTAGGCTTTTAATAAAATCTTCTTCT
This sequence comes from Lutibacter sp. TH_r2, assembly GCF_033101135.1. Classification (NCBI taxonomy): domain Bacteria; kingdom Pseudomonadati; phylum Bacteroidota; class Flavobacteriia; order Flavobacteriales; family Flavobacteriaceae; genus Lutibacter; species Lutibacter sp. TH_r2. The sequence goes on from NZ_JAWMPV010000001.1 coordinate 1,043,034, forward strand.
GAAATGTTTTTATTATTAGTAATATAAAAATCTTTAATCATTGCCATTGGAGGTGCAATTCGATCTTCAATAGGGTTTTTTGGACTATGACAAGCAAAACAATTTGATTCAAGTAGTTGAAAACCTTTACTTAACGTAAGTTGCTCTTTTTTAGTTTTTGGAACTTTAATTTTAGAAACTTCGTTTTTATTTGCATTTTTACAGCTTAAAAGTGTGCTAAAAATACTTAAAATTAAAACGTTTAATTTTATAAATGTAATGGCTTTTTTCATAATTGGATTGCGTTATTTTACTTTTATTTTTGGGTTAATTAAAAATAAAATGTGTTGCAAATTTAAACCTAAAGGAAAATAATACTGTGTGTTTTGTTACGTTAAAATTAAAATAACTACTTCAAAAGAAAAAAGTTGGTTTCAAAAATTTCTACTAAATTGTAGATAGAATAATTTTGAAATACACTGGTTTAATTATTTTAAAAACTAGTGAGTATTTAGATTCTAGTTCTCAAAGTGATTAGGTATTAGCATGATGAGATACTGAAACAAGTTGAATATGACGAATTTCATATTTTTTAGACAGGCTTAGTTTTTTTACTATTAAAGGCCAGAAACACTAACAATTAAATAAAAAACTAAACGTGTATAATTTCTAGTTCCTTTAACAATGGTTTATTATTAAAACGCAATAATAATTGAGCAACCGCAATGGTATCTTTTTCGCAATAGGTAACTATACGTTTAATGTTTTTTTCTTTATAAAAAACTTCACCTACTTCACTTCCATCTATATCATCTTTTGGTGAAGGAATTCCTAAAATTTCGGTAAGTAGTTTTAATGAAGTAAAATGTTTATAATCGCCAAATTTCCACATTTCCATAGTATCTAAATGAGGAATTTCCCAGGGTTTTTTACCAAATAAGTTTAACTTTGAAGGTAATTCAATTTGATTAATTATCATTCTACGTGCTATAAACGGAAAGTCAAATTCTTTTCCATTATGTCCGCAAAGTACATGTTGTTGTTTGTTAAAATGATTGTCTAAAAGCGTTTTAAACTCTTTTAATATACTTACTTCATTACCGTAAAAAGAAGTAACTCTAAATTTTCGGTTTTCGGTTTCAAAATCGATAAAATACCCAACTGAAATACAAACTATTTTTCCAAATTCTGCCCAAATTCCAGCTCTATTGTAAAATTCTTCAGCAGTAAAATCATCTTTTCGTTGGTACTCTGTTTTTTTAGTAAATAGTTCTTTTTTAAGTTCAGATAAATCACTGAAATTTTCAGTTTCGGGTACGGTTTCAATGTCTAAGAATAAAATATTCTCAAAATTAAATTTAGAGTTCATAAGCTATTTTTATGTTAAATATAATAAAAAAAAGCATTCCGTTTGGAATGCTTTTTTTTAACTATTTATAAGTTAGCTTATTTAATTACTAATTTTTTAGTAGCTGTTTTTCCTTCTTCAAGAACATTTACAAAGTAAATTCCAGTAGTTAAATTAGCAACATTTATAGTTTGGTTAGCTTTAACCGTTTTACTATAAACTTGTTTACCTAACATATTAAAAATACTAACTTGTTTATCTACACTAGAAGCTGTTGTAATTCTAAATTCTCCATTAGCAACAGGGTTTGGATATACTCCAAAGTTTTCGATATTATTATCAGAAATACCGGCTGTTGCCGTGTTTTCAGGACTTAAACTTCCAAATGATGTACCAATAGAAGGATCAGAACTAAAATTAGCAACATCTACATTATTCGCATCAATATCATAAATAGAAGTATTATCTCCAATTAAATTTACGGCATACCAAAAATCATTTGTATCTCTAAACACAATTTCCGGTTCATCACCTGTGTAAGAAAAATCCATACCACCTAATGCTGCACCAATTAATCTCACCTCATCAGCTGCGCTATCAGGAATACCGATAGCATCATATACTGTTGTTATCCCTAAAGTTGATAAATTTGCAGGGTCCATAATATCTCCTGTACTTCCAGTAAAAGTATCGACTAAAACTAAAGTGAAACTTGGATTTTCTAGATCAGGAATACTAACAACAAGCAAACCATTTGAATCGAAAGTTCCAGAAACACTAGAAGCTCTATCAATTGTAGCTGGCGCGGCATCAGCTTCAACACTTAATATCCAACCAGAAAACGAAGCTGCAGGAGTTCCTTTAATCTCTATATTTCCAGGGTCAGGATCAGCTCCTGGAGGATTAGATTGAAATTCATTAATCACTTGCCCAAAAGATGCTCCAGAGATTAATAATGTTAAAAATAAAAAGTAAAGTTTTTTCATAAAATAAAATTTTAAATAAATTAATTGTTTTTAAATTTTTCGTATCAAAAATAGCTTTTTGTTAGAATATAATAAAACCAAATAACATATTTTATATAAAATATAACACTTTGTTAATATTCAGCATTAAAAATTAAACAATTGTAAGTTTGTAGTTGGTATATTGTTATTTACATAAACTACTTAAATAATAGAACATAAAAAAGCATTCCGTTTGGAATGCTTTTTTATAATTATATGCTATTCTATTTATTTAACTACTAATTTTACAGTTGCAGTTTTTCCTTCTTGGATTACTTTTACAAAGTAAATTCCAGTAGTTAAATTAGCAACATTTACACTTTGGTTTGAACTAACCATTTTGCTATATACTTGTTTACCTAGCATGTTATAAATGTACACTTGTTTAGCAACACTAGAAGCGGTTGTAATTCTAAATTCACCATTTAAAACTGGGTTTGGATACATTCCAAAACCTTCAATATTGTTTTCAGAAACACTTAAAATTAAATCTGTTGTCATATTTCTAGATGCAATTTGTACAGCACCATTATACTCACCAACAAGCGCTTTAATTGTTTGAGAACCTGAAGGTATAATTTCACCATCGTAATCAGCAAACTTAATTACGTAAGTACTAAACGCTATTGGAGTTTCACTACTTGGATCGGTAATATTATAATTTTTAAAATTTTCAAAAACAGTAGTTCCATCAGCATCTTCAAAAACAACATCTGCTATTTCTACTAATTCAGATTCGTAAGGCTCATGATCAGCTATTAAATCCGCAATAGTAAGTAATTGAGCTTCTACAGGGTTTCCTGTTGAAGTAGCTGTTCCGGGATCTACTGTAGGTAATAATTGTAATAAACCATAGTGGTCATCTAACTGACCTTTAACTCCTGTTATACCATCACCTTCGTTGTATATTGTTGCTATTACTTCATCGTAATCGGTGATTATAATACCTGCTGTAGCATCTTTAGCCCATTTTTGATGATCATAATCTTGTGCCCAAACCGCAATAACTTCACTAGTAACTTCGTAATATTTACCTATTTCTCCAGCTCTTAATGTTGCTAAATCAGCAACTTGAGTGTAGGCTTCTACTGTACTTGTTAAGGTGTATTCTACTGCTGGATCTAAATCTGCTCCAGTATTATCAACTAGTTTAGCATTTAAAGTGTATGTATCACCTTGTACCAATTCTAAAAGTTGAACTGGATCTGATAAATCTTGTTCTTCACCAGAATCATAAACAATATCTCCATTGCTATTATCAATTACTTCCCATACAATATAACCATCTCCTGCAGATGGAGCAGCTACTGTAAAATTAGTGACTTCAAATTGTAGTTCTTGTTGTGTTTCTTCGGGTGAAGTAGTATCTACTGTTCCACTTACTGGACCATCTTGAAGTGTTAAAGTTATTTCTGAACTTTCTTCTTTAAAAAATGATAAATCATCCCAATAGACCATTGCTCCAGAATAAGTTCTTAACTCAAAATAAAACTCTGCAGCATTAGCAGGTGCTGTAATTGTAGCAGTATATTCAGACCAAACGCCTCCATTATTATCAAAATAACTATTATTAGGACCTCTAATAGCATCTTCAGAATCATAATCATTATTATCAATATTATCACCTGAAGAATCTTTCCAGTAACTCCAAATTCTAGCATCGTCTCCATCAGACTCTATAACTTTATACCATAAAGTAATTGTATAATTTGCACCTGCAGTAATACTAGTAATTGATTGCCCTAAATCTTTTGTTCCACCAACATGTTTTGCCGAATAAGTACCTCCATGAATATTAGCGGTAGCAGATTCTTGCGTTATGTTTTCAACTTTTGTCCAGTTTGTAGGCGAGGTTGAGTCATCCCAAGACTCAAAATTTCCGTTTAAAAGCATTTCCTGCCCAAAAGAAGCAACAGAAATTAAAATTGTTAAACATAAAAAGTAAAAATGTTTCATAATAAAAGTATTTAAAAAAATTCAGTATTAAATTTAATCATAAAACAGTAAAAATTAAAACTAATTAGTCTTTAATATTAAAAAGTTAATATTCTGCATCAAAAATTAAACAATTGTAACTTTAATGTTAGTATATTGTTACTATTTAAATAAGTAAAGGTTTTTAAGTATTAACATTTGTTTTTATATTTACTTTTGAATGTTTAAAAAAAATAAACATTTGTGCAATTATGGAAAATGCAAACATTAAAATACTACTTGTAGACGACGAACCAGATATTTTAGAAATTGTTGGTTACAATTTAAAAAATGAAGGTTATCAAATTTTTACAGCCAAAAACGGTATTGAAGCTGTTGAAAGTGCTAAAAAAAATACACCTCACTTAATTATTTTAGATATTATGATGCCAGAAATGGATGGTATTGAGGCTTGTGAAAAAATTAGAGCTACAAAAGGTTTAGAAAATGTTTTAATTACATTTTTTACGGCTAGAGGTGAAGACTACTCTCAAGTTGCTGGTTTTAATGTTGGTGCAGATGATTATATTACCAAACCTATTAAACCAAAAGTTTTAGTAAGTAAAATAAAAGCGCTTTTACGTAGAGTTAAACATGTACAATTAGAAACTGCTAACTCTGAAAAAATTAATGTTGGAGGTATAATTATAGATCGTGAAGAGTATGTAATTATAAAAAATGGTGAAAAATTATCACTGCCAAGAAAAGAATTTGAATTGTTCTCTTTATTAGCTTCAAAACCAGGAAAAGTATTTAAACGTGATGATATTTTAGATAAAGTTTGGGGTAATGAAGTTGTTGTTGGTGGAAGAACTATTGATGTGCATATTAGAAAACTACGCGAAAAAATTGGAGAAAAAAACTTTAAAACCGTAAAAGGTGTTGGTTATAAATTTGTAATTAATGAAGATTAAAAAAACATATTCATTTGCTTTTTTTTCCTCGTTATATATTTCAATTTTTACAACTGGAACGCTACTACTAGTTTCATATTTTGGTTTTAATTTAAAAATATCGTTTTGGTTTTGGTTTTTATTTATAGGTGTAATTTTTGCCTTTACATTTATAATAACTCAATATAGAATTGAAAAATTTATATACCAACGTATCAAAAAAATATACGATAGTGTTTCTCTTTTAGACACTGTAGATTTTAATAAAACATCTATAACTTCAGATATTGCTACACTTTCTAGAGAAGTTGAAAAATTTGCAAAAGACAAGCAACTTCAAATTAAAAACTTAAACAAACGTGAAGGTTATAGACGTGAATTTTTAGGAAATGTATCACACGAATTAAAAACTCCATTGTTTACCGTTCAAGGCTACTTACTTACACTTGCTGATGGCGCTATGAACGATAAACATTTTAGAGAAAAGTATATAGAACGTGCCAATAAAGGTGTTGAAAGATTAATAGCAATTGTGAAAGATTTAGATATGATTTCTAAATTAGAAAGTGCCGATTTAAATATTAATAAAGAACCTTTTGATATTGTGAATTTAGTAAAAGGTGTGTACGATTTATTAGAGATTAAAGCTAAAAAAAGAAATATTACACTACTTTTTGATAAACAATATGATTATCCAATTATGGTTATTGGAGATGAAGAACGATACGAACAGGTTTTAACAAACTTAATTGTAAACTCCATTAAATACGGGAAAATTGGTGGCTCAATAATTGTAAAAATCGAAAGTTTTAATAAAAATAAAATTTTAATTAAAATAATTGATGATGGAGAAGGAATTAAAGAAGAACACAAAAATAGAATATTTGAACGTTTTTATAGAGTAGATAAAAGTAGGTCTCGTGATCAAGGTGGTTCTGGACTTGGATTAGCTATTGTTAAACATATTGTTGAAGCTCATGGTGAGCAAATTTTTGTTGAAAGTGAATACTTAAAAGGTTCAACTTTTTCATTTACCTTGGAAAAGGCTGAAAAATTCTATATTTAGCTTACAATCTAATTTATTAAATCCATTATAATTTTCTACTTCATTTAATTTTTTGAAGGTAAATTGTTCTTGTTTACAAAACGGAGCAATGTTTAAGTTATGTATTCTTTCGGCCAAATATTCTTGTTCATTTTGATCTGGAGTAGGAATAAAAAAAGCTTTTTTACCTAGAACAGCTAAATCCATAATTGTAGAATAACCCGAACGTGCTATTACTAATTCCGATTTATTTAAAATAGAATTTAATTCTTCTGAAGTTAGAAAGTTCACAACTTCTATATTTTTTGAAGCATGTAAAACTTCACTTGTTAGTTTACCTCTAACAAACATCACTTTTTTTGATGTATTTTTCAGCTCTTTTAAAAGCTTTTTTTCCAATAAACTTCGTTGTGGCTCAATACCAGACAAAACAACTGTTATATCGTATTTTTTAGGTTTTTCTTCAAACTTAAACCTGCTTAAAACTCCAATAAATTTTGTTTTAGATTTTAAATGTAAAATTTCGCTTAATTTCCCTGAAAAGTTATTTTCACGCTCAATATCAGGAATCCAAATTTCAGTAAATTTTAAAGCTATATTTTGATGAATTTTTGAAGTAAAATATGTTGTAATTCCACTTAAAACATTTAATTGATGTGTAATATATACTGAAGGTATTTTAGATGAAAAAACACCAAATCTATTATCTGAAATTATACCACTTAACAGTTCTTTTTCAACAATTTTAGCAACTTGTTTTTTTTCTTCTCTAACTGCTTTTAAAACAGAAGGAATACTTAAAAACAATTTCAGTTTTAAAGTATTCCTTTGTTTAGCATACTTAATATTGTAACTAGATAATTGGTAATTTTTTAAGGTTGGAAATTCTTTTTGAAGCAAAAGCAAAGCATCACCATCACTTGCTAAAATTGGTTCAAAACCAGCGTCTAATAATCCATTTATAATTGGAATACAGCGCGTAGCATGACCTAAACCCCAATTTAATGGAGCAACAAGAATTTTTTTTTACAAGTCAAAACCAATATCTGTTCTATAATTCATTTTTTCAAAGCATATTTTTTCAATGCTATTATAGCTTTGTTTTAAGGCTTCTTTAAAGTCTTCTCCAAAAGAGGTAATTGCTATAACTCTTCCGCCATTTGTTACAACTTTGCCGTTTTCTTCTTTAGTACCTGCATGAAAAACTATAGATTCTGAAACTGTTTCAGTTCCAAAAATTTCTTTACCTTTTTCATAAGCTTCAGGATAACCACCAGAAACTAACATAACGGTACAAGCACTTTCGTTTTTAAATTTAACTGTTTTACCTGCTAATTCTTTTTTACCAGCAGCAATTAACAACTCTAAAAAATCACTTTCTAATCTAGGAATTACCACTTCAGTTTCCGGATCTCCCATTCTGCAATTGTATTCAATTACTTTTACTTCTCCTTTATCATAAATCAATCCAATAAACACAAACCCAACATAGTTAATGTTATCTTTTTGAAAACCATTAATAGTTGGTTTGATAACTTTAGCATCTATTTGTTGCATTAATTCATCGCTTAAAAAAGGAACTGGTGAAACTGCTCCCATTCCTCCGGTATTTAAACCTTTATCTTCTTCACCTATTCTTTTATAATCTTTTGCGCTTGGTAAAGTAACATAGCTTTTTCCATCAGTTAAAACAAAACAGCTTAACTCAATTCCAGTTAAAAACTCTTCAATTACAACTTTGCTACTTGCTTCACCAAATTTTTGTTCGGTTAACATTTCTTTTAACTCTTGTTTAGCTTCAGCCAAATTATTCAGAATTAAAACTCCTTTTCCTGCTGCTAAACCATCAGCTTTTAAAACGTAAGGTGCTTTTAATGTTTCTAAAAAATTATAACCTTCTTCTAAATTTTTAACCGTAAAACTTTTATAAGCTGCCGTTGGAATGTTATGACGATACATAAATTCTTTTGCAAACTCTTTACTACCTTCTAACTGCGCAGCATATTTTTCAGGTCCAATAACCAACGTGTTTTTCAGTTCGTCATTATTTAAAATAAAATCTGAAACTCCTTTTACTAATGGGTCTTCTGGACCAACAACTACTAATTCAATATTTTTTGATAGAATTGTTTCTTTTAAAGCAGGGAAATCAGTTGGGTTTAAATCTAAATTTGTTCCTACTTCTTTGGTTCCTGCATTTCCTGGTGCAATATACAGTTGACTTAATAAATTACTTTGTGCAATTTTCCAGCCAATTGCATGTTCTCTTCCTCCCGATCCTAAAATTAATACGTTCATTGTTGTTAGTTGTGTTGTTATTTTCCTTTGCCTTGAAATACTATTTTTATAGTACTAATAATTACTTTTATATCTGTCCAAAACGTTAAATTATCTAAATAAATTAAATCATATTTAGCTCTTTTTAACATTTGTTCTAATGTATCTGCATAACCATATCTTATCTGTCCTAAAGATGTAATTCCAGGTTTTAATAATTGCATTTGTTTGTATTTTGGAATGTATTTCACCATTTCATCCAAAAAAAATTGTCGTTCTGGTCTAGGACCAACAATACTCATATCTCCTATTAATACATTATAAAACTGCGGAAATTCATCTATTCTATATTTTCTTATAAAATGCCCAAACTTGGTTATTCTAGCCTCTTCATCTTTAGACAATAACGGGTCATTTACAGGACAAACACCTTTCATACTTTTAAACTTAAAAATGTTGAAGGGTTTACCATTTTTCCCTATTCTTTCTTGTTTAAAAAATGTATTTTCTCTAGATTCTAACCAAATTATAATGGCTACTAAAGGTGTAAGCCAACTTAAAATAAGAACTAATACCATTAATGAAAATAGGATATCAAAAAATCTTTTAGGAAATATGTATCGTTTTTTATTCAACTAAAAAAATTAAAATATTTGCTCTAATATTTTTTCGGTAATTACATAAGTAGGTAAAACTCCTGTAGTACCTAATCCACCTGAAGCTAAAGTACTTCCAGTTTCTAATGGATTATCAGATGCATAATACGCATACCTAACTTTTACTTTTCCAGAAATATTTCCTCTAATTTTAGATGCTGCTTGAATTGCTTTTTGATAATGTGCACCTTCCATTTCTAAACCAATTACTTTCCATGTAGAATCATGAAAGAATTTTAATATATCTTTATTTTGAAGCGATGTTCCTAATACAGTAACCATGGCACCAGAATATACATCTACTCCACAACCATCAAACATACTTTTTTTCAATTGATTTTTAAATGGATAATTATCTGCTGTACCTTCAAAAACATGTGACGAAGGAATCATAATATCTCCCTTTCCTCCTTCTAAAATTCCTGCTTTTCCCATTATAGAAACTGATTCTACTTTTAGGTGGTAATTATGTTCGTTTTCACAAGTATAAGGTTTTAACAACTCATCCATTGTTTCGTATGCTTGTTCTCCAAAAGCATAATCCATTACAATAATTACAGGCTTTTCAATATTTTCTGAATAATTATTTAATTGGTATGAAGTTTTTGAAAAGTCTATTTTTTCAGTATCAATTACCTGAACATTTATATTGGTTCCAGAAGTGTCTTTTACATAATACAATCCATTTTTAGAAGCGAATTCTTTTACTTGTTTACGTAAATCTTCATTATCATCTTTACTCAACAATTCAAACAGTGCTATTGAATTATTTTTATCAACTTGATTTGGTAAAACAGATGGAGCATAAATAGAGTTCATTACACTGTGCATATTTGCACTAATTATATGTATTGGACGCTCTAATAAATTATTATCACTCAACACTTTTTTAATGTTGTTTGCCCACATTTCACCATAAATATGATGTCCAATACGTTCACGTAAAACAGGGCTAAAAGTAATGGCTCTTTTTAAATTATCAACTCTTTCTTTTATAGCTAAATTTCCTAACCAAAAAATAATTTGAAAAAATCTATCAGGATTATTTTTATCTCCTAATTCTAAATGTACACTTTGTGTTTCTCTAAAAGTTCTACCTAAAATACTTGCAACATGAGCTAACATAATATCTTGGTCGTTTTTAGATAATTTTCTATTATTAATAACTACATCTTCTAGCTTTTTCCATTCTCTAATAGTATTGGTATCTTCATTAATAAGAACCTTATCCGCAATTTTATGAGATTCAACAAATAAAAAGGTTAAATGCGTTAGAATATCATAGATTTCAGATCTACCACGAGTTACCTCAATATTCATTTGATCTTTGTCTATTCTATAACAATTTCTTCTTCTTTTAGGAGGAACAATAGCTTTGAAATGTGATTTAGAATAACCTTCGTCTGCAGTTAAATTTATAAATCTGCACTCTTCTATTCCAATTGGCAAACGTTCAATTACATAAATTAAACCATTTAATTCTACTTTTTCCTCTCCAATGGATCCATAAATTTCTGGGCGTAATAACAATAAAGATTCACGCAAAGCATCACCTGAAATACCCATTGGCTTGTAGAAACCTCTACTAAATAAATGACGCATTGTTATGTATAAACGCTCTATAGCATTTGAAGATTCCTGCGATCTGGTTCTTCCTTTTATTTTAGATTGTTGCATATATTAATTTTGGATTGCAAAGATACAATAACTCAATTTAAATTATTAATCAATTTACTATTAAAGAATTATGTTCTACTTCCCTAATATCTTATTATATTCTTTAGAATTATTTAGTACTTCTTTTGCGTTAATTATAGTTTTATCGAACATTACTTTTTGCTGATAAACGCCTTCAGCATAATAATAACGTTTTACAATTTCTTCTGTTAATTTAGATAGTATTTCTTCTTTATTTTTAGTTATCTCTTGTATTTTATCTTTTTGAATACTTTCTAATAATTGTTTATAATTAGTTTTTAAACTTACTCCTAAATTCTCTTCTTCGGCCTTTTTAAGTGCTGCTTCAAATTTTTTTTCAGAATTAGTTTTAAAATCATTTTGATGTATTTCTAAATATTTTTTAAATTCATTAAAATCAGAATCTTTTAAATTGAATGCATTGGGTTTAGCAATTGTTTTATGGTTGTACATGTAATTGGTAGCGTAATTAAAAAATGCATCCGATTGAAATAATAACTCGGTAGTTTTTGTAGTTTCAGCTTTATCAATAACAACATCTGGAGTAACACCTCCACCACCAAGAACTTTTCTACCACCTTCTGTTGTGTATTCTTCTCTGCCGTAATCTGAAAATTTAGGAATTTTTTCACCATCTCTATTGGTATAATCTAATTCTTGAATACACCTTCCGCTTGGTGTATAGTATTTAGAAATAGTCAGTTTCATTTGTGTTCCATAGGTAAGTTCTCTATAACGCTGAACCAATCCTTTTCCAAATGAGCGTTCACCAATTACAACAGCTCTATCATAATCTTGTAGGGAACCAGATAAAATTTCTGAAGCAGAAGCTGATCTATTATTTATTAAAATTACAATAGGGATTTCTATATCTATGGGTTCGTTTCGTGTTTTAAAAGTATCACTCCATTGTTTAGTTTTTGCTTTTGTTGTTACTACAATTTTATCTTTTGGAATAAAGTAGTTGGTAATTTTCACAGCTTCGTTTAATAAACCTCCAGGATTACTTCTAACATCTATAATTAGCTTTTTCATTCCTTCGTCCTTTAGTTCTAAATATGCTTTTTTTACTTCGGCACCGGCTTTTTCATTAAACTTTGTAAACGAGATATATCCTATTTCAGCATCTAACATAGCGTAATGTGGTACAGGACTTATTTCTATTTTTTTTCGAGTTACTTCAACTTCAATTTTTTTATTTTGACGTTCAATTTGAAGATTTACTTTAGTGTCTGGCAAGCCATTTAATAAGGCAGTAATACTTTCTCCATTATAATCTGACACTAAAGTTTCATCAATTTTTAAAATTTTATCTCCTGGTTTAATTCCTGATTTTTCGGCAGGAGAATTTTTTAAAATCTCTCTAATAGTTAATGTTTTATCAAAATATCTAGAAACTGCACCAATTCCACCATATACACCTGTTGACCTTATACGTGCATCTTCCACACCTTGTTCATCGTAAAATCGAGTATATGGATCCAAACTTTGGAGCATGTGATTTATCGATTTTTCAGTTAATTCACCTGGATTTATCTCATCTATATAATACATGTTTAATTCCTTAAACATGGTGGTATAAATATCAATTTGTTTGGCTATTTCGAAAAATTTAGATTGAAATCCTATTGATATTAATATTGCTACAACTGCTAAACCGCCTATAATTTTATTTTTCATCAACATTGATTTTAGTTTGAAATTTTTCAATAAGTTTTAGAAATGAAAGTTCCATACTTTTATAATTCATTTCCTCTTTCGCCATATAAATAATCATAAATTTATATTTTTCTGAAATATTTTCTGAAATTTTATACTTATTTAATCTATAAATTTCACGCATTAATCGTTTAATCCTATTTCTATTTACTGCTAATTTTATGTTTCTTTTTGGAACTGAAAAAGCAATTTTTATTGGAAACTCTGCGTAGTGTTTTTCTTCAAAATAGATTAAATGAAATGGAAAGTTTTTCACTCTATTTCCATTTAAAAATAGGTGTTCTATTTGTTTTTTACTCTTTAATTTTTCTTCTTTCCCTAGCGTATATTTCATTGTGATTTATTAAAGTGACTAAAGTACATTAAAGTTTATAAAAATGATTACTTGTTTCTAAAAAATGGTAATTTTCAATTCAAAACTAACAAGTAAATACCAAAAAATCATCACTTTAATTATTAACTTTGTATTAAACCTAAATTATTTAACCAAATGTCTCAAGATTTATTTCAAGCACCGGATTATTATCAATTAGACCAATTATTAACCGAAGAACATCTTTTAGTTAGAGATGCTGCGAGAGAATGGGTAAAACGCGACGTATCACCAATTATTGAAGAAGCAGCACAAAAAGCCGAATTTCCTAAATCAATTATAAATGGATTAGCAGAAATTGGCGCTTTTGGGCCTTATATTCCAGAAGCATATGGTGGTGCGGGATTAGACCAAATGAGTTACGGGTTAATTATGCAAGAAATTGAACGAGGAGACTCGGGCGTTAGATCCACTGCATCTGTTCAATCTTCATTAGTTATGTATCCAATTTATCACTATGGTAATGAAGAACAACGAAAAAAGTATTTACCAAAATTAGCAAGTGGCGAATTTATGGGTTGTTTTGGATTAACAGAACCAGATTATGGTTCAAACCCTGGTGGAATGGTTACCAATATTAAAGATATGGGTGATTATTATTTGTTGAATGGAGCAAAAATGTGGATTTCAAATGCGCCTTTTGCTGATATTGCAGTGGTATGGGCAAAAAATGAAGAAGGACGTATAAAAGGTTTAATTGTTGAACGTGGAATGGAAGGTTTTTCAACTCCTGAAACGCATAATAAATGGAGTTTAAGAGCTTCTGCAACTGGGGAACTTATATTTGACAATGTAAAAATTCCAAAGGAAAATATATTACCTAATAAAGATGGTTTAAGTGCGCCGCTTGGATGTTTAGATTCTGCACGTTACGGAATTGCTTGGGGAGCTATTGGAGCTGCCATGGATTGTTACGATACTGCATTGCGATATGCTAAAGAACGTGTTCAATTTGATAAACCTATTGCTAGCTATCAACTTCAACAAAAAAAATTAGCAGAAATGGTTACTGAAATTACAAAAGCACAATTATTAACTTGGCGATTAGGTACTCTTAAAAACGAAGGGAAAGCAACTTCTGCACAAATATCTATGGCAAAACGAAATAACGTTGATATGGCTTTAAAAATAGCCAGAGAAGCACGTCAGGTATTAGGTGCTATGGGAATTACAGGAGAATATTCCATTATGCGACATATGATGAATTTAGAAAGCGTGATTACCTATGAAGGAACCCATGATATTCATTTATTAATTACAGGTTTGGATATTACTGGAATTTCAGCTTTTAAATAAAAAATTAAGATTTATAGTAACAAAAAAGGCTTCCAAATTGGAAGCCTTTTTTTATGAGTTTTAATATTCTATTATTGAATAATTAATTTCTTAGTTGCTTTACCTTGCTCTGTTTGAATTGTAACAAAATAAACTCCAGAATTTAAGTTCGCAGTTTCAATTGTGTGAATACTATTTGTTGTATTTACTTTTTCAGAATAAACCTGTTTCCCTAAAATACTAGACATAGAAATAGTAAAATCTTTAACTGTATTAGGTAGTTTAACATTTACAACTGATGCTGTTGATGGATTTGGATATATTGTAAATTGATTCAACTCTTCATTTATAACAGCTAAAGTGCCATCAATAATATTTAATGAATAATCTTCTACTTCTCCACTAAATCCAGTTTCACAACTTGTAGGATTTATACTGTTACTCTGTTTTGCCGAAATACGCATTCTGGTTAATCCTGTTAAAGCGTTACTTGGAACAGGAACAGCAATATTTACTGCGCTCCCATTAACATTTCTTAATTGGCCTAAATCAAATTCCTCTCCTGAATCATCAAAATCACCATTCCCATTAAAATCAATCCAAACTATAATCTGAATTCTACTATTTCCACCTGAATTTACTCCAACGGAAACATTATAAGTACTACCCAATTTAACATCTGCAGAAATACTTGTAAAGTCTTCGTATCCACTATTTGTATTTGTAGCATCTGAATGATTAATTGACGTTTCACCAGTAAAAGTAACATTTGTTATACCTCTAACAGTTGTATCTCCTGAAGAAGTACAGTAAGTTATACTTGTTGTTGTAAAGTTTTGACTAGTACTCCAAGCTGAAGGGTTTAAATTACAAACACTTCTAACTTGAAACTCGTAAGTAGTATTTAGTGTCAACCCTGTTAAACTTAAAGTATTTGATAAAGACGTTGTACTAGTCCAAGTTGATGTTCCGTCAATTCTATATTGAATATCGTAAGATGTTACACTAGCATCATCCCAGTTTAATGTTGCTGTTGTTGCTGCAATACTTGATGCACTTAAATTGGAAGGAACTGGATTTGCTGGTGTTAAATTTAAATCTCCTAAATCTACTGTTTGATAATCGGCTATTGTTTGGTTTGTTAATGTAATAGATTGATAGCAATCTGCTTCAATTAAAATATCATACGTCCCAGCCTCAATAGGTCTATAAAAATCACCTAATCCTGTTTCTGTTCCTGCAAATAAGGTTTCTGTTTTTACCCACGAATTAGTAATTGGTGTTTCTTCATCATCTCTACCAACAATAGTTATTTTAGCTTCAATAGGCGTTCCTGTCGTTACATCTTTAACAATACCTCTAAAACCATATGTACCCTGAATTAGCAATTTAATATACGCTTCTTGATTGTAATTCCAAATATCTATTACCTCATTATCACTAGAAGTATTTGTTGATGGTGGGGTTTTAACATCAGAAATCTCAACAGTAATTTCTCTACATTGATGATAAAAATTCATATAATCTTGGCGACCGCCATATACACGGTACCATTCTGCTCCATGAGTAACCCCTGGGCTAGGATATATATAACTGTCGTAATCTACAGTCATATAAGAAGTTTCTCCTAGATCATCACTATCATCTTGTGCTTGCGATGCATATTCTACAGAAACATATTCAAACCAATCTGTATCAGGGTGTGTATAAAAAGGACCTTCATCACTTGGATCTTCAGAATGATAAGCTGTTGTACTAGCATAAGCATTATCAAAAGGATAATTAACCAATTCTATACCACCATGCAAGTTTGCTGAAAGCACAAAATGATAATCGGTAGCAAACTGCATAAATGCTAATGTTTCTGTTTGATATACCTCTCCATCTGGATGAGTACCACCTACATTATCAGGGTAATTTCTATTTAAATCAACATTATTGGCATTTTCTCTTCTAGAATTTGCCACAGATGTGTTTGTGTTATCTAACCAGTAAGTAGCATCAGGATTAGCCATTGGATTAATCCAAACTTCACTATTATCTAATAAATTTTTAATTCTTGTATGATCTGAATGTCCAGTGTCTTTATAAGCAGTTATAAAATAATCAATTAAGTTTAACATGGCTGGAAAACCAGCTATTTCATCTCCATGCATTGATGAAGTGTACATTACTCTAGGTTCTGCTTCTCTAGTAGATACATTGTCTGATAATTTAATAAATAGTAATCGCTTATCACCTTGGACAGTTCCTCCAATATCAACTAGTTCTGCAATATCAGAATGATCATCAACAAAATTTTGCATTTGATCTGCATATTGTTGATAAGTAGGGTATGTACTTAAAGGAAATGATAATGTATATGAATTACTTTTACTAGAAGCTCCTTTTTTATGAATTTCTGGATTGAACATCACAACATTTTTAGGTTCATTTGCCTGAATATCAACTTCATATTTTAAATTATATTCTAAAAACTTTGGGAAATTCTTTTTATTTGCAATCGCTCTAATCACTAAAGGGTTTGAAGGGTCTATACCGTGATCAAATGTAATAATATTTGAAAGCTCACTTGCCTCTTGTATATTATTTGCTGTAAAAGTAAAAACTAATTCACCTCTATAATCTAAATATTTTTTTGCTAAATCTTTTTGAGTTTGTGCAGATATATTTAATGCGCACGAAATTATTAAAACTAATAGTAGTTTTGTTTTCATAATATTAAGGGTTAATTTATTTAATAATTATTTTTTTATTTACTACACCTTTTGGGGTATTAATTCTTATGAAGTAAACACCTGTTGCAACATTTATTGGTAAATTAATCGTGTTTTGGTCAAAAGATTTATTCCATTCATTTGAAGTTTGACCTAAATAATTAATTAACTGAATACCCTCAACATCAACATTTGTATTATTTTTTATCACAATCTCTTTATCTGCATTATTCATAAATACTAACATATTAGTATTTAAAAACTCGTCTTCTTCTACACTTAAAGCAATAGCTTCTTTAAATACTATAGCATATTTATCAGAAAAATTTGTATTGGCTTCTAAAACAGTTTCAAAAGCTTCATTTTTAATATTGTATGTTAAACCTGTTTGCTTATCTAATACATAAACTTCTATATCTTCGGGTGTATTAATAAGTTCATCAACCTCAATACTTATTAAACCTCCTTGACTTGATTTAATACCTATTGGTAATTCGGTATCAGAATCAATAGTATTTATACCTTGAATAACGTATTTATCATTCTCAATTAGCCAATACATGTCATCATTAAAAACTTCGTACATTTTAGAATCATAACCCCAATCAATTGCGTCGGAAGCTTTTGTATCTGCTCCAACTAATAGTTGCCTATGGTCAATACTAGGAGCATTAAATCCTATTCTAATTTTTGGACGAGTATCTTCAGTAGAATTGGTTTTACTAGTTTTTTCTTGTTCCCCTTTCATAAAAATAGATTCTCCAGAAGCTTCAGTTTTATAATACCTTTGACTATTTCTAAATTTAATTGTTCCTCCATCTTCTGCCCACACAAAGAAACCTTGACCAACAGGTATATATTGTTCTGGTAAAACCGTTCCATTTACAGATGTATCAACCGAAGGGTGAGCTGAAGCAGCTTTAGCTGGACCTATTAAATTTAAAGTTGCATATCCAGCTTGATAATCAGCTAAATTATGTGAATCTCCTCCATAATGACTCCAAAAATAAATAGATCCTTTAATAGGTGTTACCCCACTTGCTGGTGCATTATCAGTAAGAAATTGATATCCATCAATTGCTGAAGGGTAAGGGTTCCCAACTAAATAGTCGTTATCTGCACCTATTGTTAAGGTAATATCTCCATTATTTGGTTTTCCTTGAAATACATAGTTTTGATTAGCTTCTCCAGTATCTCCAACACCTTTCATTAGATAACCTTCACCTGCATATATGTCTCCTGTTGATTCTACTTGTTGCCAAGCACTATAATTTCCATCTGGAAGGTTGGCATATTTATAAATCCAGTAATTTGCAATTTCAATTGGTGATGTGGTATTATCGCCATCATACCCCCCAACAAAAGTAATATCTAAAGGTGAGCTAGGTGTAGTTCCATCTTTTAAAGCTGCAGCTACTGTTGTATAATTACCTGTTCCATTAATAGCAGTATTTCCACCGGTTTCTGTATAAACAGGTAAAGACCAATCATTATATCGATATCTATTTCCTTCTCCTTGTTGATCTTTTTCTAACATTCCATTTGTACCAACAACTAAATCACTATCTGTAGTTTGAATTAATTGAGATTCTCCTTCTAAATCTATTGTTCCATTCAATTCAAAATAATGAGAAATAGTAAGTCCATTTCCAATTCCTGAATCTGGGTTATAATCTGTAGGGTTTGAACCATTAACAGTTAATTCTTTTGTGCTATCTATATATAAACCTAAAAGTTTTCTAGTATCATTATTTATTGCTGGCAATGAATTATCCATATCAACATTACTGCTTATTTGTACAATATTCCAATCAACTGTAACACTAGAATCTACAATTGAAGCGGAACCAGGTATATATTGTTCATCTCCATTTAACCATGTAGTGCTTAAATCCCAATTTGTATCAGCTGTAGAAACATAAGGTAATGGTGCGGTTTGATTGTCTATAACTTGTTTTCCTGGAACTAAATATTTAATTCTTAACCAGTTATTATTACCTGAACCATCAACAACTGTAGTTCCATAAAAATTATTGATGTTATGGTAAACCTGCACATCACTCCAAGAAACTGCACTAACTTCATTTAATGTAACTGAATCTGGTAATGTAGCACCATTAACAAAGGAAGAATTATTTACCATTTCTTGGTTCATTATGTATTGAATTTGAGGCTGTGTAAGTGCTCTTTCCCAAATTCTAACCTCATCTATATCACCATTGAAAATTGGTGTAATATTATTTTTATCAGTATATACAACACCTATAGCAAATCTCCCTATTGAAGTAATAGGAGCAACTGAAGTTCCTTTTGCTCCATCTAAAACTCCATCAATATACATTGAAACACCACTTCCATCATCTGAAATTGCAATATGATGCCATTTTGAATCGTTCACCGTAACTGATGATGTTTTTGCAATTGCACCGTTATAAGAAGCTTCAACATAGCCAGAAGCGTTTATTCTAAAATCATAGGCTCCATTTTTAGAAGCAAAAGTACCTCCGCCTCCTAAATTTCTGACCCAAGCTGAAACTGTATAGTTTGTATTTAACGTTACTGTATTTTCACCTACTAAAAAATTATCTGTTGTATAAGATACATCGTGTTTTCCTTCAACTTTAGTTGCTATACCAAACGTAAAATAACGAGTATCATCAAAATCGTACCAAGTTTCAAAATTACCACTACCGTCTGCTACCATTGGAATAACATCTACTACATCTGAAAAATTAGCTGTTGATGAAATTATTAATGCAGGTTGTGTTGTAATAAAATCTGGTGCTGGTGCTGTTAAAGCAAAAGCACTAGTTGGAATTGAAACTTTTACATCTAAAACATCGCCTCCAGTAGAGCAGGTTTCTTTAATTTTCCAACGCCTATCAAACATAGTTGTAACAGATGTAGAAGAAGCTCCTAAATCAACAATTATATCATCAGTTCCAGATAAAGCATCGTTGTTATGGCCCCAAACCAAAAAATCTAAATTATTATCAAAGTTATTTCCATTTCCAGAGTTTGTAGTAGCAATCTCTCTGTGCCCTATAGTTACATTTGTAGCTGAATTTACGCTTCTAGATTGTTTTTGATTTAATTCTGAATCATCATCACGTCCAATTCCGGCAATATCATAATTATAAACTCCTGCATCAGCACTTTCATCCCAAATTATATTACCTGCAGAATCTACATAATCTTGTGTAGTTCCTACTCCAGCATCTGCTAATGTAATTCCATATTTAATAGCTAAATAACTTTCAATTTTTCTACGTTCATCATTATAATTAATATCATCTTTCCTTGAAGAATAAGTTATTATTTCTGCAATTCTTGCATCTGTACTTCCATCCCAACCTTCACTTCTACCGATCCAGAAACGAGAATCAACATTCGAAAAATCACCTGTATCATTTTGTGTATTTCCAACATTTATAGAATTATAATAAAGTTCTTGAAGTGTAGAAGATGAATTATTTCTAGCATTAATAATTCCTACATTACTATACGTATTCCCAGTACCTATTTCTGCAACACCATAACCATCACCTGAACTTGTTGTTCCAACCGCATATGAGATAATTTCATTGGTGAACCTTGCTGAATAATCTCCGAAACCTATTCCTGAACCATCAGTTTGAGGGGTGGAGACATTTTCATCTCCACAGAAAATATCCATAAAACCAAATGTTGGATTAACAGTTACATTTGGTATTAATACTACAAAAATATCTTGCGTATTATACCCTGAATCACCAATTAATACTTCTTTAGAGTAGCTATAGGTTTTAACAGGAGCCGTTGGATCATTATTAAAATCAACAACTGGATTGAAGTTTACATTATCTGAAATATTATCTTTAAACGTTGGCTCTAAACCACCAGTTGGCAATGTTGCATTAGAACCTCTAGCTTGTGTTTCCCATAGACTAACACCATCTCCATCTGCATAACCTAACCCGTCAGTAGATTTTAACCATAGTTGTAAATCTGATGTAACACCGCCTGGACCTTCCGTAATAGGTACAATTCCTGTTCCATTAATTGTAAAGTTGTATGGATCTTCATTGGGATCCGTATTTGGTATGGATACTGTTGTTGATAATGCTCCACTGCTAGCGGGACTAAAAGTTATTGTAAAAGTTGTGGAACCATCAATAGGGATACTTGACGCCGTTGAGGTGAAATCTACCAAAAAATCTGTTGAATTACCTAATGTTATTAAGTCTGGAGTACCGTCTAAATCTAAACTTGAACAACCATTATTTTCTATAGTATATGTTACTGATGTACTTGAACCTACATCTGTACTTGTAAATTGTGAAGGGCTGCTAGTTCCGCCATCTGCAACTGCAACTGCAGCTAATAAAACATCCATTTCTGGATCTGTACTTGCGCCTGTGGCTTCAATTGTAAACGTCCATTCACCATCACTATCAGTACTTCCATCATGATAAATTGTAACCGTAGAAGAAACATTACCACAAGCTGATGCATTTAAAGAAATAGTAAATGAGGTAGTTCCACCATTTCCCTTTAAAGTAAATGGAGCTGGATTTGATGTTAAGGAAAAATCAGTATTATTTGATAAAACTATACTGGAAACATTAAGATTTGATCCGTTACCACCTGAATTATCTATATAAAAAGTTTCAGAAGTATTAGCGCCAAAATCAATATTAACGTTTTGATTAATAGAACTACCTAATGGATGTTCAACTTCAATTTCTTGAGCTATTATTTCAATTGAAATACTTAACAAAAGAATTACGAAAGTAATTTTTTTTAACATATCGATGTGGGGTTTATTTAACTTTTCCTGTAAAAATATAAACAAATATAGTGTATAATTTAACATATTACGCAACCTTAATTACCTATATAACAATATATTACACTTTTTAATAAATGGATGTTTTTTTTAAATAAACTGATGTAAAAACCAAATAAACAGTAACAATAAAAGTTTTTTTATTTATAATAAGCTAATAAAATGCACTTTTTACACAATAAACAGAGTTAAAAATCAAACAAAAGGCGCACATTTTTAAAAAAAATGTGCGCCTTTTTAATATTAATTTATAAAAATAGGTGTTCTTACTCTATAATTATCTTTTTCGTTAAAATTCCTTTTGAGGTTAGTATTTTAATAATATATACACCTTGGTTATTTTCTACTGGTAATGTAAGCATTTCCTCGTCAAATTTTGAATTCCACTGTTTTATATTTTGACCAAGATAGTTGTAAAGAGTAATGCCTTCTATTTCAAAATTTGTATTGTTCTTTATTACTATTAATTTTTCACTATTATTTACATATACCAATAAATTCTGATCTAAAATTTCTTCGTTTATAGCTAATACTTCATATTGTTTAAAAACAATTGAGTATTTGTTGGTAAATGTAGTGTTAGGTTCTAAAATAGTTTCAAAAGTTCCGTTTTTAATATCAAAAGTTGTGTTTGTTGTTTTATCTAAAATATATACTTCTAAATCATCTGGTGTGTTTATTAGCTCATCAACTTTAATACTAACAATACCTCCTTTTTTTGATTGAATTCCTATAGGCAGTTCTGTTTCAGAATCAATAGTATTTATACCTTGAATAACGTATTTATCGTTCTCAATTATCCAATACATATCATCATCTAAAGTTTCATAGATAATCGCATCATATCCCCAATCAACATTGTCTGTAGCTTTTTCATCAGCTCCAATAATTAACTGCCTATGATCTATTTCTGACGCATCAAATCCGATTCTAATTATTGGTCTAGTATCTACAGTTGTTGCTGTTTTACTAGTTTTGGTATTTGTACCCTTCATAAAAACAGATTCTCCTGATGCTTCTGTTTTAAATATACGTTGACCGTTGTTAAATTCAATAGTAGTATTACTACCACCAGCCCAAAAGAAAAAGCCTTGACCTACTGGAATATAGCGTTGAAGTGTTTTTACAGAAGATCCTGCTGAACTAACTCCACTTGGAAGATTAGAAGATGCAGGAGTTGAAACTCCTAGTAAATTAATAGTAGCATAACCTGCCTGATAATCAGCTAAATTATGTGAATCACCACCATAGTGTTCCCAAAAATAAAGAGCTCCACCATTAACACCTGGATTATCAATTAAAAATTGAACAGCATCAATAGCAGATGGGTAAGGGTTGCCTATTAAATAATCGTTATTTGCGGCAACACTTAATTGAATAGTTCCATTGTTTGGTTTTCCTTGAAAAACATAATTTTGGTCAGAGGATCCTGGGTTACCAGTCCCTTTCATTAAAAAGCCTTCGCCTGGTTTTAAATTACCTGTACTTTTAATTTGTTGCCAAGAATTATAATCTCCAGTTGGTGAGTTGGCATATTTATAGATCCAATATTCTGCAATTGCAATTGGTGATCCAACAGCTCCATTATAACCTGACACAAAATTAATAGCTTTAGGGTTATTAGGGTCTGTTCCATCTCTTAAAACATCTGCAACTGTAAATGGTGTTCCAAGTGCAGTTCCTGTTTTAATTACCGGAGAAGACCAATCATTATATCTATATCTATTTCCTTCTCCTTGTTGGTCTCGCTCTATATATCCTGTACTTGTAGAATCAAAAATACTTCCTGTTGTTTGTATTAATTGTCCTTCGTCTACTAAATCAATAAATCCGTTTAGTAATAAAGTTCCCGCAATTTCAATGTAATTATCATAAATTTTAAGTGTTGCTCCACTTTCAATTTCTATATTATTTGAAAGCCCTGCTGCATCTGCACTATAAATTTCAGGGAAATTAGCAACGCCTGTAGGTATAAGCACATTTGTTGTGCTTGTAGGCACACTTCCACAACTCCAGTTTGCAGTAGTATTCCAATCTGAATCTATGGCTCCTGTCCAAGTATTTGTTGAACAGTTACTAATAATATTAATAGTGTAATCTTCTACTTCGCCATCAAAATCAGTTTCACAAGCTGTAGGATATGAAAAATATTTAGAAGCAATACGCATTCTTGTGTAGCCTAAAGTAGCAGTTGCTGGAATAGTAATAGATAATGGGCTTAAAGAAGTTGCTCCGTTTGAGACATTTGTTGCAGTACCCAAATCGAATTCTTCATCTGTAGTGTTAAACACACCATCTTGATTCCAATCTATCCATGCTTTTGTGTAATTTGTCCAATTTCCATCAGTATTTACATTAACTGATAAATTGTATGAAGTACTTATGGAAACATCTGTAGATTGTGCTGTAAAATCTGAATAATTATTATCTTCAACTGGTGTTGAATTATTTATAGTATTAAATACTACTTGTCTTATTCCTGTATCCCAACCATCTGTATTATTTCCATTAGAGTCACAATAATAACTTCCTTCAATAATAACATCATCAATATAATTATACTCATTATTTTTATTTGCTGTACCCGAAAACCTAAATCTGGCAGTTGTGGTAAAATTATAGGTGCTATTGTCCATAGAAAATGATAAACTATGGGGGTTTGAGTTTCCATCACCTGTAAAATCAGTATTTCTAACAAAAGTAGCAACTGTTACCCAACCATTTACTCCGTTTTCAGAATATTGGACTATTAATCCTTCTCCATTATCTAGCTTTGATCCTTTATGACAAAAAGAAAAGTCAATTTGTGAAAATCCACCTGAAAGATTAATTGTTGGTGATGTTATTCTATTTTTATTAGTCTCATTATCTTTTGTAAAAATTACGCCATTAGAGCTACAAGACCAATTATTATTATTTATATGATCGGAATCATCTCCATTATCAGTCCATCCTTGGTATCCACTGTTAAAATCATAACTAACAATTGGCACTTGAGAAAAAGCACTTAAAGAAAATAATACAAGTATTAGAAAACTGCTTAAAAATTTATTAATTTGATTTATAGACATTTATTTATAAAGTTATAGGGTTGCAAAAATAATATTTTTTTTATAATTCTTCTAATTGCAACCCTTAGAGTACTTATTATTAGGATTTATGTACAACTATTTTTCTTTTTATAGGTTTAATTTCAGTATCAATTATAATATAATACATTCCTTTTCTTACTTGAATAGGTAATTTTATTCTAGTACTGCTATCATTAATTCTTCTCCATTCATTAACTTTAACTCCATGTCTATTAAAAAGCAATGCGTTATTAATTTTAATATTTTCTTTGTTTCTAATAACTAAAGAAGATATTTTATGATTATAAAATAATTGAATTTTTAATTTTTTTGTAATTTCAGTTGGTTCTTCTGGCTCATCTATTTCGTCTACTGGAGTTGGTTCATTAACAAAATCTACACTTTTAAACGTAATTGCAAATCTTGTTGAGTATTCTCCTTGATCTAAAGTAGTTGTATAAACACTATCTTGTATATTATAAAGTTTATCTAATTCTATATCCTTTAAATAAACAACTAAACTATCTATAGGGTTTTCTAATTCATCTACTTGTATTTGAATTTCACCTTGTTCGGACATGATAATTCCTAAAGGTATTTCTTTATCAACATAAAGTTCTGGAACGCCTTGAATAACGCATTTTTTAGTTTCAATTAACCAAAACATATCATCTAATAGCACTTCATACATTTCAGCATCATAGCCCCAATCTAATCCATCAGTTGTGGCTTCATGAGCAGCTAAAAGTAATTGTCTGTGATCTATTTGTGGTGCATCAAAACCTATCCTAATCATAGGAAATGTATCTGCAGTTGTTTGATTTAAATTAAAGTTTTCGTCTGTTGTAGGTATTGCATAACTTGTTGTATATAAACAACAAACTAACAATAATTGAATTATTGTGTGTTTCATAACATTGGGGTTTTATGTTATTAGTATTAAAAAAAAATTGAATTTTAACTTATAAACTATTCTAAATAGTTTTTGAAGTTTTTAACGAGGTGTAGTAATTCGAAGTGTAATTTTATATTCATTATTGTAGGGGTTTTAAGTATACTAAAAGTACAAAAAATATTTTAATAAATGTAAAATATACACTATAAAAATCTAAAATATAATCATTCTAAATAATGATTTTTTTTTACTAAAACATGTAAAGTGCTATAAATAAAGGTATAAAGAGAAGTTTAAAAAAAAACTAAAAACGCTATTAATCTAATATAGATTAATAGCGTTTAAATAAATACATTTTAATTGACTACTATTTTCTGTGATTTTTTATAATTTTCTGTAATTACCTGAATAAAATAAACTCCTTTTTTTACATTTAAAGGAATTGTTAAAGTTTCTGAATATGAATTAGGAGCTATCCATTTATTTATAACTTGCCCTAAAGTATTATATACATATACTTTTTTTATCTCATTTTCAATATTATTAATTATAATACTTTTAATTGATTTATTGTAGAATACACTTAACTGACTATTCAATACTAAATCTTCAACATTTAAAGTTTCATTACTTTTAAAAGTAATCACATACTTACTGTGATATTCACCTGCAGGCAATGTAACTTCAAAAGGTGTATCTGTTAAGTCGTAAATTTTTCCTGAATCTTTATCTTTTAATGAAACAGTAATATCATTAGAAACATTTTCCAATCCATCAATACTTATAGTTATTAAATCTCCCGAACTTACTATTCCAAGTGGAATTTCTTTATCTACACTAACTGTATTTGTTGCTTGAATTACGTATTTTTTATCATCAATTAACCAATACATATCATCTTCAAAAATTTCAAAAATTTCAGCATCGTAACCCCAATCAACGGCATCAGTTGTATTTTCATCTATAGTTAACAATATTTGTCTATGGTCTATTTTTGCTCCATCAAACCCAATTCTATATTTTGGACGTATATCAGCATCATCAACTGTAGTTATTTTACTTTGAGCTGTGGTTTTCATAAAAACAGAATTTCCTGATGCTTCCGTTTCAAAAACTCTTTGACTGTTTTTAAAAGTAATAAGTCCACCATCAGCATCTCCTTGCACAAAAAATCCTTGTCCAATTGGTAAATATTGTTGAGGTAATTTAGTTGCTGACCCTAAAGAACTAACTCCTGGATGCGCTGAAGCCATAACAGCTCCTCCTAAACTATAAGTTCCATATCCTGCCTGATATTCAGATAAATTATGTGAATCTCCTCCATAATGTTCCCAATAATATATTGTTCCAGTTATAGATGCTGTTCCTGTTGGCCCATTGTCTAAAATAAACTGTTTTGAATCTATTGCTGAAGGATAAGGGTTACCTACTAAATAATCGTTTGTACCGGAAACTGCTAAAGTAATATCACCATTGTTTGGTTTTCCCACAAAAACATAGTTTTGATCTGGTGAACTCGGATCCCCAGGTCCTTTCATTAAAAATCCTTCTCCTGCTACTAAATTTCCTGTACTACCTATTTGTTGCCAAGAACTATAATCTCCGTCTGGTGAATCTGCAAATTTATACATCCAATATTCACTAATTTCTAATGGTGATCCAATAGCTCCATCGTATCCTGAAACAAAAGTTATTGCTGCCGGATTATTTTCATCTGTTCCATCTTTAAATACATCAGCAATAGTAAATGGTGTTGTATTATTATTTCCAGATCCTATTTTTGTAACAGGAGAAGACCAATCGTTATATCTATATCTATTTCCAATACCTTGCTGGTCTCTTTCTAAATATCCTGTACTTGCTTCATCAAAATCACTATCTGTGGTTTGAATTAATTGAGATTCGCCTACCAAATCTACAACGCCATTTAATAAGAAATAATGCGAAATTGTTAAATGATTATCAGCTTCAATAGACAATTCATTTGAGTTAGATTTAAGCCCTAATAAGGTAATTCCTCTGTTTGCATCAACATTAGAATTAACCTCTACAATATTCCAATCTATAGTGGTGCTGTTTAGTGTTGTATTTGGTAAGTATTGAACTGAATTATTTAACCAAGTATTAGCAGTATCCCAATCACCATTATTTTGTGATTGGTATGGTAAAGGTGCTGTTTGGCTTTCAACAACTTGTTTATCTTTTGTTAAGTATTTAATACGAGCCCAATGGTTGTTGTTTGAATTGTCTTCTACAGTGGTTCCATAAAATGAATTCATATCAAAATAGGCTTCTAATTCGCTCCAAGTTCTAGAACTAATATCATTTTTAGTTACTGTTTGAGGAATAATTTCCCCGTTTACGTTTGCTCCATAAATTTCTATTTCTTGATTCATTATATAACGAATTTCATCAACTGTTAAATTCGAATTCCATATTCTTACTTCATCAACAGAACCATCAAATGATGAGATATTATTTTTATTGGTATATAAAGCTCCTATTGAAAACTTACTTGAACTACTTACAGGATTTGGTAATGAATTAACCGTTTTATCTAATACACCATCAATGTATAAATTTGCTGAACCAGCATTAAAAGTTAAAGCTATATGATGCCAAATACCATTTGAAATTGAATTGTTTGAAGTAATTCTTGTGCTTCCATTCCAATCTATTTCTATAAAATCACTTGCGTTAACTTTAAAATTATAACTTGTTTCTTTTGAAATAAAACTTCCTCCATTTCCATTATTTAATACCCAAGTTGAAACAGTGAAATTTGAGTTTAATTCTAATTGATTATCACCAATTAAAAATTCATTGGATGAAAAATTTATTTGTCTTTTAGCAATATTTCTAGTTGCTTTTGCAAATGAGAAATAACGTGTTCCATCAAAATCATACCAAATTTCAGAGTTTGAACCATTTGTAACTAAAGGAATAACATCAATAATATTATTATTTCCAAAACTTGGGTCATCAGCAACAACTAGCGTGTATTCTTCATTAGCCGCTAACGGAATATTACTTGTTAAAACAGAAGTTGGGATTGAAAGAATCACTTCAGCAACATCGTTTTGACTTTCAATAATTTTCCACTCTCTAGAAACTTTTGTAAATTGAGTAGTAGTTCCACTTAGATTAACAGTTTGCACAACTTCTGAACTTGTATTAAAACTATCGTTATTTCTTCCCCAAACTAAAAAATCTCTATCTGTAGCAAACGTATTTAAATTTAAATTATTTGTTGTAGCAATTTCACCTAATCCAATAGTTACTATACTTGAACTATTTACACTTTTAGATTGTTTTTGATTTAATTCAGAATCGTTATCTTTTCCAATTCCTGCTATATCATAATTGTAACCACTATTTGCTGAAATATCCCAAATTAAACTTCCGTTTGAATCTACATAATCTTGACTTGTACCATTTACGCCAAGTGTTATCCCATATTTTATTGCTAAATAACTTTCAATTTTTTTTCTTTCAGAAGAATCATCTTGTCTTGATGAAAAAGTAATTACTTCTACAACCCTTGCGTTTAAACTGGCTTCCCATCCTTCACTTCTTCCTAACCAAAATTTTGCATCGTTTACATTCATAAACTCGGCAACATCATTTTGATCAGTTTCAATATCATTCGCATTATAGTATAATTCTTGTTGTGTTTCAGATGAATTATTTCTAGCATTAATTATTCCAATATTATCATATGAAGAACCTGTTCCAATTTCAGACACAGCATAACCATCTCCCGCCTCACTTTCAGTAAAAGTATCAAGAGCAAAACAAATAATTTCACCATCAATTCTGCTCGTATAATAGCCGAAACCAATCCCAGTAGCATCTGTTGAATTAGTTGAAATATCAGAATCCCCACAAAAAGCATCCATAAATCCAAAATTATTTGTTATTGGTGTATCATCAGGAATGAGTACCAAAAAAATATCTTGTGTATACAAGCCGGAAGTTCCCTGTAAAAATTGTGTAGACGTATTATCATAAGAATAATCACTATCAACAGTATAAGTGTTGAAACTATTAGAAAACTGAACCACAGGGTTGAAATTTACATTATCTGATGAATTATCTCTAAAAGTAGGTGCTTGAGCAGGTAAATTAGTAGTTGCATTTGATCCTCTACCTTGGTCTAACCATGAGTTAACACTTTGACCATCTGTTAAATATAGCCCGTCATTAGCCTTTAACCATAATTGTAAATCTGTGGTAATTCCACCAGGTCCAGCGGTTAAAGGAACAACTCCGGTACCTTGAATTGAAAAATTATATGGATCTTCGTTCGAATCTGTATTTGTTATTGAAATTGTAGCAAAAACAGTCCCGTTAGAACTTGGAGAATACCTTACAACAAATGTTAGTGAATTACCTCCAATAATTGAATTTGAACTTGGTTGAGTTTGTATTGAAAAATCTGAACTTCCAGAAATATCTACAATTGGAGTTCCTAAAAGATTTAAAGTTGTTGTATTATTTCCTGTATTGTATATAGTAAATGTATGATCTACTGAAAATCCAGAACCTACTGAACCAAAATCAGTATCATCTGTTGCACTTGGTGTATTATCTCCATTACTAATTGAATTTCCAAGACCTGTAATATCTATTTCAGCAACATTTGCAATAAAACCAGATATCTCCACATTATCAAATGCAATATCTCCTCTCCATGAATTTGCTCTAGTTGCTATAAACCTAATTTGAATTGAATCTCCATCGTATGCCGATAAATTAACTGTTCCGGTTAACCAATTAGATTGAGATGAATTTTGACTACCTGATCTTGTGAAAATTACAGTACTCCATCCTGTTCCGTTAACATTAATTTCAACTTCTAAATCACCTACTTCAGAACTATAGCCACTAGAATACATATGATAATCAAATGTAAGAGAATTAGAAGTGTGTGAAGATAAATCGATTGCAGGACTT
Source organism: Lutibacter sp. TH_r2 (assembly GCF_033101135.1). Taxonomy (NCBI): domain Bacteria; kingdom Pseudomonadati; phylum Bacteroidota; class Flavobacteriia; order Flavobacteriales; family Flavobacteriaceae; genus Lutibacter; species Lutibacter sp. TH_r2. Next base: position 1,073,745 of record NZ_JAWMPV010000001.1, read on the forward strand.
GTTAGAATAGCAATATCTCCATATCCTCTTGGATTCGACATTTCTGCATACATATAGTAACTGCCATTTGATGCAGAATATGGTCCTGTACCTCCAGAAGGTGTTCCTCCCGAACGTCTGGTCCAATCAAAATCATCTGTTGAGCTTTGTGACCAACCATCAATAGTTGATGTCTCAAAATTAGAATTATAAAAAACAGTTTGTGCTGAAGTTACTAATGTAAAACAACTGAATATACTAAATAATATTAATATTTTCTTCATAACATAGGGGTTTGTGATGTTATAAAAACTATTAAAAGTTTTGAATAAGTTTTGTAGAAATTTATTACTAACCTTCTTTTAAAATAAGAAAATTAGTGGTTTTATATTCTATTTTATTTCAAGAATGAAATAATTAAAATACCATTTATAAATAAATTTGCTTAAGAAATTGCGTAGTTGTGTATTCATTTTTGTGGGGTTTTAGGGCTACTAAATTATAAAAAAAATAATTAACCTCCTAATTTTCAATACAATTGTTAGATGTTCGCTAAAATTGAAATAGAAACATTTCTTCCTGGCGCACTAATTGAACTTGCAAATTCTTTATAATGAATATCAAAAATATTATCAAGGTTTGCAAAAACGGATATACTATTTGTTAATTTATATTTTGCGGATGCATTAAACGTATTCCAAGCAGGGTTTCCTTCATACAAACCTGTGTTTTCATTAAAAGGAGTCTGTTCTACGTTATCTATTCCTTCAATTAAATTATACTTATTATACGGTTTTTTAGTGTTAAATTTCCAATTAATTGAAGCTTGTAACTTCTCTTTTTGAAAGCCTATTTCAAATTTACCAAACAATGGAGGTATTGAAGAAAATGGTAAATCTGTATCGTATGTTTTTCCTTCAGTGTAGGTTACTGAACCATTTGTAAACCAAATTTCACTTAATTTACCTTTTAAACTAAATGTTCCTCCAAAAATACAAGCATTTCCTTTGTTAACATTCGCTACAACATTTCCTTCTTCACCATCATAAATTATAGTTGACGAATTATTTATTTCAAAACTATCTCTTGTTATATAGTTATTAAGCAATGTGTAGTAAGCATTAAGTCCAATTTGAAATTTTTTATTATTAAAATGCTTTAAAATTCCTGTTTCAAAATTATAAGCATATTCAGGTTTTAAATAAATATTTGGAACAGTAACATTCCCAGATTTTTCTCTAATTTTTCCAATATCATCAATATTTGGTGATCTAAAACCCGAAGAAACTACCGTGTTTAATTGCCAATTTTTTGAAGGTTTATATGCGTAACCAATGGTAGCTGTTACAGAGCTATTATTTAAAGAAATATCAAAATCTGGTAAGGTTATAAAAGTATCGTCTATCCATTTTGCTGATAAAAAAGTTTGAATAAATCGTACACCCGTATTTAAAGTTGATTTTGAACTAATATCTTGACGATAATTTACATAAGATGCTAAACTTGTATAAGTGCTTCTTCCATCTGGATAACGTGATTGCACTTTAAAATCATCAGTTGTAAATCCAACAATTTTATTGTTATAAACATCTAATGTTTTCCCTATGGCTTCAGAACCAACATCATTATGGGTGAATTCTAATCCGTAAGATAAAACTCTATTATTATTATTTGTTAATGGTACATAAAAATCTCCGTTTAAACTAAAAACATCAACATCTTCTTCTCTATACGATTTCTCTAAACTTGAAAATTTACGTTGAATTCGAGACTCATTAATATTTTGATATGCAGCTGTAATAACACCGTTCTCTAACCATTTTTTATCTGGTCTAATTTTTAATTGAGTTGATATTAACATACGTTCTTGTGGTCCATAATGCCATTCCGCCCATTTTAATTCACCATCGCTATATTCATTTAAACTATCAAATCTATCTATATCTGATGATTTTGAGTATTGAAAATTTAATAATAAGTCTGTTTTATTAGAAAGTGGAATATTTATTTTTTGCAAAAAATCAGATTGATAATAACTTGTATTTTTTTGTTCGTTTGGATCTGAATTTACAACTGAATTTTCGTTATAATATTCATCACTATTATTTGAATATTCAAAAACTTTTCCCCAATCACTATAACCATGATTTCTAGTTTTTCCCATTTTTAAATTTCCAAAAGTACTGTGAGAAATACTTGTATATGAAGCCCATTTTTTATGATTAATTTCTACATGACCTTCAGAAGAAAATTCATTATTTACACTACTATATCTAGAAAACAAACCACCACTTAAATTGTTGTGAGGACTTGTTTTTGGTGTTCTTGTGTAATAATGAATAACACCGCCTAAAGCGTCGGAACCGTAAATTACAGACGAAGGTCCAAATACAACTTCAGTACGTTCAATAGTGTTTGGTGAAACAGATATGGAATTTTGTAAATGTCCCATTCTGTATATTGCATTATTCATTCTTACGCCATCTACAACTAATAAAACTCTGTTTGCTTCCATACCTCGAAGCACTGGACTACCTCCACCAAATTGAGATTTTTGAACTTTTACACCTGGTATTTCAGCGAGTAAATCTGCTGAAGTTTGAGGTGCTAGTAGTTTAATATTTTCATTATAAATAACTTCAACTTGTTCTGCAATTCTGCTTCGTTTTTCTTTTCCTTTTGAAGCTGAAAGCACAATTTCATCTAATTGTTCAGCTTTTCTTGTTAAATAAATTACATATTCAACAACTGCTAATTCTTTTTTTAATATTTCATATTCAATAAATGAAATATGATTAAATGATATTATATCGTACTCTTTAAAGCTTGATAAATCTGCTATTCCATTTTTGTTTGTGTAAACTATAGTGTTTTTTCCTTCGTTATAAATTGTAGCATTTTCAACGGGAAAATTAGTGCCATACTCTAAAACTTCAACTTTTTGAGCGAAAATTTGCAAATAAAAAAATGATAAAAGAAAAAGGAATTTGAATTTCATACTAACTAAAAATAGATTTCAAAACTTGTAAGGATTTCGGCTTTCTAAATCCGCTCAAATGTAATTCAAAATATTGAATTAAAATGGATAAAACTACTTGCCTACTTTCTGCATTAAAATTAACTGTATGAATTGCATCAAAATGTATGCCTAAAAGCTTTTTAAATTGAACTATTTTATCACCTGAAACAGTGTGATGGTTTTGTTTTGTAGTAAACCTAGCTTCGTATAAATCGAAATAGTTATTATCACTAGTATTCAAATCTGGGTAAAACCCTAAAAACTTGGTTAAATTTAATAAAAATAATAAATGAAAATTAGAAATATTTGAATGCGTATCTAACCATAAAAATGAGGCTTCTAAATATTGATATAAACTTGAATTTAGTTCCTCTTCTTTGATAGAATAATTCAAAATTTCAGCTAAAAACAAGGCTATTGTTTGTTTTTTAATATCGGTATGAATAGATGTGTAAAATTGTTCTATTTCAACCTCTCTTATTGAATTTAATGCCCCTTTATTATTGTGATTTACTGTTAACACTAATTGTGTTAAAGGTTGAAAATATGCTGGTTTAATTTTACTTTTTCTGCTTTTTAAAACTCCTTTTAACATATAGGATTTTACTCCACACTTTTCTGTATAACAGGTTGTTATTAAACTTGAATCGCCGTATTTTATGGAGTGTAAAACTATTGCTTTAGTTTGTTCTAGCATTTTAGTTTATAATGGCAATTTTAGTTGTTGTAGTTTCTGTATTATTATTAGCAATTAATAAAACAATATATACTCCTGAAGCTACTTTTCTTCCTGCTAAATTTGTTTTATTCCAAACAACTTTTCCTCCATAAATCTCATCACCTTCTTTTACGTTTGTTTCATATACAAGGTGCCCAGCGCTATCTAAAATTTTAACATTGGTTCCGTTTGGTAAATGTTCTCCATTTCTTCCATCAATTGTAATAAACTCGTTAGTTTTAGTTGAAGGATTAGGGTATGCATAAACTTCTGTTAAAGAATCACTATAAGTAGCTACATTACTGTTGTATGCTACAATACCTTTATCTGTTGCAAAATAAACTTTACCAGAACTCTTATCTACTGAAATTTTAATAATGTTATTAGATGGTAACGGAGAATTACTAGTGTTAAACTGTTGTAGTGTACTAGTTCCATCAGGGTTAGTTTGCATAACTCCACTAGAAGAAGTTCCAAACCATTTATTATTAGCTCCATCAATAGCAATTGTATTAATTACTTGATCTCCCAATAACTTTGTTGCTACTCCATTCTCTAAAATAATTATTGGCTCCGCATCGTAAATTGTTTCATTAAAAATATTTGAAGCATTATTGTAAGTTACAAGTCCTTTACTTGTTCCAATCCAAACCCTATCATTTGCATCTACTTTAATAGCTCTTGTATTTAAATCTGGTAAGGAACCTTTTGTGTTTTCTATTGAGAAACGAATCAATTTATTTCCAGTTTCATTAAACACAACAACTCCATTTTTTCTTGTACTAATCCATACTGTATTAGATTTATCTGTATCAATTTCAATTAATTCTGAACCTCCAGAAATCATAACTGAATTTAAGTTGAACTCATCCCAAGTATTATTATACTTTTTTAAATTATTATCTAATCCAGAATTTGTTATCCAAAGATTTCCATTAGAATCAAAAGTTGAACCTTTAATTCTTGTAGTTATATATGTTGGGTATTGAGGTAAAAATATGTTTTCAAGTCCGCTATTTGTATAATTCCAAAAATCAACAATTTCATCATCTTCAACAATTAACATACCTCCTGTATTCAATACATCGTTAGGATTGCTTGCTCCCCATGAGCTTAAATACACTTTGTTTACATTTTCATAATCATAAGTAATATGCACTAAATTTTTAACTCCAAAGTCTTTATACGGTTTATTCTTCCAATTTTCACCTGTAAAATGACTAAACCCATACTTTCCATTTCCAGGAGTATAAGTTTGATCGTAGAGGCCAAAAACTACCCACAACTGGCTGTCTTGGGCTTCAATTGAAAAGGCATCATTAGATAATGGCCCTTCTGGGTGAATTTCTATTAAATTTGAAGTATTTGAAATGTTTGTTTTTAAAATACCATATTCTTGAGTTGCAAAATAAATATTTTCTTCTTCTAAAAATGAAGTATTTAATTCAAAATAATAGTCGTCTGTAGAATTTGATGTGTAGTTAAAAACTTCAATATTTGAGTTATCTAAAAAATAAGCGCTTCTTTCGGTTGAAACAGCTAAAATATTACTTGAAGATTTTAAACTAATAATATTTTTTGAAAAAGAATGGATTAAAGTTAAAACTTCATTCTCTAAAGTATATAAGCTCTTATCTTTAGACGCATAAATTTTTTCATTAAAAACCTCTAACGTTTTAAAATCTCCACTTGAATATACTTTCCAATTGTTATAATCAATTAAATTTGGGTTGGTTACATCTGCTACAAAAATTCCATTTTCAGTAGCAGCATAAATAGAGCTGTCTAAAACTTTAATTTCATTTATTAAAATTTCTGAAGATCCTGAACCTATAAAAAAAGTATCCCCAAAATTTAAACTTTGAATATTGTATTCAATAATAGCAAAAGAAGTAGAAAGGTATAATTTACCATTGTATTCTGTAATAGCATTTATGCTTTTATCTCCAGAATAACTGAAGTTTACAATATCTTTAGCAATAGTAATATTTTGATTTTGATCAATTATTTCCAACATACCTGTAGCATACCCTACAATAATTTTATTAGTAGCCTCACTATAATAAAAACTTGAAATTGATTCACCTGACAAGCCATTAATTGAGGAAATTTTTTCTGTTTCTTCTGTGTCAATATTATATGAGAATATCGCATTATCTGCTATAGCATATAGTACGTTATCTATTTTTATAAAATCCTTAACATTATTGTAGGAATAAAAATCCTCCCAATTAGAAGAGTAATTAATTTGAGCCCAAGAAATACTGAAAGTTAGTAACGTTAAAATTTGAATTATTTTCTTCATAAGTCAGTCCAAATATATCTAATAAATTAAAACTATAACGAAATAAGGTAAGTTAAATTACATTCCAAAAAAAAACCTCGAACATTGTCATACGTTTTGACAATGTTCAAGGAATAAATAAATCAACCCCAAAGACTTATTTAATGTTTTTAAATGTACAGTGCCAAAACCCCTCTTGACATTAATACATAACAAATATACTACTGATTATTATACTTTTAGAATCAAATAAACAAATATTTATTAAAAATAGATAAATGGTAAGTTTTAAGTAATAAATGGAATTTTTGCTGAATTTTAAGCTACTATAAATTGTTAAATTGTAGCTTCTTCAATTGATTCAAATCCCCAAATCATCCCTCTTTTTTTGTAAATAACTTTTTTAATGGAATTTTTCTTCAACGCAATTAATCTAACATAAACTGTTTCTTGCAAGTTCTGATAAACACTACCGCTACCAATAAATTTAATGATATCTTTTTTTGAAATATCTATAGAGTCTATAATCTCTTCATCAGAAGGTGTAGTAAAATTAACGATGGTCATGTAATAAGGCTGAATTGTTCCTATAAATATAAAGCTACTTTTTCTTTATTTTTATTGAAATTTACCTACGCCGTTATTAAATTAACAAATGGGAAGTTTTAAGTAATAATTAGTTTAAACTTTTATGTAAGGAAAGCTTATTGTTACCCTAGTACCTTTATTTTTTTCTGTAGAAATATCTTTTGTAACTATACTAACATTTTTGTTTTGATACAAAATTCTAATTCTATTTTCAGTGGCTTTTGCTCCAAAAAATCTCTTTTTTTGAGTCATCGCAGAAATTTCTTTAGATTTATTTATTCCAATACCATTATCTTCAACAACACAATAAACAATATTATCTTTTTCTTTAATAGTTAATTCAATTAGTTTTTTTCCTTTTTGTTTCATTATACCATGCCAAATAGCATTTTCAATAAAAGGTTGCAAAAATAATGGAGGAACTTTAATCCCTTCTAACATTAAGTTATTATCAACATTAACAACATAATCAAAACCTCCACCTACACGCATTTGCTCTAGTTTTACATATAAAGCTAAAATTCCTAACTCTTCTGATAATGTAGACGTTGGACTAGATGAGCTATTTAAAATAACCCTCATTAATCGTGAAAATTTGGTAATGTAATCTGAAGCTTTTTCAACTTCGTTTTTTAATACAAAATTATTTATAGAGTTTAATGAATTAAATAAAAAGTGCGGATTCATTTGACTCTGAAGTGCAGTCATTTTTAACTCTTCCATTTCTTTTAACTTCACCGCTAATCTAATTTCTGCATTTTTACTTCTGTCTTGGATTCTTTTAATAATAAAACCAATGATTATTGAGAAAATAAATGATTGGAGTATAGCACCCAAATAAACAAAAAACATTGGCTGAACTCCATTACTTATAAATATATCTTCGCCAATAAAAATTTCAAGAAAACTAATATTTGCTAATAAAACATATACCAAAGATCCTACTACAAAATAAACTGAAAATTTATCCTTAATTTCTCTAATAACTATATAAAATGAAACTAACATGAACGAAGTTAGTAGTGGTGCAAAAATAGTGAATGCTTTTATCTGAAAATCATACCCAAATAATGCATGTATTAATAAGAAAACTACTGCTAAAAACAATAGCGTATTAAAAACAATTTGAAAATATCTATCCCATTTAATTAAATGAGTTCTTGTCTCAAGTAACTCCCTTGCAAATGCAATATAGGCTGCGTAAGCTAAAAATTGAATAGTAAAATTTGAATAATTATAAAAGGTTATAAATGCTTCAGAAGCAACATATTTGGTTAAATATATTGTAAGTCCTAAAAGGTATAAACTATAATATAGGTAGAGTTTACTTCTATTCTGAAAATAAATAATAACATGATAAAGAAACAGAACAAAAAGTCCACCTCTAATCCATGAGTAAAATTCAGAATGAAAATCTAATAACATTCTTTTAGTCTAAGTATAGTTTTTTGAATAGTTCTGCTTTTCTATTTCTACTAATGCTTGCAGTAAGTCCATTAGTCATAATAAGTTCACCTCCTAAACCTTTCATATATTCTTTTACATGGTTTAAGTTTACAAGGTATGAATTATGTACTCTGTAAAATTCCGAGAATTGGAATTTCTTTTCAACCTCTTTTAGAGTTTTTGAAACTAAAATTTGTTGCTCACTTTTTAAGAAAATAGTAGTATAACTTTTATCAGATTTCAACATAATTACATCTTCCTTTTCTAGTAAATACACTTTACCATCTGCAGAAATATTTATTTTATCGTTATTATCATTCAAGTTATTTAACAACAATTGTAATTTATTTTCTAGTACAGCTCCTTTTTTAGACTTTTTAATTTTATCCATTGCAGCTAATAATTCATCTTTATCAACTGGTTTTAATAAATAGTCAATTGCTGAAACTTTTATTGCTTTTAAAGCAAATTCATCGTGGGCAGTAGTAAAAATAAGATTGAAATCTCTATTTTCTAGTTTTTCAATCATTGTAAAACCATCCATTTCTGGCATTTGAATATCCAAAAATACAACGTCTGGTTTATCTTCATTAATAATATCTATTGCTTTTAGTGGTGAATTACATGTTGTAATTTCCACATTTTCAATATAATTATTTAATTTCCATTCTAAAGCTTCTAAAGCGTCATTTTCATCATCAACAAGTAAAATTTGCAACATAACAGGAAGATGTATTTGTTTAATATTTAATTTGCAAGATACAACATTTGATTACATGTTCAAAAACTTAATCTTTAATTTCAAATAAAGAATTTAGTTCCCTTCCAAATTCATCAATTGCTGTTAGAATAAACTTTCCTTTTTTGGGTAAAACTTCAATCTCATGAATACTTTGGGTAACGCCTATATATTGCTTATTTAAATACCAAAACACTTTTACTTCAGAATTGGAATGAACAAGTTTAAATACTATAGGTAATTGATTTTCATTGAAATCTTTAGCCATATAAAATGTCTCGTTTTTTTTAGGAGTTACAAACTCCATTTTTGCTTTAGATTCGTTTAAACAATCACTTCTAAAACTAGGTAAAGTTCTATAAAACGGATTGCTGTTTTTAAAATAATGTTCCATTAATGGCGGCAATACAAACCAACTTTTATGAACCATATTATCTAATGTTTCACACGAAGTATTTACCTGAAATTCTTCATTTTTGTCTAAATGAACCCATAAATGATAAGGGCAAGGTTTGGTTTTTAAACCTGCTCTTTGCACAAAAACCGAATCTTTTTGCTCACAAATTTCACTTGCTCTATAGCCACTTTTACTACAAATTGGCACTTTAACCAATTCATCAAAAGGTTTTTCAAACCAACTATTTTGCGGTAAATAATTAAAAACATCAAATAATATTGGCGCCGCTGCTGTAACACCAACCAAACCTGGGCGACCTTCTCCATCGGCATTTCCAACCCAAACACCAACTACATATTTTTTTGTTGCTCCAATTGCCCAAGCATCTCTAAAACCAAAACTAGTTCCTGTTTTCCAAGCAATTTTATTGGCATCATTAAAAAATTCCCAATTTTGTTCACCTTCTGGTCTGTTTACCTTATTTAAACTTTCAAAAGTTAAATAAGTTGATCCTGCATCAAAAATGGTTTTCTCTGTTGAAGTTTCTCCAAAATTTGGTTTAAAATTCTTCAAATAAGAAGGTTCTAAAAATTCGTTTTTATAATATTTCCCTTGTGTATCATCATAATGATTAATTGTTGAAGCCATTGATGCATAGCTTTTACTTAAATCCCATAAATTACTTTCTGCTCCACCTAAAATTAATGATAATCCGTAATGATTGGCATTGTATTTAATATCGGTCAATTTTAATTCCTTTAAATAATGATGAAATCTATCCAAACCAAAACTCTGCAACATTCTAACCGCAGGTACATTTAATGAGCGCGATAATGCTTTACTTGCCGAAACTGCTCCACTAAACTTTTTGTCAAAATTTTCGGGCTTATAACTTGCAAATTGTGTTGGCACATCCGCAACTAACGTATTTGGCAGTAAATCTCCAGCATCTAACATTGCTGCGTATAAAAATGGTTTTAAAATACTTCCTGTACTTCGTGGCTTATCAATAATATCAACATCTTTATGATGTTGTTTTGAAGTTGGTGAATTTCCAACATACGCTAAAACTTGTCGTGTTTCAACATTTAAAACCAATACAGCAATATTGTAAATTTCGTTCTGACTTAACTCATTGTAATGTGTTTTTACAATTTCATTTATGTTGTGTTGTAAACCAATTTCTACGGAAGTTTCAACTCGTTTCCCTTTAAATTCTTTTGCTACTTTTTGCAATAAATGCGGGGCAATTTGCGGAATTGCATATGGTTTTTGAGGTAATTCTTCTTCTAAAGCAAGTTCATAAGTGAGTTTATCTATAATATCTTCTTCAAACAATTTTTTCAGTAATCTATTTCGTTTTTGTAATAATTTTTGCTGATTTTTTCCTGGATAAATTAAACTCGGTGCATTTGGCAATACCGCCAATGTTGCACTTTCTGCCCAAGATAAATCATTGGAATATCTTCCAAAATAACGCCACGAAGCTACGTCTAGTCCAACTACATTTCCGCCAAAAGGCGCATTTGAAGCGTATAATGACAATATTTTTTCTTTGGAATAACGAAGTTCTAACCTTGTGGCTAAAATTAATTCTTTTAACTTTTCAAAATAAGTTCTTTTTTGATTTTTTCTAGACAATCTAATTACTTGTTGCGTAATAGTACTTCCGCCTCTTTTTACCTTTTTAGATTTTAAATTTTCTGAAAGTGCTTTGAAAATTGAAATTGGATTAAACCCGGGATGCTTGTAAAAATAAGCATCTTCAAACTGAACAATACATTGTTTAAATTTAGTTGGAATACTATCATTTTGAGGAAACCTCCACTGTCCGTCTTCAGCAATTTTTGCACCTAACAGTTCACCTTCAGCACTTTCAATTACCGTTGAAGTAGGACTTTTAAATAACTGTTTGGGTAACGAAAAATAATAAGCCGTTAGTAAAATAACGGCTATTATTAGTTTGATTTTATGTGTTTTAAAAAATTTCATTTTCTACCCTTCCGCCTTCGGCACATTCCCTCTCTAGGGAAGGAGTTTAATATTACTCAATTGTTTTTAATTCTAATATTTAATCTCCTCCTTTTTAAGGAGGAGTGAATTCCAACGAATGTTGGAAGAAGAGGTGGTTATAACCTCAACCTGTTATTATTTATTAATCCTAAAATTACCTTTTATAGTTTTTAAAACCAACGCTGTTTCTTCAAAAACCTGTTTATTTTCAAATCTAATCACTTTAAATCCTAAACTTTCTAATTCTTCCGTTCTTTTTGCGTCATAATCTTGTTGAACAACATTAAAATGAACTTCCCCATCTAATTCAATTATTAGTTTTTCTTCTGCACAATAAAAATCAACTATATAATTATTTATGCTGTGTTGCCTTCTAAACTTTCTTCCGTCTAGCTTTTTTTGTTGAAGACATTTCCATAAAAAGGCTTCTGCAGGAGTTAGATTATTTCTTAATTTTTTTCTTCGTTCTTCTAAATGTTTAAAATTATGGATTCTCTTTTTCATAGTGTGGCACGTTTACCCTTCCGATTTTAGCAACGCTAAAACCACCTTCCCTTTCAAAGGGAAGGAACTTAATAATTATTCTCCTCCTTTTTAAGGAGGAGTGATTTCTGAAAGAAATCGAGGTGGTTTATTTCACAACCTCAATCCATTTTCCAGTTGTACGTGTAAAATACTCATTATCATACATTGCCTCTGCCTGAACTCCGTACAAGTAATAATTACCAAGATAAGATGCATTTAACAACACTTTAAACGTTTTAGACTTATTCTTACCTAAATCAAAATAAAAGTTAACTCTGTCATCTCTAATATCTGTATAATTTGCTGCTCCTTTTGTAGTACTTCCAAAATCTGTAAAACGCGTGTTTACAATTTCCCATCCCGAAGGAAAAATTTCAGTTAAGGCAATATCGTGAACTTCTTCAGGTTTTAAATTCGCAACATTTACTTCAGCAATAAATTCAGTTCCTTGTGATAATTTTGATACATTAATTGGTAAACCTTTAGCGTCAGTATAAACTACAGAAACACCTAAACCACGTTTTTCAGCAATTTCTTTTCCTAAAGGAAGAATTCCAGAATTCAATACGTTTACAAATACCAAGTTACTTTCGGTATTAGTTATTGTAACTGAATTTGCACCTTCAACAATTTTTAAATCTCTTTGTGCAATGGCATAACTTGTATTAACATTTTCTTGTTTTCCGCTATTAATTGAATAATTCAACTTAACAGATTTTCCGCCATTAATTTCAACCATTTTAGCCATTGAAAGTAAACTATACGCTGTAGTTTGTGTGCTCATCCAACTTTTTGACGACAATCTTTTTGCAATTAATTTTGCTAAATCTCTCGATTGTTTATCACCTGTTAACAACATAGTTTCCATTGCCATTGCTCGGTTTCTATCTACAGAACCATAGGTGTAATAATCGTATCTCGATGATGTAAAATTAATATTTGCTGTGTTTCCAATTTTAGTTGCCGCTTCCTTTTGTCCTGCCAACGCGTATGCAGCTGCTAAACGCCATTTTGCATTGTTAGAAATTTCTCTAAACTCGCGTAAACGGTTCATTGATCCTAAATCTGGATGGCCTGCTAATGCCAATGTGTACAATCTGTATGCTTGCGCCAAATCTGAATTATAACGTCTATAACTTGGCCTCCAATTTCTAGCCGCTTGTTTTTGATATTTCAACCAATTAGTCATAAAAGTTAATGGTAATACAAACCCTTTTTTCTCGGCTTCAATCATAAAATGACCTGCATAACTTGTTCCCCAATCGTTTGCCGAATTTTGACCCATCCAATAACTTAAACCTCCACTTGGAGTTTGGAAATCACCTAAACGCTCAATTCCGTTTTTAATATTATCGGTCATTTTTTGTTTTTGCTGAATAGGTAAGTCAAAAATATCTCCTAAATACAACTGCGGAAATACACTTGAAGTTGTTTGCTCTACACAACCGTGCGGATAACGAATTAAATATTGCAATCTACCTGTAAAATCCATTGCTGGCATTGTTGAAAATTCAATAGTAGCCGTGTTGCTTCCTTTTATTCCGAAGGTTTCAAAATTAATAGTTTGTGTTGCATTTGCTTCTAATTCTACTGCAATTGCTTTTGAAGAAACCGGATTTGGGTTTACCACATCAATTTCTACTTCGTAACTAGATTTTTCACCATTTCCTTGGGCAATTACTTCAATTTCTCCAATTCCTTTTACTTCGGAAACATCTAAATTAAAATAGGCCATTTTTTCATCTGGATTTGCAAAAGTTAGTTTTTGAGTTTTTTCTCCAACTACTTTAATTCCTTCAGAAAGTTTTAAAGAAACTGTTACATTTTTCACCTTGTTTTCCATTGCAAAAACCGTAACTGGTAAGGTTACTTTTTCACCCGGACTTAATTTTCTTGGCAACGATGACAATACCATTAACGGTTTACGAACTGGTGTAGTTTCATCTACTTTTCCGTACGCTGCGTTGTTATTATCACCGGCAATAATCATAGTTCTAACTGAACCAATGTATTTTGGTAATTGAATATTATGTTTTGCCGTTTTTCCTTTTGCCAACACAAACGGACCAATATAACGCACTACAGGTTTAAATCTGTTTGCTTTTTTGTTCTTTCCTCCTACTGCATCTCCATCACCACCAATGGCAAATACTTGCTCAATACTTCCGCCGTACGCACCAATTACATCATCAAAAATATCCCAAGTTTTAACTCCAAGCGCTTCTTTTGTGTAAAAAGCATCCCAAATTTGAGGTGTTTTAAAACGAGTTAAATCTAGCAAGCCTTCTTCTACAATTGCAATTGTATAGGTCATTCGTTTTCCTGATTTTTCACTTACTTTTAATGTAAATTTCTCTTCAGGCTTCAACACTTTTGGCATTTCAATTTGTGGTTCTAATCGTGTTGCAGGATCTTCCACCAAAATTGGAATAACTCCATACAAACGCAACGGTAAATCGTTGGCTGTACTTGCGTGTGGTTGTAATAATGAAATGTTTATAAACACATTTGGAGTCATTTCTTTTGTAATAGGAATTTCAACCGTAGTTTCTCCTTTTTGTGTTTTTTGCCAAACAGTTTGTAATACTTCTGTTCCGTTTTCTATACTCACTAAAGCTCTTCCTTCAGTCCCTGATGGGAATGTAATTTTAGCAGTTTCACCAACATTGTATTTTTCTTTATCTGCTGAAAAAACCAACATTTTTGAAGCTTCAGGATAGTTAGTTGGGCGTTTCCACCAGTTTTTATAGAAATAAGCTGTTCTACCAGTTGCGTGACCACTTTTTCGGTCTATAACTCTAATTAAAAATCTTCCGCCTTTACTGTCTGGAACATTAATGGTAAAAGTTCCCTTTCCTTGTGAATTGGTATTTACTTTTAATTTTTTGAAAGGTTTGTGATAGCTACCTCCGTTGTATGAAGCTAAATTATCATACGACGAACTCCACCACCAACGCCATTTAATTTGATAAACCTCAACCTCTACTCCATTTCTAGCAATTGGTTTTCCATCTTTAGTAATGGTAGCTATATCAAACGTAACATTTGCATCTGTTTCAAAAGAGCCATAGCGTTTTTCTTTAGGTGATTTTAAACCAACAAATGAACTATAAGGCGCATAATTTTTTGAAATTACATCCATTGAAAAATCACCACCATTTTCAAAAGCTTTGGTTAAAAAAGCTACTTTTAACATTCCCGGAGCTTTTCCTTTTAAGTTTACTTTTTTATTAATGGTTGCATTTCCAGAAGCATCTAATTTACTATTGAAAATTAGCATTTCTTCACTGTAAAATTCTCTAGTAGGATCGTTAAAAATATAGCCAGGAAGTTGTTTTGAAAACGCACTTGAATTGTTACTAAACTTCGCTTTAACTTCAGTTTTTATACTTTTTGCAGGCGCACCGTGCAACCAATTTACTTGTAAATCTCCTTTTATTGGTTTGGTGTTTGTTAAAACTTCTTCATCAAAATCTATTTTAATTTTTAAACGGTTTGGTTTTACTGTTTCAACCTTTAAAGACTTGTAGAATTTTGCTCCTCCAACACTAATATTGGCATTCCAATTACCTGTTGGATCTGTGTCTGATGTTGGTACAGAAAACTTATAAAAACCATTTACATTAGCTGCTGTAACTTGCTTGTTTGTTAATTTTCCACGAGCATCGGTTACTTCTAGTTTTACTGGATGCGATTTTGGTAACGGATTTGCATTATCATTTAAAACAAATGTTAAGTGAATTGAATCTCCCGGACGCCAAACACCACGTTCACCATACATAAACCCTTTTAATCCTTTCTGTAGTTTTTTACCAGAAACATTAAATTTACTTAACGATAATGAATAACCATCATCTAATTTTAAGTAGGTTTTATTAGTTTTATCTGAAACAATTGCAAAATAAGCGTTTTTGTCAACGTCCATTCCAGTAAATCCTTGGTTATCTGTTACAGAACTTGCAATTTCTTGCTGTTGGTAATTATAAATAGCAACTTTTGCACCCGAAACTGGATTGGTTGTTAAAATATCAGTCACCGCAAAAAAGTACGATTTATTTGAACCTTTTTTAGCAATTACACCCAAGTTTGAAGCTAAAATATTTGCGGAAATTATTCTATCATTATTATCGTAATATGCCTTTTTACAAGGATTACTTCTATCGTTCCAATTGTAATAATTATTACTATAACTGTAAATTAAATTATCCCAATATTGTTCTTCACGTTCATCTAAATCTGCCGCTTGTTGCGTTGTATATTCGTGTTCGTTGTAATAATATTCATCTTCGTAATAATCATCGTAATTTTCTTCTTCATTTGAAGCAACTCCATCACCATCGCATTTATACAAAGAGTAAGCTTGTTTAATACTTAATTCAATTCTATAAATAGCGCCAGGATCTGCTTTTATCATTTTAGATAAATCAACGGCATAAGCTTTCCATTTTCCGTTATTTTCTAGTTCATTTTTAATTAACGTAATGGTTTTTTTTGCAAAGCGTCTACCAACACGTCTAATGTTGTATCGGTCGTTACTTCCTAATTCATTAGATTGTAAAAATTGCAACACATTGTCTTCAAAAATTTTGATAACCCTAACATCAACAGCTTTTAAATTAACAGCTTCAAAATTGAATTTTAAATCGCTAGAATTTGGTAAAATAACTCCGCTAGATATTAATCTTACAGCTGGTTTTAATTGTTGAAAAGCAACTTTTTCAGAAAAAGCATTTTTTAATTTATAGCCATCGCTACTTTTTATTCCTTGAAAAACATCTACTTCTACATTACCAACAATACGTGTATTTGGATATACTTTTAACACGTTACCATCAACCACATATTTTAAATTCTTCGCATTTTTTATAGCTATTAATCCATTAAAATTTTGCTGTTTTTTTATTGGATCGGAAAAATTGATATTTAAATGTTGCTCTGGTGTTTGAAAAACATCAATATTTACAATTGAAAAGTTATT
Organism: Lutibacter sp. TH_r2; assembly: GCF_033101135.1. Taxonomy (NCBI): domain Bacteria; kingdom Pseudomonadati; phylum Bacteroidota; class Flavobacteriia; order Flavobacteriales; family Flavobacteriaceae; genus Lutibacter; species Lutibacter sp. TH_r2. The sequence goes on from NZ_JAWMPV010000001.1 coordinate 1,090,431, forward strand.
TTTACCAGGTATATTTAACTGGTTTTTACCATCATTATCCACATTAATTGGACTTCCATCCCAAGAGACTAAAATTTTAGAATCGTCTTCAAAACGCTGAATACTATCAATTTTAAAATTGAAGTTTGTACTTATTGAGTCAGCATCTATCCATTTAATTTTTAATTTTTTATTGTTTTGCTCTGCTGAAATTATTTTTTTAGCATCTTCTAACTCTAAAACATCCGCAGTTTTTAAAATTCCTTCAACATATTGAAACTCTTTACTGTATGATTGTAAATTATTAGTAGTAATGTTGAAGTTTTGCTCACGTGTTTTAAACTTAAATGTGTACGATTTGTATTCTGAAGGAACATTTGCATATAGCTTGCTTAACTTCACCGTAACAGAATATTCTTTATTAGGTTTTAAATTTTCTGAAGGTTGAAACAATAAACTTCTTGTATTTAAAGCTGAAAGTTTCCCTTCAACATTTGGAGAAATATTGAATATACTTTCCGAAATTTCTTCATTAGAAACCCAACCATCAACTTCTTTAGCTAAATCAATTCTAATAGGTTCAGCAATAGAAACTACGCCCGAAGTTGTGTAGTTTATATACTCTTTAAATTTGAATAAATTATCGGTAGATTCTTGTGGTTTTTCGTTTTTACACGAAATAATCGCAATACTAAAAAGTACGGCGAAAATGATTTTTTGAAATCTCATTTTTGAGTTATTTTATGTGTTTAGCAAATTTTGCTTGAAGTTACTAAAAAATTGAACGCAATTCCACCTAAAAAAGTTTAAATTTAGTTACTTTTTAATAGGCAAAACATAGAAGAAAACTGCCATAAAATGAGCAAAACTACCTAACAATACAAAAATGTGAAAAATTGCGTGGTTGTAGGGTAACTTTTTAAAACTGTATAAAATTGCTCCAACTGTATAAGCTAAACCTCCGCCAAGTAACCACATTAAACCTTCAAAGGGTAAATTGTTAATTAACGGTTTTATGGCGAAAATTATTAACCAACCCATTAAAACGTAAGCAATTGTAGAAATTCTATCAAATCTACCAGTAAAAAATAATTTTAAAATTACACCTGTTAGCGCTAAACCCCAAGAAACTCCAAAAATAGTCCAGCCAACCCAACCATCTAAAGCAACTAATGTAAAAGGTGTATATGTTCCAGCAATTAAAACATAGATTGATGCGTGGTCGAAAATATTTAACCTATGTCTTAATTTTGGTGCTTTCGAATAATGATAAAATGTAGAAGCAGCATACAATACAATTAAACTAGCTCCATAAATACTAAAACTAACAATATGCCAAACACTACCTTCTAAACTAGCATAAACTACTAATAAAACTAACGCTACAATACTTAAAACCAATCCTAAACCGTGAGAAAGTACGTTTAATTTTTCTTCCTTTGGATCGTAATATGTTATTTTCTTTTCTTTCATTCTTTTGAAAACGAAATTTACTTGAGTTAAGTATTTTTTGAATCAGAAATTAATTCGTTATAAATAACATCAAAGGTTTGCTTTTTTAAAGTTTCACAATTTTTAAGAGTTAACCCTTCGGTATATAAAAATTTATGAATTTTGGTACGTAATTTTCCAGGAGCTCCACTAAAAAATGTGTATGAAAATCGTTTTTTACAATCGTACATAGTTATTGGAACAATAGGTATTTGAAACTCAACAGCTAAACGAAAGGCTCCATTTTTAAAATCTGCTAAAACTACACTTTCATCATCTGGCACCAAACCTTCAGGAAAAATACACACATCCATTCCATCACTTAATTTTCTTCTAGCTTCATCAAAAACAGCTTTTCTACTTTTTGAATTACTTCTATCAACAATTATACAAGTTCGCTTATAAAAATATCCAAATATTGGAATTTTAGTCAGTTCTTTTTTACCAACAAAAACAAACGGATTTTTAGCAATAGAAAGCATTAACATTACATCAATCATAGAAGTATGATTAGGACAAAACATATAACTTTTAGTATTGTCTAAAGGTTCTTCTTCAATATAATCAACTTTAAAACCCATCACAAACAAAATAGTATTTGCCCAAGCTTGCGCAATTTTAAAGAATGTAGGATACAATTTTTCTGATGAAGTTACTATTAACAAAATAGGTATTATGGGTATTATTGGAAATAGTACCCAACAATAAAACCAACACCTCCAAAATATATAAAAAGGATATTTTAATAACTTCATAGAATTCAAAAGTAAATATTTTGGTCTAATATTCATTAAAAATTATTAATTTCAACTATTATTAATAATTAAACTTTTTTTATGTTATACTCAATTTTAATAGGTGGTGTTGCTGGTTGGTTAGCTGGTAAAATTATGAAAGGTGGTGGCTACGGAATTCTAAAAAATATTATTCTAGGTATTATTGGTGGTATTTTAGGTGGTTGGTTATTTACAACCCTTAAAATTTCTTTTATTGATGGAATTATTGGCGATTTAATAGAAGGAGTTATGGGGGCTTTAATTATTATGGCAATTGCAGGAGCTATTAAGAAAAAATAAATTTATAAATATTTTAAAAGCGGCATAAGCCGCTTTTTTTATGTGATTGAAATACTTACTTTTGTTCAAAATTAAAAAATAAATGTCAAGAATTTTAACCGGTGTTCAAAGTACTGGAACACCACATTTAGGAAACTTATTAGGTGCTATTATTCCAGCAATTAAAATGGCAAACGATCCAAAAAACGAATCGTTTTTATTTATTGCCGATATGCACTCACTTACGCAAATTAAAAATGGTGAAGAATTACGCCAAAACACCTACAGTACTGCTGCAACTTGGCTTGCTTGTGGTTTAGATTTTAATAAAACTGTTTTTTACAGACAAAGTGATATTCCTGAAACTACTGAACTTACTTGGTATTTAAGCTGTTTTTTCCCTTACCAACGTTTAACATTAGCACATAGTTTTAAAGATAAAGCTGATAGGTTAGATGATGTAAATGCTGGTTTATTTTGTTATCCAATGTTAATGGCTGCAGATATTTTATTGTACGATGCTGAAGTTGTTCCTGTTGGAAAAGATCAATTACAACATTTAGAAATTACGCGTGATGTTGCAAATAGATTTAACCACCAAATGGGTGATACTTTAGTTCCGCCAGAAGCAAAAATTCAAGAAGGATCTATGTGGGTTCCTGGAACAAATGGTGGGAAAATGAGTAAATCTAATGGAAATATTATCAATATATTTTTACCAGATAAAAAGTTACGTAAACAAATTATGAAAATTCAAACGGATTCTACTCCGTTAGAAGAACCTAAAAACCCAGATACGTGTAATTTATTTGCCTTGTACAAATTATTAGCTTCTGATGAGCAAATTGCTGAAATGAGAGCTAATTATGAAGGTGGAAATTATGGTTACGGACACGCAAAACAAGCTTTTTATGAATTGTTAATTGATGAATTTTCTGAAGAAAGAGAACGTTACAATTACTATATGGAAAACTTGGAAGAAATTGACAAAGCATTAGCTATTGGAGCTGCAAAAGCAAAAGCTGTAGCTACTGATGTTTTACAACGAGTTAGAGCTAAAGTTGGATATTAACCAACTTTAAACAAAAAACACGCATTAGAGATTATAATCTAATGCGTGTTTTTTTTGAACTATAAATAAAAGAATTTAGTTTTTTCTTTTATACTTTTTTCCATACCAAAGCAATATGCCTGTAACTGGTAAACTTGCTGTAATTAAGCTTATTAAAAAAGCTATAATTTTACCAGCCAAACCACCTATTGCTCCAACGTGAATATCATAATTCATACGTATTATTTTATCGGCAAACTTGGCGTCTTTATATTTTCCAAAAATAGCTTTAGACTCAATTTCTTCGAGTGTGTTTTGATCAAAAAACCTGTAATCAGAATTGTAATACAATCCTTCACTATTTGATACTTCTACATAAATACTTTCATCTTCAGTTTCAGGATAATGCAGCTCAAAACTTTTAGCTTTTGGAGATTCTTTTTGAAGTTTTACAATAAGATTATCTATTGGCAGTGTATTACTATCAATTTCAGTTTTTTTACTTTTATTGTCTGGAATTATAAATGCTGGTATTTTATCTCCACCTGCTGAAACGTATACTACATATTTTAACCAATTGTACGAAATCATAGCACCTGTAAAAGCTGCCACTAGCGCAAAAGTGCATATGTAAAATCCTATTATTGTATGTAAATCAAAGTTTTTACGTTTCCATTTTGTGGTAGATTTCCAATCAAATTTCAATCGTTTTTTTAAACTTTTTCTTTTTTTAGGAATCCATAAAATAAAGCCTGAAATAATTATTAGAATAAATAGTAAAATAGATGCTCCAACTACTTGTTCACCAATATCTTTTGGCAACCATAAACGCATATGACCTTTTAAAATAAAAGCAAAAAAACCAGTTAAATGGTTATCTATTTGAATTATTTCTCCTGAATATGGATTTAAAAATACGCTTTGGTAAAATTCTGGTTTTGCATCGTAAAAAATTACTTCAATTGCATCATCAGCTTTTTTAAAAATTGTACCGTGAACTGTATTGTTTGGAAAAATTTCTTCAGCAATAAGTTTTGCTTTTGTTGGTGTTAAAATAGCTATGTTTTGTGGCTCAACTTTTTTATAATCATTATAAGTACTTTCAATTTCGTCTCTAAAAGCCCAACAACAACCAGTTATTGATACTATAAATACAACTACACCCGTAATTAAACCAAGTATTTTATGAATTGAAAGTATTGTTTTTCTATATTTCATTGGTGCTATTTAAAAATAAAAAAGACAACAGTAATAGTTGCCTTTTTTAATATTATGTATTAAAATTTGTAGTTAAAAGTACCTAAAACAACACGCTTATTTTGTGGTGTTACTGTACTCCAACCAGAATAGTATTCTTTATCAACTAAATTATTTCCCTTTATTCCAATTCTAAACTTGTCTGTTTCATAATATACTGAAGCGTTAAAAATGGTGTAGCTTGGTATATTAAAACTACCTGTGGCAGCTTTATAGTCAACCATAGTATCGTACTCTGATTGCCCATTAAACCCAGCTCCAACTCCAAATTTTTCTAAAAATTTGTAATCTGCCCAAAGGTTATAGGTAATTTCTGGTCCAGATTCTCCGTAACGATTTCCTTCTAAATATGTTGCTGAAGGAGCATCTGTTATTTCAGAATCATTAAAACTAAAACCTGCGTGTAAGTTTAATGCATTAATTGGATTTGCATTTATTTCTAATTCAACTCCTTTACTATTAACTTTAAGATCTTGGGTTTTTGTAGACCAATAATACTTATTATCTACATTTATACTGTAATAACTTAAAGTAGTTTCAAGTTTATTGTTGAATAAATTGGTTTTAACACCAAACTCAAATTGATCTGCTTGTTCCACATCATAAGCTTGTAAACTAGTTACACCAGTTGAATAATCTGTTATGTATTGAGGGTTTAGATATGAAAAACCGTTTTGATAGTTTGCAAAAACAGCTAATTTATTAAGTATTGGTTGGTATACAACTCCAAATTTTGGCGATAATGTAGATTCTACATATTCAGTTTCATCATCTGTAGCTGTTTTTTGATCACCTTTATAATTAAACCTATCATAACGTAAACTTGCCATTACCGATAACGATGGTAACACTTTTATTACATTTGAAACATAAGCTCCAAATACATTTTGACGAATATCACTATCTACATTTCCTAATCCAGTTAGTGCTGTACTTAAATTATCTGCATTAATTTCAGGTTCTCCATAAATTAAATCACCTTGTAAGTTTATAGAATGTAAATAACCCCAATTAGAACTATTATCTATAGTTTTTGAATTTAAATAATCTATACCAACTAATAATTTGTTTTCTAAATCACCTATTTTAAAACTTCCATTAAAGTTTTGTTGAAGGTTAATTGTTTTTGTTTTAGCATCAGTATCTTGTGCGTACAAGCTAAAATTTTCTGTACCAACTGGAGCTGCAGGATCAGTCCAATCAGCAGCATTCCATAAATAGGTATAATACCCTTCAGATTTTGCAATTCCGCCGGCAATTAAAGTTTGAGAAGACCAATTGTCAGTTATTTTCCAAGCAATTTCACCTCTAAAATTTTGTGTAGCATTTTCTATAGTTACATCATTATTAGTAAACGATAAATTTGTGTCATAATTTAATTCTTCAATAGAATTAAAAGCTAGTGGTCCATATCTATTTAAAAACAAAAAAGTTTCGTTAGTTTGCTCATTTTCAGAAGCTTCATACGAAAAATTAAAGGCCAAATTATTATTAAACTTGTATGATAAAGACGGTGCAATAAAGTATGATTTTTTAAAACCAGCATCTTGAAAACTATTGTCTTTTTGGTAACCACTGTTTAAACGAAAAGATAGTTTTTCATTACTAGAAAGATTTACATCTAAATTTATTTTAGCAAAATCATTAGAACCACCAGATACAGAAATTTCACCTCCATTTCCACTATAAGGTTTTTTGGTAATTATATTTATTAAACCACCGTAAGATGTTACAGAACTACCAAATAAAGTTCCTGAAGGACCTTTAATTACTTCTACACGCTCTACATTTGAAGAATTTATAAATCCATTAGTTATACCTGCAACTCCATTTACCAATTGTGGTTGTACAGCAAAACCTCTACTTGAATAATAACCAGCTCCATCACCACTTCTACCAGTAGAAGACCATAATTTAGTTACTCCTGCAGCATTTTTTAAAGCATCTTCAAAACTATTAACAGATTGAGAAACTAATAGTTGATTGGTTACTGTATTGTAAACTTGAGAATTTTCAATGTTTTTTAGTGGCATTTTAGAAACATAAGCACTTTGTTTTCTTGAAAATTTATTTTCTCTGTTGGTATCAATTACTACTTCTTGTAGTAATTCATTTCCTTCATATAATAAAATTGTTTCTAAATCTATTGTCTCGTTATTTTTAATACTAACTGCAATCTCTTTAGTTTTAAATCCTAAATATGAAATTGATAGTAAGTAATCTCCTTTAGAAATATTAGTAACTTCAAAATTTCCGTTTTCATTAGAAAGCGAGCCTTTTGTGGTGTTTTTTAAAATAATATTTACCCCATACAAAGGGTTATTATTGTTATTTGTAATGGTACCTTTTACACTTCCGTTTTGAGAAAATGCGATACTAGTAAATACAAAAAATAGTACTATTGATAGTTGTTTGTTCATCTTATTTTTATTTAGACTAATTATAAATAAGATGCAAATGTAATAAGTGTTACTTAAAAAACAAATATTATTTAGAATAATTTTAAATAAGGGTTTTTGTAATGAAATGTGAGATGTAAAAAAACTAATAAATTTATTAAGCGATACTTTAATTATATAAAAAAGGCTTCAAAAATTTGAAGCCTTTTTTTGCATTTTAATTAATTACTATTGCTGAAATTCCCTTTGAAGGAATCATAAATTTCTGAACTTTATGATTGATTGTAAGTCTGAAAACTGAATCTTTATCATCAGTATTTTGGATTAAAATTTTAATTTTTCCATCAGGACTTTTTACAGTAATCATTGGTTTTTTACTAACAGACGCAATACGAACATCGCCGGGTTTAATAAACTTGCTTATCATATACATGGCATTATAATCTGGATTGTATTGTACCGTTTTATTGGTTCTATTAATGTTTATTAACGAATTTTGAGGCCATTCCCAGCCACTTTCTGTAGTTTCATTTAAAATCATATTCCAATAACAAAAATTACTTACACCACTGTTAATATAGTCTGCAACTTCTTCTAAACGATGGTTGGCTTGTTCTACGCTATTTTTTCCATTGTAACAATGTCCTTCGGTATGAAACATTTTAAGGTTTGGATTCATTTTAATAGCATCGGTAATACTAAACGGATTGGTATATTGTATACCAACTCCTTCTACTTGGTTTGATTTTTCAAAACTTAAAAACTCTATTAAATCTAGTTGTTCTGCTGTTCTAAATGTTCCAGCATAAATTTTTGTTTCAATTTTATTCTTTTCAAAAGCAGGAATCATATAATTAGTTGCAAACTTTAACATTTGAGCCGGAGGCATTGTACAACTTGGATATTTTGTATTGGCATCATTCTCATTTTGAATAGCAATTCTATCAATTCTAACGCCATTTTTAGCATATTCTTGAACATAGTTTACAAAGTAATTTGCATACGCTTTGTAAACCTTTTTCTCGTCTCTAAACGTATTTGGTTTTTCAGTTAAACCAGTCATAGAGTTGTTATTTTTCATCCAAGCTGGCGGACTCCAAGGTGAACCAAAAACTAACAAATTTGGATTTACTTTTAAAGCTCCTTTTATGTATGGAAGTACGTATTTTTTATCTCTTTTTATGCTGAAGTGTTTCATTTTATAATCTTCAGCCTTTTCAGAATAACTATAGGCATCAATACCAAAATCGCTTGCTCCAATTGCTGTTCTACAAAAAGTAAAACCGGCATTGTTCATTGAAAATAAGTTTTCTAAAACCTCTTGCTGTTGTTTTTTATCTAAACTTAATAAAGCCTCTCCTCCTATTTCGTTAAATGCACCACCAATTCCTTCAATAGTTTGATATTCAATTTCAGGGTAAATGGCAATTTCGTGTCCCCATTTAATATTTTCTGTTGAATTGATTACTTGTTTTTCTTCCAAGGGATTTGCTTTACCTTTTTCTAACGAAACAAAAAAAAGTTCCATTTTTTGGTTTTCTTGCGCTTTTACTTGTAACGAGACAATTACAACTAAAATTAAAAATAGGTTCTTCATAATATACTTTATTGGTTAAACTATTCTAGGTTTTTAAAATAGATACTTCAAATATATTAATACTTGCGTTTAAGCTATAAAAAAATTAGTGGACAATATATGGACAAGCAATTTTATTTAATGAATTAAGAAAAAATTACTTATTAAATTCAATAAAAACTATTTGGTTATTATTTAATTTAAATTGGTGTTCTATAAATAGAATTTCACCATTAACTTCTACTTCAATTAAGTAATAACTTCCTTTAAAATAAGATGAAGTTACCGTTGCTTTCAATTCCGAATTAGCAACTATTTTAATTTCATTTGGATAATAAAGTTGTTTATTTTTTACTCCTGATAATTTAGAAGAAACTTTATTTATTTCATTAAAAAATGAAGCTACATATGCATTTTTTGGCGTATTATAAATTTTTTCAGGAGTTCCTTGAGCTTCAATTTTAGCATCTTTTAAAACTATAATTTCGTTTGCAAAAGAAAGCGCATCAGTAGTATCATGCGTAGCAACTAAACATAGAATATTTTTAGTTTTTAAATACTTAAAAAGACTTCTACGCAGTTTGTTTTTTCTAAAATTATCTATGTGGCTAAAAGGTTCATCTAATAATAAAACTTCAGGTTCTTTAGCTAATACTTTTGCTATGGCTACACGTTGTTTTTGACCTCCACTTAAGTTTATAACTTTTGTTTTTAAAAAGTCAGTCATATCAACAACTTCTAATAATTCCACTATACGTTTACTTCTATTTTTATCTAAATATGAAAGGTTTTTACCAACATTTTCTTCTACAGTTATGTAAGGCATTAAATCGAAATCCTGTGGAAGATACTTCATAAATTTTTCTCCTGGAATTAAATTGAATTTTGGCCCTCGTAACTTTTCACCGTCCCAATAAACTGCACCTTTATCAATATGAAGTAAGCCGTAGATAATTTCTAAAAGCGTACTTTTTCCACAACCACTTTCTCCAACAACTGCAATATAATCTCCTCTATTAGCAGTAAAACTAATAGTTGAAAGTACTTTTTTTGAAGTATAACTAAACGATATGTTTTCTACTTTTAACATTATTTATTCAAAACCAATATGTATTAATGCATCTCCTTGTATAACAACTGGTGAATGATTTGAGTTTAAAATATAACCTTCTTGTGGGTTTTTAAAAATTTTTTCTAGTTCTCCATAAGGATCAGAAATACTTCCTAATTTAATACCTTTTTCAACTTTTTGTCCGGCACTAATATATGATCTATACATTCCAGAATGTTTAGCTCTAATCCATTTTGAATTTTTAATTACAATAGGAGATATAAGATTGGTAGGCTTTAAAATTTTACTTGAGAAATCTCTAAATCCTAAATAATGCATCACATTTATAGCGCCTTGAACGCCTGTTTTGGTGACATTTTTATCTAAATTTAATGATTTTCCGCCTTCAAAAAGCAGCACTTTTTTACCCAATTTCACCATTGAATTTCTAAATGTTTTTTCTTGACTTTTACTAAATACAATAAAAGGAGCTCCAAACACTTTTGCTAATTCTAAACTTGTCTCATCAGAGCCATTTATTCTAACTTGCGAATAATTAAAACGCTGTGCTCCACCTGTATGATAATCTATACAATAATCAACTTTCGGTATTACTTCTTTCATTAAATAATAGGCAAATTTACTTGCTGATGAACCTTTATTTGAACCTGGAAACATTCTATTTAAATCTCTACCATCGGGAAATTCTCTAGATTGATTTAAAAAACCAAAAACATTTAATAATGGAATGCAAATAATAGTTCCTTTTTCTGGTTTATGATAACCTGCAGCAATTATTTGACGTACAATTTCAACACCATTTGTTTCGTCTCCATGAATACCTGCTATTAACAATAAACAAGGACCTTTAGTTTTACCTCTTGATACAATAATAGGAATATCAATTTTTGAACGCGTTGTTAAACGCGCAATATCCATATTAATGGTAACTGTTTCTCCTAATCCAATTTTTTGATTTAAAATTTTAAAATCATTCGGCATGACGCTCAATATAATGAATTATTTTCCCAGCAATATCTTTACCAGTTGCTGATTCAATTCCTTCTAAACCTGGTGAAGAATTTACTTCTAAAATAAGTGGACCGCGTTCAGATTGTAGTAAATCTACACCTGCTACACCTAATCCCATAACTCTTGCAGCTTTTAAAGCTGCATTTTCTTCATCAACAGATAATTCAATAATTTCAGCAGAACCTCCACGATGAAGGTTTGAACGAAATTCTCCATCTTTTCCTTGACGTTTCATAGCTCCAACTACTACTCCATCAACTACAAAAACACGAATATCTGCTCCTTTTGCTTCTTTTATAAATTCTTGTGCAATTACACGTGCTTGTAAACCATTAAATGCTTCTAAAACAGATGTTGCAGCTGTACGTGTTTCGGCTAAAACAACTCCTAAACCTTGTGTACCTTCTAATAATTTTATAACTAATGGAGCTCCACCAACACTATCAATAACATCTTCTACATTTTTTGAGTAGTTTGTAAAAACTGTTTTTGGTAAGCCTAGACCTGCTCTAGAAAGTACTTGTAAACTTCTTAATTTATCTCTAGAACGCATTAATGCTTGTGATTCTACAGCTGTAAAAACTTTCATCATTTCGAATTGACGCACAACGGCAGTTCCAAAAAAAGTTACAGAAGCACCTATTCTTGGTATTACTGCATCTACATCTTTAATTAGTTCGTGTTTATAGCGTATGGCTGGTTTTTTTCGTTCAATAATAATATCACATTTAGTGTGATCTACAATTATCATTTCATGATTTCTTTTTTTACCAGCTTCAACTAATCTTCTAGTAGAATATAAATTTGGATTTCTTGATAAAATAACAATTTTCATTTTTATGATGTCTTGTTTAATTTTTTAAATGATAAATTTTTTTTTGCCGTATCTATTATAAATTTTTTTGATAAGAATTTTCTTCCCAACAGCACTGGAAAAGTCATTGAGCCACGTTCTGTTAACGATAATTCAATGGTATGAATTTCATTAAAAATAATAATGTTTGTTTTTATTATAAATCTTTCTTCGGTAATTCCGTTAGAACTTTTTACATTTTTTTGAACAAACTCATTAAATTCAAAAAATTTATCGTGGTATTTTTCATGTTTTGGATCTAAAAATTGACATTTTAAAATATTGTTTTCTAATTCAATATGATGGCAATGAAAACTTGAAGTGTATGCTCCTGTATCCACTTTAATATCGATACCGAATAATTCCAATTCAGGAAAATCTAGTATATCTGTTCTACCAAGTAGCTTTTTAAGAGATTCTGTTTTCAATAAATAAAAAGTTAATTATTAAGTTTATTAAAATGTATACTTTAAATTATTCAAAATAAAATCAATTTCTGTTTGGTTAGAATCTAAATTTAATAATTGAATTAATTTGTTTATTGTACTGCAATACTCAAGAGATATAATTTCGTCTGAGTTAAATTCATTTTTTAAAAGATGCACTAAAGCTGTAATCATTGGTTTATCAACTAATTGAGCTGATGCATGTTTCTTTTTTATGAAATTCTTTTTTATTTCAGCAATCTTATATAAATCTTCAATTTTAAGATTTAGTTCGCAAAATCTTAAATCTATCAAAACTTTATCAATAAATTCCCATTCTGGTTGTTGAGTAAAATATATAATATGATTTTTATATTTTTCAATACAAAACTCACCTTCATATTTAATAACTAACAGGTTTTTATTGATAAAGGATTGATATTTAATTATCATTTTTATTCTTCCTTATTGATTGCTTCTTTAATTTTACCTTCTAATTCTTCAGCTAAATCGGGATTGTCTTGTATTAGACCTTTTACAGCATCTCTACCTTGACCTAATTTTGTTTCGCCATAGCTAAACCAAGATCCGCTTTTTTTAACAATACCAAATTCAACACCTAGATCTAGAATTTCACCAGTTTTAGAGATTCCTTTTCCGTACATAATATCAAATTCAGCAATTTGAAATGGTGGAGCAACTTTGTTTTTTACTACTTTTACTTTTGTACTGTTACCAATTACTTTATCTCCATCTTTAATTTGTGTTCTTCTTCTAATATCTAAACGTACTGAAGCGTAGAACTTAAGAGCATTACCACCAGTTGTAGTTTCTGGATTACCGAACATTACACCAATTTTTTCACGTAATTGGTTAATAAATATTACGGTACAGTTTGTTTTATGAATTGTACCTGTTAATTTACGAAGTGCTTGTGACATTAAACGTGCATGTAATCCCATTTTAGAATCACCCATTTCGCCTTCAATTTCACTTTTTGGAGTTAATGCTGCAACAGAATCTACAACAACAATATCAATAGCTCCAGAGCTAATTAAATTATCGGCAATTTCTAATGCTTGCTCACCATGATCTGGTTGAGAAATAATTAAATTATCTACATCAATACCTAATTTTTCAGCATAAAAACGATCAAAAGCGTGTTCTGCATCAATAAACGCAGCAATACCTCCAGCTTTTTGAGCTTCAGCAATAGCATGTAACGTTAACGTTGTTTTACCTGAAGATTCTGGTCCGTAAATTTCAATAACTCTACCACGTGGATAACCTCCAACACCTAAAGCTAAATCCAATCCTAATGAACCTGATGAAATTGCATCTATATCTTCAATGGCAACATCTCCCATTTTCATTACGGTTCCTTTTCCGTAAGCTTTATCTAATTTATCTAGTGTAAGTTGTAATGCTTTTAATTTTGCTGCTTTTTCTTTGTCTTCTGCCATAATCTTTTAAAATACGTTAATTTGTTTGTGGCTAAAATATAAAAAAGTATTGAGTATATTTATGGTTTATTTATAATTCTATTAACCATTTTTATGAAAAAATCTTCGTTAACAGAAAATATCACTTACAATAAAAATAAAGTTTCAATTTTGGTTTTGTTTGAAACAGAAACTACTAAAGAAATTAGAATAGTAATGAAGAAAGGACAACTTATGAAAGAGCATAAAACTCCATTCCCTATAACTGTTGAAATATTTGAAGGTGCTATAGATTTTGGTGTTGCAGGTACTGTGCACAAATTAATAAAAGGTGATTTGGTTTCGCTAGAAGCTAGTATACCTCACGATTTAGTTGCTGTAAAAGATAGTGTTATTCGATTAACACTCTCTAAATTAGATACTGTTGAACGTGTTGTTAAGGTTTCTGAAAAATAAAAGTTTAAAAATGAATAGTATTGATTGGATAGGTTTTATAGGTGTTTTTCAAATATTACTAGCTTATGTTTTAAATGTAATTGGTAAAATTTCCAAGAACGATTTATCTTTTATATTACTTAATTTAATTGGAGCAAGTTTAGCTTGTTTAGCTTCTGTACTTATGAAGTATATCCCTTTTATTATATTAGAAGCTGTTTGGGCATTTGTTTCACTTATTTCATTATTTCAATATAAAAAACAGCCTTAACTTTTATAAAAGTTAAGGCTGTTTTACTTTATCTAAATATACTATATTAAGGATTTGTAGACCATAATGAAGCATTTGCTAACATTGCTCTTCTTGGTAATTTTAAACCAGCAACAATTAGTTCTGCAAAATCATCTGGTTGTAGTACTTTTTCAGGATTTCCATCGGTAATTCCAAGCTCTAAAGTCATATCTGAAGCAATAGTACTTGGTGTTAATGTATTTACTCTAATATTGTTTTTACGCACTTCTTTCATTAAAGATTGTGACAAACCAATAACTGCAAATTTAGATGCAGAATAAGCAGATACATTTGCGTTACCGTTTAAACCTGCAGTTGAAGCTACGTTAATAATATCGCCTTTGTTTTTATCTATTAAAAACGGTAATACTTCTTTTGTTACGTAATACATACCTAACACGTTTGTTTTAATTATGCTTTCCCAAACACTAACTTCCATATCTGTAAAAGAACCAAAAGCAGCAATACCTGAATTGTTTACTAAAATATCTACACCACCTAAATTGGCAATAGTATTTTTAATCCCAATTTTTACTTCTTCGTAATTACTTACATCAAAAACTTCGTAAACAGCATTTACTCCAAGAGCTTTTATTTCTGCAGTAGTTTGCTTTAGTTTTTCTTCATTTCTTCCAGTAATTGCAATATCAATACCTTCTTTAGCAAATGCTAAAGCAGTTGCTTTACCTAAACCTCTACTTCCACCAGTAATAATGGCTTTTTTATTTTTTAATTTCATTGTTTATATGCTTTTTAATGTATTTTAAAATTCAAAGTTGCAATTTTATAATTTCAATTTTAAATTTTATGGCTAGTTTTTTAAAATTATCCATTTTATTTAACTTTAATGTTTTTGCTACTTTAATTAATTCTTAATTTTATTTAAAGCATCTACTAACACATCTGGTTCTGCTCTTTTTTTATAATCTGCGTCTAAAAATGCATATTGAATTATTCCATTTTGATCAATAATATAAGTAGCTGCCAATGGTAACTCATTACTATCATCTCCATTATTTTCGTGTAATCCAAAACCTGCTTCATAAATAGATGCTACAGCAGTTGTTAATTGATAAACAACACCAAATTCTTTTCCAACTTTATTTCCAATATCACTTAACACCGTAAATTCTAAATTGTGTTTTTCTGAAGTACTTAACGATTTGTCTGGTAATTCTGGTGTTAATGCTATTAACGTTGCTCCAGCTTTTTTAAATTCTGGTAATTTTTGTTGTAAACTATGTAATGTAATATTACAATATGGACACCAACCACCTCTGTACCAAGTTAATACTACAGGTCCATTTTTTAATTCATTATACAACGAAACTGGTTTGTCTAATGAATTATTTAATGTAAAATCTGGCACTTTATCACCAACATTTAAGGCTTTACCTAGAATTCCAGAATTTTTAATATCTGCAAGCCCTTCTGCATAAATTTTACTTTTTTCTTCTGAAAACTTTTTACTTGAAGCTTCAGCTCTTTCGGTAAGTAAAGCTTCTAATTCTCCTTGTTTTTTTGTTGATTCCATTTTAATTTGATTGTTAGAATTTACTTCTTTTTTTTCTTTAGTTTGACACCCAATTGTTATTGCAAAAATTACAATTAAGATAGATACGTTTTTTTTAATCATTTTTAGTTATTTTAATTTAGTAGATAATTCTTCCATACTATTTATAATGGTTGTTGGTTCAATTCCCCAAGGGTCAAATATTAATTCTTGTGTACGTTGTACCCAAGCGGTTTTTATACCATAAGAAGCTGCTCCAATAACATCAAAAGGGTTGCTTGAAATTAACCAAGAATCTGATTTATTAGAATTTGTTTTTTTGTTGAAATACTCATATACTTTTGGGCTAGGTTTAAACATTTTTATAGCTTCTACGCTTACAACACCATCAAAAAAATCAATAATTTCTGCATTAATTAATAAGTTTGAAACTGCAGTTGCGCTTCCGTTAGAAAATGCATATAATTTATGTTCTTGATTTTTTAATTGTTGAAGTCCTTTTTTAACATCAGGATAACTCGGCAACACTTTGTATTCGTTCAATAAAGCATTTTTTTGAGCATCAGATAAATTTACTTTAAATAATTGACAGCTATAATCTAAAGCATTTTTTGTACATACTGAAAAATCAACAAATTTATTCATTAATCCTCTTCTAAAAGAATACTCTAATTGTTTGTTTCGCCATGTATCCATGACTGGTTTTGCTTTGTTACCAATCATTTTTTCTAATGAAGTATAAACTCCAGAAGTATTTATTAGTGTTCCATAAACATCAAAAGCTAAAGTGTATTTCATACTAATATGTTTAGTTTAATAATCAATTTTAAAATATCCTTTTTCTTGAAAAATTTTAACTAATTCTGTTAAATCCTTTACCACATAATCTGGTTTTTCAACATTTGGATATAACACTTTTCCTGGTCTTTTAATAAATGCGGTTTGTAAACCTGCTTTTTTAGCTCCAGCTAAATCCCAAGCGTGTGCAGCAACCATTAAAACTTCTTCAGGTTTTAAACCTAGATCTTTTATAACCATTGCATAAGTATCTAAATGAGGTTTGTATTTTTGAATGGTTTCAATGGTATAACGATTGTCGAAATATTTTGTTAAACCCGCATTTTTAAATTGTGTTTCAACACCTTTTGCTGAAGAGTTAGTTAAACTTACAATTCCAAAACCACTTTCACTTAATTTTTTTAAACCTGGAAGCACATCGGTATGTGCTGGAAGTGATCTTAATGGAGTTACAATGGATTCTTTTGCATTTTTATAAGTAATAGCTATTCCTTGTGTTTCGGCAACCATTATTAATGCTGCTGTTCCAATTTCACCAAAATGATGATAATTTTCAGTTACTGTTTCTACTAAAGAATAATGTAACATTGTAGAAAACCATAAAGGCAATAAATCTTCTCTACCATTTAGTGCTTCACCAACTGATTTTTTTAATGGAGCCATATTTAATAATGTTTCATTCACATCAAAAATAATAACTCTTGGTTTTGTTAAATTATTAGATTGATTAATATTTGATATAGTGTCAATATTCTTATTTTCTATCACTGAATTTTGAGCACTAGCAGCTGTTATTAGTGCAGAAGTAAAAGTAATAACTATGAATATGTAAAAATTAAATTTTACCATTGAATATTTTTTTTAATATTAGTTTATATAATTATACAGATACGTTTTTTTTCCAAGCAAATTTTTCGAAAGGTTTATCAACTGGAGTTTCTGCAATATGATTTACGTAGTTACTGATTACTTTTTGTGAAAGACCTAAAATAATTTCTAACAATTGTTTTTGCTCATAACCAACAGCAAAAAATGCTTGTACTTCTTCTTCTGAAATATAACCTCTATTTCTTACAATAGTTAGCGTAGTTTCGTGTAATACTTGTAATTTTTCAGAAGTCATTTTTGTACCGTTTCTTAAAGCTTCTGTTAATGCAGGATCTACTTGCATCATGTTTGCAATTGCAGTATGTGCAGGTACACAATAATGGCACTCGTGTTCAACATTTATTGTTTGCCAAACAACAGTTAATTCTTCAGCATTAAATGATGAATTTGTAAACAATTTATGAAGCGTTTGGTAAGCTTCAAATAACTCTGGAGATTCAGCTAAAACACCGTGTAATCCAGGTATCATCCCGTTTGATTTTAAAGAGTTTTCCAATAATGGTTTACTTGCTTCTGGTGCTGATTCTATTGTATGAATTTTTAATTTTGTCATAATTTATTGTTTTTTAATTATTTTATTATTGTTTTTTTTTTATTTAAAATAAAGATGTTTAATACAGAAAATAGTATAACTCCTAATGCAATGTAAACCAATAACCATTTAGGTTGTATTCTTAATGAAAACTCTGCTATTAATGCTCCTACCATTGTAAGTAAGCCAAAAAGGTTAGTAATTGTTGCCCATTTTGAAAAAGGAATATTGTATTTAGTTATTGTATTATTTTTTACTAAAGAAAAAATTGCTGTTGCTAAATAACCAATTACTACTGCCGAAATAATTATTCCTGTAAATACTCTAAAAAAGGTAGGATCAATTCCTATAGGTTTTGCCATTTCTATAAAGGCATTTACCGATATTTCCCATCCTGCTAATTTTGAAATGGCAAACCGTGATAAAATAATTCCCATTAATGCGTTTGTAATAAATACTAATACTTTGTTCATGTTATTTTCTGTTTTATTGATTGTTATATAACTAACCGATTGTTTAGTTATTGTTTAAAAAAAAGTTTATAAATTTTTGAAAATTATTTCAATATAATCTTCAATTTCTTTTTGAGTATTTACTCTTGCTGCCGCGGCTAATCCATGTTTAGATAATAATAAATAGTTTGCTTGTTTTAATATAGTTTCTTCATTTTTATTTGGATCCATTCTTAATTTTTCAATAAAAATTTGCTTTAAATTTTTCATAAAAGTTTCCATTTGTTCTTTAATCATTTTATCTTCACTTTCAGCAAATTCATTATAAGTATTGGTAACTAAACAACCTTTTTGATTGTTTGGTTTTTTGGTAACATCTACAGAATTATAGAAAAATTCTTTAATATCTTCAACTCCATTATTTGAATCTCTTAATTTTTGAAAAATTTTACTTACTTTTTGTTTGTAGCTTTTTAAACTCTCCACAAACACACCGTGCTTATTACCAAAGCTAGAATAAATAGAAAATTTATTAATACCCATTTCTTTTTCGAGCATTTGCATAGATGTAGATTCATAACCATTTCGCCAGAATAAATTCATAGCTTTTTCAATTACTTCTTCTTCTATATATTCCTTTTTTCGTGCCATTAATTTGTAATTACAATGCAAAACTAAACAATCGGTTAGTAATAAAAAAATAAATATTGATTTTTAGTGAAATTTAAGCTTTAATTAACACTTTAAAAGGTTATTTATTTGTGCATATTATAACAAAATTACGTAACACATTATAGAGGTTAGTTAATTGTGTATTTGAATTTAAACAATATTGTACCTCTAAAAATTTCTAAAAAAAATAATCACTTTAACTCTTATTAAATAAAAATTGTTTTATGGATTTGTAGACCATAATGATGCATTTGCCAGCATTGCACGTCTAGGTAATTGTAAACCTGCAACAATAAGTTGGGCAAAATCTTCTGGTTGTAATACTTTATCTGGATTTCCATCAGTCATTCCTAATTCCAATGTCATATCAGAGGCTATTGTACTTGGTGTTAATGTGTTTACTCTAATATTGTTTTTACGTACCTCTTTCATTAACGATTGTGACAAACCAATAACTGCAAATTTTGATGCTGAATAAGCTGAAATATTTGGATTTCCGTTTAGCCCTGCTGTTGATGCTACGTTAATTATATCTCCTTTATTTTTATCTATTAAATAAGGTAGTACTTCTTTAGTAACATAGTACATTCCTAATACGTTGGTTTGAATAATTTGTTCCCAAACACTCACTTCCATTTCATTTAACGAACCAATAGCAGCAATACCAGCATTGTTTACTAAAATATCTACAGTTCCTAGATTTGAAATTATGTTTTTTATTCCAACTTGTACTTCTTTATAATTGCGTACATCAAATATTTCGTAAAAAGCATTTACACCTAACGCTTTTATTTCTGTAACTGTTTTTTTTAATTTTTCTTCATCTCTACCAGTAATTGCAACATCAATACCTTTTTTAGCAAATGCAATAGCTGTTGCTTTTCCTAATCCTCTACTTCCACCAGTAACAATGGCTTTTTTATTTTTTAATTTCATTATAATTTATTTTTTAATCCAATAATCCATCACTAAAACATCGTCTATTATTGGGCCTATTTTACTTACTAAATCTAAATGTGCTTTATGAAATAAATAAATTTCTCTTTCGTGCTCATTATTAAATGTTAAGGTAAAAGTGTGTGTAAAACCTTTGCTAGCTCCTTCTGTACTATCATTTATTCCCCATTCTAGGTTAGCAATTTCTGGAATTTTATTTTTGAGATTTTCAAAAGCACTAGCAGCAGTATTGATTTGTGCTTCTGTAGCATCTTTTTTATATTTTAGATTTACAATGTGCCTTAAAATTTTTCCGTCTCTGTTAATTTTTGGAGATATTTTATAGGTTGCCACTTTTCCTAAATCAAATCTAAACGATCCAGCAATTAGGAAATTTTGGTCTTCAATTTTATGAGACCTCAAGCCATAATAAATGGAAAAACCAGTTTCTAAATAGTTAATAGGACTAAGAATACCTTCTTTATTTAGTTTTAATAGTTGAATACTAGCATCATCTCTTGTACCAACAGCTAAAACGGCTTCATTGTTATTTGTTGAAACAATTTCAATTCTTGTTTGGCCTTGTAATTTTGTAGTTTCATCATCTTTTAAAACAAAATGAGGTATTAATGCTCCTTTTTTATTTACTTTAAAAACAGTTACACCATCGCCATGATAAACAAAATTTGGTCTTTTTATAAAACCTCCTCTTTTGTAATATTTATGATGCCTATGACCAACAACTACATAATTATTTTCACCTAAAGTAACACCAGTAACTGGATATGTTCCTGTTAAATACCTATCTTTAGTATTATCGCTTATATTGTTAATATTTTTAAACTTACCGTTTTCATAAACTCTAAAACTACTAACTCCATTATCTTGAAAACCACCAGTGTATAAAAAAGTTTTACCTTTAATTTTATGTGTAAACATACCTATAATTCCATCTGTATGAATAGTTTCGTTATCTTTCATAGATTGTACATGGGTAAGTTTACCACTGTCTTCAATTTTAAAACAACTTAAACCTGGTGTTTCTTCTAAACCGCCAACAAATAGATAAGACGATTTTTTCATATGAATTACTTGTAAAGTAATTGCAGTACCAAGATGTGTTTTATCTGTATCTTCGATTAAAGAAACTCGCTCAATAGAACCATTATCTAAAATTTTAAAAGTTTCAATTACATTTCCATGTTTGTTTGCTATAAAAAGAAAGTCTGTACCATTAATATTATCAGCAACCATACCTCTTGCAGGTCCTTTTTCCATATATAGTTTATGGTTACTTATTGGAGTAAGAATACCTTTTTTATTTAAGCTATATACATCTACATTACCAATTCCACCTGCATATATGTAGTGCGAACCGTTTTTTTGATAACTTGTTACAGATACTGTGTTTTTACCATATATATTTTTAAAATCTTGTCTGTACAACATCAATTCATCAGAAACTTGTGCAAAGCTTACTTGAACTACTATAAGTAATATTGTTATTATTGCGCTTTTAATTCTATTCATAATTTAAATTTTTTAATATTGAATTAATCTATAATTGATTCTGCTCCTACAGTTGCAATAGCTCTATCTTGTTCTATAGTTCCACCGCTTACTCCAATTGCTCCAATAATATCACCTTTTTTATTTTTTATTGGTAATCCTCCAGGAAAGGTAATTAAACCATTGTTAGAATGTTCAATATTATAAATAATACCTCCTGGTTGTGTTAATTCTCCTAGTTTTCCTGTATCTATATTAAAATACCTTGCTGTTTTTGCTTTTTTAATAGCAATATCAATGCTTCCTAAAAAAGAGTTATCCATTCTAATAAATGCTTTTAAATTAGATCCTGAATCGACAACTGCTATATTAACAAGTACATTTATATCTTCGGCATTTTTTTTAGCTGCTAATATCACTTTTAGAGCTTCTTCATCTGTTATGTTATAAAATTTTTGAGCATTTACAGTTTTTATACCTACAAAAGCTACTGTTAAAAATAGAAATAATGCGTTTTTCATAAAAGTTTATAATTTTATTTTACAAAAATTCTAAAACTTTATTACAAAATAGTTGAACAAGTTCAACTTCATATAAAAATATATTATTTAGGTAATTTTTTAATTTTACTTAAAAACTCATGCGTAATACCTAAATAACTTGCTATTTGTTTGTTACTAATTTTGGAAGCTATGTTTGGGTAATTTTTTATGAAATAAAAATATCTTTCTTTTGCTGTTTGGCTATGGTTACGTATTAATCTTCTTTGCCAAGCCACAAGCGCTTTTTGCGACATTATTCTAAATAATTTTTCTACAATAGGGTATAATTTGTAAAGAGAATATTTATTAGTTCTGTTTATTAAAAGAACTTTACTGTTTTCTAGAGCTTGAATATTTAAATCTGATGGTGACTGATTCATAAAACTATCAATATCCATTAACCACCAATCTTTTACAGCAAAATATAATGTGTTTTCATTACCATTTTTATCTATTGTAAAAATTCTAAAACAACCTTCTATTACAAATCCTTCGTAATTAAAAATACTTCCTTGGGTAAGAAGAAATTCTTTTTTATTTATAATTTTTAGTTCAAAATTATTACATATTTCATCCAATTCATTAGTGGAAATTTGAATGTTTTTTTGAATATTTTGTTTTAGTAGTTGGTATGGCATTTTTATTTTTTTCAGTTTCTAATATAAAATACAAACCTAAAATTACCAAATTGATAGTTTAAAGTTTTTTTAAATATCAATTACTAACTAACAAATGTATTTTGGAAATATGTTTTACTAATGCTGTTTTAATACCAATAAAAGTGACTGCTAATAGCATAATTATAATAATTTATGTACTTGCGCATATTGTAGTAAAATAACAGTTTTTGCATCACAAATTTCACCTGTAGAGATCATTTTAAGAGCTTTATTAAAGTCGGTTTCTAATACTTCTATTTCTTCAGTTTCTTCTTCTAAACCTCCGCCTTCACTAATTTTCATGTCGCTAGAATATTCAGCAATAAAATAATGAATTTTCTCTGTGACAGCTCCTGGAGTTGAAAACAGTTCAAATACTTTTTTAGGTTCTGAAATTTTGTAACCTACTTCTTCTTCAGCTTCTTTTTTTATACATGTAATTGGATCATCTTCATCTAATAAACCTGCACAAACTTCTATCATCATACCATCTGCATTTTCATTTAAATAGCTTGGCATTCTAAATTGTTTAGTTAGTAATACTTTTTTTTCTGAAGGATTATATAATAAAATACACGCTCCATCGCCTCTATTGTAACTTTCACGAATTTGGGTTTGCCAATTACCATCTTTTGTTTGGTAATCAAAATTTACCTTATCTAGTTTATAATAATCATGAGATAAATTTTTGATACTGTTTATTTTAACTTTTGGATTGTTCATTTTATTAAAAATTTATCATTGCTATATGTGGAATTCCATCTTCTAAATACTCCTCACCAATTTGTTTGAAATTATGAGATTGGTAGAAATTTTTTAAATATTTTTGAGCTGAAATTTTAATATAATATTCATTAAAAAATTGATTTACAGCTTTTATTGAAGCTTCAAAAATTAGATGACCATAACCATTTATTCTCTCTTTTTTAGCTACTACTACTCTACCAATACTTGCATTTTTAAAATAATCTCCGCTTTTAAAAATACGTGTATAGGCAACTAGTTTATTATTTTTAAAACCTAAAACATGCATTGCTTTTTGGTCTTTAAAATCAATATCTTGATACACACAATCTTGTTCAACTACAAAAACTTCGCTTCGTAATTGTAAAATTTGGTATACTTCTTCTTTAGTAAGATTTGAATATGTTTTAGTGTTTATTTTTAGCATTAATCTTGAAATATTACATCCTTTTTATCATCACGAATAAATTCAGGCTGAAAATTACAATGATTGATATCGAATTTTTCTAATAATTTAACTTCAATAGTTTCACAAACTATATCAAATTCAGAGAGTTTAATATCATTTGAAAATTCAAGATGTGCTTCTATATGACATTCGTGCTCGTTTAATTGCCATATATGTACATGGTGAATATTTTTTATTGTTTCAACCTTTAAAACTTCTTTTACAACTTCATCAATATTAATATCTTTTGGTGCAAAAAGCATTAATATTTTTGTTGAAGCTATTAAAATACTCCAACTCATATACACTAAATAAATAGAAATTATTAAGGTTAATAGAGCATCAATCCAATAAACTTGGTAATATTTCATTAATAACCCTCCAATTAACACTGCAACTGAAGTTAGCATATCGGTTAATAAATGAAGGTAAGCCGATTTCATATTTAAATTATGTTCGGCATCTTTTTTTAATAATAATACACTAAACCCATTTGCTGCAATACCTAAAATAGCCATCCAAATAACTAAATTACTTTTAATTTCTTGTGGATTATTAAAACGCTCTATTGCTTCTTTCGCTAAAAAAATTGCAATTACAATTAGTGTAGCTGCATTTATAAAAGCTGCAATAATTTCGGCTCGCTTAAAACCAAAAGTATATTGTTTAGTTTGTTTCTTTTTTTTAGTTAAAATGTTTGCTATATAACTAATTATTAATGAAACAACATCAGAAAAATTATGAATAGCATCAGAAATTAATGCTAAACTTCCAGATAAAAAACCCCCAATAATTTGAGCAACAGTAATTACAATATTTAATACAATAGATATTAATAAGTTTTTACCCGTTAATGTTGGATGATGATGAGAATGATTGTGAGACATTAAATATTAAAAGCTATATTTATATACACAAAGTTACTAAATATATAACTATTAAATCGAACACTTTTATATATAAAAATCTCTTGCTTATTTTCATAAACAAGAGATTTTTAATAAGTACTAAATGATTATTAATTTTTATATTTTAAAATTAACAACAACCTGTTGGAATTTTATTAATTCTAGTTTGGTGTCTTCCACCTTCAAATTCAGTATTTAAAAATATATCTACAAAACCTAAAGCTTGTTGTAAAGATACAAAACGAGCAGGAATAGTTAATACATTAGCATTGTTATGTAAACGTATTAATTCAACTAACTCATTATTCCAAACTAAACCAGCTCTAATACCTTGATGTTTGTTTGCTGTCATTTGTGCTCCATTTCCACTTCCGCATAAAATAATGCCATATTTTGCTTTTCCAGTTTCTACAGCTTCAGCTACAGGATGAATAGCATCTGGATAATCCATACTATCATTTGAATCGGTTCCAAAGTTTAAAACTTTATAACCTTTTTCTTCTAAAAATTTAATAATTTCGAACTTGTATTCAGTTCCTGCGTGATCATTTCCTATGGCAATAGTCATATTTATATATTTTGTTAATTAAATAGTGGTACAAAAATACAAAATCAAGCTTATTAACAGTTAAATTAACAAATGTTAATAGCATTTTATAAAACACTGATTAACACTAATTTTACATTTAATTAAAATTGTGGATAAGTTTAGAGTTAAAAAAGACAACTATTTTTTGATTATTAACTGTTTTTAACTAATCCAGATTAAGAAATTATTAAGCAAATTTATTTATCTATTTTTAATTTAAAATTGTACACAGGTTTTAGAACACTTATTAACATTTTTAGAGCTTAAAATTATTAAGTTTATTACTGTTAATTACTATTAACAGTTTGTTAATAAACTAAAAATTATTATTGATTTTTAAGTAGTTATTATATTAATAACTGTTAGTAATTATTAATAAGTGAAGTAAAAAAATAAATACACAATTAGTTATTGCACATATTAACAAGCTATAATAACAAAAAATATTTTTTAAAATTTTTAAATTTCTTTTTTATTATAATTACTAGTGTTAACAACTAGTTTTAAACAAAACTTATTTAAAGTAACTTTAGATATAATTTAAAAATAAAAAATTAAAGTTTAGTAACTAAATTTAGTAATTGTGGTTTAGCAGAAACTGTTTCTATTTCATCTTCAGAAGTGAAAGAAGTATTTATACTTTTAACCGTGGAATAGATTCCTATTCCAAAAATGATTAAAAAGAAGATGATTATTTTATATAACCGTTTCATTTTTCAGTGCTTGTATTTATATAAAGACGAAAAAAATTAACAGTTGTTACAATTTTATTAAGAAAAATTTAACTTTTTAAGGTTTTGGTATTATAAATTGTAAAGCTCTTGGTAAAATAGAAGCTGTAAAACTATCAGTTTTAAGTAATTCACCATCAGCTTGTAAGTAAATATTTTTTTTGTTTTTTATAGATACTTTTAAAGCTGAAGTTTTGTAAGTTTTAATTATTGGAAGATCAGTAACAGTACCTTTAAATAGTTTTGAAATATGTTTGATAACAGTTAAAAAAGACACATCTTTTATATATGAAATATCAAATAAACCATCGTTAGTTTTCACATTTTCAGTTAATTGCATTCCACCTCCAGAATATTTTCCAATTCCTATAAGTAACATTAAGCTTTTCCCTGAAATGGTAGTTTTATTAAATTTTATTTCTAAATATTTTCTTTTAAATCCTACTAAACTTACCAAAGCTCCAGTTAAATACGCTAAAAATCCTAAATATTTATACTTATGCACTTTGTTAACAACGTGTCCGTCAAAACCTATTCCAGCTAGATTATTAAAATAGTAATAGGTATTTGAATTAATTAATAAAATTTTTCCAATATCCTGATAATAAGAGTATTCTTCTTTAATAATTGCTATTGCTTTTTTATAATTTATAGGAATGTTATAACTCTTTACCCAATCGTTACCAGTTCCGATAGGTATAACGCCAAGTTTTATAGATTTATAATCGGTAGATGTTGCATTAAAAATTCCATTTACAATATTATGTAAACTTCCATCGCCACCAACACTTATTATTTTTCTAAAATTATTATTTAAAGCACTTTGAACTAGTTCTTTAGAATGCTCTTCATATTTAGTAAATGCAACTTTAAATTCAATATTTTGTACTATTAATTCCTTTTCAATTTTAGGCCATAATTTTTTAGAAATTCCATTACCAGAAGTAGGATTTACAATAACAAACCATTTAGAATTCATATAAACTGTTTAATAACGGTCTAAAATACAAATACTAATTTATATAACGCTTTATTAACTTATTTCAAGTTTAATTATTTGTACTTTTGGATACAATTAAATAAAAATAAATGTCGAAAAGAAAAAAAATTTATAAAAAGAAAGGAAACGTAATTAAAGATTTAACTAGAAAAATATTACAAGTTTTAAATCAATCTAGCAGTCAATCTTTTAATTACAAGCAAATTGCTTCTAAATTAAATATTGAAGATGCTAATGGAAGAAATCAAATAATAAAAAAGCTTGAAGATTTAAAAGGTCAAGAAAAGGTTGAAGAAACAGAAAGAGGTAAGTTTAAAGTAATTCCTTTATCTAAATACTATATTGGAACTATTGATGCTACTTCAAATGGAAATGCATATTTTATTTGTGAAGAATTAGAACACGATATTTACATTCCGGCTCGTAATTTAAATAGAGCAATGGATAACGATACGGTAAAAATTTACCTATATCAACGTAAAAAAAATAGTAGAGAAGAAGGTGATGTTGTTGAAATTGTGAAACGTGCCAAAACTGAATTTGTTGGAGTTTTACAATTGAATAAAAACTTTGGATTTGTAATACCAGATGATCCAAAAATGTATGCTGATATATTTATTCCAAAAAACAAATTAAAAGATGCTGAACACGGTGTAAAAGTTTTAGCAAAAATTACCGAATGGCCAGATAATTCTAAAAATCCATTCGGAAAAATTAAAGAAATATTAGGAAAACCAGGAGATCATAACACAGAAATTCATTCTATTTTATTAGAATACGGTTTACCATATAAATTTCCAGAAAAAGTAGAGCACGAAGCAGATAAAATATCATTAGAAATTTCAGAAAACGAAATTGCAAAGCGTATAGATATGCGAGATGATTTAACGTTTACCATAGATCCAAAAGATGCTAAAGATTTTGACGATGCATTATCGTATAAAGTACTAGAAAATGGTAATTATGAAATTGGAATTCATATAGCAGATGTTTCACATTACGTTCAGGAAAATACTATTTTAGATAATGAAGCTTATGATAGAGCAACCTCGGTTTATTTAGTAGATAGAGTAGTGCCAATGTTACCAGAAGTATTATCAAACGGTGTATGTTCATTACGTCCTAATGAAGAAAAATTAACATTTTCAGCCGTTTTTGAAATAGATCAAAAAGGACATGTACTTAACCAATGGTTTGGTAGAACTGTAACGTATTCCGATAAACGTTTTGCTTATGAAGAAGCACAAGAAATAATAGAATCTAAAGGAGATACTGTTTCAAAAGACGTTTCAATTACTGGAGAATCATACAAAGTGCAGCCAGAAATTGTAGAAGCAATTTTAAAATTAGATGAATTAGCAAAAAAACTCCGTAAAAAGCGTTTAAGCGCAGGAGCTATTACTTTTGATAGAGTAGAGGTAAAATTTATTTTAAACGAAGAGGCAGAGCCACAAGGTGTTTATTTTAAAGAATCTAAAGATGCTAATAAACTAATTGAAGAGTTTATGTTGTTAGCAAACAGAAAAGTTGCTGAATTTGTTGGAGCTAATAAAAACGGAACTGCAAGTAAAAAAACATTTGTATATCGTATTCACGATGAACCAGATGTTGAAAAATTAGCTTCGTTACAAACCATTGTTAGCAAGTTTGGGTACACCAATAAAATTGATACAAAAAACAAAAAAACCATTTCAAAAACCTTAAATAAGTTATTGGAAGATGTGCATGGAAAAGGTGAATCTAACATGATTGAAACATTAGCGGTTAGAACTATGAGTAAGGCAGAATATTCTACACAAAATATTGGTCATTATGGTTTAGCTTTTGATTATTATTCACATTTTACTTCACCAATTAGAAGATATCCAGATGTTATGACACATAGATTGTTACAACATTATTTAGATGGTGGAAGTTCTGCAAAAGCTGAAGTTTATGAAGAAAAATGTAAACATTCTTCAGAAATGGAATATTTAGCTTCAAAAGCCGAACGTGATTCTATAAAATACATGCAGGTTAAGTATATGGCCGATCATAAAGATCAGGAATTTGAAGGTGTAATATCTGGAGTAACCGAATGGGGAATTTATGTTGAAATAATTGAAAATAAATGTGAAGGAATGGTGCGAATCAGAGAAATTAAGGACGATTATTATATTTACGATGAAAAGCAATATGCACTAGTTGGACAATCAACACAAAATTTATATCAATTAGGTGAACATGTTTTAATTAAAGTAAAGCAAACAGATTTAGAACGTAAACATTTAGATTTTACATTATTAGAAAAGATTAATAAATAATTAACTCTAAAAGGCACAATTATTGTGTATTTTGATAGT
Organism: Lutibacter sp. TH_r2; assembly: GCF_033101135.1. NCBI lineage: Bacteria > Pseudomonadati > Bacteroidota > Flavobacteriia > Flavobacteriales > Flavobacteriaceae > Lutibacter > Lutibacter sp. TH_r2. The sequence goes on from NZ_JAWMPV010000001.1 coordinate 1,120,032, forward strand.
TATATAAAAAATTTATACAATGAAAAAAATAGCATTCTTATTATTTTTTACTGTTTCATTAACTTTTTCTCAAGAAACTATTACAAAACGTTTAGGTGATTTTGATGAGTTAAAAGTATTTAACGGTTTAAATGTTGAATTAGAAAAATCGAGTCAATCAAAAATTGAAATTTCAGGAAATAAAGCTGAAGACATAACTGTTAAAAACTCAAATGGAACTTTAAAAATTCGTTTAAAATTTCCAGAAGGTTTTGTAGCAGATGATGTTAAAATTAAATTATTTTACAACGAACCTATTTCAGTTATAGATGCAAATGAAGGTGCAGTAATTACTTCAAGCAAAAAATTAAAACAACCACATTTAGAAGTTAAGGTACAAGAAGGTGCAGGTATTATTTTAGAAGTTAACGTTAAACATTTAGAAGTTAAATGTGTAACAGGTGGTATTATAAATTTAAGTGGAAAAGCTGAAAATCAAACTATAGAAACTACAACTGGTGGAAATTATAGTGCTTATGGATTAGATGCTGATACTGTAATTGTTACAGCGGCATCTGGAGCTAGAGCAGAAGTTATTGCAAATGAATCTTTAAACGCACAAGTACGTTTTGGTGGTAAAGTAAGATATAAAGGAACACCAGAAGTATTAAAAACAAAGAAAACTTTAGGAGGTTCTATTCAATCTAGAAATTAAAAAGAATTTTAAACTTTTTAAGTTTAGAACTAATTTGATATCTTTGTAATTCAAAAATTTAAACAAATGAACGCATTATATATTTTTTTAGGAATGGTTGGTCCTTGGCAATGGATAATTATTGGATTAGCTATTTTACTACTTTTTGGTGGTAAAAAACTTCCAGAATTAATGAAAGGTCTTGGTGGTGGAATTAAAGAATTTAAGAAAGCCACAAAAGATGACGAAGATGTTGATGATACAAAAATTGAAGATAAAAAATAAGTAATGTTCATGTAACTCACATAAAAAAAGCCTGCAAAAATTGCAGGCTTTTTTTTATTGAAAAATTTTAAAAAACTAAAATTTTACTGCAGTACCAGAAGCAGTTACCATTAGCATACCTCCATTTTTACCAACAGTTTCATAATCTAAATCAATTCCAACAACAGCATCAGCACCTAATTTTTTTGCAGCTTGTTCCATTTCTTTTAGAGCAGTTTCTTTAGCTTCTCGTAAAACTTTTTCATAAGAACCAGAACGTCCACCAACTATATCTCTAATACTTGCAAAAAAGTCTTTAAAAATATTAGCACCAATAATAGTTTCTCCAGTAACAATTCCTAAATATTCTTTTACTTGGTGTGTTTCAATAGTATGTGTGGTTGTTAAAATCATAAATTATTTTTTATTTTTTTTAGAATCATTTACTTCTTCGTGAGAAGCTTCTTGAATTTTATTAGCCGCCACTAAACTTGTAACCATATCATTTAACATATTACTTGCTGCATTCGGGTTGTTTGGTAGTAATATTAAATTAGATTTAGTATCTGATCCAATACTTTGTAACGTATCATAATGTTGCGTAATTACAATTAATGCCGATGCTTCTTGACTGTTAATTCCAGCTCTGTTTAAAACGTCAACACTTTCTTCTAAACCACGAGCAATTTCTCTACGTTGATCGGCAATACCTTTACCTTGTAAACGTTTACTTTCAGCCTCTGCTTTTGCGCGTTCTACAATTAAAATACGTTGCGCATCACCTTCGTGTTGTGCAGCAATTTTTTCTCTATCAGCTGCATTAATACGGTTCATGGCAATTTTTACCTTTTCATCTGGATCAATATCAGTTACTAATGCTTTAATTATATCGTAACCATATTCAAGCATAGCTTCTTTTAAATCACGTTTAATTGCAATTGCAATTTCTTCTTTTTTCTCAAATACATCATCTAGTATCATTTTTGGAACTTCTGCACGTACAACATCAAAAATAAAAGATGTAATTTGCTCATGTGGATTTTGTAATTTATAAAAAGCATCATAAACATGCCCTTTTTGTATTAAAAATTGAACCGATATTTTTAAGTGTACAAAAACATCATCTTTTGTTTTAGTTTCAACAATTACATCTAATTGTTGTACACGTAAACTAACACGACCTGCAACTTTATCAAAAATAGGAATTTTAAGTTGTAAACCTGCACCTCTAATACTTTGGTATTTACCAAAGCGTTCAATTATAGCATTTGTTTGTTGTTTAACAGTAAATAATCCTGTTGCTATTATAACAACAACAATAAAAATAGTAATATAAGTACCAATCATTTCTAAATTTTTTAAATATTAATGAAATATTAAATATACAATGTTTTTAAATAGTATTTAAAAGTAAATTATATCTATTTGTATACTAATTTTTAAAAATGTTACAGTTTATAAAAATTACCGTTAAATTCATAAACCAAAACATGATTGGTTATATTTGTTTTTTAAAAATAAATTATGAAAAAAATATTATTTAGTATTATAGGTGTAATTGCTTTAGGTTTAGTGCTTTATTTTACAGCAATTTATTACATAACCTATAGTGAAGGATATAGAGCAGGAGAATTGGTTAAATTTAGTAGTAAAGGGTATGTTTTTAAAACATGGGAAGGAGAAATTAGCCAAGGAGTTTCTGAAGCACAAAGATTTCAATTTTCTGTTGAAGACAATGAAAAAGAAGTAATTCAACAGTTAAAAGACTTACAAGGTAAAGATGTAAAACTAACCTATAAAGAACGTTTTGGAACGTTTCCCTGGTTAGGAGATACTAAATATTTTGTAATTGGAGTTAAAATAACAGAATAGACTTTATGAATAAGATATTTAAAAAACCAGAAGAATCAGAAATTATTTTAACGGAATTAATGCTACCATCACATTCCAATTTTAGTGGTAAAATACATGGAGGTTATATTTTATCTGTTATGGATAAAGCTGCATTTGCTTCTGCATCAAAGTTTTCTGGTGAATATTGTGTAACAGCTTCTGTAAACAGAGTAGATTTTTTAAATCCAATTGAAGTAGGAGAGTTGTTAACATTACATGCACAAGTTAATTATGTGGGTAGATCATCTATGGTTGTTGGTATTCGTGTAGAATCTCAAAATATTAGAACAGGAGTTATAAAACATTGTAATTCGTCTTACTTTTCTATGGTAGCGAGAGATGAAAATGGAAAAGGAGTAGAAGTTCCTGGTTTAATTCTTTCTAATGAAACAGATATGAGAAGATTTTTGCGCTCTATAAAACATATTAAAATGAGACGTGAACGAAATATAGAGTTTAGCGCAGAGAGTTTTCAACCAGAAAAATATAAAGACGCATTAAAAGATTATAATGTTAAAATTGAGATATAAAAAAAGGAGCTGAAAAGCTCCTTTTTTAGTTTTTTAAACTTTAGTAAATTGATTTAGTGTCATGCTGAACTTGTTTCAGCATCTCATCACAATGGTCAATTATTATGCGAACCTGAATCAAGTTCAGGTTGACGTTTTGAATATTACAACGTATTAATAGCTTTTTTAATTCTACTAATAGTTTCTTCTTTACCAATTAGTTCTGCAATATCAAATAGGTGAGGACCTTTCATGGCGCCTACCAAACTTAAACGGAAAGGTTGCATAATTTTTCCAAAACCTATTTCTTTACTAGTTATCCACTCTTTAACAATAGTTTCAATGTTTACTGAATTAAAGTCTTCAATAGTTTCAATAATTGCAATTAATTCATTCATTAAAATTGGCGTATCTTCTTTCCATTGTTTGCGTGAAGCTTTTGCATCGTATTCCGTTGGAGCTTCAAAAAAGAAACTACTTAAATCCCAAAAATCGTTTACAAAAGTGGCTCTTTCTTTAATTAAAGAAACTACTTTTTCAATAGTTTTTTCTTCTAAAGAAATACCTTTTTCTTTAAGACTTTCAGCAAATGTAACAGCTAAATCTGCATTCGATTTTTGTTGCATATATTGTTGATTAAACCACTTTGTTTTATCTGGATCAAAACGTGCTCCAGCTTTGTTTACACGTGCTAAATCGAACGATTGTATTAATTCTTCTAAACTAAATAATTCTTGTTCAGTTCCTGGATTCCAACCTAATAAGGCTAAAAAGTTTACTACAGTTTCAGAAAAATAGCCATCTTCTTTGTAACCTCTAGAAACTTCACCTTCAGTATTTGTATATGCTAATGGGAAAACAGGGAAACCTAATTTATCTCCATCACGTTTGCTTAATTTTCCTTTACCAACTGGTTTTAAAATTAGTGGTAAATGTGCAAATTCTGGAGCGTTCCAACCAAAAGCTTCGTATAAAGCAATATGAAGTGGGAGCGAAGGCAACCATTCTTCACCACGAATTACGTGTGAGATTTCCATTAAATGATCATCTACAATATTTGCTAAATGATAGGTTGGCATTCCGTCACTTTTAAACAGAATTTTATCATCTAATATTTCTTTTTTAAAAGAAACATGTCCTCGTATAATATCATCTGCTTCAATAGTTTCAGCATCGTTGTTTTCTGGTTCGTACATTTTAAAACGTACTACATATTTATCGCCATTAGCAATGCGTTGCTCTACTTCTTCTTTAGAAAGTGAAACCGAATTGGTTAATTTTGCTCTGTTATGCCAGTTATAAATAAATGTTTTTCCTTTAGCTTCGTGATCTTTTCTGTGTGCATCTAATTCTTCAGCAGTATCAAAACAGTAATACGCTTTTCCTTTTTTAATAAGTTCTTCAGCATATTTTTTATAGATATCTTTACGTTCAGATTGACGGTAAGGTCCAAATTTTTCGTTTTTATTTGGTCCTTCATCAAAAGGAATGTTTAACCAATTTAATGAGTCTATTATATATTGTTCGGCATTTGCTACATAACGCGTTTGGTCTGTATCTTCAATACGTAACACAAAAGTTCCATTGTATTTTTTTGCAAATAAGTAATTAAAAAGTGCTGTTCTAACACCACCAATATGTAACGGACCTGTTGGACTAGGTGCAAATCGTACTCTAACGTTGTTCATTTCTTTAGTTTTAAAGTGCAAAGATAATTTAACTAATAGAATTTAGCACAAAAAAAAGGCTGTTGTTACAACAGCCTCTTAAAATCAGCCCAATATTGATTTTAAACCCTCTGACTAGCATCAAAGAATAAGTTTCACGTGGGGAGTGGAATTTAATTCTTACTATTAAATGAAGTTAATGTTTTAACATTAGTGTTTTGATGTGAATTTGATACTACTGCATTAATCATATATAAATTAAGAAATACTACAAGTATTATTAAAACACTGTATAAAATTACTCTTAATTTTTTTTGACTACAGATAGTATTGAATTTCATCGTTTAAAACTTTCATCTTTAATGCTTGACAAATGTATGTAGAAATGGCATTTATTTATTAGGTGTTTTAACGCTTTTAAAAGGGGATTTTCCCCCTAGTGTTTTTTATTTCTAGTTTTCAAAGGAATGTATTACATTTAATAATTATTAAAAAACTAACCTACATGAAAAGAATTACTAAAGAAGAAGCTATTGAATTAAATCAAAATTTTATTAATACAAAAGGGAATGCGCTAGATGAAATTGTTGAAAAATTGAATAAAAAGCCAAAAGAAAAAGATGCATGTTCTAGCTGGTTTTCAATTGAAGAATTACAAAGCTTTATTGATGATTGTAAAAAAGCAAACACTAATGTTAATGGTTTTAGAGTTTATTTTGGAGCTTATGGAAAGAAAGATAAAACAAAGAAAAATTTGTCTACTGTATTTATAGTGCCAACTGAAGCTAAAGTTGGAGCTAAACAAAAAGAATGTATAGAAAGTGAGGAACAAGGAGGAACTGATATTCCTGATTTAGGAGGATTGAATAATGGACATGTTGGAGATCCACCTTCAGCTCAATATCCACAATAGTTTATAGTGTATGAATGATAAGTATACTTATATATTAATATATGCATTTACTCTTATTGTTGGCCTATTAAATTATAAAAAATACAACCAAAGTTTGCTTTTAAAACTATGGTTGTATTTTTTAATTTATTCTTTTTTAACCGAAGTATCAGCGGTTTATGTAATTTACACGTTAAAAATTAGAGCCTATTTAATATATAATATTTGGAATATAGTGAATACACTATTTTACTTACTATTTTTTAGTTATAAAATAAAGATTTTAGCCAAAAAAAGGCTCGTTTTTGGATTAATACTTATTTACATATTATTTATAACTATTAATGTTTTATTTTATAAAAATATAAGAATCGAAAACTTAAATTATAGTGCTATTTTAGGTATGTTTTTTATAGTTTTTACTATAATGGTTTATTATACTGAATTGCTGAATAGTGACTCAATTTTAAAATTTCAAAAATCATTGTTTTTTTGGTTAAGTGTTGGAGTTTTAGTAATTAATATTGGTTCAATACCTGTGTTTGTTATTGGGGAGTTAATAGATTGGCAAGGCATTTTTAATTATATAATTTTAGTTTTAAATCTATTAATGGCAACCTCTTTTATTACTGGATTTGTTGTTAGTAAAAAAGAATTAAACACATAAGTTTTGGAACAAACAGAAATACAAATATTAGTTTTAGTAGTTACTATAATAGTTATTGTTTTAGCAGCAACATTAGTGGTGTTTTTAATGTACTTTCAGAAGAAAAAAACAACATATATTTTAAAGCAAAAAGAAACTCAACAACGTTTTGAAAAAGAGATTAACAAATCTAAATTAGAAATTCAAGAGCAAACTTTGCAAAACATAAGTTGGGAAATACACGACAATGTTGGACAGTTATTATCAGTTGCAAAAATGCAATTAAATATGGTTCAATATGCACTTCCAGAAGCGCAAAAAAAGCAAGTTTTTGAAACGGGAAGTATTATTAGTAAAAGTTTAGAAGAACTTCGGGGTTTATCAAAATCATTAAACCCAGAAACTATTAAAAATAAAGGCTTATTAGATTCTATACAGTTTGAAATTGAGCGTTTTAACCGTTTAAATGTTATTGATGCTCAACTAATTATTAAAGGTGAATCTTTTGATTTATCTAACGAAAAAGAAATAATACTTTTTAGAATATTACAAGAATTTTGTAACAATACGTTAAAATATGCAAAAGCACAAAAGCTTACAATCACTTTTAACTATTTAAATTCTAAATTAGAAATTTTAGCAGAAGATAATGGAATTGGTTTTGATATAGTAGACCAATCAAAAGAAAAAGGAATTGGGTTAATAAATATAAAAAGTAGAGCAGAACTAATTGGAGCAAAATTAAATTTAACTTCAGAAGAAAATAAGGGAACAAAGTTATATCTTAGTTGTTCGAAATAAAAAATAGTCATGAGTAATAGCCCAATTAATATATGTATTGTTGATGATCATCAGTTGTTTTTATCTTCGTTAAAAGGTTTAGTGTCTTGTTTTTCAAGTTTTAAAGTGCTAGAAGGTTTTAGTGATGGAGATGAAATAGTTCAATATTTAGAAGCTAAAAATCCAGTTCCAGACATTGTTTTATTAGATGTAAAAATGAAACGAATGGGAGGTATTGAAACTTGTACTTGGTTAAAAAATAATTACCCTTCAATAAAAGTACTGGCTTTATCTATGGAAGAAGATGAAGAAAATGTACTTGGAATGTTACGCGCTGGAGCTAAAGGTTATTTATTAAAAGATATTCATCCTGAAATATTAGAACATGCAATAAACGAAGTTTATAAAAATGGTTTTTATTATACAGATGAAGTTGCTAAAACATTAATAAATAACAATTCAGATTCAAGTAAATCGGGTATTACTTTAAAAGAAAGAGAACTTGAATTTTTAAAATTATGTTGTTCTGAAAGAACCTATAAAGAAATTGCTTCAGAAATGTGCTTAAGTCCAAAAACTATAGAAAATTATAGAGAAGCTTTATTTCAAAAAATAAATGCAAAATCTAGAATAGGATTGGTATTATTTGCTATTAAAAATAAAATAGTAATACTTTAAAATATAGATAATTCTGTTTGTGTTGTAAATTCTTCTAGTACCTTTAAAGCTTTTACAGAGTTTCCCTTTTTATTTAATTTTGGACTCCAAATTGCGATAGCATATTTATGTGGACAAACCGCTACAATACCACCACCAACTCCACTTTTTCCAGGTAATCCAACTTTAAAAGCAAAATTACCAGCTTCATCATACAAACCGCATAATTGCATAGTTGCATTAATTCTTTTAGTATAACTTGGTGTTAATATTTCTTCATTATTATAAGGTAAAACACCTCCATTTGCAAATAGTTGAAACGATGAAGCAAGTTCTTTACAACTCATTTCTATAGCGCACATTTGGTAGTAATAATCTAGAACTTCATCAACTGAGTTTTTAATATTTCCAAACGATTTCATTAAATTAATATGAGCTGCATTTTTAAAGCCATATTTTTTTTCTGAAGCTGCTATGGATTCATTAGAATATATGTTTTGATTATTACTAATTTTTCGAATAAAATTTAAAGTATCTTCTTTAGGATTTTTTAATTTACTAACTAATAGGTCTGCAATTACTAAAGCTCCAGAATTTATAAACGGATTTCTTGGAATTCCTTTTTCCAATTCTAATTGAACTAAAGAGTTAAAAGGGTCTCCTGAAGGTTCAACTCCAACACGTTTCCATATTTTATCTCCTATTATTTTAAGTGCCAATGTTAATGTAAAAACCTTTGAAATACTTTGTATGGAAAACTTTTCGTTACAATCTCCAATACCAACTTGTTCTGTGGATAATGTATCTAAATAAATTCCAAACTTATTAGCATTTACCTTTTTTAATTCTGGTATATAATTGGCGATTTTACCAGTATCTTTTTCAGCGCTACATTTAACGTGAAGATTGTTTAAAATGTGATCAAAATTCATTTAGAATATTTTTAACGAAGATAGTTATTGCATTTATAAATTTGTAAAGTTTAAATTTTATTTTCATCTATATTTGCTGTATAATTAACGTCTTATCTAAAAATTAACTAACCTATTCTAGTTTTTTCGTTATTTTTAGCAATTAAAGTATAATTATAATTTTGAGCTCCATACATTTAATAAAACAAAAATTACAACAATTTATACGTAAGTATTATGTAAATCAGTTGATTAAAGGTACAATTCTATTTGTATCTATAGGTTTATTGTATTTTATTTTCACTTTAATTATTGAACATTTTTTATGGTTAAAACCTACGTTAAGAACTATTTTATTCTGGATATTTATACTTGTTGAAGTTTTACTTTTAGTAATTTATGTAGCAATTCCTATTATTAAATTAATTGGTTTTAAACGCGGTATATCCGAAGTAGAAGCATCTAAACTAATTGGTAAATACTTTCCTGAAGTTAATGATAAGTTACTGAATATGTTGCAATTAGAAAGCACTTCACAGCATTCGGAGTTAATTGAAGCAAGTATTGAGCAAAAATCAAAACAGTTACAACCAATACCATTTGTTAAAGCAGTAAATTTTTCAAGTAATAAAAAGTATTTGAAATACGCTTTGTTACCATTAATAATTTGGTTACTAGTATATGTAACAGGAAACATAAATATTTTTAATGACAGTTTAACACGTGTAGTAAACCATAATACAGTATACCAACCACCAGCTCCGTTTATATATCAAATTATTAATAAAAATTTAGATGTTTTAGAAGGTAACTCTATAACTGTTCAAGTAAAAACTATTGGAAATGTAGTTCCTAATAACGCTAAAATAATGTTTTCGGGAGAAAGTTATTATTTACAAAACAATGGTTTAGGTAATTTTGAATACACTTTTTCCAACATAAAAAAATCGTTTGTTTTTTATATTGAAGCAAACAATGTTGTGTCTCAAGATTTTCAAATAAATAGTATTGCAACTCCAGTAATTACCAATTTAAAAATGATTTTAAATTATCCCGATTATACTGGAAAAAATGCTGAAGTAATTGAAAATACTGGAAATGCTATTGTTCCACAGGGAACTCAAATTAATTGGCAAGTAGAAACACATCAAACAGAATCAATCTCTTTAAAGCAAGGTACAGAAGTTTCAGATTTTAATAAAACAACAACAAATCATTTTAACTTTAAAAAACAAATTTTAAAGCCGTTAAACTATACTATTTCAACTTCAAATAAACAGTTAAAAAATCACGAGCAATTAAATTTTTCGGTAGATGTAGTAAATGATGAATTCCCTAAAATATCAGTTATTTCTAATATAGATTCTATTTCTAGAGGACCTATAGATTTTGCAGGTGAATTAACTGACGATTACTTGGTAAGTAAATTAGAGTTGGTGTATTATAACAAGCAAAATCCATCAGAAAAAAATAGATTTAATATCGATATTAAACCCAATTCCTTTACCAATTTCTATTATATTTTTCCGGAAGGAATCAACATTGAAGAAGGTGTAGATTACGAAATGTATTTTCAGGTTTTTGACAACGATAGAGTCAACGGTTCTAAAAAAACAAAAAGTAAGGTTTTTAGTTATTACAATAAAACAGAGACAGAAGTTAAAGAAGAGTTGTTGAAAGAGCAAAGTGAAACAATTTCCAATATTTCAAAAGCACTTTCAAAATCTAAAAAAGAAAATTCAGATTTCAAAAAGTTACAGGAAGAGCTTCAGAAAAAAGGAGAAATAAATTGGAACGATACGCAAAAATTAGAACAGTTTTTACAACGTCAAAATCAGTATCAACAAATGCTGCAAAAGCAAACCGATAAACTGCAGCAAAATTTAGACGAACAACCTAAACTAGAAAAATTAGCAAAAAAAAAGCAAGATTTAGAGAAGCGAATTGAAGAAACAAAAAAACTTGCGGAACAAGAAAAGTTATTAAAGGAATTAGAAGAGCTTACAAAAAAATTTGATAAAGATGAACTTCAAAAAAAATTAAAAGAACTCACAAAAAAAAATAAACGAAACGAGCAAAGTTTAGAGCGAATTTTAGAGTTAACCAAGAGGTTTTATGTTGAACAAAAAGCTGCTCAAATTCAAGAAAAACTGGAAAAGTTAGCTGAAGAGGAGAATAAGCTTTCAAAAAATAATGAAGAAAACACTTCTGAAAAACAAGAAGAAATTAACAAAGAGTTTGATAAACTAAAAGAAGAATTTAAAGATTTAGATAAAGAAAATAAAGGTTTAAAAAGACCAATGAAGTTGCCAAAACCAGATGATGAAGTTGAAGACATAGAGAAAGATCTTCAAGATGCTATGGAGCAACTTCAAAAAGAAGAATCTGAACAAAATTCAGAATCTAAAAGTAAAGCTTCTAAAAGCCAAAAGTCTGCCGCAAAAAAAATGAAACAATTAGCAAGCAAAATGGGCGAGTCTATGGAGGGAATGGAAGGTGAAGAAATTGATGAAAACATTGAAGATTTACGAAAAATACTAGAAAATCTAATCGAGTTCTCTTTTCAGCAAGAAGACTTATTTAATAAATTCTCTAATGCTACAAATCAACATCCAGAGTATTCATCTAATTTAAAAAAGCAACATGTTTTAAAAGAATACTTTGAGCATATTGATGATAGTTTGTATGCACTTTCATTAAGATTGGTAAAAATGGGTGCACAAATTCAACAGGATGTTAACGAAGTTCATTTTCAAATTGATGAATCCATTTCAAATTTATCAGAAAATTTAGTAGATCTTGGAAATTCTAATCAACAATTTGTTATAACAAGCACTAACGATTTGGCGAACAAGTTAAGTGATATTTTACAAGCTTTAATGAATGCATCTCCTAGTTTTGGAAGTGGAAAAAGCGGAAAAGGTAAAGGTTTTTCGTTACCAGATATTATTAAAAAACAAGGTGAAGTTTCAGAACAAATGAAGAAAGGAATGAAAAGCGGAAAGGAGAAAGGGAAAAATGGTAAACCCGAAGAAAAAGGTGAAAATGGTAAACCTGGAGGTGAAGGAGAAAATGGAGAACAACAAGAAATGAGTAACGGTGAGTTGTTTGAAATTTACAAACAGCAAGCCGAATTAAAACAGATGTTAAAAGATTTGTTGGGCGAAAGTAAAGGTGAAAATGGTAAAAGAAACGGTGGAGATGTTGTTAAAAAAATGGAAGAGTTAGAGCAAGAGATGTTAGAAAAAGGTTTTTCTTCTAAAGTGGTAGACAAAATGCAAAAGCTATCGTATGAGTTATTGAAACTCGAAGAAGCAATGCAAGAACAAGGTAAAGATGAAAAAAGAAAGTCGGAAACAAATAAACAAGATTTTCAGCAAAAGAATATTAAAAAGCTAAACCTTAAAAAACCATATTTTAATAATACAGAAATATTAAACAGACAATCATTACCTTTGCGCACAATTTATAAAAAGAAAGTGCAAGAATATTTTAAAAGTGAATAAATTATTATGATTGTATTTAATTACGAAACAGATTTTAAACTTGAGAATGAAGCTAAAATTTCAGATTGGATCTCAAGTTGTATCGAAAAATATAACTTTAGCGAAGGTGAATTAAATTATATTTTTTGTGATGATGATTATCTTCATAAATTAAATGTTGAATTTTTAAATCATGATACTTTAACAGATATTATTAGTTTCGATTATACAATGGGAAGTTTAATTTCTGGAGATATTTTTATTTCAATAGAAAGAGTGCGTGAAAACGCTTTAAAACTTTCACAAACATATGATAATGAGATTAATAGAGTAATAATACACGGTATTTTACACTATTGTGGTTTTAAAGATAAAACAAAAGAAGAAAAATTTAAAATGAGAGCTGAAGAAGATAGTTGTTTAGCCCTTTTAACTAATTAATGTTCCACGTGGAACACTTATTTTAAGAATATGTTTGATACGGTTTATGATGTAATAGTTGTTGGTGGAGGTCATGCTGGTGGAGAAGCTGCTGCTGCAAGTGCAAATATGGGAGCACATACATTACTTATTACAATGAGTTTGCAAAACATTGCGCAAATGAGTTGTAATCCTGCCATGGGAGGTATTGCAAAAGGACAAATAGTTAGAGAGATAGATGCGCTTGGAGGTTATAGTGCAATTGTAACCGATAAAACGGCTATTCAATTTAAAATGTTAAATAAATCTAAAGGACCTGCAATGTGGAGTCCAAGAGCGCAAAGTGATCGAATGCGTTTTTCTGAAAGATGGAGATTAATGTTAGAACAAACAGATAATTTAGACTTTTATCAGGATATGGTAAATGGATTATTATTTGATGAAGATAAAATTATTGGTGTTAAAACCGCACTTGGAATTGAGATAAAAGCTAAAACTGTAATTATAACAGCAGGTACTTTTTTAAATGGTTTAATTCATATTGGTGATAAAACTTTTGGTGGAGGTAGAGCAGGTGAAAGTGCTTCCGTTGGAATTACTGAAGACTTGGTAAAAAAAGGTTTTGAATCTGGAAGAATGAAAACAGGTACGCCTCCAAGAGTAGATGCAAGATCGTTAGATTTTTCTAAAATGATAGAGCAACCTGGAGATGAAAATCCTGAAAAATTTTCGTATTTACCAGAAACTAAATCGTTAGAAAAACAACGCTCATGTTATATGAGTTATACTTCAAAAGAAGTACATGATTTGTTGCGTACTGGTTTTGATCGTTCACCAATGTTTAATGGTAGAATACAAAGTATTGGACCTAGATATTGTCCTTCTATTGAAGATAAGATTGATAGGTTTGCAACAAAAGAAAGGCATCAAATTTTTGTTGAACCAGAAGGGTGGGAAACTGTTGAAATTTATGTAAACGGTTTTTCAACTTCGTTACCAGAAGATGTTCAAGATAAAGCGTTAAGAAAAGTAGCAGGTTTTGAAAATGTTAAGTTTTTAAGATATGGTTATGCTATAGAGTATGATTATTTTCCGCCTACGCAATTAAAGCATACTTTAGAAACAAAGTTAGTTAAGAATCTTTATTTTGCTGGACAAGTTAATGGAACTACAGGCTACGAAGAAGCCGCAGCTCAAGGTTTAATGGCTGGAGTAAATGCAGCTTTAAATGTACAAGAAAAAGAGCCTTTTTTACTTAAAAGAAACGAAGCGTATATTGGGGTTTTAATTGATGATTTAATTACAAAAGGTACTGAAGAACCATATAGAATGTTTACTTCAAGAGCGGAATATAGAACTTTGTTGAGACAAGATAATGCTGATTTAAGATTAACTCCTTTGTCTTATAAAATTGGTTTAGCTTCAAAAGAGCGTATGGATCGTGTTATTGAAAAGCAGGAAAAAACAGATTTGTTTGTGAAATTTTTAAAGGAATTAAGCGTAAAACCTAAAGAGATAAATCCTTTATTAGAAGAGAATAATACAGCTTCAATTTCACAGTCTATGAAAATGTATAAAATTGCAGCACGTCCACAATTAAATTTTGAAATGTTAACAAAGCTTCCAAAAATAAAAGCCTTTATTGAAACTGAAAAAATAGATCATGAAATTGTGGAGCAGACGGAAGTTCATGTAAAATATGCAGGTTATATAGAGAAAGAAAAAAATCAAGCCGATAAATTAAATAGGCTAGAAAATGTTTCAATACCATCTAGTTTTGATTATTCAAAAGTAAAATCTTTATCAATTGAAGCACGTCAAAAATTAACTAAAATTAAACCAACTTCTATTTCACAGGCAAGTAGAATAAGTGGAGTTTCGCCAAGTGATGTTTCTGTTCTTTTAGTTTATATGGGAAGATAAATTTTATATGTTCCACGTGGAACACTTTAAAAAATGAGTGATAAAAAATCGATTTATTTAGCGTTAAAAGATTATTCAGTTTCAGGTGAAAATTTTGAATTAATGTATAATTCAGAATTAGATTTATTAGAAACTTCACCAAAACCTTTATTAGAAAAATTACCTTTTTATTACGAAAGTGAAGATTACATTTCACATACCGATTCTAAAAAAAGTTTACAAGATAAAGTATATCAATTTGTAAAAAGTTATGCTTTAAAAAGTAAATTAAAATTGATTAATTCTTTTCAAACTGAAGATAAAAATTTATTAGATGTTGGTTGCGGAACGGGAGATTTTTTGTTGACTTGTAAAAATAATGGATGGAATGTAGTAGGAGTGGAGCCAAACTTAAAAGCAAAAAACTTAACAAAAGAGAAGTTAAAAGTAATAACTGTTTTTGAGACTTTAAATAACATTAATTCAAAACAATTTGATGTAATTACATTGTGGCATGTTTTAGAACATGTTCCAGATTTAGACAATTACATTTCTAAATTAAAAAGCTTATTAAAACCAAATGGAGTTTTAGTAATTGCAGTTCCAAACTATAAAAGTTTTGATGCTTCTTATTATAAAAATTTTTGGGCTGCGTTTGATGTTCCAAGACATCTTTGGCATTTTTCTCAAAAATCAATTTCAATCCTTTTTTCAAAAGTTAATTTAAAAGTTGAGAAAGTTTTGCCTATGTATTTTGATTCTTTTTATGTTTCCTTATTAAGTGAAAAATATAAAAATGGAAATTCTAATTTTATAAAAGCTTTTTTTATTGGCTTACGTTCAAATTTAAAAGCGATAACTTCAAAAGAATATTCCTCATTAATTTATATTTTAAAAGCAGACAAGTAATTTATTTTAGTTTTTAGAGATTTTAAAACTACTTGTTTATAATTTTTAGATAAAAAATATTTCAACATGTAACTATTTGGTTTAATATAATTTTATACAAAATGTAAGTGTTTAAATGGTATTGTATTAAAATCAAAGTAAAAATCAATTTTAAATAGTATTAATTCTTTGTTAATGGTTGAAATACATAAATACATTCTAATTTTTTAAAAGTAGCTTAAAACTCTTTATTTAAGGTTGTTTTTAATAGTGAAAATTTATATTTAATTTAAATTACTATAAATATTTCTAATACTAATAATTTAATGTAAAAACTACAGTTTTTGTTTTATCTTCGCAGCTATTTTAAATGGAAAATTAAATTCAATCAAAAATGAAAAAATTACTAGTAATAGTTGTTGCTTTAATTTTAGCTTCTTGTACTCAATCAAAAATTGGTTATATAGATGTTGAAGTTTTAATGAAAGATTATGAAGCAACAAAACAGTTAGAAGATAACTTAAAAGCCAAACAAGAAAAAATGGCTAAAGAGTTGGATAGTTTAGGAGCTCCTTTTCAAATTAAAGTTCAAAACTATTATCAAAATGCGCAACGTATGTCTGCTAAAAAAAGACAAGAAACTGAAGCTGCATTACAACAAGAAAATCAATTGTTACAATTAAAGCAACAAGAAGCTACAAAATCTTTACAAGAAGAAAACCAAAAGCAAAGTGAGATATTAACTAAAAGAGTTGATAGTTTTGTTGCGAGTTATGCAAAAGCAAATGGTTATAGTCTAATTCTAGGTACTGCTGCTCAAGGAACAGTAATGTATGGTGAAGATGCTATGAATGTTACAGATGCATTATTAGAAAAATTAAATGCTGAATTTTCGAAAGAATAAATTCTAGTTAATTAGATATAAAAAAAGCCTTTTGCACTTGCAAAAGGCTTTTTTATTTTTTCAAGGTTATAATTAAAGTTTATTTCTTTTGTCCAGAAAATTGTTGCTCTTTTATTTTAAATAGAACGTTAAACGTAGTTAAACTACCGTAAATGCGTGAAATATATTGCTGTAAATCTACTTTTTCTTGATCGTCTAGTACTTTGCTTGAATTTATTTTTTGTTCCATTACACGTACTCTATCTCTCACCATTACTATTTTATGAAAAAATGTATCAATAGGAATTTCTTTACTTGCTAAATTTGTGTCTTTTGGTTCTAAAATAAGTTTTCCACCTTTCCAACGGTCGGCTATTGGGATAATTTCTGAAATATCGGACCATTTTTTAAGCATATTTTTTAAAATGGTTTCAACTTCATAAAAACTAACTGAATCAACTTCGTCTTCAACAGCTTCAATTACTTCAAATTCACTATTTATATCTATTGTTTCTAATCCGTTTTCTATAAAAGTAACCCAATAATGTTTTGAGGTTACATTGGTTACAACTCCTAAACCAAATTCAGGGTGTTTTATACGTGATGAAATACCTAATAAATTCATAATCAATGTTTTAAGTTAATAAAAAAATACCAAAACAGTTTAATATAAAGTAAACTGTTATATTCATAGCGCCAGGATAATCTTTCGCAATACGTTGTGCTAAAAGAAAAAATAATAGTGTAATTGCAGAAAATATTAATCCAATTTTTGCTATTTCAAAAGAAGAATTCGAGAAAATAAAATATAAACCTATTGTTAAAAAAATAAGCGTAACTAACTCAAATACAACAACTTTAAGTAATAATACTGGAATAAACTTAAATAAAAATGTTTGTTGAAAATGATTTTTATAATACGTTTTAGTTCCTTTCCAATCTGCTATTTTTTCAAAAACAGACATAAAATAGGTAATTATAAAAAATACAATGATTAAAATTTCAGCAGTATCATTTTTTAATACTTCCATTTATGCTTCTTTAGTATGTAAAAGTCTTGTTAATTTTATAGATAAATCTAGTAGAATTATTTTGGCATTTCCATTACGTTCTATATGGTAAATAGCATTGTTTAATTCTGTATTTATATCTAAAATATTTCCACCGTGTATAAAAGGAGCAAATTTCTCCAATTGAAAATTAGTTTTTGGTTGTAAATATACTAATGCATCTGCATTGTAATTTAATAGCATTGCCTGTCTAAAAAATTGAAGACAATAATTTAAAAATCGTTTTTGAGTTTCTCTACCACTTTTAGCAATAGTTTCACTCCAAGAAATTAAATCTTGAATAACACTTGCATTTCCTTTTGCTTTAAAAGCAGCTCTAACCCAAGTAATAAACCATTGTTCAAATTGTTCATCGGCATTATCATTATGTAATAAGTGTAAAGCTTTGTTAAAACTTCCACCTGCTTGGCTGGCAATTTGTTCAGCAATTGGTAAATCTGTACCTTCTTTTTCAATTAAACCTTTTGTAATATCTGCTTCAGAAAGTAGCGGAAATTGTAATAATTGGCAACGAGATTTAATAGTAGTAATAATTTGCTGTTCGTTTTCCGTAATTAAAATAAATACTGTTTTTTCTGGAGGTTCTTCAATAAGTTTTAGCAGTTTATTTGCAGCTGAACTATTCATTTTTTCAGCCATCCAAATAATCATTACTTTATAACCACCTTCATAACTTTTAAGCTTTAAACTTTTAACAATTTCTTCTGCTTCATCAACACCAATTTGACCTTGTTTATTTTCAACGCCAATAAATTGTAACCATTCAAATAAGTTTGCATATGGTTTTTTAGAAATAAAATTTCTCCAATCTTCTAAAAAATTATTACTAACGGGTTTGCTTTTTATTTTATCATTAGTTGCAACAGGAAAAGCAAAATGTAAATCAGGATGTTGTAATTTTTCACATTTTAGATCGCTTATTTCAGGATTTTCACTAGAAGAAGCTAAAATATATTGCGCATAAGCAATTGCCATTGGCAACGTTCCCGAGCCTTCTTTTCCTACAAATAATTGAGCATGGGAAATTCTACCATTATCGGTACTTTTAATCAAGTGATTTTTTAAATGCTCGTGTCCTAAAACGTCTTCAAATTTCATTACAACGAAAGTAACATATTTTTAGATAAGTTGTAAAGTTCAAAGTTTATAAAGTTTAAAAGTTAACAAAGTTGAAATCGCTTTCGTAAAAAACTCAACTCTTTAAGTTAAATTGAGTTATATTTGTGCTACAAATTATTATAAAAATGAAAACAATACAAGACATTAATTTTGAAGGAAAAAAAGCGTTAATTAGAGTTGATTTTAACGTGCCATTAGATGAGGATTTTAACGTAACAGATGTTACTAGAATTGAAGCAGCAAAACCAACTATTATTAAAATATTAGAAGATGGTGGAGCAGCAGTTTTAATGTCTCATTTAGGTCGTCCAAAAGGAGTAGAAGCTAAATTTTCTTTAAAACATATTGTAGATAAAGTTTCAGAAATATTAGGTGTAGCTGTAAAGTTTGTAGATAATTGTGTTGGAGAAAAAGCAGAAAATGCTGTTGCTGAATTACAAATGGGTGAAGTTCTTTTATTAGAAAACTTACGTTTTCATGATGAAGAGAAAAAAGGTGATGAAACATTTGCTAAACAATTATCTAAATTAGGTGATGTTTATGTAAATGACGCTTTTGGTACTGCTCACAGAGCACACGCTTCAACAACAATTGTAGCTCAATTTTTTCCAAATGATAAATGTTTTGGAGCTTTATTAGCACAAGAAATTGTTAGCTTAAAAAAGATATTAGAAGAAGGTGAAAAACCAGTTTTAGCAATTTTAGGAGGCGCAAAAGTTTCTTCAAAAATTACGGTGATTGAAAATATTTTAGACAAAGTAGATCACTTAATTATTGGTGGTGGAATGAGTTTTACTTTTATTAAAGCACAAGGTGGAAAAATTGGAAATTCAATTTGTGAAGATGATAAACAAGAATTAGCTTTAGATATTTTAAAACAAGCAAAAGCAAAAGGAGTTCAAGTTCATATCCCAGTTGATGTAATTGCTGCTGATGATTTTAGTAACGACGCAAATACGCAAATTTGTGATATTAATAGTATTCCTGATGGTTGGGAAGGTGTGGATGCCGGACCAAAATCTAGAGAAATTTTTGATAAAATAGTGAAAGAATCTAAAACTATTCTTTGGAATGGACCATTAGGTGTTTTTGAAATGGAATCGTTTGCAGGTGGAACTATTGCTTTAGGTAATTCAATTGCTGAAGCTACTAAAAATGGAACGTTCTCACTAGTTGGTGGTGGAGATTCTGTTGCAGCTGTAAAACAATTTGGATTTGCTGATAAAGTAAGTTATGTTTCTACTGGAGGTGGAGCAATGTTAGAAAGTTTAGAAGGTAAAACATTACCAGGAATTGAAGCAATTTTAAAATAAGAAACCGTTGTTCTGAACTTGTTTCAGAATTGCACAATATACAACCACTTTCTATAATTCAGAAAGTGGTTTTTTTTCATAAAAACAAATAATCCAACCAAATAATGAAATACACAACCATTCCAAATACAGATATAAAAGTTAGTAAAATATGCTTGGGAACTATGACTTTTGGTGAGCAAAATTCTGAAGTAGAAGCACACTCTCAATTAAATTACGCAGTTGAGCAAGGTGTAAATTTTATTGATACTGCCGAAATATATTCAGTTCCAGGAAATAAGCAAACTCAAGGAAATTCAGAAAAGTATATTGGAAGTTGGTTGAAAGATCAAAAACGTGAAGATTTAATTGTAGCGACTAAAGTTGCTGGACCATTACCGTACTTTAATTATATAAGAGAAAATCTTGGCTTTTCAAAAGAAGCAATTCACGAAGCAATTCATAAAAGTTTAAAAAGATTACAAACTGATTATGTAGATTTATACCAATTGCACTGGCCAGATAGAAACATGAATTTTTTTGGAAAGCGTAATTTCACTCATAATTTTAATGAAGAATGGCAAGATAATATTAAAGAAGTTATAGAAACGTTAGACAACCTAGTTAAAGAAGGTAAAATTCGTAACTATGGTGTATCTAATGAATCTTCTTGGGGAGTAATGCGCCACTTAAATGAAAGTTCTCAAAATAATTTAACACGTTGTAAAACCATTCAAAATCCTTATTCATTATTAAACAGATTGTTTGAAGTTAATTTGGCTGAAGTATCTATGAGAGAAAATGTTGGTTTGTTAGCCTATTCACCATTAGGTTTTGGCGTTTTATCAGGTAAATATTTAAACAATTCTTTACCTGAAAAATCTAGAATAAAATTATATCCACAATACAATAGATATAGTAGTAAAGAAGCAATATTTTTAACTGAAAAGTATTTAGAACTAGCAAATAAGTTAAATTTAAGTTTAGCTCAATTAGCTTTGGCTTTTGTGAATCAACGTCCTTTTTTAACTTCAAATATTATTGGAGCAACTACTTTAGAGCAATTAAAAGAAAATATAGAAAGTATCCACGTGGAACTATCTGAAGAAACGTTGATTGAAATTGATAGAATTCAAGAATTACAACCCAATCCTGCACCTTAAAATTAGGCTTATAATTTTAAATTATTTACCCTAAAAATGTACTAAATATATGTACAGTATTAACTATAGTTAATAAATTCAATAATTATGACATTTGTCATAGATTAGAATAAAAAAAAATATGATTTTTGTATAAATTATAAAAAGGATAAAAAAGTCTTAAAATCTTTTAATAAACTGATAGACTCATAATGAAAAGACTATTCAAAATACTAATACCACCAAAAGAATGGAGACTTCCAGTAATTATTTTATTGGGAGCTATTACAGGTCTTACGTTGTATGTACTTGTTGAGTCGAAAGCGATATCTTATCTGTCAGACGATCCAAAAACGTGTGCAAATTGCCATGTAATGACTCCTCAATACTCCACTTGGCAAAATAGTTCGCACAGAGAATGGGCCACTTGTAACGATTGTCATGTACCGCATGATAATATATTTAAAACCTATGCTTTTAAAGCAAAAGATGGAATGTACCATGCATCTGTATTTTTAACACGTGGAGAACCTGAAGTAATTAGAATGAAAGAAGCTGGTAATGAAGTTGTTCAAAATAATTGTATTCGTTGCCACGGAGATCAAGTTACCGATGCCAGATTATCTGCTTCAGTAGAAAATCATTTTGAAGCTAGAACAGAACGCAAATGTTGGGAATGCCATCAAGAAGTTCCTCACGGAAGTATTCATAGTTTATCTTCAGTAAAATACTATGGTAAAATAGATAAAGAACATCAAGAAACGGTGCCAGATTGGTTAAGTAAATATTTAAAAAAATCAGATAATCAAAACGATAAAAAAGATGAGTAATACAAGAAAACCTTGGAAAAACTGGGTGCTATTTATAGCATCATTAGTAATTGTGTTTTTGTTAGGACTTTTAGTTTCTTCAATAACAGAACGTAAAATGGAGGCTAAATTTGCATATACTCCTATGACGGAAATTAATAAACTAGAACCTAGAAACGAAGTTTGGGGCGAAAATTTTCCACGTGAATATCAATCATATTACAAAACTGCAGACACTACTTTTAGATCAAAATATAATGGTAGCGCAATGATAGATATGTTAGAAGAAGATCCTAGGTTAGTGGTACTTTGGGCAGGTTATGGTTTTTCTAAAGATTACAATCAAGGTCGTGGACACGTTTATGCAATTAACGATGTTAGAAATACATTACGTACAGGTGCACCAACAGGACCAGAAGATGGACCAATGCCTTCAACTTGTTGGACATGTAAATCTCCAGATGTTCCACGTTATATTAGCGAAAATGGTATTGATAATTATTACAAAGGTAAATGGGCAAGTAAAGGTGAAGAAATAATCAATCCTATAGGTTGTGCAAACTGTCACGATGAGAAGTCTATGAAATTAACAATTACGCAACCAGCTTTAATTGAAGCTTTTGAGCGTCAAGGAAAAGATATTACCAAATCTTCTCATAACGATATGCGTACATTAGTTTGTGCACAATGTCACGTTGAGTATTACTTCAATAAAAATTTACCTGAAAAAGAAGGAATTCCTTATTTAGTATTTCCTTGGGATGATGGACAAACAGTTGAAGATATGGAAGCTTATTACGATAAAGTTGGGCATGTAGATTGGACTCACAAAATTAGTAAAGCGCCAATGTTAAAGGCACAACATCCAGGTTATGAAACTTACAAAATGGGTATTCACGGACAAAGAGGTGTTTCTTGTTCAGACTGTCATATGCCTTATAAAACTGAAGGCGGACAAAAATTTACAGATCACCATATTCAATCTCCTTTAAACAATGTTGCAAATTCTTGTCAAGTTTGTCATAGAGAAGAAAAAGAGGAGTTAATTAAAAATGTATTCGATAATCAAGATAGAATTATTGGTAACCGAGATCAATTAGAACGTTTATTAGTGCGTGCTCACGTAGAAGCTGGTAAATGTTGGGAATTAGGTGCTACTGAAGCTCAAATGAAAGACATTTTAAACGGTATTCGTTTAGGACAATGGCGTTGGGATTATGTTGCAGCATCTCACGGAGGATCGTTCCACGCACCTGTTGAATTAAGTAGAGTATTAGGTAAAGGAATTGATATTACACAAGAAACTAGAATTAAATTAGCAAAATTATTAATGGAGCTTGGATTTAAAGGTGAAGTTCCTTACCCAGCTATTGAAACTAAAGAAGCTGCTCAAAAATTTATTGGGTTACCGGTAGAAAAATTAAAAGAAGAAAAACAACGTTTCTTAAAAGAGTTAGCTCCAAAATGGGATGAAGCTGCTAAAAAACGTGAAGCAAATTATTAATATTAAATGTAGTTAGAAAAGTATAAAATATTTTAAAATACTCTTATTACAACTACTAACTACTTTATTATGAATAATAATACAACACAAATTCGACGTAATCTATGGGAAGCTCCCTGGGGTTACGTCGAATCTTTTTTTATAGGAATAGGATTAATGCTAACGGGTTTCTTTTTAGAAATTGCTTCAAGTAGTGGTTCTAATTTTACTATATCGTACCCATACAACCTTTACTTTTTAACTGGTTTTATTGCCTTTTTATTGGTTTTGTATTTTGTTTTTGGAAATACACAACTAGTGCGTTGGTTAACAAAAGTACCAGCGTCAATTTCAAGTATAGTTCTTGTTACTTCTTTGGTAATGATTATGGGAATTGTTCCTCAAGTTCCTTCAGAAAATGGAATTGTAACAAATCTTGGCTTAAATAAAATAACAAGTAATTGGGCATTTTTATTAGTACTTTTTCAGTTTTTAACTTGTTTAGGTTTAATAACTATTAAAAGAATTACACAATTTAATGTAGGAAATATTGGTTTTATTCTAAATCATTTAGGGTTATTTTTAGCATTAACTGCAGGTATGTTAGGTACGGGAGATTTGCAACGTTTATCTTTAAATACTTATGAAAACAAACATAGCTGGATAGCTACAGACGCAAACAATAATATAGTTGAATTACCTTTTGCCATTTATTTGAACGATTTTTTAATTGAAGAATACAATCCAAAATTGGCATTGGTTGATAATGAAACTGGAAACATTGCCGATAATAGTGGAAAGAACTTGTATTTAATTGATAAAGGCGAAGATTACATTTACAATAATTACGAAGTAAAAGTTGAAGAATTTTTTGTTACTTCAGGTAGAATAGGAGACAGGTATATGCCAGTGAACGATTTAGGTTCTCCACCTTCAGCATATATTTCAGTAAAAAATATTGAAAACGATTCTATTGTAAAAGGTTGGATTTCTTGTGGAAGTTTTGCGCATCCTTACCAATCTTTAAAACTAGATGACAACTATTCTTTTGTAATGACCATTCCTGAAGCAAAAAAATTCAGTTCAGATATTGATATTGTTTCAAAAAATGGAGAAAAAACACCAACCATTTTAGAAGTTAATAAACCTTTTAAATATGACGGATGGAAATTGTACCAATTAAGTTATAACGATAAGATGGGAAAATGGTCTCAATTAAGTGTTATAGAATTGGTTCGAGATCCGTGGTTACCTGTAATTTATACCGGAATATTTATGATGATTGCCGGAGCTTTTTATATGTTTTGGGTAGGAAATAAAATAACTAAAAATCAATAATTATGACTTGGATAGATTTTCCTTTATACAGCGGAATTGTATTTGCTTTTTGGGTTATTGGTTTAATAGTATTACTTATTTCGTATAAAAAGAAACCTTTAATAAAAGCAGCAAACATTCTATTTACGCTAGGTTGGATAGTATTAATAGTTTTTGTAGTCAAACTATGGATCGAACTCGATAGACCGCCAATGAGAACTTTAGGCGAAACTCGTTTGTGGTATTCAACATTTTTACCATTAATTGGTTTTATAACTTTTTTTAGATGGAAATACAAGTGGTTTTTAGGCTATAGTTTTATAATGGCAATAGTTTTCCTTGCAATTAACTATTTAAACCCTGAAACCTACTCAAAAACGCTTATGCCGGCATTGCAAAGTGTTTGGTTTGTGCCTCACGTGTTGGTGTATTTATTTTCGTACGCAGTTTTAGCAGCTTCAAGTATTGTTGCCATAAAAGGTTGGTACGATAATTATCAAGGAAACTTCAAAATAGAAACCTTAAAACTAGCTGATAACCTTGTTTATATTGGCTTTTCATTTTTAACGCTTGGATTACTTTTTGGAGCACTTTGGGCAAAAGAAGCTTGGGGACATTATTGGACTTGGGATCCAAAAGAAGTTTGGGCATTTTTAACTTGGATGGGCTATTTAATTTACATTCATTACCGTCATTTTCATCCAAATAAATCAAAACAAGCACTCACAATTTTGGCGCTTGCTTTTGTTGTTTTATTGGTTTGTTGGTTTGGAGTAAACTATTTGCCGGTAGCCAATAATAGTGTGCATACATATACAGATTAATATTTTTTGTGATAGTAAATTAATCTGTTGAGTAATGTTTTAGTATAAAAAAACTAAACTCCAGTAGAGCCAAATCCACCAGCTCCACGTTCTGTTTCACTTAATACTTCAACAACATCCCATTCTGCACGTTCGTGTTTTGCAATTACCAATTGAGCAATACGTTCACCATCGTTAATAATAAAATCTTCATTAGAAATGTTTACTAATATTACACCAATTTCACCTCTGTAATCTGCATCTACAGTTCCAGGAGCGTTTAAAACCGTAATTCCTTTTTTAGCTGCTAATCCACTACGTGGACGTACTTGTGCTTCGGTTCCAACAGGTAAAGCAATAAATAAACCAGTTTTAATAATGGCTCTTTCTAACGGTTTTAAAGTTACTGCCTCATCAATATTTGCACGTAAATCCATTCCTGCTGAAGCAATGGTTTCGTAGTTTGGTAATTCGTGTTTAGATTTGTTTATGATTTGTATTTTCATAATTCTTATTTATATAACCAGTTAATAACGTTTGTAAATTCTGAACTCCAAAAAGCTTCGTTGTGTTTACCTTCAGGGTTTATTTTTAGTGTTAAATTCTTCTTTTTATAGCCAGTTTCTAAAAGTAATTCTTTCATTTTTTCTGAATCAGATTCCATATTTTCACCTTCTTTTCCACCTACCAATAAATACATTTTCTGACACTTTAAATCACCGTTTTCTTTAGTAAATTCTTCAACCTTATTAGAAAACCAAAATGATGTTGATAAAGCGCCAATTTTACCAAAAGTTTTAGGGTATTTTAAACCTCCATAATACGAAATTAATCCACCAAGTGAACTGCCAATTAATGCTGTATGTTTTGCCTTATTTTTAGTCCTGTAGTTTGAATCTATGTATGGTTTTAAAGTTTTAACAATAAAATTGATATAAATTTCACCTTTTCCACCACCATATTTTTCGTGTGTCCAAGGTGTGTATTCGTTTATTCTTTCTGCTCCACCATTTTCAATAGCTACAACAATAAATCCTTTGCCTGTTTTTTTGAAGATTTCATTTAATTGTTCATCAACTTTCCATTCACCTGCATACGACGTTTTTGAATCAAAAACATTTTGAGCATCGTGCATATAAATTACTGAAAATTTCTTTTTTGAAGAGGTATAATTTGGAGGTAAATACAGCCAAACTTTATGTGAAATACTATTTAAGTTTTCAATTATAAATTCCTTTTTTAAAATAGTAACATTAGATGCGGCAGTTGATTTTTTCTCTTGAGATTTAGTAACCTTAAAAAATAATAGTACTACAATTACACTAAATAAAGTTCTAATATTTACCATTGATTTAACCAATTTAAAGCAGCGTGTTTTGTTGCAAATATTTCGAATTTATATTTATTAGTTTCAAAAAATTGCTTGTATAAAACAGTTAAAACAGTTGTTTTTGGATCATCAACAATAATTGCATCTATAATTTCATTATAATTTTCTAGTGATTTATAATTCTCTGCTACAATTAGATCTAACTCTTCAATAGTAAAATCAAATTTTGCATTTCTTGTATCGGAAAGAATTTTTAAACTTCTTGGGTATTGCGTATTATTTTTAGTAGCGCTTATGTAGTCTATAATTTCATTAGCAGTAACATTTCCTGTATAGTTTGCTTCTAATGTATTTGTTTTAATGTTGAATTTATGCTCTACCATAACAGAATTATTTTCTTTTTAAAATTGCTTTTAATTCGTGTTTCTCATTGAAATAGATGATAACACCAAAAATTAAAATAAGACCTACAGAAACTAAATAATTTTCTCTAAAATAGTAAAAAGAAATAAATGATATTACAATTGCACTTATTAAATAACTCAATGTTTTACTAATATTATATGGAACGGGATAGTATTTTTTTCCTATAAAGTAGGAGAGAAGCATCATAATTCCATAAGCTAATAAAGTAGCCCAAGCAGAAGCCATAAAACCAATTTTTGGAATCATAACTACGTTAAAAACAATAGTAATTAGTGCTCCAATTATAGAAAAATACATTCCAAATCGTGTTTTGTCCGTTAGTTTATACCAAATGGCTAAATTGTGATAAATTCCTAATAAAAGATTTGCTAAAAGAATTATAGGAACAATTATTAAAGCTTCAAAATATTCATCACTTCCTAATAAAATGGAAGCAAAAACATCTAAAAATGCCACAATAAAAATCATAAAAAACGCTCCTGCAATTACAAACCAATTTAATATAGTTGCATAGGTAGTTGTTGCATTTTTTTCTTCAGAATGATTAAAAAAGAAAGGTTCGGCGCCTAATCTAAATGCCATTATAAAAAGCGTCATAAAAACGCCTAATTTGTAACAAGCTGCATATACACCCATTTGTTGTTCACCAACCATATCACCCAATAATAATTTATCTAAATTTTCATTGGTTACATAGGCTAAACCTGCAATTAAAATAGGTGTTGAATAACGAAGCATTTTCTTCAATAAATCAAAATCAAATTGAATTTTAAATTTAAAAAATGTTGGTAATAATAAAATAAATGTAGAAGCACTTGCAATGGTACCAGCAATAAAAATAAAGATAACTTTTGGATTATTTTGATAGCTTAAAACTATAGATTCTGGTAACGAAATATTTTGCTGAATTGCATACGGTACAAACCACAAAAAGAACACATTAAAAAATGCAAAAATTAAAATATTTAAAACCTTGTATAAAGTAAATCGAATTGGTCGGTTAGTTACACGTAAATAAGCGTAAGGTATTACTACCATTGTATCTAAAACCGTTGTCCAAATAAGTAACTTAAAAAAAAGTGGATTTTTAAAGCCAAAAAAGTTAGAGATGTTTTCACTAAATATAAGCATTCCAACTAAAAACAAAAATGTAGTTGTTGCTAAACTTAAAAACGATGTTGAAACCACTTTTCCCTTCTCTTTTTCTTTGGAAAAAAACCTGAAAAATGCAGTTTCCATTCCATAAGTTAACAAAGCATTAAAATAGGCTGCATATACATAGTAATCTGTATTTACGGCGTATTTTTCTGCGGTTAATTTAGATGTGTGAAGTTTTACCAATAGTATATTAATTGCTCTTGGTAAAACTGCTGCAATACCATAAATTATTGTGTCTTTAAAAAATCGTTTAAGTGCGCTCAAATTAGGTTTTATAAAATATTGTATAAATGTAAAAAATTAAAGCTATTAGTATTAATTTTGCCCATTAAATATGTAGTATGGATTCAAATTTAAAAGATTTTATAGAAAACAGCTTAAATAAGCAATTACAAACCAAATCTAACTTTAATTGGAAAGCAATTGGTGGAGGTTCAATAAATAATACATATCAAGTTTTATCTAACACACATTTATTTTTTGTAAAAGTAAATACTACTACGGTTTTTGAAAACGGATTTAAAGAGGAAGTTTTAGGACTTCAATTTTTGAATAAACATAAGGCTTTAATACCAAATATTATTCTAGATGGTACTTTTCAAAACCAAGCTTATTTGGTTTTAGAATGGATTGAAAGTAAAAAGGAAACTCCAAAATTTTGGGAAAATTTTGCAATGCAATTAGTTAATTTACATCAGCAAAAAAGTGATAAATTTGGGTTAGATTATGCTAATTTTATGGGACAATTATCTCAAAAAAACACATATTTCAACAAGTTTTCAGATTTTTATATTGAAAACAGATTAAAACCTCAAGTTAAATTAGCTTTTGATTCAAACAAAATTGAAAAGAAACACTTAAAACAGTTTGAAGGTTTGTATACTAAAATTCCTCAAATTTTCCCTGTAGAAAAGCCTTCAGCAATTCATGGTGATTTGTGGAATGGCAATTTTATATGTTCAGAAAGTGAAAAAGCGGTATTTATTGATCCCGCAGTTTATTACGGTCATAGAGAAGTAGATATTGCTATGACTCAACTTTTTGGTGGTTTTTCAGAGAAGTTTTATAAAACGTATAATGAAATATATCCGCTAGAACCTTGTTTTAATCTTCGTAATAATTTTTATCATCTATATCCGCTTTTAATTCATTTAAATACATTTGGAAAGTCTTATTTAGAAAGCATTGAAAATATAATAACAGAATTTTAAGTATTCAATCGTTTCAATTTATTTACATTTGGAACACTAAAACTTAATTTATAAATGAACCAAAATCCAAAAATAGCCGTTTTAGGTGGCGGAAGTTGGGCAACAGCCATCGTAAAAATGTTATGCGAAAATGTAGAAGAAGTTGGCTGGTATATGCGAAATCAAGATGCTGTAGACTATATTTTAGAAAATCAGCACAATCCTAATTATATTAGTTCGGCTCAATTTAATTTAGATCAACTTCGCCTTACTAGTTCTATAAATAAAATGATTGAATATGCAGATATATTAATTTTTGCAATTCCTTCAGCGTTTTTAAAAAGCGAATTAGATAAAGTTTCAATAGATTTTTCAGATAAAATAATATTTTCAGCTATTAAAGGTATTGTTCCAGAAACAGGTTTAATTGTTGGTGAACATTTTAACAAAATGTATAATGTACCATTTGAAAATATTGGTGTTATTTCAGGTCCTTGTCATGCAGAAGAAGTTGCTATGGAACGTTTATCGTATTTAACCATTGCTTGTAGAGATATGAAAAAAGCACAGCAATTAGGGGAGTATTTAAGTAGCAATTACATTAAAACAAAAATTTCAGATGATATTATTGGAACCGAATATGCTGCAATGTTAAAAAATATTTTTGCAATTGCTGCAGGTATGGCGCATGGTTTAGGTTATGGAGATAATTTTCAGGCAGTTTTAATTTCAAATTCAATTCGTGAAATGAAACGTTTTATTAGAAAGGTTCATAAAATGAAACGTAACATTAATAATTCTGCTTATTTAGGAGATTTGCTAGTTACAGGTTATTCAACATTTAGTAGAAACCGAATGTTTGGAAATATGATTGGTAAAGGATACACCGTTAAAAGTGCCATGATGGAAATGAGTATGATTGCTGAAGGATATTACGCTACTAAAAGCGCCTATATTTTGAATGAAAAAAATAAAGCTAAAACACCAATTATTGATGCCGTTTATGCTATTTTATATCAGAATAAAAACCCAAAAACTGTATTTAAAAAATTAACAGATCAACTCGATTAATTTGTGACTATCAATAATTATCTATGAAAAACAATCTATTTTTTTTTATAATTTTAATTAGTAGTTTAATTTCATATGCTCAAAAAAAAGAGCTAATTATAGAAACAGATAGTATTCGAATTTACGACACGTATTTATCTAAAAATGAGAAAAATAATTTAGCTCCTACACTTTATAATAAAGGAATATTGTTTACTTCAATTAATAATGCAGGGTATAGTAAACTTTATTTTTTTGATGATAAAAACGAACCTCAAAAAGTTAGAATTACTTCAAAATTTGATTTAGGTAAAGTTGCTGTTTTTAACAATGAAATTTATTTTACTGGAAATTTAGAAAACGGAAATTCAACTATTTTTAAAGGAACAATAAAAGATTTAAAAGTAAAAAACGTAAAACAGGTATCGTTTTGTAAAAACGAATTTAACTACGCATTTCCTTCAATTTCAAAGGATGGAAAAATAATGGCTATTGTAACTAACGAAAAAGGTATTTACCACATTCAAATACTTAATAAAAGTAGCAATGGTAAGTGGATTAGAAGTGAAACAGCATTTATTACCTCTAGAAATTTTGCTATAATAAATCCAACATTAGTAGATAAAAACACTATTTACTATTCATCTAATATAAAAAAAGGAGAATTACAAAAAGTAGTTACTAGTGTTGTAGATGGAAAACCTGTAGTTGATGAACTTATTTATGAAGAAGACAGTTTTAATATTTATAAAATAACTAAAGTAAATGGTCGTTGGAGTATTCCAATAAAAGTCCATGTTTTTAATTCAGAATTTGACGATTTAGATGTGCTTTTTATAGATAAAAAGTCTGGTTATTTAACAACTTCACGTTTTGATAATAACGATAATATTTTTTATTTCGAATTAAAATAGCAGCCTAATTTTTGTTGATTAATATCATAACACTACTCAATAAGTATTTGTAATTTTAGTAAGATTTTAAAAAAGCTAATATGTTAGTTAAAACAGGATTAATATTTGCAACTGTAGATGGTCAAACCATAAAAATTGCCGCTAGAATTAAAGACGTTTATAATAAGAATAATCAGCCTTTGGAAGTTATTAATATTGAAGACTTTAATGGAAATATTGATGATTTTGACACACTAATAATAGGTTCTAGTATTAGATATGGAGTTCATAACGAGGTTATTATAAAGTTAATTGAAAAAAATAAACCCAAATTAGATACAATTAAAACTGCTTTTTTTTCTGTGAATTTAGTGGCGAGAAAACCTGAAAAAAATACTCCAGAAACAAATCCGTATGTTGTAAAATTCTTCAAAAAAATTAATTGGAATCCTACGTTAAAAGAAGTTTTTGCTGGAATGTTAGATTATAAAAAATATGGTATTTTTGATAGAACTATGATTCAGTTTATTATGTGGATTACCAAAGGACCAACAGATAAAAATGTAAAAATAGAATACACTAATTGGGAACAAGTAGATGAGTTTGCTAAAAAAGTAATGAAACTCTAATTAGAATATTAAACAAACGGGTGAAGCCTGTTTGTAATCTTCCACAAAATTTAATTTTCCTGTTTTTTTATGCACTTTAAAAACACAAATATTATTACTGTATTGATTAGCAACCAATAAAAATTTTCCATTTGGTGAAAGGGTGAAATTTCGTGGCCAATTTCCTTCAACACCAATAGATTGTATTTTAGTAAGTTTCCCGTTTTTCTTATTTCGTTTAAAAACAACAATACTATTTTCACCTCTATTAGAGCCATACAAAAATTGTTGATTTTTAGATAAATGAATATCGGCACATGAGTTTTTACCAGTATAGGTAGTGTTTAAGGTGTTTATATTCTGAATATTAGTATAATTGTTATTATTGTTTTTTAGAACGCTAATTGTAGAATTCAATTCGTTAATAACATAAATAAATTTTCCTTTTTTTGAAATTTCAAAATGCCTTGGTCCAGCTTTATCCTTCATTAAAATAGTATCTTTCAATTGATAACTATCATCAGGTTTCACTACATATTGAGCTAAAAAATCTCTCCCTAAATCTGCAGTAAATAAATTATTTTTAAAAAACTTTGCTGAATGTGCATGTGCTTTATCTTGTTTAATGTTGTGATTAAAAACTTGAAAAGCTGTAGCTATTTTTCCTGTTTTTGAAACTTTATACAATGCAATAGTTCCACCACCGTAATTTGAAACAACTAACGTGCTATTATTTTTATTTAAAGATATATGGCAAGGTGCAGCTCCGTTACTTTTAGTTTCACTAATTAAAGCAGATTTCCCTTTGTTTAGTGAATATGATTGTACAACTCCATTTTCCCCATTTTCACTTACAGTAAACAGTTTTTTTTTGTTTTTTGAAAGCGTTATAAAAGATGGGTTTTTTACTTTAGTAACTAATAATTTATGATGAAGTTCTCCGGTTTTAGTATTAAAATAATAACGGTAAATTCCTTCACCACCAGTGTTTACAGTATATGTTCCAACATACAATTCAACGTTTTGTGCAAATAATAGGCTACTAAATAATAGAAAAAAACTAAAAATTAATGGTTTCATAGGTAAAACAGAATAAAATTATTTAACTAAAACTCCTTTTTTATTTAATTGAGAAATCAATCGTAATGCGCCATCTTTTATAGAGTTTTTTTCAAACACAAATTTTTTGTCATACATTTTTGAATCTTCAAAAAAAGTTACGTTAAAAAAGTTGGTAAGCTTCAAAAGTTCAGGTTGTATAAGTTCCACCTTTGCAAATGAGTTTGCCGGAAGTTTCTCTATTTTATGTCTTAATACAGCAGTTTCTAATAATTTATCTTCATCATATCCTTTTGAAACTATTAATACCATTTCAAGGTCTACATTTTTGTTATTGATAATATATGCATTCCAATCGTCACATTTAAATTCATTATTAAACTCTTTAACAATAGCCATAAAAACATCGCTAACTTCTGGTATTTCAATGTCTTTTTTCATAAAAAAAGTTATTTTAATAGAAATCAAATATATTGAAATACTTCCCTACAGCGCAATTTATTTGCAAAAAAAGATTATGATAAAAATCATGTCTTATGTAACTAATATTACTTAAATTTGATATTTAAATATTCCCTACAATATTTTCCCTCATGGACTATTCATCTATTAATGAAACTTTAGAATTTTTATCTAAAAACAGATATATTAAACCTGAAGAATGTCTAAATAGCAT
Source organism: Lutibacter sp. TH_r2 (assembly GCF_033101135.1). Classification (NCBI taxonomy): domain Bacteria; kingdom Pseudomonadati; phylum Bacteroidota; class Flavobacteriia; order Flavobacteriales; family Flavobacteriaceae; genus Lutibacter; species Lutibacter sp. TH_r2. Next base: position 1,153,927 of record NZ_JAWMPV010000001.1, read on the forward strand.
TTGTGATTTTTTAGCTAAAAAACTTGAAGTTGATTATATTTTTATAGCAAAATATAATTGTAAAAAACCTGGTATTGCTGAAACTATTTCTTTTTACAATCAACAAAAATTCCAACCAAATTTCACTTACGAGATAGATAAAACACCTTGTAATTTTATACGAAAAAAGGAGTTTTGCTTATACCCAGACAATGTTGCAGAGCAATTCAAGGATGATTTTTTTTTACAGGAGAATGGTGTGCGTTCCTATAGCGGAAATCCTTTATTTAACCTAGAAAAAAAGCCAATTGGATTTTTATCAATTATGCATACAAAACCCTTTAACAATGTTAAGGAAATTGAAGTAATTGTTAAAATTGTGTCTTTAAAAGCTGAAAAAATTCTTGAAAAATTCTTACACATAGATCAGCTTGATTTTATTTTAAAAGAGAATAAAACAAAAGAAATTATACAGGAAAATAAGTTTAAATTACTCTCAAATTTAACGTTTGAAGGAATATTAATTCATAAAAACGGAGTTGCCATAGATTTAAATTTAGCCTTTGAAAAATTGTTTGGTTATTCAAAAAGAGAGCTTGTAGGTTTAGATTTCGCTGAACTTCTTTACAATAAAAAGAACCAATCTATTGTTTATGAAAAAAGAAGAGAAGATTCTGGTAAACCTTACATTCTTGAGGCTATAAAAAAGGATAATTCTGTAATAAAAATAAGAGTTGAAACAAAGAAAGTAGAAAATGCTGAAGGGTATAGAGTAACGGCTTTTAGAGATGTTACAGATGAATTAAAAGGGAAGCAAGAGTTACAATTATTTAAAGCAGGTGTTAATCAAAGTGCAAACTCAATAGTTTTAACTGATAAAAAAGGACATATAGTTTATGTGAATCCTAAATTTGAAAATGTAACAGGATATAAATTTAATGAAGTTATAGGCAAACACACTAGATTACTTAAATCAGGAAATCAGTCAAATGCTTTTTATGAGAAATTGTGGATAGAAATAAGCAAAGGAGGAACATGGGATGGAGAATTAGAAAATAAGAAAAAAAATGGAGAATTATTTTGGGAACATGCAATTATTACATCTATAAAAAATAAAGAAGGAAAAATTACAAATTACGTTGCGATAAAAGAAGATATAACTGCAAAGAAAAAAGCCTATTCTGAACTTGAAAATGCTTATTTAACAATAAAAGAAAAAGAGCAATACCTCTCAAGTATTTTAAAAACAGCTAAAGAAGGATTTTGGGTTATTAATAATAATTTAATTACTACTTCTGTAAACGATGAACTTTGCAGAATTATTGGCTATAAAACAAGTCAAATTGTAGGTGAGTCTATTTATAAATTTGTTGATAAAGAGAATACAAAAATATTTGAACGTCAAATAGCTATTAGAAACAAAGGAAAATCTAGTATTTATGACGTTGAATTACAACATAAAAACGGTAGTAATGTTCCATGTAAATTCAGAACTTCTGTAATTCGAAATGAGGATGATAAAAAAATTGGATCTTTTGCTTTGGTTACAGACATTTCTTATGCAAAACAGTCTAAACAAATTCTTGAACATCAAAACGATCAATTATTTAATATTAGTAATGAACTCTCTGAAAAGAATAAATTATTATTGGAGAGTAAACTATCTTACCAAAAACTATTCGAACAGAATCCAGTTTCGTTATGGGAGCAAGATTATTCACAATTAGTTGAGATAATTAATAATAAGAAAACTGAAGTTGATAATTTTGAAAACTACGTAAATATTAATAAGGCCTTTGTTTACGAATGTGCAAAAAGTGTAAAACTTTTAAATATTAATCAAAGTACTTTAAAATTTTTAAAACTAAAAAGTAAAGATGAAATAAAAAGTACAATAGATATTAAGTTTTCTAAGCAATCTTTTGATTCTTTTAAAAATCAAATAATATCAATTGCTAATAATGAAAAAGAATATGTTAGCGAGACAGAAGCTTTTATTCAAAATAATAATGTACCTATTATATTAAAGGTGAGTATGCTTGAAAACAATATCGGGATTGTTGCTGCTTACGATATAAGTGCAATTAAAGCAGCTAAAAATAAATTAATAAGACAAAACAATGCTTTAAAAAAGGCTAAAGATAGTATTGAGGAAAGTGATCAGAGATACAAATTAGTTGTGGCCGCAACCAATTATGGTATTTGGGACTGGAAAATTAAAGAAGATAAAATGTTTTATTCCAAACAATGGAAAAAACAAATTGGATATAACGAAGATGAATTAGAAAACAATTTGCAAACATGGGAAAATAACCTGCATCCAGATGATTGTGATAGGTCTATAAAAGCAGTTGATAATTATATTAAAAACCCTCAAGGTCAGTTTCAATTAGAGTTTAGATTTAAACATAAAAAAGGCCATTATATTTGGGTTAGTTCAAGAGCTGAAGGTATTAAAAATGAAGAGGGTAAATTAATTAGATTATTTGGCTCACATAGAGATATAACCTTAAGAAAAGAAACTGAAATAAAATTACAACAACAAACTCAAAATTTAATAGAAGCAAAAGAAAAGGCAGAAGAAAGTAATAAGCTAAAAACAGAATTTTTACATAATTTGTCTCATGAAATTAGAACTCCAATGAATGGAATTATTGGGTTTAGTGACTTGTTGAACGAATCTAATTTAGATTTAAAACGTGTAAAAACATATACTAAAATAATTCAAAATAGCGGAAAACAGCTACTAAATATTATTGATGATTTACTTGAAATATCTAGATTAGGAACCAAACAAGTTAAATTAAATAAAGAACAATTTTCACTTAATAACTTCTTGTTTGAACTATTTTCTGTTTTTGATTTAAAAACAGAAGATAAAGATATTTCATTATACCTAAAATGCGGTTTAAGTGATGAGCATAGCTATATAGAATCGGATAAAAGTAAATTAAATAAAATATTAAGTAATTTATTAGAAAATGCCTTAAAATACACAAATGAAGGGTTTGTAGAGTTTGGTTATAATATTGAAAATAAAAATGTAGTATTCTATATAAAAGATACTGGGATAGGAATAATGAAAGATAAATTTGAATTAATATTTGATAAATTTTCGCAAGGCCATAAAAAACTATCAGCAAAAATGGGAGGCCTTGGATTAGGGTTAGCTATAGCAAAAGAAAATGTAAAACTTTTAGGTGGTGATATTACTTTAGAATCTGAAATAAAAAAAGGAACCACATTTAAAGTCTCTATACCCTTTACTCAAAACAATAAAAATAACAAAATGGGAGAAGGCGGCAATAATGATGTTGAGAAGGATTTAAATAATAAATTAAAAATTTTAATTGCTGAAGATGATGAAGTAAATTATTTATTACTTGAAACTATAATAAGAGATGTTTTAAATTTAGATTGTGATTTAATACATGCCAAAAATGGAAAAGAAGCAGTTGATTTTGCTTTATCAGAATCTATAGATTTAATACTTATGGATGTTGAAATGCCTTTATTAAATGGTTTAGATGCAACTAAAATTATTAAAAAAGAACTTCCAAATATTCCAATAATTGCTCAAACAGCTTATTCAACCATCGAAGATAAAAACAAAGCAAAACTAGCTGGTTGCAACGATTTTATAACTAAACCAATAAATAAAATGGAATTAAATACTTTATTTGAAAAGTATTTGGTTATTAAAAAAGTTAACGTTTATATTACAGATTTAAACTGCTCTAAAAAACGTACATCGTTTTCATAAAACATTCTAATATCTGGTATTTGATATAGCAACATTGCAATACGTTCAATTCCCATTCCAAAAGCATAACCACTATATACTTCAGGATCTATATTAGCATTTTTCAAAACGTTTGGATCTACCATTCCGCAACCCATAATTTCTAGCCAGCCAGTACCTTTTGTAATTTTGTAATCTGTTTCAGTTTCTAATCCCCAATAAATATCTACTTCTGCACTTGGTTCGGTAAATGGAAAGTATGAAGGACGAAGTCTAATTTTAGATTTCCCAAACATCTCTTTTGTAAAGTACAATAATGTTTGTTTTAAATCAGCAAAAGAAACATCAGTATCTATATATAAACCTTCAACTTGGTGAAAAATACAATGTGCACGAGCCGAAATATCTTCATTTCTAAAAACTCTACCCGGTGAAATAGTTCTAATAGGTGGTTTGTTATTTTCCATATAACGTACTTGTACCGAAGAGGTATGTGTACGCAACAAAATATCCGGATCTGTTTCAATAAAAAAAGTATCTTGCATATCACGTGCCGGATGGTATTCTGGTAAGTTTAAGGCAGTAAAGTTATGCCAATCGTCTTCAATTTCTGGTCCTTCAGAAACTGTGAAACCAATTCTTGAGAATACATCAATAATTTTATTTCTAACAATAGAAATTGGATGGCGAGAGCCTAATTCAATAGGTTCAGATGGACGCGTTAAATCTCCATAAAATCCTTTTTCTTCAATAGAATTGTCTATTTTTTCATTCAGTGATGAAACTTTGTCTTCCGCAGCTTTTTTTAAAGTGTTTAAAGCCTGTCCAAAATCTTTACGTAATGTTGGATCTACATTTTTAAATTCAGCAAATAAATCTTTCAATAAACCTTTACTTCCTAAATATTTAATTCTAAAAACTTCAATTTCTTCTTTTGTTGCAGCGTTAAAAGCTGAAACTTCTCCAATCAATTCTTTTACCTTATCTAACATTCTCAATAAAATTAGGCTGCAAATTTACAATTTTTTTCTTTGTTTCTGTTTCATTTTCAGCTTTTGAAAAAAGAAGAGTTATTTTTAAAATAAACACCATTTCTAACATGTATTTTTAATAATACATTTAAATTTTACGAAAACGTTTTAGTTTTCGTGTTTTTTTCGTTAAATAAGTTAATATTTTTGAGGAAAAAATAAAATATAACTATATTTATGTAACAAATTACTATATATATAAAATAATACCACTTAAATTATGGAATCAATTATAAAAGGGTTTATGGATTTGGTGAAGCAACGCAACCAACATGAACCAGAATTTTTACAAGCAGTTGAAGAAGTAGCAGAAACAGTAATTCCTTATATTGTAGATCATGATATCTATTATGGTAAAAACATTTTATTAAGAATGGTGGAGCCAGAAAGAGTTTTAATGTTTAGAGTTCCATGGATTGATGATACGGGTGAAATTGTTGTAAATAGAGGATTTAGAATTGAAATGAATTCAGCAATTGGTCCATATAAAGGTGGTTTACGTTTTCATCCAACAGTTAATTTAAGTATTCTTAAATTTTTAGCTTTTGAACAGGTTTTAAAAAATGCATTAACAACATTACCTATGGGTGGTGGAAAAGGAGGATCAGATTTTGACCCTAAAGAAAAATCAGATGGTGAAATAATGCGTTTTTGTCAATCATTTATGTCAGAATTATTTAGACACATTGGTCCAAATACAGATATACCAGCAGGAGATATTGGTGTTGGAGGTAGAGAAATAGGATATTTATTTGGAATGTACAAAAAACTACGTAACGAGTTCACGGGTGTATTAACAGGTAAAGGAATGTCTTGGGGTGGAAGTTTAATTCGTCCTGAAGCAACAGGTTACGGTACAGTATATTTTGCACAAAGTATGCTAGAAACAAGAAATGATTCTTTTGAAGGAAAAGTTGTTACTATTTCTGGTTCAGGGAATGTTGCTCAATACGCTGCTGAAAAAACAATTCAGTTAGGAGCTAAAGTTGTTACTTTATCTGATTCTGGTGGGTATATTTATGATGAAGAAGGTATTAATACTGAAAAGTTAGAGTTTGTTATGGATCTTAAAAACAACAAACGCGGTAGAATTAGCGAATACGTTAGTAAGTACCCAAACGCAAAATATGTTGCAGGAGAAAGACCATGGGGAGTAAAATGTGATATAGCATTACCATGCGCAACTCAAAACGAAGTTAATTTAGACGATGCTAAAAAATTACTAGCTAATGGATGTTTTGTTATTAGTGAAGGAGCAAATATGCCTTCTGAACCTGAAGCTGTTCACGCGTTTCAAGATGCTAAAATTTTATACGCTCCAGGAAAAGCTTCAAACGCTGGAGGAGTTGCAACCTCTGGATTAGAAATGTCTCAAAACTCTTTACGTATTGTTTGGACACGTGAAGAAGTAGATCAAAGATTGCGAAAAATAATGTCTAATATTCATAAAAACTGTATTAAATACGGTAAACAAGATAATGGTTATGTAGATTATGTACGTGGAGCAAATATAGCTGGATTTGTAAAAGTCGCAGACGCAATGTTAGCTCAAGGAGTTGTTTAAATAATAAGTTTAATTATTACTAAAAAAGGTTGTCGAAAGTCAACCTTTTTTTATTCTTCTTTTAAAAATCTTTTGAATAGTTTAACTTGCAAAAACAATAACCAATTAACAATGGATAAAAAACAACTTCCAGACTTACGTACTTATGAATTCGAAGAGTTTGAATTCAACCAATTAATGCAAAATCGTATACATAAAGTAGTAATTGTATGTTCTAATTACGATTATTATATGCTAGAAGAAGATGGAAGAATAGATGAACGTTTATTTAATGAATACACATCTTTAAACCTTCGTTATCCACCAAATTTTATACATGCAAATTCAGCAAAAAGAGCCATTAAATTAATGGAAACTGTTAAAATTGATTTGGTTATAACATGGTTAGATGTTGGAAATTATAAAACTTTTGAAACTTCAAAACAAATAAAAGATATTTTTCCGCAAGTGCCAATTGCGGCATTAAGTTATTATTCATCTGAATTAAAAACAAGGTTAAAAAATGACCAAAAAAATGTAATTGATTTTGTATTTCAATGGAATGGAAATGTAGACATTTTTTTAGCTATTATTAAGCTTACTGAAGATAGAATGAATGCAAAAAAAGACATTAATGAAATTGGTGTAAAAGCAATTTTGTTGGTTGAAGATTCTCTCCGTTTCTATTCTCGATATATCCCTATGATATATAAAGTTATACTAAAGCAAACTAGAGCTTTTATGTCTGAAGGATTGAATGAACATAGAAGAATGTTATTAATGAGAGGACGTCCAAAAATATTACTAACCACCAATTATGAAGATGGATTAATAGCTTTTGAAAAGTATAAAAATAACTTATTAGGCGTAATTTCTGATGTAAAATATTTTAAAAATGGAGTTTCTAATAATGAAGCAGGTTTTGATTTATTAAAACATGTAAGAAGTGTAGATCGATACTTCCCTTTTTTAATTCAATCTTCTGATATTAAAAACGAAGCAAAAACACTAGAACTTAAAGGAAAATTTTTACATAAATATTCTGAAACTTTAGGTGTAGATATAAAACACTATATAGCAAAATATTTTGCTTTTGGAGACTTTGAATTTTGGGATCCAAAGGTTCATAAAGTTTTAGCAAAAGTTAAAAATTTAAAAGAATTTCAAGAGGCTTTAACCTCTGTTTCAGATGATTGTTTGTTCTATCACGCTAAACGAAGCGAGTATTCTAAATGGCTACGTTCAAGAGCTCTATTTCCATTAGCAAACTTATTTAGTAAAATAGAATACGAAGATTTTGCAAACCCAAACCAAATCCGAACCTTTTTAATAAAATCTATACAAAAATATCGCCTCTACAAATCTAGAGGTGTAATAGCTAAATTTGATAGTAATAATTACGATGAATATTTAGGGTTTTCTAGAATTGGAGAAGGTGCATTAGGTGGAAAAGGAAGAGGTTTAGCATTTATAGATTCGTTTTTAAAAAGAAACAAACTATTTAATAAATTTAAAGATGTTACAATTTCAATACCTAGAACAGTAGTTGTTAGTACAGAAGTTTTTGATGAATTTATTGAACGACATGATTTAATTCATTTTGCAGCAAATTGTAAAAGTGATGAAGAAATTTTAGAAAAATTTGTATCAAAACCATTACCTAGTTGGGTGCTAAAAGATATTGAAGCTTTTTTAAATGTTTGCACTTCACCCATTGCTGTTCGATCATCTAGTGTTTTAGAAGATTCACATTATCAGCCATTTGCAGGTGTATTTGCCACCTATATGATTCCAAATGCTGAAAAATATAAAATGTTAGATATGATATCAAATGCTGTTAAATCAGTAATTGCTTCTTCATTTTTTCAAAGCAGTAAATCATATCTAAAAGCCACTTCTAGAACTGTTGAAGAAGATAAAATGGCTGTAATTTTACAAGAAGTAATAGGCAAAGAATATGATGATGTTTATTATCCAAACATTTCTGGAGTAGCACGTTCTATCAATTTTTATCCTATTGGTGAAGAAAAACCAAACGAAGGAATTGCTCAAATTGCTTTAGGTTTAGGTGAAATTATTGTTGGAGGTGGAAGAACGCTTCGATTTTCACCCTATCATCCAAAAAAAATATTACAACTTTCTTCACCAGGAACAGCACAACGCGAAACACAAAAGTATTTTTACGGATTAGATATGAATCCGGATAGCTACAAAGCTTCAGTAAATGAGTCTATTAATAAAAAGAAAATAAGTTTACGTAAAGCTAAAAATCATGGTTCGTTAAAATACGTAGCTTCAACGTACGATTTACAAAATAACATAATTCGACCAGGAATTTTACATGACGGTATTAGAGTTTTAACCTTTGATAATATATTAAAATACAATACATTTCCTTTAGCAGAAATATTAAAAGATTTATTGCGTGTTGGACAACGCGAAATGCGAAATCCAATTGAAATGGAATTTGCTGTAAAATTAGATGTTGAAACAGGTTACCCAAAAGAGTTTAGTTTTTTACAAATTAGACCAATTGTAGAAACTGTTGAATCTGCAAGTATTTTACCAGAAATAGTTAATGAAAATGATACTATTATTTATTCAGAATCAGCTTTAGGAAATGGAAAATATGAAGATATTACAGATTTTGTGTATGTAAAACCAGAAACATTTAACTCTGCAAATACTAGAGAAATTGCCAAAGCTGTTGAAGAAATTAATAAAAAATTTGAAGAAAATAATGAAAACTATATTTTAGTTGGTCCTGGGCGTTGGGGATCAAGCGATTCATGGTTAGGAATACCAGTAATTTGGTCTCAAATTTCTTCAGCAAAAATAATTGTGGAAGCTGGTCTACACGATTATAGAATTGATCCAAGTCAAGGAACACATTTTTTTCAAAATTTAACTTCATTTAGAGTGGGATATTTAACAATAAATCCATTTATAAACGATGGTTTTTTTGATTTAGAGTATTTAAACAGTATAGATGCTGTTTGTGAAAACGAATATTTAAGGCATATTAAATTTGAAAAACCTCTAACTATTTTAGTAGACGGAAAAACAAATAAAGCTGCAATTTTTAAAGAAGGAATTGAAATAAATAACCATTTAGATACTTTAGAAGAATCTATTGATGAATTACCACCTGATGGTTTTATGTAAATTAAACATAAGTTGTTAAAATTCAAATTAATAAAGTAACAAAAAGCGCAGTGTTATTTTAAGAAAACTTTAAATATTAAATCGAATAAAACATTAAATTTGTATATAATTTAAAACAATAATTTAAGCACACCAATTATACACCAAAATATTATGAATGTAAATGATATAATGAACAACCTGGAAGCAAAGCATCCAGGTGAAAAAGAATACTTACAAGCAGTACATGAAGTATTAGAATCTATTGAAGATATTTATAATGAAAACCCTCAATATGAAGCAGCAAAAGTTATAGAACGCTTAGTAGAACCAGACAGAATTTTAACTTTTAGAGTTTCATGGGTAGATGATTCAGGAAACGTAAATGTAAACATAGGTTATAGAGTTCAATTTAATAACGCTATTGGACCTTATAAAGGTGGAATTCGCTTACATCCAAGTGTAAATTTAAGTATTTTAAAATTTTTAGGCTTTGAACAAACATTTAAAAATGCATTAACAACACTGCCAATGGGTGGTGGAAAAGGAGGATCAGATTTTAATCCAAAAGGTAAATCTGATGCTGAAATTATGCGTTTTTGCCAAGCGTTTATGTTAGAACTATGGCGTATGATTGGACCAAGTACCGATGTGCCTGCAGGTGATATTGGAACCGGAGGACGAGAAATTGGGTTTATGTATGGTATGTACAAAAAACTACAAATGGAAAATACAGGAGTTTTAACAGGCAAAGGTTTAAACTGGGGAGGAAGTTTAATTCGTCCTGAAGCTACAGGTTTTGGAGCAACTTATTTTGCAAATCAAATGTTGAAAACTAACAATGATTCATTTAAAGGAAAAATAGTAACAGTTTCTGGATTTGGAAATGTTGCTTGGGGAGTTGCTTTAAAAGTAACAGAACTTGGAGGTAAAGTAGTTACAATTTCTGGGCCTGATGGTTATATTTATGATGAAGCTGGTTTAGATGAAGAAAAAATTGATTACTTATTAGAGCTTCGTGCTTCAAATAACGATATAGTTTCACCGTATGCTGAAGAGTTTCCTGAAGCTAAATTTTTTGCAGGTAAAAAACCTTGGGAAGTAAAATGTGATATTGCAATGCCTTCTGCAATTCAAAATGAATTAAATGGCGAAGATGCTGAAATGTTATTAAAAAATGGAGTACAGTATGTAATTGAAGTTTCAAATATGGGTTGTACACCAGAAGCTATTGATAGTTTTCATAATAATTCAATTCCATTTGCACCAGGTAAAGCGGCAAATGCTGGAGGAGTTGCAGTTTCTGGATTAGAAATGACTCAAAATGCCATGAAAATTAACTGGACAAAAGATGAAGTTGATGCTAAATTACATCAAATAATGAGTTCTATTCACGTTGCTTGTGAAAAATACGGAACTCAAAGCGATGGTTATATTAACTATGTAAAAGGAGCAAATATTGCTGGTTTTATTAAAGTAGCAGATACTATGTTAGATTTAGGAGTTATCTAAATTTAACCAAACTTTATAAACAAAAAAAGCCTGCTGAAAAGCAGGCTTTTTTATTATTTCTATCGTCATTCTGAATTTATTTAGCTATGCTGAATCTTTGATTTCAGGTTGACATATTTTTTTAGTGCTTATATCTCATAAAAACACTTAAAAGCGTCTGTTATATACGTATGATCATCAACACCGCTGGTTTCTCTAACAGAATGCATTGCCCACATTGGGTTTCCAACATCTACAGAGCGTATTGCTAATTGACCAGTAGAAACATTCCCAAGTGTTCCACCACCTCGCATATCGCTTCTATTCACAAATTTTTGATAAGGAATGTTGGCTTTTTTGCAAATCATTTCAAACGCTGCTCCAGAATCACTATCTGTAGTATATTTTTGGTTTCCTTCAATTTTAATTACAGGTCCGCTATTGATAATTGGCCTTGTTACAGGATCGTGTTTTTCTGGTCTGTTTGGATGTAAAGCGTGTGCCATATCTGCACTAATCATAAACGAATTGTACACAGCTCGTTGCACATCTTCTTCGTTTTTATCTTGTACCGAAACAATTCTAGTTAAAATATCTTTTAAAATTGGCGAACCTGCTCCTTGTTTAGATCGGCTTCCAACTTCTTCATTGTCAAACAAGGCTAAAACATTGGTTGCCTTACTTGCTGAAGCTTCACTAAAAGCCGTTAAACCAGCGTGAACCATAGCTAAATCATCTAATTTTCCTGATGAAATAAACTCATTATTCATACCAATAATACTTCCTTTTGTAAAATCGTATAAGTTTAAATCTACCTCTAAAATGTCTTCTTTTGGAACGTTAATTTCTTCAGAAATTTTATGTAACAACAATCCTTCTTTGTTCACTTCATTAGTAATAATTGAAGTAACAGGTAACATATCAATTTGTTTGTTTAACTCAATTCCTTCGTTTACAGTTCTATTAAAATGAATTGGTAAATTTGGAATGGTAATAATTGGTTGATTAATGTTTACTAAATATGATTTTGGCTGTAACAAATTATCACTTTTCACACTCACTCTACCAGCAATTGATAAAGGTCTATCTAACCAAGTGTTTAAAATGGCGCCACCATACATTTCAGTATTAAACTTTACATATTTATCTTCAACATTAATTTCAGGTGAAGGTTTTATTTTAAATGAAGGAGAATCGGTATGTGCTGCAATAATTTTGAAGCCATTTTCTTCAATTTCATCGGTTCCAACAATAAAAGCAAATAGGGAAGTATTATTTTGACTAACAAAGTATTTTTCACCTTTTGAAATGTCCCATTTATCAGTTAGTTTTAATTTAGAAAATCCTTTTTCTAAAAGAATTTTTTTAGCATTTTTTACTACGTGATACGGACTTGGGCTATCGTAAATAAAGTCGATTAAATTTTGAGCGTATTTTAGGTTTTTCTTCATAAGAAAATAGTATATTTTAGTGATAAGTACAAGAACAAATATAGCAATTTATTAAAGGTTATTTGTAGTTTTATAAAGTGAAAGAAGTTATAATAAATAGAAAAATAATTCATGTAGATATGGATGCATTTTATGCTTCTGTTGAACAAATGGACAATCCAGAATTAATAGGAAAACCTATTGTTGTTGGAGGTTCTAGTGAGCGTGGTGTTGTTTCTGCTGCTAGTTATGAAGCACGTAAATTTGGAGTGCGATCTGCTATGAGCGGCCAAATAGCTCGAGAATTATGCCCTGAACTTGTTTTTGTAAAACCACGATTTGACAGGTATAAAGAAATTTCACAGCAAATACGAAAAATATTTTTAGATTATACCGATTTGGTAGAACCACTTTCTTTAGATGAAGCGTATTTAGATATAACAGAAAATAAAAAAGGAAATCCATCGGCAACACTAGTTGCGAAAGAAATAAGAGAACGTATTTTTAACGAAGTTGGTTTAAGAGCTTCCGCAGGGATTTCAAACAGTAAATTTGTTGCTAAAATAGCTTCAGATATTAACAAACCAAACGGACAAAAAACTATTCCACCAGAAGAAGTGATTCAGTTTTTAGAAGAGTTACCTATTGAAAAATTTTATGGAGTTGGCAAAGTTACTACCCAAAAAATGTATAAACTGGGTATTTTTTATGGAAGAGATTTAAAGGCTAAAACTGAAAAATTTTTAACTAAACATTTTAATAATTCAGGTGAATATTATTATAAAATTGTTAGAGGAATTCATAACAGTCAAGTAAAACCAAATAGAGCTAGAAAATCGGTTGCTGCTGAACATACTTTTTCAAAAAACTTAACTTCAGAAATATTTATGTTAGAGAAGTTAGAAAAAATTTCAGAAGAATTAGAACGTCGATTATTTAAATCTAAAGTATCTGGAAAAACAATTACATTAAAAATTAAGTATAGCGATTTTAAAACACAAACACGTAGTAAAACGTTGCCCTATTTTATAAAAGAAAAGGCTGTTTTATTAGAAACAGTTAAAGAGTTATTGTATCAAGAAAAAGTTTTAAACTCGGTTCGATTATTAGGTATTTCAGTAACTAATTTAAATATTCATGCTAAAAAAGCTACTGAAAAACCTATTGTTGTTCAATTAAAATTTGAGTTTTAAATTAAAGTGTTATTAGTATTAAAGTTGTTACACATTGGGCAACAACCTTTGAATTTCTTGAAGAAGATCTTCTATTTTTTTAACGGAATTAGCTTCTTTTTGAACAATCATAGTACTTTGTCTTTCAATTAATTCAATAGGTATTACTTGTTTTGAAATTTCTTCTTTATGTACTAAATGAGTTAAGATATTTTGAACCGCTTGTTTACCAATTTCTTTAAAATCTTGACGAATTGTAGTTAATGGCGGATTAAAATATTCACTATTCAACGTGTCGTCAAAACCTGTAACTGCAATTTGTTGTGGCACTGCAATGTTTTGCTCATTACAAGCTCTTAATGCTCCCAATGCCATTTGATCATTTGCAACTAGTAAAGTATCTATTTTTTGAGGTTTTAATAATAGCTTTGTAGCTTCAATATAACCACTTTCAGCACTCCAATCTCCTTCAACATTTATAATTAGCTCTGCATCTGCTTTTTTAATTTCATTTTCCCAAGCCTGCCTTCTTAAATTTGCTGCGTGAGAATGTGAAGGTCCATTAAGTAATGCAAATTTTCTTCTTCCTTGTGCTAACATTAATTCTATCATTCGTCTTGCACCTTCATAATGATCTGCTGAAACCTGATTCACTTTTGCTTCCGAAGGAACATCAATAAATAAAAACGGTATGCGCTTGTACTTTTCTACTAATTTTTCAGAAACTTCTTTAGATACAGGTAAATTTATTAGAATAGCTTCAACTTGTTGAGATTTTAATTCTTTAATTGCTGTTTCTAAATTTTCTTCCTTCGAATCTGAAACAGTTAAAGACATAGAGTAACCCGCTTTTTCACTTTCTACACGAATACCTGCAACAATACTTGACGCACCTTGCAAAGTCATTTCCAAAGAAATAACACCAACTATTTTTGCTTTTTTTCGAACCAATAATTGCGCTCCTTTATTTGGTACATAACCTAACTCATCTATAGCTTCTTGAACACGTTTTAATGTATCTGGCTTTACTCCTTTTCCTCCATTTGTTACACGAGAAACAGTTTGTGTAGACACGCCTGCTAACTCTGCAACTTCCTTAAACGTTACTGGTTTACTCATATTTTGGTTCTTTGAATAACAAATATAATTAGTTCAATTAAATAGTTAGAAGTTTTCGAAAACAAATAATCTGTTTTCACATAATTAAACAAGAAAACAGACTATTAAAAAGAAATATTAATTTATATTTTAACTACAAATCCTCCACCTGGAGCCATTCTAATGGTTAATTTGTTATTTACATTTTTTGTTTTTTTAACAAAATCAATTCCGTTCATATCAGCATTTGGACCATCTTTAAAAATAGTTACTTCGCCAGATTTTCCTGTAATTTCTTTTACATCAATAGTAATTTCACGAGCATCCCAATTGTTTAATCCTCCAACATACCAAGTATCTCCTTTTCTACGAGCCGTAACTATATACTCACCCATTTTTCCTTGAATTGTTTTTGTTTCGTCCCAAGTTGTTGGAATTGAAGCTATAAATGTTGTACTTACTGGGTTTTTCTCATAATTTGTTGGTGTATCACACAACATATTTAATGGTGATAGAAAAATAATATACTCTGCCAATTGGTGACTACGTGTACCTTGACTCATTGGTTTTGAAAAGTTTGGTGTGTATTGTGTTTCAACTTCATTTGTAATTGTATTCAATGCTTTTACTGCATTTCTCATTGCTCCTTGTGTGTAATCAACTGGTCCAGAAATCATTCTAATAAAAGGAAATGTAACATCGTATGTAACTTGATCACATTCTTTTGGTTGCCATTTCATTTGCTCTAAACCGTGAACACCTTCAAAATTTAAAATATTAGGATATGTACGCTGTAAGCCTGCGGGCTTATAGGTACCGTGTAAATCAACTATTAAATTGTATTTGGCACACATTTTCGCACTTCTTTCATTAAAGTATACCAACTCTTGATCATCACCGTTCATAAAATCAACTTTAAATCCTTTTACACCCATTTCGCTATAATGCTTGCACACTTTTTCCATATCCTTATCAAAAGCGTAATAACCAGCCCAAAGAATAATATCTACGTTACGTTCTTTTGCATAATCTACTAATTCTTTCACATCAATTTCTGGTACAACTTGCATTAAATCGTACACTTTATTTACAGCCCAACCTTCATCTAAAATTACATATTCAATATTATTTTTTGAAGCAAAATCTATGTAGTACTTATACGTTCTATTGTCAATACCTGCTTTAAAATCTACACCATCTAAATTCCAGTTATTCCACCAATCCCAAGCAACTTTACCTGGTTTAATCCAGCTTGTATCTCCAATTACATTTTCTTCAGCTAATTTAAAAGACATTGTTGTGTTTGCTAATTCTACATCGTTACGGGTTACAATGGCAGCTCTCCAAGGGAACGAACGTGAACCTTCAACTTCAGCAATAAAATTATGACGACTTTTTACAATTACTTGTAAATTATTATATCCTGAATGTTCTTCAACTTTATCTCTTAAAGGCGCAAAAAATCCAGTCATTGTGTTTTCTCCAATACTTGTAGTTAAGTACATGCCTGGATAATTACGTAAATCACTTTCTGTAATAGTAATGCGTTTTCCTTTAGGTGCTTTTACACTTAACGGTAAAAACATTAAACGGTTTTTATCTAATTCTGAAATAGATAAACGTGTATATCTGTTTTCAAAAGCTTGAAATAATTGGTGCTCCATACTTCCTGCTGAATATACATACGGTGCAGTTGCATCAGCATTTTCAGTAAACTTGTATTGCGCTTGTTCATTTATTACTTGATAGTTTCCTTTTTTTGTTGAAACAAATCTGTAAGCAATACCATCGTTATAAGCTCTAAATTCTAAACTAAAGCTATCAGAAAAAGTAATAACTGCATCATTATAATGGTCTTTTACTTTTTTAGATTTGTAAAAAGGAGCATCAATAATATTATTTACACTATGCTTTTTTATACTTTTTATTTTTGAACCTATTCCCCAAACATTCCCGTCAGACAATGTCATTGATACTTTTGAAGGTGCTAAAACCAACACTCCATCTTGAGAAACGGTATACGAAATTGTTTTACCAACTGTTACTTCAGTTTGTGTTTTTCCATCAGGTGATTTTACTGTTATTTTTTTGTCACCTGCACTCATAGTAGCTGTACCTAAAAGGAAAGTAGCTAAAAAGACGATTAATGTTATTGTATTTTTCATTTTTAATAATTTATATGGTTAAGATTGTTTTTGTATTTTAATTATTTTGAATTACCACCAGATTTCAAATTGCAAGCCATACGTAAATCCTGAAGTGCTATTTCCAAAAGGTGCTCCGTTTGGTGTATTTCCTATATGACCTTTTAAATCGTCGCTCCAAAAAGCATAGGTAATTAATGGACGCAATACTGGTCTAGAATAAAACCCTTTTGACAATGAAAATTCTGGAGTAAAAGAGATTTTGCTTAAATTTCCAGAAAGATCTAACTGCTTATTATCTATAAATTCATAGGAGTATTCTAAACTTAATTTAAAGTAATCACTTATGTAATACATACCTCTTGCCGCCGCAGTTAACCAATAAAACTTGCTTCCTTTACCTTCTAAATAAGTGGGATTGTTTGGAGTTGCACTGTTGTACTCGTAAGGATCTGTTCCGTAATCTCTAACAACTGCAGATAAAATTCCGTTTAAAGCAAAGTTCTCTTTATCGTCATACAAAAAGTTGTTATTTATCTCTAAAAAATATGAACTATCTAAATTGTTTAAAACAATATTATCGTTTCCTGGATTTTCTTTTTCCGACATTCCTGTCCAGTGATGCAGAGGAATTGTTGCTCCTTGTCTAAAAATTAAAGCTGTACTATTTGTAATTGATTTTTTTTCATAATCCAACCAAGAAACAATACCAAAACCGTGCTTCCCATCATAATCCATTACCTTATTTTCTGCTCTATACGTGTAGTTTAGCGACAAGTTCATTTTTAAAGTTTCGCTTATCGGGTAATTTACATAGCGAACGTCAGCTGTATAAGCTCTTAACTTATCTACATTTCCGTTTATATAAGAAACATCATCATTTTTTTCTTGAAAGGTCCAAACACCAAACTTTATATCTTCTTTTGTTCCTTTTTGAATCAGTTTTTCCATACCAAATCCCCAACCTCTTTGTCCTGGATTCACCCACTGTCTATCCATCATATGAACAGCGCGTCTATCATAAAATAGTTTACCAATCCAGATAACTTCATCTTTTCCTAAAAAATTATTTAAACGAGTATATAGTTGTTCTGTTTTATTGAAAGACATTTCGGTATCTGTTCCAAAATCTTCATAAATAGAAGTCATCCAAATTAAATCGATAGATTTTGACTTATCTTCATTAAAATAGTAAGTATAATCGAACTCCAACTCTCCATAAGTATCTGCTTGATTTCCCAAACTATATTTATTTTGAGCGCCAGGCATTTGAAAATGAGCTTGTGTTTCTCCGCCTTCACTTTTACCAACTCCAGTTCTTAAATAACCTGAAGTTTTAAACTTATGATTTGCATTCTCAAAAATAGTTTGCGCATTTACTTTTACGGAAGATAAAAGCAGTAGGTTCAGTAATAAAAATAGAGATGTATACTTCCAAGTATTCTGCTCCACTTTTAGTTTCGAATAGTTTCCTTTACTTAGTAAAGTTAGATTCGTTTTTGTGATATTTGGTTTGGCTTGCATTATTTAACTTGTTAATGTTTACGCAAACATACAAACTGAAAGCTTACTTAGCAAGCGTTTAAATAGTTATTTTAATTTGTGAAATAAATGAAATGTTACTTTATTTAGTGTTTGTGTAATCGAAACAAACCGAAAATATTGGGATACAAGCTTTATTGAATGATTTTAAGTTAACTTATTTAAATTAAATATTTTTTAATAATGTAAGTTCATTTTATTAGTAATGATAATATTTATCAAAAAAATACCATCAGAATGTTTGTGAAAACATTTTGATGGTGAAATTATGGGATGATTTAAATTTGTTGTGAAAAGTATTATTTTTTAGGTTTAAATACTCTAAACCAGTCAACTTTCATGGTGTTTTTATTCTTGTTTTTAAGATCAGCATCGGTTGGTGTTCTACCTGCTTTTACATGCCAATCTTGAGATTCTAAATTAATAATAATATTTAATGGTTTTGTAAAACCTTTACCTCCTTGATATTCATACGGATCAATAATACTTACAGAAGATGCATCACTTGCTTTTTTTAATTCTTCAAAAGAGTATTTATCTAGCGTACTAAATTTTGTTATTTTTTGTTTTCCCCATTCAACATCTAATTTTCCATCAGTCATTGTAGGGTAACCATATTCCCATTTTCCATTTATTTTAGTCACCAAAGCTTTGTCGTATAAAACACGTACCAATTCACCTTCTATATAATGTTCAAAGTGTTTAGGGTTTTTCCAATAAACGCCTGTTCTAACATATTTTCTATCTCCATTATTCCAACAATATTCTCCCCAACCTGTAATTCCATCTTTTTGAAACCAAGCTCCTTTATCTCTTGGTTGGTAATCTGTAAATGGTTTTCTAATAAAAGAATGATGACTGATATGAATAGATTTGGCAAAATATGAATTGCCAGGTTCTTTTCCTCCGTAACACTCCATAATATCTATTTCTTGGGTAGCATCTGGGCTTAATAACCAAACATCTGAAGCCAATACAATATTTGCAACACTAGCTTTAGACTCTATAAAAACAGGATATAGAACTTGTTTGTTAGAAGTAATACAACCAGCACTTACTCCTTCATTTGGTTTATTCATTTTATTGGATTTGAAAGCTACTGGAGCATCTTCATTATCTTCATTCCAACGTGATGAGGTTATTAATAAATCATTTCCATCTACAGCTACATGATTGTATTTCCAGTATGTTGTTCCTGGGCCATCCCATCTGCTTTGGTAAAAATTATACCATTTACCATCTCCAAAATTTGTTTTTTCATTGCTTGGTGCAAAATTGTAATTAAAATCATCAGATAAGTCAGATTGAAACTCCCAAACTGTTCCATCTTGCAAATTACTAGGCAACGCTATAGTTTCAATATTATCTTTACTTGTTTCAGTTGATTTTTTTTCTGTATTATTCACAGAACCACATGAAAATAGACTTATACAAACTAAAAACAGAATTACTTTTTTAAATATCATATTGTTTTATTTTGAATCAAAACTATTCATAATCAATTAACTTTAGTGTAAGAAAAAGCCTAAAAAGTATAACATTTGGTTTAACGTTTAATTGTAAAAGAATTTAATTATGTATTATGTTGTTTTAGAATTTGTAGATTCAATTGTTCTAAAAATATTATCGCAATCTTCAAAGTTAAAATCAACAGTTGTAATTATACTAAAAACATCTAAAATAGCTCTTACATGCATTTCCATTTGTTCGAAAATATTTGTTTTAAATACTAAAACCATAATTTTAATTTAATTGTTTGTCCACCAATTTTCTGATGGAATTTTTTCTTCATTTAATACTATTGCTTCACCAATTTTAGGTGTTGAAATATGAACATTTAACTCTTTTGCTTTTTTTGAAGCACGCTCAACGGGGTCATTCCAAGTATGTAAAGCCAACTTAAAAGCTCCCCAATGTATAGGCATCATAGTTTTTGCTTGCACATCAACACTTGCTTGGATTGTTTCTTCAGGAGTCATATGTATGTGTGCCCATTGCTCGTTGTATTGTCCACATTCCATCATAGCAAAATCAAAAGGTCCATATTTCTCTCCAATTTCTTTAAAATGTTTTCCGTATCCGCTGTCTCCACTAAAGAAAATTGAATTATTTTCTGATTTTATTACCCAAGAACACCACAACGTATTGTTTCGTTTAAGTCCTCTTCCTGAAAAATGGCGAGCTGGTGTGGCAACTAGGTTAATACCTTCAAATGTTGAGGTTTCCCACCAATCAAACTCTTTTATTTTTTCTTCTAAAACTCCCCATTCTGTTAAATGCGCTTTAATTCCTAACGGTACATAGAACTGTTTTACTTTGTTTTTTAATTGTTGAATTGAGCCATAATCTAAATGATCGTAATGGTCGTGAGAGATTAAAACCAAATCTATTTCTGGTAAGTTCTCTATTGAAATTGGTAATTCTTTATTAAAACGTGGATTTCCTAACAAAGGATGAGGTGCAGGAACTTCACCTAACATTGGATCTATAAATATGTTTTTTCCTTCCATTTCAACAAATAATGTTGAATGCCCAAACCATGTTATTCTTGGTTGGTCAGGTTCATTATCAAAATAAGATTTAGATAATTGTTTTTGTGGCAATTTATTTTCTGGTACTTTGTTATTGCCATTGGTAAAAAACTTTGGAATGGTACTTAATTTCATTCCTGTACTTGCTAAAGTTAATTCTAAATTTTTAAAGGTTCCATCTCCATTATAGTTTGCTGAATTTTCAATTCTCACTAAACTTTCTTCTGAAGGTTTTCCTCCAAATTGCGGACTCGTATTTATAAATATAGTTCCTGCAATTACTATTAAAAGAATAATTCCTAAAATTCCTATAAGCATTTTCTTAAGTATTTTTAATATTGTTTTTATCATTTTTTATATTCATTGATTTCGTCATTTCTTTCCTCAAAAAGACAAAATCTATTTTTATTTTACTTCCTGTATTTGAAGAATTTGTTTTAAAACCATTTTTTTAATTTTTTTGTTTTCTATATATATTTGACTGACTATTCACTCAATTATATAATCAAATTTTTTAAGGTTTTAAGTAATTATAAAACATATCCCAAGCTTGTTCCATAAAAACAGGATCTTTTTTAAGAGCCGGATTTAAAGTTAAATTATTTACCATAGTAATGATTAAAGAGAACATAGAACTCATAATAAAATAAGTATCTGTATTTCTAACAAATCTTTTCTGAATATACCCTTGAATCAATGTTTCAAACATAGCATATTTAGCCTCTATTTCTGGGTGATTCTTAATACTTTCTGAATAGGTAGAGTTATCAGCTTGTAATAGAAATTGAAATTTTGTTGGGTTTTCTAAACCCCAATTCCATGAATTCTGCCAAATTAAACGTAACTTACTTCTTCCTGCAGCAAGTTTATCGTTATCTTTTAAAATAGCGGTTGTATATTCCTTTTTAATCTCAACATATAAGTTTTCAATTAAATCGTCCTTCGTTTTAAAATAATGGAAGAGAATTCCAGCACTTACACCAGCTTCTTTTGAAATTTTTGAGGTTGGTGTTGCATGAAATCCATGCTCTACAAACAGACGGGTCGCAGTTTCTAATAATTGTTCTCTTTTATTCATTTTTAATTGACTAATCAGTCAACAAAAGTATCATATTTTTTTGAACTAACAAATTTTTTTAATAATTTAGTGTTTAGTTGAAACAATCTTTATGTTTATAAACCAATTTGAGTAGAACTATTTTAATTAGAAACATAGTAGCTAATATTACTTATAAATTATTAGTAAGAAAATTAAAGCTTAAAAGTTAACTCTTAAAGAAACATTGGGTGTAAATCCTAGTGATTTAACGTTAATTTCTGTAGCTTTTGAAGTATCATTTTCATCAACAATATAATAAAAATCTAAATTTTGTTTTTTGTTAAGTGCATTTAAAACACCTAATTTTAATGTTGATTGTATTTTTTTCTTATCTAGAAATAAATAGTTTACTGAAAAATCGAGACGACTATATGATTTTAATCGCTTGTTGTTTAATGTATTATAATTAACCGTAATTGATCCATTCTTTTCAGTAGTTTGCTCATTATTATCTATAGATGTATATGGTTTTCCTGATTTTAAAATACCACTAATTGAAGTACTAAAGTACTTATTAAAATAATAGTTTAAACCAATAGTTGAAGAGTGTCTGATATCATTATTACTTGGAAAATAGAATTGATTTATTTCTTTAAATAGTAGATCACTTTTACTAAATGTATATGCTAACCAAAAATCAGCTTTTTTTATTTTTTTGTTTATCAATATTTCAATTCCTTTAGATTGTTGTTCTCCATTTAACCTTTTATTTTCAACTTGATTTTGAAAACCTTGCCCAGAGACTAATATGCCGTTGATATTTTTATGAAATAAGCTTAAATCAATTAAAAGGTTATTATTTTTGTAAGTAACACCAACAGAAAATTGATTACTTTTTATTAATGGTATTGTTTCATCAGCAATAATCCAACGCCTAGTTTCAACACCCAAAAATTCATCTAAATAGTCAATTACCTGAGATGTGTTTTGAGATTTATTTTCGAATTGAGCATTTAAACTTAAGTTTTTATTAAGTGAATAACTCATATTTAATCTTGGTTCAATTGAAGTTTCATTTATTTTACTGAAGTAGTTGAAACATACACCAGAACGTAAAAACCAATTATTGTTTTGGTAATTAACTTCGGCAAAAGTAGCGTGATTTAAAATTACATTTTTTTCAATTCTGTTGTATAATGGATTGTTAACATAGGTTTTGTTAAGTACTCCTGTTTCATTTAATTGATAACCAGTTTCAAAACTTAAATTGTTATTAAAAGTGTACTTCAAGTAAGCTTTAATGTTATTTTCAATTACTTCATTTTCGTGATTTACAAACTGTTCGTTGTTTTGATAATTGTTAGACAATAATTCATACTTTGAATAATAACTTGAAACAGTAGCATTCAATTTTTTACTAATTTTGAAATTGTAATTAATTCCGATAGCATTTGAATTTTGATTTATTTTATCGGTTAAATTGTTGTCAATAAACTCGTTGTAATTTAGATTGTTATTAATTTTTATATAGTTAACTTTAATGGAGCTAAATTTTGTGGGCGTATATAGTAAGCTGATATTTACATCATAAAAATTAAATTTAGATTGTTGATTGCTGACTTCAGTATTTTGAAACGTTTTTTTAAAATACGATTTGTATGTTGGTGTGCTAAACCAATTATTGTTTGAATTTCTAAAAGATGTTTTTAATTCAATTTTATTTGAAATAGGAATGTTAAAAAAAGCATCATAAAAAATAAAATTTGAACCTGCTCCACCATTAAAATCATCGGAAATTTTACTATCAGTTTCTAAAAGCATAGTACTTGAAACTCCGTCTATATATTTAGCGCTTGTACCATTTTTAATGATGGAAATATTTTTTGTTAAATATGGATTAATGGCTGAAATTAGGCCAAAAAAATGTGTTGGATTGTACATTTTAATATGATCCCAATAAATAACATTTTGATCGCTTACACCATTTCTAACATTTATATTTGAAATAGATTCGTTAGGACTTTCAATTCCTGGAAGTATTTGAGAAGTTTGCAATAAATCTGGTTCAACTTGTCCAGAAAGTGTGTTAAAAGATTTGGTATCTAAACTAATAGTTCCATCAATAGATTTTGATAAATTTTTAGTGATATAGTTTTGAATAAAAACTTCGTTTAGTTCAATTTCTTCTTCAAGTAAAACAATTTTAATACAATTAAAATTTGGGGAAATTAACTCGTTTACGTTTTTTTTAAGTGATGAATAACCTAAATATCGAAATTCTATAATATCGGTAATTTTTAAATTTTCTAAAACAAATTCACCATTACTTGTAGAAATTGTTCCGTAATAGTTACCTGAAATTATAATAGAAACATTTTCTATTGGTTTAGACTCTTTATCAATTATAAAACCACATACTTTTATATTTTCTAATTTTGGAGCAATAGAAATAAAGCGGTCATCAATTTTTTCAGCTTTTAAAAACGTATTAGAATTTATATATGTTATTACATCATTTAATGTATCTAAAGTAGAAATTTTCTGTTGAAGTTGAATGTTTTCAACACTTGTAATAGCATACGAAAACTTAACATTAAATTTTGTTTCAAGTTGTTTAATTTCTTTTGAAAAAGAAAATTTTTGTTGTGCGTTTACTTTAATAAAGAAAGAAATAAGAATTAAAAATGTTACACAATACTTATTTCGATAAAACAATTTCATTACTTTTTAATTGGTATTTTATATTAAAAGGTAATGTAATAGATTTTAACGCGGTTTCCAAATTGTTCTTTTTAAATCCACCTGTAAATAATACATTGGTATTTATATTTTTTGTATTAATTTTTACATCAAACTGTCTTTCAAACTCATCTAAAACTTCCGCATAAATTTCTTCGTTAAAATAAATTTCATTGTTTAACCAAAGTGGTTCACTTAAGTTTGTGTTATCAATTTTAATAAGTTTATTATTGTTTACAAGTTTAACACCTTCTCCTTTTGTTAAAATAATTTTATCAGTACCATGTTTTACATCTACTCTACCCTCATAGCAAAAAACATTGAATGCTTTTTCTCTGTTTTTCACATTAAATTTTGTTCCTAAAACTTGTACAGAACCTTGGCTAGTTTTTACAGTAAAAGAACTTCCTTTTTTTACTTTAAAATAGGCTTCTCCTTGTAATTTTAGTGTTCTGTTTTTTAAAAAAGATTTTTCATATACAATGGTTGAAACTGCATTTAAATCAACTATTGATTCATCGGGTAGAGTAAATGATTTGTTTTCAGCAAAATTAGTTTTTAGTGTTGTTTGATTATTGTTTAATAAAAAGTAAGAGATTGCAAATAATAGTACAAAACTTGCAGCAACTTTAAATATTAGGTTATTTTTTAATGAAATTACTTTTGATTTTTTCTTTGTTTTGAATTTAATTCGGGCTTTAAAATCTTTTAAAGCATCCTCTTCATTTATAGAAGTTAGTTTAATTTTTGAACCTTCTTCAACAATATCTTTATACAATTTATAATCATTGGTAGTTTGAAAGTCTGCTAATTCTTCTTCAGACATTTCATTATTCAGCCATTTTGTTATGTTTTTAATATCTTTCATTCTATATATTTGACAACCAATTTAAATTTTACCCTACCTTTTATTTAAATTCTTCAATTTTTGAACGTAAAACAATCAATGCTTTACTCATCCTTTTTTCAACAGCTTTAACAGATATATTTAATAATTCAGCAATTTCTCTGTATTTTTTTCCTTCAACTCTATTCAATAAAAAAACTTCACGTTGTGCATCGGTCAATTCATTAAGTGCCTTTTCTAATTTATGCTTAAACTGTTTACCTCTTAAGGTATCTTCAGGTGTTTCGGTATCAATATATAGGTCAGTTGAATTATTTTCATAATTTTTTACAACTTTTTGGTGCTTTTTTACATTCAAAAATAAATTACTTGCAATGGAAAACAAATATGATTTTGCTTTAGGTAGATTAAATTTATTACAGTTTTCCCAAACTTTTATAAAAGCCTCTTGAACTATATCCAGTGCTTCATCATTGTCTTTGCTTTTTATAAGAATAAAACGGAAAACATTGTTAATCTGTTGTTTATAAAAGATATCAAACTGTTTTTCATCGCATAAATTGGTGAAATCCATAAATATTTATTAAGTAAATGGTAAAAGTAGAAATAAAATTATGAACTAAAAAAATAAAATACAGGGTAGGGTATTTTAAAAGTATGTTGTCTAATTAATGTAGCTCGCAATTGAGTTATTATAATTAATTTAAAAACAATAATAAATAAACTTTAAAATTATGAAAAAATTAAATTTAAAAATCGTAGCAAGTATTTTAATGCTTTCAGCATTTATTATCTCATGTTCAAATGATAATGATGAAATCTATTCATCAGGAGAAAAAAGTGATACCAATTTTTATATGACTGATGCACCAACTGACAATGCAAATGTAAAAGGTGTAATTGTTACTGTTGCTGATGTAAAAGTAAATGGTGTTTCTATAGAATCTTTCTCTAAAACAACAATCGATTTAATGCAATACCAAAATGGTATGACTAAATTATTAGGAAATTTAGAATTAAATACAGGAACTTATTCTAATATAACGCTAGAGTTAGATAATGAATTAGACGCCAATGGAGACGCTCCTGGATCGTATGTTTTAATGACAGATGGTTCAATAGAAACATTACAAAACACATCTAATAGCATAAATATTAATGACTCTTTTGAGGTACTTGCAACAGCTACTAACAATATTGTTTTAGATTTTGATGTGAGAAAAGCAATAGTTACTGAAGGAACAAGTGAATTTGTTTTTGTATCAAAAAGTGAATTAGCTAATAGTATTAGAATTATAAATGAAGTTAAATCTGGAGAAATTAAAGGAAATGTAAATGATATCGAAAGTAATTCAGATAAAATTATTGTATATGCTTACGCAAAAGGAACTTTTGATTCATCAAAAGAAACTAAAGAACAAGGAAGCGGAGTATTATTTGCCAATGCTTTAAATAGTGCAAGTGTAAATAGTGTTACAGGGAAATATGAGTTAAACTTTTTAGCTGAAGGTGATTACGAATTACACTATGCATCTTATAAAGATGAGGATAATGATGGTAAATTAGAGTTTTCTACACTTTTAGAAGTAGAATCAGTAACAGGTCTGGATTTAAATAATGTTTCAGTAGAATCATCATTAAATATAAATATATCAGTAAATTTAAAAGTATAAAATAATATTAATTTAACTAGCTGCTAGCTCTGTATTTATGTTAACATAGCTAGCAGTAAAACCCACTTAAAAAATGAGAAATTTAATTATAATTATGGCATTTATAGCGTCGTTTACAATAAATGCACAAAGGAATCAAAATGAAAAGAATGATTCATCATTCGGATTAAAAGGAGGATACAATTTAGCTTCTGTTAGAAATTCTGATGGAAATGAAACTGACCAACGTCAAGGTTTTCATATTGGTTTTTTTGGAGAATCAAATATTAATAATTTATTAGCTATACAAATTGAGTTAACATATTCGCAACAAGGATATGTAATTGAAAATAGTAGTTTTAAATTAACTCAAAAATTAGATTATTTAAATGTCCCATTCATGCTAAAATTATATCCAACAAAAACTTTTTACCTAGAGGCTGGACCACAAATTGGATATCTAATTTCTCACAAAGAAAATGTAGAAACTTTTATAGGTAGTAGCGATAGTAATTTTGATCCACACTCTGTAGATTGGGGCGCTAATGTTGGACTTGGTTTTAAATCAGAAACAGGCATAATTTTTGGAGCAAGATATCATTATGGTTTAGGAAAGATGTATGAAGATACAAACGAGTTTAACAATGTACTACAACTGTCATTAGGATTTGTATTTTAATTAAAATTCCCCTATTAGCCTTTTTATTTAAAGTTAGACCATAGGTTTATCAATCAAAAGTGGAATAATTAAAATTTAATTAATTTTGTTTTAAATTTCAAAACTAAAAATGAGTTTAATAGCTAAAAAATATGTTTCCTATCTAATTTTGCTCCTTGTAATTGGTTGTCAACAAGAAATTGATATTAATGAAGGAACCAATCCAAATACAAATAGTAATAATTCAGAAACCACTAATTATTACAAAAGAGTTGGAATGTATGATGGTTCATTTGATGATCTAATTGATAATGCTTCTTGTTTTTCAGTAGAATTACCTGTTTCATTAAAAGCAAATGGCATAGCATTAACTATTGAGGAAATAAATGATTATCAATTAGTTGAAACTATATTTAATCAATCATCAATAGATGATGATACTATTGGTTTTAATTTTCCAATAACAATTTTTAATTACGATTATACCCAATCAACAATTACAAATCAAGAAAAATTAGATGATTTAACAACTAACTGTGGTCAATTAATTACAAGTAATTTAAGTGCAATTACTTGTGTAGATTTGGTATATCCAATTAAAATTTCTTTATTTAATATAGGCAATGATCAGGCCTCTATTATTACTATTATAAACGATCAAGAGTTGTATGGTTTTACTTCTAGCTTATCAAATAATGAAGTTTATAGTATAAATTACCCAATAAATGTGTTGGTAAATAACACTGATTCAATTGAGATAATTGATGATAGTGAGTTTAAATCTATAATAAATGATTGTATTTAGAAAAAACTAAAATCAAAATGAAAAATATATTTAAAAATATTGTATTATTTTCTTTCTTAATTATTAGTTGTACTAAAAACGATGGTATAGAGAGCAATGTAAATAATAGTTATCCATACAAGGAACAAGTTGGTTATTCAGCAAATGATATATTATCAAACAATACATATACGTCTATATTAATTGAAGTAATGTATGTTGATGGGTTTAAACCAACTTCAACGGTTTTAACAAATTTAACAAATTTTATAAGTGATAGAAGTTATAAATTAGATATTACTATTGAAGAAAAATTAATAAATATTATAACTCAAGAAACCTATTCAATTGACGATGTTAGAGATATTGAAGATGCTAATAGAACAATGTTTACTAATGAAAATCAATTGGTTATTTCGGCAATTTTTTTAAATGGCAACTCTAATAGTAATACAGATTCGTCAGTTATATTAGGTACTGCATATAGAAATACTTCTTTTGTGGTTTTTGAAGAAACAGTACATTCATTTTCAGATGATACTTTTGAACCTAGTAGAAGTGTATTAGAAACTACAGTAGTTTTACATGAATTTTGTCATTTATTAGGTTTAGTAAATGTAGGTACATCTATGGTTAATAGCCATCAAGATATTGAACATGGTGCTCATTGCACAATAGAAGATTGTTTAATGAATTATCAAATTGAAAATGGTTTTAAGTTTTCTAATTGGTTAGGTGGTGAGCAAATCCCAGAATTAGATTCTTTTTGTATTGAAGATTTACGTGCTAATGGAGGGAAATAGTTTACCTTGCCAAAGATTTTTTTCAATTAAGTTTTTATCAATTTTTGCAACAATTTCAAAGTTTTTGAGACCGCCCCATTTTGGTGCAATTAAAAGATCTTTTGGCGCCTCGCTTATAAAACGTTCAATAATAATATCTGGGCGAATATGTGTTATAAATTCTGAAACAAAATTTATATAATCTTCCGAAGTAAATAAATTGAATTTCTCTGGAGTACGTTTGTATTGAACTGCCATTACCGAATTTTTTACAATTTGTAAATGATGCAGTTTTAAAGTTGAAATTGGTAGCTTGGAAAGTTCCTTTGCATGATTTAATAAATCTTCTTTATTTTCTCCAGGTAAGCCTAAAATAATGTGTGCTCCTAAATGAAAACCTTTGTTACGGCATAATTCATAAGTAGCTTTGGTTTCTTTAAAAGTATGACAACGATTAACTTCGAGTAATGTTTTTTCGTTGGTGCTTTCTACTCCAAACTCAAGAGAAATAAAATAGTTTTTAGATAATTCATCTAAAAAATTAATAATTTCTTCTGAAATACAATCGGGTCTAGTTCCAATAACCAAGCCTACAACTTTAGACACGCTTAATGCTTCTAGGTACATTTTTTTTAACTCTTCAAATTCGCCATAAGTGTTTGTGTAGGCTTGAAAATATGCTAAAAACTTATTGTTTTTTCCTTTTCTTGAAAAGAATGCTACACCTTCTTCTAATTGTTGTTTTATACTTTTTTGTGGCTCACAATAATCTGGATTAAATGTATTGTTATTGCAATAAGTACAACCACCAAAACCTTTAGAACCATCACGGTTTGGGCAGGTAAAACCAATGTCTAACGATATTTTTTGTACGCGTTCACCAAAATTCAATTTAATAAATGAACTATAATCTAAATATCGGTTTCCTGTAATTTTCATTGGATTGCAAAATTACCAAACATTATTCAATTTAAGCGTAATATACTTTGTAAGATTAGACTTAAGAATTCTATTTAATTCTCCCTCATTTCCTTTTGAAGTTTCAGTAAATAAAAATCCGAAAATTGGAAATTTAGTTACATCAATTTTTCTTAAAAGTAGCGGGTTTTCAAAGTCGGCTAAAAGTTGATTGTAGTTGAAAGATTTAATGTTTTTTGCTTCAATACCCGAATTATTATCTAACAAAACCAAGCTATAAGTTTTACCTTTTTTAGCTTTTAAAATTTCATTCCAATTAGGTTTTTGTTGGTTTAAAAAGTACTGATAAGAATTAATTCCATAAGCATAGTGAGAAATATCACTAGTTGTACACCAACCACCAAAACGCATTGGATTTACTTCAATAGGAATTATAGTTTCGTTTTTATCTATTCTAACTTCAATATGAATAGGAAAGTTTTTTAAATTGGTTTTAGTACCAATAGTATTTACTAGTTGTTGAATTATTGGAAGATTTGTTTCTATAATTTCTTTTGAAGTTGAGTAAATACGGTCGCTAACATCTTTTCCTGATGAAAATATATGATGCATAATGTTTAGAACTACAGCTTCACCTTTTTCATTATAATAGCAGTCAACAGCATACTCTTCACCTTCAATACACTCTTCAATTATAAAGTTGTTTGTATTTAAAACTTCTGAAGGGTAAAAATCTTTAATATGATGTATTTCATTCTGAATTTTCTCTAAAGTTATAGGCCATTCACTTGCTTCATCAACTTTATGAACTCCTAAACTAAAAAAGCCGATAGATGGTTTTATAATAAAAGGGAAAGGCATTTTATCTATAGGTAATGAATCTAAATCTTCAAACGGGATTCCTTTAAAAAAGTAGTTTGGGTATACATCTTTCAACAGTTCCCGAAACTTAATTTTATCTTTAAAAACGTCTATTTGAGAAGGTAATTTTGTAAAATCTAACTTATTTTCCACCCAACTAATTACGTTTTCAGAATTAGAATAAATTAACTGATTTGGGTTTTCTTTAAAAGCTTGAATTGCTTCTTTTTCTGAAATCCAATTTAGGTTTTCTTCTGAAATTAAATCTCTTGCAGCTTTTGTTGATACAATTGGAAAACGATTACTTTTTATAGTTTCAATTAAAAAATCTGAAACGTACGGATGGTCAATTAAAATCATTTTAATTCTAAATTAGTTACACAAATTTAAGATTATTAAAAGTTTGTTGTGTATTATTTAGTACAAAGTATCTATTTTTGAAATTGAATGAAGAGTAGTCAAAAAATAAAAGAGCAATTATTACAAAAGTGTATTGATTTTGTAAGCGAAAAGGAATCTACAGTTTTAGAAACAATAGCATCTAATAAGAGAGATTTATTTTCTGAAACAAAAAGTTCGGCAGGCGATAAGCACGAAACCGGACGTGCTATGATTCAGTTAGAAATGGAAAAAGCTAGCCAGCAATTAAGTGTGATAAATGAAATGAAGGAAACTTTAAAAAGAGTTTCCTTTGAAGAAAATTTTGAAGTTATAAAACTTGGTAGTTTAGTAAAAACCACCAAAGGCACTTATTTTTTAGCAATAAGTGTTGGGCAAGTGAGGGTTGAAAACGATACTTATTTTGTGGTTTCAACTCAATCTCCAATAGGAAAGCAATTATTAGGAAAACGTGTAGGAGAAATCATTTCATTTAATTCTGCTGAAATTTTGGAAGTAGTGTAATTAGCAAACGTCATTACGAAGTTTTGTAAAAACTGAAGTAATCTGTTTCTTTTATTGACAGATTACTTCGTTATTTTATTCCTCGCAATGACGTTTATATTTTATTCAACTTTGTTTCATCCATAAGTACATAAAAAAAGCCGCTTATTTGAGCGACTTTTTTTATAATTTAAGAGAAAAATTATCCTTTTATTTTAGATTTGCTAGGTAATTCTTTATAGCCCATATTGTATAAGGTAAAGCCAAAAATATCAGCATATTGTTCAATAGTTTTAGAAACTGGAGTTCCAGCTCCGTGACCAGCATTGGTTTCAATTCTAATTATTGTAGGATTGTTTCCAGTTTGTTTTGCTTGTAATTCTGCAGCAAATTTAAATGAATGTGCTGGCACAACTCTATCATCGTGATCACCAGTTGTAACCATTGTAGCAGGATACTCAACACCTTCTTTTACATTATGTACAGGAGAATAACCTTTTAAATATTCAAACATATCTTTATTGTCTTCTGCAGTTCCATAATCGTAAGCCCAACCAGCTCCAGCAGTAAATGTGTGGTAACGTAGCATATCTAGAACACCAACAGCAGGTAAAGCAACTTTCATTAATTCTGGACGTTGTGTCATTGTTGCACCAACTAATAAACCACCATTACTTCCACCTCTTATTGCTAAAAATTCTGATGAAGTATAATTTTCTGAAATTAAATATTCAGCAGCAGCAATAAAATCGTCAAACACATTTTGTTTTTGCAGCTTTGTTCCGGCTTTATGCCAAACTTTTCCATATTCTCCACCACCACGTAAATTTGGTACTGCATAAACACCACCTTGTTCCATCCATACAGCATTTGCAATACTAAAACTAGGTGTTAAACTAATATTAAAACCTCCATAACCATATAAAATAGTTGGGTTTTCACCGTTTAATTCTGTTCCTTTTTTATATGAAATAATCATTGGAACTTTTGTACCATCTTTTGAAGTATAGAATACTTGTTTAGATTCAAAATCATCTGAATTAAAATCTATTGCAGGTTTTTTATACAAGCTACTTTCTCCAGTTTTAGGTTTAAAAGAATAAATAGAACCTGGAGTGATATAATTTGTAAATGAATAATAGATAGTCTCTGCATCAATTTTACCACTAAAACCACCGGCAGTACCAACACCTGGTAATTCAATATTTCTTATTAGTTTTCCTTCAAAATTATATTGCATCACTTTTGAAACTGCATCTACCATATATTTTGCAAAAATGTAATTGCTAGCCGTTGAAATGTTTAATACATTTTTAGTTTCTGGTATTACATCTACCCAGTTTTCTTTACTTGGGTTTTTTACAGATACTTTTACAATTCTTTTATTTGGAGCATCTACGTTTGTGCTCATGTAGAAATAACCGTTTTTATGAGCAATTACGCCAGTGTCGTTATCAAAACCTAAAATAATTGGTTTAATTGGGCTGTTTGGGTTCGATAAATCTTTATAATACAATTCGTTTCCAGAAGTAGAAACAGAAGCAGAAATAATTAAATACTTTTCGTCTTCAGTTACTCCACCACCTACGTATCTTCTTTTATTTTTGTCACCAAATATAATTGGGTCGTTCGTTTGTTTTGTTCCTAATTTATGGTAAAATAAACGATGTTGATCAGTTTTTGCAGAAAGTTCACTTCCTTTAGGTTTTTCGTAACTAGAGTAGTAGATTCCATCGTTTCCTTTCCAAGACATTCCACTAAATTTAACATCAATTATAGTATCTTCTTTTATTTCTTTAGAAAGCGCATCCATAATTATAATTTTACGCCAATCGCTTCCGCCTTCAGAAATTGCATAGGCAACCAAGCTGCCATCTTTTGAAAAAGACATACCGCCTAAAGAAGTTGTTCCATCTTCAGAAAAAGTATTTGGATCTAAAAACACTTCAGGCTCTTCATCATCTTTAAATCTATATAAAACATATTGGTTTTGTAAGCCATTATTTTTGTAGAAATAAGTATAATCACCTTCTTTAAATGGTGAACCAATTTTTTCGTAATTCCATAGTTTTTCTAAACGAGATTTTAATTCATTTCGGTAAGGTATGTTTGCTAAATAATCAAAAGTAACTTTGTTTTGCTCACCAACCCATTCGGCTGTTTCTTCGCTCATATTATCTTCTAACCATCTATATGGATCTTGCACGTCTGTACCAAAATAATTGGTAACAGTATCAACTTTTTTAGTTGTTGGGTATTTCAATTCGGTAATTTTTTGAGTATTAGAATTATTACAGGAAACCATAAAAATTCCAATTAGAGTTAATAAAAATAAGTTTTTCATTGTAAATGTTTTAGTATTTCAAATTTAACAAAAAAGACATATTCTAGTGGAATAAGTCTTTAGTTTTAATATTTTTTTATGAATTAAAATAGTGTTCTAAACTTTTTCCAGTTAATATAAATCAAAAAAGTATTTAAAGTAAAAACTAAAGCTGCAGGAGCTATGGTTGAAATATCAAAGGCAATATGAAATAAAACAATGTTTATTGAAATTGGAGCAAGCCAAACCAAGGCCAAACCTTTCCATTTATTAATAAGTAATAAAAACCCTGGAATAATCTCTGAAACAGCTATTAGAGGCATCATATAACCAGTTTTAATAAGTGCATCCATAAAGCTACCTTCTGGTGGAGCTTCCATAGGAATAAAGTTAAAAAATTTGTTAGCTCCAAATACTAAAAGTATTATGGCTAATAGAAGGCGAACTATCATAGTAACAGTTGAATTCATAAGATTTATTTTAGTTAAAAGTTTGATTATTGATGTGTTAAGTTATGAAATTTATATTAGGTGTAACAAAGGTTACCATTAAGTTGTAAGTTTTTGTGTCAATTTGTCGTTAAATAGGATGGTATAGAATTTGCTATACAAACAATAAAAAATAATATAATGACAGAATTATTAACAAAAGAAACTTTTTTAAAGAAAGTTTTTAATTTCGAAGAAAATAAAGAGTGGAAATTTGAAGGTGATTTACCTTGTGTAATTGATTTTTATGCAGATTGGTGCGGACCTTGTAAAGCTGTTGCTCCAGTTTTAGAGCAATTAGGTGAAGAATATAAAGGAAAAGTAAATATTTATAAAATTGATACTGAAGCAGAGCAAGAATTGGCTGCTGCATTTGGAATTAGAAGTATTCCTTCAATTTTATTTGTACCTAAAGATGCAGAACCTCAAATGGCGCAAGGTGCTTTGCCAAAACCTCAATTTGAGGAAATTATTAAAAATGTACTAGGAGTAGATAAATAATAGTATTTAATAAAATAATAAAAAAAGCCGCTCAAAATTGAGCGGCTTTTTTTTGACTATACTTTAAAGTATAATAAATATAATAGTTGTTGTTAAACTAATTTATTTTCTATTAAATATTCAGCAATTTGAATAGTGTTTGTTGCAGCACCTTTACGTAGGTTATCAGCTACAACCCACATATTTAAAGTGTTTGGTAGAGATTCATCACGTCTTAATCTTCCAACAAAAACTTCATCTCTATTGTGAGCGTGAATTGGCATTGGATACACGTTATTATCTAAATCATCACTAACAATAATACCTGGCATATCAGTTAATAATTGACGAACTTCAGCTAAATCAAAATCGTTTTCAAATTGAACATTTACAGCTTCAGAATGTCCACCAGCAGTTGGAATACGAACAGCTGTAGCAGTTACTGAGAAAGAGTCGTCACCTAAAATCTTTTTAGGTTCTTTTACCAATTTCATTTCTTCTTTAGTATATCCGTTTTCTAAAAACACATCACAATGTGGAATTGCATTTCTGTAAATTGGATAGTTGTAAGCCATTTCACCTTCAATACCTTTTTCTTCATTATCTAATTGTCTAACAGCTTGTACTCCTGTTCCAGAAACTGATTGATATGTTGAAATAACCAAACGTTTCATTTTATATTTATCGTGTAAAGGAGCCAAAGCTAATACCATTTGAATGGTAGAACAGTTTGGGTTTGCAATAATTTTATCTTCAGCAGTTAAAACATCTCCATTTATTTCAGGAACTACTAATTTTTTAGTAGGATCCATTCTCCAAGCGGATGAATTGTCAACAACAGTACAACCAACTTCTGCAAATTTTGGAGCCCATTCTTCTGAAGTGCTTCCACCTGCAGAAAATAAAGCAATGTCTGGTTTAGCATCAACAGCATTTTGTAAACCTATAACAGTATAAGTTTTACCTTTATATTCCATTTGTTTACCTTTTGATCTTTCAGAGGCAACTAATAATAATTCACTAATTGGAAAATTGCGTTCTGCTAAAACTTCTAACATTACACTTCCTACCATTCCGGTAGCACCTACAACAGCTACTTTCATTTTTATTTGGTTTTAAATTTTAATAACACTGCAAATTATTCGAAAAAAACTGAACTAACCAATAGAATTATAGGAAAATAACAAATAATTCTTTTTTTGTTAAAAAGAGATTATCTTATTTCTAACATTTAATAAATAGAATAAATCGCAAATAGTATTTAAAAGGTATAATTTTTGATAATTTTAACGAAACTTAAAACACTTAAATTTGATTAAAAATATTTTATTAGTATTCTTTTCTTTTTCAGCGTATTTATCTTTTTCTCAACATATTGAAGGAAAAGTGTTAGATGCTATTACCAAAAAGCCTATAGAAGATGTTAGTGTATATATAAGAAAGGCAAATAGCGGAACTATAACTAATGATAAAGGATATTTTTATTTAAAAATTCCACCTAAAAGTAGTACAAACGATACTATCTATTTTTCACATATTTCATATAAAGAATTAAAAACTTCTTATAAGGATAAAAAAAGCGACTATTCTGTATATCTACAATCTGCTAATAATGTACTTAAACAAATAAACCTTTCAGAAAAAAGGAACTTAAAACCTACAATACAGTTTAAAAAGTTAGCTTCTATGAAAAATGCCATACATTCTTTTGGTGAAAGGTTAGTAAACGATAAAATATATGTACTTGGAGGTGATGCTTCTTTTGAATATAATGAATTTAAAAAACTAATGGAATTTGATCCAGAAAATGCATTAGCAAAATTTATTACTAAAGGAGGAAATCATAATTGGGAAAGTTATAAAAGAGATCTACTTATTTACAACCTAAAATTGAATTCTTGGAGCACATTATCTGAACCTAAATTTAGTAAAAGAGCATATCATAATTTAATTAATTTAAATAATAAATTATATGTTTTAGGAGGAAAAAGGCTTTCAAAAAGCAAAAAATTAGAATATTTAGATGATAAAATAGAAATTTTTAATCTTGAAAATAATACTATTACTATTGACCATACAAATCCACATCAAGCTGTAAATTTTGCTTCATTCACATATAATAATAATATTATTGTTTTAGGAGGTTCAATAAAAAAAAATAAACTTGGAGTAAAAGAATATACAAACAAGGTTCATTTATACAATACAGAATCTGGTTATTGGTACCTTTTAAATAATATGCCTGTTGCTAAAGAAACCCAAGGTGTTTTAATAAATAATAAAATTTATTTAATTGGAGGTTATAACAAAAAAGCATTAAATACTATAGAAACATATGATTTATTAACTGGAACTTGGAAAAAAGAAGGCGAATTATTTAACGCTATAAGTAAACTTGCTGTAACTAGTAATGGCAGTACAATCTATTTTTTTGATGAAGGAAACATTTACACTTACAATATAATTACAAAAGAATTAAAAAAATATTTAATTGATTTATCATTAAAATCAGCTAAATTATGCTTTAACAACAATACCTTATACATACTCGGAGGATTTAAAGAAACCAAATATTCTATTTTTCCTTCAAGTGGACTTTTTAGTATTGATATAAGCGAATTTAACAATACCAAAGTTAACAAATCAAAAAAACTTTAGTTTCTTTTAACCTAATTCTAAAATGTATAAAAACACCATTATAGCGTTCAAATACTAATAGTTATTAGAAAATACGTAATTTTGCAAAAAATCAAAAAAAGAATGACTACTACAGGAAAAATAGAATTAATGGCTCCTGCCGGAAATTTTGAATCGTTACAAGCTGCATTAGATAATGGAGCTGATTCAATATATTTTGGTGTTGAGCAATTAAATATGCGTGCAAGAGCATCAATTAACTTTACGTTAGATGATTTACAAGAAATTTCCGACCGTTGTAAAGCTAAAAATGTAAGAACATATCTTACATTAAATACCATTGTTTACGATCACGATTTAACAATAGTTAAAACCTTAATTCAAAAAGCAAAAGATGCAGATATTACTGCGGTAATTGCCATGGATCAAGCGGTAATTGCTACAGCTAAAGAAATTGGAATGGAAATTCATATTTCAACACAAATAAACATCACCAATTTCGAGACTGCTAAATTTTATGCAATGTTTGCGGACACTATGGTGTTAAGTAGAGAGTTGAGTTTACGTCAGGTTAAAAAAATTACAGAACAAATTGCAAAAGACAATGTTCGTGGACCTTCAGGAAACTTGGTTGAGATTGAAATATTTGGTCATGGAGCCTTATGTATGGCAGTTTCAGGAAAATGCTATATGAGTTTACATAACCATAACTCTTCAGCAAATAGAGGTGCTTGTAAACAAAATTGCAGAAAAAAATATACAGTTATAGACCAAGAAACAGGTGTTGAAATGGAGTTGGATAACGAGTATATTATGTCTCCGAAGGATTTATGTACCATCGATTTTCTAAATGAAATTGTGGATGCTGGTGTAAAAGTTTTAAAAATTGAAGGAAGAGGTAGAGCGCCAGAATATGTTGCAAAAGTAATTAAATGTTACCGTGATGCTATTGATAGTATTGATGAAGGAACCTATAGCAAAGAAAAAGTAGTTTCTTGGATGCAAGAATTAGAGAAAGTATACAATCGAGGGTTTTGGAGTGGTTATTATTTAGGCCAACAATTAGGTGAATGGAGTAAAGGATCTGGTAGCCACGCTACACAAAAAAAAGTGTATTTAGGAAAAGGAATGCATTTTTTCCCAAAAGCAAACATAGGTGAATTTAAAATTGAAGCGTATGATATTTCGGTTGGCGATACTATTTTAATAACTGGCCCAACAACTGGAGCAAAAGAAATGGAAGTGAAAGAAATGTTTGTGAATGATCAAAAAGGCGAAAAAGGTAGCAAAGGAGATTCAGTTACTATTCCTTTAGAGTTTAGAATTCGTCCGTCAGATAAATTGTATAAAATAGTTTCAGCAAAAGAAGTTGTTGAAAGTGGACATAACAAAGTATTGTAATTTTAAATATGGTTATTATAACTTTACAACGCGCCAAATGTATTGGCTGTAATTATTGTGTAGAAGTTGCTCCAGGGCAATTTCAAATGTCTAAAAAAGATGGCAAGTCGGTTTTACTTCATTCAAAAGAAAAAAAAGGTTTTTTTACTATAAAATATCCTGATGAAACTATTTTTAATGATAGTATAAAGGCAAAAGAAGCTTGCCCAGTAAAAATAATAGACGTAAAACAGATCTAAATTTCATTTTTTTACGTTTTATAGTTCGTAATATAATTATATCTTTACAAATTAGTGAAGGTATTTAGTATGTTCACCTAATAATTTAATAAAAATAAATATGAGCTGTAATAGTTGCTCTACTGATATAAATTCTGTACCAAAAGGTTGTAAAAGTAATGGAAACTGCGCAACTGGAAGTTGTGATAAACTTTCAGTTTTCGATTGGCTTTCTAATATGGCTATTCCAACCGGACAAAAACCATTTAATATTGTTGAAATTCGTTTTAAAAACGGGCGTAAACATTTTTTTAAAAATGTTGACGAACTTAAAATTTCAATGGGAGATATTGTTGCGGTTGAGGGTAATCCTGGACACGACATTGGTGTAGTTTCATTAACTGGTGAATTAGTAAAAGTTCAGCTAAGAAAAAAGAAAATTGATATCAACAGTGAAGAAATAAAGAAAATTTACCGAATAGCTTCACAAAAAGATATTGACATTTGGCAAGAAGCCAGAGCAAAAGAATATGATACACAATATAAAGGACGCGAAATAATAAGCCGTTTAGGTTTACAAATGAAATTGTCAGATGTTGAGTATCAGGGAGATGGAAATAAGGCTACGTTTTATTATACTGCCGATGATCGAGTAGATTTCCGTCAATTAATTCGTGATTTAGCTAGCGCTTTTAGCATTCGTGTTGAAATGAAGCAAGTTGGTTTGCGCCAAGAAGCTGCCAGATTAGGTGGGGTTGGTTCATGCGGACGTGAATTGTGTTGTTCTACATGGTTAACAGATTTACGAAAAGTAAATACATCTGCTGCACGTTATCAGCAATTATCATTAAACCCTCAAAAATTAGCAGGTCAATGTGGTAAATTAAAATGCTGTTTAAATTATGAATTAGATACCTATTTAGATTCATTAAAAGGTTTTCCAAAACAAGATGTAATTCTTAAAACTGAAAAAGGTTCAGCAGTTTTTATAAAAATGGATATTTTTAAAGAAATGCTTTGGTATACCTATAAAGAAGAACGCGCAAAATGGTTTAAATTAACGTTAGAGCAAGTTCAAGAAATTATAGAAATGAATAAGAATGGTGAAGTAATTTCATCTCTTGAAGATTATGAAACGGATGATATTGAGATTTCTAAAAAGGATAAAGTTGAAGATTTAGTTGGTCAAGATAGTTTAACTAGGTTTGATCTTCCAAAGCGTAAAAACAAACGTAAACGCAAATCAAAACCTAAAAGACCAAATCAAAATCAAAATCAACCAAGAGCAAAACAATCAAGACCTCCGCAAAAACAGCAACAAAAGCCAAAGGGTAAACCAAAACCAAAAGCTGCAAACGTAAAAGGTCCAAATCTACAAAACAGTAAAAATCAAAATACTGAAAATAATAAACCAAGTGGTAATAGAAATAATAGAAGAAAAAGAAGACCACCAAAAAACAACAATAATAAACCAGACAATGCGTAATTTAGCAGCCATTATAGTTTTTTTATTACTGTTAGTTTCGTGTAATTCTAACGAAATTTATAATCAATACCAACCTATAGAAAACTATAAATGGTCTTCTGAAAATAAAATTCAGTTTCTAATTAATAATACTGATACTATTTCTTCAAAAAATGTGTTTATAAATATTAGAAACAATAATAAGTATTCCTTTAGTTCTATTTATTTGATTGGAAATATTGAATTTCCAAGTGGAATTAAAGTAATTGACACATTGGAATATGAAATGACAAATGCAGAAGGAAAATGGCTTGGAACTGGATTTACTGAAATTAAAGAGAACAAACTCTACTATAAAGAAAACGTAGTTTTTAACGAAAAAGGTGATTATAATTTCACCATTCAACAAGTTACAAGAAGTATTAATGATGTTGAAGGTAAAAATCCTTTACAAGGAATTACAGATGTTGGTTTAAGCATAGAAAAAGAATAAAATGACAACAAAAAAAACAGAAGCACCAAATTTTTTAAAATATATTAAATGGTTTTGGGCAGCCATTTTAGGAGGAACATTTATCTTAATTTTATTGTTTTTAATGGCTTCTTGGGGAGTTTTTGGTCCGCTTCCAACATTTGAAGAACTAGAAAATCCAGAAAATAATTTAGCTACCGAAGTTATTTCTATTGATGGAAAAACACTAGGTAAATATTTTAAAGAAAATAGAACACCAGTAAAATATAAAGATTTACCAAAAAATTTGCTAGAAGCTTTAGTTGCTACTGAAGATGAACGTTTCTATGAGCATTCAGGAATCGATTTTAAAGCAACATTACGTGCCGTAGTTAAATTAGGTAAAGATGGAGGAGGTAGTACTATTACACAGCAATTAGCAAAATTATTATTTCACGGAGAAGGTTCTAAAAATATTGTTCAGCGTATTGGTCAAAAGTTTAAAGAGTATGTTATTGCAACTCGTTTAGAACGCCAATATACTAAACAAGAAATTTTGACTATGTACTTAAACAAGTATGATTTCTTGAATTTAGCAGTAGGGATTCGTTCTGCATCTAGAATATACTTTGGGAAAGAACCTAAAGAGTTAACCGTTTCGGAATCGGCAATGTTAATTGGAATGTTAAAAAATGCTTCATTATACAATCCATTACGAAGACCCGAAAGAGTTATAAACAGAAGAAACACCGTGTTGGGTCAAATGTATAAAAATGAATTTATTACTGAAATTCAAAAAGATACATTGCAAAAAAAGGATTTAGGACTTGATATTCATAGAGAAACTCATAGCGATGGTTCTGCAACTTACTTTAGAGAGTATTTACGTGATTTTATGAAAAATTGGATTAAAAATAATCCAAAACCAGATGGAACAGAATATAACTTACACCGTGATGGTTTAAAAATATATGTTACGTTAGACTCTAGAATGCAAGAATATGCTGAAGATGCTATGAAACAGCATATGTCTAATTTACAACGCGCTTTTTTCAAAGAACATAAAAAAAATAAAACTGCTCCTTTCTACGATTTAGATAAAAAACAAATAAATATAACCATTGAACAAGCTATGAAACGCTCTAATAGATGGAAACGAATGAAAAAAAATGGAGCTTCAGAAAAGGAAATTAAAGCTTCTTTTGATAAAAAAACAGACATGAAAGTATTCTCTTGGAAAGGAGAAATTGATACTATTATGTCTCCAAAAGATTCCATTTTCTATTATAAACATTTTTTACGTTCAGGAGTTTTGTCAATAGAGCCGCAAACAGGTCATGTAAAAGTTTGGGTTGGAGGAATTAATTACAAACACTTCCAATTTGATGCCGTAAAACAACAAAAACGTCAGGTTGGATCAACATTTAAGCCATTTGTATATGCTACCGCTATTAATCAATTAAAACTTTCACCTTGCGAAAAATTTCCAAATACGCTCTATACTATTCCAAAAGATAAATATGGAATGCCAAAAGATTGGACACCAAAAAATGCAAGTGAAAAATACGGTGGAGAATTAACCTTAAAACAAGCGCTTGCAGGTTCAGTAAATGTAATTACCGCAAGATTAATTGATATGGTAAACCCTGAAAATGTAGTGAATTTAGCAACAAGCGCAGGTATAAAATCT
The DNA here is from genome assembly GCF_033101135.1 of Lutibacter sp. TH_r2. Classification (NCBI taxonomy): domain Bacteria; kingdom Pseudomonadati; phylum Bacteroidota; class Flavobacteriia; order Flavobacteriales; family Flavobacteriaceae; genus Lutibacter; species Lutibacter sp. TH_r2. The sequence goes on from NZ_JAWMPV010000001.1 coordinate 1,197,089, forward strand.
GAAATTCCTGCAGTTCCTGCAATTGCATTAGGTTCGGTAGATTTATCATTGTTTGAAATGGTTGGCGCCTATGCAACTTTTGCTAATAAAGGATTGCAAATTGAACCAATGATGATTCTTAAAATTGAAGATAAAAACGGGACAGTCTTAGAGCAATTTGTACCTTCATCTAAAGAGGTTTTAAGTGAAGAATCTGCGTATGTTATAATAAATTTATTAGAAGGTGTTACGCAAGCAGGTTCGGGTATTAGATTAAGAACTTCGTGGGGAAATTACCCAGATAATGTGGTTACTGGTTTTCCATATAAATTCACAAATCCTATTGCAGGTAAAACAGGAACAACTCAAAATCAATCGGATGGTTGGTTTATGGGAATTGTACCAAATTTAGCTACAGGAGTTTGGGTTGGTGCTGAAGATAGAGCAGCGCATTTTTATGGAATAGGAAAAGGTCAAGGAGCCTCAATGGCTTTACCTATTTGGGCTTTATACCATAAAAAATTATATGCTGATAAAGAGCTAGAAATTAGTCAAGAAGAATTTGAAAAACCTGAAAATTTAGATATTGAAATTGATTGTGATAAAAAAGATGCAGAAGCTACTGATACTATTTTAGAAGACGAACCAGAATTTTAAAATGGCTAAAAACACTTGGAAACCTACTAATAAAATAATAAATAACAGCAACATTTATAAAATGATGCAAAAAAATGGTTTTCAAAGTTATACTAATTTTTGGAGATGGTCTGTAGAAAACAAAGAAGCATTTTGGCAACAAACCGTTGAAAATTTAGGAATACCTTTTCATAAAAATTTTGATAAAATTTTAGATACTTCAAAAGGTATTGAAAATGCCGAATGGTTAAAAGGTGCTGAATTTAATATTGTAGATGCTTGTTTTCAAAATGGTGATGATGACATAGCTGTAGTTTTTCAGGAAGAAGAAAAATCAATTAAAAAAGTTACTCAAAAAGAACTTGAGAATCTAGTAAATAAAATAGCAAACTCACTTATTGAACATGGTTTAAAAGTTGGTGATGCAATTGCTATTGATATGCCAATGACTTTGGAAGCTGTGGCTATATATTTGGCTGGAATTAAAGCCGGAATGCCAATTGTAACAATTGCGGATAGTTTTACTCCAAGCGAAATTAAAGTTCGTTTAAACATAGCTAAACCAAAAGTAATTTTCACACAAGATTATTTGCAAAGAGCAGGAAAAACACTTCATTTATTTAATAAAGTTGTTGAGGCAAATGCTCCAAAAGCAATTGTAATTCAAACGATAGAAGAAACTATTGATTTAAGGGAAAATGATATTTTTTGGAACGATTTTCTTTCTAAAAAAACTTCTTTTAAATCAGTTATTCAAAAACCAGAAGAAGTAATTACCATACTTTTTTCCTCGGGAACTACAGGAAAACCAAAAGCAATTCCATGGACACATTTAACTCCAATTAAAAGTGCAAGTGATGGTTATTACCATCAAAATATACAAAAAAGTGATGTGGTGTGTTGGCCAACAAATTTAGGTTGGATGATGGGACCTTGGTTGGTTTTTGCTTCATTAATAAATAAAGCAGCCATTGGTTTGTATTATGGAATTCCAACAGGTTATGGTTTTGGTAAATTTGTTCAAGATGCAAATGTTACTATGCTAGGTGTAATACCAAGTATTGTAAAATATTGGAAATCTTCAAAATGTATGGAGCAATTCAATTGGGATAACATAAAGTGTTTTAGTTCTACTGGCGAAGTTTCAAACCCAACAGAAATGGAATATTTAATGCAATTGGTAAATAACAAACCTGTAATTGAATATTGTGGAGGTACAGAAATTGGTGGAGGTTATATAACAAGTACAGTAGTTCAAGAAAATATAGCAAGTACATTTTCTAGCCAAGCTTTAGGTGGTGAATTTGTGTTGTTAAATGAAGAAAATAATAAAGCTGATAAAGGAGAAGTTTTTTTAATACCACCTATTTTAGGTTTATCAAATAGATTAATAAATAGAGATCATTTTAAGGCGTATTACGAAGGAACTCCAACATATAAGGGAAAATTATTACGCCGTCATGGTGATCAAATGCAGCAACTTGAAAATGGATATTACAAAGCACAAGGCCGTGTTGATGATGCCATGAATTTAGGCGGAATAAAAGTGAGCTCTATTCAAATAGAAGCAGTAATAAATAAACTAGATTTTGTAAATGAATCGGCTGCCATTGCTGTTTCTCCTAAAAATGGAGGTCCAAGTGAATTAGTAGTTTATAGTGTAGAATTTACTTCAGAAAAAACTTCAGAAGAAAAATATATTGAAGCTAAAAATTGTATTAAAAAACAATTAAATCCGTTATTTAAACTTGTAGATTTGGTTGAAATAGAAAAACTACCTAGAACAGCTTCAAATAAAGTAATGCGAAGAAAATTAAGAGATTTATACTTAAATAAATAAAATAAGCAATGAATATTTGGATTTTAGCAACCATTATTATGTTAATTGCATTTGTAATGACAATGACTGGAAGAGGTGGAGGAAATTTTTACGTGCTTACATTGGTAATTGCCGGAATAAGTATGAATATTTCAGCTTCAACAGGGCAATTTATTTTAATGTGTTCTTCGTTAATGGCCGCTATTTTGTTTAGTAAGCAAAAAATGAATCATTGGAAATTAACTATTTTATTAGGGGTTTTAATTTTTATATCAGCAATGGCTGGAGGTTTTTTAGGTCAATATTTTGATGAAAAAATGTTAAAATTAATATTTGCAATAGTTATGTTTATTGCAGCCCTTTTTATGTTGCGCAAACCAAAACAGAAACTAAAAAACGATTATAAATGGGTAATTTCTCTTACTTCTAATAACGAAACTTATCAAGTAAATTTGTTAGTAAGCGTGCCAATAGTTTTGTTAACCGGATTTATTTCGGGTATGGTTGGAGTTTCAGGAGGTTCTTTTTTAGTTCCATTAATGATTTTAACTATGAGCGTGCCAATGCAAGTAGCAATTGGTACGTCAACAACTTTAGTATTTATTTCTGCTGCAGCTGGATTTTTTGGACATTTAGGAGCTGGGTTTTTTGATTATAACTTGGCAATACCTTTGGCAGCTGCTGGAGTAATTGGAGGTTTTGCAGGAGCAAAAATAGCCTTAAAATCAAAACCTAAAAATTTAAAATATTTGTTTGCAGGAACTCAAATAGTAGCTTCAATACTAATGATTATTAATATTTTTAATCATTAAATGTTTCAATTAACTTTACAAGCTTTAAATCTATTTAATTTTAAAACCTAAAAATGAAAATAATATCATATAACGTAAACGGAATAAGAGCAGCCTTAAAAAAAGGTTTTATAGATTGGTTGGTAGCTGCAGATCCAGATGTGGTTTGTATACAAGAAACCAAGGCACATAAAGAGCAATTAGATTTAACACTTTTTGAAGAAGCTGGTTATCCATTTCATTATTGGTTTTCAGCACAAAAAAAAGGTTACAGTAGTGTTGCAATTTTATCGAAAATTGAACCTAAAAATGTTGAGTATGGCACAGGAATTGAAGCCATGGACTTCGAAGGTAGAAATTTAAGAGTTGATTTTGATAATGTTTCGGTAATGAGTTTGTATTTACCATCGGGAACTAACGATGCTCGTTTGGATTTTAAGCTAAATTATATGGCTGAATTTCAAGAGTATGTAAACGAATTAAAGAAAGATTTACCAAATTTAATTATTTGTGGAGATTATAATATTTGTCATGAAGAAATTGATATTCACAACCCAAAAATGAAAGGAGTTTCTGGGTTTTTACCAGTAGAAAGAGAATGGATTGGTAGTTTTATAGATAGTGGTTTTATAGATTCTTTTAGACATTTAAACAAAGAGCCTCATCACTATAGCTGGTGGAGTTATAGAGCAAATGCACGTAACAATAATAAAGGTTGGCGCATAGATTACAATATGGTAAGCGAACCTTTGAAAGATAAAATTAAAAGAGCTTATATTTTACCTGAAGCAAAGCATTCAGATCATTGTCCAATAGTAGTTGAAATAGAATCATAAAAAATAATAAGTATGTTTAAAAAAGTTAGTTTATTAGTTTTAGTAGTTAGTTTATTAAGTTCTTGTGTTTCAAAAAAAGTATATCAAGAGCTAGAATCGAAATACAATGGTTTACGTAGTTCAAACGCTTCGTTAATTAAAGAAAAGGAAGATTTATTAGCTGCAAAAAAAACGTTGGAAGCCGATTTAGCCGAGCTTCAAAAAAATTATAATGCTTTAAAAACAAAGAAAGATATTTTAGATGTTGAATACTCTGCACTTCAAAATAAATTTAAAAATTTACAAGAATCTTATGATGTACTTTCAACACAAAGCTCTCAAAAATTAGCAGATCAAGCAAAGAAAAATCAAGAGTTGCTTTCTAAATTAGAAGAAAAAGAAAAAACATTACTAGCTGAAAGTCAACGTTTAGAGAAACTTCAGAAAGAATTAAATAACAAAGCAGAACAAGTTTCAGAGTTAAAAGCATTAATAAATGCAAAAGAGGCTCAAATGCAAAAACTAAAAGATGCAATTTCTAAAGCATTACATAATTTTGAAGGTAAAGGTTTAACGGTTGAACATAAAAACGGTAAAATTTATGTTTCCATGGAAAACAAATTATTATTTGGTTCAGGAAGTTGGGCTGTTGGAACAGAAGGAACAAAAGCCGTTCAACAATTAGCACAAGTACTTTCAGAAAACCAAGATATTAATGTTTTAATTGAAGGGCATACGGATAACGTACCTTACAAAGGAACTACACTAATTGATAACTGGGATTTATCTGTTAAACGTGCAACTGCAATTGTTAGAATTTTAGAAAATAAAGGTGTAAATCCAACACAAATAACAGCAGCAGGTAGAAGTAAATTTGTTCCTGTTGATTCTAATAAAACTACTGAAGGAAAAGCTAAAAATAGAAGAATAGAGATTATATTAGCGCCTAATTTAGACGAGATATCAAAACTTCTTAACTACTAATATATACATGAAAAAACTAACTCTTTTATTTTTAATTCTAACTAGTTTAGGATATGCACAGGTAGAAAATGATACGCTAAAGTTAGAGCCAATTGAAGATACAAAGACGTTATTTTCTGAAGGAGATTCTATTGTTTTAAAGCAAGTAGACTCATTAATAACTTTAAAAATTAATAAAGAAGCTGCTTTAATTGATAGTTTATGGTTAACGGAATTAATTAATTCACCTTTGTATGATACCATTCAATATGTATTAAGAGATGATGAAAAATTGGTAACAGAATTAGAAGAATTACCAACTGAATTATTAAAGAAACGTTTAAAAGTTTTAGACAGTAAAACACCATTTCATATTGAGTATAATTCACAACTAGAATCAATTATTAAAACATATTTAAAACGAAGAAAATCATCGTTTTCAGGATTATTAGAAAAGGCTCGATATTATTTTCCAATGTTTGAAGAGCAATTAGATAAATACGACATTCCATTGGAAATTAAGTATTTAGCTATTGTAGAGTCCGCATTAAAACCAAGAGCAAAATCTAGAGTTGGTGCCACAGGGTTGTGGCAATTTATGTATCCAACAGGAAAAATGTTCGATTTAAAAGTAAGCTCTTATGTAGATGAACGTCAGGATCCATACAAAGCAACCGAAGCAGCGTGTAAATATTTAGCTAGTTTGTACAAAATTTTTGGAGATTGGGATTTGGCTTTAGCCGCATATAACTCTGGACCAGGAAATGTAAGTAAAGCTATTAGAAGGTCAAACGGAAGTAAAAATTATTGGAACATTAGACATAATTTACCTAGAGAAACTGCAGGTTATGTGCCAGCATTTTATGCAACATTGTACATTTTTGAGTATGCAAAAGAGCACAATATTGTTGCTAGAAAAAGCGCTTTACCTTTGTTTAAAACAGATACTGTGCAAGTAAAACGACAAATGACTTTTGAACAAATTAATGAAACTTTAGATGTTGATATTGAGTTACTTCAATTTTTAAATCCACAATATAAGTTAGATATTATTCCTTATGTAGAAGGAAGAAATTATACACTCTCTTTACCTGTAGAATCTATTGGAAATTTTTTATCTAATGAAGAAGAAATTTATGCTTTTGTAGAAAAACAAGAAGAAAAAAGAGAAAAGCCTTTACCAAAGTATACTGAACTTAATGATAGAATTCGTTACAAAGTTAGAAGTGGAGATTTTTTAGGGAAAATTGCAAATAGATATGGCGTTTCAGTAAGCAACCTAAAGCGTTGGAATAATATGCGAAGCACCAGATTGAGAATAGGGCAGTATTTAACCGTTTATCCGAGAAGAATGAATGGAGTTTCGGTTTCTTCATCAAAAAGTACAGTAAAAAAACCAACTTCAACAAAAAAGAAACCATTACCAACAGGTCCACATCAAATATATACGGTTAAATCGGGTGAATCTTTATGGGTAATTGCTCAAAAATTTCCCAATGTTTCTGTTCAAGATATAAAAGATTGGAACGATAATTGGAGCGTAAAAGGTTTAAAGCCAGGTACCAAATTAAAAATATTTAGCAAATGAAAAAACTAGGAATTTTATTAGTAGTAATTGCAACATTGTTTAGTTGTGAATCAGGACCTCAAAAAAAGATTTTAAAATCTGCTAACGGTAGAGTTAACAGCTTATTAGTTGTAATTAAAAATAGCGAATGGCAAGGTGAAATTGGAGACGAATTGAGAAAAATTTTAGGAGAACCAGTTGTTGGATTGCCTCAACCTGAAGCACAATTTGTAGTTTCGCAAATTCCACCAGAAAATTTTGGAAGCATGTTTAGAGGCTCTAGAAGTGTTTTACAAGTTGGAATTGGAGACGAAAATGCTTTTAACACAAATACAGATGTTTATGCTGCTCCTCAAAAAATTATTACTATTACTGGAACTTCTAATGAAGAAATAATTGCTCAAATAAAAGAGAATAGTAGTGAGTTAGTTTCTGTATTTAAAAATGCAGATTTAGTAGCTGTTCAACGAAGAATTTTAAAAAAGTTTTGGAACCCAACAAAAATTAAAACTTTTGAAAAGCAAGGTTATTCAATTAAAATTCCTCAATCTTATACAAAAGTGGAAGATGATGGTGATATTGTTTGGTATAGATATCATTTAAACGGAGGAGAAAGTATGGAAATTTTCACTTACACTGTTCCAATTACTTCAGAAGACGATTTAAATGGAAATAATATTGTAACTATTAGAAATGAGTTTGGGAAAAAGTATGTTCCAGGTCAAATTGAAGGCTCACACATGATAACCGAAGAAGCTTACACTCCGCATATTTTTGAAATTAATTTTAAAGAAAAAAAAGCTTTTGAAACAAGAGGAAAATGGGAAGTTAAAGGCGTTTTTATGGCTGGACCTTTTTTAAGTTATACAGTAGTAGATAAGCCAAATAATAGATTGGTAATTGCTGAAGGTTTAACATATGCTCCAGGTGTTAATAAAAGAGATTATATGTTTGAAATTGAAGCAATATTAAAAACATTGGTTATAGATTAAATTCATTTTTAAATTGCTATTTTTGAATGAATGAGATTTGAAAAATCAATACTATTAATTGCCATTTTTTGGTATTCATTAACTGCTTATTTTAGTATAGGATATCTTCATCCAGATGAGCATTACCAAATTATTGAATTTGCGGGTTTAATTGATGAAACAAATACTCCAAACGATTTAGCTTGGGAATATGGTGCGAAAATTAGATCTTCATTTCAACCAACAATAACCTATTTCATTTTTAAAATATGCGATGTATTTTCTATAACCAACCCTTATAACAAGGCGTTTATACTTCGACTTATAGTTGGGTTATTTGCTGTATTTACAATTTATTTTTTTACCAATTCTGTACGAAAATTTATTCACCCAAAGTTTTGGAAACTATTTTTAATAGTGTCATATTTTACTTGGTTTTTACCATTTATTAATGTTCGATTTTCTTCCGAAACACTTTCAGGGCTTATTATACTTTGGGCAACTTCAATATTGTTTAATGAAAAAAAAAGCACTTTAAAGTATGCGATAATTGGAGCAATATTAGGATTGAGTTTTATAGTTCGATTTCAAATTGCAATTATATGTTTAAGTATTGTACTATGGTTGTTGTTTATTGAAAAAGAAAAATTTAAAAATGTAATAACTTTAATTGCTGCTGGAACCTTTATAGTGTTTTTAGGTGGAATTCTAGATTTGTGGTTTTATAACGAGCCGCAACTAGTATTCTGGAACTATTTTAAATCAAATTTAATTGAAGGTAAGGCATCTTCATTTGGAGTATCTCCATGGTATTATTATTTAACACATTCAATAATATATTCGATACCTCCAATTGGAATACTACTAGTAGGTAGTTTAGGATTTTTTCTATATAAAAACCCAAAAAACTTAATTTTTTGGATAGTTTTCCCTTTTATAATTATTCATTCTTTAATCCCTCATAAAGAAATAAGATTTCTATTTCCTATAATTAATTTAATGCCTTTTATTATTGTGTTTAGTATTTCAAAGATAAACTGGAAATCAACTTTATTTTTTAAGTATAAAAAAGTTAATTTATTAATTGCAGGAATTTTAATTCTAATTAATTTAGTGTTTTTAGGAATTGGAAATCTTAATCCAGCTATGTTAAATAGTAGAGTTAAAATTACTAAAGAAATTAATGAAATTGCTCCTTCTAAAAAGGCAAATCTTTATTATTTGAATGATAGTAATCCATATAAACCTTGGAACTTAACCACCAATTTTTACAACAAATCTAATATTATAATAAATAATCTAGATAATTATTCTGAACCTACGGTAAATAGAATAAAAAGTGATGAAACTATTTTTTTAGTTGTCAGAAAATCAGATTTAAATTCTCAAAAAGTCAAAACAATAATTAGCGATTATAATCTAAAGGAAGTTTGTAAAGGAGTACCAGATTTTATGAACACCTTATTAGAAAAGTTTGAAAATAAATCAGATAAAATTTTAATTTTATTCAGCAACTAACTCTTTTTCTAATTGAAAAAGAATATAGATGATTAAAAATGGACTAACCATATTAAAGTAACTTATATCGGCTATAGAATTATTAATTATAGCATCAAAACCATAATTAAACCATCTTAATAAAAAATGTCCTAATACAGGAATCAGCAATACTAAAATACTATATTTTAAAGTGTCAATAATTTTGGTGTTCACTTTAAAAGATAAAAAAATAGGCAGTATTAAACTAGCTAAACTAATTAACAAAGGTGTTTTGTTTCCTTGTAAAGTTAATGGATTATACGTTTTTAAAACTTCAAAACTAGGGCAATCTTTTAATACCATAAACCCTAATAAAAAAGCCGTAATTAAAGATGATAGTATAAAGTATATTTTCTTTTTTAATGAAGTTTTTATAAAATCTTTGAACAAGAATATTATTAAAGGAATAAGTGTTGGAATTCTTGTAAGAGCAATAAAACTAGAAACAATTCCTAATAAAAATGGTTTTTCAAAATTAGATTTTAAATATTTTTTTTGCCATAAAATTATAAACCCTAAAACAAAAATAAAGTTGCTCATTAATTCACTTTTAGTGTACACTTCCCATAAATAAAAAACAGAAGAAATTAAAAGTAAAATTCCAAATAACCGAACCTTGTAATTTGAAAATGATGTATAAACAATATAAGCAAAAAGTAAAAATGTAAACGATTGTAAGTAGCCAACATCACCCAACAAGTAAAAAGGCAATCCAATTACAACCAACGAAGGTAAATTAGAACTGTATTGTCCTAAATGATTTGGAACTGAATAAGGATATTCATTATTTAAAACAGCGTTTACCGAAACATCAATTGCCGACCATCTATCAACAATCAAAGTGTTTCCATCTACCATGTTATTAAGTACAATAGAGAAAACAAAAAAACCAATAACAACTCCAAAAAACAACCATTTTAAAAGCTGTTCTTTAATCGTTATTTTTTTTAGAATAAAAAAAACTGAAAACTGAATAATTGGATACGCTAATAATAGAACAAATACATTGACAAAATTTTGTCGAATGCCGTATTTGTATATAAAAAGACTATTAATACATAGATACAAAAATAAAAAGATGCTATTTTTAAATCTATGTATTAAGTCCATTATTATTTCTCCATTTTCGCCCAACTATCACGTAAAGGCACAGTTCTGTTGAATACTAAATTATCTTCAGTAGTGTCTTTGTCAACGCAAAAATAACCTAAACGTTGAAATTGGAATCTATCTAAATTTTTAGCAGATTTTAAACTAGGTTCCACAAAAGCATTAATAGTATTTAAAGAATCAGGATTTAAAAATTCTTTAAAATCTTTTTCTTTATGTCCGTCAGGAGCTTCATCAGAGAATAACCTATCGTAAACACGAACCTCGGCTTTTTCTGCATGTTTTACAGAAACCCAATGTAAAGTTCCTTTCACTTTACGTTTACTAGCTTCAGAACCACTTCCACTTAAAGAGTCTTCATCGTAGGTACAGTGTATTTCAGTTACTTCACCATTATCATCTTTAATACAACTTTCAGCTTTTATAATATAAGCATTTTTTAAACGAACTTCTTTACCAAGTTTTAATCTAAAAAATTTCTTATTAGCTTCCTCTCTAAAGTCTTCTTTTTCAATATAAATTTCTCGGCTAAAAGGTACAGGTCTACTACCAAAACCTTCAGCATAATCATTATAATTAGCGTCTAAAAACTCCTCTTTATCATCAGGGTAATTTGTAATAACAACTTTAACTGGATTTAAAACAGCCATTACACGTGGTGCAGTCTTATTTAAATGATCTTTAACACAATGTTCCAATAAAGCAACATCGGTTACATTATCACGCTTTGCAATACCAGCAATATCGCTAAAATTTCTTATTGATTCTGGCGAATAACCTCTTCTACGTAAACCAGAAATTGTAGGCATACGCGGATCATCCCAACCATTAACAACACCATCTTCAACTAATTGTAATAATTTACGCTTACTCATAACGGTGTAGCTCAAATTTCTTCGAGCAAACTCACGTTGTTTTGGTCTTAAAAGCGAAGCGTCATAAACTTGGTCAACATACCAATCGTATAAATCTCTATGACTTTTAAATTCTAATGTACAAATAGAATGTGAAACTTGTTCCAAATAATCACTCTCACCATGCGTCCAGTCGTACATCGGATAAATACACCAATCATTACCAGTTCTATGGTGGTGTTTCTTTAAAACACGGTACATAATAGGGTCACGCATATGCATATTTACATGCTCCATATCTATTTTTGCACGCAATACATGAGAACCTTCATCAAACTCACCATTTTTCATACGTAAAAACAAATCCATGTTTTCATCAACAGATCTATTTCTAAACGGACTATTAGTTCCAACTTCAGTAGGCGTACCTTTTTGCTTCGCCATTTCTTCAGAAGATTGGTCATCAACATATGCTTTTCCTTCTTTAATTAATTTAACAGCCCAATCAAATAATTGCTGAAAATAATTTGAAGAATACAAAACCTTATCCCATTTAAAGCCTAGCCATTTTACATCATACTGTATAGCATCAACATACTCTTGTTCTTCTTTCGTTGGGTTTGTATCGTCAAAACGCAAGTTAACTGGCGCATTGTACTTTAAACCTAACCCAAAATTTAAGCAAATAGAAGCAGCGTGTCCAATATGTAAATATCCATTTGGTTCAGGCGGAAATCTAAAACGTAATTTATCTTTCGGTAATCCGTTTGCTAAATCCTCTTCAATAATTTGCTCAATAAAATTCAGCGATTTTTTTTCTTCACTCATAATATTAAAACTAATAAGGCACAAAAATATCGATTTTTTTTGGCAAAACAACTAGAAATAATCTTCACAAGTAGGTAAATGTTATAAAAAGTAAAAATTATATGGGCGTTCCCTTTCAGGTCGGGCTGTCGCTACTCGCTTTTTTTAGTTGTAAAAACAACAAAAAAAGAGCTCAAACATACCGCTTCATCCCTAACGCAAATAATTAGTTGTTAGTTATAATTATTAAAAAAAAACAGTAATTCAAAACTAAAAACTCAACACTTAAAATTTAAAACAACTAACTTTGTAAATTATAATACAAAACTAAATGGGAACTATTAAATTAAAAAACATTCGAGTATACGCATATCACGGATGTTTAGTAGAAGAAGGTAAAATAGGTTCTGATTATCGAGTAGATTTGTCCGTAAAAGCTGATTTATCTAAATCTGCCCAAACAGATGATTTAGCTGATACAGTAGATTATGTACATTTAAACTTAATAGTAAAACAGGAAATGGCAATTAGATCTAAACTATTAGAGCAGGTTGCAAAACGCATTTTAGATAGAATATTAATTGAAATACCTATTGTAAAGTTAGCAAAAGTAGAGGTTTCAAAAATTAATCCACCTATTGGCGGAAACGTAGCAATGGTAACAATTGAAATGCTTAAAAAGAGAAAGGATTTATAAGAAATCAACATTCATAAAAAAAAAATTGTAGGCTTACTAAATTTGTGTAAATTTGCAATCCAATTTATGGCGTCGTGGCCGAGTGGCTAGGCTGGGCTCTGCAAAAGCTCCTACAGCGGTTCGAATCCGCTCGACGCCTCAACAAAACCAAAGCATATGCTTTGGTTTTTTGTTTTCTTTAACATTTTGTTAAGTATAAATTAATGTATCTTTGCTAAAATCAGAAAATTAACACTTAAAATTAAGGAAACCTTAATTTTTTTTCAGAAAAAATAATTGTAATATGACAATTTACCCAATTGAAACTGGGAATTTTAAATTAGATGGTGGTGCCATGTTTGGAGTAGTTCCAAAAAGTTTATGGCAACGCACAAATCCTGCAGACAGTAATAATTTAATTGATATGAGTATGCGAAGCATGCTTATTGAAGATGAAAATAGATTAATTTTAATAGATACAGGCTGCGGAAATAAACAATCTGATAAATTTTTTAGTTATTATTATCAATTTGGTGATTTTTCATTAGACAGTTCTTTGGCAAAATATGGTTTTCATAGAGATGATATTACCGATGTTTTTTTAACACATTTACATTTTGACCATTGTGGAGGTGCAATAGAATGGAATAAAGATAGAACAGGCTACAAGCCAGCATTTAAAAATGCAAAATTCTGGTCAAATAAAAACCATTGGCAATGGGCAGTAGAACCTAACGTTCGTGAAAAAGCATCTTTTTTAAAGGAAAACATTAACCCAATAGAATCTAGCGGTCAATTAAATTTTGTAAATCTTCCTGAAACAAACTTCATCAAAAATTCAGAATTAGGTTTTGATATTTTATTAGCGGATGGACATACAGAAAAACAAATGATTCCGCATATTCAGTATAAAAATAAAACCATAGTTTTTATGGCAGATTTATTGCCTACCGTTGGTCACATTCCTTTACCTTATGTAATGGGATATGATACAAGACCATTATTAACAATAGATGAAAAAGCAACCTTTTTAAACAAAGCTGCAGATCAAAATTACTTACTGTTTTTGGAACACGATGCAGCAAACCATTTATGCACAGTAAAACATACAGAAAAAGGCGTTCGATTGAACGAAACATATAAATTTAACGAAGTATTTAATTAAATAATTTAACATGAGAATTATAAAATCAGTTTATGTAGCGGTTTTTGCAACAGCTACTTTAGTAAGTTGTAGCTCCATAAAAAACATGGCAGTTCCAACAATGGATACAAAAGTTGATGTTTCATCAGCAAAAATAGGAACTATTGGCGATGAAGATTTCAACCATTGGGCGCATGCAGATTTAGCAACAGATACCATTCCAGGTATGAGTTTAGTTAAAGCATATAAATTTTTAGAAGGAAAAACAGGAGAAACCGTAGTAGTTGGAGTTATTGATTCTGGAATTGATATTGAACACGAAGATTTAAAAGATGTACTTTGGACAAACCCAAAAGAAATTGCTGGAAACGGAATAGATGATGATAAAAATGGTTATGTAGACGATGTTTATGGATGGAATTTTTTAGGAGGTAACGGTGTTGCAGCTCCAGAACAATTAGAAATTACACGTTTATATGCTAAATACAAAGATCGTTTTGATGGAAAATCAAAAGCGGATGTTAGTGAAGAGGAAAAAGCTGATTTTGATGTATATGAAAAATATAAAACAGCTTATGAAGCTTCAAGCAAAAATCATGTTGTTATGATGGAGCGTTTAAAATTTATTGATGCAAGTTATAAAGGTGTTAAAAAACTTTTAGGTAAAGAAACTTTTACAATTGAAGATTTGCAAGCAGTAAAAACTGAAGATAAAGAATTACAAGCTCAAATAGGAACTGTAATTGGATTAAATAATAGAGGTTTTAATGAAGAAGCTTTTTATGAGTATTACAATACACAATTACAAAATAAAAGTTACGATTTAACTTTTGACGGTAGAGCAATTGTTGGAGATCAACCAACAAATATTAACGATGTTGTTTATGGAAATGGTAATGTAATTGGATCAAAAGATTCAGAGTCTCACGGTACACATGTTTCTGGAATTATTTTGGCAAAACGTGATAATGGAATTGGTTTACAAGGTGTTGCTAATAACGCTGTGCTTATGTCTGTTAGAGCTGTGCCAGATGGTGATGAGCGTGATAAAGATGTTGCATTAGCAATACGTTATGCAGCTGATAATGGAGCTAAAGTTGTAAATATGAGCTTTGGTAAATCTTGGTCTCCATTCCGTAATTGGGTATTTGATGCTATTAAATATGCCGAAGAAAAAGATGTACTGTTAGTACATGCAGCAGGTAACGATAGTAAAGATATTGACGTGAAAGAAAATTGGCCAAATGATTCTATGGACAAAATTTCAGAAATTGTTGATAACGTATTAACAGTTGGTGCAATGAGCTCTAGTTATGATGAAAATTTACCAGCAACGTTTTCAAATTATGGACAAAAAAATGTAGATGTTTTTGCTCCAGGTGTTCAAATTTATTCTACTATTCCAAATAATGAATACGCTCGTTATAATGGAACTTCAATGGCTTCTCCAGAAGTTGCTGGTATTGCAACTCTAGTTAGAAGTTATTACCCAGAATTATCTGCTAGCCAAGTAAAACATATTATTATGAATTCAGGTACTGAAATTGATATGGATGTTTTAATTCCTGGTGGAGAAGGTAAAAAAGCACATTTTTCAACCTTATCTGTTTCTGGAAAAGTAGTAAACGCATACAATGCACTTGTTTTAGCCGATAAAATGGTTAACGGTGATAAATAAACGATAATATTCTGTTAAAAAAGCGTACTCTATTAGAGTGCGCTTTTTTGTTTTATAAGCATTTTTTATATTGCAAACCCTCAAAAAAATTAAAATGAAGAGAATACTTTTACTATTATTAGTCACATCAACTTTTATAACAGCGCAAAATAACACTTCTTATTGGCAACAGCATGTAGATTATACAATGGATGTTGATATTGATGTAGAAAATTATCAATATAAAGGAACTCAAAAATTAGTTTACACAAACAATTCACCTGATGATTTGAAAAAAGTTTTTTACCACCTATATTTTAATGCATTCCAACCAGGTAGTGAAATGGACTTACGCCTACAAAATATTGTTGATCCTGATGGTAGAATGGTAACTAATATTGGTGCAAAAGAGAATCCAGTTTATGAAAGTAGAATTGCAAAATTAAAACCAAATGAAATAGGTTATCTAAAAGTAAATTCATTAAAACAAAACGGAGAAAATCTCCAATACACTATAGAAGGAACAATTTTAGAAGTAACTTTAAATACTTCAATTTTATCTGGAGAACAAGTTGTTTTTGAAATGGAATTTGAAGGTCAGGTACCTGTGCATATTAGAAGAGCAGGAAGAAATAGTGAAGATGGTGTCGCACTTTCAATGGCACAATGGTATCCGAAAATGGCTGAATATGATTTTGAAGGTTGGCATGCTCACCCATATATTGCAAGAGAGTTCCATCAAGTTTGGGGAGATTTTGATGTAACACTTCATATTGATAAAAAATATACAGTAGCAGCAACAGGTTATTTACAAAACCCACAAGAAATTGGTCATGGTTACGAGGATAAAACAAAAAAAATAAACTTACCAAAAGGCAATAAATTAGCGTGGCATTTTAAAGCTCCAAAAGTTTTAGACTTCACATGGGCTGCAGATTCAAATTATGTACACGATATTAGAATAGCTAAAAACGGTGTTAAATTACATTTCTTTTATAAAAATGAAGCTAAATACAAAAAAGCTTGGAAAGAAATGCAACCATATATGGAGCAATCTTTAGATTTTTTTAATGAACATATTGGACCATATGCTTGGGAAAAATATTCGGTAATACAAGGTGGAGATGGTGGAATGGAGTATGCAATGTGTACATTAGTTGCTGGAGGAAAAACACTAGGTGAAATTGTAGGTACTGCTTTTCATGAATTAGCGCATTCTTGGTTTCAACAATTACTGGCTTCAAACGAAAGTAAACACTCGTGGATGGATGAAGGTTTTACAACGTATATTTCTACACTAGCGTCTAATAAAATTTTGAAAAAAGAAGATGGAAAACCAAAAGGAGGAAGAAGTTATAGAGGTTATTTATATGCTGTTGAAAATCAAATTGAAGAACCATTAACTACACATGCAGATAGATTTAATACAAATGTTGCGTATAGTATTGGAAGTTATACAAAAGGTAGTATGTTTTTAACGCAATTAAATTATATTATTGGAGAAGAAAACACCGCAAATACTATTAAGAAATTTTATAACGATTTTAAATTTAAACACCCAACACCAAACGATATAAAGCGTACAGCTGAAAAAGTTTCAGGATTACAATTAGACTGGTATTTAAATGAATGGATTGAAACTACGCATACTATTGACTATGCTGTTGCTAAAGTTGAAGGGAAAGATATTAAACTTGCTAGAGTAGGTAAAATGCCAATGCCAATTGATATTACTGTTGAATATATTGATGGAACTTCAGAAGAATTTTATATTCCTTTAAATTTATTGCGTGGAGAAAAACCTACAACAGCTACTATTTTAAAAGATTGGGCTTGGGGAAATCCAACCTACACTTTTAAGGCTAATAAAGAAGTAAAATCTGTTGAAATTGACACTTCAGGTTTAATGGCTGATGTAAATAGAGAGAATAATATTTTTAAAAATTAATTTTTTAAAAACTTATTTAGAAATTGTGAATAGAAATCGCGCTCCTTTACCTATTTCAGATTGAATTTTAATTTCTCCTCCGCTTTTTGAAATTAGTTTTTTAACTGTAGCAAGTCCAATTCCATTGCCTGATATTCCAAATTTATCTTTCAATGTAATTACTTCAAATATTTTAAAAATTTGTTCATGATGTTTAAATTCTATTCCAGGACCATTGTCTTGTACGTAAAATTTATAGTATAAATCAATTTGTTCAATACCAATTTCTATTTCTACATTTTTTTTATCACAATATTTAATGGAATTTGTTATTAGGTTTATTAAAACTTGTTCAAGAACTTCTCTGTTTATGTGGATTTCTGAAAGGTCAGATTTTAATTTTAGTTGTAAGTTTTTTTCATAAGAAAAAATTGTTTGAAGATCGTTTAATAATGCTACTAAATTTAAATTAGTTTTCTTTTCTTTAAGTAAATTCTCACTCTTACTATTTTTTAATAAACCATCAATTAATCTAGATAATTTATTTGAAGCATTTCCAATAACATTTAACATTTTATGACCATTTTTATCAATTTTTGAGGCATATTTTTCGGAAAATAGTTTGGTTAAACTTGAAATGCCAATTAATGGAGATTTTAAATCATGAGCTGTAATGGATGCGAATTTTTCTAATGTTTTATTTTTTTCTTCTAATGTAGAAAGCGTTTTTTCTAGTTCAATTTTATTTTTTCTTAAATACAACAAATTCATTACTTGTTGAGATAAAGCTTTTAGAGTTTTAATTTGATCATCAGTTAATGATTTAGGTTTATGGTCTATAACGCATAAAGTTCCTAAAGAAAAACCATCGTTAGTAGTTAACGGAAAACCAGCATAAAACACCACATTTGGGTCTCCAGTAACTAATGGGTTATCAAAAAATCGTTCATCTTTTCTTGCATCATTAACCATAAATATTTGTTGTGGTCTGTTAATTGCATGTGCGCAAAAAGCTAGTTCTCTTGAGGTTTCTGTCGCTGTTATACCATGGTGAGATTTAAACCACTGTCTATTATTATCAATTAAACTTATTAATGAGATAGGAGTATTACATATTTGAGAAGCGATAGCTGTTAAATTATCATAATCAGATTCCGAAATAGTATCTAAAATTGAAAAAGAATTTAATTCGTTTTGTCTTTCTTTTTCATTTTGAGGTGTATCAGGCTTAAGCATGGCTTCTATTTATTTCGCGCACAATATAGTTTTTTTAAAAGTCTAAATCAATGTATAAATAAATTGTCTAAAATATAGGTTGTTATAATTGTTTGTTTAAGGTGTTAATTAAAAATCTGAACTATTAATTACCCATTTTACACGTCCAACTTCACCAGTTTCTAGTTGCACTTTAATACCATGTGGATGAGAGGAAGATTTAGTTAAAAGTCTTTTTACAAATCCGTCGGTTAATTCACCAGAACGTTGATGGTGTTTTTGTGCAATTTCAACTTCAGATCCAATCTGAATATTTTTTCTGTTTTTACCACTAATTTTTGAAGTATCCATTTTACAAATGTAGCTTTTCTAGCTACTAAAAAAACCAAAATAAGCAAAAATTAAACCAAATATTAACACTATAGGAGCTAAAATTTTAGTTAAATTTCCATTATTAAAAAGAGGTTTAAAAAATTTAGAGAATGAAGGGAATGCTAATAATAAAACACCTTTAATTAATGCTATCCAACCAATAATTGTAACAATAACCGTCCAATTTTTTGTCCAAATATTGTGGTTGGTAATAATTATAAAACCAATTATAATAGCAATAATTCCACCTAAAATTAAGTAGGTTGCATCATTAATAAGTTTTATAAATACCTTTTGATAGTAACCTCCGTTAAACAGTAACCCAACACCTAAAGATAAATAAATTACAGCTATAACTTTTGCAACAAATATTGAAAATTCCATTTTAAATAATCTATATATTCAATAATATTAAAGTTAGTGAATTATTTGTAGTTTCTATTGTTAATTGTAGTTAAACTCGTATTTGTCAGAGTTATAATATTGTATTCAAATAAAATTATAAATAAGTATATATTAAAACTTTATGTATGTTTGTTAAATCTAAATTGTATAAAAATTGACAAAGAAAAATATAGATATTTTCAATTACGAATTTGATTGGAATTACTCCAAAAATAAAAAATCTACGTCAGATTTAAAAGATGAATGTTGTAAAAAATACAAGAAGAAAGGGGAAAAGAAATGTAAAAAATGCCCTAAACTAGTTAATTCATAAAGTATATTTTGGTACTTTTGCACATTCTTTTCTTATAAAATAATGTCGCAGAAATTAAAATATATCCTTAAAAGATTTCTAATTTGGAAATACCAACATATTTCTGACAAACAATTTGTTAGAATTGCGAGTGCTATAATTGGTTTATTAGCCGGTTTAGGCGCCGTAGTTTTAAAAA
Organism: Lutibacter sp. TH_r2; assembly: GCF_033101135.1. NCBI lineage: Bacteria > Pseudomonadati > Bacteroidota > Flavobacteriia > Flavobacteriales > Flavobacteriaceae > Lutibacter > Lutibacter sp. TH_r2. The sequence continues at coordinate 1,216,827 of NZ_JAWMPV010000001.1, forward strand.
ACTTAACTCACTTTATTCAACATTTATTAGAGATTGAGTTTATTAAGGATATTCACGTAGCTTTTTATTTTATTTTTCCACTTATAGGGCTATTTTTAGTTCGAATGATTAAAAGATATGGAATTAAGAAAAAAGTGGGTCATGGAATTCCATCGACATTATTTGCGATTTCAAAATTAAAAGGAATTTTACCTCGTCACCAAATGTGGTCCTCAATATTAACAGCGCCTTTAACTGTTGGTTTTGGTGGTTCTGTTGGTTTGGAAGGTCCAACTGTTGCAACAGGAGCAGCTTTAGGTTCTAATTTTGCGCGGTTAATGCATGTAAATCAGGCTACAAGAACATTGCTTATTGGAGCTGCTGCTGCGGGAGCTATGTCTTCTATTTTTAAAGCACCTATCGCTGCAATTATTTTTGCTGTTGAAATTTTTAGTTTAGAGTTAACAATGGTTTCTATGATTCCATTATTATTGGCTTCAATAACGGCTGTTTTAACTTCTTATTTCTTTTTTGGAGATGATGTATTACTTCACTTTAATATTGAAGATAAATTTCATTTAAACGATGTTTTATTTTATATTTTATTAGGAGTTTGTTCATCAGCGGTATCAATATATTTTAGTAAAATTTATTCTGCAATAGGAGCCTTTTTTAGAGATTTTAAAGGTGCGCATAAACGGTTACTTTTTGGAGGAATTTTACTAGGTGTTATGGTATTTTTAATTCCACCTTTATTTGGTGAAGGGTATTCAACTATAAATAACATATTAAGAGGTAATGTAGATCCTATTGTTTCAAATAACATTTTTCATATTGAAGCTAATAACATTTTAATTATTATTGCTTTATTAATTGGTTTGGTACTGTTTAAAGTAATTGCAACAGCCTTAACTTTTGGTGCTGGTGGAGTTGGAGGAGTTTTTGCTCCTACACTATTTACAGGTAGTATTACCGGATTTGTATTTGCTTCAATTATTAATTATAGTAATATTTTTAGTCATCAATTGTCTTCTACTAATTTTGCTATGGTTGGTATGGCTGGTTTAATGGCAGGAATATTACAAGCTCCGTTAACGGCAATTTTCTTAATTGCTGAACTTACTGGTGGATACGAATTATTTGTGCCACTAATGATTGTTTCCTCTATCTCATATTTAATAACCAAACGTTATATACCACATAATATTTACGCTGCAGAATTAGCAAAAAAAGGTCAGTTATTAACACATGATAAAGATAAAAACGTGTTAATGCTAATGGATGTTGATAAAGTTATTGAAACTAATTTTATTGTTCTTAAACCAAAAATGACTTTAGGTGAAATTGTGAACAATGCTGTGGCAAAATCTTCTAGAAATCACTTTCCTGTTGTTAGTAGTGAAAATGAATTTTTAGGTGTTATTACACTTGATGATATTAGAAGTATTATGTTTAATACAGATTTATATGAAAAAGAAAAAGTATTAAATTTAATGCAGAGTGTACCTGATATTATTGATTATGATAAAGATTCTATGGAAGTAATTATGGAGAAATTTAAAACTACAGTTGCTTGGAATTTACCTGTAATTAAAAATGGAAAATATTATGGTTTTATTTCAAAATCTAGACTTCTTACAGCTTATAGAAGAAAACTAATACAGGTAAGCACTTAATTTATTTACTATGAAATCTATTTTAATATTTTTGCTGATTATAATTCTAGGAACTTTAATCTATGGATTTTATATAAAAAATAATGGAGATTCAAGTGGAGAATTAATTATTGGTATTGGTGTTTTGGCAATAGCATTTATTTTTATGCCATTATTTATTTATCACCGTTATAAAAATAAAAATATTAACGATTTTACTTTTGATAAATACAGAAAAGATTTAGAAGAACATAATCGAAAAGAAGAAAATAGAAACTAATTCAGGTTTCGCTTTTCAATAAAGAATTTTTTAAGCAGCATACTACATTCATTTTCTAAAATTCCACCTACAACTTCAGTTTTTGGATGTAGGGTAGTATTCATAACTTTAAAGCCTCTTTTTTCTTCAGTTGCACCATATACTATTTTTCCAAGTTGCGTCCAATAACTTGCTCCTGCACACATTTGACAAGGTTCTAATGTAACATACAAAGTACATTTATTTAAATATTTTCCGCCTAAAAAATCTGCAGCAGCTGTAAACGCTTGCATTTCAGCATGAGCAGTAACATCATTCAACGTTTCTGTTAAATTATGAGCTCTAGCAATAATTTGATTGTTCATTACAATTACTGCACCAACAGGAACTTCATTTTTCTCAAAAGCTATTTCTGCTTCTTGCAAAGCACGTTTCATAAAATAAATATCATCAAACGGATTTATCATGCTTCAAAAGTAAATAAATTTAAAGTACGAACAATTAAAAATTGTAATTTTGCATGAATGCAAAAATTATTACCTAACATATACAATCCAAAGGATTTACGAAATTTAGAATTAGAGCAACTTCCAAAAGTGGCTAAAGAATTACGTGAATTTATTATTGATGCTGTTGCAGCAAAAGAAGGTCATTTAGGTTCAAGTTTAGGTGTTGTAGAGTTAACTATTGCGTTACATTATGTATTTGACACTCCAAATGATTTATTAATTTGGGATGTTGGGCACCAAGCGTATGGACATAAAATTTTAACTGAACGAAGAGAAAAATTTGATACAAATAGACAGTTAGGCGGTATTTCAGGTTTCCCAAAAATAAAGGAAAGTAAATATGATGCTTTTGGAACTGGACATTCATCTACTTCAATTTCGGCAGCTTTAGGTATGGCAATTGCATCTCAAATTAAAGGCGATTTTACCAAACAACATATTGCAGTAATTGGAGATGCTTCTATTGCAAGCGGAATGGCTTTTGAAGGTTTAAATCATGCAGGTGTTACCGATGCTAATTTGTTGATTGTTTTGAATGATAATGCTATGGGAATAGACCCAAGTGTTGGTGCTTTAAAAAACTATTTCACCAATGTAAAAGCTGGAAAATCGGTAAGAAAAAATAATATAATTGAAGCATTAAACTTTAATTATTCTGGCCCTATTGATGGTCATAATTTAGTTGCTTTGGTTCAAGAATTAGAACGTTTAAAAAACGTAAAAGGACCTAAATTTCTTCATATTATTACCACTAAAGGAAAAGGATTAAAAAAAGCAGAACAAGATCAGGTAAAGTATCATGCTCCGGGAAAATTTAATAAAGTTACTGGTGAACTTTATCCATCTGAAAAGTTAGTCCAACCACCAAAATATCAAGATGTTTTTGGTGAAACTATTGTAGAATTAGCAAGAAAAAATAAAAAAATTATTGGTATTACTCCGGCAATGCCAACAGGTTCTTCGTTAAAACTTATGATAGATGAGGTTCCTAACAGAGCCTTTGATGTTGGTATAGCAGAACAACATGCAGTTACTTTAGCTGCTGGTATGGCTACACAAGGACTCATTCCTTTTTGCACTATTTATTCAACGTTTTTACAAAGAGCTTACGATCAAATAATACATGATGTAGCATTACAAAATTTACCTGTAGTTTTTTGTATAGATAGAGCTGGATTGGTTGGTGAAGATGGAGCTACGCATCATGGAGTTTTTGACATCGCTTATTTACGCTGTATTCCAAACATGGTAATTTTTGATCCTCTTAATGAGGTTGAATTAAGAAACATACTCTATACAGCACAATTAGGAATTAATTTTCCATTAGCTATCAGGTATCCAAGAGGAAGAGGTGTATTAATAGATTGGAAACAACCTTTTGAAAAAATTAAAATTGGAAAAGCTGAAACGTTAATGGAAGGTGATGAGTTAGCTGTACTTTCGGTAGGATCAATTGGGAATACTATTTCTGAAGTTTTAAATGAAATTTCAGATTCTAATATTGGGCATTACAATATGCGTTTTATAAAACCTTTAGATGAAGAAATACTTCATAAAATATTTAAAACGTATAAAATTATTGTAACAGTTGAAAATGGCACAATTATTGGAGGATTTGGTACTTCAATTTTAGAGTTTTCAGCAAATAATAATTATAAAAATAGAACCATAAAGCAACTAGGATTACAAGATAAATTTATTGAACATGGAAAAGTAACAGAGCTATTCGAAAAGCAAAACTTATCTAAAAACGCAATTAAAACTTATTTATTAAGTTTGTTATGTTAACTATCAATAAATAATTTGTAAATAATATAATTAATAAAACAGTATACAATGAAAGTTAAAGCCCTTCTAATTTTCACATTTTTAATTACAATTAATTCGTTTTCAAATAATAGATTTTTAAAAGATTCTACTAGTTATTGGACTAGTAAAAATAATGTATCATTATTATTTACTCAAAACTCTTTTGTTAATTGGAGTTCTGGAGGGAATAATTCTATTGCGGGGATTTTAAAGTTAAACATGAAACGCAATTATAAAAACAAACACACTGTTTGGTCTAATGAGTTAAAAGGAAGTTATGGTTTAAATAAAGAAGAAGAGCGAGAGCTTCGAAAAACTGAAGATAAGTTTGAATTAAATTCTACTTTTGGGTTTAGAAAAAATGTTGAATCTAGTTGGTATTATTCGGCAAAGTTTAATTTTAAAACTCAATTTTCTAATGGTTATACTTACCCAAATACCGATAAACCTATTTCCCGCCTTTTTGCACCAGCGTATTTGTTTTTGGGTGTTGGATCAGAATATTCTGCAAAAGAACAAAAAATAAAAGTTTACCTGTCTCCAATTACAAATAAAACTACGTTTGTTTTTAGTTCAACATTAGCAGATGAAGGAGCTTTTGGTGTTGAAGCAGCTGTAACAGATGATGATGGCAATATTATTAAAAATGGTGAAAAAGCTAAAATTGAATTTGGAACTTTAGTATCTGGCGAGTGGGAAGCAAAAGTTATGGAGAATATAAAAATGGAAAATAAACTAACCTTATATACAGATTATTTACATGATTATGGTAACGTTGATGTTAACTGGGAATTAACTTTTGATTTAACTATAAATAAACATATTACAGCAAATGTAGGTTCTCAAATGATTTTTGATGATGATATTTTAGCTAAAGAAGATATTGACGATGATGGAAGTTTAGAAACTTTAGGTCCTAAAATTCAATTAAAACAATTATTAGGTGTAGGTTTTGCTTATAATTTTTAAAAATTAACCTTTAATTTTTTTATAAAGCTGAAGCGCGTAACCATCAGTTAAACTAGCAACAAAATTACTAACAGCTAATAATCTACTGTATAAATCTGCTTTAGGATTTAAAAAGTTTTCTGGCAGTAAATTTAGAATTAGCTTTTCGTAGTTAGACATATTTCCATTATATTTTCCGTTTACAGCACTTATAAATACATCTAAAAGAGTTGCAATTACGGTATAACCTAAAATTTCTTTTTCTACAACTTGTTTATTTTTATAGATTTTAGCTACACTTATTTTTAAAATGTCATTAATTTGAGCTTCGTACTTACATTTATCTAATAATGAAATTGAAAATTCACCTTTTAAAATTGATTCCTCATTTTCTAAAAATATAGCGGCAGCTTCATTAATTAATGCTCCAATAGAAAGCGCGCGTAAATATGCCAATCGATCTTTTTTATATTTTAGTTGATGATATTTTTTGCTATCAATAGAGTTTTTAACTAGTTTTATTAAATATTCAAGTGCAAAGTCTTCGTCTATTAAACCTAAATTAATTCCATCTTCAAAATCTATAATTGTATAGCAAATATCATCTGCAGCTTCAACTAAATAAGCTAGAGGATGTCTTTTGTAAGAGATGTTTCCGTTTTCACCTGTTGAAATTAAACCTAATTCATTGGCAACTTCTTGAAAAAATGAAATTTCAGACTGAAATATACCATATTTTTTATCTGCTATTTGCGAAGTTGGTTTTTTGGGAAGTGATTCTTTAGGGTATTTTATAAACGAACCCAGCGTAGCGTAAGATAATCGTAACCCACCAGAAATTCCTTCAGTAGTTTCATTTAATATTTTAAAACCGTTGGCGTTACCTTCAAAATCAATTAAATCTTGCCATTGTTTATTGGATAAATTTTCTTTAAACTGAACTCCTTTACCACTTTTAAAATATTCTCCAATAGCTTTTTCACCACTATGTCCAAATGGAGGATTTCCAATATCATGTGCCAAAGCAGCAGTTGCAACAATAGCTCCAAAATCATTCATTTTATAACCCTTTTCAGTTAGTTCGGGATATTTTTCAAGAATTTTTTCCCCAACAATTCTTCCTAAAGAGCGCGCTACTACACTAACTTCTAAACTATGAGTTAATCTAGTATGTACAAAATCTGTTTTAGATAAAGGAACTACTTGTGTTTTATCTTGTAAACTTCTAAACGAATCTGAAAAAATAATTCTATCATAATCCACTTCAAAACCGAGTCTAGTTTCGTTTTGGTTTATTCTTAATCTTGGTTGTGTATCTCCAAATCTTTTTAGTGAAAGTAGTTTTTCCCAGTTCATTATAAAATTGCTATAAAAGTAACTGCAATATAGTTATTAAAAATAATTTTTTACAACATCAATAAATTTAAAAGTTAACAATTTAGGTACGTAAGTATAAGTTTAAAATAACGTTTAATTAACATTGAAATTAGTTCTTTGTACTAATCAATATTTAAGTATGAAAGCACTAGTTACAATTTTATTTTTTATGTCAAGTTTAATTTCAATGGGGCAATCTTTTGAAATGACATCTCTTATTAAAAAAGAGAAAAATGGTATTGTAGAAGGTGTTGTTTTAGATAAGGCTGCTGATAATAACCCACTTATTTTTGCAACTGTTACCGTAAAAGAATTAGATAAAAAAGTTGAGACAGACTTTGATGGTTCTTATTCAATATCTTTAAAACCAGGAAAATACACATTAGAGTTTTCTTTTGTTGGTTATAATAATGTAGAAGTAACTAATGTTGAAATAGCTTCAAACAGAAAAAGTATTTACAATCAAACTTTAGATGTTGTAAGTATAAGTCTTACAGATAATTCTGTAGCTCAAATTGAAAATAAGTAATACTTCTTTAAATAAAAACTCACAACCTCTTTAACGTTAAATTAACTTTATAGTTGTTTTTTTATAACATCTGATTAACTATTCATTTACTTGGGAACAGTTTCTTTGCATCGACAAATAAACGCAATACAAATTAAATTTAAAATTAATTAAAATCAGATTATAATGAAAAAAGTTTTGTTAACGGCTTTAGTAGCTATGTCATTTATTTTTACAGGATGTTTCGAAGATGACGATACTCCAATAATAATTGAAGAAGTTACATATAACATCACCAATGAGAGCACAACTGGTGAAGAAGATACTTATGAAACAATTGTTAAAGCAGGTGGTATTGCTTTAGATGAAACTTGGACTGCAGACAATATTTATGTATTAACAAGCAAGGTTGTTGTTCAAGAAGGTGTAACATTAACTATTGAACCTGGAACCATAATTAAAGGTAGAGCAGGTACAGGATCTTTATCTACCGCTTTAATTATAGCTAGAGGAGGAAAAATTATGGCGCAGGGTACAGCTTCAAACCCAATTATTTTTACTGCTGAAGTAGATAATATTGAGCCAGGCCAAACAGCAGGAACTAATTTAGACGAAACTAACAGTGGTCTTTGGGGTGGTGTTATTGTTTTAGGAAAAGCTACATGTTCTTTTAAAAATGATGTAACTCAATTACAAATTGAAGGAATTCCAGCTGATGATACTTTTGGATTGTATGGAGCTGTAGACGATGTGTTTACAGATGATGATAACTCAGGAGTACTTGAATATGTTTCTATCCGTCACGGAGGAACATTAATTGGAGAAGGAAATGAAATTAACGGTTTAACATTAGGTGGTGTTGGTTCAGGAACTACAATTAGTAATATTGAAATTGTAGGTAATGTTGATGATGGAATTGAATTTTTTGGAGGGACTGTTAATGTTTCTAATGTATTAATTTGGGCACAAGGAGATGATGCTTTAGATATTGACCAAGCTTATTCTGGTACAATTGATAATGCAGTAGTTGTTTTAGGTGATAACTCAGATCACGGACTAGAAATTGATGGTCCAGAAGGTACAATTGAAGGTCAATTTACTTTACAAAATGTAACCTTAATTGGTAACACTAATACTGATAATGGTGAATATGCTGACTTTAGAAGTTTAGCAATGGGTACAACAACTAATATTTATGCTTACGGCTTTAAAGACAGTTCTGATGTTGAGTTAGATAATGATGGTGTTGCTACAAATTACAACAATGGAAAATTAACATTTGGTACTTGGGAAATTGTTTTACCAACAGGTGTTTCTGATGTGGCTTCAATTTTTGCTAATAAAGCTGAAACAGTTACTGTAACTGGTTTTGGTGATACAGCTTCTGCTGTAACTGAAGGTAATCAAACTTTAGGAGCAACTACATCTAGCTTAAGCTGGACCTATGCTAATGATGTAGCAGGTTTAGGCTTCTAATCTATTATAAACCACAATACTTTAAAACAATAACTGCTCACAAGGTGAGCAGTTATTAATAGAATAATTTTATATGAAAAAAATATATAAATTTCTAACATTTATCATTATTGCTGCTTCATTTTCAATGAATGCTCAAAATGGTAGAGTTGCTGGATCTGTAATAGATGGTGAGTATAACGAACCTTTAGCTTTCGCTACCATTGTAGTAAAAGGAACTACAATTGGAACAACTACCGATTTTGACGGAAAGTATACTTTAGCGTTACAACCAGGAACGTATACACTACTTTACTCTTTTATTGGTTATGATACTCAAGAAATAACAGAAGTAGTTATAAAAGAAAATGCGGTAAATACCTTAGATATTACCTTAAATACTAATACTCTTGATACGGTTGTAATTACAACTTCAGTTAAAAAGAATACAGAAGCAGCTGTTCTAAACTACCAAAAAAAATCAGCTACATTACTAGATGGCTTATCATCACAAACAATTAGTAAAACAGGAGCTAGTGATTTAGCTTCCGCTGTAAAAAGTGTACCAGGTGTTTCAGTTCAAGGTGGAAAATACGTGTATGTAAGAGGTTTAGGTGATAGATATACCAAATCAATGTTAAATGGTGTTGATATTCCAGGTTTAGATCCTGATAGAAACTCTATTCAAATGGATATTTTTCCAACTAATATTTTGGAAAACGTGATTGTAATTAAAGCGGCTTCTGCTGAATATCCTGCTGATTTTACAGGAGGTTTAGTGGATATTGTAACAAAAGATTTTCCAAATCAATTTGAAGCTTCGCTTAAAGTTGGTGTAGGTTATAACCCAGATATGCACTTTAACAAAAATTACCTTTCGTATAGTGGAAGTGATACTGATATTTTTGGTTTTGATAATGGTTTAAGAGATAGACCTATAAATCGATATCAACCAATTCCTGGTACTTTTGAAAACAGAAGAACATTAACTACATTAACAAGTAGATTTGGTAAGGAACTAGCAGCTAAAAAGGAAACTAGTGGTATGAATTATGATTTTGGTTTTACATTAGGAAATCAATACGATGTAGGGAATGATAGATTTGGATTTTTAACATCATTCTCTTATAAAAATTCAACAGAATTTTACGAAAATAGAGTTGATGGAGCTTATGTTCTAAATCAAGATAAAAGTGAAAATGAGCAAAGACCAGTGCTAACCTCTAATGGAGCTTACGGTATAAATAATATAATTGCTAATGGTTTACTTGGACTTACTTATAAAACAGATTTATCAAAATTTCGTGTAAACTTATTGCATATTCAAAATGGTGAATCTTCTGCAGGGTTTTTTAACCAATCCATTTCTCAAGATGGTACAGGAGGTGCGCAAGAACCATTAGTTAAACATGCTTTAACATATACTGAAAGATCAGTAACAAATATTTTATTTTCGGGTTCACATCAATTAGGAGAAAGCGATGATGCTTGGGATTTTGATTGGAAATTTTCTCCAACACTTTCTAAAGTTCACGATAAAGATCATAGAATTACACCATTACAAATTTCTGGTGAAGGTGAATATAGTATTAGCCCTAGTGCTTCAACTTTTCCAATACGTTTGTGGAGAACGTTACAAGAAGAAAGTTGGGTTGGTAAAGTTGATTTTAAAAAGAACCATGAAATGTTTAATAGGTCAGCTAAATTTAAAGTTGGTGGAAGTTATGTTATGAAATTTCGTGACTTTGAAGTAGATGATTATACGTTTAAAATTACTGGAGATGACGGATTTATAGCAGATGGAAATATTGATAATATGTTGGCGGATGAAAATTTATGGACATATCAATCAGGTGAGGGAACTCACTTAATTTTTGGTGATCAGTACAACCCTAATGATTCTTATGAAGGGAAGCAAAATATATATTCAGCATATGTTTCTACTGAATTTAGCTTAAGTGATAAATTTAAATCTGTATTAGGTTTGCGTAGCGAATTATTCCAATCTTATTATACAGGACAAGATGATGATGTAATTTATGATAGCACACCTGTTCTAGATGAATACGATTTATTTCCTTCAGCTAATTTAATTTATGAGTTAAATGATGATTCTAAAATTAGAGCTTCATATTATAGAACTACTGCAAGACCTTCGTTTAAAGAAGCTTCTAAATCTCAAATATTTGACCCAATTACAGGTTATTTATTTATTGGTAATATTGATTTAAAACCAACTTATGTTAATAACTTTGATTTACGTTACGAGATTTTTAGAGAAAGAGGTCAAATGGTTTCGGTAAGTGGTTTTTATAAAGACTTTACAGATCCAATTGAAAAAGTATTTTTCCTCCAAGCACCTACTCAAGTTACTGTTGATAATTTAGGAAGTGCTAAAGTGTATGGAGTTGAATTAGAGTTTAGACAACGATTAGATTTTATTTCTGATAGTTTCGATAATTTTAAATTATCTGGTAATGTCTCAATTATGAAATCGGAGTTGGAAATGCAAGAGGATGAATACCAAAGTAGATTAAATGCCGCTAGAGATGGCCAAACTATTGAAAATACAAGAGATTTACAAGGACAATCTCCTTACTTAATAAATGCCGGATTAGATTACTCTAACAGCGAGCTAGGTTTTGAAGCTGGATTATTCTATAACGTACAAGGTGAAACTTTAGAAGTTGTTGGTACTGGTGATGTTCCTGATGTGTACATTAAGCCTTTCCATAGCTTAAACTTTACTTTAAACAAAACTTTAGGAGAAGATAAAAAGTCTAAAATTGACTTAAAAATTAAGAACATTTTAGATCAGGATAAAGAAAGTGTGTTCCAATCTTACAAGGCAATGGATCAAGTTTACTCTTTAAGAACTCCTGGATTTGAGTTCTCATTAGGATATACTTATAAGTTCTAAAAAATTATAATTGTTTGAAATAAAAAAAAGGGATGCCAATTGGCATCCCTTTTTTACATAACACTTTTTATTGAATGAGAATTGTGTTAATTTATTATAATGTCTTTAGATTCTACATTAACTATTTTATTGTTCTTATACGTAACTAAATTAATTTTATCTTTTTTAACATACGTCCAAGTGCCTTCTTTTTTACCATTTTTGTAGTTAGCAATAATTGTTTTAGTTCCGTTTACATCATAATTAATCCAAGTACCATGTAATTTACCTTCCTTATTAAAAAAGCCTTCACGTTCAACTATACTAGCGTTGTCAGTAAAATAATAGGTAGCTTTAGTTAGGTCGTTGTCAATTTTTTTGTAATCTACTTTTTGTTCTTGAGCAAATGTTGTTACACAGAACAACAAAACAACTAATTTTAATAATGTTTTCATAATTTATATTTTTTAGGGTGAATAGTTTCCTTTTGTTTTGATACATCAAATTTATTGAATTAACCTTAAAAACACTATTTCTTAACATTAAGTTTACATTAAGTTTTTTTAAAAAAGTTTTAATACGTTGAAAAACAAACAATTAACAAGTGGTTTGAAATACGCTTAAAATTTGGAATTTTAAAATGTTGTTTTTTTTAACATTAATAAATAATATAATTACCTTCAAAAACTTAATAATTAGATAATGGTTAATTTAAATTTAGTTTAAATTATTATCTAATATTTATACTTCTTTTAAAGAAGATAAGACATTTCATAAATATCGTTTTTGTCAACAATAAATTGAAATGGAAAAGACCATTATTGATTTAGTGGTCTTTTTGTGTTGTTTAAAGACTGTTTCTGCTTTGAAATAGACCAATAATATTTTGAATTATTATAAATTATTCACTCTTTTTGCTTGATAGCTGAAAATCAGGCATTTAGGATTGTTTAATTTGATACTAAAGCTTGAATATTAGAGGTTTATGTGATATTTTTATTATTGATTTTTAGTATTTTTGCAGCGACAAAAACGATAAAATCATGAAATGCAAAGTATTACTGATAATGCTATGGCTAATGGCTGTTTCATTATCTTATGCTCAAGAGGCTAATTCGTCTAAATTTGGTAAAGGTTTATTTAATTTAAAAGGCGAAGATAACAGTTGGAACATGAAAGTTGGTTTAAGAATGCAACTTCTAGGTACTTCAACATGGGAAGAAGATGGGAAAAGTGAAGCAAATTTTTTAACACGAAGAGCTCGATTAAAATTTGATGGTTTTGCATTTAGTCCGAAATTAAAATATAAAGTAGAGCTTGGTTTATCTAATAGAGATCAATCTGGAGCTTCAGAATATACAAGTAATGCTCCAAGATATATTTTAGATGCTCAATTGAGATGGAATTTTTATGAAAATTTTGAATTATGGTTTGGACAAGGTAAACTACCTGGAAACAGAGAGCGTGTTATATCTTCAGCTAATTTGCAACAAGTTGATAGATCTTTATTAAATAGACGTTTTACCATAGACCGTGATTTTGGTGTACAGTTAAGGCATCATTTTAATTTAACGGATAAGTTTGTAGTAAAAGAGATTTTTTCTATTGCACAAGGTGAAGGTAGAAATGTAACAACTGGTAATCTAGGAGGTCACCAATACACTGGGCGTGTTGAATTGTTACCATTTGGAAACTTTGCTGGTAAAGGTGATTATAAAGGTGCAGATTTACAACGTGAACCTAAACCAAAATTAGCTATTGGTGTAAGTTACGATCATAATAACAACGCAGTAAAAACTAGAAGCAACCAAGGTTCTTATATGGAAACTGACAATGGTTTTTTTGAAACAAACATTAACACATTATTTATAGATGCAATGTTTAAATATAGAGGGTTTTCTTTTATGGCTGAATATTCAGATAGAACAGCTGATGATGCAATTGCTAAAAATTCTGATGGATCTTTAACAGGGGATATAGTTCAAGTAGGAAATGGATTAAATTTACAAACTGGGTACTTGCTTAAAAAAGATTGGGAAATTTCTGGTCGTTATACAAATATTGAATTAGATAAAAGTATAACAGGAAGTAATCAAGAAAGTCAATATACGTTAGGATTATCTAAATATATTGCAGGTCATAATCTAAAGGTTCAAACAGATATTAGCCATTTAGAAGTTAATGGTGGTACTAATGAACTGTTGTATAGACTACAAGTTGATATTCATTTTTAATTCTAAAAATATTAAAAAAAGGGGCGATGTAAATCGCCCCTTTTTAGTGTTATAAAAGTTTGTTTATGTTATGCTTCACTGCTTTCAAACTCTTGAAATAATTGAATTAAACTCATTGTTGCTTCAATTAAATCTTTTGTTTCTAATAAAATTCCAAAGTATAAGGTAGTATTTTTAGGACTTGTTTCTTCTGTTCTAATTCTTGAAATTTGAGTATCAATTGAATCTGAAACATGATTTAATAATTGTTGCTTATCTTCAAGAATACTTACAAAATTTGTAAAATCTCTATTCTCAAAACCTGTAATTATTAACTGAAATGTTTCTTGAAGTTTATTATTAATTTCAACTAAATCTTTTATTTGTGATTTTTTTAAGTTTTTATGATTGTTGTTTACATGATTAAAACTTGTTGTAGAAATAAACTCAATAGATTGTGTTATGTCTTGTAAGTAGTCTAAAACTGATAAGTAGAATCTACTTGCTTTCACCAAACTTTCGTCTAGAGATTTAATAAAATAGAAGATATTTGATTTTAAATCATTGACTTCATTTTTAAGTTTTTTAACATGCTTATCAGTTTTAGATAATTTGTTTAAATCGTGTCTAGATAAATCCGTAACAACATTGGTATATAGTTTATCCACACGTTTAATTACTTCAGAAATATGGCCAGAACTATCTTCAATTACTTCATTAATGGTAACAATTTCAGCACGCTTTAGGCGTTGTGTTTCTTTTTTCTCTTTTAGTTTTTTTGAGTGGTTTAAGTAACTTTTTATTAATAAAAATATTACTAAACAAAGTAATAATGCAATAATAGGTGCTCCACCTAAATACATTAAATAAGCAAATAATGCCGCAGCTGTAAATGCAATTAATGCTGTTGAAAACCAACCTAAAATTACATTTACCACACCAGCTACTCTATAAACTGCACTTTCTCTATCCCAAGCTCTATCAGCTAAAGATGTTCCCATAGCAACCATAAAAGTTACATAAGTTGTAGATAATGGAAGTTTAAATGAAGTTGCAATAGAAATTAAGATACCTGCAACCATTAAGTTTACAGAAGCCCTAATCATATCAAAAGCAGGAACTTCATAAGATTTATCTTTAGGCAATTCAATTACTGGTTTTAGAAATTGTTGGTCTATTTTTTCTATAAATGAAGCAGGTAATACATAACCTAATACTTTACTTAAATTTACGGTACCTCTAACAATAAATCTAGACACATAGTTTGGTTTAAATTTCTCATGTCCATCACCTTGTCTAGCTAAACCAATTTCTGTTTCTGTAACAGATTTTGCTTTTTTAGAAAACCATAAAGTTACTACCATTATAGCTCCAGCAATAAATAATAGTGTAGATTCTGTAGGAACTTTTTTAGCTAAAACACCCATTGAAAATTCTGTAGCAGGAACTCCACTTGCTGCCCAAGCATCGTAAGAGTGTAATGCTGCCATTGGAACACCTATAAAATTTACTAAATCGTTTCCAGCAAAAGCTAAAGCCAATCCAAATGTTCCTATTATAATTATTAAAACCAGAATATTTTTTTTGAATAAAGAGGTATATATTTGTGATACTAATGCCCAAAATACAAAGCTTCCAGCCATTATATAAACTTCGTTTCCTTTTAAAATGTTTTCAACATTTCCGTAGAAAGGAGTTCCCTTTAACCCTTTCATAAAAATAAAATAAGTAATTGCAGTTAAAGCTACACCGCCAAAAATAGCTCCAAAATGTTTCATTCTTTTTTCATAATGAAAAGAAAATAACAATCGTGAAATGTATTGAACTATAGCACCAATTGAAAAAGCAATTACTACAGACAATAAAATACCTGAAATAATTAATAACGCACTTTCAGAATTTATATAGATACCTAAATCTGAAATTGTTTGTTCGCTGTTCGCTCCAATTTTAACTAAAGCCATTGCTACTGCCGCACCTAATAATTCAAATACAATTGAGACTGTAGTTGAGGTAGGCATACCTAACGAGTTGAATAAGTCTAATAAAATTACATCAGTAACCATTACGGCCATAAAAATGATCATAATTTCATTGAAGTAAAATTCACCTGGAATAAAAATTCCCTTTCTGGCTACCTCCATCATACCGCTAGAAAATACTGCTCCAAAAAATATTCCTAAACTAGCAATAATCATTAAGGTTTTTGGAGAAACTGCTTTTGAACCTAAAGCAGAATTTAAAAAGTTTACGGCATCATTACTAACACCAACAACTAAATCTATAACTGCTAATGCAGTTAGAGCAACTAACATTAATATATAAATGTCTCCCATAATTTTATTAATAATAATGCAAAATTAATCCTAATAGAATTGCTTAATATTAATTTAATGTTATGAATGGAGTTTTAACACTATAATTATGTTAAAAACATGAATGATTATTTTTTCTGTTTTTTAGTTGTGCCATTATCTAATAAAGAATCTTTAAATCCGTAAAGTAATTCAGCAACTTCAATCAATTTTTTAATCATATCATTTACATTGGTATAATCATTAAAAAGGGATGAGGCGAGTTCGGGAGAAATTAAATTTTTACGTATTAATTTATCAATTGATTTATTACTTTTTCTAATGTTCTCTTTTGCTTCAATTTTTAATTCTGAAAGCTGTTCTGCATATTTTTTGTGATTTGCTTCTGTTCTAAACAAATAAATTACCCGTAAAACCTTGGTAACTTTATTTCTGAAACTATCATACTGTTTTAATAAGTGTGGATTATCTAATGTTCGAGAAAATGTTAAGTTTTTATTTAATTCTCTTACATCTTTAATTACTTCAACCATTTTACGGTTTGCAATTTTAATATCGGTAATTGCTTGGTTTTGTTTTTTATTTAGTTTTAAATCGCTTTGAGCCGTAGTGGCATATCTTATTATTTCACCATAAATAGTTTTCACTTTTTTATAGTATAAATCTTCTACATCGGTTTCCATATCTTCAGTAGATTTTTTAATAATTTTTTTAATTTTTAAATCAGATTTAATATCAGCTTTGTGAATATTTAAACCATGAGCAACAATCTCAAAAATGGCATTTTTAAATAAATATTTAGATTCTTCAATTAAAGAATTAATAGCAGTGCTTGGAAATTCTAAAACAGCTTCGTTTAAATATTTTGGTTCGTCAATATCTTTACCTGTTTTTTCTTTAAAAATTCTCATTAATAATCTTTCAAGACTATTAATAAACGGTATCATTAACACCACACCAAGTGTATTAAATATGGTATGAAATAAGGCTAACTTAAGCGTGTAATCATCCGAAGCAATATTAAATATTTCGGACATAACATTTACCAATCGTGCTAGTGGAAATATAAGAATTAATGTAACCAATCCTGTTGTTACATTAAAAACTAAATGAGCTCCAGCCAATCTTTTACCAGCAATATTAGAGCTTAACGATCCTAAAATAGCAGTAATAGTTGTACCAACATTGGCACCAATAGCTAATGCTAAAGCATTTTCATATTCTATCTGTCCTGCCGCTAATGCTGTAAGTATTAAAGCTAAAGTTGCACTACTAGATTGTAAAATAGTTGTTATAATTATTCCTAAACCTGCATAAATTAAAGCTCCTAAAAATCCAGATACAGCAAATTGAGTTAAATCTATATAATTTTTAAATACATCAAAACCTTCTTTCATATAGTGAATTCCAAGAAAGAAAAACCCTAAACCAGCAAGTACATTTCCAATACCTTTAAATGAAGATTTTTTTTGAAATGAAAATATTAATCCAAAAATTAGCATAGGCATTGCTAATGCTGAAATTTTTATTTTTAAACCAAATCCGGCAACTAACCACGCCGTTGCAGTAGTACCAATATTTGCTCCAAATATTAATCCTAAACCACCTGAAAGTGAAATTAAACCAGCACTTATAAAAGAAATTGTGATTACAGAAACTAAAGAACTAGATTGAATTATTGCTGTAACAAATGCTCCAGCAGTAATACTTTTATATAATTTATTAGTAGCGTTTTTTAAAATATTTTGAAGCGGACCTTTGGTAAAAACTTTAAAGCCTTCTTCAAGCATTATCATTCCAAAAAGTAAAATAGCAACTCCGGCAGAGATTGTTTTAAAATTAGGATTGAAGAATAATATAATTGCTAATACAATTAAAAATGAAACAAATAAAAGCCGTTTTAGCATAAAGGTTTAAATTTCTATAAGTAAACATACATATTTTTAAGTATAAAAAAAAGCCATCAACTAGTTGATGGCTTTTTAAAATATAGATTAAATATTATATTTTTTTTACGTTTTCTTGAATTTTAAATTCTTCATATAATTGAAGTAAACTCATTAAGGCAGAAATTAAATCTTTAGTTTCTAATAAAATTCCAAAATACAATGTTGCATTTTTTGGACTTGTATCTTCAGTTCTAATTCTTGCAATTTGTTTGTCAATAGATTCAGAAACATCATTAAATAATTCTTGTTTAGCATCAAGAATAGAAACTAAATTATTAAAATCTCTTTCGGTAAAGTCTTTTTCAAGTTTATTAAATAAAGATTGTAGTTTGTTGTTAATATCCTTTAAATCTTTAATTTGAGATTTTTTTAAGTTTTTATGATTATTGTTAACATGATTGAAACTTGTAGTTGAAATATATTCAATTGATTGTGTTACATCTTGTAAATAACCTAAAACCAAAATGTAAAATCTACTTGCTCTTACTGAAGAATCATCTAAAGATTTTATAAAGTAGAATACATCGCTTTTAAGTTCATTAACTTCTTTATTTAGTTTTTTAACGTGTTTTTCAGTTTTTGAAAGCTTGTTTAAATCGTGGTTAGCTAAATCGTCAACAACATTAGTAAATAATTTATTTACACGTTTAACAACTTCAGAAATATGGTCAGAGCTTTCTTCAACTACTTCATTAATTGTAATTAATTCAGCACGCTCCATATAACGTTTTTCTTTTTTTTCTTTTGCTTTTTTGGCGTGTCTATAAGAGCTTCTTCCTAATAAAAATAAAACTAGAATTAGTAAAATAGCTACCGAAACTATTTCCCCTAAATAAATAATGTAAGCAAAAATAGCAGCAACAGTAAATGCAGAAAAAGCAGTTAAAAACCATCCACCAATTACATTAAATACACCTGCAACTCTATAAACAGCACTTTCTCTTCCCCAAGCTCTATCAGCTAGTGATGTACCCATTGCAACCATAAACGTAACGTATGTAGTAGATAAAGGTAATTTTAATGAAGTACCAATAGAAATTAAAATACCAGCAACAAAAAGATTTACGGAAGCTCTTACCATATCAAAAGCAGGTAATTCATATGATTTATCTTTTGGTAAATCTACAACGGGTCTTTGAAATTTAGAATCTACCCATTTTAAAGTTTTTTCAGGAATAATTTTCGATAATCCTGTATTAAATAAAATAGCTCCACGCACAACAGTTCTAGATACTGCATTAGGTTGAAATTTTTCGTGACCTTCACCTTGACGCGATAAGTTAATACCTGTTTCAATAACGATTTTTGCTTTTTTAGAGAACCAAAGTGTTACTACCATAATACCTCCAGCTATAAATAATAACCATGGGTTTGATGGAACTTTTTTAGCCAAAACTCCCATGGAGAATTCATTTGCAGGTATGCCTGAAGCACTCCATTCTTGCCAAGAATTTAAAGCGGCAATTGGCACTCCAATAAAGTTTACCAAATCATTACCAGCAAAAGCCATAGCCAATGAAAAAGTTCCAATTACAACAATAAACTTCAAAATATTTACTTTAAAAAGCATTATTAGTAATTGTGATAATATAGTCCAGAATAAAAATCCAAAAAATATAATTTCAAAAGTTTTTCCTTCAATTAAGTGTTTAACATCTCCATAAAAAGGAGTTCCTTTCATACCTTTTACAAAAATAAAATAAGTGATTGCAGTAATCGCAAAACCACCAAAAACTGCGTTAATGATACTTCTTTTTTTGTCAAACTGAAAAGAATATAAGAGTCGTGATAAAAATTGGACCAAAGCACCTACGGAAAAGGCAATAAATACCGAGAGCAGAATACCTGAAATAATTAACAATGCAGTAGCTGTATTAATATATTTTCCAACATCGGCCATGGATTCACCATTGTTCGAAATTTTAATTAAAGATATGGCTACGGCTGCTCCTAATAACTCAAATACAATGGATACGGTTGTTGAAGTAGGCATTCCTAGCGAATTAAAGACATCTAATAATAAAATATCAGTAATCATTACTGCCATAAAAATGAACATTATTTCGTTGAAATAAAATTCAGAAGGATTAAAAATCCCTTTTCTAGCAACCTCCATCATTCCGCTTGATGTAATTGCTCCAAGCGCAACACCAATACTGGCAATTACCATAATTGTTTTAATTGAAACAGCTTTAGATCCAATTGCTGAATTTAAAAAGTTTACAGCATCATTACTAACACCAACAACTAAATCAATAATTGCAAGTACGGTTAATGCTACAAGCATTAAAATATAAATATCTCCCATTTTCTAAAAATTAGTTGCGCAAAAATAGTGTCATTATTTTACGCAATTGTTAAGTTAATGTTATCAACATTAAATCAATGTTATTTCACGTTCTAATAAAAATATTACAATAAGTGATAAAATTACAAAAAATAATACGATTTAATCCTAAATAAAAAAACCTCTAATAAAAATAATTAGAGGTTTTAAAATATTAACTTTTTTTAGTTTTAAGAGCCACACATTTCACAATCATCTGGATTGTTTTGTGATTCAATTAGCATTGCTTTTAATTCTTCAGGAGATAAAGGCTTTTCTTCTGTTTTTTTATCTTTTGAAACTGTAAATTGAATTGCGTTTACGGCACTTTTTGTTCTTAAATAATACATTCCAGTTTTTAAGCCACTTTTCCAAGCATAAAAATGCATTGAAGTTAGTTTAGAGTAATTTGCATCTTGCATAAACAAGTTTAGAGATTGCGATTGATCTATAAAATATCCTCTTTGGCGAGACATATCAATAATATCTTTCATACTCATTTCCCAAACCGTTTTGTACAAATCTTTCAATTCCTGCGGAATTACATCAATATGTTGAATAGATCCGTTGGCACGCATAATATCTTCTTTCATATCATTGTTCCATAAACCTAATTCAACTAAATCTTCTAATAAGTGTTTGTTTACCACAATAAACTCACCACTTAATACTCTTCGTGTATAAATATTTGAAGTATAAGGTTCAAAAGCTTCGTTGTTACCTAAAATTTGTGAAGTTGAAGCAGTTGGCATTGGTGCTACTAATAATGAATTTCTAACGCCGTTTTTTATTACTTCCTCACGTAAACCTTTCCAATCCCAACGTCCGCTTAAATCGTCTTCTGAAACATTCCACATATTAAATTGGAATTCACCTTGAGACATTGGAGAACCTTTAAATGTTGAATATGGTTCTTTTACTTTAGCAATTTCCATTGAAGAGGTTACAGCCGCAAAATAAATAGTTTCAAATATTTCTTCGTTTAGTTTTTTAGCTTCATCACTTGTAAAAGGCATACGCAACATAATAAACGCATCGGCTAAACCTTGAATTCCTAATCCAATTGGTCTATGACGTACATTTGAGTTTTCAGCTTCTTTTACTGGATAGTAATTTCTATCAATTACAGTATCTAGGTTTCGTGTAATTTTTTTAGTTACTTCAAAAAGTCTTTGATGATTGAAGAATTTCTTTCCTTTTTCATTTTCATCAATAAACATTGGAATTGCAATAGATGCCAAGTTGCAAACTGCAACTTCGTCTTTTGCGGTATATTCCATAATTTCTGTACATAAATTTGAAGAACGAATGGTTCCTAAATTCTTTTGATTCGATTTTCTGTTGGCCGAATCTTTGTACAACATATACGGATTTCCAGTTTCAATTTGAGCTTCTAAAATCTTTTCCCATAATTCACGCGCTTTTATGGTTTTTCTTCCTTTTCCAACTTCTTCGTAACTAGTGTATAGTTTTTCAAACTCATCGCCATACGTATCAAATAAATGTGGACATTCATTCGGGCACATCAACGTCCAATCTCCATTTTCTT
Organism: Lutibacter sp. TH_r2; assembly: GCF_033101135.1. NCBI lineage: Bacteria > Pseudomonadati > Bacteroidota > Flavobacteriia > Flavobacteriales > Flavobacteriaceae > Lutibacter > Lutibacter sp. TH_r2. The sequence continues at coordinate 1,238,577 of NZ_JAWMPV010000001.1, forward strand.
CAACACGTTTCATAAATAAATCTGGAATCCACATTGCGTAAAATAAATCACGAGCACGCATTTCTTCTTTTCCTGTGTTTTTACGTAAATCTAAAAAATCAAAAACATCGGCGTGCCAAGGTTCCATATAAATAGCAAAAGAACCTTTACGTTTTCCACCACCTTGATCTACATAACGAGCCGTATCATTATAAACCTTCAACATTGGAACAATTCCGTTTGATGTTCCGTTGGTACCACGTATGTATGAACCTGTTGCTCTAACATTGTGTATAGACAATCCAATTCCACCAGCAGATTGTGATATTTTAGCTGTTTGTTTTAACGTATCGTAAATGCCATCTATACTATCGTCTTGAATTTGTAATAAGAAACAAGATGACATTTGTGGTTTTGGTGTTCCTGAATTAAACAATGTTGGTGTAGCGTGTGTAAATATTTTTTTAGACATTAACTCGTACGTTTCAATAGCTTCATCAATATCATTCATATGAATTCCAACCGCAACACGCATTAACATATGTTGAGGGCGCTCAACAATTTCGCCATTAATTTTTAGTAAATAAGAGCGTTCTAATGTTTTAAAACCAAAATAATCGTACCCAAAATCTCTGTTGTAAATTATTGTAGAATCCAATTTATTGGCATTGTCCATAATCACATTGTACGTTTCATTAGAAAGTAAAGGTGCTTTTTTACCAGTTCTTGGATTTACATAATTATATAAATCCGTCATAACTTCACTAAATGTTTTTTTAGTGTTTTTATGAAGGTTTGAAACAGCAATTCTGGCAGCTAATTTTGCATAATCTGGATGTTGTACAGTCATAGTCGCTGCAATTTCAGCGGCTAAATTATCGAGTTCGGAAGTTGTAACACCATCATAAAGTCCTTCAATAACACGCATTGCAACCTTTACAGGATCTACAAGGTTATTTAGACCATAACACATTTTTCTCACTCTTGCTGTGATCTTGTCGAACATCACAGGCTCTTTTCTTCCGTCTCTTTTTAATACAAACATATTTTAGTTTTTTAGTAGCTAGTAACTGGTATTAAGTATCAGGTTAGCTTATTATTTTAATTGTAAAAGTTTGTTATGCTGAACTTGTTTCAGCATCTCACCATACAGATAATTAATTATTTTGCGAACCTGAAACAAGTTCAGGTTGACGAAAATTTAACATCGTATAATTTTTTTTATACAGGAGATACAATGTTAAAATTTCTATTTATTTAATGCTTGGAGCGTTAAATAAACGTTGTATAAACCTAATTCTAAATAGATTTAGAAATCTGCATCAAAACTGATACTTCCAGTTCCACCGCTTTTTACACCGGCTTTTTGATATTCAGAAACTCTTTTTTCAAAGAAGTTTGTTTTTCCTTCTAATGAAATCATTTCCATAAAATCAAAAGGATTGGTTGAATTGTAAACTTTTTCACAACCAAATTCTAGTAACAACCTGTCGGTTACAAATTCTAAATATTGAGTCATTAATTTGGCATTCATACCAATTAAACTAACGGGTAAAGATTCTGTTATAAATTTTCGCTCAATATCTAATGCGTCTACAAGAATTTCTGAAATACGTTCTTTTGGAACTCTATTTACTATGTGGTGGTTGTGTAAGTGTACAGCAAAATCACAGTGTAAACCTTCATCACGTGAAATTAATTCGTTAGAAAACGTTAATCCAGGTAATAATCCTCTTTTTTTCAGCCAAAAAATTGAACAAAAACTACCAGAAAAGAAAATACCTTCCACCGCTGCAAATGCAATTAAACGTTCTGCAAAACTTGGGCTTTCAATCCATTTTAAAGCCCAATCTGCTTTTAATTTTATGGCCGGAAAAACTTCAATAGCTTTGAATAACTGATCTTTTTCAGCTTCGTTTTTAACATAGGTATCAATTAATAATGAGTACACTTCAGAATGAATGTTTTCCATCATAATTTGAAAACCATAAAAGAATTTTGCTTCAGAATATTGAACCTCGCTCACAAAGTTTTCTGCTAAATTTTCATTTACAATTCCATCAGAAGCAGCAAAAAAAGCTAAAATATGTTTAATAAAATAGCGCTCATCATCATTTAATTTAGTTTCCCAATCAATTACATCTTGGTGTAAATCTATTTCTTCAGCTGTCCAAATACTGGCTTCTTGCTTTTTATACCATTCCCAAATATCTTGGTGTTGAATAGGGAAAATTACAAATCGGTCTTTGTTTTCTTGCAAAATTGGTTCAATAGCAGCCATTGGCAATAGTATTATTTTAGTTAGAAAATAGTTAGAGTTTTCGTTTAAAACGAGAGAAACAAATATTGAAAAATTTTGCACATAAAAAAAGGTGTACTTACAAACAGTTATTAAGAAGTTTTTAACATTTTGAATAAAAATACTTTTTAGTTTTAATTATTACTTTCTGAATATCAGTGTTATATGTGGTATTGTAAATTTTATTTGTATAAGAATGTGTTTCTTTTTTTAAAAAACTAAAAAAGGCTCAAGTTTTTAAATTTGAGCCTTTAGAAAAGTGTAAATGAAACTAGGGGAATTATTATATTTCCTAATTGTAATGCGTTAAATTAATTCAATTATTAATTAATAGATTTGCTAAAAAGATATTTTACATCAGCATTAACATCTAAATTAACTGTCATATTAGTACTTAAAAATTCTAGGTTTGTTTGAGTTACTATTAAATTGATGAAAGTACTTTCCCATTCATCATCAGATAGTATTAATTGATTGTTATTAATAATTTTCCAATTTATTGTAGTTCCATCTTCATTTCCATAAAATATTTCTCCTGTTCCATCGAAATAAAAGTTATAAGAGGTGTTTTCGTTGGCTTCTTTAACATTTTTTTCAAATTCATCTTTATCAAAATCTTCAGTTCCGTTATTTATTACATTTGAAAGCTCAACGCCATTAAAACTCCAAGGGCTGTTTTCAACCATTAGTTCATCAAAAGTTAATTCATCATCTTTTTTAGAACAAGAAAGTATAGTAGTAAATGCGATTATTAGTATTAAAATTGTTTTATAATTTTTCATAGTGTTTTTTTATAAAATTTAGTATTACTGTTTGTGATATTTATATTATTGATTTTCTAAAGGTTTAAATTCAACTTTTAAGTTTGCTTTACCCGTTAAGTTTATTTCTAATAATTCTCCATTTTTAAATTTCTCTATTTCAGCTTTAGTAAAATAATACCTTTTAAAAGATTGAGGATATCCGTTTGCAGAATTTCCTTTTGTGGCGTTCCAAACTTTATCTTCTCTAGTACCTACATCTACTTGTTGCCAAACAGTTGAGTTTGGGTATCTTCCAGATAAATCAAAATTTAATTCTAGGTAAATAGGTCCATTATTGTCTTGTGAAATATTACAAGAATTTAATGCGTCTTCATCTAAAGAAACTTTAAAGCTTGGAAAAACTTTATATCCGCCAAGTGAAGAAACAGAAAGTACTTCGGGTGTTGCTGTTTCACTTTCAGGCCAACCATATAAAGTTTGTTTACCTATACCAGGAATTATTGTTGTATACGGAATTTTTAAAGGCTCACCATCAGTTCCTGTTGGGTTATCATAATCGCCACTATTTTTAAATGCCATCATATCAAAAAATTGAATTTTGTCACCTTCTTCTGGAAATTTAATGGTTGCAGCTCTCCAAACAAGTTCTGCTTTTGCAAAACCAGAAGCAGTGTAAGTAGCATAAATATCGTATTTGTAATTTGGTTTAACTTCAATTTCTCTTAATCTTAAAGCTGGATCTTTAGTTAAACCTGCCAATGTGTTAAAAGCTCCTTTTGTAACAACATTGTACACGCCTTTTGGAACTTCGGAAAATTTAAATTTACCTTCACCATCTGTTATAGTTTCTTTTTCTGGTAGTGTAGATTCTGAACAAACAGGTTGTAGTTTTACTTTTTGATTTTTTATAGGTTTATGCGTTTCTTTATCTACTAAAGTTCCGCTAATTTCACCTTCAAAAGTTTTAAGTTCATATTCTAAATCATCAGGTAATACACTAAAGGGATCATAGATATAGTTTTGTTCTAAAACTTCAAAAGTTCCATCTTCCCATAAATATTGAACTTGATATTCGCCTAAAAATAACTCTTTGTTAAACTCAAATTTATCAGCAATAACATCCGTTTTTTTATTGAATCTTGGGTAACCTGGACCTAAACGATACATTCTAATTTCACCACAAGCTTTATAATCATCATCTCTGGTAATTTTACCTTTTAAGCTTTGCGGTTTAATTTTATGATAGTAAAAAGTAGAATTGGCATTAAAATATACGGAAATTACTTCTGTTTTTCCAGATTTAGGATTTATATAAGTTCCTTTTTTTGAAGTTATTTTTGAAGCATGTAACGCCCAAACTTCTGTAGTTAATTCAGGTGGCCAACCTGCTATAACTCCATTCATAATATCTTTATAAGTTATTCCTTCATAAGGGTTGTACCCGCAACGTCCAGCCCAAGTTTTACCATTAGGTGTAGTAATTCTTTTTGAAGGTGAGTTTAAGTTAAATTTAAAATACCTACGGTCTAGATTTGTAAGTTCAGTATTTAAATAATCTTCAACAATATTAATAACTCCGTTAATTTGAATTTCTTGACCATTTTTATTTTTTACAATGGTACTAACGCCTCCGGTCCATGCTACTAAATATTTATCGCTTGGACCTCTAAACATTTCATTAAAAAAAGATTGAGGAACCTCAAAATTGATGTTTGTTGTTTCGTTTTGAGCGTTAATTTTAAATACAATGAATGCTATTAGAATAAAAAATAGTTGTTTCATTAAAATTGAATTTTAATATTGATAATTGTCTGTTGTTTTTTCGATTATTGGAACCGAATTATTTTTTGAAGCTTTAATGGTAAATTTTTTTACAAAGCGAAGTTGATCACCAACCTTTGAAAAATACCAGAAATCTGCTGATTCTTTTACATTTTTTTCATGTGATATTCCAGTGTTTGCAAACCCCAACGATACTGCGTAAAGTTGGTTGCCTTTTAAATACACTTGAAAATTCTTTTCAACTCCATTCATAACAACGGTACTTTTGTAGCCGCTGAAATTTTGCTTATCCAACGCTAAACTTTCGGAAAACTCCCATCCTTTAAATTCATTTTCACTTAATAAATTTTTAAGCGTATTTAATGGATAGTTAAACGAAAAAGTTTCACCAATTTTAATAGTTGACTTTGATGTTGGTCCTTTGGTTTGTTTGTACCAAGTGTATGTAATTTTACACAAATTGGCTTCCCAAATTAGATTTCCATTTATCTTATATTCACGTTCGCGATCTTCTTTTTTAATCATTGGGTGAATAATGTACAAGAACTTGTTTGAAAGTAACATCTTTGGTTTTTCAGAAATTGTATTTATGGTTTCTTGAAGTTTTGCTTTGCTGTTACACGTTTGAGCAAAACCGGCAAAAGCAGTGCTTAAAACTATTGTTAGTATTAACAGATTTCTCATAATATTTCTAATTCGTTTATTACAGATAACTTTATCAATTTTTGTATTCTCTAAATTCAACAGTTTCAATCATATATTTAAATACACTCTCAAGTTTTTTAACATCTCCTTCAAAAGCCTTTATTGGACTACTTTTTGCTTGATCTATATAAAAAAGTGCCGTAGTATTGTGATGTGGAATTATATAACCTAATCTATAATACACACAAGAATAATCGTTTCTACTAAAATTAGAGGAAACAAGAAATCTTTTGCATGTTTTGCCTGCTATTACAACATCACTGTAATGTTCTAATACATTTTCTTTTTTAAGCATTGGTCTTAAAATGCTGGATTTTTTAATGCTTTCAAGTGCTGTATTAATAGTAGTATTCTCACCTTTTATAAATGGATTTGTAGATAAATTACTAAATTGATATACATGTTGCCCTAGGTATTTGCTAGTTGGTACTTGCTCTCCAGCATCATTGAATGCACTAGATTCTTGCTTGCTAAACCCTTCACCTTGATACGGCTTTTGGAGTGAAGCAAAACCTTTAAAATTATTAATTTCAGTAAAAGTGATACCTTCAGGAGGTATTGGTTTCGTTTTAGTTATTGCTGTTGTAGTTTTTTGGCTTGTTGAACACGAAACTAAAAAGGCTACTGCTACTAATAAATATAGGATGCGTTTCATAATTTTAAATTTTATTTAGTTGAACATATTTTAATTACTCTACTTCAATTTCAATTTTTACTTTTCCTAAGGCATTTTCAACATTTTTCTCACCATTTTTAAGTAAATAATATTCATATGTATGAAACTGATTTTCTAAAGCCGCACCAGGGATTCTTTTGGTAAAAGGTGAATCTATGGATGTGCCTGCATACATACCTGCGTTTTCTCCATCTCGTTGGGTAAGTACCCAAGCGCCTACTGCATTTACCATATTGGCATCAAAACTGATTTCGACATATAAATCTTCGCCTTGTTTAACTTTAACTTTAGTTGTAGTTGGTTGTTCTAATTTAAATTTATAATCTGCTTTAAAGTTTGGATCTTTCATTTTTATACGAAGGATGCTTTCTTCAGAAATTTTGGCATATTCTAGATGAGAAACCTTGTTTTTTTCATCTACTAATAAGATGTAGCCTTTTAAATCATCAAAAGATTTTTCGCGAACAAAAAACCACATATTGTCTTTTTTGTAAAAGGTTTTTAATTCTATATCAAATTTGCTAACTGGTGAAAGATCGTCTAATACATATTGAAAAAGTCTGGCATCATCTTCTGTTTTTAGTGTGTATTTTTCTTGTAAACTGTTTAAGAATATGGGTATTTCTAAAAGTACATCTATAGAAGATTTTATGTACTCATTATTACTTGAGACTAACACAAAAGGCGTATTATTTGTAAAGCTGTTGCCCTCTTCACCTTCGGTTACTTTTAAGTTACATTTGTTAATTGAAATGTTTGAAATTTTATTTATGGAATAAAAATTAAGTGGTGTAATCTCAAATTTATAATTTGTGTTTTTATACAAATAATTGCGCATAAAATCACTATCTGCTTTTGAAATACTAGCTTCAGAATTTGTAGAATCTATATTTTTTCCTGCTTGTAAAAGTGTTTCAGGTAAGTTTTTTTCCAATTCATCTTGATAAACTATTGATACGATTTCACCTTTACTATCTGTGGTAACTATATACGCTTTTATATCATCAAAAAACTTATCTCTTATAAAATACCAAGTGTTATCTTCAGTGAAAAAACCTAAACCATTTTTATAATCTAATAATTTTAAGAAAGATTGAAAAGCAACACCATCATCTTCAGTTGTTAGTTTAAATTTTTTTGATTTTAGGCTTTCTAAAAACGCATTTGAAGCCAATAGATCGTTTTGATCTTTAAAAGCAATCAGTTTATTTCCAGTTTTTATAAAATACTGTAATTGTACTATGTTATGCCCATCGTGATGATTGGTGCTAAAGAGTAATTCGCTTTGATAAATGTCTGAAGCGGTTACTTTTTGCCAAGCACTACTAATTAGTAAGGTATTTTTGTTTAGTAAAGAGCTTTCTAAATAGTCTTTAATTTTTGTTTGTTCTGCATTGTTTTGACCAAAAGCAGCGAGACTTACGAATGTTAAAATTGAAATTACTATAGTTTTCATTTTATTTCTTTTAAAATATATACAGTTGTATTTCCGTAAGGTGCTGGTGCATCTTTTACATTAATTACTTTAGCAAATACACCTGGTTTTTTAGTTACCATCCAATATTTAACTTTTGCATTAAACCTTCCAAAACCTTCAACAATGGTACATTCAAAAGTGCCTGCTGGTGTTTCTATTTTTTCTGTTCCTACTACTTTATAAGTATCTAAATTATCTTGAGGGAAGAACATAAAATCTTCTTCATATTCTGGAAGATTATCCATCAAAATTGGATCTTCCATCATATCTATATAATCGTTTTGAGAATGAGAGAAACTTCTAACATCAATAGTTTGCGCAGCATCATCATACTTTATTTTTTCGCTTTCAACCCAAGCAAAAGGTTCTTGTTCATCAGGGAAACTTGTAACATTGTACACCATTTCGGTATAGTCCTTTAAAAAATTTACAATGGTTGTAATTCTCCAAGGTAATTTAGCTTCTGCTTCTTCATAATTAAAATTCCCTTCTTCATCATACATTTCTTCTATTTCAAATGAAAGCGTTGGTTTTTTCATTGTAATTATAACTTTAGCTGGAGGATCGAATTTTATAAAGCTAAATGTTGTAATGCCTTTTTTATAGACTAACTCTTTATCGTTTAATTTTAAAACAGTAGTTTCTCCATTAAAATCTTGATCCATTTCGCTTGTTAAAACCAGTAATTTTTTTTGTTTATTGTATTTCCAAGTACCAACATTCATTGTTCTTGATTTAGGGTTTTTTCCTGCTTTTAGAACGCCGTTATCTTCAAAAATAAAAACGACTTCTAATCCTGTTTCGGTTTCTCCAACTCCTGCAACTGTAGTTAATTGCCAGTTTCCAATAATAGTAGCATCTTGTGCTTTTGAAGAAAAACTACACAGGATGATTATTAATGCACTTATTAAATTTTTCATAATTTTTATTTTTAGTGTTTTCTAATGTATTTCTTAATTTTTAGTGTTTTTGATCTGCTTGGTTTTAGTAAAAAAACGCTGATATTGTTTTGTGGAATTATAATGGATTTTTCATACTTAAAATCAAGTTCCGTATTGGTTGATTTTTTATAAGTGATGTTATCCATATTTACCATTGAGCCATCTTTAATTTTGTAAGAATCTCTAGAATTTAACTCAAAACCATTGTTGTTATAGAGTTGATATTTAATGGTTAAATTATTTTGATCAATGTCTAAAACTTGAAGCTTCCCAGTAGCTAGTTTGGTGGTTACAAACAGTAAAATATCGTTTTTTCTAATTCTAAACCCGTTGATATTATCTGCCTGTATTAGTACATCTTGTCGACCATCAAATAATTCTACAATTTTTTGATTGTTTAAAGATTGATAAAGTCTTTCGCGTTTTAACCAAATAGGATTGAACAGTTCTTTATTTATTGCTGAAATAGTATCAATTTCTACAGCAACTTTTGCTCTTTCAATAGTGTTTCTAGGACCATTTGATCCTTTTGTAGAGAAGCTTTCGTCTTTTAAAACCAAACCTTTCCAGGCATAGATATCATTATATCTACTTATGTTGTAATAATCGGCTTGTTTTCCTAGTATTTCTTTGGTTCCAGACTTTTCGGCTCCCATATACAAAGTTTCAATCCAAGAATCTTTTATTTGATAGTATTGAAAATGCTCTCTACATTTTATTCTTAAATGAAAAGCATCGTCACTTACTTTATTGTCTTTAAAGCTGAAATAGTAACGATGCTCATCTGCCCATAAACGTTCTGCTATTTTTACTTTTTCAGGAAGTGGTTTTCCTCCAAATTTTGAAACCTGATATGTTTCTTCAAACGCAACATCTCCAAATTCATCCCAATAATAAATTACTTGTTCGGCTACATATGGCACTTGTTTGCTATAACTTGTTTCAACACCATTTTTATTTGAATATCCTGAAACGGTTGAATATTTTAAGTTTTCATAGATTATTTTTCCTGATTTTACTTTGTACGGTTTAAAATCTTGTGCGTGTACTGCTACAGTTACAATAAGTGATAAAAACAGTAATTTAATTTTCATAGCAATTTATTTTTAGCAACATTCCACTTTTTAATTATTTAATTCTGAAGAATCTCTAATCTATGATTCCAATAAACTATTTAACAAACCTTTGCTTTCTTCTTTTTTGCTGTTTGAGCCGCCTGGAGATAATTGGTTAACTAACTTGCTAATAGGCATTGATTGTAACCATACTTTACCTGTTCCCTGTAAGGTTGCTAAAAACAAACCTTCACCACCAAATACCATAGATTTTAAGTTTCCTGCGCGTTGTACACTAAAGTCTATTCCTTGTTGAAAACCAACAACACAACCTGTATCAACTCTTAATGTTTCGCCATTTAATTGATGTTCAATTACTGTTCCTCCAGCGTGAATAAATACATTACCATCACCTTGTAGTTTTTGTAAAATAAACCCTTCACCACCAAAAAAACCAGCACCTAATTTTTGATTAAAATGTAGGCTAATTTTTGTTCCAAGTGCTGCACACAAAAATGCATCGCGTTGCACAATAATAGTTCCTCCAACATCGTCTAAATCTAAAGGAATAATAGTTCCAGGGTATGGAGCCGCAAAAGCTACGTGGCTTTTTCCTGTACCTTGATGTGTAAAATGAGTGATAAAAATAGATTCGCCCGTAATTTTACGTGATGCAGCTGATAATAATTTACCAAACAAGCCTTTTTCTGGTTCAGAACCATCGCCCATTTTTGCAACAAAATCAATGCCTTCTTTCATGTAAAGCATGGCACCTGCTTCAGCAATTACTGTTTCTTGTGGGTCTAACTCAATTTCTACAAATTGAATATCGTGTCCTTTTATTTTATAATCTATATCGTGTGATTTCATTCTATTTTTTTATGTAATTTTTATTGAATTAATTTCTAGTGCTTAAAAAAAGTGCAAGTATTAGTAAACCAATTTTTTTTACCAATTGTAATATCATTAACACTCCAATTAAACCTAAAACAAGTGGCCCGTACTTAACAAAATAAATAAAGAAGTCGGCTCCAGGTTCTAATACAGCATTATTAGGAAATTCAGGATCGTAATAAACGGTTACGTTTGCATCAACAGGATAGGTTTGTAATGTTTCTTTTACTTTACCCACACTACCTGTAGATGTACCATTACTAGTAAGCGATATTCTATCTCCAGTGTAAGCTTTCTCATCCACGGTAAAATTGTAATTTACATTAGCTGCATACATTTTTTTTCCGTCGCTCATGCTTTGTGAAAGTTCAGAATACGTTATCATACCTGAAGTAGTTGGCCAATTTTCTGAAGCTTCAGACTCTTTAACCATTGGTGCGCTAAAATTGCTATACACCATCCAACTACTAACAATAAATATAATACCCATTATAAAGGTGGCTATTGGAGAGTTTTTTTGATTTGCCATAACAGTTTATTTAATTTCCTTGTTTCATTTTAATCATTTTCTGAATCATATTGTACGTTTCATATAGTTCTTCATCGCTCATTTCTTTCATTTCAGGATCGTTTTTAGTTGCCATTTTCTTCCAATCTTCATAGGACATTTTACTTAACATATCCATTTTGTCGTCCATATTTTCCATTTCATCTTTATACTCTTCATTGTCTAAAAAACCTTCTTCTTTTACAATAGGAAAATCAGGTAAATTAAAACTACTATCTGGTACATTTACATCAAATTTAGCACTGGTGGCTTCTTTAACGGTTAGGATTCCCATTACATTAATTTCAAGTTTTAAAACAGCACCTTTGTACATCCATTGTTTACCACCTAGAATGCTCCAAACTTCACAATTGTAACCAAGAAAGTTTTCATTCCCAATTTTTTTCCCACCCATACTTTCTAACATTTCCATTCCTGTTTTATTAGCATCACCACTAGCAAAGGCTTTAGTTACTTCCATTCCCATATCTCTACGTAATAAAATTTGTTTTTTGTCAAAATCTACGTTATATACTTCGCCATTGTCTAATTTTGAAATTTTGTGTACGTTAGCTTTCTCCACCTTTTTTTGACCAAAAATATTGATAGTTGTAGTTGTTGTAGATTTCTCTTCCATAAATTCTAACTTTCCCCAATCTTTAAAATATACATTTTCAGTTCCGTCGCCTACTACTACGCTTCCCATTGTGCCTCCGCTTACGGTTAATTTGTATTTAATAATCCCCGATTTTACGTTGTATCGTTTTAATATTGGATCTTGTTGATTAGTGTTAATTGATAACTTATCTGTTGATTTAGTGTCGTTTCCTTTACAACTTATGGACACTATAAATAATGCGATTATAATGGTTAATTTTTTCATGTTTTTTATAATTAAATATGCAGTATTAAGAGGATTAATTATGCTTGTTAATAATTCTAAATTCTAATTTTTAGGCAATAACTGCATCATTCTAAAAGCAGTTTTAATTTCTTCATCAGATACTTCTGGATCTTCTTTTTTCATCATTTTTTCAAAATCTTCAAAAGACATGTTTTGAACCTGTTTAATCATTTCCTTATCTTCTGAAGTTAACTCATCTTTTGCATCTTCAAATTCAGAAAACACATCGTTTAAACCTTCCATTTCTGGAGCTTCTTGTACACTGTAATTAGATGGAATTTCAAACTTACTTGAAGGAACATTGATATCGGTTTTAATACTTGTTGCTGTTTCAGCAACTGTCATTCCCATAATATTTGTTTCGCTTTTAAGTACTAAACCTTTCCATGTCCAAATGGTGTTCATTCCTTTCCAAATAGTACATTCTTTACCTAAAACAGATTCAGTTCCACTTTTTTTAAAACCTAAAGCAATTAAAACATCTTCTCCAGTTTTTATATAATCTTCACCTACATTTTCAGCATATTTTTCAGCGAAAGGATTATTGGTTGTTATTACTTTTTTTGTTTGATGATCTATTGTATTTATGTTAGATCCAATTGTAATTACATCCTTTTTTTCGGTAGACTTCATACCCATTATGTTGGTTGTAATTTCTGATAATTCGGCTTGTTTATATCCATAATCTGCTATGTATGTAGTTTTTGTCCCTGTTGAATTTCCTGAAACTGTGTATTCAATTACAGCAGATTTAAAAGGATATTTTTTATAACTACTTTTTTCTGATTTTTTGCTTTCTGAACACGATGTGAGTGCTAGTAATAAGACTATTGCTAGAAGATTTAGATTTTTCATTTTTTATAATTTAGAGTTTATAGTGGATTTGCAGTAACTTTTAATTCTGCAGTAACTTCTACATTAAAATCCATTGAATTTTCTTTTGCTACACAATCTCCAGAAACACCAACAGTAACACTTTTGTTGTTTTTAAGCAGATTTGCCATATTGTTTAATTTATCAATATCTGTTACTTCAAAAATTGTTGTATTGTTATATGCGTTTTCAACAACAAAACCTTCGGTTTGTAATATTAAATTATCAGCTTTAAAATCTACATTAATAGTTCCTGTAGCATCTCCAGAAAAGTTGGTAATTTTATAGGTTAGCTTTGTGATTTCTACACCTTTAATTTTATTTAAATACTTATTTGTATCACTATTATCTAGTGATAAAATAGTACTTTCATTAACGGTTTCTTGATCTTGGTCTACATGAACAGGAATTTTAGCTGTAATTGTTGTGTTAAAATCTACATCTAAAATATCATCGTCACAGGAAGTAAATGTGAAACTAAATACTGCTACTAATACTGTTAAAAATTTGATTGTGTTTTTCATAATTTAATTTTTTTATTAATTTAAAATTTTACAAATTCTACTCTACGGTTGTTTGCTTTACCTTCTGGAGAGCTATTATTATCTATTGGTTTAGATTCACCAAAACCGTTTGATTTAAGTCTATTTGGAGTAATTCCCATTGCAATTAGTTTGTCCATTACGGTTTTTCCTCTTGCTTCAGAAAGTGTTTGGTTATTTGTATCGCTTCCATCACTGTCTGTATGTCCTTCTACACTAAAATTGATGTCTGGGTTTTTTACCATCAAATCATAAATTTTATTGATTGGACCCATACTTTCAGCTTTTAACGTAGCTTTATTTATGTCGAATTTTATTCCGTTTACAATTATTTTCCCTTCAGAAAGCACTCTGTCATAATATTTTACACCACCTTTAGCGATACGGATATTTTTAATATATGTGGTTGAACCAGATTCTGAACGTATGGAAATACCTGTTGGATTACCTTCTAGACGAGGAATGTTAATTAATCGAGTATCATCCATATAGGCTTTAAATTTACCCTTTGTATAAGCTATAGATATATGTCTCCACATAGGTACATCTACAACACCCCAATTAACATTTTCTCTACCTGGGTATCTCTTACTTGAATTTCCATATTCTAATCCATTTGGGTATAATTCTAAATCGGTAGTTTCACCACGTCTTTGATTTTTTTTATCAAAAAACTCGATCCAATATCTTTTATACTCTTGTTCTTCACCAAACCATACATCCATTTCTATTGTAAAAACTTCGGGTAAGTAATCTTCGCTTGAATTTTTTAAATAGGGAATTATTACACCACCATCGTCTAGATACATTATAACTGGTGTTCCATTAAATTCGGCAATTTCAGCACCTCCTTTATATAAATCCCAACGGCTTGGAAATTCGCCATTTTCTTCATTGGTACTTGGACCATCTTCAAAAATTACGGTATCTCCAGGTACAAAATCAAACTTACTCCAAACAACGTTTGGTTTATTTACTACTGGTGCTGAATTATTGTTAGCTCCATTTTTTTGATTTCCATTTGTATTGTTTTCAGATTTGTTTTCTCCATTTTCAGAATTGTCGTTACTTTTTTCGGAATCTTTATTAGTTGTGTTTTTTCCATCAATAACATCTTCTGCATCGTCAAAAGTTTTGTCAATTTTTTTGTTCATGCGACGTTCTGCACGTTTTTCGGCTTCGCGTTCAATTTTAGCTTCAGCTTTTTCTTTTAGTTTTTTAAAAAATTGTGCTTCTACGTGCTGTGGTGTAAAAATAAATAGGATTGCTACAATTATTAATTTAGCAATAATTTTAATCTGTTTGTTTTGGCTTTTTTTTCTCATAATTTTTTAATTGAAATTTTAGCAATTAATTATAGTGCTAAATTACATTCTGAAGTAGTATTTTACTTCATAAAAAAGTATGATTTGATTCACCCATAAAGGTGATTTTAAGCTTTAAAGCCTTGTGTTTATTGGTAATTTGAAAATTAGAAGCTTTTAAATAGTAGTAATTTTTTTAATAGCTTGTATTCTGTTTTTTACATCTAATTTGGAGTAGATATTTTTAATATGTGTTTTAATAGTGTTTTTAGAAACAAACATTTTTTCAGCAATTTCATCGTTACTTAAGCCATTAGTAATATGTTTAAATACTTCAATTTCTCTTTTTGAAAGTCCAAATTCTTCAAAATTTTCAGCAGTAAGAGTATTTGTTTTTGGATTGTTTTTTAGTTCGTTAATTTGATGAATGTATTTTTGTAACTCGTTATTTTTATTTTCAATTTCTAAATCTGAATTTTTTCTATATAAATAAAACATGACCGCTAATGCCGCTAATATAGTGGAGCCTCCAAAAATTGAAATTAATAATCTATGGTAATTTGTTTCAGCATCTTTTTCAATTTTAGTTTTTTCAGTTGCTAACTCTTGAATTACATCGTCTTTTTTTGCAGTTTCGTAAGCAATTTGAGTGCTAATAATACTTTTTTGAGAAGCTTCATTTAAAACGCTATCCTTAATAGTGGTTGCCATTTGTTGAGATTCTAAAGCTTTTTTGTAATTATTAGTTTGTGAGTAGTATTCAGTTAAAGCTTCATGTGCAATAATTATATTTTCTCTAGATTTAATGGATTTTGCTTTGGTTAACCCTAAATTAATATTGTTTTTTGCTTTAGAAAGTTCTTTTGTTTTTAATTGGTTAACACCAATGTTAATTAGTGTATTGCTTAAATATCTTACTTCGTTAAAATCTTCTAAAATTGGTACTGCTTTGTTGTAATATGAAATTGATTTATTAAAATCTCCCTTTTTTAGAAAAAGCCTTCCTAATAAATTATACCTATATGCTTCGCTTAATTTATGCTTATGTTTTATTGATAAATTTAGCGCTTTGTTAAAGTAGTAAAATGCTGAATCGTATTCTTTTTCATATAAATAGGCTTCACCAATATTTGATAAACTATATTCTTGGCCTTTAATGTTTTCAGAGCTTAAATCGAATTTATACACTCTTTTAAAGTAGTACAATGCTTTGTCGTATTCTTTGGTATCTATAAATACATTCCCAATACCATTTAGAGCTATTGCAACACTGCGTGAATGTTTTATTTTTTCGGAAACATCTAAAGCTTGAAAATAAAAATCAAAGGCTTCTTTTTCTAAATTTAATTTTCTGTAAGTTACCCCAAGGTTATTCAAACACTTTATAATAGCTAGTGTATCTGTTGTTTTATTTAAGTAATTTAAAGCTCTTTTGTGGTATATAAGCGAATTACTGAAGTCGTAATTTTTTCTTGAAACGTATCCTTTTCTATCGTAACATTTACCTAAACCTTTTATATATAATATTTTTTTGGCTACAATTATTGCTTCATCAATTATATTTTCATTCAGTACTTTATTTCTGTCTGAAGTTTTATATAATGAAAATAAATCATCAACTTTTTGAATACTATTTGGTTTTACCTTTAATTCATTAAAAATACTATCAATTTGTACTTCAGTTATTTTTTGACTATAAGCAAATGAGTAAACAATAAGTATTGTAAAAAATAAATAAAACTTTTTAGAAAAGTGCATAGCAAAAGATTAAAAATCTTTGCTAAAATTACAAAATTTAAAAACTAAAATTTATAAAAGGTGTGCTATTTTTTTTCAATATTTTCTGCAACCTTCTCTAATTCAGAATACCATTCCTTGCCAAATTTTCTAATAAGTGCGTCTTTTACAAATTTGTATACAGGAACTCTTAATTCTTTTCCTAATGAGCAAGCGTCATCACAAATTGGCCAAGAATGATAATTTAATGCTGTAAATTCAGAATAATCAGTAATTCTAATTGGGTATAAATGACAGGAAAGCGGTTTTTTCCATTTTATATCTCCGTTGTTATACGCTTCTTCAATACCACATTTTGCTATTTTGTTTTCATCAAAAATAACAAAAGCACAATCTTTTCCGTCAATTAGTGTGGTTTCATACTCGCCATCAATAGTTATAAATAAGCCTTGTTCTTCAATAGCTTTTATACCTTCTTTACGTAAATATGGTTTAACTTTTGGATAGATGTCTAATAATATTTGAAGTTCACTTTCTTCAAGTGGTGCACCTGCTTCACCATCAATGCAACATTGACCTTTACAAGCGCTTAAATTGCACACAAATTCTTTTTCTATAATGTCTTCAGAGACTATGGTTTTTCCTAATTGAAACATGTGGCAAAAATAAGTAAAATTTACACTAATTTTGCTTATTATATAGTTTGAATTTTTACATTTGCCCACTTTTAAATTTTTAAGGTATGATATTAAATATTAAAGAGATATTTACAGCGGCTATGGTATTGTTTGCTGTAATTGATATGATTGGAAATATTCCAATTATTATAGATTTACGTTCAAAAGTTGGAATTATTCAATCTGAAAGGGCTTCTATTGTTGCAGGAATTATTATGATTGTTTTTTTGTTTTTAGGAAAAAGCATCTTAAATTTAATTGGTATTGATGTTAATTCTTTTGCTGTTGCGGGTTCTTTAATTTTATTTTTTCTAGCATTAGAAATGATTTTAGGCATAACGCTATATAAAGAGGATAGTACAACTCCAAATACGGCTTCGGTATTTCCTTTGGCTTTTCCATTAATAGCTGGGCCAGGAAGTTTAACAACTATTTTATCATTAAGAGCCGAATATGAAACCATAAATATTGTTATTGCAATTATTATTAACATAATATTTATGTATATTGTTTTGAAAACTTCAGAAAAAATTGAGAAATTTATAGGTGAAAACGGTATTAGTATAATTAGAAAAGTGTTTGGAGTAATTCTATTAGCTATTTCAGTAAAGTTATTTGCTTCCAATATTATGGGTTTATTTAATTAATACACATTAAAAATATAATTATGTTCGATGTTTTAATTTTAGGAGGAAGTGCTGCAGGTTTGTCATGTGCTTTAATATTAGGTTCAGCTAAAGGAAAACCCTTTGCAGAAGAGAAAAAAATTGGCATTATTGCTCATCAAAAAACTTCTGCTTTAAATACTGCTGAACTAAATAATGTTCTTGGTTTTAAAATGGGAACAAAAGGAACTGTAATTTTAAGTGAAGGTTTAATTCAGTTAGCTGAAAATTACTCACATGTTGAGCAAATTCACAAAGAAAAAGTTATTGAGGTTAAACGATTGAAAGATAAAACTTTAGAGGTTATTACTAATAAAAATACGTACAAAACCAAAATAATAGTTATTGCTGTTGGACCTTCAAAAATGATTAACATTATTGGTTTGGAGCAGTTTGTTGAAGCTCACATTCAAATACCAATTGAAAAAGATAAAATTATGTTACGAAATTTCAACCACTTGATTGATGAAGGAATTTATGTAGCGGGAGTTTTAGCTGGTTGGAGAAGTCAATATGCAATTGCAGCAGGAAGTGGAGCGCAAGTAGCAACAGATATTTTAACACTTTGGAATGAAGGAAAACATACTATGATACATGATGCCATAGTATAAAAAAAGCCAGCTTATTGCTGGCTTTTTTTTATGGTTAAGTTACTTTTTATTCTACCGTAACTGATTTTGCTAAATTTCTTGGTTGGTCTACATTACAACCTCTCATTACTGCAATATGGTACGATAATAATTGTAAAGGAATTGTTGTTAATAATGGTGTAAATGGCTCTAAAGTGTCCGGAATTTCAATTACATGATCGGCAATTTCGTTTACTGTTTTATCGCCTTCCATTACTACTGCAATAATTTTCCCTTTTCTAGATTTAATTTCTTGAATATTACTTACTACTTTTTCATAATGTCCCTTGCGTGTTGCAATAACTACAACAGGCATAGATTCATCAATTAAAGCAATTGGGCCATGTTTCATTTCTGCAGCAGGATAACCTTCAGCATGTATATAGGAAATTTCTTTAAGCTTTAAAGCACCTTCTAAAGCTACAGGGAAATTATAACCTCTACCTAAATATAAACAATTTGGAGAATCTTTATAAATAGCAGCAATTTCTTCTATTTTATCATTTATTTTTAATAAGTGTGTTATTTTTTCAGGAATTAAACTCATTTGATGTAAATAAGTATGCAATGCTGAATTTGAAATTTCACCTTTTAAGTTTCCTAATTTTAAAGCAATTAAAGCTAAAACAGTAATTTGTGTAGTAAAAGCTTTTGTTGAAGCTACTCCAATTTCTGGTCCTGCATGTGTATAAGCTCCAGAATTTGTTTCTCTAGCAATAGATGATCCAACAACATTGCAAATCCCAAAAACAAATGCTCCTTGTGATTTTGCTAATTTTATAGCGGCTAAAGTATCTGCTGTTTCACCAGATTGGGAAACTGCAATTACAATATCACCTTTGTTTATTACGGGGTTTCTATACCTAAATTCGGAAGCATATTCTACTTCTACAGGTATACGTGCAATATCTTCAAATAAATATTCAGCAACTAAACCTGCATGCCAAGAAGTTCCGCAAGCAACAATAATAATGCGTTTTGCATTTAAAAATTTGGTAATGTTATTATCAACACTACCCATTTTTATAATTCCTTTTTCGGCTAAAAGTCTTCCTCTATAAGTATCTCTAATAGCATCAGGTTGTTCGTGAATTTCTTTTAGCATAAAGTGATCGTAACCACCTTTTTCAATTTGTTCTAAATTTAATTGAAGTTCTTGAATATTCGGAGTAACTTTTGAATCGTCTTCAATTTTAAATACTTGAATATCTCTATTAAGGCGAATAATTGCAAGCTCTTCATCATTTAAATAAATAGCGTCACTAGTAAACTCAATAAATGGAGAAGCATCAGAAGCTACAAAAAATTCTTTATTGTCCTTACCAACTCCAATAGCAATTGGACTTCCCAAACGAGCAACCACAATTTCATTAGGTTTTTCTAAATCAAAAACTGCAATTGCATAAGCGCCAATTACTTGAGTTAATGCTAACTGTACAGCTTTACCAAGTTTACAATTGTTTTTCTTTTTTACTTCTTCAATTAGGTTTATTAAAACTTCAGTATCAGTATCGCTTGAAAAAGTATAACCTCTTTTAATTAGTTCTTGTTTAATAGTGTCATAATTTTCTATAATACCATTATGGACTATTACAAGATTTCCAGAGTTAGATATATGTGGATGAGAATTTACATCGTTTGGTACACCATGTGTTGCCCAACGAGTATGACCTAAACCAAGAGTTGCTTTAGAATTTTTATTTTCAGCAATTTCTTTTAAGTCAGAAACTTTACCTTTTGTTTTGTATAAATCTATTTTATTATCATTTAAAAGTACAATTCCCGCACTGTCATAGCCTCTATATTCAAGTCTTTCTAAACCTTTTATTACAATAGGGTATGCTTCTCTAAATCCAACGTAGCCTGTAATTCCACACATAATGTTATTTATTAGTTTAGTTCGGTATATTTAATTTCTAGTTTTACTCTGTTATCTCCAGCACTTTCATCGCTGCCATATAAAACAACTCCTTTTGGAGACCAACTGTAATCTTTTACTATTTCTCCATAAGAGGAAGGTGTATCTGTAGAGGTATTGTAAACTTTAATACCAAATTTTATTTGCTCATATTCAGAATCTTTTAATAATTCGGAAACATAGTCCGTAATTCTAAATACGTATTTTAATGGTTCTCCATTATCATCATATTCTAGGTTTCCTCCAACAAGATCGCTACCCTCTGTATACATGTCTATTATATGTTCTTTGTCGTCATAATTGTAAATTAGCAGCTTGCTTGGTACAATATTATTATCTGCAGATTGATCTACATAGAAGGTTAAATTAGCTTCGGTAATTAATAAGTTTTGTTCTTGGAAATTTGCTAAATCATTATCTGTGAATAATTCTACTGTTGCTTCTTCACCTGATGCACCTTGAATATAGATTTTATCTGTACCACTTGCTTTTGAATTGGTATAATCTCTTTCATATACATTTGTTGCAAAGGAGGTAAAAGTGAAATCACTTACGTGTTTTGTTCGTACTAAACTTTCTCCAGTTGTTTCATCACCATCTAAATCTTCGCCTTCTGCTTCTTTTTCGTCATAAGAGTAGTAAATAGACATTTTGGCATTTTCTAGATTTAATGAAATTAAATGAGAGTTGTTATTTATTGGAGTTGCTTCAAAATAAAAACCTCTAAAGTATCTAGAAAAATTCTCGAAAGAATCGAAGTTAGTAGTGTTTTCTGCGTTATCAATAAAAATAGATTTTATTAGTTCTTTATCTAAAGGAATTTTTAAAAATCTACTAGAATCATTTTTAGTAACACTATCAATTACTTGCGTTTCGTATACTGTTACTCCATCACTTAAATACCTTTTAATTTCAAATATAGTATCATTTTCATTTAATTGGAAATTATCTGAAAACAGTAAGGTTTCTTTTTGATAAACCTTATTTGTTTGATAAACAGCTGGTTGAGAAGGGTCGTTTGGATCTAAACTATTAAAAAAAGTTCCTAGTTCAAAAACTTCTAATTTAAATTTATCTGTTTTATTTCCTGTAATAATATCAGAATTGTAAATTAATTCATCTGAACCTCCATCTACTTCAAGAATTGAATCAAATTGAGTAGTGTACGGAATTGTTATTAATACAGAGTCTATTATAGTGTTACTTTCTAAATCGTCTATACTATTTTGAAATAAATTCACATAATAATCTCCTGTGTTGGGAATTGTTATTTGGGCAGCTATTGAAGCTTTAAGTTGGCCAAATTCAGTATCGTTATAAACGCCTAATAAATGTCTAACAATTTTATTTGAAGTTCTTGTATCAATATAACTTTCGGTTTTTTCTATGTTTTCATTTGCAACAATTACATTTGAAAAAGTGGAACTATAATCAAATAAATTATTATCAATTAGACTTACTCCAATATCTTCAATATCTTTTTCGCAAGAGATAATTGCACTTGCTATAAAAAGTAAGGAAAGCGCATACTTTAATTTCTTTACAACTTTAGTTGTCATATAAAACTAATTTTTTGGTAAACTTATAATACTTGGGATTTGTAAAAATCTGTAACAACACAATTAGTTTCATCATTAGCGCAGTAATCTAAAACTGGTTTGGATAAGCTTTTAATAAATTCTTCTAATTCACTAGATAAATTTTCACTTCCTTTAATTACGGCATCTGAATTTTCGATTGCATTAATTAAAAGATTATTATAGTCTGGATGTGTAATTGATTCTAATTTTGACTCGTCAATATTATCAAAATTTATTTTTTTAATAAATTCTTTATTTAACGTTCCTTCAAACCCATTATTATAAACTGAAGTTACAATTTTACTGTTAACAAATAAGGGATCGTTGGTATAATATTCTTTAATATAAAGTGGTAATAAACTTGCCATCCAGCCATGCACATGAATAATATCTGGTGACCAGTTCAATTTTTTTACAGTCTCTACAACACCTTTAGCAAAAAAGATAGCTCTTTCATCATTATCTTCAAATAAGTTGTTATCTTCATCTGTAAATAGTGCTTTTCGTTTAAAATATTCATCATTATCAATAAAGTAAACTTGCATTCTTTCTTTTGGAATTGAGGCAACTTTTATAATTAATGGCATATCCATATCATTAATTACTAAATTCATTCCAGATAGTCGAATAACCTCGTGTAATTGGTGTCTTCTTTCGTTTATTAACCCATAACGAGGCATAAAAATTCTAGTTTGACCTTTGTTACTATGAACTTTTTTTGCTGTTTCAAATGAAGTGGTTGATAATTCATTTTCAGGTAAATACGGCACTACTTCCGATGAAACAATTAATACTCTTTTA
This sequence comes from Lutibacter sp. TH_r2, assembly GCF_033101135.1. NCBI lineage: Bacteria > Pseudomonadati > Bacteroidota > Flavobacteriia > Flavobacteriales > Flavobacteriaceae > Lutibacter > Lutibacter sp. TH_r2. The sequence continues at coordinate 1,261,326 of NZ_JAWMPV010000001.1, forward strand.
TCTTTCATAAATTATGTTCTAAACTCTAAAGAATATGCAAAATTACAAAAATTTATACAGATTTACGGATGAAAAACGTAAGTTTGCACGCTTTTAACGTTTATTAACAAAAGAATATGTTAGTTTTTGCTAAAATAAAATCAGTAAAACAAAAAATTTCGTCGTTAAAAAAAGGCACTTCTGTTGGTTTTGTTCCAACAATGGGTGCACTTCATAAAGGACATTTATCACTTATAAAAAAGGCTAAAAAAGAAAATGATTTAGTAGTGGTAAGTATTTTTGTAAACCCTACTCAATTTGATAAAAAAGAAGATTTAGTAAATTATCCAAAGACTATAGATAATGATTTAGAACTCTTAAAATCAGTTAGTTGCGATTTGGTTTTTATGCCTTCTGCAGAGGAAATTTACAGTAAAAATATTAAGTCTGAAATTTTTGATTTTGAAGGGTTAGAGCATCAAATGGAAGGTAAGCATAGAGTAGGACATTTTGATGGAGTAGGTACTATTGTAAAACGATTATTTGAAATTGTTACGCCAACAAAATCTTATTTTGGAGAAAAGGATTTTCAGCAGTTACAAATTATTAAAAAAATGGTTAAAAAAAATAATTTACCTGTTGAAATTATCGGTTGTGATATTTATAGAGAAACTGATGGACTTGCAATGAGTTCGAGAAATGTGCGACTAACTAAAGAACATAGAAAAGCTGCTCCATTTATTTTTAAGACTTTAAAAGAAGCCAAGTTAAAATTTGGCATAGAAAATGCAGTTAATGTTGTACAATGGGTTCAAAACGAGTTTAAAAAACATCCATTGTTAGAATTAGAATATTTTGAAATTGCCAATGAAGCTACGCTTCAAACAATTTCAACTAAAGAACTTAAGCAAAAGTACAGAGGTTTTATAGCTGTTTTTGCTGGAAATATTAGACTTATAGATAATATAAGTTTGTAAAAACTAACTAATTAACTAAAAAAATATATTTTTGCACTATGCAAATTGAAGTAGTAAAATCTAAAATTCACAGAGTTAAAGTTACAGGAGCTGAATTAAATTACATTGGTAGTATAACTATTGATGAAGATTTAATGGAAGCTGCAAATATAATTCAAGGAGAAAAAGTTCAAATTGTGAACAACAATAATGGAGAGCGCCTTGAAACATATGCAATTCCAGGCCCTAGAAATAGTGGCGAAATAACTCTTAATGGTGCGGCAGCACGTAAAGTAGCTGTTGGCGATGTACTAATTCTAATTACATACGCTCGTATGGAATTTGAAGAAGCAAAGACATTTAAACCTTGGATTGTTTTTCCAAATGAAGAAAACAATTCATTGAACTAAATTGAATAAAAAAACACAAAAAACCGCATTACTAATACTCCCAATAGCCTTGGGAGTATTTTTAATTTGGTACTCTATATCTAAACTTTCTCCTTCAGACAAAGATTCCATTGTAAATTCATTTAAAACTGCAAATTATTGGTGGGTAGTATTATCGCTAGTATTTGGTATTTTAAGTCATTTATCAAGAGCATATCGCTGGCATTTTATGTTAGAGCCTATGGGTTATAAACCAAGATATGCAAATAGTGTAATGACTGTTTTAATTGCGTATTTATTAAACTTATTTATTCCTAGATCTGGTGAAATAGCAAGAGCTGCTAGTATAAAAAAATACGAAAAAATTCCTTTTGAAAAAGCTTTTGGAACCATTGTAGCCGAGCGTGTTGCTGATGTAATAATGCTTTTGGGTATAATTGCTATTGCTTTCTTTTTACAAACAGATTTAATAAGCAGTTATCTTTTTAAAGAAGATGAAGGAAATAGCAACATCTACATTAAAATAGTTATGTTTGTTGTACTTCCAATTATTGGTTTTATAGCGTATAGATATTTAAAAAAGTCTAGAAATCCGATAGTCATAAAAATTATTTCTTTTATAAAAGGATTGTTAGAAGGTGTTACAAGTATTTTATCAATGCGAAGAAAGTGGCAATTTATTTTTCATACTCTTTTTATTTGGGTAATGTATATTTTAATGTTGTATGCAGTAACATTTGCTTTACCAGAAACAACTAATTTACCTTTTGGAGCTATTATTGTTAGTTTTGTAGTTGGAGCATTAAGTATGGCTCTAACTAATGGTGGTTTAGGTTCATATCCAGTATTTGTTGCAAGTGCTTTAGTTTTGTATAAAATTGATAACAATGCTGCGTTAGCTTTCGGTTGGATTATGTGGACAGCGCAAACTATTATGGTAATACTTTTTGGTTGTTTGTCACTTATTTTAATTCCTGTTTATAATAGATACGTAGGAAACAAAAATTCTTAATATCTTTAGTGTTTAAATTTTAAAAATGGCTAAAACAAAAACTTCATTTTTTTGTCAGAATTGTGGTGCACAATATGCAAAATGGATGGGACAATGTACATCTTGTAAAGAGTGGAATACAATTGTAGAAGAAGTAATTCAGAAAGAGGAAAAACGTAATTGGAAGCAAACCACTTCAACAAAAAAAGCAAATAAAGCTTTAAAAATTGCTGATATTTCTTTAAACGAAGAGGATAGAATTTCATCAGAAAATGGTGAATTGAATAGAGTTTTAGGTGGAGGTTTGGTTAAAGGATCTATGCTATTGTTAGGAGGTGAACCAGGTATTGGGAAATCCACATTGTTATTACAAATAGCTTTAGCTATACCAAAAAGAGTTTTATATGTTTCTGGAGAAGAAAGCCAGGCGCAAATTAAAATGCGTTCTGAAAGGTTAGATATTGAAAACAATAACTGTTTAATTTTAACTGAAACAAATACGCAAAATATTTTTAGAGCTATTGAAGAAGTTCAGCCAGATGTTGTGGTTATAGATTCTATTCAAACCCTACATACAGATTATATTGAAGCTTCTCCAGGCTCTATCTCTCAAATACGCGAAACAACAGCAGAATTAACAAAATTTGCAAAAGAAACTGCAACTCCAGTTTTATTAATAGGTCATATTACAAAAGATGGCGCTATTGCTGGGCCAAAAATTTTAGAACATATGGTAGATGTTGTTCTTCAGTTTGAAGGAGATAGAAATCATACATATAGAATACTTCGCGCTAATAAAAATAGATTTGGTTCAACTGCTGAATTGGGTATTTATGAAATGCAATCTACTGGTTTACGTGAAGTTGAAAATCCTTCGGAAATATTAATTTCTCAAAAAGATGATAATTTAAGTGGAACCGCAATTGCAGCAACTTTGGAAGGAATGCGACCATTAATGATTGAAGTTCAAGCTTTGGTTAGCACAGCTGTATATGGAACTCCTCAACGTTCAGCAACAGGTTACGATACAAAAAGATTGAATATGTTACTGGCTGTTTTAGAAAAACGCGCAGGTTTTAGACTAGGAGCAAAAGATGTGTTTTTAAATATTGCTGGAGGAATAAAAGTAGATGATCCAGCAATTGATTTAGCTGTAATTAGTGCAATTATGTCTTCTAATGAAGATGAAGCAATTCCACAAGATTTTTGTTTTGCTGCTGAAATTGGTTTGGCTGGAGAGGTTAGACCTGTAAATAGAGTTGAACAACGAATTTTAGAAGCGCAAAAACTCGGATTTCATAAAATATTTGTTTCCAAATTTAACAAAATAAGTCTTTCTAATTTTAAAATACAGGTTGTTAAAATAACAAAGGTAGACGATGTATTTAATAATTTATTTTCATAAAAAAAGCCGAGAATAAACTCGACTTTTTTTAGAAATATTTATATAAATACTATTTTTTATTTTTTTCAATAATAAACTTTTCTAAAGCCATTGTCATTGAAGGTGTTTCTGGTGTTGGAGCTTGTATATTACATTTTAAACCAGCTTCAGTTGCCGCTTTAATTGTTGAATTTCCAAATACCGCAATTTTTGTGTCGTTTTGTTTAAAATTAGGGAAATTTTTGAATAAAGAATCGATTCCTGAAGGACTAAAAAATACTAGAATATCGTAAAAAACATTTTCTAAATCAGATAAATCACTTACCACAGTTTTAAACATAATGGCTCTATCCCAATTAATTTTCAAGTCATCCAACATTTCAGGAATAATTGGTTTTAATTTATCGGAAGATGGTAAAAGAAATTTTTCGTCTTTATACTTTTTAATTAATACCGTTAATTCAGCAAAAGTTCTAGTACCTACATAAATTTTACGTTTACGGTATACCACGTATTTTTGTAAATAATAAGCTACAGCTTCAGATTGACAAAAATATTTCATTGAATCAGGTACAGTAAAACGCATTTCTTCAGCTATTCTAAAAAAATTATCAACTGCATTTCTACTAGTAAGAATAATAGCAGAATATTTAGAAAAATCTATTTTTTGAGATCTAACTTCTCTTGCATTTACACCTTCAACATGAATAAAGGGTACAAAATCTATTTTTACTTTTTGTTTTTCAGATAAATCAAAATACGGAGAATTTTCTGTCTTTGGTGCGGGTTGCGAAACCAAAATTGTCTTCACTTTCATAACTTCAATTTTGTGCTTAAATTGTTAATTTTAAAATAATTACCAGAGGTGCTATTTCAAGTGCGCAAAGGTACAAAATAAAATAAAACAAGCTGTTAAAAACTAACTTTTTGTTGTTAATAACTAGTAAAATGTAACGCATTATTAATAAAATAACTGTAATTATAATTGTAAATTTTAAAGGTAAATTATTACTTAAGGGATTGTAAAAGGATAAGACTAAAAAAGGTAAAATCCACAAAATTAGATTGTTAAGGTAGTTTGTCTTCTCGTATATTAGTTTGTTGTGAAGGAAATTTAAATTAAAAATAAAGGAAATAAATTTACCTATTAAATATCGAACACTAAAATAAAATAGTACACCCAAAACTATAAAAACATATGTTTTTAAACCTTTTTCAATTAAAACAGAAGATAGAAAAATTGTGCTTGATAGATAAATTAGAATAGATATTGTTAAAATCTGAACAATAAACAATGTAATTTGAAATAAATTTCGGACACTATTATTTTCTTTATTAAAGTAGATTAATAAATACTTTTTTGAAAAAAAAAGCGTACTAATATTTACAAGTCTTTCATTGTATACAAATCGTAATAATGCAATTAATATTAGAATAATTAAAAAAGAAAACGTAATCCAATTATCATCTTGTTTAATTATTTCGTGAGCTTCAATCATTAATTTTGGTATAATATTAATACAAAATTAGTAATAATTTACGTTATCTTTGGCGCTTAATATTGCAATATGCTAAATACGCTAGTTATTATACCAACCTTTAACGAAAAGGAAAATATTGAAGCTATAATAAGATCGGTTTTTTCACAAGAGAAAAAGTTTGATATTTTGGTGGTTGATGATAATTCACCAGATGGTACAGCTACTATTGTAAAAGGTATTCAAAAAGAGTTTTCTAATTTATTTATTGAAAATAGAAAAGAAAAAACAGGATTAGGTACTGCATATATTCATGGATTTAAATGGGCCTTAAAAAATGGGTATGATTATATAATTGAAATGGATGCAGATTTTTCACATAATCCAAAAGATTTAATTCAATTGTATAAAGCGTGTGCTGAAGATGGAGCAGATTTTTCGATTGGATCTAGGTACCTTAACAATAAAATTAATGTTGTTAATTGGGATATTAAAAGGCTTATTTTATCGTATTTTGCATCGAAATATGTGAAAATAATAACAAGAATACCTATTTTTGATACAACTGCAGGTTTTGTGTGCTATCACAAAAGTGTGCTAGAAGCAATAGATTTAGATAAAATTCAGTTTGTAGGTTACGCTTTTCAAATTGAAATGAAATTTAAAGCTTGGAAAAGAAAATTTAAACATAAAGAAGTTTCGGTAATTTTTACAGATCGAAAACGTGGAACTTCGAAAATGAGTGGCTCTATAATTTCAGAGGCTATTTTTGGAGTTTTAAAAATGCGGTTTAATGGATTACCAAACTAAAAAACAAAATTTATGAGTCTAACGCTTATTAAAAATGCTCAAATAGTTAACGAAGGAGAAATATTTGAGGGAGATGTTTTAATTGATGGAGAGTATATTGTTGATATAGACCAAACCATAAGTTCAAAATCAGCAAATACAAAAATAATTGATGCTGAAGGGAAATTTTTAATTCCTGGAGTTATTGATGATCAGGTTCACTTTCGTGAACCAGGTTTAACGCATAAGGCAAACATTGAAACTGAAAGTAGAGCAGCTGTTGCAGGTGGAATTACTTCATTTATTGAAATGCCTAACACAGTTCCACAAGCAACAACACAAGAATTACTTGAAGATAAATTTAAAAACGCTTCAAATACTTCGTACGCCAATTATTCTTTTATGTTTGGAGGTACTAATACTAATTTAGAGGAATTATTAAAAACAAATCCAAAAGATGTTGCTGGTATTAAATTGTTTTTAGGCTCTTCTACTGGAGATATGTTGGTAGATAATGAAGAGGTTTTAAAAAAAATATTTTCTTCTACAAAAATGCTAATTGCTGTTCATTGCGAAGATGAATCAACTATTAAAGCAAATTTAGAAAAGTATAAAGAAGAATTTGGAGATGATATTCCAATAGAAAAACATCCAATAATTAGAAGCGAAGAAGCCTGTTACTTATCTTCTTCCAAAGCTATAGCTTTAGCAAAAAAAACAGGTGCACGTTTACATGTTTTTCATTTATCTACTGCTAAAGAAACTTCATTATTTACAAATAAAACTCCTTTAGAAAAAAAGCAAATTACAGCAGAAGTTTGTGTACACCATTTGTGGTTTACAGACCAAGATTATAAAACAAAGGGAACGTTTATTAAATGGAATCCAGCTGTAAAAACTGAAAAAGATAGAGATGGATTATGGAAAGCGTTGCTAGATGATAGAATTGATGTTATTGCAACAGATCATGCTCCCCATACATTAAAGGAAAAACAACAACCGTATACAAAAGCACCAAGTGGTGGACCGCTAGTTCAACATGCGTTGCCAGCAATGTTACAAGCATATAGACAAGAAAAAATTTCAATTGAGAAAATTGTTGAAAAAATGTGTCACAATCCTGCAAAAATCTTTAAAATTGAAAAAAGAGGTTTTATTAAAAAAGGATATTATGCAGATTTAGTTTTAGTAGACAGTGCTTCGCCTTGGACAGTAAAAAAAGAGAATACTTTATATAAATGTGGTTGGTCTCCTTTTGAGGGCTCTACATTTTATTCAAAAATTACACATACGTTTGTAAATGGTAATTTAATTTATAACAACGGAAAATTTAACGATACAATAAAAGGTAAACGTTTATTGTTTAATAGATAATGAAATTTTTAAAATACATATTTGTTATTATAGCTTGTGTTTTTTTAACCTTTTGTACTAGTAATACCATTTTAAAAAAACCGGATAATTTAATTTCTAAAAAGGAAATGGCAGATGTTTTAACAGATGTGCTATTGGCTTCGGGTGGGAAAAACATTAAAAATTTAGATTTAGAAAGAAAGATTAATTATTTCCCTTTAGTTTTTGAAAAACACCAAATAGATTCGTTACAATTTGAAGAAAGTAGCGCATTTTATATTTCAAGAATTGATGATTATAACGATATTTTAAAAGCTGTGAATGAACGCCTTTCATTAAAAAAAGATGAGTTAAAAGCTGTTAAAGATGTTGAAGACTCACTTAAAAAAGTTGAAAAAGAGCTTAAAAAGTTGAAAAAGGACTCTATTACTGAAAGTAAATCTAGATTAATAAAAAGTAAAGATTCTATTTTTAAAAATTCCGAAAATTCCGAAAATAAAGTAAATAAAAGTATTAAAAAGCAATAAATGTTAACTCACTAAATATTAAGTAACCAGTTAGTTAACAAGTTTAAAAATAATTTACGACTTTTTTGTTGTTTAATACTTAACTTCTCAATCAATTGTTTTTTTAAGTTTTCTGGTTCAGATGTTTCATAAATATTGGTTGAAACAACTACAGAAATAGGCATACTAGTTTTTCCATTCCAAAATTCATTCACAGGAAAATTATATTTTTTTAAAGGTAAATTCCAAGTAGCATCAATGGTAATCCACTTATTAAAAGGTTTAATTTGGATATAATTATGCGGATCAATAATTTGATCTGAAGTTAAAAATTCTTTTATTTCTGGAGGAAAATTAATATCCATATCATTAAATGAGTGCATAACTATAAAATCTCTTACAGGTACATCTATTGCTTTATATAATTCTTTGAGAAGAAAGTGTTTTCCAGAGCAAGTTCCTCTATTTTGCTCTAATATATCTAACGGATTTCTTGAGCCAATATTTCCATACGGTATATCTCTAACCTTTTCAAAAAGAGTAACAATTTTCTCTTCAAAAGATTGATTTTGCGTCCATTTTTCCACTAAATTTTTATAAATAGTATTCATTATTTTTTTAAATATTGGTTACAAACTCTTTTAACACTATGGTCAATACTTTCAAATTCAAAGCCTAACATATTTTTAATTTTTTCCGAAGAGTAGTAAAACTTGTTATGTATTGATTTTGCTGAATTATTGGTTAATAAAGGAGTTTTACCAGTAATAATATTCTTTACAAACTCAATTCTCCAAAGTAACTCACTCATCCATTTTTTAGTTTTAATAGTAGGTCTTTTAACTTTAAAATTATCTGCAATTTTAAAAAATAATTCTTTGAATGAACTATTTTCTGAAACTAGAATAAAACGTTCGTTTTTAATAGAGCTTTTCATTAAACCAATCATAGCTTTTACAACATCTTCTACTGAAACAACACCAGTAACTCCTTCAGAATAAAATTTTAATCCGTTATAAATTTTATTAAATATAACGCCAGAACCATTTTTCCAAAAGCCAGCACCCAAAATTACTCCAGGATTTACAATTACAACATTTACACCTTCTTGAGATGCGCGCCAAACCTCCATTTCAGCACCATATTTAGTAATAGCATAACCGTAATTATTATTTTCATAATTCCACTCATTAGTTTCATTAATACTATTAGAATTTGGATCTTTATCAACAGTAGCAATAGAACTTACAAAACATAACTTTTCAATTTTTTTTTCAATGCATAAGTTAACTACATTTGAAGTGCCATGAATATTAATTTTACGCATTGCTTTATAATCTCTAGGGTTAAAAGAAATCAAAGCAGCCGAATGGTATACTTTAGTTACGTTTTCAAAAGCTTTTTCTAGAGTTACAATATCAGTTATATCAGCTTCAATCCATTCAATTTTATTAAAAATACGTTCATACTCTTCAGAATAATAACTAAAAACCTTTTTTACAGCGTCTAAATTACTAGAGGCTCTATGTATAGCTTTTATAGTATCATTTTCTGTAGAAAGTTGATATAATAAATGCGCACCAACTAAACCTGTTCCTCCTGTAACTAAAATCATAAAACGAATGTAACAAAAATGTTGCTTTCAGCAGTTTTCTACAAAGTAAAATTTTATCTTTGCGCATAATTTAATTTTTGAAAAATGAATTTTGTAGAAGAATTACGTTGGAGAGGTATGTTACACGACATAATGCCAGAAACCGAAGAGTATTTATTAAAAAACAAAACTACTGGTTATATTGGTTTTGATCCAACTGCCGATTCATTACATATAGGAAGTTTAGTTCCTATTATTATTTTAATGCATTTCCAAAAAGCTGGTCACAATCCAATTGCCTTGGTTGGAGGAGCAACAGGTATGGTTGGTGACCCTTCAGGAAAATCTGATGAACGAAATTTGTTAGATGAAGCTACGTTAGCTAAAAATATTGCAGGTGTAAAAGGTCAGCTAGCACGTTTTTTAAAGTTTGATAGTACAGATGTTGAAAACCCAGCAGAATTAGTAAACAACTACGATTGGATGAAAGAAATTTCGTTAATTGAGTTTGTGCGTGATGTTGGAAAACACATTACTGTTAACTATATGATGGCGAAAGATTCTGTAAAGAAAAGACTAGGAGAAGATTCTAAAACAGGAATGAGCTTTACTGAATTTACTTACCAATTATTTCAAGGTTATGATTTCTACCATTTGTACAAAGAGAAAAATTGTATGCTTCAAATGGGAGGTTCAGATCAATGGGGAAATATTACAACTGGAACAGAATTAGTAAGAAGAAAAGCACAAGGAAAAGCATATGCGCTAACGTGTAAGTTAATAACAAAAGCCGATGGTTCTAAATTTGGTAAAACAGCAGGTGGAAATGTTTGGTTAGATGCTAATAGAACTTCGCCATACAAATTTTATCAATATTGGTTAAATTCATCTGATGAAGATGCTGAAAAGTATATAAAAATATTTACATTTTTAGATAAAAACACTATAGAAGCATTAATTACAGAACATAAAGAAGCACCGCATACTCGTTTACTTCAAAAGAAAATTGGTGAAGAAGTAACTGTAATGACTCACGGAAAGGAAGCGTATGATAACGCAATAAAAGCCTCAAATATATTATTTGGTAAATCTACAGCTGATGATTTAAAAAGTTTAGACGAACAAACGTTTTTAGATGTGTTTGATGGCGTTCCACAAGCTGAAATTTCTAAAACTGAATTAGAAAGCGGATTAGATATGATTGGCGCTTTAGCAGCAAAAACTAACTTTTTGAAATCTAATGGAGATGCACGTAGAGCTTTAAAAGAAAACTCAATATCAGTAAATAAAGAAAAAGTAAAAGAAGATTATTTAATTACTTTTAAAGATTTAATAGCAAATAAATACGTATTGTTGCAACGAGGAAAAAAGAATTATTTTTTATTAAAAATTAACTAAAAAAAAGAAGAAAAAAATGAGAAAAGGAAATTTAATTGCATTTTTAATGGTAATGCTAGTACTTACTAGCTGTTCATCTAATGATGATGATAATGAAACAAAAGTAGTTACAGGAGATTATTTCCCATCAACTGAAACAAGTTATTGGAATTATAATGTTGTTGTAAAAAATAACAACGATAATACTTCAGAAGATTACGTAGATTTTTTAAGTGTTGATATCACTTCAGGAACAAGTTTTGATTTAGAAGTAAACAATGGAAGTAGCGCTTATGGTACAATGAGTGGAATTTTAGCTAATAGCTCTTTAACTAGAACAGATTCTAAATTATTAATTGATGGTCAAATTGATATGCCAATTATTGGTATTGATGATATTACTATTGATTTAAACAACGTAATTTTATACGATTTAAATGCTGATAATAATGAAGTGTTAAATGAAATTACTAAAGAGTTTACTCAAACTATAAATAATATTCCATTAACGTTTTCATATACTTTAACATTTAACAAGTTAAAAGATCAAAGTTCAAAAAGTGTTAATAGTACAACTTATACAGATGTAACAAGTGGAAATATTCTTTTAACAATGAGTGTTTCAACAACTATAGAAGTACAAGGAGCTGATAAAGAATTTGAATTACTTAGCGATAAAGATGTTTTAAGTATAGATTCTTATTTTGCAGAAAATGTAGGTTTAATTCAATCTGAAAGTGTAATAGATTATGAGTTCGACGAAACAACAATTTTATTGTTAGAAGCTCTAGATGTAGAATTTGATTTTGAAACTAGTAGATCAGTTTCAAATACACAAACTATAACAAGTTATGTTATTGGTGATTAATTAAAGCACTAATAAATTACAACCTCTTATATCAGAATTATCAAAACGTCCAATAATTTCAAAAGAATTATCTGGGCGTTTTTTACCTAAATCTTGAGTAGCAATAAATGAGCACGAATTTACATTAGCTAAATCAATTACATTAATTCCTCCAGATTTTCCTTTAGGCAATAAAGTAAGTGCATCTTCAGTATCTCTAATTAGTATTTTCATCCAAGGTGGACATTTAAAAATTCCATTTCCTTTAGAATAGGCTTGACTTAATAACTCCGTCATTCCATATTCAGAGTGTATTTCAGAAACACCAAATCCTTCACATAAAATTGAGTGTAACTCTTCACGAATCAATTCTTTTCGTCTACCTTTCATTCCTCCAGTTTCCATTATAAAGATGTTTTTCAGATTGTTAAACTGGTAGTTTTCAACTAAATCTAATAGTGCAAAAGAAACACCAATTAATAACGTTTTTTCACCCTTTTTGTCTAATTCAGTGATAGTTTCAGCCAAATCAGATAAATTATGAAGATAAAATCCGCTTTTTGGTTTTTTCGATTTTTTAATTAAATCATCAACCATATAAATTAATGATGAACCATCGCGTTCTAAATACGATGGAAGCAAAGCCAAAACAGTATAATTTTCAATATTACCATAAAAATGTTTAAAGCCTTTTAAGTAGCTTTCTTCATACAAACTTAAATCAGTAACTAAATGTTTACTTTGAGTCATTCCAGTAGTACCGCTGCTTAAAAATGTTTTTTGAATGGTTTTTTCTGAAGATAAAATTTGATGCGTTTTAAAAAATTGAATAGGTAAAAAAGGGATTTCTTCAATAGTTTTAACAGCCGAAATATCCGTTTTTAAATGCGATAAAAAAGTTTTATACACAGAATTATTAGCTGCCTGAAATTGAAAAATTTCAAGCGCTTTTTTATTAAAATTAGTGGCAGATTGTATGTTAAAAACGGGATTAATAAGTTCAAAATTTTGAATACATGACAAAAGTAATGTAAATTTACGCAACCTAATATCTTTTTAGGTATCTTATTAACAATTAAAAAGCTCGTATTTGAGTTTAGAGAAACTCATAAAACAATGTGCTAAAAACGATAGAAGAGCACAAAAAGAAATTTACCACTTATATGCTGGTAAGTTATTTTCTATTTGTCTAAAATATTCTAAAAATAGAGATGAGGCTCAAGACAATTTTCAAGATGGTTTTATAACCATTTTTAATAAAATTGGCCAATTTAATTTTAGAGGGTCGTTTGAAGGATGGGTAAAACGAGTTATGTTAAACACTGTGCTTTTAAAGTATAGAAAAAAAAGAGTGTTAAACATTGTAAGTGAAGAGATACCTGACGAGGTTGTTGTTGATGTTGATGATGATGAAATTTCGTTAGATTTTTTACTTAATTTAATTCGTGAATTGCCAGAACGTTATAGATTAGTTTTTAATTTATACGTGTTAGATGGTTATTCGCACAGAGAAATTTCAGAAATGTTAAATATTGCTGAAGGTACATCTAAATCTAATTTAGCTAGAGCCAGAGCAATTTTAAAAAGAAGAGTAGAAGAATATCAAGAACAACAACAGTCTATTTAGAAAGATAGTAGCGAAAAGTGAGAGAAGAAAAGAACATTGATAGATTATTTCAGGAAAACTTAAAGGAATTTGAGGTTTTTCCACCTAACAAGGCGTGGAACAAAATTGAACAGAATTTAATTCCTGTTCCTAAAAAAAGCATATTTAATACCAAATGGTTTAGAATTGCAAGTGTAGCTGCAGTTATTTTATGTTTATTTACGGTTAGTACTATTTATTTACTTCCAAAAGAGAATTTTGCAAATAGTTATTTTACTTATAAAGATAGTGTTTCTACTATTTTTGATAAAGAGTTAGATGAAAATTTAATAGACGGTAAAAAGGTTGTTGAAAATAAAAAAACAACAATTGTAAAACCGAAAGTTGAATCTAATTTTGAAAGTAATGTTAATATTGAAAATGCTGAAGAAATTGTAGAAAAAACATCTTCAGAATTTGAAACCAAAACACTTCCAAAGTTAGACATAGCAGATGTTGTTGAAAAAGAGCAAAATGCAGCAAAAAAACAATTAAATTTAAATAAAGAAGAGTCAAAATTTACAGTTGCAACTATTTATGCGCCAATTTATTTAAATTCCTTTGGTGATGGATCAGGTGTAGGTGAACAATTTGGAGATAGTCCTATTTCTGGGAATTCGTCCCATTCTTATGGATTAAAATTTGCCTATCAATTAAGCGATAAATTTTCAGTACAATCTGGTATTAACTTATTAAGTATGGGTTATACTACAGACAATGTTCATGTAACGTCTGGTGTTTCTGTTGTAGGTTTTTCTAATTTATCTGCACAACCACTTAACAATTTAACAGCAAAATCTGGAGGTGAAAATCTAGAAGAAAAAGCATTAAATTCTGTTGGTAGCGTAAATCAGGTTTTTGGGTATGTAGAAATACCAATAGAGTTAAAGTATAATGTTGCAGACGGTAAATTGGGAGTAAATGTAGTTGGTGGATTTAGTACTCTGCTATTAAATAGAGATGAAGTTTTTGTTGAAACAAACAGTCTTTCACAAAGTTTGGGAGAGTCTAATAATTTACGTTCAATTAATTTTAGTGGAAATTTAGGTTTAGATGTGGATTACTCAATCCGTAAAAATTTATACATCAATGTTTCCCCTATGCTAAAAGTACAAACAAATACCTTTTCAAAAAACTCGGGTAGTGTATTACCATACTATTTAGGAGTTTATACAGGATTAAATTATAAGTTTTAGTTGGTTTATTATTTGGTTGGTTACCAAATATTGAATGAAGAAAGCCATTTTAGTATTAAAATGGCTTTTCTTTTTTCCGTAATTTTGTGATACCAATTATAATTTCAAACTATGAAAACTACAATTTTCAACACACTTAAAAATTTAGGAATACAAGAAGTTAATAAAGGAACTTCAACAGGTCAAAAATTCTTTGGAAGTGGTAATAAAATTTCGTCATACTCACCAGTTGACGGAAAACTAATAGCAAAAGTTACTACTACAACTAAACAAGATTATGAAACAGTAATTGAAACTGCGCAAATAGCTTTTAAATCCTGGAAAACAACTCCAGCACCATTAAGAGGTGAAATTGTTCGTCAGTTTGGAGATAAACTTCGTGAATTAAAACAACCTTTAGGTGAACTAGTTTCTTATGAAATGGGAAAATCACTACAAGAAGGTTTAGGTGAAGTTCAGGAAATGATTGATATCTGCGATTTTGCGGTAGGATTATCACGACAATTACACGGTTTAACAATGCATTCAGAGCGTTTTGGACATAGAATGTATGAGCAATACCATCCACTTGGAATAGTTGGAATAATTTCAGCATTTAATTTTCCGGTTGCAGTTTGGAGTTGGAATACAGCTTTAGCTTGGATTTGTGGAGATGTTTGCGTGTGGAAAGCTTCAGAAAAAGCTCCACTTTGTTCAATTGCATGTCAAAATATTATAGCTGAAGTTTTACAGAAAAATGATTTGCCAGAAGGAATTTCATGTATAATAAACGGTGATTACAAAGTAGGTGAATATATGACAACTGATAAGCGAGTTCCTTTAATTTCAGCTACTGGTTCAACTAGAATGGGTAAAATTGTTGGAAAAACTGTTGCTGAACGTTTGGGTAAATCGTTATTAGAACTAGGAGGAAATAATGCCATTATAATTACGCCAGATGCTGATTTAAAAATTTCTATTATTGGAGCAGTTTTTGGAGCAGTTGGAACTGCTGGTCAACGTTGTACTTCAACAAGAAGATTAATTATCCACGAATCTATGTATACTAAAGTAAAAAACACTTTGGTTGATGCTTACAAACAATTAAAAATTGGAGATCCTTTAGATGAAAGTAACCACGTAGGACCTTTAATTGATACTGATGCTGTTAAAATGTATGAGAATGCTTTAGCTAAAGCAGTTAAAGAAGGTGGTAATTTAGTAGTTGAAGGTGGTGTTTTAAGTGGTGAAGGTTTTGAAAGTGGATGTTATGTGAAACCTGCAATTGTAGAAGCTGAAAACCATTTTGAAATTGTTCAGCATGAAACTTTTGCACCAATTTTATATCTATTGAAGTATTCTGGAGGTGTTGAAAACGCTATTGAAATTCAAAATAACGTTGTGCAAGGTTTATCTTCTGCAATTATGACAAATAATTTACGTGAAGCTGAAGCATTTTTATCTCATGTAGGTTCAGATTGTGGAATAGCCAATGTGAATATTGGAACATCAGGTGCTGAAATTGGAGGAGCATTTGGAGGTGAAAAAGAAACAGGTGGAGGTAGAGAATCTGGTTCTGATGCATGGAAAATTTATATGCGTAGACAAACAAATACTATTAATTATACAACAGATTTACCTTTAGCCCAAGGTATAAAGTTTGATTTATAATATTAAAAAAAGCCGCGATAAGCGGCTTTTTTTATTTTAATTTCTTCCTTTTTCGTTTGGGTACAACTCAAAAGCAGGTTCACTTTGCCAATATTCTTTTGTAGCTACATTTATAATTGTTAACGGACCTTTTAAAGCTGCAGCAGTATCAATATTCCAAACATTGGCACGTTGTTGCGGTGTTGTTTCATTAATTCTAGATAACACAGTGTGTCCAATATATATTTCATTGTAAAGTTTCAACCTTTTTGGATAACAACTACTTTCAGTAGTTAAATTTTTATCCATTGCAATGGCCATTTCCCATAACGTTCTATCCCAATAGAAATTTTTTGAAATAATTTCGTTTTCAACACCCTTTTCGTTTGTAAAACCTGCATGTAAAAACAATCTGTTTTCTGAATCTAGATAGTAATCTTCTAAATTTTCTAGAAATTGTATGTGTAAATCAATTTCATTGTTAGAAACATTAGTGTAAGAATCTATAGTTGCTTGTCCACCATGTAACAACCATTGTTTTTTATAATTTCCAGTTTTTAACCAATTTAGAGTTAACTCATCATGATTTCCCATTAGAAACACACAGTTATGTGTAGATTTCAATTTAATTAAAAAACGAATTGTATTTGCAGCATCGCTCCAACCATCTACATAATCACCTAAAAAAATAAGAGTATCATTTTCTGTAACATTTGCTGTTTCTAAAACTTGTTTTAGAGCTTTTAAGCCACCATGTATATCACCAATAACTAATTGTCTTCCTTTCATATTATATCTAATTCGAGGTCAAAAATAGTATTTTAAATTAATTTTAATATGAAGTTTTAGTTACTATTTATTGTACTTAATTTTACGAAGAACTCGCAATGCTTCTTTGTATTTTATGTAGATAGATTTATCTTCTAAATTTTTCAGATAAACTTTAGAAGCTTTTAATTTTGAATAAGCAGTAGGAATATCACTTAAAACACATATTAAATAATGTGTTGGCAATTCTTGTAAATCTTTTAATTCTATTTCTGTTAAAGCTTGATTTTTTTTAAGTTTTTTTAGAATTGAATTGCAATTGTTAAAAACATGCAATAAATCTTTTCTATTGAATTGAGGTGGTTCAAATAAAAATTCGGTAACTATATCGTGTTTTCCGTTGTCTTTAAAATGAATGACTGTTTTTTCGAATGGAAAAAAGTCAAATTCATTGTTTATTTTTAAAAATACGTATTCAGTTATTATAAAAGATCTATGATTATATTCAATTTTTACTTCATCTAAAGCCGAATAAAATAATCGAACTTGTTCGTTAACTAGTTCAATATCTACTCTAGAATAAAATGTTTTGTCTTCAACTATTTTCTTTTTTCCTGCCCAACACAGTACAAACTGTTCGTTAAAAACTTTATAGGTTGGATTAAATTCATTTTTGTGCCGTTCAAAAAAATTAAAAACTCCATCTAACGTTAACTCAATATTATTGCTAGCATTTTTTTCAATAGCGTTAACAATTGATTTGTTTGTGTTTTTTAATTCAAATTTGCCTAATGTAGACATAGAGGTACTTCCTCTTCTATAAAAAATTCTTCCTTTTACATATTTCCAAATTGGTTTTTTAAGTGCAGTAACTTTGTTAATTGGATAAATGGTAACCAAGCCAACTACTTTATGCCTTGGTAAACGAGGAAAGGCTACATTTTCATATTGAATTTTAGGAGGATTGGTAAAATAAGAATCAATTAAATTTTGAATTTTACTATCGTCAAAAAAATCGACGCCTTCAATTTTATTGTCAACATCTTCAACACCAATTACTATGTACGAGTTATTTTCGGGATTTGAATTTGAAAGCGCACAAACGTGTTTTAAAAATTTTGCTTTTCCTTCTTTTGTGGCCAACGTTATTTTACGTTTTTTGTCGTAAAAGCTATTCTCATCGTTGTGAGCTAAAAGGTTTTTAATTAAAAGCCGTTTGTTAATCATTTTACTCTTTATTCAAAATAGTGGCACTTGCTTGTGCTGTTGGATATACTACTAAATCTTCAATATTTACATGGTACGGACGTGTTATTACAAAATGAATAATATCTGCAATATCTTCCGCTTGAAGGGCTTTATAGCCTTCATATACAGTTTTAGCTCTTTCAGTATCTCCTTTAAATCTAACTTCAGAAAATTCAGTTTCAACTGCTCCCGGATGAATTCCAGCAACTCTTATGTTGTATTTGTTTAAATCTAACCGCATAGCTTTATTTAAGGCGTTTACAGCATGTTTTGATGCGCAATATACATTTCCATTCGGATACACCTCTTTACCCGCAATAGAGCCAATATTTACAATAAAGCCATTGTTGTTTTCAATCATTTTTGGAAGAATAGCTTTTGATACGTATAGCAAACCTTTTACGTTAATGTCCATCATAGCATCCCAATCATCTAAATCACCATTTTGTATAGTGCTTAATCCGTGTGCATTTCCAGCGTTATTGATTAAAACGTCTATGTTTTTAAATTTAGTAGGTAATGTTTCTATAGCTTTAAAAACTTCTCCTTTATTTCTAACATCAAATGCTAATGTGGTAACATTTGTAAGTTTTCCTAATTTGTTTTGAAGATCTAGTAAACGTTCCTTTCTTCTTCCACAAAGAATTAGATTAAATTTTTGCTTTGCTAATAATTCTGCAGTTGCTTTTCCTATTCCAGAAGTTGCTCCGGTTATAAAAACAGTTTGTGATTTCATATTTAAATTTTGAAATATAAATATACAAAAAAACGACTCTCGTGGAGAGAGCCGTTTTACTTAATTGGTTATGAAAATAACCAATCAAAAATCAACTAACCAAACTTTATTTTTAATGTTTTTGTCTATCTTTTGTTTCTCTTATTATTTTAGTACGTTTTCTGTATTGATTACTTACACTTTTTTCAGATTTATTTGCTGAAGTTTTCATTAGCTGTATGTAACCTAATCCATCAAACTTATAAGTTGTACCAGATGCATTATGATATAATTTTATTCTTCCGTCATTTATAACGCTCAATTCAAATTCTTCAGTACCGTACGAATCATAATTTAGTGTTAAAATTTTTAGATTATCATATCCGTTAACATCGTACACTATATATTCTCCTTCATAATCCCATAATAAGTTATCAATATTTGTGCCAACTTGGTCTTGAGAAGAGTAAAAGGTTGTATTATTTTCGGGTGTAAAAGCCAAGTAATTTTCGTTATCAAATTCATTTAAATCACCTTCATCGCTTGTATATGTTTTTCCCCAAGCTTCGTATTCTTGTAAAAAGTATTCAATATTATCGTAAAAAACTTGATCAAAATCGAAATTGTTTTTATAATAACCTTCTAAATAGTAGGTTACATTGTTGTAGTTATCAATTAATTTAATTCTATCGGAAGAAATTTGTATAACATCAAAATCTACATATCCATCAATTTGATGGTCAATTTCTAAAAACCCTTTGTAAGTATCGTAATAACCAACTTGGATTCCGTAACCATTTCCAGTACTTCCAATACCAACTATATTATTGTTTGCATAAACTCTTCCATTTTGAAAACTTAAGGTAAAAGCAATATTCATAAATTCTAGTTGACTATTTCCAGAAGTTTTATGATAATCTACATACCATAAATCATAGGCAGTTACAACATCTTCTAAACTAGCATAATATTCATCTTCTATATTGTGTACTGAAACACTACATGATGAAACCAAAGCTCCAAGTATTAATGTAGCAAAAAGTAATTTTAAAGTTTTCATAATTTTTGATTTTTTGGGTTGTGATAGTTAAATTTCAATTTCCGTGCCAAAAACAAAAAGAACTCTAGATAAGAGTTCTTTTGTATTGATAATTAGCTTTTTATGTTTTAAAAAAAATTATGGGAATCTTTTCCCTTCAACTTCTTCTACGTTTGTTATTTTATAATATTGTATTCCTTTATTTGTTTGAAATGAAATAACTGCTTCGTCTTTTTTTAATTCAAAAGGAATATTTTTTTGATTGTTTGGTTTCTTGTTTCCAAATGGATTTCTAGTTTTATTTCTAATAGTAAATACTGCTGTGTACACATTTTTTGTTTTGTCTAATTCC
The DNA here is from genome assembly GCF_033101135.1 of Lutibacter sp. TH_r2. NCBI lineage: Bacteria > Pseudomonadati > Bacteroidota > Flavobacteriia > Flavobacteriales > Flavobacteriaceae > Lutibacter > Lutibacter sp. TH_r2. Next base: position 1,281,561 of record NZ_JAWMPV010000001.1, read on the forward strand.
AAAGCGCCTTTTTGATTTCTAAAATAAATAGAATCTAGTTTGTAAGGTTTATTTAGTTTAAGTTCTAGTTTATAGCCACTTACACCTCTAACTCCTCCATGCCATGTACTGAAAGTTGCTTTTTCAATTTTAAAAGGTGTTTTATTAGTTAGTATTGATTCTGCAGATTTGCAGCTGATTATACTAATAAAAATTAGTAATGAAGTTATTACTTTAATTATTTTCATACTGTTGTTTTCTTTAAATAAATCAAATCTTATACCAAATTACAAAAAAAGAGCTTATCTAATTTGATAAGCTCTTTTAAGTATTGTATTTATAATAAATTGATTTTATCCGTTTAATGCTTCGGCACCACCAACAATTTCTAATATCTCGTTAGTAATAGCTGCTTGTCTAGCTTTGTTATACGTTAATAATAATTCATTACGTAAGTCGGTTGCATTATCAGTAGCTTTGTGCATAGCTGTCATTCTAGCACCATGTTCTGAAGCAAAAGAATCTCTAATAGCTTTGAATAATTGTGTTTTTAATGATTTAGGAATCAATTCTAACACAATTTCTTCTTTAGAAGGTTCAAAAATATAATCAATATTTACATTGTTATCTCCTTCAATAGGTTTGATAGGTAAAAACTGTTCAATTGTTGCAATTTGAGTTGCAGCGTTTTTAAAACGGTTGTAAATTAACTCAATTTTATCGTAAGTACCTTCAGCAAATAAACTCATTAGTTTTTCTGCAATTACAGCAACATTGTCAAAAGTTAAATCATCATAAACTTCGTTGTGGTTTTCAATAACCGTATTTGTTTTAGATAAAATATCGTTTCCTTTTTTACCTATGGTTAACAAATCAACTTGTTTTTCTTTGTAATTTTCTTCAATACATTTAATAGTTTCTTTTGTAATGGATGAATTAAAACCACCACATAAACCTCTGTTTGATGTAATTACTACTAATAAAACTTTTGAAATTTCTTTTTGTTCAGAATAAACACCACCAACATCACCATCTAAAGTTGCACTTAAACTTTGTAAAAGTTCAGTTAACTTATTGGCATACGGACGCATTTGTGTAATTGCATCTTGTGCTTTTTTCAACTTTGCAGCCGATACCATTTTCATGGCACTGGTAATTTGCATTGTTGATCCAATGGATGTAATTCTGTTACGTATTTCTTTTAAGTTTGCCATTTATTTCTGGTATCTAATATGGAGTATTAAGTATTGAAAATAGTATCTCAACACTTAATACTAAAATTCTTTTTAAGCGTATTTTGCAGAAACTTCTTTAGCTGCTTTAGTTAAGGTGTCAATAACATCATCAGTTAATTTACCAGCCTTTAAAGTGTCTAAAGTATCTCTGTGTTTTGCATTTAAATATTGAATATAATCAGATTCAAATTCTTTTATTTTATTAACAGGAACTTGTTTTAATAAATTTTTAGAACCAGCATAAATAATAGCAATTTGATCTTCAACTTTAAATGGATCGGATTGTGCTTGTTTTAAAATTTCAACGTTACGTTTTCCTTTTTCAATTACATTTAAAGTAGCAGCATCTAAATCAGAACCAAACTTTGCAAATGCTTCTAACTCGCGGTATTGTGCTTGATCTAATTTTAAAGTACCTGCAACTTTTTTCATTGATTTTATTTGTGCGTTACCACCTACACGAGATACTGAAATACCTACGTTAATAGCTGGACGTACACCTGAATTAAATAAATCTCCATCCAAGAAAATTTGTCCATCAGTAATTGAAATTACATTTGTTGGAATATAAGCCGAAACGTCACCTGCTTGTGTTTCAATAATTGGTAAAGCTGTTAATGAACCTCCACCTTTTATTTTTCCTTGTAAAGAATCAGGTACATCATTCATTTGAGCAGCAATAGTATTATCATTAATAACTTTAGCAGCACGTTCTAATAAACGAGAGTGTAAGTAGAAAACGTCACCTGGATACGCTTCACGTCCTGGTGGACGACGTAGTAATAATGAGATTTCACGGTATGCTACGGCTTGTTTAGATAAATCATCATAAACAATTAAAGCAGGTCTACCTGTATCTCTAAAATATTCACCAATTGCAGCACCTCCCATTGGAGCATATACTTGCATTGCAGCTGGATCAGAAGCGTTAGCTGCTACAATAGTTGTATAAGCCATAGCTCCTTTTTCTTCTAATAGGTTTGCAATTCCAGCAACTGTAGATGCTTTTTGACCAATTGCAACATATATACAATAAACTGGCTCACCAGCATCGTAAAATTCTTTTTGGTTGATAATAGTATCAATAGCAACGGTAGATTTACCAGTTTGACGGTCACCAATAATAAGCTCACGTTGACCTCTTCCAATAGGAATCATAGCATCTACTGCTTTTACACCTGTTTGTAATGGTTCGGTTACTGGTTCACGGAAAACTACACCTGGAGCTTTACGTTCTAATGGCATTTCAAAAGTTTCACCTTGAATTGGACCTTTACCATCAATAGGTTCTCCTAATGTATTTACTACACGTCCTGAAATTCCTTCACCAACATTTAAAGAAGCAATACGTTCGGTACGTTTTACTGTAGATCCTTCTTTAATTGTTTTAGAATGCCCTAATAATACAACACCTACATTGTCTTCTTCTAGGTTCAATACAATTCCTTCTAACCCATCTTCAAATTCAACAAGTTCTCCATATTGTGCGTTTGCTAAACCGTAAACACGTGCAATACCATCACCTACTTGTAGAACTGATCCTACTTCATCTAATGAGGCAGAACCGTCAAATCCTGCTAATTGTTGTTTTAAAATTGCTGATACTTCAGCTGGTTTTATTGATGCCATTTTAACTATTTTTTAAAACTATTTCTTTTATTTTACAAATTTGAAACTATACTATTGTTATCAAATTGTCTTTTTAATACTTGTAATTTGTTTGCTACACTTGCATCGTATTGGATATCTCCAACACGAAGTATAAATCCTCCAATTATTTCAGGATTTACAATGTTTTGTATGGTAGCTTCTTTACCTGTAAGTTCTTTTACTTTTGCTAAAATTTTTATATTTAGATCTTTTGTTAAAGGAACTGCTGAAGTTACTTTAGCAATTTGAATTCCTTTTAACTCGTCAAATAGAGTTTTAAATTTTTTAGCAACTAGCCCTAGTAGGTTAATTCGTTTGTTTTCTATTAATAAGTCAATTAGACCAAAAGACAATGGTGAAATTTTTCCGGAGAAAACTTCTTTTAATGTTGATTTTTTAACTTCTGATTTTAATACGGGACTACTAAGCAACAATTGTAAATCTTCACTTTCGTCAATTGTTTTTGCAACAAGCAACATATCATTGTTCACTTCAACTTCTTTTTGTTGTTCAAGTGAGAAATTTAAAATTGCTTTTGCGTAGCGTAATGCTGCTCTTGTACTCATTTAATTTGTATTAGCTAATTGTAACTTCTTTTAACATATCTTCAACAAGTTTAATTTGCTTGTTTTTGTCTGATAATTCTTGTTTGACAACTTTTTCAGCAATTCCAACTGAAAGTTCTGCAACTTGATTTTTAATATCGGCAATTGCAGCTTGTTTTTCTGATTGGATAGTTGCTTGTGCTTGTTCAATAACTTTAGATGCTTGTACTTGAGCTTCTTCTTTAGCTTCAGCAACAATGGCGTCTTTCATTTCACGAGCTTCTTTTAACATTCCATCACGTTCAGCACGAGCTTCTTTTAAAATACGTTCGTTGTCTGCTTTTAAGTTTTGAATATCTTTACGTGCGTTTTCTGCAGATTCTAAAGCATTATTAATAGAATTTTCTCTATCGTTTACAGCTCCTAATATTGGTTTCCACGCATATTTACGTAGTAAGAAAAGTAATATTATAAATATTATTGTTGTCCAAAATACTAAACTTTCTGGTGCTACAAAATTCATAATTATATTGTGTTATAGTTGTTATTAATTCTTTTTTTAAAATAATCCTGCAACCAACCGTTGCAGGATTAAATAACTTTTTTCAAAAATTACTTAGCAATTAATGCTACCACTACAGCAAATAATGCAACACCCTCAATTAAGGCTGCAGCAATAATCATTGCAGTTTGAATTTTTGAAGTAGCTTCTGGTTGACGTGCAATTGCGTCCATTGCAGATCCACCAATTTTTCCGATACCAATTCCTGCTCCAATAGCAGCTAATCCAGCACCAATTCCAGCTAATACCATAATTCTAAAATTTATAATTAATAATTAAACAATTCATTTTAATGATGGTCATCCGCTACTGCTTGACCAATAAATAACGCTGATAACAACGTGAATACATACGCTTGTAAAGCTGCTACTAATAGTTCTAATACACTCATAAATAACACAAACGCTGCGGAAACAGGAGCTATAGCTACTGTTTTAAATATAAATATTAATGATACTAAACTTAATATAATAATATGTCCTGCAGTAATATTTGCAAATAAACGTATCATTAAGGCAAAAGGTTTAGTAAACATTCCAATAATTTCAATAGGAATCATAATAGGGTATAATGCTTTTGGTACTGGCGGTGTTAAAATATGACTCCAGTAATTTTTATTACCGCTTAAGGTGGTAATTAAAAATGTAATAAAAGCAAGAACTCCTGTAAAAACAATATTTCCTGTTAAGTTTGAACTTCCAGGGAAAATTGGAACCAATCCAATAAGGTTGTTAATCCAAATAAAGAAAAATACAGTTAAAAGGTATGGCATAAATTTAGCATATTTATGTTCACCTATATTTGGGATAGCAATATCATCACGTACAAAAAGTACTAAAGGTTCTAAAAAACCTGCTAATCCTTTTGGAGCTTTTGGGTTTTTTTTATAAGAACGGGCAACGGCTGAAAACAATAAAAATAAAATTATTGCTGACATTAGCATTGAGAATACGTTTTTAGTTATAGAAAAATCTAAAGGTTTTTTTGCATTTGTTGGGTGATGTTCTGCATCAAAGGCTAAAGTTTGTTCGCCTTCGTTTAATTGGTAAATGTTTTCGTGTACTGAAACAAATTTTTGACCGTTTTTTTCTACAATTACTTTACCGTCGTTATCGTGATGAAATTCACTACTCATAAATGTAACCAATCCATTATCTGTATATAAAATTACTGGTAATGGTAATGAATATGAATGTTTATTAATATCTACAATGTGAAAACTGTGAGCATCACCTATATGATGATTAATCATTTCGCTAGCATCAAAAGGTTCATCATGGTTATTTTTTTGATGACTTTCTTGATGAGAATCATGAGACTTATCGTTGTGATTTTCTTGTGATTGTATTACTTGAACACAAGATAATAACATAAAAACCGATATAAAAAAGTTCTTGATAGATTTAGGTGCTATCATAATTAATTTCAATATATATTTTTGGTTAATTTCAATAAATTTGTGCAAACATAAACAAATATATTAAAATAAAAAGACCTAATTAAAAATGATTTAGGATTAATTATTTTTTTGAGATAAAAGTTTGATTGTGAAAACAGTCTCTATTGTTAAAAATAAAAAATAAGGAATAAAAAAAGCGAATATATCAACATTTTTGGCTGTTAGGTTTTTATTTGGGAAAAATAAGAAAAATAAAATACAAGCTGCCATTTTTAAAATAGTTCCGTACATAAAAGCAAAACCTAATTTATCTGCATTTAATTTACTAATTCCTAATAGTATAAGATATAGAAAAACTGTTATTGTAAAGTGAAAGCTATAAATAGCAAATGTTGTAAAAGCAAATGTTAAATGTTTAAAATAGTTATTAATTATAAAATTTTGTAAAAAATAACCTGAAATTGTTACGGTTAATATTACTAAAAAAAACACAATACTATTCTTCATCTTGTTTACTTATTGTTATAATTTGTTTTATTACATTATATAATGAAGCAAAAACAGATACTAATGAAAATATAACTGTATATAGTTTATATTCATTGTTAAATTTTTCATCTAACCATTGCCCAAAATATACACCTGCCAAAATGGTTAAGCCCATTTGAAAGGCAATAGATGAGAATTTAATATATTTATTAAGCTGTTTTTTCGGCTTTTTTAGATTTGCCATTGTTTAATTCTTTCACAGTTCCCTTCATTGCACAAGTTGCATTAAAATCTGCTCCAGGTTCTACAGAAAGTTTACTAATTAGTACATCTCCTGAAATTTTAGCAGTAGATTTTAAAGTAAGTAAACTGTTTACGGATAATTCTCCAGAAAATTTACCTTCAATATCTGCATTTTGGCAGGTTACTTTACCACTTACACTTCCAGAGTTACCAATAACTACTCTTCCTTCGGTTTCAATGGTTCCTTCTACTTTACCGTCTATTCTAAAATCACCTTCGGATTTTATGTCTCCAATAATTGAAGTGTTTTTTCCAATAATATTTCGTTCTAATACTTGAAGTTGTTTGTCTTTTTTTTCTGAAAACATAATGGGCTAATTTAAGGGTTTTACATTTTTGCTTTAATTGAATTTACTACTTCTAACGCTTTTTTTCCTTCTTCAGTATTGGGATAATTCATGGCAACAAAATCTAATGCTTCACTAAAAGCATTTAAACCTTCTTTTTTACCAATTGCATAGGCTTTTAATAATTCAAATTTAGGTAAAATAGGTTGGTCTTGATATTTTGTAATAGCTGCTGTAGCTTTTTCAATTACACTATCGTAGTTTTCATCTTTGTATTCGTAAAAAATTTCAACATAGTGTTTTTCTGGGCTATTTTCATCGTCATTTTTATTCAAATATTCAATTGGATTGATAATAATTTGAGCATATTTTGATGATGAAAAATTAGTTGTAATATCTGTTTTTAAAGTTTCAGCTTTTGAAGCATTTGTTTCTTGGTATATTTTATATAAATGATATTTAGTAGGAAGCTCAATTTCTTTTGAAGGCTCAAAATCTAAAAGTGTTTCTAATTTATTAATAGCTAATTCATTTTCTTTGAATTGTTCTTTATAAATAATTCCTAAATTATAATATGCATTATTTCTGTCAACTTTAATACTATCAATTTTTGCTAAATCTGAAGGGATATTTTTTAGATAATATTCAACATCAAACTTTTCTTCGTCTGTAAGTATTTTCTCTAAAGGTGTATTGGTGTTATTTGAATTGAATACTGTTTTGTCACTTAAACGCCAATTATCTTCTAAAGGTCTATCTCCCCAAACGCGTCTGAATTCTTGTTGACCAAAACCTACAGTTGCATTGTTGTAAAAATACCATTTTCCGCTACCAGAATTGTATTTATTAGTATTAGATGAGACAATGCTAGATCCTGTGTTTATTTGCTTTTGTTGTTGTTCTTCGGCTTCTTTTTTAAGTTTCTCAACATAATTGGTAAAGAAAGTGTTTTGTTCTTCTTTACTCATAGCTACAATTTTTAAAATACTATCGTTGTTTTTTGCAATGGTTTCAAAAGCAATAACTTCGTTTAGTTTTTCTCTTTTACGTTTTAATCTTCTAATACGTTTAGAGTTTGTATCTGTTGATATTTGTAAAATACTATCAAAATATGCTCCTGCTGAAATAAATTGTGCTTTATCGAAATAAATATCACCTAATGCTTGGTATGAAAGTTCTTTTTGATAATCTGCTTTTGAACTATTAGCAATAGATTTTTTGTAATAATCAATGGCAGTAGCTGTATCTTTTTCACTTTTTAATTGTCCAAGCTGGTAGTAAATTGCATCTAAATATTGACGATTGTCTCTGTTTTTGGCAAGTTTTTCTAATTTAACTATAACTCCAGAGTTTAAGCTATCAACTTCTAATGCATTTTTTGCAATTTCTAATTGTGCATGAATTTTATATTTATAAGGTGCTTTTTTCAGTTCTAAAATACGTTGAAAAGCTATGTTTGATGTGTCTAATATTTTATTTTCTCGGTAAACTTGACCTAGAACAAATAAATTTCTTGCTGTTTGTTCTTTATTATTAGTTGTTTCAACTGATTTTAATAAATGTTCAACTACTTTATGAATACTATCGGTTTCGGTATAAGCCATTGCCATTGCAGTATGTGCAGCTTCTTTTATTTCATCTTCTAAATTATCATTTTTTAAAAGGTAAGTTAGGTTTTCAATAGCTTGTTCTGGATTGCGTAAGCGTATATGTGTTTTTGCTTGCCAAATTCTAGTTTCGCCAATTAAACTTGCTCTTCTATAGTTAGTAATTGCGTAGTTAAAGGCTTCTAATGCAGGAACAAATCGTTTAGAATAATAACGTGATTTACCTAATAATAAATAAGCATCATCAATTTGACTATTTCGCTCTTGACGTGCAATAAGCATAGAATGTTTTTGTATTGCTTTTACAGCTTTTTCTTCAGCTTTTCCAAATTCTTGGGGAGAATTGTCAACATCTTGTTTCATTCCAGGCAAACCTAATTCTTCAACTTTTAAAGGTTCAATTGGTAATCGTTCCCAATAATTATCTTGGTAATTTTGGTTTAGTTGTTCCAGTCCAATTCTAAATGCTTCTTTTCCATTAAATAATACATTGTATTTTGTGTTTATTGAGTGAAACGATCGGTTTAAGAAAGCATCTTTTTTAGTAGAACAACTTATAACAATAAGTAGCACTAAAAAACTAGAAAATATTTTGATTGTAGATTTCAAAAGCTGTTAAATTTTTACATCCCTTTAACTATTAAATAAATGCATTTATTGTAAAGAGAATGTAAAAATACAAAAATCTTGGTATTATAGAGCTTTAGGCTGAAAAATAGGTTTCTAATTCTTTTAAAGTTTCTTCAGAAGTTTTAATATCCTTTACAACTTCACCTTTGTCTAGCACTACAATACGTTCGCAAACTTCGGTAACATGGCCCAAATCGTGACTAGAAATTAAGATAGTTGCTTTGCTGTTTGTAGTTAAATCTTTCAATAATTTTTTGAGTCTAATTTGTGTAGTTGGATCTAAATTAGCAAAAGGTTCGTCTAAAATTATTACTTCAGGATCTCCTATTAAAGCAGCTACAATTCCAGCTTTTTTCTGATTTCCTTTAGATAAATCTCGCAGGTATTTTTTTCCTCCTAAAATTTCATTATTAAAAATTTCATCAAATTGAGTTAAAAATGAATCTATATCAGCTTTGTTCATTCCTCGAAGTTCTCCAATAAAATAGAAATATTCTTCAGGAGTTAAATAACCAATTAAAAAGCTTTCATCAATAAATGCAGCCGTAAAAGGTTTCCAATCTTCGCTTTTATTAACTTGAATTTCATTATTTTTAATATGCCCTTCTGAAGGATTTATTAAATCTAATAATAGATTAAAAAAGGTTGTTTTTCCAGCCCCATTGTTTCCTACTAAACCAAATGCTTGACCTTTTGGAATTTCTAATGAGTCTATTGTTAAAACTGTGTTTTTATTATATCTTTTTGATAATTGAGTTGCTTGTATCATTATTGAGAGAAATTAAAATTAGTTAGATTGGTCAAATGCGCTAATCATTTTATGTTTTGATTGTAGGTATTTTTTAGTAATGAGTGTCATTAATTTTTGATGAAAAATAACACCAATAATTCCTAAAATAATTAGAGTGGCTACTCCAGCTTCAAAACCTAAAGTATAATAAGGTAATAAAAATATTAAAACTGGCACAAATAAAAGTGGAATACCTACTAACCATTGTACAGCTCCTGTACCTTGATAATTAAATGCGGCTTTTTGTGTTAAATCTATTTTTTTTCGGTTGAAAGAACCTGCGTATAATAAAACATATACATTAACTCCTAAATTGTAAATAAGGGCAGCAAAGTGAACTACTAATATTTTCCATCCAAAATAAACATAGGGTATACTTAAAATAAACATTAAAATGCTTACCATAATCATTAATGAGTGTTTTGAGTTTAAATACTCTTTGTATTTAATGTTTTGGCTCATTAATAGTTTATAATATCCACTATCCCAAGCTGGAATAAATTGACCAAAGTTGATCATAAAAATTCCTGTTATAAAAATCCCAACAAATACAAACATCCATTCCCAACTATTATACATTGGGTTTGGGTAAAAAATTAAACCATAGAACAAACCAATCAATAAAATAAAAATAGATGAACGTGGGCGTTTGTTTCTGGTTATTAATTTTAAATCTAATTGTAAAAATGGAGCAATAGAACCAAATTTTCTAGTCCATTCCATATTGGTTGTTGAAGCTTCTTGTGTTTTAGCTTTTACACCTTCATCTATATATAATTTTTTACGTAAAATTTTATAGTTGGTAAAATATACACCTATTAATAAAGCAATTGGAACAAGTATAAATATAGGATTTTCAACAATAGCATTCATTGCTGAACCTAATAAAGATGAAAATGAAATTACATTGAAATGGTTTAAAGCAAACAACGCTAAAGCAATTACAATTATTGGTAAAAAGCTTAACTCCGTTTCGGCCGATTTACTTTCAACTATAAAGTTCAAATAGTTTATAATTAAAGTAAATATTAGCATTGCCGCAATCCAAACCAAGCCTGTTAATGTTCCGTGATCATTTGCTATTAACATAATTCCAAAAGGAATTACAGCAAATAATGGTAGAAAGTTGAAGAATGATAAGGCAGATTTTTGTAAAACATAATTTACAATTTTGTTTCTTTTTAAAGGAAGAATTAAAAACGGTTTAATGTTCATTACCGGTAATTTCTGTAAGAAAAAACGCATTAATAAATCTGTTAAAAACCAAAAAAACAAAACTCCATTTACTATAGTTAAAGGATTTTTATCTGGAAATTTATCTTTTAAAACTGGGTAAATGGCAACTCCCATAACTAAAAAGGAGACCATCATATACACAGCAAAAAAACCTAGCAAAATATTTAGAGCTATGCTTTTTTGCCAATACGTTGAACGAAAAAATTGTTTCCATTCAAAGTTTGCAAAATGTTTTATCATACTGTTTGGTTTGTGATTGTTAATGAATTAGTATAAGGTTTTTTGTTTTTGTTACAATTTAATAGTTATGCTTTTGAAACTAGTTTGTATTCTGGGTATTGTTTCGATAACAACTCTTCGACTTTATCGGGTAAAATTATTAAAGCAATATAAAGTACAATAATTAAAAGAGTAATTATAGCTGAATAGAATACTGCTACCCAATTGAATGTGTTTGTTGTATGTTCAAAATTTGTAAGATTAACTGCATTTACTAAATTGACAGGGATTAACAAAAATGAGCCTAACCCAGTTTTAAAAATCAATTCTTCTAGCATCCATTTTTTACCTGTTTGTTTAAAATTTGTTTTCAATGTTTTGTTAAGTATTATTCCTTTATACAAAGCACATATAAAGGTTGAAATTAATGTTCCAAATAGAAAATACACTCTATATTCACTATTAAAAACAGTGTAAAAACACATAAATATTAAGGCGGTTAATATAATTTTAGGAAGTTTAAACCAGTTTTTAGCGAAGTTCCAAATGAGTTTCCAATATTTTTTACTTAGCGCTTTTTGGCGTTCTGCTAACACATCTTGAAACCCGAAAATTCCAAACTTTTTGAACGACATTTTTTTTGCTTCGTTAAAAGATAAGTTTGGTTGATCTTTCCAAATAGTTTCAATATCATTTGCTAAATGGTCAACCAATTCGGTTTGAACATCAAAATGTTCTACGTAATGTTGCCTTGTAAATTTATAGAGTTCTTGTATGTGTTGTTCGGTTATTTTTTTCATAGCTGTTGAAGTTTTTCATACAAGTTATTGTAGTAGTCAAATGTTCTTTTATAAACTTGTGCGCCACAATAATTAGTAATAAAATATAGAAATAGCATTGTAACAACAAACCAATCGAATTGTTCAACTGTTAATAATGATGAGTCTCCTTCTGGCTTCATTATACCAAAGAAATTTGTGAACATCATAGATATAAGCATATAGTTTGAAGCAAATTGAAGATTAATTGATTTTTCTCTTTTCTTTTGAAACCAATGTTTTATTGGAACTAAATAAATACTAACAGAAAAAAGTATAAGGCTAATAAAAATAGAAATTTCTAGAGCTTTAATTTTAAAAATAATAAACGTGTAATATAAAACTGCAAATAATAAAACCGAAATAAGTATAGTTTTAGGTGTTGTAAAAAATGTTTTTATTTCTTGAAATAATAATCGGCGATATTTTTTATTAATTTCTCTTCTTTTTGCATCCATTAAATTCTCATATCCAACACCATTTTCCAGAATTCCATATTCAATGCCAGAATTCCAAAAACGTTTTAAACTGTTACCAAAACTTAAATGAACTTCTTCTAAAGCTTTATCAAAGTCTTTTCCTTCATTTATTAAAGCTTCAACTTTAGTAACTATATGGTCTAGCAATTCTATTCTAACATCCCAATATTTTATGTTGTGATGTTTTAAATAATCATCTATATATGTTATTTGTTCTTTGGAGAGGTTCATAGTGTTAAATAGCAATTTTAGGGTAATTAGTTTTTACATATTTTTTATTTTCTAAAAACACATATTCTGCGCACCAGTAAAACAATAATAAAACGACAAATACACCTATTTGCATGTAATTGTAAATTAAAATATTAAAACTTTCTTCGCTTCTTAAAGTTGTAATGTTTGAAAAAAGAATCATTAAACCATTAAATAGTTGTAAAAAAAGATTGGTTTTGTCTAAAATTAAAAATTGTTTTTTTCCGTTATTTCTTTCATTTGAAATTCTAAAAATCAAACCAATAATTATTAATAAAACTAGAGCTGTTAAGCCGATAAAAAAATATTCTTTATTTGAAAATAAATTCATGATTAATATAAAACCATAAAATAGATCTGCAGAAATAATAATTTTTGGTAGTGTAAAAAATGTTTTCAGTTGCTTAAATACTTGTTTGTAAAATTTTTTTTCAACAGACTTTTGTTTAGTTTTTAATAATTTTTTAAATCCAGAATTACTAAATTGTTTGTGCTCGTTAACAATAGCTTCTTTAAAATTTAAGTTTGGGGTTTTTTCCAATTTTTCTTCTAAACTATTTGCAAAATGATCGACAATCTCAGCTCTAACATCAATCCACTCAATACCACAACTAGCAATGTAATTGTCTATGTGTTTTATTTGTTCTGTGGAAAGATTCATAGCAAATGATATTTTTTAATAGTTTCAATATGTTTATCATAAATTATTTTACCTAAAATATTTATTAAAACTATTGATGCCAAAACTATAACTTCAAAAAAATCAAAACTTTCAGCATCACTACTAAAAAGTTGACCAATTATAAAAAGAGAAAAATAGATATTTACAAAAACTTGTTTTTGAAAAAGAAAACTATAGGAAGTTTTGAATTTCATTTTCTTTATTTTATATCTCCAAAACAATAATGAAGAGGTGAAATATAAAAATGTAATTAATACGATAAGCTTATAAATAGCCCAAAAATTAATAATATTTATATCTAGAAATTTCATCATCCCATAAATAAAGGCAAGTACTATTGTAGCAGTAATGACACTTTTTAAAACTAATGGACGATATATTTTGATACATTTATCAATTAAAATACGAGACTTGTAGTTTTGAGAACCTATCCAAAAACTTGATTTTAAGCTTAGCTGTTTTTTCCATTTCTCTTTCACTTTCTCAAAAGTAGTTTCAAAATCTAGTTTAGAAATTTTCATTTTAGTTTCAATATCTGAAGCAATATGATCTACAACTTCAAAATGCAAGTCTATATACTCAACATCTTTGTTTTTTAAATAATCTTTTACTTGTTGCAATTGTTTTTCATTGAGTTTCATAGCGGGTTTTATGCAAGTTTAGGGTTAACAATTGTTTGCATTGTGGCAATAAATTCTTCCAGTTCAGCCAGACGGTTTACGGTTTCTTTAGTGCCAGTTTCGGTAAGTTTATAATATTTACGCAATCTGTTTCCAACGTTAGCAACTTCAACATCTAACAAGCCTTCGGCTTCTAATTTGTGCAATGCTGGGTACAAGGCGCCTTCTGTAATTTTTAATTCACCTTTGGTAAGTTCTTTTACTTTTTGAGTTATTTCGTAACCGTACATTTTATCATTTTCTTCTAGTAATTTTAAAATGATGGTTTGTAAAGAACCTTTGTATAGTTTTTGATTGCCCATAGTTATAGAATTTCATTTCAAATATATACATAATTTCCTTATGCATAAATAGATTATGTATTATTTTTTTTAATAAAAGAGTTTAGTTTCAATACATTTGTAGTCTTAAAACTAAAAAATGTCAAATTTCTATAAACTTACTATTAAAAAAATTATAAAAGAAACTGATAATGCAGTTTCAATTGCTTTTGAAATTCCAGAGCGTTTAAAAAACGAATTCCAATACAAAGCAGGTCAATATGTTACTATAAAAAAAGAGTTAATTGGTGAGGAAGTTAGAAGGGCATACTCTTTATGTTCTCAACCAAATTCAAACGAATTTAAAGTAGCTGTAAAAGCAGTTGATAACGGAACATTTTCAGTGTTTGCAACTACAATTTTAAAAGAAGGTGACACTTTAGATGTTTCCAAGCCTGAAGGAAAATTTGTTTTAGAAACGTTTTCAAAACATTCAAACAACTATTTAGGTATTGCGGCTGGAAGTGGAATTACACCAATAATATCTATGATTAAAGCAGTTTTAAATGAAGAGCCAAATAGTACTTTTACGTTACTTTATGGAAATAAAACAGAAGCCGAAACTATTTTTAAATCTGAAATAGATGCTTTAATCGAGAAATTTCCTTCAACATTTAAAGTACAATATGTGTTAAGTAGAGAAGATCAAGAAAAAGCTTTATTTGGAAGAATTGATATAGCAAATTTAAACTTTATTCTAAAAAATAAATTTAAAAATATTCAATTTAATGAAGCTTTTATTTGCGGGCCAGAAGCTATGATTTCTTCATCAAAAGAAACTTTAATTGCGTATGGTTTAAATGATGAAAATATTCATTTTGAATTGTTTACTACACCAACTTTAACTAATGAAACTATGGATGTTTATCAAGGAGAATGTGAAATAACTGTAATTGTTGATGATGAAGAGGAAACATTTAAAATGGATTCTAAAGCAACTATTTTAACAGCTAGCTTAAAAGAAGGTTTAGACGTGCCATATTCTTGTCAAGGTGGAATTTGTAGTAGTTGTTTAGCAAAAGTAACGGAAGGAAAAGCTGTAATGGATAAAAATTCTGTACTTTCTGAAGAAGAAGTTAAAGAAGGATTTGTTTTAACATGCCAAGCGCATCCAACAACTCAAAAAATTAAGGTAGATTTTGATGATGTTTAATAAATTATAGTAAATTCAACAATTCTAAAAAATAAGTATGTCGTTTATCGATTTTAAAGAAGCTATTGTTATAGGCTTTTTACTAGCTTTTATGATTGGACCTGTGTTTTTTATGCTGATTCAAACAAGTATAATTAAAGGGGCAAGAGCCGCAATTGCGTTTGATTTTGGCGTTATTTTAGGTGATATTGTGTTTATTTTAATGGCGTATTATGGTAGTAAAAGTCTTTTAGAAAGAATAAAAGACGACCCCAGAATGTTCTACATTGGTGGACTTATTTTATTAATTTATGGAGTGATTACCTATTTAGATAAAAGTCAAAAAAGAGCAATACAAGACGAAACTTTGGTATTGCCAGAAAAAAGCAATTATTTCAAACTAATTTTAAAAGGATTTTTATTAAACTTTATAAATGTTGGAGTACTCGCTTTTTGGCTAGGAATGATTGTAGTTATAGGACCTAATTTAGAAATGAATCCTTCAAAAATATTTAATTATTTTACTATTATTTTGGTAAGTTATTTTATTACAGATATTGGAAAAATAGTATTAGCAAAACAATTAAAACGTAGGTTAACACCGTCGGTAATTTATAAAGTAAAACGTGGGATGGGAGTTTTATTAATGATTTTTGGAATTGCGTTAATGTTAAAAGGTTTCTTGCCAAAACAAAAACTAAATTTTGATAATGTAATTGAAAAAGTGGAAAAATAAATATTGTTTTTAGTTACATAATTTTAGTTTTAAAAGTTAGAAAAAACATTGAAAAATGAATAAAAGAAGATTAAATAAAGCTTTACAAAGAATTAAATATTTACCTAAAGGAGTCTATTTCTTCAAATATGTTTTTAATAAAATAAAACATATTTATTTTAAAGCCACAAAATCTACCAAAGTTGCATACCCTTCAACTATAATGTTAGAACTAACTAATAGATGCAATTTAGCTTGTACAACTTGCCCAAGAGAATATGCTTATGGAAAGCAAATGAATCAAGGGATGATGGATATTAATCAGGCTAAAAAAATTATAGATCAATTGTGGCCGTATTTAGACTCAATTGGTTTAACAGGAATGGGTGAAACTTTTATGTATAACGATATTGAAGAGGTTGTAGATTATATTAAAAGTAAAAATAAAGGAATTATAATATCGGTTTCAACAAATGCCATGTTGCCGAGTTTTATAAAAAGAGTTTCACGCGTTGTAAATAAAATTGATACTATTCAAATTTCTATTGATGGTTTAAATGAAGTTTATGAACAAATTAGATTAAACGCTAAATTTGAGACGCTTCACAAAAATTTAGCAGAGTTAAAAACGTTATGCAAAGGAACTAATACTACCTTAATGTTAAATATGGTAGTTACAAAAGAAAACTATTTTCAAATGCCAGCACTAGTTGAGTATTCAGAAAAAATGGGAATAGATTATATGGATTTTACCATGTTTAATTTAGCTTCAGTAACAAATATTGATGTTTCGTATTATCAATTTTATAAATCTGAAGAATTTTTAAAAGCTGAAGAAGAATTAGATGAAGCAATATTAAAACACTCAAAAGTATATGTAACTAGTAGAAATTTTAATTTAGACGATGGTTTTAGAAACTGCCATTTTCCATGGTCGCATTTTTATGTTTCTTGGGATGGATATGTTCCGCCATGTTGTGCTAAACCTTTTCCTAAAGAGTTGCATTTTGGAAGCGCTTTTGATGGTAATTTAATGAAAGTATTAAATAATAAAGAAATGAAAGATTGGAGAAAACTATGGTTTAAAAATGAAACTCCATCATTCTGTGAAAAATGCCATTTAATAGGTGTTGATTGTCAAAATAAATAGATATTTATTACTCTTTATTAAATTTATATAATTAAACGAACGCCACCCAATTCTTCAATTTTATAAGGAAATTTATCACTTGGAGAACCAATAAACATAAAGTTAATAGGTATTTTCCATTTTTCAGAAAGTTCTTTAATTAATTTAGGACTAAATTTACCCTCAACAATTATAAAATCAATATTTATTTCAGGATATTCTTTACCTAAAAATTCAATTTCCAGTGGAAGGTTTGGAGGTATAACTTCATCTTTTCCATGCGCTAGAACAATCTTAATTTTTTTAGTGTGCTCATTTTTAATAATGTATAGCATTACTTTATTTAATGTAGAAATATTATCTCCTTTAGTAAAAAACACAAATTCTTGAGAATTAATTTTATCTATGGTTTTCATTATTTTTTTATCCATATTTAAAACTAAATTTCTTATAGGGTCAAAAACAGTATACATTATATTAAGTAAAATCTTTAGTATTAAAGTTCTGTTTAACATAAATGCAACAAATATAATTGAAGGTACAAAGTAATCTAAGAACACCATTAAATTACTTGGTGCATCACCTTCTGTTTCCATTGTTATATTACCAATTAAAGCAATTATTACAGCTCCAATTGCTAATAAAATAGAAAACCATGAAGCTATTTCAGGTCTAGGTAGTGATTTTCGTTTTACTTTCAATAAAATATTACCAATACCAAATAAAGCCATTACAGATAAGAATGAAATAGTATAAACTCCTGCTAATAATTTTACATCTCCGTTTGTTATCAATAATACAGAAACTGATAAAAAGAAAAACATAAGTATAATTCTGTACGAGCTTCCTCTAGAACTTTTTTTAAGGAAGAATTGAGGCATAACTCTATCTAAAGTCATACGTTCTAATAAACCAGATACACCTACAAAACTTGTTAAAACAGCACCACTTAATACTAAAAATGCATCAATAGCAATTAATGTTGCAACCCATTTTCCACCAACATAATGTCCCATTTCAATTAGTAGTGTATTTTGAAATTCACTACTTTGTAAAACCGGAATGGTAAATAAAGCCAAAGCTAAAACAGCCATTAACGGATTTATAATACTCACAATTGCCCACATATTTCTTAATGTTTTTGGAAACACACCTTTTTGTTGTTCTTCAACAAAATTGGCAGAACTTTCAAAACCAGAAACGCCAAGCATAGATGCTGCAAAACCTAAAAATATAGCATTACTTATGCTACCGTTTGTAACAGGAGCGTTCCAGTTTTTTATAAAAACAGATAAGTCATTTTGAATTAAAAAAAAGAAAATAAATCCTGCTAAAATTACCAATGATGATAAATGAAAAATAAATATTCCAATAGCAACTTTAGATGATTCTGTAATACCACCAATAGTTAATAGCGCAAAAAATGCTAGCAATACAATGGTTGAAATTATAATTGGCATTGCAGGTATTAAGTGGTGCAAATAATGAATAGCTTCATTAGCTGAAATTACAGCGGTTGCCATATAAGATAATAATGTTAACGTAGCTGCAAAAGAAGCCATTCCTTTGCTGGTAGTATTTAACAGAGCATTGTATGCTCCACCATTTAAAGGCAAGGCTCCAACAACTTCACCATAAATTTTCCTAAATAAAAATAGAACAAATGATACAATTAATAATGTTATCCAAGCATATTGACCTGCAAATGCAATTGCCAATGCGGATACGTATAGTACTGATGAGCTAATGTCATTTCCACAAATAGCCGTTGAGGCTAATTCATTTAGTTTTTTGTGAATTTTTTTAGTTTCCACTTTGTTTTGTGTTATTTTATTGTAAAAAAAAACCTCGCTAATTGCGAGGTTTTTAATATTGTTTTACAAATCTAATTTTAGATTTAATTCTTTAAGTTGTTCATCATCAATATTTGATGGAGCATCAATCATCACGTCTCGACCGCTATTGTTTTTTGGGAATGCGATAAAATCTCGAATAGTTTCTTGTCCGCCTAAAATAGCAACCAATCTATCCAGTCCAAAAGCTAAACCACCATGTGGAGGTGCTCCGTATTCAAAAGCATTCATTAAAAATCCAAATTGTTCTTTTGCTTGTTCAGGTGTAAACCCTAAATGACTTAACATTAATGCTTGTGTTGCTTTATCGTGTATTCTTATGGAACCACCACCAATTTCGTTTCCATTCAACACTAAATCGTAAGCATTTGCTCTTACTTTTCCAGGATCTGTATCTAAAAGATGCATATCTTCTGGTTTTGGAGATGTAAACGGATGGTGCATTGCATGGTAACGTTCTGTTTCTTCATCCCATTCTAACAATGGAAAATCAACAACCCATAATGGCGCAAATACTTTTGGATCACGTAAACCTAAACGTGTTGCTAATTCCATACGTAAAGCACTTAATTGTGCTCTCACTTTATCTGCAACACCACTTAATACACAAATTAAATCTCCTGGTTTTGCTCCAGTGGCTTCAGCCCATTTTGCTAAATCTTCTTGATCGTAAAACTTATCTACAGATGATTTAAATGTTCCATCTTCGTTACATTTTACATACACCATTCCTAAAGCACCAACTTGTGGACGCTTTACCCATTCAACTAATTTATCTATTTCTTTTCTAGTATAACTTGCTCCACCAGGAACAGCAATACCAACAACTAATTCAGCATTGTTAAAAACACCAAATTCTTTATGTTGCGCAACAGTATTTAATTCACCAAACTCCATTCCAAATCGAATATCTGGCTTGTCGTTTCCATAACGTTTCATTGCTTCAGCATACGTCATACGTGGAAATTCTGAAATTTCAACACCATTAACTTCACTTAATAAATGACGTGTTAAGCCTTCAAAAGCATTTAAAATATCTTCTTGCTCAACAAACGCCATTTCACAATCAATTTGTGTAAATTCTGGTTGTCTATCGGCACGTAAATCTTCATCTCTAAAGCATTTTACAATCTGAAAATACTTGTCTAAACCACCAACCATAAGCAACTGCTTAAATGTTTGAGGCGATTGTGGTAACGCATAAAACTGACCTTCGTTCATTCTACTTGGTACTACAAAATCACGAGCACCTTCTGGTGTAGATTTAATTAATACAGGAGTTTCAACTTCAATAAAACCTTTGTCTGATAAATATTTTCTAACTTCAATAGCTACTTTATGACGGAAAATTAAACTTTCCTTCACAGGATTTCTTCTAATATCCAAGTACCTATATTTCATTCTTAACTCATCACCACCATCAGTATCATCTTCAATAGTAAATGGAGGAGTTAACGATGCATTTAAAATATCTAGTTTTTTTACAAGAATTTCAACTTCACCTGTTGGTATATTTGCATTTTTAGAAACACGCTCAATAACTTCACCAGTTACCTGTATAACAAACTCTCTTCCAAGTGTTTTAGCTTTCTCAACCATTTCTTTTGGAGTACGTTCTTCATCAAATATCAATTGCGTAATACCGTAACGGTCACGTAAATCAACCCAAATCATAAATCCTTTATCGCGCGATTTTTGCACCCAACCAGCCAAAGTAACTTCTTGGCCTACATTTGCTAATCGTAATTCTCCGTTTGAATGTGTTCTATACATCTTCCTGATTTTTTTAAGAATGTGCAAATTTAGTCATTTCAACCGTAGTTTAAAGCGTTCTTATTAATTTTTTGGGCGTTCCATTTGCAAAAGCAAATGTCGGGCTTTGCGCACTCGCTTTTTTTAAAACCAAAAAGTTTAAAAAAAGAGCTCAAACAAATGCTTCAATCCCTAACGCGTTGGTTATTAAGTTAAAAATTGTGTTAAAAGTGATGTTTTTTACACTTAATTGTAATATTCAAAACTCTCAAAACAATTTAAACAGCTAAATTATTTGTAACTTTGTAGGCTATGTAAAAGTTAGGAATTTAATTTTACGAAACAAATTTTAATGAATTATAAGCACTTAACCGAAGTAATAAAAGAAAATTCAGAGCATTTTTCACCTAAAAATGCAATTTTCTATAAAAATAGTAAAACTAAAACATGGGATGGAATTTCATGGAGTAGTTTTTACACTAGAATTCAGAAAGTTTCAAAAGCACTTATAAGTTTTGGAATTAAAGAACAACAGAATGTTGCAATTTTTGCTCAAAATATGGCAGAGTGGATAATTGCAGATATTGCAATTATGAATACTAGAGCTGTAACAGTTCCTATTTATGCAACCAATTCTAAAAAAGAAACAGAATATATTGTAAACGATGCAGAAATAAGCGTAATTTTTGTAGGTGATCAAGAAGAGTTTGATAAGGTTGAAGAAATCTCTAAAACTAATAAATTTTTAAAATTGATAGTTGCGTTAAAACCAACTGTAGATTTAAGAAATCATTCTAACGCAGTTTATTTTACAGATTTTTTAGAAGCCGAATTTCCAAAAAGTGTTGAAACTGAACTAGAAAAACGTTTTTTTGAACATGAATTAGATGATTTAGCAAGTATTATTTACACTTCAGGTACAACAGGAGAGCCAAAAGGTGTAATGTTAGATCACAATAATTTTGCAGCTTCATTAAAAGCACATGAAACAGAATTAAACGTGAATGAAAATGATGTGTCATTAAGCTTTCTACCTTTAAGTCATATTTACGAACGTAGTTGGGTGTTTTTCTGTATTCAATCAGGAATTCAAGTTTATTTCAACCAGAATCCTAAAGAAATTGCAGAGGTTTTAAAAGAAGTAAAACCTACGTTAATGTGTACAGTTCCAAGAATATTTGAAAAAATATTTAACGCTATACAGGAAAAAAGAAAAGAAGCTTCACCAACTAAAATGAAAATGGCAAGTTGGGCGTTAGGAATTGGAAATAGATACCATAACAAGTATAAACGACTTGATAAAAAAGTTCCTTTAGGGTTAAAAATAAAATTTAAAATAGCCGATAAATTAGTTTTAAGTAAATTACGAGGTGTATTTGGTGGTAATGTAAAATTTATGCCTTGTGGAGGCGCACCTTTACAAGCTGATATGGTTTCATTTTTTCATTCGTTTGGTTTAAATATAATGTGTGGTTATGGTTTAACTGAAACTACAGCAACAGTTTCATTATTTGGGTACAAACATTTCGAATTTAATTCTGCAGGTAAAGCTATTGCTGGAACTGAAATTAAAATTGGTGAGAATAACGAGATTTTAGTTAAAGGACCTGGAGTTATGAAAGGCTATTATAAAAAACCTGAAGCTACAGCCGAAGTTTTTACAGAAGATGGTTGGTTTAAAACTGGTGATGCTGGTGTAATGGATGAGTTTGGTAACCTTGTAATTACAGATAGAATTAAAGATTTAATGAAAACTTCTGGTGGTAAATATATTGCTCCACAAAAATTGGAAATGGCAATGGTAGGTGATTCCTTTATTGAGCAAATAGCCGTAATTGGAGATCAACAAAAGTATGTTACAGCTTTAATGGTTCCTAATTATGAGGGATTAAAAAAGTATGCCGATGAGCATTCAATAAGTTTTAAAAATATTGAAGAATTGATTAAGCATAATCAAATTAAAGATATGTTTGAAAAACGTTTTGAGGAGCTACAAAAAGAATTTTCTGGATTTGAAAAAATTAAAAAATTCACCTTATTACCTAAAGAGTTCAGTATTGAAGCTGGTGAAATTACAGCAACTTTAAAGTTAAAACGAAAAGTAATTCAGAAAAAATACAAGGAACTTATTGATAAAATGTATAAAGATTAATTAGTATTTTTGCTTTCATAAATTAACACTTCGTCATTGCGAAACCTTTAGGTTGAAGCAAGCTGTGTTTTCGATGTACAGATTACTTCGTTGTTTCACTCCTTGTAATGGCGTAAATTGAATTTTAAATAAACTATCATTTTGAGCAAATTATATTTAGTACCAACACCAATTGGGAATTTAGAAGATATCACTTTTAGAGCTATAAAAGTTTTAAAAGAAGTAGATTTAATTTTAGCAGAAGATACTAGAACTAGCGGAAAATTATTAAAACATTTTGAAATTTCTACACATATGCATAGTCATCATATGCATAATGAGCATAAAACGGTAGACAATATAGTTCAGCGTATAAAAAGTGGTGAAAACATTGCTTTAATTTCTGATGCTGGTACGCCAGCAATTTCCGATCCTGGATTTTTATTAAGTAGAGCTTGTATAGAAAATGGAGTAGAAATAGAATGTTTACCTGGAGCAACAGCATTTGTGCCTGCTTTGGTTAACAGTGGTTTGCCAAATGATAAATTTGTGTTTGAAGGGTTTTTACCTGTAAAAAAAGGAAGACAAACACGATTAATTTTTTTAGCTGAAGAAACTAGAACCATGATTTTTTATGAATCGCCTCATAAATTGTTAAAAACGCTGACTCATTTTGCCGAATATTTTGGTGAAGATAGATCAATTTCAGTATCTAGAGAATTAACCAAATTATACGAAGAAACTGTTAGAGGTACAATTGCAGAAATTATAGAACACTTTACTAAAAAAGCTCCAAAAGGTGAATTTGTTATTGTAGTTGGAGGTAAGAAATAATATTATCAGCACTTTTTATGAGTTATAAATTACTTTCTTCACCATTACAAGGATTTACAGATTATAGATTTAGAAATGCATTTAACCATTTGTTTGGAGGAATTGATACGTTTTATTCGCCATACATTCGCTTAAATGGAAAACGTACGGTAAAAGCTGCTTATGAGCGTGATATATTACCAGATAACAATAAAAATATTGAAGTAATTCCTCAAGTAATTACAAACAATGCAGAAGAGTTTTTGTTTGTAGCAAATTATGTGCAACAGTTTGGTTACAAAGAGTTAAACTGGAATTTAGGTTGCCCGTATCCAATGGTAACTAAATGCGGAATGGGTTCAGGATTAATTAATAGCCCTGAAAAAATAGATGAAATACTGAATAAAGTTCATAATGAAAGCGATATAACCGTTTCAATAAAAATGAGATTGGGATATGAAAATAGTGAAGAAATATTAAACACGTTGCCTATTTTAGATAAGTATCCATTAAAAAACATTGCTATTCACGCTAGAATTGGAAAGCAATTGTACAAAGGCGGTGTTAATTTAGATGGTTTTCAAAGTTGTATAGATAATACAAAACATACGCTGTATTACAACGGCGATATTACTTCGGTTACCAAGTTTAAAGAAATGCAAGAACGTTTTCCTTCCATAAATAATTTTATGATTGGTAGAGGTTTAATAGCTGATCCGTTTTTACCAAGTATGATTAAAAATAATACGCTAGATTACCCTGATAATAAGCTTGAAGTTTTTAATAATTTTCATAATATATTATATGAGCAATATGGTGAATCTTTGTCTGGAGCAACGCATTTATTGTTGAAAATGTATCATTTATGGGAATATTTTTCACCGTTATTTACCCAAACTCCAAAAGCTTTAAAAATGATTAAAAAGGCAAAAAACATAAAAAAGTACGAACTAGCTGTTGAAGAAATTTTTAAGAAAGAAGGTTTTTAAAAATGTAAATAAGCTATATTTAATTCAGAAATCAAAGCAGCATCTAATTTGAGAATTGCCAGTCACACAGATAAAAATTTAGTAGCCGAAATATTAGTTTCAGCTTTTTCACCTTTAAGAGAAGAAAATTCTATTAATCTTGTTGTAAAAAAAGATGAAAAAAGAACTCAACGAATGAAAGTTTTAATGGAATTTTTATTTGAAAGAGCTTATAATTTTGGGGAAATTTATATTTCAACTAATAACAAGGCTTGTATTCTTTTATTATTTCCTCATCAAGAAAAAACAACTCTGAAAACATTGTTTTCAAAAGTTAAATTGGCTTTTAAATGTATTGGAATTAATCGTGTTTTTAAAGTTTTAAAGAGGCAAGATAAAGTGAAAAAACATTATCCAAAAGGTGAGTATATTATACCTTTAATTATGGGTGTTTTAAATGATTCTAAAGGAAATGGAACAGCTGCACGTTTAATGATAGAAGTTAAAAACCATTATAAAAATAATACATTACCGGTTATTGTTGATGCAGCTTCAAAAAAGAATGTAACTCTTTATAAAAAGTTTGGATTTAAGGTTTTTAAAGAAGATAACTCTTTAGGTTTTCCAATTTATTTTTTACGGTTGAATTAGTAAATTTCTTAAATGAAGTAATTAGACTCATGGCTTGTATTGTCATTCTATATTTGTAATGTATATTTAAGTTTAGTATTATTTTCCCTAACCTCTAATTCAATATTCCTTCCTAAAACCAAAGCTCTATTATCTTTTAAATGTCCAGCAGGAAAATCAAAAACAACAGGAAAATCATATTTTGAAACAGCATCTAAAATAATTTCTTTGGCACTTTTCCCAAACGGAATTGCATTGTCGTGCATATCTGTCATTCCGCCAACAATTAATCCTTTTAAATTCTCAAAATAACCGTTTCCTTTCAAATTCATTAGCATTCTATCTATATGATATAAATACTCATCTAAATCTTCAATAAATAGTATTTTATCGTTAGTATTTATAGAACTTTCACTTCCTAATAAACTATAAAACATAGATAAATTTCCGCCAACTAATTCACCAGAACAATTACCAAATTTATTTTCTTTTGAAGATTCAATTTGATAAGAAATAGTTTCACCAAACAAACTTTTTTTCAAAGTACTTAAAGCTTCATTTGTGTTTTTAGAAACATCTAAAGGCATTGTTGCGTGCAATGTTTGAAAGCCTAAATTATGAATATGGCTATGTAAAACTGTAACATCAGAATAACCTATAATCCATTTTGGGTGTTTTTTAAATTCAGTAAAATCTAATGTATCAATAATTCTAACCGTTCCGTAACCACCACGAGCGCACCAAATAGCTTTAATTTTTGGGTTATCTAGCATTTGCTGAAAATCGTTTGCTCTTTCTTCATCACTTCCCGCAAACTGATTCTCTTCTAAACCAATTGTTTTTCCAATTTGAACTTGTAATCCCCAATTTTTTAATAAATCTATAGCTGGTTGAATTTCATTTAATGTAATTTTTCTAGCAGTTGAAAGTATGGCAACGGTGTCGTTTTTTTGTAAAAAAGCAGGTTCAATCAATTTTTTTTATTTTAAATGTAATTGCAAATTACGAAAAGCCAATGAACTATTCATTTTTCTAACAAACAATCCGTATTTTTGCACTTTCAAAATATTATGTTGATGAGCAATTCAAAAAGATATACCATTACAGCGGCATTACCTTATACTAACGGACCAGTTCATATTGGTCATTTAGCAGGTGTTTATGTGCCAGCTGATATTTATGCACGTTATTTAAGAAATACAGGTAACGATGTACTTTACATTTGTGGATCTGATGAGCACGGTGTACCAATTACTTTAAAAGCAAAAAAAGAAGGTGTAACACCACAAGATATTGTAGATAAATACCACGCAATTATTAAGCAATCTTTTAGTGATTTTGGTATTTCATTTGATAATTATTCGCGTACATCAGCAAAAGTTCATCACAACACAGCTTCAGAATTTTTTAAGAAATTATATGATGAAGGAAAGTTTATTGAAGAAGCTACAGAACAATTATACGATGCTGAAGCAAACCAGTTTTTAGCAGATAGATTTGTAATTGGAACCTGTCCAAAATGTGGTAACGATGAAAGTTATGGAGATCAATGTGAAAAATGTGGAACAAGTCATAATGCTACAGATTTAATCAATCCAAAATCTGCAATTACTGGAAATGTTCCAACAACCAAAGTAACAAAACACTGGTATTTACCATTAGATAAATACGAGCAATGGTTACGTGAATGGATAGTTGAAGGTCATAAAAACGATTGGAAAACAAACGTATTGGGTCAAGTAAAATCGTGGTTAGATGATGGTTTAAAACCAAGAGCTGTAACACGAGATTTAGATTGGGGAATTCCGGTTCCTGTTGAAGGTGGCGAAGGAAAAGTATTGTACGTTTGGTTTGATGCGCCTATAGGTTATATTTCATCAACAAAAGAATGGGCAGCACGTGAAGGAAAAGATTGGGAACCTTATTGGAAAGATAAAGACACTAAATTAATTCACTTTATTGGAAAAGATAATATTGTATTTCACTGTATAATTTTCCCGGCAATGTTAAAGGCTGAAGGAAGTTATATTTTACCTGAAAATGTTCCAGCAAACGAGTTTTTAAATTTAGAGGGCGATAAAATTTCAACGTCTAAAAACTGGGCGGTTTGGTTACACGAATATTTAGCAGATTTTCCAGGAAAACAAGATGTGTTGCGTTACACATTAACGGCAAATGCACCTGAAACAAAAGATAACGATTTTACTTGGAAAGATTTTCAGGCAAGAAATAATAACGAGTTGGTTGCTATTTTTGGAAACTTTATTAATAGAGTAGTAGTACTTACAAATAAATACTATGAAGGTTTAATTCCTGAACCAACTGAATTTACTGATGTTGATAATGAAACATTAGAAAAACTACAAAAATATCCAGGAATTATAGCAAATTCAATTGAGCGTTACCGTTTTAGAGAAGCATCGCAAGAGTTAATGAATTTAGCACGTTTAGGTAATAAATATTTGGCTGATGAAGAGCCTTGGAAACAAGTGAAAACAGATCCAGAACGTGTAAAAACTATTATGTATGTTGCCTTGCAAATTGCTGCAGGATTATCAGTTGTTGCTGAACCATTTTTACCTTTTTCTGCTGAAAAGTTAAAAGGGATTTTGAATATTTCAGAAGAAATAAGATGGAATGATGTTGAAACAAAAGAAGAACTAATTCCTGCAAACCACACTATTGGAAAAGCTGAATTATTATTTGCTAAAATTGAAGATAAAGATATTCAAGTTCAGTTAGATAAATTAGAAGCTACAAAATTAGCGAACGAAGCTGAAAATAAAGTTGTTGAACCACAAAAAGAAACTATTGAGTTTGATGATTTTACAAAATTAGATATGCGTGTTGGAACTATTATTGAAGCTGTAAAAGTGCCGAAAACTAAAAAGTTATTACAACTTAAAGTTGATGTTGGTATTGATACTAGAACCATTGTTTCTGGTATTGCTGAAAGTTTTAAACCTGAAGATATTGTTGGTCAAAAAGTTACTGTATTGGTAAATTTAGCGCCAAGAAAATTACGTGGTGTTGAAAGCCAAGGAATGATTTTAATGACTGATACACCTGATGGAAAACTGGCATTTGTTGAGCCAGGAAACGATTCAGTAAAAAATGGTGAGCAAGTAAGTTAAATGTTTAGCGGTAGACAAATACTTACTAGGTTAAAAAAAAACATCTATTTAGCTGTCTTTTTAATTAGTATTTCAGCATTTTCACAAAATGTTCAAACAAATGCAAACTTATATTCTGCGCAGCAATTAGTTGAAAATATTTTAATTAACAATAGCTGCGTTAGCAATGTAACTGTTACTAATGTAGTTGGTGGGAATTTTGGAGCTACCGATAAAAGTTTTGGTTATTTTAATGCAAATGGCTCTAGTTTTCCTTTTAATGAAGGGTTGGTTTTAAGTACCGGAAAATTATCAAATGTTGAAGGTCCAAATACAACTTTAAGTGATGACGATGCTACAAATTGGGATGGAGATTCGGATTTAGAAAACGTTCTAAATGAAACCAATACTACAAACGCAACAATTATTGAATTTGAATTTACTTCTGTAGCAAATCAAATTAGTTTCAATTATATTTTTGCTTCAGAAGAATACCAAGAAAACAATTCAAATACATGTGTTTATTCTGATTTGTTTGGTTTTTTAATTCGACCAATTTCTGAAAGTGATTATACAAATATTGCTTTAGTTCCAAATACAAATACACCAGTAAAAGTTACAACTGTACATCCTAATATACCTAATGGTTGCTCTGCTATTAATGAAGAATATTTTGGTAGTTGGAACAATGCTAGTTCTCCCATAAACTTTAATGGACAAACAAAGGTTTTAACTGCATCAGCAGCAGTAGTTCCAAATCAAATTTATCATGTAAAATTAGTGATTGCCGATGAGCAGAATTATAGATATGATTCTGCAGTATTTATTGAGGCTGGAAGTTTTCAATCTACCGTTGATTTAGGTCAAGATAGGTTGTTTGCTACCAATAATCCAATTTGTTTTAACAATACACTAGACCTAGATGCTTACACTCCAGGAACCAATGTAACTTACAAATGGTTTAAAAATGGAGTAGAATTGATTGGAGAAAGCAATACTATTTATACAATTCAAAATGAAGGAACATACAGTGTAGAAGTAACAACTAACGGTACTTGTGTTTCTTATGGAGAAATAGAAATAGAATATACAGCAGATTTTAATGTAAATGATGTTTCTTTAGATTTAGCAGATAACGATACTGATGGACTTTCATTTTTTGATTTAAATCTCTCTGAACAGTTTTTTTTGTTTAACAATCCTACAACAAATCTTATAGGTTATTATTTAGATGAGAATGAAGCAATCAATAATACAAATCCAATTCAAAACACATCAGTATTTTTTAATACAGTAGCCAATCAGGTTTTATATGCTAGAATTGAAAATGAGTATGGCTGTTTTAAAGTGAATAAATTAACTTTAAATGCAAACTATAGAAGCACTTCAATAACTGAATTGAATGTATGTGATGATAATAACGACGGATTTACAACTTTTAATTTAAATGAATTAAGAGCGTTAATTGAACCCGAAGTTTCATCTAGTGCTATTATTACTTTTTATAGTTCATATAATAATGCTGCTTATCATCAAAATCAATTACCAGATTCATACCAAAATACAACAATAGATTCACAAGAAATTTGGGTAAAAGCACAAGATATTTATAGAGAATTAATTGCGCCTATAAGTTTAAACGTTTTTAATAATCCAGAATTATTGGAAAATGAAGAACAGTTGTATTGTTTAAATATATATCCTGAAAAAGTTACTTTAAATGCAGGGTTAATAAATACATTGCCAAGTGATTCCTATACTTTTGAATGGAAAAAAAATGGAGTTGATTTAGGGTTGAACCAAAAAGAAATTGAAGTAAGTGAAGGCGGAAACTATGTGGTTCGTGTAACTAACCAAAACAATTGTTTTTCTGAAAGAACTATTCAGGTAATTGAATCTCAATCTGCAATTATAGATAATGTAGAAATTAATGGAATAGGTGTAGAAAGTGATGTAAAAATTATATTAGCTTCTGGAATAATTGGCAACTATGAATTTGCTTTAGACAATGAGATTTTTCAAACAGATAACACATTTTTAAATGTTTCTCCAGGATCTCATACTATAACTGTCAGAGATTTAAATGGATGCGATACTATGAACCGTGAAATATCAGTTTTTGGTTTCCCTAAATTTTTCACACCAAATAACGATGGAAATAATGATACTTGGAATCCTTTTGGAATCAATTCATTAGACAATACAATAACTAGTATTTACATATTTAATCGTTTTGGAAAATTATTAATTAAGTTGGATCCTTATAGTTCTGGTTGGAATGGAGTTTTCAATGGGGAAATAATGCCAAGTTCAGATTATTGGTTTAAAGCGATATTTCAAGACGGACAATTATTTCAAGGTCATTTTTCTCTTATTAGATAAAATTTAAAAATTAATGCAATTACAAAAATTTATACAATCCAAAACTAATCTTCCTTCCAAAGGGATAGAAAATACTATTAAATTATTAAATGAAGATTGTACCATTCCTTTTATTTCTCGTTACAGAAAAGAATTAACTGGGAATTTAGATGAGGTTGAAATTGGAGATATTGTAAAATATAAAACTCAATTTGAAGAGTTAGAAAAACGAAAAACAACTATTTTAAAAGCTTTAGAAGAACAAGAAGTTTTAACTACGGAATTAAAACAAAAAATTGAAGCTACAACAGATGTAACTGTTTTAGAAGACATTTACCTTCCTTTTAAGAAAAAACGCAAGACAAAGGCTGAAACGGCTCGAAAAAACGGATTAGAACCGTTGGCTAAAATGATAATGAGTCAGCGTGTGAACGATTTGGAGTATACTGCTTCAAAATATATAAATAATGAAGTTGAGAATGAAGATAAAGCATTGGAAGGAGCTCGATTTATAATAGCTGAATGGATTAACGAAAGAACCGATATTAGAAATAATATTCGTTATCAATTAGAGCGTTATGCAACTATTTCAACAAAAGCTATAAAAACGAAGGTTGAAGATGAAAAAGCTCAAAAATTTAGAGATTATTTCGATTGGTCGGAGAGTTTAAATAGAATTCCTTCGCATAGATTATTAGCTATTTTGCGTGCCGAAAAAGAAGGCTTTATTCGTGTAAAAATTGAAATAGATAATGAACGTGCTTTGTCTAAAATGGAAGACAGAATTATTCGTTCTAATAACAACTGTAGCGAGCAAATTAGATTGGCAATTCAGGATTCTTATAAAAGATTACTGTTGCCATCATTATCTAACGAAGCTTTAAATGCTGCTAAAGAAAAAGCAGATGACAATGCAATACAAGTATTTGCAAAAAACTTAAAGCAATTGTTACTAGGTTCACCTTTGGGCGAGAAGAATATTTTAGCCATTGATCCCGGTTTTAGAACTGGTTGTAAAGTGGTTTGTTTAAATGCACAAGGAGGTTTAGAGTATAACCAAACTATTTATCCGCACGCTCCAAAAAATGATTCAATTGGCGCCATGAAAAAGATAAATTCGTTGGTGGATGCTTATAAAATTGAAGCTATTGCTATTGGAAACGGAACGGCATCTAGAGAAACAGAACATTTGATTCGTAAAATGCGATTTAATAAAGATGTTCAAGTTTTTGTGGTGAGTGAAGCAGGAGCAAGTATTTATTCAGCTTCAAAAATTGCACGAGATGAATTTCCAAATTACGATGTTACTGTACGTGGTTCGGTTTCAATTGGTAGAAGATTAGCAGATCCGTTAGCTGAATTGGTAAAGATTGATGCAAAATCTATTGGAGTTGGCCAATATCAACACGATGTAGATCAAACAAAGCTTAAAACTTCTTTAGATTCGGTTGTAGAAAGTTGTGTAAATTCGGTTGGTGTAAATATAAATACGGCAAGTCAACCTTTATTGAGTTACGTTTCAGGAATTGGTCCAAAATTGGCTGAAAATATTGTAAAACATAGAGATGAGAATGGCGCTTTTACTTCAAGAAACGATATTAAAAAAGTAGCACGTTTAGGTAATAAGGCTTATGAACAAGGTGCAGGTTTTTTACGAATTAAAAATGCTAAAAACCCGTTAGATGATTCTGCAGTGCATCCAGAAAGTTATTCAATTGTCAACAAAATGGCAAAAGATGAAAAAACTACTGTTGAGAATTTAATTGGAAATAAAGCAGTTCTTCAAAAAATAGATTTAGAAAAATACACGTCTGCAACAGTTGGTTTACCAACGTTAAAAGATATTGTTGCTGAACTTGAAAAACCAGGTTTAGATCCACGTTCAACAGCTAAAGTGTTTACTTTTAACCAAAATATTAGAACAATTACAGATTTACGTGAAGGTCAATTATTACCTGGAATTGTAAATAATATTACCAACTTTGGTTGTTTTGTAGATATTGGAATTAAAGAAAGTGGTTTGGTGCACGTATCTAATTTAGCCGATAAATTTATAAGTGATGTTACAGAAATTGTAAGTTTACACGAGCAAGTAATTGTTAAGGTTTTAGAAGTTGATGTGCAGCGCAAGCGTATTCAACTTTCAATGAAGGATGTAAAAAATTAAAACATGATTAAAAGAGTAAGTTTAGTATTGGTTTTTCTGACTTTTAGTTTGGCACTATACAGTCAAAATGTGTTGTATGTTTATGGCGATGTTGCTGCTGATGGAAGTATTCCTTCAGGAGATAAAAAACCATTTCATCAAATGCGGTTGAATGATGAAGGTAGACTTGGTATGAGTGGCTTTAAAAAGGCTTTGGAAGAAGTGAAAATGAACATATCTGAAGTGTATGATCAAGACATTAGGTTTACTAAAAATTATTTAAAAGATATAGATGTTGTTATTTTAGCTTCAAACCAACGCATGTTTGATACGTCGGAAGCCAAGGCTGTAAAAGTTTGGGTTGAAAATGGTGGAGGTTTGGTAATTTGGTCAGATAGTGCATTTGGTGGAGACTATAAGGAAGTTGGAGTTGATAATCCTATAGGAAGAGATTCAGATAATAGTATTTCAGAACAATTTGGAATGTACTTTTTAACTGATAATGGAGCAGGAAATTATTTAGTAAAAAATTATACTGAAAATCATTTTTTGAATAATTTCAATAAAAAAGGAGGAATAAAATTTAGAGGAGAAGGAGTTAGTTTTGTAAGAACTTCAAAGCCAGCAAAGGTATTAGCAAAAGCTCAAGAAGGTGGTTTAGGAGGTAAATTACGAGTTAATAAAATTGATGGAGTTTTTAATGATAAAACGGATGCATCTTTATCCATTGCAGAAATTAAAAAAGGAAGAGTAATTGGTTTGTTTGATAGAAATTTGTTTTGGAATGCTGGAGCAGGAACGCAATTAAGTCATTCAGATAATAAAGAATTTACACAACGAATGATAATTTGGGCTGCTCAAGTAGAAAACGAAGCTAGAATTATTGAGAACACAAATACTAAAAAATTAGAGAATTTTCCTCCAGAAATTTCAATTTCAAAAGAACTTTTAAAAGATGGTAAAACATTAGAAATTAAAACTGTTATTACAGATAATGATGAAGATGGAATTGATGCTGATATTTCATGGAAACAACTAAAAGGACCAGCAACAGCTATTTTTGAAAATAACAATCCAAACACTACAGAACCAACAATTAGATTACCTCAAAAAGGAGAGTATGTTTTTCAGGCAAGAATTAATGATGGAGAGTTTAATTTTAGGAGAAGTGTAAGTGTAATAAGAGATTAAAATATTATAAAAAACCACTCAATTTGAGTGGTTTTTTATAATTAGTATTGTAAAACTTAAACTAGAATCTTTTCCCTATACTAAAACCATACGAATATGATTTGTATTCTTCTTTCCAGTCATAAATAAAAGAGGGCGCAATTTCCCAACCATTTGCTATTTCAATTTCGTATTCTAGACCTGCTTTAATAACAAAAAAGTTTTTAGTGCTTTCACTAAACTCTACTTCAATTCCTGGGCCTAAAAATATCCCTAAATGATGGTTAATGTTATATTTTGCAACAGCATTAGTAATTAATACATTTAACCGTTCTTCTTCCTGTTCATCAGCTAGTTTAATCATATAATTGTCAATTTCCATATCAACAATTGCACCTAAAGACCATTTTTTATTTAAGCTGTAAAAATAATCTACTCCAATAGTTGGAACCCATTTCCCAGTACTTTCTTCATGAGTTTCATGTTCGTAGAAGGCGGAAGTAATATGTGTAAATCCAGTATAAAAAGCTAGTTTATGCTTTCCGTGTTCTTCTGTAAAATTAGTGTTTTCATTGTGATGTTCTTGAGCTGTAATTACAAAGCTAAAAAGCATTGCAATACAGAAAGTGATTTTTGTATATGTATTCATTTTTCTATTAAAAATTAAGTTGGCAAATGTAAAAAAACACTTAAAATAAATTTACTTTTTACATTTATTAATCGCACGGGAAGTTTAATTTAAAATCTTTCTAAACAAAATTTTTATTGATAATTGGGAATAAAAAAACCACCCTAATTGGGTGGTTTTTGATTTTCATAGCAATTTTCCAAACTACTTACTTCCTAAAAGTAAAAATTCATTACAAACAACTTCTGTTATATAGCGTTTGTTACCGTCTTTATCGTCGTAAGTTCTAGTAGTAAGTTTACCTTCAATGGCAACTTCTTTTCCTTTATCAAAAAGTTGTTCAATTAGTTCTGCGGTTTTGTTCCAAGCAACAACATTATGCCAATCGGTATTTGTTATTAATTCTCCCGAAGCATTTTTATATTTTTCATTAGTAGCAATACTAAATTTTGCTAATTTTTTTCCAGATTCTAAATTGATAATTTCAGGAGCATTTCCTACATGTCCAATTAATTGTACTTTGTTTCTTAACGTATTCATAAGATAAGTTTTTTATTAAAGTTGAAAATCGTTCGGTCATTTCAACAGTGCAAATATTGGTAGCATTTTTTAATTTATTCGGGTGTTAGTTGTTTACTTTCGTATGTAAACGTTTGTAGTCGTTTGTAAACGGTTATTATTTTTAGTATATTTAACAAACTACTACTAAAAACTACTATTATGATTATTGATTTTAAAAATGAAATATGGAAGCCGTATAGAGAGGAAACTTGGGCTTTAGAAGATGAATATTTAGTTTCGAATTACGGAAGAGTAAAGCGGAAAAAAATAAATGAAGAGAATTGGAAGTTATCTAAAACATCGTTAATAAACGGTTATGAAAGTTTTTGGATTTCAAAAGTTCATTTTAAAAGTACCACCTCATGTTATACGCATAGGTTAGTTGCTATATTGTTTTTGGAGAAAAGAGAGGATCAAAAATTTGTAGCGCATTTAGACTTTGATAAATTAAATAATAAAGCTTCTAATTTAAAATGGATGGATAGAAGTGAGCTCACAGTTCATTTAAAAAAGAGTCCTCATATTGCAAAACGTTATGGAAAAAGAACGTATTCAAAATTAAGTGAAGCAAAAGTAAAGCTGATAAAAAAGAAAATATTTGACCCAAATAGAAGGACTAGAATGCGTTTAATTGCGAAACAGTTTGGTATTTCTGAAATGCAATTGTATCGCATAAAATCTGGTGAAAACTGGGGCAGCGTAACAATAGATTAATTTAAAAACAATTATGAAAAAGAATTGTTTAGAGTGCAACGAACCATTTGTAGGGAGAGTTGATAAAAAATTTTGTTCAGATTATTGTAGAAATGCTTACAATAACAAAATTAATAAAGAGAGTAAGAATTTAATACGAAATGTGAATAATAGATTACGAAAAAATTACCGAGTTTTATCTGATTTAAATTCAACAGGAAAAACAAAAATTACAAGAACAAAGTTATTGGATAATAATTTTGATTTCAATTTTTTCACTTCTATATATACAACCAAAACTGGTAACACTTATTTTTATGTGTATGATCAAGGATATTTGCCTTTAGAAAACGAGTATTTTCTATTAATTAAAAAGGAATAGAATGTTTAAAAAATACCATCAGGTAATTTCATTATTACTTATAATTACTTCAGTAGTATATAGTTTTTATGCGTTAAAGCCATCAGAAAACATAGAATATACTTCTAATTTATCTCAATTTTCTTATGAAAAGGCATTAGACCACCTTCATAATATTACAAATAAACCTCATTTTCCTGGAGTTGAAGAACACACAATAGTGCGTGAGTATTTGGTTTCAGAATTAAAAAAAATAGGGCTTCAGGTTGAAATTCAAGAGCAATTAGCAATAAATAAAAAATGGAAATCAGCTGTAAATGTTAAAAATATTATTGCCAAAATAAAAGGTTCTAATTCTGGAAAAGCGTTGTTGCTATTAACGCATTACGATTCTAATCCACACTCTTCACTAGGAGCTAGTGATGCCGGAAGTGGAGTTGTAGTTATACTAGAAGGTGTTAGAGCATTTTTAGCTAAAAATAAAACCCCAAAAAACGATATTATAATTTGTATTACCGATGCTGAAGAGCTAGGCTTATTAGGTGCAAAGGCTTTTGTTAATCACCATTCTTGGGCAAAAGATGTTGGTTTGGTTTTAAATTTTGAAGCCAGAGGAAGCGGAGGTCCAAGTTATATGTTACTAGAAACCAATGGAGGAAATAAAAACCTTGTGGAAGCTTTCCATAAGGCAAATGTTAATTATCCAGCAGCAAATTCTCTAATGTACAGTGTTTATAAAATGCTACCTAATGATACTGATTTAACAGTTTTTAGAGAGGATGGAGATGTTGATGGTTTTAATTTTGCATTTATTGGAGATCATTTTGATTATCATACTACTCAAGATTCTTATCAAAGAATGGATATGAGCTCGTTAAAACATCAAGTAGATTATTTAACAAATT
Organism: Lutibacter sp. TH_r2; assembly: GCF_033101135.1. NCBI lineage: Bacteria > Pseudomonadati > Bacteroidota > Flavobacteriia > Flavobacteriales > Flavobacteriaceae > Lutibacter > Lutibacter sp. TH_r2. The sequence goes on from NZ_JAWMPV010000001.1 coordinate 1,318,784, forward strand.
GTTTAAATTATTTTTCCAATGCTAGTTTAGAGAACCTAAAGGCTGAAGAAGATTATGTGTTTTTTAATTTCCCAATTGTTGGAATGGTGTATTTTCCATTTACTTGGGTAAAATTACTTTTTGTAATATGTGTAGTTTGGTTTATAGCAATTGTGGTTATTGGATTTGTTAAACAAAAATTAATTTTAAGAAGTGTGTTAAAAGGATTTGTTCCTTTATTGCTATCATTATTTTTTACAAGTTTATTTGCCTTCTACGGTTGGAAATTATTATTAAAAATTCATCCTCAATATAACGATATTTTACAGGGATTTACCTACAATGGTTATTACTACATTGCTTGTTTTGTTGCCTTTGCATTGGCTATAACATTTTGGTTTTATAAAGGTTTCTTTAAAAAACGAACAGCAAAAGATTTATTAATTGCGCCTTTATTTTTATGGATAGCTTTAAATGAATATGTAACTTTTAATTTAACTGGAGCAGGTTTTTTTATAATTCCAGTGTTTGTAATGTTAATTATTTTAACGTCACTTATTTTCTCTAAAAAAGAATCAAAAGGAAATTATTTAGCCACAATTTTAGGGATTCCAGTACTTATAATTTTTGTGCCATTTATTAAAATGTTTCCAGTTGGTTTAGGCTTAAAAATGCTAGTGGTAAGTACCTTATTTACCGTTCTATTATTTGTAGTATTTATTCCAGTATTTAGTCAATATACAAATTATAAAAAGTTAGTAAAGCTTTTTGCTGTAATTGGTTTACTAGCGTTGATTTCGGCAACTTTTTATTCGGGATTTAATAAAGAAAGAAAGCAACCAAATAGTATTTTGTATACACTAGATTCTAATAAAAACAAAGCTTATTGGGCTAGTTATAATTCAAATTTAGACTCATTTACTAAACAAGTTTTAGGAGAAAAACCTATTAAAGGAAGTTACAATTCAATAGCAACTTCAAGTAAATATAAAACTAAAATAAAATGGTATAAAAATGCTGAAGTTAAGAATCTAGAGAAACCTAATATTCAAATTTTATCAGATACAATTTATAATGAAAAACGAAGAATATGTTTAAGTATTTCTTCAAACAGAAAGGCAAATCGAATTGAAATATTAGCAAATAACACTATTAAGTTTAAAGAGTTTAAAGTGAATGATGAAACTTTAAATAAGGATAATAATAATTATGTTGTAGAAGTTGACAAAGAATTATTGTTAATCTATTATATATCGCAAGAGAATGAAATTATTGATTTAGAATTTGTAGTAAACAAAAATCAAAAGTTTGATTTAGATATACTTGAAGCAAAGTATGATTTGTTTACAAATCCACAATTTAAAATTAATCCTAGAACTGAAGAAATGATGCCGATGCCTTTTGTATTAAATGATGCAACAGTAATCAAAACTAATATTAGATTTTAAAATGAAAAAATATTTTCTGCTATTTACAATACTAATACTAATAGTTTCATGCATAAATGAAATTAAAAAAGATAAAGAATTAGAATCTATAATTGAAGAACTCAAACCAAAATTAAATGCTAAAAGCACAGAATATTTATATCATTTTGCATTTGACTGCATAGATCAAGAATACCCAAATAAATTAGGACAAGTTTTGGGTGATGCAAGTTATTTAAAAGAGCCATCAGAATTGCACCCAACATTTTATGGATGTTTTGATTGGCATTCTTCTGTTCACGGACATTGGACGTTGTTAAATATTTTAAAAGAACAACCAAATTTTGAATTTAGAGAAGAAGTTTTAGAAAAGTTAATAGCTAATATTACAAAGGAAAATATTTTAAAAGAAGTAGCTTATTTTGATAATGTTCACAACAAGAGTTTTGAGCGAACTTATGGTTGGGCTTGGCTTTTAAAAGTAGCTGAAACTTTACAAGATTGGGATACAAAAGAAGCCAATAAACTTTATTTAAATTTAGAACCTTTAGTTAAGCTTATTGAGCAGAAGTATATTGAATTTCTTCCAAAATTAAACTATCCAATTCGAGTTGGAGAGCATTCAAATACCGCATTTGGAATGTCCTTTGCATTAGATTATGCAAAAAAATATTCACCAGAATTAGAGCAGATAATTATTGAAAAAGCAAAAGAATATTATTTAAATGATAAAGATTGTCCAATTACTTGGGAACCAAGTGGATTTGATTTTTTATCGCCATGTTTGCAAGAAGCTAGTTTAATGATGAAAGTATTACCTAAAGCTGAATTTATTGATTGGTTAGATAAATTTTTACCCAATTTTAGAAACAATCCTTCTAAATACCTTCAAATTGCTGAAGTAACTGATAGAAGCGATGGTAAATTAGCTCATTTAGATGGTTTAAATTTTAGTAGAGCTTGGTGTTTGTATGAATTAGGCAATACTTTAGATAATATTAAAATGATTAATTTGGCAACAAAACACTATAATTATAGTTATAAAAAAATGGACTCCGGCGAATATGCGGGAGCCCATTGGTTAGCGTCTTTTGCGCTATATGCTGTATTAAAAAGTAATTAACCTTAGTATTGAGTAATTTTCATTGTATTAGCCATACCACGTTCTCTAACTGGCATTGAAGTAATATTAATAGCGAAATCACCTTCTTTTAAATACCCTTTTTTGGCTGCTAAATTGTTAATATCTTCAATTGTTTGATCGGTACTTACAAATTTATCATAATAAACACCTTTTACTCCCCAAAGTAAGTTTAGCATTGCTAATATTTTTCTATTAGAAGAAAATACTAAAATATTTGATTTTGGTCTCCATGATGAAACTTGAAAAGCTGTATAACCTGTAGCTGTTAAAGTGGTAATAACTTTAGCGTCTATAGAATTTGCCATTAAAGCAGCTTGATGACAGATAGTTTTTGAAATATAACGCTCATTAACACATTGAATATATTCTTTAGGAATTGAAATTAAAGGTGAATTTTCAACATTTTCAATAATTCTACGCATTTGTTGTATAACTTCTAAAGGATATTTTCCCATAGCTGTTTCACCAGAAAGCATTACGGCATCTGCACCATCCATAATTGAGTTTGCAACATCGTTAACTTCTGCTCTAGTTGGCACTTGATTGTCTATCATAGTTTCCATCATTTGAGTTGCAATTATAACTGGAATATGTGCTTTTTTTGCAGCTAAAACTAATTTTTTCTGAATAAGTGGAACACTTTCCATAGGAATTTCAACACCCAAATCACCACGCGCTACCATTAAAGCATCACAAGCAGCAGTAATTTTATCAATATTTTTAAGTGCTTCAGGTTTTTCAATTTTTGCAATAATTGGAATTTTATGTGCTGAATGTTCCTTTATAATATCTTGTAAAATAGCAATATCATCAGGAGTTCTAACAAAAGATAAAGCAATCCAATCTACTTCTAATCCAATAGCAAAAAGAACATCTTTTCTATCTTTTTTAGTAAGTGCTGGTAAAGAAATTGCAGTGTTTGGTAAATTAACTCCTTTTTTAGATTTTAATGGACCTCCACGTAATACTTTAGTAGTTACATTTTTTTCTCCATCAGTATCAGTAACTTCAAACAGTAGTTTACCATCATCTACCAAAATATGTTCTCCAACTTTTACATCTTTTGGAAAGTTTTGGTAAGTCATAAATGCTTTTTCTTGTGTGCCTTCACATTTTTCTGTAGTAAAAGTAAAAGTATCTCCAACGTTAAGTTTAACGCCATCTTTCATTTTACCAACACGTAATTTTGGACCTTGTAAATCAGCTAATATACCTACGTGATATCCTCTTTCTTCATTTATTTCTCTTATAAAATTCACACGTTTTTCAACTTCATGGTATTCTGCGTGAGAAAAGTTTATTCTAAAAACATTTACACCACACTCCATCATTGATTCAATAATTTCTTTGTTATTTGTTGCTGGTCCTAGCGTTGCAACAATTTTTGTGCGTTTTGTGATTTTTGCCATATTTAAAATATTAGGTGATTTTTTGATTTTAATGTATTAGTTTCAATTATATATGAAGTAATAATTTGCTTAAGATTATTCAATTTATTAATTAGATTTAGAGCTAAAGCTCTATTACAACCCTCTATTTTTAGAAAATAATCAACACGTTTTTTTTCTGGAATTAAATAAGAAATTGTGGTGTAATTACCATTAAATAAACCTCCAGTATTTTTATTTTCTTTTACTTGAGTATCTTTATTGTTAATTAAGTAGTAGTTTTCTAAACTACTATTATCTTTAAATTCGAACAACGGAAATTCTGCGGTTGAATTTTGAAAATCTAAAGTTTGTTGAAATCTAATAAATTTAGTATTTAATTGTTGATTTAAAAGGTATGCTAATTTATAATCTTCTTCGGTTGAATGAATACCTATTAAGGTAAATTCTTCATCATCTAATTCAAAGGTTAAAATAGCCATACTATTGTATTACTTCTTAATTTTGCTAAAATACTATTGTTTATGTTTAGTAACTAATAATATTACGAAATCGTATTCGTTAATTTAAGCTCGTTTCAATTTCTTCTTGAAAGGCGTAATAGGCTCTTTTTGAAGCTGTTTCTTCTGCTTTTTTCTTTGAAGTTGCGCGTCCTTTAGCTACAATTTTACCGTCTAAATGTAGTTTTACACTAAAGTGTTTAACGGTGTCATTTCCTGTATCTTCGTATACATCGTATAAAAAGTCTTTTTTAATTTTTTGACACCATTCTATAAATAAACTTTTATAGCTTGTAATTTTACCTTCTAACTTTGGAACATCTACATAAGGAACTATTACACGTTTAAAAATAAATTTTTTACTATAGTTGTATCCTCTATCTAAATAAATAGCTCCAATTAAAGCTTCAAATATATTACCGTGTATGTTTTCTCCAAATTTTGAACGAGCAACATTACTTTTAACAAAACGTAATAAATCTAAATCTTTACCAAGTTCATTTAAGTGCTCTCTACTTACAATTTTTGAGCGCATTTGCGTTAAGTATCCTTCGTCTCCAGAAGGAACTTTTTCAAACAAATAGGCAGCAATTACAGCACTTAACATGGCATCTCCTAAAAACTCAAGACGTTCATAGTTCATTAGATTACCTGTTTGTTTATTAAACTTTTTTATAGATCTATGAATAAAAGCTTTTTTGTAAAATTGTATATTTTTTGGTGCGAAACCTACTATTTTTTTTATTTCAACAGCAAAGGCCTCGTCTTTTGTAGATCGAGAATCAATAATTTTACGAATGAAATTCATTCATTACTATTTGTTTTAGTCGAGTTTTTTAAATAGAACACAAGCATTGTGTCCTCCAAACCCAAATGTGTTACTCATTGCAACTTTTACATCGCGTTTTTGAGCTTTGTTAAAAGTAAAGTTTAATTTACTGTCTATTTGATCGTCATTTGTACTATGATTAATAGTAGGAGGAACTATTCCTTTATTAATAGCAAGTATAGATGCAATAGCTTCAACAGCTCCTGCAGCACCTAATAAATGACCAGTCATTGACTTGGTAGAGTTTATGTTTAAATTATAAGCGTGTTCACCAAATACTTCGATAATTGCTTTTGATTCAGCAATATCTCCAAGTGGAGTGGCTGTACCGTGCATGTTAATAGCATCAACATCTTCAGGTTTTAAACCAGCATCTTTTAAACAGTTTAACATTACATTTTTTGCTCCTAACCCTTCAGGGTGTGGTGCTGTAATGTGATAAGCATCAGCAGATAATCCACCACCGCCTATTTCAGCATAAATTTTTGCTCCTCTTGCTTTTGCATGTTCGTATTCTTCAAGAATAAGAGCTCCAGCTCCTTCTCCTAAAACAAATCCATCTCTGTTTTTGTCAAAAGGTCTAGATGCAGTTTCATACTCGTCGTTATTTGTAGAAAGTGCTTGTAATGAGTTAAAACCACCCATTCCAGCAATTGTAACCGCAGCCTCTGAACCTCCAGAAACCATAACATCTGCATATCCTAAACGAATGTAATTCATTGCGTCTATTAATGCATTTGAAGATGATGCACAAGCTGATACTGTAGCAAAATTTGGACCTCTAAATCCATATTTAATAGAAATTTGACCAGGTGCTATATCAGCAATCATTTTTGGTATAAAAAATGGGTTGAATCTAGGAGTGCCATCACCATTAGCAAAGTTTATACATTCGTTTTGAAATGTTTCTAAACCGCCAATTCCAGCTCCCCAAATAACACCAACTCTATCTTTATCCATGTTTTCTAGATCAAAATTAGCATCGTTAATGGCTTCATCAGATGCTACTACAGCATACTGTGTAAATCTATCCATTTTACGTGCTTCTTTTCGATCAATATAATCTCGAACTTCGAAATTTTTGAGCTCACAAGCAAAACGAGTTTTGAACTTGGATGCATCAAAATAGGTTATTGGAGCAGCACCGCTAACACCGTTAACAAGACCATTCCAATATTCTTCTACGTTATTTCCAATTGGAGTCAATGCTCCAAGTCCAGTTACTACTACTCGTTTTAATTCCATATAAAAATTACTTTTTCGCGTCTTCTATATAGCTAATTGCTTGACCAACTGTTCCAATGTTCTCTGCTTGATCATCTGGAATTTGAATATCGAATTCTTTTTCGAATTCCATAATTAACTCAACTGTATCAAGTGAGTCCGCTCCTAAATCATTTGTGAAGCTTGCTTCAGTTGTTACTTCATTCTCGTCAACGCCTAATTTATCAACGATAATGGCTTTTACTCTTGATGCAATGTCTGACATAATTTTCTAATTTTAAATTTAATTACTTGGCAAAAATAAAAAACTTTATTTAAAACAATCTCTTTTAATTTATAAAAGATGTTATGTGTGCATAATAATTGTAAATTTTTTAAATTATTCAAGTAAAAGTTACTAATAATTTGTTTTATTTTTGAGCAATATTTTAATTGTATGAAACGTATTATAATACTGGCTTCAGGTTCTGGGACAAATGCCGAAAACATTATAAAGCACTTTAAAGGTAGCAATTTTATTTTTGTTACTCAAGTGCTTTCTAACAAGAAAGATGCCAAAGTTCATGAAAGAGCTAAAAACCTAAATGTAAGTAGCTTAAGTTTTAATAGGAAGGATTTTGTTGAAACAGATTTAATTTTAGATTTATTAAAAGAAAAAGCTGATTATATAATTTTAGCTGGGTTTTTATGGAAAGTACCTCAAAAAATTATTGAAGCTTTTTCAAATAGAATTATAAATATTCATCCTGCGTTATTACCAAAATATGGTGGAAAAGGAATGTATGGTATGAATGTTCATAAAGCTGTAGTTGATAATAATGAAAAGGAATCTGGGGTTACAATTCACTACGTAAATGAGAATTATGACGAAGGTGCAATCATTTTTCAAGCAAAAATTGAGGTAGAATCGTCAGATTTGGCTGAAGATGTTGCTCAAAAAATTCATGAATTAGAATATAAATATTTTCCAAAAGTAATTGAAGAAGTAATTTTGAAAAATGGCTAAAAAAAAGTTTTATGTAATATGGCAAGGTCATAAAACAGGTGTTTTTACCTCTTGGAATGTTTGTAAAAAACATATTGAGAATTATAAAGGTGCTCAATACAAATCTTTTTTATCTAAAGAAGAAGCCGAAAAAGCGCTAGAGGGAAAGTACGAAGATTATAAAGGGAAAGACACCAAAAAAGTAAAACTTTCTTCTGAAGAATTGAAATTAATAGGTAATCCAATTTACCCTTCCATATCTGTTGATGCGGCTTGTAGTGGAAACCCAGGGAAAATGGAGTATAGAGGAGTAGATTCTAAAAGTAAAAAACAACTTTTTATTCAAGGACCTTTTGAAAAAGGAACTAACAATATTGGTGAATTTTTAGCCTTGGTGCATGGTTTGGGTTATTTAAAACAAAAAAATAGTCAATTACCAATTTATTCAGATTCTAAAATTGCAATGAGCTGGGTAAAATCAGGTCAATGTAGAACTAATTTACAAATCACTTCGGAAAATAAAGAGTTGTTTGATTTTGTAAAGCGAGCTGAAACGTGGTTAAAAAATAACACGTATGCTACCAAAATATTAAAATGGGAAACTAAAGCTTGGGGAGAAATTCCTGCTGATTTTGGTAGGAAATAACTTATTCTTTAGAAAATTCCGTTAGCTTCAACATTAATTCATTAATTTTTAGTGGAATATTGGCACTATCAAAATTAAATATGTACTCTTTTTCTTTGAAAAGAATACTCATATTAATTGGTATTGATGAATCATTTGCAAAATTATCTGTTGAAGTATTATTTTGAATTTCAGAAAAATTAATATCAGTTAATATATTGGCAATTGTGTCAATTTGATTTTTTGAAAGTTCAATGTTTTTTTTATCACTATTTTTTATAATATCAAGTAGGTTTTTATTTAACGATAATTTATAATGGTATCCTCTTGTTCGTGCTTCATAATTAATAGTAATATTTTCTTGGCTTTTACAAGAAGTAAAAGTTAAACAGCAAAATATAATTGCTAAACTAAATAGATTTCTCATAACCTAAATATAATAAAAAAGAGGCTAAATATTTAGCCTCTTTTTTATTTTTTATTAGTTAGTTTTATGGGTGTAGATTTTCTCTAGATCCACCAGGAGCAAAAATAGCTCTCATTCTAGTTTTTTGACCTTCGGTAAACATATTCATACAAGCATCATCAGTATAATCCATATAATTCATAGTCATATCATTTGATTTGCAATTAACAGTAGGGTATGATGGGCAACCGTAATTAGCGCCATCAGAACTTGGTGTGTCGTCAACAAAATCATCTTGGCGACATCTTCCATCTCCCCAAATATGGCGTAAATTTAGCCAGTGACCAACCTCGTGAGTTGCAGTTCTACCTTTGTCAAATGGAGCTGTAGCACTTCCTGTTGTTCCAAAATATTGAGGTGAAATTACAACACCGTCAGTTGAAGCACTTCCTCCAGGAAATTGAGCATAACCTAGTATTCCGCCACCAATATTTGCAACCCAAATTGTTAAATGTCCAGAAACAGCTGGGTAGACAGATTTCACTGTGTTGTTTGTTCCCCAACTAGAAGTTGAATTAGAACGTCTGTCAACTGTTGCTAAAGTGAAATTAATATCTATATCTGCAGCTACACCTTGAAATTCAGAAGGAATGTCATTGTAGTTTGTGTCGTTAAAATCGTTGTTTAGAACAGTAATTTGAGAATTAATTTGAGAGTCACTAATATTTTGGCTTGAATTGGCATAAATAACATACACATAAACTGGGATATTGATAGTGCCTAACCCATCATCAACTGGATCTGTTCCGCCTCCAGTATCTCCACCCCCATTGTTTCCACCGCCTGGATTTCCATCAGGTTTTTTTGCTGTAATAAATTGTCTTGTGTGTTTTTCAACATTGTACATTTTCTGGTACAACCCTGGATTTTCGTTTAGTTGACGATTTAAAACATGCATTGAATAGCATTTGTCTTCAGATCCTTGAGAAGATTTAGCAGTTGTTCCGTTATCATCTTTATCAGTGTAAAGATAGAAATCACTCATGTCAACTTCAGAAATTTCTTGGGTAGGAATAATTTCGTTAGAATCGTTGTTGCAAGAAACAGCAACCATGGCAATTACTGTTAGAGATAGGATTAATTTTTTCATTGTTTTGGTGAAAATTTAAATTAGTAATTTTGGGATCTCTTTAAAATGAGATGAGCGAATATATTAAAAAATAGTTAAAAACAAAATACATAGGTAAAATAACTGTTAAAAAAATGAAAAATACACAATGAAAGTATTGAATTTAACATAAAAATATAAAGAGTTAAATATGTATTATTTTGATAATATTTAAACTAGGTGTAAATTTTTTAAAATATGTTTTTGATCTGCTGTACTTGTAGAGTGTCATAATTTATATGTGAAACATATTTCAAAGTGAAATTGAGCAAAACTAAGTAATAAACTAGCTTAGCATGGTTTTTGCTCTTTTAAGAGCTTCAACTAATAATTCAATTTCTTTTTTAGTGTTGTAAAACGAAAAAGATGCTCTAACTGTTCCAGGAATTTTGTAAAAATCCATAATTGGTTGTGCGCAGTGATGACCAGTTCTAACGGCAATTCCTAATTTGTCAATTATACTACCAATATCGTATGGGTGAATAGAGCCAATATTAAAAGAAATTACAGATGTTTTATTTTTTGAGGTTCCATAGATTTTTAAACCTTCTATTTCTAATAATTTAGTAGTTGCATAGGTTAGCAGTTCGTTTTCATATGCTGCTATATTGTTAAAACCTATTTCATTCATATAGTCTAAAGCGGTTCCAAAGGCAATTCCACCGGCAATATTTGGTGTTCCAGCTTCAAATTTATGTGGTAAATCTGCATACGTAGTTTTTTCGAAAGTAACCTCTTTAATCATTTCTCCACCACCTTGATATGGAGGAAGTTTGTTCAACCATTCTTCTTTACCATAAAGCATTCCTACACCAGTTGGGCCACAAAGTTTATGAGCTGAAGCAACATAAAAATCTACATCTAATTTTTGAACATCTGGTTTAATATGTGGGCAACTTTGTGCGCCATCAATTAAAACTGCTGCACCTACATTGTGCGCTTTTTTTATAATTTCTTCAATAGGATTAATAGTTCCTAGCGCGTTAGATACGTGATTTACAAAAACAAGTTTTGTTTTTTCTGAAAGTAAATTGTTGTATTCATTCATTAATAATTCCCCTTCTTCATTCATAGGAATTACTTTTAAAATTGCTCCTGTACGTTCGCAAAGCATTTGCCAAGGAACTATATTTGAATGATGTTCAAGGGCAGATACTATAATTTCATCATCTTTTTTTAAGATTGAAGTAAAACCAGTTGCAACTATATTAATACTGTGTGTTGTACCTGCAGTTAAAATTATTTCGTAATTATTTTTAGCATTAAAATGCTTTTGAACTTTAATTCTGGCTTGTTCATAAGCGTCTGTTGCTTTTTGACTTAAGGTATGAACGCCTCTATGAATATTAGAATTTATTTTACTGTAGTAATCTACAATGCTATTTATAACTTGTATTGGTGTTTGGCTTGTTGCGGCATTATCTAAATATACTAGTGGTTTTCCGTTTACTTTTTCATTAAGAATAGGAAAATCAGCTCTAATTTTATCAATATCAATCATTTTTTCTTTTTAGAATCATTCTAAATACAAAATTACAAAAATGGATTGTTTTACGTAGTTTTTTTATAGCTAATTACTGCCAATCCATTCATTATAAAAGCGTATAGTAGTGTTTTAGTGAGTTGTGGTATAATATCAGTAAAACCAGAACCTTTAAGCATTACCATTCGCATAACCTCTACAAAGTATCTTATAGGGTTAAATTCTGTAATTATTTGGGCCCATTTTGGCATACTTTCTATAGGTGTAAACAAGCCACTCATTAAAATAAAAATGACCATAAAAAACCAAGAGATAAACATAGCTTGTTGCTGCGTGTCTGTAAAGTTTGAAATAAATAAACCAATACCTAAAATTACTAATATATAAATGGAGGTATATAAATACATGAGTGTTAAACTACCAACTATTGGAACGTTAAACACAAGTTTTGCAATAATTAATCCAACAGATAATAGAACTAATCCTATTACCCAAAACGGAAAAAGTTTACCTATTATAAATTGACTTTTCCTTATTGGAGTTACATTTATTTGCTCTAATGTTCCAATTTCCTTTTCTCTTACAATGTTCATTCCAGATAAGAATAAAATAATCATAGTTACCAGTAAAACTAATATACCTGGAACCATAAATGTTTTATAGTTTAAGGTTTTATTATACCAAAAAGATGGGATAGTTACAATATTTAAAGGTTGCACTTGAGACACATCAGATACTTGCATTAAATCAACCATTAGATTTTTGTTAAAGCTTTGAATAATTTGTGATACATACACATTTTCAACACCTGCTGCTGCACCATCTATTGCGTTTATGGTTATTCCTAAATTATTATATTTTTCGTTTTGTAAGTCTTTTTGAAAATGTTGTGGAATTTCTAAAACTACATCAACTTTTCCGTTTAGCATAGCTGAACTTGCTAACGATTCCGTTGGATAATCTGTTACTACATTAAAATAAGTTGAAGCATTAAATTTTTCAATTAACGCTCTAGATGTTGATGTGTGATCATTATCTATATATCCAAATTTAATATTTTTAATATCAAAAGTAGCTGCATTTGCTAATATTAAAAGCTGAATTACAGGCATAATAAAAATAATAGGTAGCATTCCTTTATTTCTAAATATTTGCTTAAACTCCTTTTGTATAATGTATAATATTGTTTTCATTTTAGGTGTCTTGTATCTTGGTATTTGTTGTTATAACTAGTATCGATAGCGACGAGGTTATTTTATTTTTTAGAAACAGATTATTTCAACTTTTCATCAAAAATTTCGGAATAACAGTTTGTTATTTATTCCAATCTAATTTTATATTTTTTCACACTTAATCCAATGAAAAATACAGTCATACCTAATAAAATTAAGGTTTCTTTCCATATATATTGTAATCCAACACCTTTTAGCATAATTCCTTTAATAATAATAATAAACCATTTGGCAGGAATAATATTACTTATTACTTGCATTGGAACAGGCATACTTGAAATGGGGAAAATAAAACCCGATAACAAAATAACTGGAAGCATTAATCCCATTAAGGAAATCATCATAGCAGTTTGCTGTGTAGCAGAAATAGTTGAAATTAAAATACCCAATGCTAACGATGTAATAATAAATAGCACGCTTTCTAAACCTAATAATAATAAACTTCCTTGAACAGGCATTTTAAAAATAAAAATGCTCAATAAAATAATAACAATAGCATTAATAATAGATAGAAAAATATAGGGAAACACCTTACCTATAATCACTTGAAAAGGCTTTAATGGTGATACTAATAGAATTTCCATAGTTCCTAATTCTTTTTCTCTGGTTATTGAAATAGATGTCATCATAGCAGATACTAGCATAAGAATCATTGTCATTACACCAGGAACAAACATGTATACACTTTTTAATTCAGGATTGTAAACCATACGTGTTTGAGGTACAATTTGGTAAGCTGAAGTGGTATTTTTATTTTGTTCTTTTAAATAATTTTGAAGAATGGCATTTACGTAATTACTTATAGTATTAGCTGTATTTGGATCTGTAGCATCTGTAATTACTTGTATATTAGAATGTTTTTTTGTGATTAGATTTTTAGTAAAATCTTTTTCAAAATTTAAAATTGCTTTTACTTTTCCTTTTTTAAAAACTACTTCAATGTCTGATTCTTTTTCAATAAATTGATTAATGCTAAAATATTTTGAAGCTGAAATTTTAGTAATAATTTCTTTGGTTGTAGCATCTTTTGAATGGTCTAAAATGGCAATATCTACATTGTTAATTTCATTTGTAATGGCAAAACCAAATAGCATTATTTGTGCAATTGGCATACCAAACAATATAAATAAAGAGCGCTTATCTCTAAAAATATGGTAGAATTCTTTTTTTACAAAACCTATAAATCGTTTCATTTGTTTTTGTTGTTATAACGAAGAGTGATAGTGACGTAGTTATCTTAATTTTTTATTTTTCATCATCCTCTTGCTAATTTTAAAAACACATCATTCATATTTTTTACTTTAAACTGTTCTTTTAGTTTTTTTGGTGTATCTAAAGCTTCAATTTTACCATTTACCATTATAGATACTCGGTCGCAATATTCTGCTTCATCCATATAATGTGTAGTTACAAATATGGTGGTGCCTTGGTGAGCTGCTTTATAAATCATTTCCCAAAATTGACGTCTAGTAATTGGATCTACTCCTCCTGTTGGCTCATCTAAAAACACAATTTTTGGGTTGTGTAGCAAAGCCACTGAAAAAGATATTTTTTGTTTCCAGCCTAGAGGAAGTGAGCCTACTAGTTCATTTGTAATTTCTTGCAAGCCTAATTCTTCAACTAATTGGCATCTTTTTTCATTTATTTGTTTACGAGTTAAACCATAAATACCTCCAAAAAAAGTAATGTTTTCTTTTACGGTTAAATCATCATACAAAGCAAACTTTTGACTCATATAGCCAATGCTTTTTTTAATTGCTTCAGCATTAGTAAACACATCAAAACCGGCTACATTTGCCTTACCAGATGTTGGATTAGATATTCCAATCAACATTTTCATAGCGGTAGTTTTTCCTGCTCCATTAGCTCCTAAAAAACCAAATATTTCTCCCTTTTCAACATCGAAAGTAATGGCGTTTACAGCGGTGAAATCTCCAAATTTTTTGGTGAGGTTTTCAACGTGTATTACATTTTCTTGTTTCATTTTGATGTTATTATTAAATCTGTTATTCTGATTTTTTGTTTCAGAATTTCATCTTATTGGTTTTTATTAATCTTGTCATTCCTGCCTGCGCAGGTATGACGGCAGTTTTTCATTTACTTCGCTAACTCCATAAAAGTATCTTCTATGGTTGGTTTTGTTTTTTCAATTTCTATATTAGAAAAGTTTTTAGATTCTAAATATGTTTTTAATTCTTTTGGGTTAAAATCTGTTCTGTTATCTGTATAATGCACAAATTCACCAAAAGGATAGACGCTATGCTTGTATTTGTACTCATTTAAACTGTTTATTAATTGATACATATTATTTGAGCGAACATTATATATTGGGTTTGGATAGTGTTTTACAATAGATTCTGGTGTGTCTATCTCCAGAATTTTTCCGTTTTGAATGAGTGCAATTCTATCACAAAGTTCAGCTTCGTCCATATAAGGTGTTGACACTAAAATTGTAATGCCTTTTTGTTGCAGACGTTTTAACATTTCCCAAAATTCTTTTCTTGAAACAGGATCAACACCAGTGGTTGGTTCATCTAAAAATAACACCTTTGGCTTATGAATTAAAGCACAACACAATGCCAATTTTTGTTTCATTCCGCCAGAAAGTTTTCCAGCTCTACGGTTTTTAAAAGGCTCAATTTGCACATAAATATCTTTTATTAAATCGTAGTTTTCTTCTATGGTTGTTCCAAAAATAGTTGCGAAGAAATTTAGGTTTTCTTCAACCGTTAAATCTTGATATAAAGAGAATTTCCCAGGCATATAACCAACACTATTTCTAATGTTTTTATAATCTTTTACTACATCAAACCCAGCTACGGAAGCTGTGCCTTGGTTTGGAAATAAAAGTGTGGTTAAAATTCGAAACAAAGTGGTTTTACCAGCGCCATCTGGTCCAATAAGCCCAAAAAGTTCACCTTCTTTTACATGAAAAGAAATGTTTTGCAAGGCCTTAACTTTTTTATAAGATTTGGATATGTTGGAAACAGAAATGCCCACGCTTATTTAGTTTTGAATTGTAATTTTTGTTTCCATTGTAATTTTAGATGTTATAGAATTGGAAATTAAACAGGCTTTTTCTGCTTTTTCTATAATGCGTTGAGCTCTATCTCGTTTAGACTCGTCTGTAATTACAACTTCTGGAAATAATAATACTTCGCTTATTACAAATTTGCCGTCTACTTTTTCTAAAATTCCTTTTGAGCCACATTTAAAACTCACAAATTCTAATTTAGAAAACCCAGCGATGGCTAAAAAAGTAGTCATTAAACAACTGCTAACAGCCGCAGTAAATAAATGTTCTGGCGTCCATATATTTGGCATGCCTCCAGGAAATTCTGGCGGTGTTGCTACTTCTATGCAGTTTGTTTCTTGAGTTTCATTATTATTTAATTCTGGAGAGCACATTGTTCCTTTTCGGTCTTGAGTCCAGTTAATGTCAACGTTATAAGTATGTTTATCCATAATATTTATTATTAATTATTTTGTTCTAAATTGTTTAGCCACATTTCTGCAGGCATTCCTATTTTTAAGCTTCCATTGTTAACAACATCAATTTTTACGGCATATACTAATGCCACGCGTTCTTCTTTTGTTTGAATTATTTTTGGTGTAAATTCTGCTTCGGAAGCGATCCAACTAATTGTGCCTTTGTAAGATTTCATTCCGTCAGAATCATCAATTTTTACAGTAACTTCTTGCTCTATTTTTATGGCTGCCAATTGTGTTTCGCTAATGTAAACTCGCAATTGCAAGGTGTTTAAATCGGCAATTTTATATAAAGGTTTTCCAAAAGCTGTAATTTCATTTGGTTCTGCATATTTTGTTAAAACCGTTCCGTTTACGGGATTAATAATTTTACTTTTCTGTATTTGGTCATTAATTTGTTGTATTTGAACATCAATACTTTTAAGCTCATTTACAACAGGTGCATTTTGAATTTCTACACTTCTAATTCGGTTTTTAATAACATCTATTTCACCTAGAACATCGTCTAGTTGTTTTTGAGTTCCGGCATTGTCTTTAATTAAATTTTCAATACGGTTTTTATTTGTTTTTGCTGTTTTAAGTTGTGCACTTAAAACGTTAATTTGAGATAAAACGCCTTTGGATTTTGAACCAATTACAGCTTTAGATACTTCTAATTGTTCTTTTTTTAAGGCTAACGGAATAGTGTCGATATATCCTAAAAAGGCTTCTTTTTTTAGTATATCACCTTCATTAACATCAAATTGCATTAATTTTCCGTTGTTTTCTGCTGAAATGGTTATTTCTGTGGCTTCAAAATTGCCATAACCATCTGCTTTTCCGTTGTTGTTTCCGCAGGATAATAGACTCGATGCTATAATGCTTAATACTAATATATATTTATATGTTTTCATTTTTAAAAATTTAGTACCCTTTTATGATGTTATAATTTGCTTTTGCTAGTTGTAATTGAATGTTATGTTGTACCAATGTGTTTTCATCTTCGTATAAATTGGTAAGTTCTGTAATGTAAGCTGATGATGTAATTACTCCGTTTTTAAGTTGAGAATCGGCTGTTTTAAGTACTTCTTTTCGTAATTTAACAATCTCAATATCTGATGTAATAATTGATTTAATTTTTTCAATTTCTTTTTGTTGTTTATTCAGTTCAATACTAGTATTCAATCTAAAAATTTCAGCTTCATTGTCTATAATATCTTTATTAACTGCTAAAGATTTTTGTTGTTTTTTATTGGTGTTCCAATCAAAAACATTCCAATTTAATTTAACGCCAACAGTATAAAATGTTTGAAACGAATTATCGAGCATATTCAATCCAGGATTTCCATAACCTCCAGTTGCAAAGCCAAGTATTTTGGGTGCGTTTTGTTTAGAAATTAAGGTTTTAGAACTTTCAATTTCATCTTTTTTAAACTGAAACAATTCTAGTTCAGGTCTGTTTAAATTTGTAGTTAATTTGGTTTCTATTAAAGGTTTATTAAAATTGGTTGCGCTATTTAATGGTTGACTAATTAAGCTCGAAAGCGTCTCGATGAGCGCTATTTTATTGTTTTGAAGTTCAATAAGTTGCTGGTTTATTTTAAGTAATTCGGCTTCTAAAACTTTATCGGATGCAGGTAAAAGTACACCATATTTAACACCTGATTTTACTTCCTTTAGTTTTGCTTTTAATTGAGTTTCTTTTGCCTTTAACAACAAATTTATTTCCTGTGATAGTAATATTGAAAAGTACAATTGGTTTATTTGTTGCTTTAACTTATAAAGGTTCACTTTAATTTGTTGCTGCTTTGTTTTAAGTTGTGCATTTTTTTGTTTTAAAGAAGCATTAGTACTACCACCATTATAAATAAGTTGGTTTACAGAAAGTGTTGCTCGGTATTGATCTTTATTTAAAGGTTCAATACCAGACATTGCCAACGGAAATTCAATAACATCGGATTGATAAGTAGCTTGCGCATCTATATTAAATTGAGGTAATTTGGCATTTGTAATAACTTTAGTATCCAATTGGTTTTGAGTTTCTAGAAATTGTGTTTGTTTTACCAATGGATAATTTACCGTCATCAAATCATAACATTCTTGAAGTGAAATAGTTTGTTGAGCTAAAACTGGAAAGCTTAATAGAGATAGTGTTAAAATTAAAATCTGTTTCATTACTTCTGTTTTATAGAATTGATAATAAAGGTTGAAACTTCAATTTTTCGGTCTTCAATTAATTGTTCATAAGAATTATTATCTGTATTTGTTATTGCCTTAATTAAGGGTGAAGCTATAAATGGAAAAATATTTAATGCCAAAATATTAATAAATAATTGTTCGGCTTTTATAGGAATTAGTATTCCTTTTTCAATTTCAATATTTAATTGTTTTTTAAACTTTTCGATGCTTGGAAATCCAATGCTTTTTTGAATTTTTGAAATAAATTCAGGATTTCTATTGAGTTCTTGAAATATAAAATTAGGTAAATAAGGATGTTTTGTAATAAAAGAAATGTAATTATTGGTGAAGTTTTTAATTTTATCTTCAATAGAAGATTCGTCATTTAAAATTGTATTTAATTGTGGCGATAATAGTGAAAATGCATTTTTAAAAACAGCTTCAAAAAGTAGCTGTTTACCTCTAAAATAATAATGAAGCATAGCTTTGTTAATTCCTGCCTTATCTGCTATTTCCTGCATTCTAGCTCCATCCATTCCTTTAGTTTGAAATACACTTTTAGCAGCTTCTAATATTTTACTTTCAGTATTTTTGTCTTTTGCTTTTTTCATTTTTAACCGTATAGTTTAACCAAATGGTTAGCAAAAATAAATTCTTTTTTTAAACTGACAAAATAAATGCTATTTTTAAGCAATCTTAATATTTAATAAAAATGAAAAAAGTTCTAAAGTTTGGTTTATTATTAGTACTAGTTATTGTTGTTGGAGTAGTGGTTTATAATTATCCGCGGTTAAATATTATTACAGGTTTTTCAGCAAAAAGTGTTTGTTCTTGTACTTTTGAAGCAAATAGAAGTTTGGCGTCTATTGAAAAAGGAGACAATGGATTTAGCCCAATTAATTTAGCTACTAATAAAATAAATTTTGAAGAAAAGTCAGTCACTTCAACTGTGTTTGGCCTTAAAGCTAGAAAAGCAATCTATAAAAAAGGTGTAGGTTGTGTTTTGCTTTCTGAAGATTTTAAAAATGAAATTTCTTTTAAACCAAACCGTCATATAATAGAAAAAAAATTGCCTTATCCTTTCGGAGTTTTACCTCAAAAAGATACCGTATTTACAAATGTGAATTATAAGGCTGTAAATAAAGCAGTTGAAAATGCATTTGATAAAATTGGAGATTCTGTAAAAAAAACAAGAGCAGTTTTAGTAATTTATAAAAATAAAATTATTGCTGAAAAGTATGCTGAAGGCTTTGATGAAAATTCAAAATTTTTAGGTTGGTCTATGACTAAAAGTATTACAAGTGCTGTAGTTGGAGTGTTAGCAAAGCAAGGACGAGTAGATATACATCAAACCAATTTATTTCCCGAATGGGAAAATGATCAGCGTTCAAAAATCACATTAAACAATTTACTTCAAATGAACAGTGGTTTAGCATGGGTTGAAGATTATAATACCATTTCTGATGTTACAAAAATGTTGTATTTAGATAAAGATATGAGTAAAATTCCTTTAGAAAAACCTTTGGTAAGTAAACCAGATAGTAGTTGGAATTATTCTTCAGGAACCACCAATTTAATTTCAAAATATATTAGAAATCAGTTTAAAACTCATCAAGAATATTTAGATTTTTGGTATAAAGAGTTAATTGATAAAATTGGTATGAACTCTATGGTGTTAGAAACTGACGCAAAAGGGAATTATATAGGTTCTAGTTACGGTTGGGCAACTGCTAGAGATTGGTCAAAATTTGGGTTGTTATATTTACATAAAGGGAATTGGAATGGTACGCAAATATTGAATAAAGATTGGATAGAGTATACAGTGCAACCTACACCAACTTCTAATGGTGAATATGGTGCTCAATTTTGGTTAAATTCAGGAGGCGTATATCCAAATGTTCCCAAAGATTTATTTTCTTGCAACGGTTACCAAGGGCAATATGTATTTATAATTCCTTCAAAAAATTTGATAGTGGTTAGATTTGGGTTAGCTGAAAATCCAATTTTTAATACAAATCAGTTTTTGAGTAGTATATCTCAAAGTATAGGTTTAGAACAATAATTCCAGAGTATAGAACAAATTAGAATACTTATTAAAGTGTTTTTAGGTAAATTTGAATTGAGAATATTGTTAAATTATTCTTTAAAACTTACTGTAAATAAAGGTTTTATAGGGGAAATTTCATTTTTTTTGTTAATGTTCCCTTTTATAGATGAAAACGATGTGCTATACTTCTCTTCTAATGGTTTTGAAGATGGTAAAGGAGGTTTAGATATCTATGCAACAAAAATATTAGGTTATGAAGCTTTAGAGCCAGGAATTAATTTAGGTTACCCTATAAATTCAGAAAAAGATGATTTTAGTTTAGTATTTATGCCAGGTAAAAGAGAAGGTCATTTTTCATCTAACAGAATAGGAGGAAAGGGAGATGATGATATTTATTACTTTAAAGAATTAGAACCATTAGTTTTAGACTGTGCTCAAATTGCTCAAGGTGTAGTTAGAGACAGAGATACAAAAGCTTTATTACCTGGAGCAAAAGTTGATTTATACAATGAAGAAGGTGAAGTTATAGAAAGTGTTATTGCAGATAGTTATGCTACATTCTCTTTTAACGTAGATTGTTCAAATACTTATAAAGTAGTTGGAAGTAAAGAAAATTATACTGAAGATTCTACAAACTTTAGAACAAATAGAGAAAATGCAGTAGAATTAACTTTAGGGTTAAATTTACCTCCAAGTGAATTTGTTAGTATTAGAGGTTTAATGATGATTAACATTAATCCAATTTATTTTGATTTAGATAAATCTTTCATAAGAGCAGATGCGGCTATTGAATTAGAAAAAGTAGCAAGAATTATGAAGAAGTATCCTGAATTAAAAATAGAATTAGGCTCTCATACAGATAGTAGAGCTCCAGACAAGTATAACTGGAATTTATCTGATAGAAGAGCAAAATCGTCTTTAGCATGGTTAATTGAGAGAGGCGTGAAAGCTTCTAATATATCAGGAAAAGGATATGGAGAAACTCAATTAGTAAATAAATGTTCAAACGATGTAAAATGTTCAGAGGCACAACACCAATTAAACAGAAGAACAGAGTTTGTTATTTTAAATCCTGAAGTTATTAAATAAGATTTTAATTATAATAATACAAAAAAACCGTTACTAAAAAAGTAGCGGTTTTTTTTTGAATAACTAAAGTTAAATACGCTGTTTTATGTTTATATAATAAAAAAATGCTGCATTTTTTTATTTTAAATTTACTAGTTATACTAGAATAGATACCATTTAGTCTTAAATTCGTTCTGTATGTTAAGAATATTGACCGTTTTATTGAAAGTAGATGAGTTTTATTTAATTATATATTATTTTTGTTTGCATAAAATTATTACTCTAAATATAGAATTTTTAAAATCATAAAAAATAAGAGTTGTGTACTAGTATTAAAAAGGTGTAAATGTTGTAGGGAAATATTTTACATTGATGCTCACGCAACTCTTTCCCATAAAAAAAGCCGCTTATTAGCGGCTTTTTTTTATAATATTGTTTTTATAAATCTAGATCTAAATCAACATTTAAATTTTTTGCAATAAGTTTTGTAATAATTGATTTTAATTGAGGTATTTTAATTTTTTCAACTACATCATTTCCAAAGGCAAAAAGTAATAAAGCTTTTGCTTCTTTTTTAGGAATTCCTCTAGACTGCATATAGAATAAAGCACGTTCATCTAATTGTCCTATAGTACAACCATGTGAACATTTTACATCATCGGCAAAAATTTCTAATTGTGGTTTTGCATTAATGCTAGCACCATCATCTAATAAAATATTATCGTTTTGTTGAAAAGCATTTGTTTTTTGAGCTGCTTGTTGAACTAAAACTTTTCCGTTAAATACACCTGTAGATTTATCAGCAAAAATACCTTTATACAATTCATGACTTTCACAATTAGGAAATTTGTGATTTACCAACGTATTATTATCTACATGTTGCTTATCATCTAAAATTGAAATTCCGTTTAAATTAGATGTTATACGTTCTCCTTCATGATGAAATTCAAGATTGTTTCTTGTTAATTTTCCTCCAAATGAATAAGTATTAACTGTAGCAACACTTTGTTGTTTTTGTGAAACAAAAGTACTATCAATTAACGATGATTCTTTGGTGTCATTTTGAATCTTATAATAATCAACAATAGCTCTTTGGTTAACAAATATTTCAGTTACAGAGTTAGTAAGTGTTGTGTTTTTAGATAAATTTTGATGACGCTCAATAATTTGTACATGTGAGTTTTCACCTACAATTACTAAATTTCTAGGTTGAAGTAAAACTTCTTTTTCGCTTCCAGTAGAAAAATTAATAATTTGAATAGGTTTTGAAACTACTGTGTTTCTTGGAATGTTTATAAATGCACCTTCTTTAGTAAAAGCTGTATTTAATTCTGAAAGGCTATTGTTGTCTTTTGCAATTTTGTTGAAGTAATTATCAACAATCATTTTATATTTTGGACGTGTTAAAGCCGAAGAAAGTATACAAACATCACAATCTTCATGTGTAGTATCAGATAAAAACGAGCTAAATACACCATCAATAAATATTAAAGTGTACGATTCAATTTCATTAATTAGATATTCACGAACATTTTTAAAACCAATTGCATTTCCAACTTCAGGAAATAAATTGAAATCGTTTTTTAATATAGTTTTTAAATTAGTGTATTTCCAATCTTCATCCTTTTTAGTAGGAAAACCTTTTTGTTCAAAATTATGAATAGCTTTAGAACGAATTTCGTGTATGTTAGAATCTAAATCTAAACCGCCTTTATTCTCAAAAGCTAAAAATGATGAAACTAATTTTTCTTTTAAATCCATAGTATATTATTTCAACCAGTCGTAACCTTTTTTCTCTAATTCTAGTGCTAATTCTTTACCTCCAGATTTTACAATTTTTCCGTTATATAGAACGTGAACATAATCTGGTACAATATATTCAAGTAATCTTTGGTAATGTGTAATAAGTACAACAGCATTATCTTTACTTTTTAGCTTGTTTACACCGTTAGCAACTATTTTTAGCGCATCAATATCTAAACCAGAATCGGTTTCATCTAAGATAGCTAATTTAGGCTCTAACATTGCCATTTGGAAAATTTCGTTACGTTTCTTTTCTCCTCCTGAAAAACCTTCGTTTAACGAACGGGATAAAAACTTACGGTCAATCTCTAATAAATCTGCTTTTTCGCGAATTAATTTCAACATATCTTTAGCAGCAAGTTCTTCTAAACCTTGTGCTTTTCTTGTTTCGTTAATAGCAGTTTTTATAAAATTTGTAACTGTTACTCCTGGAATTTCTACAGGATATTGGAACGATAAGAAAATTCCTTTATGCGCTCTTTCTTCAGGAGCTAATTCGTCTAAATCTTCACCATTTAAAAATACTGAACCATCTGTAACTTCAAACTCTTCTTTTCCAGCAATAACTGACGAAAGTGTACTTTTACCAGAACCATTTGGTCCCATAATTGCATGTACCTCACCTGGTTTAATATTTAGGTTTATACCTTTTAAAATCTCTTTATCGTTGATGCCTGCGTGTAAATTTTTTACTTCTAACATTTTGTTTATGTTGTTGTGTTTATTTGTTTATTTATTGAATCGTTAAAAAAAAAACTTTTAATCGATTCAATGGTTAAAATTTCAATTTTAACCAACAGATCCTTCTAAACTAATTTCTAATAATTTTTGTGCTTCTACAGCAAATTCCATTGGAAGTTTATTTAATACTTCTTTACTAAAACCATTTACAATTAAAGCAATTGCTTTTTCAGTGTCAATTCCACGTTGATTACAATAAAATAATTGATCTTCTCCAATTTTACTTGTAGTAGCTTCATGCTCAATTTGAGCTGTTTTATTTTTCACTTCAATATATGGAAAAGTATGAGCTCCACATAAATCTCCCATTAATAATGAATCACATTGTGAAAAGTTTCTAGCATTTTTAGCTCTAGTCCCAACTTGAACTAATCCTCTATATGAATTTTGAGAATGTCCGGCTGAAATTCCTTTAGAAATAATAGTACTTTTTGTATTATCTCCTAAATGAATCATTTTTGTACCAGTATCTGCTTGTTGGTAATTGTTAGTAACAGCAATTGAATAAAATTCTCCAACAGAGTTATCACCTTTTAAAACACAACTTGGATATTTCCAAGTAACAGCACTTCCAGTTTCAACTTGTGTCCAAGATACTTTGGCATTTTTCTCACACAAAGCACGTTTAGTTACAAAATTGTAAACTCCACCTTTTCCTTTTGAATCTCCTGGGAACCAGTTTTGAACAGTTGAGTATTTAATTTCAGCATCGTCTAATGCAATTAATTCTACTACAGCTGCGTGTAGTTGATTTTCATCACGTTGTGGTGCTGTACAACCTTCTAAATAGCTAACATAACTTCCTTTATCGGCAACTACTAGAGTTCTTTCAAACTGTCCAGTTCCACTTTCGTTAATTCTAAAATAGGTTGAAAGTTCCATTGGACACGTAACTCCTTTTGGAATATAACAAAAAGATCCATCAGAAAATACGGCAGAATTTAATGCTGCGTAAAAATTATCTGTTTTTGGAACTATTGAGCCAATGTATTTTTTAACTAATTCTGGGTGTTCTTGTATAGCTTCAGAAATTGGCATAAAAATAATACCTTTTTCATTCAAAGTTTTTTTGAAAGTAGTTGCTACTGAAACTGAATCAACAACAATATCTACAGCTACATTAGATAAACGTTTTTGTTCATCTATTGAAATACCAAGTTTATCAAAAGTTTTTAATAATTCTGGATCAACCTGATCTAAACTATCTAATTTTGGTTTTTGAACTGGTGCTGAATAATAACTGATTCCTTGAAAATCTGGTTTTTCGTAATTTACGTTTGCCCAATCAGGCTCTTCCATTTCTTTCCAAATTTTAAAGGCTTCTAAACGCCATTCGGTCATCCATTCGGGTTCGTTTTTCTTTTTAGAAATAGCAATAACTACTTCTTCATTTAAACCAATAGGAAACTTATCTGCTTCAATATCAGTATAAAAACCGTACTCGTACTCTTTAGTTTCGAGTTCTTTTTTTAAATCGTCTTCGGTATATTTACTCATAGTTATAATGAAAATGATTCTCCGCAGCCACAAGTTCTTTGGGCATTTGGATTGTTAAATACAAAACCGGTTCCGTTTAAACCGCCAGAGTATTCTAATGTTGTTCCTACTAAATACAAAAAGCTTTTTTTATCTACAATAATTTTAATGCCATTGTCTTCAAATACTTGGTCGCCTTCTGCTTTTTCTTTGTCAAAATTTAAATCGTATGAAAGTCCAGAGCAACCACCACTTTTAACCCCAACTCTTACAAAGTCATTTTCTGGGTTAAAACCATCGTCCTGCATAAGCTCTACAACTTTCTTTTTTGCTATGTCTGAAACTTTTATCATAATTTCTTAAGTAGATTAATTCTAAATAAGTGCAAATATAAGTAAAAAAATAAGGTTTTATAAAGGATTTACTATGAATAAAATGAATTGAGTAATAGTTATTACTTATACTAACAATTTGAGGGAAAGCTATATCTTTGCAAAATGTTAGAAAATAAAAACCAATCGCGTACAAGTTTGTCAGAATTTGGAGAGTTTAAATTAATTGAACATTTAACTCAAAATTTTAAGATAGAACAATCTTCAACAGTAAAAGGAATTGGAGATGATGCAGCCGTAATAGACTTTAAAGGAAAAAAAGCTATAGTAACTACAGATTTACTTATTGAAGGTGTACATTTTGATTTAAGTTATATGCCTTTAAAACATCTTGGGTACAAAGCTGTAATGGTTAATTTGTCTGACGTGTATGCTATGAATGGTAATGCAACTCAAATTACGGTTTCTATTGCTGTTTCTAACAGATTTCCTTTAGAAGCAATTGAAGAATTATATGAAGGAATTTATTTAGCATGTAAAACTTATAATGTTGATTTGGTTGGTGGAGACACAACTTCTTCAACAAAAGGAATGCTAATTAGTATTACTGCTGTAGGTGAAGTTGAAGAGGAAGATGTTGTTTATAGAAATGGAGCAAAACCAAATGATTTATTAGTGGTAACTGGTGATATTGGTGGAGCTTATTTAGGATTACAAGTTTTGGAGCGCGAAAAGCAAGTGTTTGAAGTAAATCCAAATTCACAACCCGATTTAACGCAATATAATTATTTAGTAGAGCGACAATTAAAACCTGAAGCTAGAAAAGATGTAGTTCGATTATTAAAAGATTTAGAAGTGAAACCTACTTCAATGATTGATATTTCGGATGGACTTTCTTCTGAAATAATTCATATATGTAAGCAATCTAAAGTTGGTTGTAATTTATATGAAGAAAAAATTCCTGTAGATCAACAAGTGATATCAACTTGTGAAGAATTTGAATTAAACCCAATTACAGTTGCTTTAAGTGGTGGAGAAGATTACGAATTGCTTTTTACTATTTCACAAGAAGATTTTCCAAAAATAAAAGGAAATCCAAACTTAACG
Source organism: Lutibacter sp. TH_r2 (assembly GCF_033101135.1). NCBI lineage: Bacteria > Pseudomonadati > Bacteroidota > Flavobacteriia > Flavobacteriales > Flavobacteriaceae > Lutibacter > Lutibacter sp. TH_r2. The sequence continues at coordinate 1,345,394 of NZ_JAWMPV010000001.1, forward strand.
GTAATTGGACATATTACCGAAGAAAGTGAAGGTGCAGCATTAATTACTAGAGCAAATCAAAAAATAGCACTAACCGCACAAGGCTGGAATGCAACTAAATAATTTGAATGAAATTATTTGAAACTGAATTTGATGCTTCAAAAAACTGGTTGCCATATAATGGAACAGTACATTTTTTTGGAGGAATTTTTAATTCAGAAGAATCTCAAATAAAATACACTCAATTACTTTCTGAAATTGAATGGAAAAATGATGAAGTAATTATTTACGGAAAGCATATTGTTACAAAACGAAAAACAGCTTGGTATGGTAACAAGCCATATAAAATGCTGTATTCTAAAATTGAGAGAATTGCACTTCCTTGGAATAAGGTTTTATTAGAATTAAAAGAGAAAGTTGAAGCTAAAACAGGAGAAGTTTACAATTCTTGTATTTGTAATTTATACCATTCTGGTGAAGAGGGAATGAGTTGGCACGCTGATGATGAAAAAGAATTAAAGCAAAACGGCTCAATTGCTTCGTTAAGTTTTGGAGCTACAAGAAAGTTTGATTTAAAGCATAAAACGTTAAAAGAAAAAATAAGTTTTAATTTAGTTTCTGGAGAATTGTTAGAAATGAAAGGAGAAATTCAAGAACATTGGTTGCACAGTATTCCAAAAACTAAAAAAGTTTTAACTCCGCGAATTAACTTAACTTTTAGGCAAATAGTAAAATAACATTGTAATTTTAAAGTTTTGCATCATATTTGATACTACTTTCTAAAAAATATAGAATGAAAAAAATTGGGCTTTTACTTTTAGTGCTTTTTTGTTTTTTTGAATTCGGTTTTGCCCAACAAGAAAACTTTGAAAAAATAGCGTCTAAACATTTTAAAAATATGTATAAAATAAACGATGTTTTATACAGGTCTGAACAACCAAGTAAAAAAGGTTTTAAAGAAGTTGAAGGTTTAGGTATAGGTACTGTTTTAAATTTAAGAAGGTTAAAAGACAATTCTAAAAAAGCAAAAGGAATTAATTTAGAGCAAAAACACATTCCAATAAAAACAAAGGAATTAAATTACCAAGAAATTATAGATGCTTTAAAAATAATTAAAAAAGCTAAAGAACCTGTTTTGGTGCATTGTTGGCACGGCTCTGATAGAACCGGAACCGTTGTTGCAGCTTACAGAATTATAATTGAAAATTGGACTAAAGAAAAAGCAATTACTGAATTTACAAACGCAACTTTCGGGTATCATAAAAATATGTATCCTAATTTATTAGAATTGCTTAAAAATATGGATGTAGATTTTATTAGAAAAGCTCTTAATGAAAATTAATTAAAACAGTTTTTTGCAAACTGCTCTAAAGCAGAAATAAATTCTTCTTTATTTTCAACATGACTCATATGTCCTCCAGAAAGCTCAACAACTTTAACATTGGTATTTTTAGTTTGGTTTATTAAAGCATTGTAGTTAGAAATAGGATCTTGCTTCCCAATAAACATTTGAACAGGATATGAGGCTGTTTTGTATATAGAAGTTTGATTTTTTCTAGTTTTCATTCCTTCTAGTGCAGCAATAATTCCTTGAGCTGAAATTTTTAAAGCTTCGTTAGTAATTTCTGTAATTTGTTTTGAGAAAACAGTTCTGTTTTCTTCAGAAAAGAGCATTGGTATGGCAATTCTAATAAATGTTTTATGGTTTTGTTTTACAGCTTCAATACCTCTATTTCTATTTAATTTTTTTTCTTCAGTATCAGGTAAAGCAGTTGAATTCATTAAACACAAACCTTTTAAATTATGAGCAAATAATTTAGCAAATGCTAATGAAATATAGCCGCCCATACTATGTCCTACCAATACATATTTTCGTAATTTTAAATAGTCTAAAACCGCTTTTACCATTTTAGCTTGATCTTCCATTGTGTGAACATAACCATAGTTTTCACTTTCGCCATGACCTAGTAAATCAATACAAATTACTCGGTATTTTTTTGAAAGTTGTTCAACAGTTGTATTCCACATAGTTAGATTTTCTAAAAAACCATGGAGTAAAACAATAGCACTTCCTTTTCCAGTAGAAGTAAAATTAATAGTTGTTTTTTTATATTGAATTTGCATTAGTTTTTTAATCCTTTTACTGCTGAAAATGCTTTGTCAACAACATCATCTTCAACTAATATAGTAAATTCGTTTGTGGTTGAAACAACTTCGTATAAAGCTATACCTTCCCAAGCTAAACGTTTGAAAAATTGATAGTATAATCCTGCAATTTTAGTATTTTCTTTAGGTAAACCTATGGTTATTGCGGATAAATGATCTTTGAATTCGGTACAAATTTCGTCCTTGTAATTTAAATCAATATGATTTTTTAGACTTGTTGTTATTAGTACGTTACTTTCATGTACACCTCTAGTAAATGTGTAAAATATATGTGGATCATCTTTTATAATTTCCAACATTTTTAAGTGCGCCTGAATAAGTGTTGGAGAGTTTTTAAACGTGTAATCAGATAAATCCGAACGTACAGTAATATCACCTAAATTTTGAAGAACTTTATTCAGTTTTATTTTATTCGCCATTTCTTTTGGCGGACTATAGCGGCGTAAAGCCATCATAATAGCTCCTGTTTTAACAGGTTTACGCAACATTTTAGAAATAGGATCGCGTAATTCTTCGGCTAAAGCACTATAGTTTAAAATATTTCGTGTTAAAGCATCTTCTAAAAATGGTTGAGATACTAAAATTTCTTCTACACAAGTTGCTATTGTCTTCATTAAATAAATTTTTTAAAGCTATCTAAAACTAGTATGTTAAATAGTTAACAGTATGTGCAAAATTAGTGTATTATTTTTAAATAAACATAGAATGATTAAAAATCATTTTAATTTTGCTGCGTAAAAAATTAAATAAATGAAAGTTTTAAAATTCGGAGGTACTTCAGTAGGTTCTATTGAAAACATAGAGAGAGTAAAAGAACTAATTACTGATGGTGATAAAAAAATTGTGGTTTTATCTGCAATGTCTGGAACCACAAATATTTTAGTAGAAATTTCAGAATTGATTAAAGCAGAAGAACCTAATAAGGCTCTTGAAATAATTGAAACATTGTGTAAAAAATACAATGGTGTTATTGATGATTTGTTTGAAACATCTGAATTAAAACAAACCGTAGGAAATTATATAGATGGAATTTTTGAATATTTAAAAAGTTTAACTTCTGAAAAGCATTCAGAATTACTATATAATAAAATTGTTTCGCAAGGTGAATTGATGTCTACATATATGTTTACACAGTTTTTAATTCAAGATGGTGTAAATGCACGTTTATTGCCTGCTCTGGATTTTATGAGAATTGATAAATCTTTTGAGCCAGATGAATTTTACATTAAGCAAAATTTACAACGTATAATTGATGAGGCATTACCTGCAGATATTTATATTACTCAAGGTTTTATTTGTTTAGATGCATATGGAAATGTTGCAAACTTACAACGTGGTGGAAGTGATTATACAGCAACTATTATTGGAGCAGTTGTTGAGGCTGATGAAGTTCAAATTTGGACAGATATTGATGGAATGCATAATAACGACCCAAGATTTGTTGAAAACACACACGCTATTTCTAATTTAAGTTTTGATGAAGCGGCAGAGTTAGCTTATTTTGGAGCTAAAATTTTGCACCCTCAAACAGTAATGCCTGCAATGGAGGCAAATATTCCTGTTCGTTTAAAAAATACAATGGATCCTGAATCTTACGGAACTTTAATTTCTCAACAAACCGACGGTGATGGAATAAAAGCAATTGCGGCAAAAGATAATATTACGGCTATTAAAATTAAATCTGCTAGAATGTTACTGGCTCACGGTTTCTTAAAAAAAGTGTTTGAAATTTTTGAGAAGTATGAAACGCCTATTGATATGATTACAACTTCGGAAATTGCAGTATCATTAACTATAGATAATGATACTCATTTAACATCTATAGTTGAAGAATTAGATAAGTTTTCAAATGTTGAAGTAGATAATCAACAAAGTATTATTTGTTTGGTTGGGCATTCAATTGTGAGTCATTCTGAAACACATAGATTGTTTAGAGTATTACAAGATATTCCAGTTCGTATGATTTCTTATGGAGGAAGTAAAAATAACATTTCACTTTTAGTGAGTACAGAAGATAAAATTAACGCGCTTCAACATTTAAATAAATATGTGTTTGAAGATGTGGTTTCTTAAAAATTGTGAGAGAATATTAAATTATTTGGAAAAAAAAGCTTTGAGATATCTCAAGGCTTTTTTATTTTAATGTTTTTATAAAATTAGATGGGTATAATCCAGTTTTAGAATAAAAAGCTTTAGAAAAAGATTCTGTATTATTAAAGCCAACTTCGTTTGCTATAGCTTTTATAGAAAATTTTCTAAAAGTATCATTGTTTTTCATTTTTTTAATACAATAATCTATTCTTAATTCAGTAATATAGGAACTGAAGTTTTTTTGCTTGTAGTGATTGATAGTTTTAGATAAATAACTTGAATTGGTTTCTAATTCTTTTGCGAGTTTAGCAAGTGTTAAATTATTTTCAGTAAATAAACTATTATGTTCAAAATCTGCTAGTTTTAATTTAATTTGTTCAATTACTTCTGTAGGAATATCATCAATTTTAGAACTATTTATTGTTTTTCCTGTTATTTTTGTTTCTTCCGTATCCTTTATTAAGTTTTCGAATTTGTGTTTTTGTTTTTTAAAGTAGAAATAGAAAGCAAAAAGACTTATAATTCCAAGAGAAATCAAAATAACAAGTAATAATTTATTTCTTGAGAATTTAGATGATAGTTCATTAATTATTTTTTCTTTTTCTGCTAAAAGTTGAGGTTCGTCGTATTCTTTTTTAATTTTTGTGTTAAGAGTTTTTGTATTTACATTAATTAGACTGTCAACAACTAAAAGCTGATCAATAAAGAGCAACTGATTTTTAGTATCGTTTTTTTCTTTATAGTATTTAATGAAGAATTCTTTTACTTTCCTAGTGTCAGGCATTAAGTCTTTTGAGGCTTTGTAAATTGAATCTGCTTTAGAGTAAAATGTAAAAGCTTCTTCTTTCCTGTTCAAATTATTTAATGCACTACCATACAAATAATTGTAGTTAAATTCATTTGTAAAACAAGAATCAAGTTTTGCTAATTTATTTAAAAGGGCAAGTGATTCACTGTAATTCTTTTTATAATATTCAATTTCGGCATTTAGTTCTAAACTAAAATTTTTTCCATGAATTGAATCTTTTTTACTCAAATATTTAATACATAAATCAGAATAAACATATGCTGAATCAAAATTTTCTTTTTGTATTTGTCCATACGTCAAAAACATATAGCTTTTACTTTTTAGTAGAGTTCTATAACTTTCACTAACTTCAGGATAATTTAAATTTTCAATTACATATAAAAAATTATTTATTGCTTCATCTTTATTTCCCCAAATAAATTTTAGTGTGCCTATATTTTGCTTTATGGATAAAAGTTGTTTTATGTTTTTTCTTTTGTTTGCAAATTTTTGAGCTAATAATAAATTTTCTAATGCGTCATCATATTTTCCTGAATTTAAAAGAATAAAACCTTTCCATAAGTAACCATATCCAGGGTAGTCTTTATATTTTTTGTTTTTTGTAAAGGAAATAATACTATCAAGGTACTTTAGAGCGTTTTGAATACTATCTTTATATAATTCTATAGAAGCCTTTTGAGAGTAACCATGAGCTATTTTAAGCGTATCTTTTTTATTTTTAGCTTTATTCAAATAGGCTCTAATATAAATTTCATTGTTATTTTCATTTGAATATTGTTTATTAAATAACTCTTCAAATGAATAATTTTTTAAACTGTCAGCAACATAATAATTTTGTGTTTTTTGGGCAAGAAGGGATGTTTGACAATTGAGTGAATAAACACAAATTAATGCAAAGAAATATTTTAGAACTAATGTTCTGTTCATAGAATTTTTTAAATTTTAAAACAAAAATAAAAAAACTGGTCTAAATTTATAAATATAGACTTATAAAGTTTTCGTAAAAGTTAGTGATAAGCTAGATTTGAACTTCAATCTTAAAGCTAGGAAATTTCACCTTCAGATTGAGGAAAATTGTTTGAAAAAGAAAACCTCGAGATTTCTCGAGGTTTTACTTTTTTACGAATTCATTAAATCTTCAATTTCTTCAGCTTCAATTGGAATGTTTTTCATTAAATTAATTGGTTCACCTTTTTCCTGAATTACCACATCATCTTCAATACGTAAGCCTAAACTTTCTTTTGGGATATAAATTCCAGGTTCCACAGTAAATACCATCCCAGCTTTCATAGGTGTTTTTAATTCACCATAATCGTGAGTATCTAAACCTAAATGATGCGAAGTTCCGTGCATAAAATATTTTTTATACGCTGGCCAAGCTGGATCTTCGTTTTGAACATCAGCTTTATCAATTAATTTTAAATTTAATAATTCTGAAGTCATTATTTTACCAACTTCTTGGTGGTATTCATTCCATAAAGTGTCAGGAACTAACATTTTTGTTGCTTCGTTTTTCACTCTTAAAACCGCATTGTAAATAGCACGTTGTCTATCTGTAAATTTTCCGCTTACAGGAATTGTGCGTGTCATATCACTTGAATAATTAGCATATTCAGCACCAACATCCATAAGTAACATATCACCAGCTTTACATTCTTTATTATTTTCAATATAATGCAACACACAAGCGCTATAACCCGAACCTATAATTGGTGTATAAGCAAAACCTTTAGAGCGATTTCTTAAAAACTCGTGCATAAATTCTGCTTCAATTTCATACTCCATAATTCCAGGTTTTACAAAAGGTAAAATTCTTCTAAAACCTTTGTTAGTAATATCACAAGCGGTTTGAATTTGCTCAATTTCTTCAGGTTCTTTTACTCCACGAAGTTTTGATAGTATTGGGAAACTTCTTTCCCATTTGTGAGCTGGAAATTTATTTTTTACAGTTTTTATAAATCTATCTTCTCTAGATTCCATTTCAATAGCAGAACGGTAATGTTCGTTGGTGTTGAAGTAGATAGTGTCAACTTCAGACATTAAATCAGCAAACACTTTATCAAATTCATCTAACCAATAAATAGTTTCAATACCAGAAACTTCTCGCGCTTCTTCTTTTGAATATTTTTTTCCGTACCAAATAGCAATATGTTCGTTAGTTTCGGTTAGGAATAATATTTCTCTATGTTTAGGATTTACAGCATTTGGACATAAAACTAAAATACTTTCCTCTTGGTCTGCACCACTTAAATAAAAGATATCACGTTGTTGGTGAAAAGGTAAAGTAGTATCTGCTCCAGGCGTGTAAACATCATTTGAATTAAAAACGGCAATTGAGTTAGGTTTCATTTCTGAAATAAATTTTTTACGGTTTTTAATAAAGAGTTGGTTGCTAATTGGTAAGTATTTCATTTTAACGTGTTTTAATTAAGAGTAATTCCGTCAACCTGAACTTGTTTCAGGTTCTCATACTTATTGATTATGTATGATGAGATTCTGAAATAAATTCAGAATGACGGCCGAACTTTGTTATTTTAAGTAACTTCATATTTGTTATCTCAAACAAAGTTATAAATTTGTTAGATATCAAAGTTTAAAAACTTCCTATTATTTATGCAAAAACTAATCGTATTTCTGTTAATTTCGGTTATTTCAATACAAAGTTACAGTCAGAAAAAGCAAGCTTACCAAATTTTTAATTCAAAAGGGAAAAAGGTTTCTTATAAAAAAATGTTGAAGAAAATGAGTAAAACCGATGTGGTTTTGTTTGGAGAACATCATAACAATCCAATTATTCATTGGTTGCAATTAGAAGCTACTAAAGATTTAAGTTCAAAAAGAGAATTAACTTTGGGAGCCGAAATGTTTGAAGCCGATAATCAAACTCAACTGAACAAATATTTGTCTGGAAAAATAGACCAAAAAGCATTTGATACGGTTGCTCGTTTGTGGAGTAATTACAAAACAGATTACAAACCATTGGTTGATTTTGCAAAAGAAAAACAGTTGAAATTTATTGCAACAAATATTCCTCGCCGTTTTGCAAGTAAAGTTTTTAGAGGAGGTTTTGAAGTTTTAGAAAAATTATCTGTTGAAGAAAAAAGTTGGATGGCTCCATTACCAATAAAATACGATGCAAACTTACCAGGTTATGTAAAAATGAAAAGTATGATGGGCGGTCACGGAGGTGATAATTTGCCTAAAGCTCAAGCTGTGAAAGATGCAGCAATGGGGTATTTTATTCTAAAAAACAGAGAAGAAGAAAAACTGTTTATCCATTACAATGGTTCGTATCATTCCGATAATTTTGAAGGAATTTATTGGTATTTAAAACAAGATGAGCCTAATTTAAATATTGTAACAATTAGTATTTCAGAACAAGAATCAATAAAGAAATTAAAAGAAGAAAATAAACAGACAGCCGATTTTATTATTGCTGTTCCAAGTTCAATGACCAAAACATATTAAAATGAAAAAACTAACCATCCTTTTCAGTCTATTATTTATTTCCTTCGGAATAAATGCACAAGAATCTATAGTTAAAAATGTACCGTTTACCAATATTGGACCTACAGTTATGAGTGGTCGAGTGGTAGATATTGACGTAAATCCTGAAAAAACTACCGAGTTTTATGTCGGTTACGCTTCAGGTGGCGTTTGGTACACCAATAACAATGGTGCATCGTTTGAGCCAATTATGGATTCAGCAGAAACAATTAATGTTGGTGATATTGCTGTAGATTGGAAAAAAGGAACCATTTGGGTTGGAACTGGAGAAAGTAATTCGTCGCGTTCGTCGTATGCAGGAATTGGTATTTTAAAAAGTACCGACAAAGGAAAAACTTGGACTAATACTGGGTTAAAAGATTCGCAACATGTTGGTAGAATTATTATCAATAAAAACAATCCAAACGAGGTTGTAGTTGGTGTTGTTGGTCATTTATACACACCAAATAAAGAACGAGGAATTTTCAAAACCACTGATGGTGGAAAAACTTGGAAAAATGTATTGTTTATTAATAAAAACACAGGTGTAATTGATGTTTCAGTTTCACCAACAGATTCAAATACTTTGTTTGCGGCAACTTGGGAAAGAGATAGAAAAGCGTGGAATTTTACTGGAGATGGGGAAGGTTCAGCAATTTATAAAAGCGAAGATGCTGGAACAACTTGGAATAAAATAACAACTAAAAAAAGTGGATTTCCAACGGGTGATGGTGTTGGAAGAATTGGTTTAGCTGCGTATGATTCAAATGTAATTTATGCATTGCTAGACAATCAAAATATGCGACCTGAAAAGAAAGAAAAATCAGAAGTTGGATTGAAAAAAGATGATTTCAAACAATTTTCAAAAGAAGAGTTTTTGAATTTAAATGAAAAGGATTTGAATGAGTATTTAGAAGAGAATGGTTTTCCTAAAAAATATTCAGCAAAATCAGTAAAAGATTTAGTAAGTGAAGGGAAAATTCAACCTATAGATTTAGCGAACTATTTAGAAGATGCAAATTATATTTTATTGAATTCTGAAGTAATAGGCGCAGAGGTTTATAAAAGTGAAGATGGCGGAAAAACTTGGAAAAAAACACATAAAGATTATTTAGATGATGTGTATAGCTCATATGGTTATTATTTTGGAATTATTGCGGTAAATACTTCAAACCAAAACAAAATTTATATTGGTGGCGTTCCGTTGTTAAAATCGGATGATGGAGGTAAATCTTTTTCTTCAATGTGGCAAGAAAACGTACACGCCGATCATCAAGCATTATGGGTAAATCCTAATTTAGAAGGTCACGTACTAGATGGAAATGATGGAGGAATTAATATTACGTACGATGATGGTGATAATTGGTATAAAAATAATTCGCCTGCTGTTGGGCAATTTTATTCAGTAAATGTTGATAATAAAAAGCCATATAATGTGTATGGAGGATTACAAGATAATGGTGTTTGGTATGGACCAAGCACTTATAAAGCTTCAAAAAGTTGGAATAGTTCTGGAGAATATCCGTATAAAAGTTTAGGTGGAGGAGATGGAATGCAAGTACAAATTGATAGTAGAGATAACAATGTGGTGTATTCTGGTTCGCAGTTTGGGTATTATTATAGAGTTAACACAGAAACAGGTGATTATTTAAGCATTCATCCAACACACGAATTGGGAGATTCTCCGTATCGTTACAATTGGCAAGCTCCAATTTTATTGTCGCCACACAACCAAGATATTTTGTACATGGGAGCAAATAAATTATTGCGTTCAATGGATAAAGGCGAAACTTTTGATGTAATTTCTGAAGATTTAACAACTGGCGGTAAAAAAGGAAACGTGCCTTACGGAACATTGACTACCATTTATGAAAGTCCATTTAAATTTGGATTTATGTATGTTGGAAGTGACGATGGTTATATAAACGTTACAGAAAACGGTGGAAACACTTGGACTCGAATTTCTGATAATTTACCACAAGGTTTATGGGTTTCTAGAGTAATAGCTTCGCAGTTTGAAGAAAATACAGTGTATGCGACATTAAATGGTTATAGAAACGACGATTTTAAAGCGTATGTGTATGTAAGTGAAAATAAAGGAAAAACGTGGAAATCCATTACTTCAAATATTGAAAACTCACCAGTAAATGTAATTAAAGAAGATTCAGAAAATGAGAATGTTCTATATGTAGGAACAGACAATGCATTGTATGTTTCACTAAATAAAGGTGAAAGCTGGGAATTGTTTTCAAATAATTTACCACCAGTTGCAATTCACGATTTGGTAATTCAAAAAGAAGCGAAAGATTTAGTAGTTGGAACACACGGACGCTCAATTTACAAAGCAAATATTTCAGGAATTCAACAGTTTGAAAAAACAAAAGGAAAAGATGTGGTTATTTTTGATATTCCTTCAAAGCGTCATTCTTCATATTGGGGAAAATCTTGGAGTAAATGGATGCCTTTAAGTGATCCTGAATTAGAGATTCCTTATTTTGTAAATAAATCAGGTATTTATACTCTAGAAATATTAGCTGAAGACGGAACTCAATTAAATAGTTTTAAAGTGGAAGCTTCAAAAGGGTATAACTATTTTGTGTACAATATTTCAACTTCAGAAAAAGTGGTTGAAAACTATTTTATGAAGAAGAAAATTAAAGTTGAAAAAGCACAAACTGAAAAATACTATTTACCAAAGGGAAAATATAAAGTTAAAATTGGTGAAGCAACATCGAATTTTGAATTGAAATAATAAGTTGTTATTCTGAATGAAGTAATAATGAATTTGAGAACATTTCTAAATAATAAGTTTAATGTAAATGAAAATTGAAGTAAAAAAAATAGCGACACTCACGGGGCATAGCGATGCCATATATTCATTGGATAACGGTAAGGATGAACATCTTATTTATTCTGGTGGAGGTGATAAAATAATTGCTCAATGGGATTTAAAAACAATTAAAGATAAAAATCTTGTAGCTAGTTATCCTTCAGCGTTATATACTATTTGTCATATTCCCGAAAAACAAGTTTTACTAGCCGGTACTTCAAGTGGCAATATTCATATATTAGATTTAGAAAAGAATGAAGAGATAAAAATTTTAGAAAACCATACTTCACAGGTTTTTAGTATTCGGTATTCTATTGAAACTAATTGTATTTATACAGCGGGTGGAGATGGAAATTTGGTTGTTTATTCATTAAAAGACTTTTCCTTAATAAAAATTAAAAAATTGAGTAATCACAAATTACGTGATATTGATTTTAATTATAAAACATCTGAAATTGCTATTGCTTCAGGAGATGGTAATATTTGTATTTTTGATTTACAAACATTGGAGGCGAAAAAGATATTTATTGGAGATAAGGTTACATCTAATGTAGTACGATTTAGTCCAGACGAGAAATTTCTTTTGACAGGAGGAAGAGATGCTAATTTAAATATTTGGCAAGTTGAAGATTATGAATTAGTAAAATCAATTCCCGCTCATAATTGGGCTATTTACGATATTGTATACAGTCCAAATAATAATTTATTTGCAACTGCGAGTCGTGATAAAACTTTGAAAATATGGGATTCTAAAACTTTTCAATTGTTAGAGGTAATTAATAAAGAGAAATATGATGGGCATTCATATTCAGTAAATAAATTAATTTGGAGTAACTATAATAATTATTTGATTTCTACAGGAGATGATAGAACTCTTATTGTGTGGGAAATAAATAGGAGTAAGTAGAGTTTATAAACCAAATGAAAAAGTATGTTCTAATTATATTGGTTATGATATTTGGTTTTCAGCTAAACGCTCAATCTAATTGGAAAATATTTTGGAAACAATCAACACCACTAAAAGTTTGGATTATTACACATCCATTCAAAGCTAAAAAAGCGCAACTAATTTCTGAAGAAACTAAAAAAGTAACCGATTCTATTGCAAAAATTAATCTGCTTGATGGTGATAAATTTGGCGGACAAGTAGACGCTTTTCGTCACGCATATTGGATGGCGCGTTTACATCAAAAAATAGGAAAATGTGCGGCACTTTCTTTAGGTAAAGCTTATGAGCGTAGCAATAAAAAATCTTTAAAAAAAAGTAAACGCAAAAATAAAGTTTCGGGTTATGACAAGCCTTCAAAAGAAATGGATCTGTTTAACAATAAAATTGGAGTTACTTTTACTAAAAAGAAGCAAACTCTTTCAAAACAAAAATTAATAAATCAAATTATTATTTCAATAAAAAAAGGAGATTTAAAAATTTTAAAGAAAAACAAATACGGAAACTTTTTAGATTGCAATGGAGTTGTTTTAGAGTCTAAAATTCCAAAATGGAAAACTAAAAAATGTTTAATACATTCAAATAAAAACGCTCTTAATTAAGAGCGTTTTTATTTAGTGTTGTTGAAGTTTTAGCTAATATTTTAACTCTTTCACTTCTTTAAAAGGAGAAAGATTAAGGCTTTCAACTGAATTTTGATATGCAACCCATTCAGTTTTGTAAAATTCATTGATTTTTGAAATTACGTCACCAACTTTTTTATTGGCATTTTTAACCAAAGTTGTTTCGGTAGATCCTGGTTTTTGTTGTAAACCTCTAATATAGCGAGAAGCTAAAAATAGGTATGAGATATTACTAGGAAATTCAGTAGCTGTAATTCCTTGCCTTTTATCTTCTTTACCTAACATATCATCCATTAAATCGTTAATTTTTTTCAAAATTTCTTTATGAGATGCTAAAACGTCTTTTAGTTTGTCATTTTTTTCAGCTTTAATGCGTTTTTCATAATCTTTTACAATTTCTTTAGAAGTAATTAAGTGTTGCATGGCATCACTAGCAACCTTCATTTTTTCTTGTAATTGTTTTTGTAAATTGTATTTAGCATTTAAAACTTCAAAAGGCATTTTAACTCTAGGATCGTAATCAACTTTAATAGTTTCTAAAGCTGTTTCATTACCAAAATGTATTTTTAAAGTGTAAGTTCCAGGTAAAACTGTGACACCTCCAGGTTCCGATTTAGATTTTCTTATTCTTCTTGAAGGGCGATTGGCGCCTTTTTCATCTAAATACCAGTACATTTTATGAACGCCGTTTTCTTCTGGTGTTTGTTGTTTTAAAGTTCTAATTACTTCATTTTTAGAATTTAAAACTTGAAGAGTTATAGAATCATATTTTACAGCTGGTTTTTCTTTAAGGTTGTTATGCGGAGTCGAAACTTCTTTTCCTTTCTTTGATTTTTTCTTTTTAGAAGATGTTTCTTCTTTGCTTTTAGCTTCAATAGGTTTATTTATAACGTATGTAATTGCAGCTCCTTGTTTTCGGTTTTCACCATTAAATATGGCATTTGCTCCAAACCTTGTGCCGCTTGGTTGTTGGTTTTCTGTAATAAATGCACTTGGAGGTGTAAATAAGTGTAATTTTTTATCTAAAAGTTGTTTTCCTTCTTTAGCTAATGCTCTAAACGGTCTAATATCATCTAAAACATAAGCTGCTCTACCAAAAGTGCCTATTACTAAATCGTGTTCTCGTGGTTGAATAGCTAAATCCATTGTAGAAACATTTGGGTAATTGTTGGTCCATTTAGTCCAAGTTTTACCTTCATCAATACTAATATGTAAACCATATTCAGTTCCTAAAAATAATAAGTTTGGTTCTTCAATATCTTGAATTATTGATAGAGCATACCCAAAGGTTTCATCTTTATTGCTTAAAATATTATCCCAAGTTTTACCAAAATCGCGTGTTCTAAAAACATACGGTTCAAAATCGAATTGTCTATAGTTGTTAACTACAACATAAGCTTCACCTTTAGTGTATTTTGAAGCTCTAATTTGAGGAATCCAGGCTCCTTTTGGCATTCCTTTAATATTTGCAGTTAGATTAGACCAAGTTGCTCCTCCGTTTGTTGTAAGTTGTACATTACCATCATCAGTTCCTACCCAAAGTATTTGTTCATCTAAACTACTAGGTTCAACTACTAAAATAGTACAGTGGTTTTCAGCTCCAGTGGCATCCATAGTAATACCACCACTTTCGTGTTGTTTTTGCTTTTCTTTATTATTGGTAGTTAAATCTGGCGAAATTATTTCCCAAGTAAAACCTTTATTGGTTGATTTATGAACAAATTGACTTCCAAAATAGAGTGTCTCATTATCGTGAGGATTTATTGCAATTGCTGAATTCCAATTAAAACGAAGTTTTATATCAGGGTTTGGATGTGTAGGTCGAATTCTAATAACATTTCCTGTTTTTAAATCGTACCTACCTACATTACCTTGTTGCGACATTCCGTAACCATATCTCGCATTTTTTGGATCAGGTATTACATCAAAACCATCACCAAACATTACTTCTTGCCAGTAGCTATTTCTAATTCCTTGAGATTTTAAAACATAAGCTGGTCCAGCCCAAGAACCATTATCTTGCATTCCTCCATAAACATTGTATGGAAATTCATTATCTACATTAATGTGATAAAACTGTCCTACAGGAATATTTTCAGCAAAACGCCAAGTTTTCCCTTTGTCTCTTGTTATGTATAAACCTCCATCATTACCATCAATCATAAAACTTGGATCTTCTGGGTGAATCCACCAAGCGTGGTGATCTGGATGAATACCATAAGGGCTTCCATAAGCTGGCATTAGTTGTTTAAAACTTTTTCCACCATCATTACTAACATTTACATAGGTAAAAACAGAATAAATCCTGTTTTCGTTTTTTGAGTCTACATATATATCTGAATAATAAAATGGTCTGTTTCCAATTCCATTTGGACCTCTACCACTAGATTTATCATTTACCATTTTCCAAGAAGCGCCACCATCTTCACTTTTATACAATGCATTTTTTTTGGCTTCAACCAATGCATAAGCAATTTTTGAATTACTAGGAGCAATAGCTAAACCAATTCTTCCTAGATTTCCATCAGGTAAACCATCTTTATCTGTTAATTTTTTCCAATTCTCACCACCATTATAAGTAATATACATTCCAGAACCTTGTCCGCCAGAAGTGAAGGTCCAAGGTTTGCGTTGGTGTTGCCACATGGCTGCAATTAGTTTATTTGGATTTTTAGGGTCAACAACTATATCGGCGCAACCCGTTGTTTCGTTTACAAAAAGTGATTTTTTCCAAGTTTTTCCGCCATCAGTAGTTTTAAAAACTCCACGTTCAGGATGTTCTCCCCAAGGTGAACCAATAGCTCCAACATAAACCGTATTTGGATTGTCTTTATCAATTATTATTCTGTGAATATTTCTTGTTTTCTCTAATCCAACCAATTTCCATGTTTTTCCAGCATCTAAACTTTTATACAATCCGTAACCTCCAGTTAAGCTATTTCGTGGATTTCCTTCACCAGTTCCAGCCCAAATTACATCAGAATTACTTTGTTGAATTGCTACTGCACCTATTGAAAGAGCTCTATTATTATCAAAAATTGGTTTCCAATTTACACCTCCACTTTCAGATTTCCATAATCCTCCAGAAGCAGTTCCTACATAAATTACTTGTGGATTGTTGACTACAACGTCAATAGCTGTAACTCTTCCGCTCATTCCAGCAGGTCCAATAGCACGTGTTTTTATGTTTTTGAATTGCTCAATATTAAATTGTTGTGCATTAACTATAAATGATGTAATAAATAGAAGTAAAACAGCTTTTTTCATAAGAAATTAATAGAGTTTTTAGGTAAACGGTGCTAATTTATTAAATTTACAAAGAATAACATTTTATAATCATTCTAAATAGGGTTTAAGATGAATTAATCTTTCAAAAGAAGGATTTAAATAATTATCTTTGTGTCTTTCAAAAAAAGTAATAAAAAATGAGCGTTTTATCATCATCAATTGCAAGAAAAGTAGCTATGGCATTGTCAGCACTTTTCCTTATTGTTTTCCTGATTATTCATTTAGCTGTAAACCTTACTTCATTATTTAGTGCTGAAGTTTTTAACGAAGCTTCTCACTTTATGGGGACAAATCCTTTAATACAGTTTGCCATGCAACCAGTATTAATTTTTGGAGTTGTTTTCCATTTTGTAATGGGATTTGTTTTAGAGATAAGAAATAAAGGAGCAAGAAATGTAAAGTATGCCAAATTTAATGGAGCAGCAAGTTCAACTTTAGCTTCTAGATCAATGATTTATTCTGGAGCTACAATTTTAGCATTTTTAGTGCTACACTTTGCGGATTTTTGGATTCCTGAATTAAATACAAAGTATGTTTTAGGCGATATGTCTGGAATGCACAATGGAGAATTCAGATATTTCGAAGAGTTACAGCATAAATTTGTTCCAATGTGGAGAGTAGCTTTTTATGTAGTGGCTTTTGCATTGTTAGCATTGCATTTATGGCACGGTTTCCAATCAGCTTTCCAGTCAATGGGATTCAATAACAAATACACAAAATGTGTAAAGAATTTTGGAAAAATTTATGCAATAGTTATTCCTTTAGGATTTATTATTGTTGCACTGTGTCACCATTTTAACCATTAATCTTAGAAAACTATGACGACTTTAAATTCAAAAGTACCAAAGGGTCCAATAAAAGATAAATGGACAACTTATAAAGAAAATGTAGATCTTGTAAACCCAGCAAACAAACGTAATATAGATATTATTGTTGTTGGAACAGGTTTAGCAGGAGGTTCTGCAGCGGCTTCGCTAGCAGAATTAGGATATAACGTAAAAGCTTTTGCTTACCAAGATTCTCCACGTAGAGCGCATTCAATTGCAGCACAAGGAGGTATTAATGCAGCAAAAAATTATCAAAATGATGGTGATTCAAACTATCGTTTATTTTACGATACAGTAAAAGGAGGAGATTACCGTTCTCGTGAAGCAAACGTTTATCGTTTAGCTGAAGTATCAGGAGCTATTATTGACCAATGTGTTGCTCAAGGTGTTCCTTTTGCGCGTGATTACGGTGGATTACTTGATAACCGTTCGTTTGGTGGTGTATTAGTTTCAAGAACTTTTTATGCTAAAGGACAAACAGGACAACAATTATTATTAGGTTGTTATTCTGCAATGAACCGTCAGATTGCTCGTGGAAAGATTGAAATGTTCAATCGTCACGAAATGTTAGACGTTGTAAAAGTTGACGGAAAAGCAAGAGGTATTATTGCACGTGATTTAATTACTGGAGAAATTGAGCGTCATTCAGCTCACGCAGTAGTTATTGCAACTGGTGGTTACGGAAATGTATATTTCTTATCTACTAATGCAATGGGATCTAATGCAACTGCAGCTTGGAAAATTCATAAAAAAGGAGCATTCTTTGCAAACCCTTGTATGACACAAATTCACCCAACATGTATTCCACGTTCGGGAGATTACCAATCTAAATTAACGTTAATGTCAGAATCATTACGTAATGATGGTAGAATTTGGGTTCCAGCAAAAATAGAAGATGCTAAAGCAATTCAAGAAGGAAAATTAAAACCTACTGAAATTGCTGAAGAAAATAGAGATTATTATTTAGAAAGAAGATATCCTGCGTATGGTAACCTTGTGCCACGTGATGTTGCATCGAGAGCTGCAAAAGAACGTTGTGATGCTGGTTACGGAGTAAATGCAACAGGTGAGGCTGTATATTTAGATTTTGCTTCTGCAATTTTCCGTTATGGTTCTGAGCAAGCAAAAATACATGGTGTTTCAAATGCATCTAAAGAAGAAATTATTAAGTTAGGTGAAGCTGTAATTGAAGAGAAATACGGTAACTTATTCCAAATGTATGAGAAAATTGTTGATGACAATCCATACAAAACTCCTATGATGATTTATCCTGCAACACACTATACAATGGGTGGTGTTTGGGTTGATTATAACTTAATGACAACTGTACCTGGTTTATACTGTATTGGAGAAGCAAACTTCTCTGATCACGGTGCTAACCGTTTAGGAGCTTCTGCTTTAATGCAAGGTTTAGCTGATGGATATTTTGTATTACCTTATACTATTGGAGAATTTTTAGCTGATGATATTAGAACAGGTAAAATACCAACAGATTCTAAAGAATTTGATGAAGTAGAAAAAGAAGTTAAAGATAAATTAGAATTCTTTATTAATAATAAAGGAACACATTCAGTAGATTATTACCATAAAAAACTAGGTTTAGTAATGTGGAATAAAGTAGGAATGGCTCGTAATGAGAAGCATTTAAAAGAAGCTATTAAAGAAATTCAAGATATTCGTGAAGATTTCTGGAAAAATGTAAAAGTTCCTGGAGATTTAAATGAGATGAATGTTGAACTTGAAAAAGCTGGTAGAGTAGCTGATTTTCTTGAATTAGGTGAATTATTTGCTTTAGATGCTTTAAACAGAAACGAATCTTGTGGAGGTCATTTCCGTGAAGAATATGTAACTGAAGATGGTGAAGCATTACGTGATGATAAAAATTATGCGTATGTTGCTGCTTGGGAATACACTGGTAAACCAAGCGAAGCTAAACTTCATAAAGAAGAATTAGAATTTAAAGATATTGAATTAAAAACTCGTTCATATAAATAAGAAAGATTATGAATTTAACGTTAAAAATTTGGAGACAAAAAAGCCCTCAAGAAAAAGGGAAAATGGTCGAATATAAAGTAACTGATATTTCAGAACATATGTCTTTTTTAGAAATGATGGACATTTTGAATGAGAGTTTAGTTGCAAAAGATGAAGAGCCAATTGCTTTTGATCATGATTGTAGAGAAGGTATTTGCGGAATGTGTTCATTACATATTAATGGTGAACCACATGGTCCAGATAGAGGTATTACTACTTGTCAGTTACATATGCGTATGTTTAAAGATGGTGATACAATTTATATTGAGCCATGGAGAGCAAAAGCATTTCCTGTAATTAAAGATTTAATTGTAGATAGAATGGCTTTTGAGCGTATTCAACAAGCAGGTGGATATATTTCAGTAAATACGTCTGGAAATACACAAGATGCTAATGCAATACCAATTCCAAAAGTAAATGCAGACTTATCTATGGATGCTGCTGCATGTATTGGTTGTGGAGCTTGTGTGGCTAGTTGTAAAAACTCTAGTGCAATGTTATTTGTTTCTGCTAAAGTATCTCAATTTGCTTTATTACCTCAAGGGAAAGTTGAAGCTGCAGACCGTGTTAGAAATATGGTAAAACAAATGGATGAAGAAGGTTTTGGTAACTGTACTAATACTGGAGCTTGTGAAGTGGAATGTCCTAAAGGAATTTCATTAGAAAATATTGCACGTATGAACCGTGAATATTTAAAAGCAAGTATTATTTAAAAAATATTTTTTTAGAATATATTTAAAAGCCTGTTTTTTTAAACAGGCTTTTTTGTTAATAAACTTATTTTAATAAACATTTATAACACGTATTACATATTTTTGATTTAGATTTATTTTAAATGAGCAATACTTTTAAAACAATATTTTTTATACTACTTATTATAAATGTAGGTTATTCTCAAAATCTTGAGATAGATTCTGGATTTGAAACTAACAGAAATTACCTAAAAATAGAGGATTTTATTATTGATAAAAATATAGATTCTGCATTGTATTATGTTGATATTCAGAAAACTATTAATAATAGTGATTATTTAAATGCATTAGTTAATGTTGTAAATAAAAGAGCTTCTTATTCAGAATATTATAAAGTAGGTACTCAAATTTATAATAGAAATACAACAGATTTAGATAGTTTTAAAAAATTTATGGGTAGTGTTCCTACTCCAAATTCTAATGTTATTGAATTAGATTACGTGTATTTAAATTGGTTGTATGTTTCTAAATTAAGAAACCATAATAAAATTGATGATGCAAGTAAAGAAAATGAAAGGTTAGAAAACTATGTAAATAACTTTGATGAAAAAGATGAAAATTATAGTAAATCAAAATTATTAATTGAAAATCATCATATTGTACTTTTACTAATTGAGAAGCAAATTATTGAAGGCAAACAACTTTGTTTAGAGAGTTTAAAATTAGCTAAAGAATTAAACGATACTACATTACAAATTATTTTTCTAAATCATTTATGCGATTTTTTAATTTATGAAAGAGATTTAGATGGGTATATTGAAAACATCGAATTAAGCTTATCTTTAGAGTCTAATTCTGATACTAAAAGTCCTTATTATTTCGATACTTTAAAAAAATTAATAGATGCCTACATGTATAAAGGTAATTATGAAATTAGAGTGAATGAACTTTTAGAGATTATGTATTCAAATCCATCTTCTAGGTTGTTTAGCTATTCGTTATATGCTAATTTTTTAAGAACTTTAGACACAAATTCACCATTAACAAAAAGCATATTTAAAAAATTTGATATAGCTAATAGTTATATTGAATTTTGTAAAAAAATAGAAACTTTAAGCAAAAATAAAATAGATTCTAATGAGTATTTTTTTCTAATTGATCAAAATTCTCAATTATTAGAAGCTAAAGGATATTTAAAAGAAGCAATTTTATATAAAACAAAAGCTGTTAATTTAACACGTAAAATATATTCTGAAGATTTATCAAACTCGTTGGCTAATTATAAAACCGAACAAGTTGTTAAGGAAAAAGAGTTAGAAATTAATTATCAGAAAGAAAAAACTAAACTGTATGGAATAATTGCAATTTTAGGTTTGTTACTATTAAGTACATCATTATTAGTAATTGCTAGAATTAAAAAGCAGAGTAAGGTATTAAAAATTAAGAATTTAGAAATTCAAAAGCAAAGAGATGCTCTTGAGATTAAGGAAAGAGAAAAAGATTTATTATTAAAAGAAGTACATCATAGGGTTAAAAATAATTTTCAAATAGTTTCTAGTTTATTGGAGCTTCAAACAAAAGGAATTGAAGATGAAAAAGCTTTAGAATTAGCAAATGAAGGTAAAAACAGAGTAAAATCTATGGCGCTAATTCATCAAAAACTATATCAAAACGAAAATGGTTTAATTAATTTTGATGATTATATAAAGTTGTTAGTAAAAGAACTTACATCTATGTATGCTACAGAAAAAAATATTACAACAAAAGTAAATTCTGAAAACATGATGTTTGATGTTGATACTGCAATACCGTTAGGTTTAATAATAAATGAATTAATTACAAACTCCTATAAATATGCTTTTAATGAAGGAGAAAATAATGAACTTAATATTTCTATTAATAAAGATAAGGATGATTATTATAAATTAATAATTTCAGATAATGGTCCTGGTTTAAATGAAAAAATAAACTTAAAAAAGGTTAAAAGTTTAGGTTTAAGATTGGTAAATCGTTTAGTTAAACAATTACAAGGAAAACTTCATCAAAATAATACAAATGGAGCTTATTTTGAAGTGTTATTTAAAGATACAAATTTAAGACGTCAAATAGATTAATAATGGATAAAGTGAAAATTTTAGTGGTTGAAGATGAAGTAATTATTGCTGATAATTTATGTGATACATTAGATAAATTAAATTACGAAACACTAGAGCCAGCCATAAATTATACGGAAGCATTAGAAATTATTAGTGGAGAAACACCCGATATTGCAATTTTAGATATTGAATTAGGAGGTAGAAAAACAGGTATAGATTTAGCTATTGAAATTAAAAAAAATTACGATTTCCCATTTATTTTTTTAACATCAAATGCAGATGCTGTTACTTTAGAAAAAGCAAAAAAGGTAAACCCATCGGGATATTTAGTAAAACCATTTACTAAAGAAGAATTATACACTTCAATTGAAATTGCTCTACATAATTATTCGGAAAAAATAAATAAAAAAACAGCTTCAAATCTAGTTGTAAAAAACGCATTATTTATTAAAGAAAAAGGTGTTTTTCTAAAGATAAATTTTAACGATATTTTATATTTAAAAAGTGAGCACGTTTATACTGAATTAGTATTAAAAAGCGATATAACACAAGTAATAAGAGTTAGTTTAAATAATATAATTGATAAGTTAAATTCAGATTTTGTTAGAGTTCATAGAAGTTATATCATCAATACTAATTATTTAACTCAAATAGATAAAACATCGCTAAAAGTGAAAAATTCAATAATTCCAATTGGTGATAAGTATAAGAACAACTTTTTTAAAAGAATTAATATAGTATAAACGCTTTTTAGAACAAATTTTAATTGCTACAGAACAATTTAGAGACTTATAAAATAATAGTAACTTACATTTACACTGTATTAGTAAGGGGAATACATTATTATATCAAGGGGTTGATATAATTTGATTAAAAAAATCTATTTCATTTTTGAAATAGATTTTTTACTTTTAAATATAAGTTTTTGTAATTTTAAAAGTTAAAAATTCAATTATCTAGGTAATAAGTAAATATTCACTTTAACATAGTTTCTATTCCAAATTCTATATTTAATTAACCTAATATTTATGTAAATGTTTTGCAATTTTGTTTTACAAAATCTAATGAAACAATTAAAAAAAACAGTCGCTATTTTATGTAAAATATAAGTTGTAATTTAGATTAATAATACCTAAAAATTAGAAAAATGAAAAAATTAAAAGTAATAATTACAACCATATTATTATTTGCTTTTGTAATAGTTCAAGCTCAAAAAGTTGAATATAATGGAAAGAATTACATGGTTAAGGGAACAACCATTTTTATTGATAAAGTGGATGTTACAAACACACTTTCACAAGAGGAGCAAACCAACATTAAAAACAGATTAAGTGAGCAAATAGTGGCTAAAAATAAATTAAATACAGCTACAAAAGCTCAAAGAAAAGCTGAAAAAAAACAAAGAAAAGCTGAAAAAAAACAGAAAAATGCTGAAAAGGAATTAAAAGCAAAAGAAAGAGTTCAGAAAAAATATTCAGATGCTCAAAAAAAATATAAAAAAGAACTTAAACGCAGTGAAAAATTAAGAGGTAAAGGTAAGTTATCTCCTGAAGATGAAACTAAATGGCAAAAAAAACTAGAAAGTTTAAAAAAGAAATCTGAAAAATTAAAAAGCAAATTATAATGCTTATTGTTTATGAATAAATGTTTAAAAATAGCGATAGTTCAATCTAGTATTATTTGGCATAAAGCAGAACAAAATCTAATTAATTATTCAGAAAAAATAAATTCAATTTCTGAAACTGTAGATGTGGTAGTTTTACCTGAAATGTTTTCAACTGGTTTTACAATGAAGCCTGTTGAAGTTGCTGAAGAAATAAACGGGGACACAGTAATTTGGATGCAAAATACAGCATCTAAACAAGGTTTTGCTATTTGTGGAAGTATTGTAATAAAAGAAGAAGGTAAGTATTATAATCGATTCGTTTTTGTTTTTCCTTCAGGTGAAATTCAATACTATAACAAGCGGCATTTATTTTCATTGGCTGGAGAAGAAAAAGTTTATACTGCCGGAAAACAGAAAGTAATTATTAATTACAAAGGCTGGAAAATTTGCCCGCAAGTTTGTTACGATTTACGTTTTCCAGTATTTTCGAGAAACACAACTAATTACGATTTACTATTGTATGTGGCAAATTGGCCTAAACCAAGAATTTTAGCTTGGGATTCACTTTTAAAAGCTAGAAGTATTGAGAATATGTGTTATACAGTAGGAGTAAATAGAGTTGGAAAAGATGAAAACGGATATGAATTTACCGGGCATTCAGCAGTCTATAATTGTTTAGGTAAACAAATTTCCATTTCTAAATACGAAAATGAATTTATTGAAGTTGTTGAGGTAACTAAAAACCATATTTCAGAAGTACGAAATAAGTTTAATTTTTTAAATGATAAAGACGAGTTTAAACTACTACTTTAGATTTAATAGATGCTTCTACACTCTCAAAAAGTTCATCAAATTTCATAGAATCAGCCTTTATTGGTTCATGAACATCAAAAGTTAAATTTACACCTAACTCATTAGGAAAGCCACCATATTTTAAAAATTTCCAAGAATTATTTACAGTTATAGGTAGAACATAAGCCGAAGGAGCATATTTTACCAACATTTTAAGTCCGTTTGGTGAAAAACGTTTTGGCACTCCATTTCTACTTCTTGTTCCTTCAGGAAAAATAACAGCTGATCTATTATTTGCTTCAATGTATTTACCAAGTTTAGCAATTTCAGTAATGGCTTGTTTCGCATCTTTTCTATCAATTAACACAGAGCCTCCATGTTTTAAATTGAATGAAATACTTGGAATACCTTTTCCTAACTCTTTTTTTGCTACAAATTTAGGATGGTATTTTCTCAAAAACCAAATAATAGCAGGAATATCATTCATACTTTGATGATTAGATACTATTATTAAAGGAACATTTTCCGGAATGCGATGGTTATTTTTAAATGAAATTTTGGTTCCTAAAAAGTATAAACTATAAACTATGAAAAAATTTAAAGCATCAACTGATTTTTTATGTGCTTTGTATCCACCTATTTTCAAACATAACCATTGGATAGGATGAAAAATTAGTAATAAAACAGCGAAACTTAATTGATAGATTGCTGAAGGTATGTAAGCTAAAAATTTCTTCATAATTTATATTAAAAATACTGTTTGAAAAGTGTTAAAACTCGTTATTCTAAATCTAATTCAAATTCTTGGAATAGCATTACTCTATAAAAATTGAAGCAAATTTAAGTTAACAAAAATTTTACTTTTCAAACAGGCTTAAAAATTTTATAAACTAGAAAACCATAAATCCCAAGGAATTACAGCTAAAATTAGTATTAAAGCAATGGTGTAAAATATAGCTATAGTTTTAAACTTTTCACTGTCAGAAGTTTTCTTTTTATGTTTTGAAAACCCAATTGTTATTAATGCAATAGCAACAATAATTAGTAATGGATGCTCAATTAATGGTTTGCGAAGTTCACTATTTTTCATAACTCCTCCCATTCCAACTTCTCGCATTGCATTATAAAAGCTAGATGTGTAATAGGCAACAAACCCAATAATTAATTGAATATGTGAAGCAATAAGTGCAAAAAGTGATAAACGTAAATCTTTTGCTTTAAATTCTTTTTTAGAACTTAAACCAATAAGTGCATTCACAGTAGCAACAATTAATACTAGTAATACTATATAAGCCCAGTAAGAATGAATCATTTTAGTCATAAATGTAGTTTTTTAGTTAAAGCAAAAATAGTAATTTATATTAGAAATATGATTTACAGCTCATTAAAATATTAACTATATAAATAGTTTAATTTGTAGACTAATTTATTAATTTAGTAAAAATTTCCAATTTCCATAAAAACATAAAATAATTTAGAAATTTAATTAAAAATCTAATGATTAAAAAAATACTTTTCGCATTTATATTAATGTTAAATATTGCTGTTTACGGGCAAATACAATCGTATTACAACGGTTTAGATTTAACTAAAACGGGCAACGACTTATTCTTAGAGCTATCAGGTAGAGTAGAAAGTACACATTCAGGAATTCCATATACATCATCTTCAACAGATGTTTGGGATGCGTGTATAGCTGCAGATCAAGATCCAGATATACCTGGGAACGTATTGTTAATTTATGGGTATAATGATATTGATGGAGATCCTTCAACCGATAGAACAAGAGATGAAAGTTTACAAGATTCTGGTGATGGTACAACAGGTGTTTGGAATAGAGAGCATGTATTTGCCAAATCACTTGCTAACCCTTCGTTAGTTGCAGAAAGTGGTGAGATAACTCCAGGTTCCGATGTACATAATTTAAGACCAGCAGATAGAACTAGAAATACATCACGTAGTAATAGAAAGTTTACCGATGGAAGTGGTGATTCTGGAATAATTTCATCTGATGGAGGTTGGTATCCAGGAGATGAATGGAAAGGTGATGTAGCGCGTATAGTTATGTATATGTATTTGCGTTATCATGGAGATGGTTCACAAAGTTCAGAAACTAATTGCTTACCTACAAATGTTGGGTATGGTACTGTAAACTCTATGGATTCAAATATGATTGATTTGTTTTTACAGTGGAATGTAGAAGATCCAGTATCTGATTTTGAAGCCAATAGAAACGAAGTTTTAGCTGGAATACAAGAAAACAGAAATCCTTTTATTGATAATCCATATTTAGCTACAATAATTTGGGGAGGTTTAGTTGCTGAAGATAAATGGGATATGGGAGGTTCTTCAGATACAGAAGCACCAACAGCTCCAAGTAATTTAATAGCTTCAAATATAACAGATACAAGTTTTGATATTTCATGGAGTGCTTCAACTGATAATGTTGGAGTATATGATTATCTAATTTATTTAGACAATGTGTATGTAACAACTTCAACAACTACCAATGTAAGTTTAACTAATCTAACTCAATCAACAACATATGCAGTTACGGTTAAAGCACGTGATACAGCCTCAAACTTATCAAATGCTAGTAGTACTTTAAATGTAGAAACGTTAGAAGGCCCACTAGTTTTAATTTCAGAAGATTTTGAAGATTGTGCTTCCATACAATTTTTTACATATAGCGAAGCTAGTACAAAGAACTGGGGTTGCGAAACTCAATTTGGAGAAAATAACTCTGGGTCAATGGGAATTAATGGTTATCAAGAAACAGTTTTAAGTAAAGATTGGTTAATAACTACAAACCCAATAGATTTTGATACAAATGATAATGAGTTATTAAGTTTTTATACCGATGCTGCTTATGGTTCAACACCTTTAGTATTGGTTTATTCTTCTGATTATGATGGTTCAGGAATTCCAAGTAATTTTACGTGGGTTAGTGTTCCAAATGTTACCATTCCAACACACTCTAATGGTGGTTCAACGGAAGAAGTATATACATTTACAGACGTAGATATAAGTTCAATTACAGGAACAGTTTATATAGCTTTTAAATATTATTCTGATGGTGTACCAACACGTTGGACTGTTGATAGTTTTGAAATTACTGCAGAAGAACCAACTAATGATGCAGATGGCGATGGTATTTTAGATACTGTAGATAACTGTCCAACAACTCCAAATGCAGATCAAGCAGATATAGATGGTGATGGCGTTGGAGATGTTTGTGATAATTGTGTAACAATTTCAAACCCAGATCAGGAAGATGTAGATGGTGATGGTATTGGAGATGTTTGTGATAATTGCCCAACAGTTTCAAATCCAAATCAAGAAGATTCAGACCTTGATGGTATTGGAGATGCTTGTGATACGTGTGAAGGCTCTGATGATACGGTTGATACGGATACAGATGGAGTTCCAGATGGTTGTGATGTTTGTTCTAATACACCAGCAGGAGAAGATGTAAATTCTGAAGGGTGTTCAGATAGCCAAATAGATGATGATTTAGATGGTGTAATGAATAACGTTGATCTATGTCCAAATACTCCAACGGGAGAAGATGTTGATGCTGATGGTTGTTCAGAAAATCAACGTGATGATGACGAAGATGGTGTTTTAAATGGTGATGATGTTTGTCCAAATACACCAGCAGGAGAAGATGTAAATTCTGAAGGGTGTTCAGATAGCCAAATAGATGATGATTTAGATGGTGTAATGAATAACGTTGACGTATGTCCAAATACTCCAGCAGGAGAAACGGTAGATAATGAAGGATGTTCAGATAGTCAATTAGATGATGATTTAGATGGTGTAATGAATAATGTTGATATGTGCCCAGGTACTACAGCAGGATCTTTAGTGAATTCTGTTGGATGTTTTATATTGGATAATACTAATTTTTCAATTGAAACTATTGGCGAAACTTGTGATGGACTAAATAATGGCCAAATATTGATTACAGCAACAGCAGATTATGATTATATTGTTGAAGTAAACGGTTCTAATTACAATTTAACTAATAATTCGGTTACTGTTTCTAATTTAGAACCAGGTAATTACAATATATGTATTACAGTTGTTGGTGAAAATTACGAGCAATGTTTTAATTTAGATATTGAGGCAGCAGAAGAAATTTTAGGAAAAACAAGTGTTACAGCAGGTAAGGTTTCTATTGAAATTGAAGAAGGTACGGCGCCTTATACCATTTCTAAAAATGGAATAGTTATTAATAAAACCTATGAGAAATTAATTATAGTTGAAGATGTAAAACAAGGTGATTTAGTGGAGGTTAAAACAAGTATTGCTTGTGAAGGAACTTTATCTAAAACAATTGATAATTTCGAAAAATTAATAGCGTATCCAAATCCTACTAAAGGAAGTTTTGAAATAGGAATTCCTTCAGAAGAAAAATTTATTGAAGTTCAAGTATATAACATGCAATCGCAACTTATAAGCTCTAAAGAGTATAAAGTTGAATATGGAAAAGTTAAACTAGATATTCAAAATCAACCAGCAGGTATTTATATTGTGAAGTTAATTTCTAATGAATCTCAAGTGTTGAGAATAGTAAAAGAATAAATACTATTTAAATAAAACTAATATTAAAAAAGGTTCTTCATTATGAAGAACCTTTTTTATTGAATACTATAATTAGTTTAATAGTTATTTAATATAGGTTTTTTATAAATGTAAAATTTTTAAAGCTAAACTTCGAATTATTAGTTGCATAATAGATTAAATAAATCTTCTCTTTAAATAATAGCTATTATAAAATTTATGTGTTTTGTTATAAGTATTAAAGCAGAGTTTATTAATAGAATTAATTATTACACAACCTTTAATCTTAATATAAGTTTACTAGTTATAGTAAGCTCTTTATTTTAGAGTAATATGCATACTTTATATTAGCCACTAACAGAATAGAACGTTTTAATGTACTGTTGCGTAAAAATTGATTCTAACTTAACTATAACATACAATACTTATTAGTTATAAATAAATTATCTGAATGTAATAGTTGGTTGCTAGATGTTTTAAAAACAGAAACAAAAAAAAACCTGAAAGGATTAACTTTCAGGTTTTTTATTATTTATTAACTAATGATTAGTAGTTAGAATTTATTCATCCCAAACCCACTCACCATTTGTTTTAATTAAATTTCTTGTTATATCATTTAGACCATTGTCATATAATAAATATGTGATTAGGTATTTTTGTCCTTCTTCAGCATTAGGATCTAAATAATCTAAAAGTAAGTCTAAAGAATATAAAATTTGTTCATCAGACCAGTTATAATCATAATCATTATAACTAGCAAGACTTCCTAAATTAACATTAGAAAAGAATTCATTACCTTCTAATTCAGTTGACATATATGCGTAATCTGCACTTACTAAAGTATATTTAATAGTATTGTCTGGAACCCAGTTAGTACCATCAAATCCAAATTGTAATGTTGTGCTAATTGTTGATTCGAAACCAGACCAAACACCGTCAGCTTTTGTATATAAATCACCACGTATTTGAGCTCCACTAGAACTAGAATAATAATCGTAAATAACTATCATTTCATCACCTTCTAAAGCATAAGGATACTTGATGTTTAAGAAAGCTGGTAAATAATCTCCTGGAGGAGTTGAACTTCCAAAGTTATTGTATTTTCCAGGTTGTCCAGATTCTTCACCCATTGAGTCAAAGTCTCCTGATCCCATAAAATATACACCTGAAACTTTTTCCCATTCACTTCCTGTGTAAGAATAAAAGTCTCCTCTGTTTTCGGTAATTGTTGACGCTTGGTAAACAACGTCTTCTCCTGGTCCATCTACTAATTCAAATTCTGGATCAGATCCACCAGCAGTACATTTGTAGATAACTGTAGGTTCCAAAGTTGTATATGTATCATCAAAAGTTTTATAGGTTATCACATAATTTACTGTTTGTCCATTAATTTCAGGTACAGCATTAGGATATTTTGCTTTTAAAAACCATTGAACACCAATTTGAACTCTTTCATCAACAAAAGCAATTTGTTCTTCTTCAGTTGTAAGAGCATCATAATCTGCTTGCCCTACTCTTTTAGATAATCTTATGTCAAAGTTTCCATAATATGCACTAGCTCCAGTGTATAATTCACTATCGCCATATGAACTAACCAAGCTGCTTATTGCTGGGTCTGAATTATTAGCTACAAGATCTACTATTAATTGGTAATCATCATTTACCATTGTGTAAATTACAGCCGGGTCAGATGGTTCTTCAGCATATTTATATTTTGCTAATACAATATCTCCACTTACAGGAGCATCAATATTACTTTCTAAAATACTAGGTAAATTTAAATCGGCAGGAGATGCTGCTGTAAAAACGCTATAAGTAGCGGCATCAGCACCAGCGTTAGCGTAATCTGCATCAGCTAATTCATAAGAATCTGCACTTGTATAATCACTAACTCCAGGTGCACTTCCAACATATAATTGGTAACCTATTAAAACAGATGAGTTTTTTGCCCAATAGTCATATTTACTATTACTAGAAATAAAATCTGGTAACATTGTTTTAGCGTCATCTTCTGAACTAAAACTACCATAATCTAAACCTAAAGTTTCATAGTCATCATCAGTTAATGTGTATTCATCACTTCCAATAATACTCCTTGGGTCAGAGGTTGTTCCTTCAGCATCTAGTTCATCATATACATCATCCATTGGATCACATGATATAAATGTAAGACTAAACGCCATTATTAAATAAATAAATTTTTTCATTGTTTGATATTTTTTAATTAGAATTTAATTTTAGCACTGATATTAAATGTTCTTCCATACCCGTACCATACTGTAGCAGAACCAGCATCATGGCTATTACCATCTCTAGCATCTGAAATATATTCAGTATTAAATACGTTATTCATTCTCGCTGTAAGCGTTGTGTCAAATTCACCAAATTTAAAACCGTATCTAATGCTTGCATCAAATACTCCATAATCTGGTGCTTGCCATGATTGGTCAGTATCAGTAGAAGTTGTTCTATTGTTTGGTTCGAAATCTGCATAATAATCTCCAAAATAGTTGTAATCTACTGTGAAATAAGTTTTTTCCATTAATTCATAATCTAAACCTAATGCAGCAGTTGTTTGAGCAGCATCACCTACTTTTAAGTCTTTTATATAAAGATTATAAGGGTCTCCAACAGCTTGTTGACTGTCATCAAATATTTGAACATTTTCAATATTATTTGTCCAAATCCAATCTCCTATAGAAAGCATACCTGTTAAAGTAAGTTTGTCAGAAGCTCTATAGACAGCATCAAATTCGATACCTTGGTGAAGTGCATTTACTCCTAATAGGTTTACAAAATAGTCTTCGCCATTAACAGAGAAGTTATCAGTAAATGTTCTATCATCCCATTGTGTTCTATAAAGGTTAATGTTAAAAGATAATTTATCACTTCTATAACCATAACCTAATTCAGCACTGAATATTTTTTGATTTTCAGCATCTTCATTAATATTATCTATTTCATTGTCATAACCTAAAAATACAGCGTCAAATCCACCTGCTTTTTCAAAATATCCAATATTAGCAAAAACATTATGGTTATCAGTTAAATTATAATTAGCACCACCTTTAATACCAAAACCTACAAAACTATATTTGTCAGTTTCTTGGTTAGGGTCACTATCTAAATAATTAAAATAATCTATTCTTCTGTATGAAGTGTTTGATATAGATGCTGACACAAAAGAAGATAAATTATCTTTATCGTATTCTAATTGAGTAAATAAACCTTGCCATCCAACTTCACCATCATTCCAATAGTCACGTTTGTCTCCAACTTTTAATGCTCTATTTGGATTGTTAACATCGTTATCATCATCTGCAAAAGAAGCACCTAATAAATCATGAACTTCAGAAAAGTGTTTACCTGTGTAAGTTCTTAAATCTATACCTCCAACAAAAGCAAGATTTTCGTTTAAATCTGTTTTAAATGTAGATAATAAACCATACCATTCATGATCGTTTCTTGAAGCTCTTAAATAAGCAGCAGCTCCTAAACCTTGTTCTCCTCTTTCTCTGTTTATTTCAACAATATTATCTAAATCAACAGGTTGGTCATCTCCTCCAAGTCTAACACTAAATAAGCTTGCAGCTTCATCACCAGCAGTACCACTTCCACCACCAGTACCCCAAGAAGCGTATAAAGCAGTAGATAAATTTGATTTTTCACTAATTGTCCAATAGTGATTTAAAGATGTTTGAGATTTGTGGTAAAAGTTATTTTCAATAGAAGTTACTGAACCATTTTTAATACCCCAATCTGGGTTGAATTTAATACCACTTTCAGCATTTCTATAAGTTTCTATTGAACTTCTGTTTTGTCTTTGTCCATGTTCTTGTGGTGCACCAAAAGATGTAAATGATAATTTGTGGTTATCACCTATTTGTTTAGAAATGTTTATGAAGTAATTATAACCTTCAAATTCAGTTCCATCAACATATCCGTTACCTTTTGTTTTAGCTCCTGAAGCACTTACAGCAAATCCATTATCTAATAAACCTGTTGAAACTGTAGCTCCATATTTTTGGTAACCATCATTTCCAACACCAACAAATACATTACCACCTTTTTCAACGTCTGTAGTTTTAGATAGAATGTTTATAGTACCACCAATTGATGGTACAGCAACTTTAGAAGCTCCTAAACCA
Organism: Lutibacter sp. TH_r2; assembly: GCF_033101135.1. Classification (NCBI taxonomy): domain Bacteria; kingdom Pseudomonadati; phylum Bacteroidota; class Flavobacteriia; order Flavobacteriales; family Flavobacteriaceae; genus Lutibacter; species Lutibacter sp. TH_r2. The sequence continues at coordinate 1,378,372 of NZ_JAWMPV010000001.1, forward strand.
CGTTGAACTTGCATAGCAGAAGTTACGTCAGCTAAACCAGCCCAGTTAGACCAGTAAACCCATCCGTTTTCCATGTCGTTAACTGGAACACCATTAATCATTACAGCAACATTTGAAGATTCAAAACCTCTTAAGTTAATTCTACTATCTCCAAAACCACCTCCAGATTTAGTAGCATATACACCTGGTGTAGATTTTAAAATTTCAGGAAATTCTTGAGATCCCAATTTATTTTCAATAATGTCTGCTTTAACTGTGGATACAGCAACAGGTGTTTTTCTGTCAATTGCAAATGAAGTTGCAGTAATCACAATTTCATCTAAAGTTTCAGAAGAAGGAGCTAATTTAATAGCGCCAAAGTTTTTTGTACCATTAAAGGCTACTGTTTTGTTTACATAACCAACAAATGAAACAATTACAGCTCCACTTGAATTTGAAACTTCAAAAGAAAAGTTTCCATCGAAGTCTGTAGATGTACCTGTAGTTGTTCCTTCAACAACAACAGATGCCCCTGGTAATGGTTGATTTGTTTCATCAACAACCTTACCCGAAAGTTTTGTTTGTGCGAAAATAGCAGTAGAAGTAAGTAATAATACCGCCATTAACAAATGTTTAAAATTTCTCATCCTTTTAATTTTAATTTTGAATTAAATTCTTTGTGCAAATTTGATGTTTTTTTTGCAAATGACATCATTAATAAATCGTTAAGTTTTAACATTTTATTAAGAATTAAATATATGCAAAAAAACACCTGTTATTTGTTAAATATACATAATCTATTTAACAGTTTATTAACAGATGTTTATAAGTGTAAAAGGTTGCTTAAAAAAATTAAGCTTTTTTGTAAAGTTTATTAGCTAGTTCTTTTCCAAGTTCTACTCCAAATTGATCATAACTGTAAATATTCCAGATTACACCTTGAATAAATATTTTTTGTTCGTAGAATGAAATTAAACTTCCTAATGTTTTTGGTGAAAGTTTATCTATTAAAATAGAAGTACTTGGTTTATTTCCTTCAAAAACTTTATAAGGTAATAAAGTAGAGACTTCGTTTAGTTTTCCTTGAGTTTTTAAATCTAAATGAACTTCTTCTTTAGTTTTTCCAATAGCTAATGCTTCCATTTGAGCGTAATAATTAGCCATTAATTTGTTATGGTGTTCTTTTTCGCCGTATAAAGATTCTTTAAAACCAATAAAATCAGCTGGAATTAGTTTGGTACCTTGGTGTAATAGTTGCATAAATGCATGTTGAGAGTTTGAACCTGGTGCTCCCCAAATAATATTTCCAGTTTGATAAGTAACACGCTCTCCATTTCTATCTACACTTTTACCATTACTTTCCATAATAGCTTGTTGTAAATAGGGTGCGAGTTTACTTAAATATTGTGCGTAAGGTAAAATTACTTCAGATTCAGATTTGAAAAAGTTGGTATACCAAATACCTATTAAACTTAATAATACAGGTGCATTTTTTTCGAACGGTGTATTTTTAAAATGTTCATCCATTTCAAAAGCACCTATTAATAAATTGTTGAAATTTTTAAATCCAACAGCTAAACTAATAGATAATCCAACGGCACTCCAAAGTGAAAAACGTCCACCAACCCAATCCCACATTGGGAAAATGTTATCTGATGCAATTCCAAAATTACTAACAGATTCTAAATTAGTTGAAACTGCTACAAAATGTTTTGCTACATCAGCTTCTGATGCTGATTGTAAAAACCATTTTTTAATGGTAGTTGCATTTGTTAAAGTTTCTTGCGTTGTAAATGTTTTAGAAACAATTACAAAAAGTGTAGTTTCTGGATTTAAGTTTTTAATACTTTCACGTACGTGATCTCCATCTATATTAGAAACAAAATGTACATTTAAGTGATTTTTGTAGTATTTTAATGATTCTACAACCATATCTGGTCCAAGGTCTGAACCTCCAATACCAATATTTACAACATCAGTAATTGATTTGTTGGTGTAACCTTTCCAATCTCCTGATACTACTTTTTCTGTAAAACTTTCAATTTTAGAAAGTGCAGCTTTAATTTCAGGTACCACATTTTCACCATCTACAAAAATTTCTTTAGCAGTTTGGTTACGTAAAGCTGTATGTAAAACAGCTCTTTTTTCGGTTGCATTAATTTTTTCACCTGAAAAATAAGCATCCATTGCGCCTTTTAAATCGCATTCGTTTGCTAATTCTAATAGTAGTTCTAATGTTTTTTCTGAAATTCTATTTTTTGAATAGTCAAATTCAAAATTATTAACATTTAAAGTAAAATCACTTTTTCTATTTTGATTTTCATTAAAAAATGTTTTTAGATGAACATCTTTAATTTCATTAAAATGATTGGTGAGTTTTTGCCAAGCGGCAGTTTTGGTTGGGTTGATGTTTTGTAAAGCCATAATTTATTATGTGTTTAATTCTTCTTCTGTTGTGGTAATTGAGTTTTCAATAATTGGATAAGTAATAGAATCTAATGTTGATTTTAAAGGCTCTATAAATTTTAAATAATCAGATTTAATTTCTTCTTTCATTGGTTCTGCAGCAGGTAATTTTTGTTTTAAAGGGTCTACTTGTTTTCCATTTTTCCAAAAACGGTAACAAACGTGTGGACCAGATGTATTCCCTGTCATACCAATATAACCAATTACATCTCCTTGTTTTACTACATCTCCAACTTTTACAGCTCTTTTGCTCATGTGTAAGTATTGAGTACTGTATGTTCCATTATGTCTTACTTTTACATAATTCCCATTTCCACCTTTGTATCTAGATTCTATAATTGTTCCGTTTGCTGTACTCATAATTGGAGTTCCAACTGGCGCAGCAAAGTCAGTTCCTTTATGTGGGCGTATTCTATTACCGTAAAATGCAATTCTTCTTCTTAAATTATATCTTGAAGAAATTCTACTAAATTTTACAGGAGCTTTTAAAAATTGACGACGTAAATTGTTTGTTTCATCATCAAAATATTCTGGTATTTGTAAAGTTGAATCTGGAACATATCTAAAAGCATAAAAAGGTTTGTCTCCATGCTCAAAATAAGCAGCTTTAATTTTTCCTATTCCAACTGGTATAGTATCGTTAATATATAATTGCTCATAAATTAATTTAAATTTATCATTTTTTTGAAGTCTAAAAAAGTCAATAGTCCATGCGTAAATATCAGACATTTCAAAAGCAAGATAGTAACTTAAACCTTGGTCATCAATAGCTTGTGATAAACTACTAGTTATAACTCCTGAAGCAGTTTTAATAACTTTGGTTACTGGTTTTTTGGCATTGTAGGCCGATATTATAGAATCTTTAAAATCAACAACGGTATATCTAACTTTTGAATGTTGATAAATAAAAACTTGTGCTTGTTCGGTAGAATCTTTTTTAGCTAGTATAGTATAAGGTATTCCACTTTTAATTCTTCTAACATTAAAAGTGTCTTTTATTTCATTAACAATTTCCAATACTTTTGGGTATTCGATATGGTTTCTGTCTAAAATTTCGCTAAAATTTTCGCCAGGTTGTATGGTGTCATTTATAACTTTATAATCATTTAGTTTGTAACCAAATTCAAAAAATTCTTTAGGTTTTTCAATTTTTACAATTGGAGGTTTTTTATCTTCTTTGCAGCCTATAATTAAGAGAAGAAGAAGTATTGCGGTTAATTTTTTCAAAAGATTCAATTAAGTTTAAAAAATAAAACGCAAAAGTACAATTTAATTGTCAAAAATAATGTTAAAAGGGTGTGCTAATCCTTTAAATTTATCTAAATCTGCACGGAGTGATCCAACGGCTAATGAAGCCTTAATTCTAATAGGAACTTTATTTTTATCATCTGTAATCCAAACGGTAACACTTTCTTGTTCTTTAAATACTCTTCCTGCTTGAACTAAAGGTCGAAATTTTAAGGTTTTTATTTTGCCAAAGGATGTTTTTAAAATTTCAGTACCTATAAAACGAAGTTTAAAATCGTTAATTTCTTGGTCAAAAAACATTTGAAGTTGTATTTCTTGTCCAATTTTTAAATTTGATAAATCTTGATTTCGTAAAAAATACATTGCAGAAAGCATGTCTTGTATATTACTTGAAATAGGATAATTTTCTATGGTGTTATGTTTGTTATTTTTAACAATGGCTTCTTTTTTAGAATGATCAAAAAGTATTTCTTTATCTTTGGTATAGCCACCTTCGTTAATTTTTCTAATAAAACGATAAGGTTGCATAGTTTTTTTATAAAAAAATGTTTGATAATCGTCTCTAACTTTAAAAAATACACTTACCAAACCTGTTGATTTACCGTGACCTTTTATATGAAAAGCATCTTTACCGTTATTAGATAATTCCTTTACACTAATTGTGGAGTAGCCTGCGTTTAAAAAATTGCTATAGCTCATTCTATATTTTAGCCATTCACCATCTTTAAAAGCATAATTACTGTAGTCTGCATTTTTAACGTTAGGTTGACTATTGCCTAAAAATGCAATTAATAAGAATATAAGGAATCCTATTTTTTTCATAAAGCTTTTCTAATTTAGCTTTGAAAATACAATTATTATTCCAAAAATAAAAAAGAGTGCTAAAAGCACTCTTAATTTATATTTATTTTAAGAATTAAAATGTAATACCATTTACTTCTATTACCCTTTTAACTTGAGGGGCATATTTTTTTATAGTGGCTTCTACGCCATTTTTTAGAGTCATTTGGTTTACTGAACATCCTACACAAGCGCCTTCGAGTTGTACAGAAACAGTATTATCTGTTATTTCAACTAAAGAAATATTTCCGCCATCCGCTTCTAAAAAGGGGCGAATTTCATTTAATGCCTGTTCAACGTTTATTTTTAATTCTTCTTTATCCATATATCAATTAATTAGTGCTACATCCGCTCATAGTTGTAATTCTTACAACTTCAGTTGGAGGTAAATCTTGATTTCGTTTTACCAATTCAGATAATGCATTTTTAGTAATTTCAGAAAATGCCTTTTCTAATGGAGAGTTTTCTTGTAACGCAACTGGATGTCCAACATCTCCGGCTTCTCTAATACTTTGTACTAAAGGTACTTCCCCTAAAAATGCGGTTTCAATATCTTCAGCTAAATTTTTAGCGCCATCTTGTCCAAAAATATAGTATTTATTATTAGGAAGTTCGGCAGGGGTAAAGTAACTCATGTTTTCAACAATTCCTAAAACAGGAACGTTAATGGTTTCTTGTTTAAACATTGCAACACCTTTTTTAGCATCTGCTAAAGCAATATTTTGAGGTGTACTAACTATAACTGCACCTGTAATTGGCACTGCTTGTACAATAGATAAGTGAATGTCTCCGGTTCCTGGAGGTAAGTCAATTAATAAGAAATCTAATTCTCCCCAATGTGAATCAAATATCATTTGGTTTAAGGCTTTTGAGGCCATTGCTCCACGCCAAATAACAGCTTGGTTGGCATCTGTAAAAAACCCTAACGATAATATTTTTACTCCGTAACTTTCAATTGGTTGCATTTTTGAACGACCATCAATTTCTACAGATAATGGTTTTGCGTTTGCAACATCAAACATTAAATGAATTGAAGGTCCGTATACGTCTGCATCTAAAATTCCAACTTTGAATCCCATTTTTTGTAATGAAATTGACATGTTTGCAGTAATAGTAGATTTTCCAACTCCACCTTTACCAGAAGCAACCGCAATTATATTTTTAATTCCTGGGACTTTTGGCTTTTCGGGTTTAAACTCTTCATTTTTAGTATCAGAAGTAACGTTCACTTTTACGTCGATTTTTTGATCAACGTGCTCGTGAATAGCTTTCATTATTTCTACTTCAACTTTCTTTTTTGCTTGAAGTGATGGATTGTTAATTTTAACATCTAACACTATTTCTTTATCAAAAATTACTACATTTTTAATAGCTTGGCTTTCAATTAAGCTTTTTCCTTCTCCTGGAGCTGTAATTGTTTCCAGGGCGTTTATAATATCTTGTTTTGTAAAACTCATTTTTGTTTATGTAAAATCATTCTAAACAACAAATATACATATTCCAAACGATATAGGAAGATTAAAAATGTTACATAAAACAATGTAAAATTGAGTGTTTGTGAATGTGTTTTTTAGTGATGCTTATTTTGCAGGATTAAATTACAACTTTTGTTTTAATTATAATAATTCTTCATTTGGGTTCCAAAAGACTTCTTTAAAGTTTTGAATTTGAAGGTCTTTTACAATAATTCCTTCGTTTTCTAGTAGTTGTTGCATTAAGTTTGTGCCTTCAAAATGGTGTTTACCTGTTAATATGCCTTTTCTATTTACAACTCTATGTGCAGGGATATCTTCCATGTTGTGTGATGCATTCATTGCCCAGCCTACCATTCTTGAAGATCGGGCTGCACCTATATGTTTGGCAATTGCACCATAGCTAGTAACCCTTCCGTAGGGAATTTGTTTAGCTATTGCATACACTTTTTGAAAGAAATTTTCGTTTTTCACTTTTTAAAAATAGTGATTAATAACGAATTTTAAATTTTATGTAAGTAATTGGTTTGCCTTGTTCTAAATATTGGCTTTCATAAAAAGTTTGAGTAGATATTACTTCTTCAGGAGAATGATTATTACCATAAACATCGTGGTGTGCATAAATAACTTCGTGACCAGCACCATGTAATAAACCTAAAGTATAACCATGCATAAATTCACTGTCGGTTTTTAAGTTTACAACTCCATTCTCATTTAAAACCTTGTGATATTTTTTTAAGAATTCAGCATTGGTCATTCTATGTTTTGTGCGTGTGTATTTTATTTGAGGGTCAGGGAAAGTTATCCAGATTTCTGAAATTTCGTTTTCGGCAAAAATATAGTCAACAAGTTCAATTTGTGTTCTAATAAAGGCTACATTCGACATGTTGTCTTCAATTGCAGTTTTAGCACCGCGCCAGAAACGCGCACCTTTAATGTCTATACCGATGTAATTTATGTTTGGATTTTTTTTTGCTAATGCAATAGTATATTCACCTTTACCACAACCTAATTCTAAAACAATTGGATTGGAATTACCAAAAAATTCAGACCAATTTCCTTTTAGTTTAAAACCATCCAAAACTTCTTGTCGTTCAGGTTGAATTACATTTTTAAACGTTTCGTTTTCACGAAATCTCTTCATTTTATTTTTACTTCCCACTGAAACGTTTTGTTAAGGAGTTAATACTGAATTACTCGTTACCGGCTTTTTTGTATTTTTGAATTTGCCCTAACCAATAGAAGAAAAATCCAAAAGCAATTATAATAAAAATCCAACTAACGGTACTTTGTAACCACCAATTATCAGAAAATCTTATTGAATTTAATGGGCTAAATAAAACATTGGTAAAAAAATCACCAATAGCTTTAAAAATGTTGTTTGCAATCATAACTGTAGTATATTTACAGCAAAAGTAAAAAATATAGTAATGTTAGCAAATTTTTTTAGTAAATCTACGCCTATTAAAGTGTTTTACTTAATTATTGTATTCGCTATTTTTTATTTTTTAGCTGTTTTATCTTCATTATATTATGAAAACTCATTTGTTTTTTGGTTGTCAAAATTAGGTGTATTAACACTTTTTATTTTTTATGTATTTGTTGGTAGCTTTATTAATAGAAAAAATAGTTTAACGTTAGATAATTTGTATGCATTTTTACTAACTGTATTATTATTAGCTTCGTTTAAGCAAACTTTTTTTAATATTAACTTTTTATTTTCTAATATATTTTTGCTGTTTTCTTTTAGGAAAATTTACAGTTTAAAATCTGGAATTAAAACAAAGTTAAAATTGTTTGACGCAGCAATTTGGATAGGAATATCAGCGCTTTTTTTTGAATGGAATTCAGTTTTTTTATTACTTGTTTATATTGGAATGTTTATTCATCAAAGGGTAAGTTTTAAAAATATATTTATTCCTATTGTTGGTTTTATAGCTCCAATATTTTTATTTTTCACGTATTGTTTTTATACGGATTCATTTTCTATTTTTATTCAAAATTTTCAATTTAGATGGAGTTTTGATTTTTTAAAGTACAATTCAATTCAATTATTAATTCCTTTCACTTTTTTATTGACTGTATTATTATGGTCTTTAATAATAGTTACACCAAATATTATAGTAATAAGTAATAAGTTAAAAAAGTCTTGGTATATTTTAATAGTTCATTTATTGTTAGCTTTATTAGTTGTAGTTGTTTCTCCAGTAAAAGATGGTTCTGAAATTCTATTTTTAATATTTCCAGCAACTATTGTAATAGCTAATTATTTACCTAAAAGTAAATCAGAGAATTTTAAAAATTTAATTCTTTATTTATTTGTTGGAATAGCGATAAGTGTCTATTTTTTATAGTTTTTCACCATAAGCTAAATCTCCAGCATCACCTAATCCAGGAACAATATATCCTTTTTCGTTAAGGTTTTTATCAACAGTAGCAATCCAAAGTTTTGTCTCTTTCGGAAAATTTTCTTTAACAAAATCTACACCATCTTGAGCTCCTAAAACACATGCTAAATGTATTTCTTTTGGAGTTCCATGTTTTAGTAAAGCTTGGTAAACACTTACAATAGATTGTCCAGTAGCTAACATTGGATCTGCTAAAATTAATGTTTTACCTTCTAAACTTGGAGAAGCAAAATATTCAACAACAATTTCAAATTCAGTTTTGTTTATATGCTTTCTGTAGGCCGAAATAAAAGCACTTCCAGCATCATCAAAATAATTTAATAAACCATTGTGTAAAGGCAAGCCAGCCCGTAATATTGAGCATACAACCACATCATTTTTATAGAGTGCTATCTCTTTTTCACCTAAAGGGGTAGTAATTGTTTTATTTTCAAACGAGAGTGTTTTACTAATCTCAAAGGCTAAAATTTCACCAATACGTTCAATGTTTCTTCTAAAGCGTAAGCTATCTTTTTGAATTTCAGAATCTCTAATGTCTGAAATAAATTTATTAAGTATAGATTTTTGAGAGTCGAGAATATTGATAGTCATGTAAAAAGTTTTCACAAAAATAAACATAAAAATCAATTACAATCTATTATTATGTGCTTTAATTTTTTGTATATTACCAAACGAATAAAAACAATAAATTAATTAAAAAATTAAAAAGTTATGGGATTATTTTCATTTATAAAAAACGCCGGAGCAAAGGTGTTTGGTATTGGAAAAACTACTGAAGAAGAAGCTGCAGAAGCTGCAATGGAAGTTGCAGAATTAGCAAAAGCAAAAGCAGGTAAATTAGTAAACGCTGTTGAAGCTTTAGGATTTGAAGTTTTAGACTTTAATGTTGAGGTTGAAGGTGATAAAGCAACTGTTTGGGGTGAAGCAGATTCACAGGCAACTAGAGAAAAAGTTGTTTTAGTTATAGGTAACACAGAAGGTATTGCTACTGTAGATGATAGAATGTCTGTTGCTGTTGAGGAGCCTCAAGCTCAATTTCATACAGTGGTTAGTGGAGATTACTTAAGTAAAATTTCTAAAAAATATTATGGTGATGCTATGAAATACAATGTTATTTTTGAAGCAAACAAACCAATGTTAACAGACCCAGATAAAATTTATCCAGGTCAAGTATTACGTATTCCTGCGTTAGACTAACATAAAATTTATATGATAAGAAAGCTCACTTAAAAAGTGGGCTTTTTTTATTTACAGCGTTAAAAGTGAGCACTTTTCTAAAAATGCGTAAATTTGCCAAAATATTGAAATTTAGATGATACAATCAATGACTGGATACGGGAAAACCGTATTACAACTTTCACAAAAAAAAATTACGATAGAATTAAAATCGTTAAACAGTAAAAATCTTGATCTAAACGTTAGAATACCTGGATATTATAGAGAGAAAGAATTAGGAATTAGAAAAGCTTTAGCTAAAGAGTTGATGAGAGGTAAAGTAGATTTTTCTATTTATGTAGAAGATAATGGTGGAGAAGTTTCATCTAAAGTAAATGAAAAAGTTGTGAAAGAATATATGAATCAGTTAAAGAATATTTCTGAAGCTGATGAGTTAGATCTATTAAAAATGGCTATTCGTTTACCAGATTCATTAAAAACTGAACGTGAAGAGTTAAACGAAGAAGAGTGGAACGAAATTGAAAAAGGAATTTCTGGAGCGGTCAAAAACATTCAAAAATATAGAAATGATGAAGGTGAAGCATTATTTGCTGATTTTGTAATGCGTATTAAAAATATTGAAGCATTATTAGAAAAAGTAATTGAAATGGATCCTGAAAGGGTAAATCAAGTAAAAGATAAATTAAAAAAATCTATAGATGATTTGCAGATAAATGTTGATGAAAATAGATTTGAACAAGAGCTTATTTATTACATTGAAAAATTGGACATTACAGAAGAAAAAGTTCGTTTAAAAAATCATTTAAGTTATTTCGAGAAAGAACTTCATTCTAACCATTCAAATGGTAAAAAACTTGGTTTTATTACGCAAGAATTAGGTAGAGAAATTAATACAATAGGTTCAAAATCTAATTACGCTCCAATGCAAAAATTAGTTGTTCAAATGAAAGATGAGTTGGAAAAAATTAAAGAACAAAATCTTAACGTTTTATAAAAATATGGCTAAAAAAGGGAAATTAATTGTGTTTTCTGCGCCTTCAGGTTCTGGAAAAACAACCATAGTTCATTATTTGTTAGATCAGAAAGAACTAGATTTAGATTTTTCAATTTCTGCAACTTCCCGAAACGCAAGAGGTAAAGAAATTAATGGTAAAGATTATTATTTTATCTCGGATGATGCGTTTAGAGAGCATATTAAAAACGACGATTTTATAGAGTTTGAAGAAGTGTACACTAATAATTATTACGGCACTTTAAAAAAAGAAGTAGAACGTATTTGGGCAGAAGGAAAAACCGTAATTTTTGACATTGACGTAATAGGAGGTTTAAATATTAAGAAAAAATTTCCAGAACAAACACTAGCTGTTTTTGTACAACCACCTTCTATTGAAGAAATGGAACGTAGATTAAGAGGAAGAAAAACAGATAGCGAAGAAAAAATTAAAGAACGTGTTGCAAAAGCTGAAAACGAACTAAAATTCTCTAAAGATTTTGATGTAATTTTAATAAATGACAATTTAGAAGATGCAAAAGCAGAAGCTTATAAATTAGTTGAAAAATTTATAAAATAAATGAATGTAGGTTTGTTTTTTGGAACTTTTAATCCAATTCATATTGGACATATGGTATTGGCAAATTACTTGGCCGAATTTAGTGATTTAGATGAGGTTTGGTTTGTAATTACACCTATGAGCCCATTTAAACAAAAAAAATCTATGTTAAATAACATTCATAGATTAGCCATTGCTAATATTGCCGTTGAAAACTTTCCAAAGTTAAAAACTTCGGATATTGAGTTTAAATTACCACAACCAAATTACACAATTAATACACTTATAAATTTAGAAGAAAAGTTTTCACAGCATACTTTTAATTTAATAATGGGAGAAGATAATTTAAAAGGATTTCATAAATGGAAAAATTATCAAACCATTTTAGAGAATTATCATATATATGTATACCCAAGAATTTCTGAAGGAAAAACAGAAAATGAATTGTTAAAACATCCTAAAATTAAAATTGTTGATGCTCCAATTGTTCAAGTTTCATCAACATTTATTAGAAAAGCTATAAAAAATAAAAAAGATATTAGAACTATGTTACCTGCAAAAGTATGGGAATATATAGAACTAATGAATTTTTATAAATAGCATTAAAATTGTAACTTTTTTAACAGACTACTTAAAATAAAGTAACAAAATTTCGTTGTATCTTTGTATGAATAATCTTTATGGCGAAAACCTCAAAAAATAAAAGAACTTTTAAAAGAAAACTCATCAATAAATATCGTTTAGTAATTCTAAACGAAGATACATTTGAAGAAAAATTAACTTTTAAATTAACACGTTTAAATGTGTTTATATTTGGAAGTTTATTTTCTATTTTATTAATAGTTGGAACTATTTTTTTTATTGCATTTACGCCAGTTAAAGAATACATACCAGGTTATTCTTCATCAAAATTAAATAAAAAAGCAGCAGATTTAGTGTATAAATCAGATTCACTACAACAAATTGTTAATGTGAATACAATTTATATAAATCAAATAAAAGAATTGTTAACCGGAAAAATTCCAGAAGTAATTTTTGATAGAGATTCAATTTTGCAAACTTTTCATGTGGATAGAGATTCCGTAAATTTAGAACCCTCAAACCAAGATTTAGAGTTTAGACAACAAGTTGAAGCAGTTGATAGGTACAGTATTTTTTCTGAAGCAACCAAAAGCGCTGATGTTGTTTTTTTCTCCCCAGTAAAAGGTACTTTAACTGATGGGTATGATTCTCAAAAAAGACATTATGCTGTTGATATTGCTGTTGAAGTAAATACACCTGTAAAGTCAGTAGCAGACGGAACTGTTATTTTTGCTGAATGGACAGCACAAACAGGACATGTAATAATTGTAAAACACGCAGGAGGCTATACTTCAATTTACAAACACAATACAGCTTTACATAAACAACAAGGCGATTTAGTAAAATCTGGAGAGGTTATTGCCTCGGCTGGAGATACCGGAGAATTAAGTACTGGACCACATTTGCATTTTGAACTTTGGAATGAAGGTTATCCTGTAAACCCAACTAATTATATTGATTTTGAATAATGAATATTAAATCAGTTTTAGCGAAACCATTTGCAAAATCTATTGCAAACAGAATTTATAAGTACAGCTTTAATTCAGTAAAAACACAAAAAAAAGTTTTTAAAAAACTGATTTCAGAAGCTGGAAATACCAAATTTGGGAAAGATCATAATTTTAGCCAAATAAAAAATTATGAAGACTTTAAAAAACAAGTTCCAATTAGAGATTATGAGGCTTTAAAACCATACGTTGAAGAGGTTGTAAAAGGAAAACCAGATATATTATGGAAAGGAAAACCTACTTATTTTGCTAAAACTTCTGGAACAACTTCAGGAACAAAATACATTCCTTTAACTAAAGAATCTGTACCAAATCATATAAATGCGGCTAGAAATGCACTGTTAATGTATATTAACGAAACTAAAAAAACAGATTTTTTAGACGGAAAAATGATTTTTCTTCAAGGTAGTCCAGAGTTAAGTGATACTAATGGAATAAAAACTGGAAGACTTTCAGGTATTTCAGCACATTACGTACCTTCATACTTAACAAAAAACCGTTTGCCAAGTTGGAAAACTAATTGTATTGAAGATTGGGAAACTAAAGTTGAAGCCGTAATTGATGAAACTATAAATGAAGATATGACACTTATTGGTGGAATTCCTTCATGGGTGCAAATGTACTTTGAACGTATAGTTGAACGTACTGGAAAAAAGGTTGGTGAAGTATTTCCAAACTTTAATTTATTTGTTTACGGTGGGGTAAATTATGAGCCTTATAGAAATAAATTTGAGGAATTAATTGGTAGAAAAGTTGATGCTATTGAATTTTATCCAGCTTCAGAAGGGTTTATAGCTTATCAAGATAAACAAGCTGAAAAAGGAATGCTATTACTTGTAAACAACGGAATGTTTTATGAGTTTATTCCTTCTGAAGAATTTTACAATGAAAATCCAACGCGTTTAAGTATTAAAGATGTTAAGTTAGGAGAAAACTATGTAATTATTTTAAATACAAATGCAGGTTTGTGGGCTTATAATATTGGAGATACAGTAGAATTTGTTTCTTTAAATCCGCCACGAATTGTTGTAACGGGTAGAATTAAACATTTTATTTCAGCTTTTGGTGAGCATGTTATTGGTAAAGAAGTGGAGGAAGCAATAAATATGAATACTAAAGGAACCAATATTTCGGTAAGTGAATTTACTGTTGCGCCTCAAATTACACCTGAAATTGGTTTGCCTTATCACGAGTGGTTTGTGGAATTTGTAAACAAACCAAGTAATATAGATGAATTTGCATTAAAAATTGATGCTGAACTTCAAAAACAAAACAGCTACTATTTTGATTTAATTGAAGGAAAAATACTGCAACCTTTAAAAATTACTGCCATTGAAAAAGGAGGATTTAATAAGTATATGAAATCAGTAGGGAAACTTGGAGGTCAAAATAAAGTTCCTCGTTTATCTAATGATCGTAAAATTGCAGATAACTTATCAAATTTTAAAGAAAAATAATGAAAGTAGTTTCAGTTAATATTGGAGAAAAAAGAAGTATTAATTATAAAGGAAAAATAATTGAAACAGGTATTTTTAAAAATCCTATTGAAGGCGCTATTTTTTTAGGTGAAACCGATGTTGAAAATGATGCTGTAATTGATAGAAGATACCACGGTGGAATTGAAAAAGCAGTGTATGCTTATTCTGAAAATCATTATAGATATTGGAGAGAATTGTATCCTAATATAGATTTACATTTTGGTTTAATGGGCGAAAACTTAACCATCTCTAACCTTGAGGAAACTGAAATTTACGTAGGTTCACAATATAAATTGGGTGAAACAATTATTGAAGTAACAAAACCAAGAGAGCCTTGTATTAAATTGGGATTGGTTTTTGGAACTCAAAAAATATTAAAACAATTCTGGAATTCAACAAAAAGTGGCGTTTATTTTAAAGTACTTCAAACTGGAAAAGTACAAGTTGGTGATCAATTAATTTTACTAAAACTAGCAAATAATTCTTCTACTATTGCTGAAGTATACGAAACTAAAAAGAAATAATACTAATTAAAAAAGGCTTACATTTTACTGTAAGCCTTTTTTGTAGTTAAATAAAGTTTGGTTTAACTTATTTATTTTTTTGATAATAAATCTCTAATTTCTGATAATAACTCTTCTTGAGTTGGTCCTTTTGGTTCTTCTGGAGCCGGTTCTTCTTTCTTCTCATTCATTTTATTAACAGCTTTTACTACTAAGAACATTACAAAAGCAACAATAATAAAATCAATAATGTTTGTAATAAAATCTCCATATAAAACAGCTACTTCACCAACAACTTTACCAGCTTCATCAGCAACTCCGTCTTTTACAATATATTTTAAGTCTTTTAAATCTGAATTAAATATTAATCCGATAAGTGGAGAAACAATTCCACCTGTAAATGAAGTAACAACTGCTTTAAATGCAGCACCCATTACAAAACCAACTGCAATATCAACAAGGTTACCCTTCATTGCAAAATCTTTAAATTCTTTTAACATTCCCATTTTTTATAAGTATTAGTTATTAATAGTGGTGCAATATATTAAAAAATTCTCAAAAACGTTAACATTATTTTAACACTCTTTTTACGCGTTGCGAAATAGCAGTAAGCAATTCGTATGATATAGTGTTAGAGTTTTTGGCTAATTGGTTAATATGTTCTTGGTTTTTAAAAATTAAAACCTCATCACCTTCTTCACATTTAATATTGGTAACATCTACCATAATCATATCCATACATACATTTCCAACTATAGCAGCTTTTTGATTATTGATGTAAACATATCCTTTTTCATTACTTAATTGGCGTGAAATTCCATCAGCATGTCCAATAGGTATAGTTGCAGTTTTTATAATTTTTTTAGCTTTAAAAGCTCTATTGTATCCAACAGTTTCTCCCTTTTTTATAGTGTGAATTTGAGAAATTATAGATTTTAATTGCAATACATTTTTAAGGGTTGAAGTTATATCTTGTTGGTTTGCAAAGCCATACAATCCAATTCCTAGTCTAACCATATCAAATTGCGCTTCATTAGAATAATTAATAATTCCAGAGGTATTTAGCATGTGTTTTATAGGAGAATATTCTAATTTTTGAATAAAACTTTCTGAAATAGTATTGAAAGTAGCTATTTGTTGAAGTGTAAAATCTTTTTCGTTTAAATCTTCACTTGCAGCAATATGTGAGAATATTGATTCTACTTTTATTGTATTGGTATTTTTAAAGTGTGTTAAAATGTTATCAATATTATTTTCTGAAAATCCTAACCTATTTAATCCTGTGTTTATTTTTAAATGAATAGGGTAATTGATTTTATTTTCTTTTTTAGAAACTTTAATAAATTCAGTTAAAATTCTTTCTGAATAAATATTTGGTTCTAAATTAAATTCAATAAGTGTTTTTAAGTTTGCTACTTGTGGGTGTAATACTAAAATAGGTGTTTTAATTCCTGCTTCACGTAAAGCAATTCCTTCGTTGGAATAAGCAACAGCAAAATAGTTAACTTTTTTTTCTAAATATTTTGCTATTTCTATAGAAGAACTACCATAACCAAAAGCTTTAACTACTATTAAAACTTTAGTGTTTTTTTTTAGTTTAGATTTAAAAAAATTGAGATTAAAATCAATAGCATCTAAATCAATTTCTAGCGTAGTTACATGATTATTTTTCATCCTTTTGTTCGGATTTTTTCTTTTTTTGTGCTTGCATAGCTTTATAGTAAGCGGCTCTACTTAATGGCTCGTATTCTTGTGTTTCGCCAAGTAAAACCAAATCTTCACTAGCAGCTGTTCTATAACTATAATGTGCTAAATTTCCAGTTCTAGTACAAACAGCATGTACTTTAGTAACATATTCGGCAGTTGCCATAAGTGCAGGCATTGGACCAAACGGATTTCCTTTAAAATCCATATCCAATCCAGCAACAATTACTCGAATTCCTCTGTTGGCTAAATCGTTACAAACACTTACAATTTCGTCATCAAAAAATTGAGCTTCGTCAATTCCAACAACATCAACATCGTTTGCTAAAATTCGA
The DNA here is from genome assembly GCF_033101135.1 of Lutibacter sp. TH_r2. Classification (NCBI taxonomy): domain Bacteria; kingdom Pseudomonadati; phylum Bacteroidota; class Flavobacteriia; order Flavobacteriales; family Flavobacteriaceae; genus Lutibacter; species Lutibacter sp. TH_r2. The sequence goes on from NZ_JAWMPV010000001.1 coordinate 1,395,120, forward strand.
ATGTTTCCAGATGCAGGTACAGGCGTACTTCTAATTTCGTTAGCATCGTGCGAGACTACTTTTTCTTCGTCATAACGAACATCAATTGCAGGTTTAAAAATCTCTACTTTTTGCTTGGCAAATTGCGCACGTTTTAACCTACGGATTAATTCTTCGGTTTTTCCCGAGAACATTGAGCCGCAAATTACTTCTATCCAGCCAAATTGTTCAGTATGATTTACAGTATTTTCAAGAAACATTTTGTAATTTCACGCTTGAAAGGTTTATAACTTTTTTTCTAAAAAAAATAAAAACATCAAAAAAGAGTTTTATTTTTAACGAAACAAATTTATTAAAAATAATACAGCAAAAAATTAAATAACAAATCAACTTATGCACAAAAAATTAGAAGCTGAATTAGTGAGTCTGGCAAACAGCATTTTAGATAAGAAAAATAATGAAGATATTTTGAGTCTTCATAAAAAATCGCAGGAGTTATACGAAAAATTAACTATTCTAAAATTTGTGGAGAATAATTTGAACGTTGAAGCTATAGAAAAACAAGAAGTTGTTGAAAATATACCTGCGGCTGTAGTTGAAAAAGTTGAAAATGTTAAAATAGAAGAATCGGTAATTGCTGTTGACACTATTGAAAAAGAAGCTGAAATTAAATTAACATCAACTATTGAAAATGAAAGTGTTGAAAATGAAAAAATAGTATCTGAACAAGAAAAATTAGAACCTAATACTATAGATAATGAATTTATAGAAGTAGAAGAAGACCTTTTTACAGAAAAAGAAAATACTTTTATTGAAGAAGAAGAAACAGAACCTGACGTAATTACACATAGTTTAGAACAAGAGCTTGAAAATGCAATTTCTGCAGATATTGCTACAAATTTGTTTGAGCGAGCAACTAAAGAAGAACCTGTAATTGAAAAAAGTTTTGAAAAAGTTGAGGAAATTATTGAAGATAAAAAAGTGTCACTTAATGATTCTTTATTTAAAGATAATATTCAAGTAGGTTTAAATGATAGAATAGCGTTTGTTAAAAATTTATTTGATGGAAGTCAAGAAGATTTTAACCGTGTTTTATCTCAATTAAATTCTTTTAAAACAGAAAAAGAAGCAAAAAGTTTTTTAAACAAATTTGTAAAACCAGATTATAATTGGACTAATAAAGAGGATTATGAAAATCGTTTAGTTTCTCTTATTGAGCGTAAGTTTTTGTAATAACTTTAATTGAAGTTAGTTTTTATGAATGAATTATAAATTTGGAATCTTTTTTCTGTTCATTGTGTTTTTTGAATGCAATGGAATAGAAGCTCAAGAGTGGAAATCGTTAAAAGCGTATCAAAAGGAAACAGGTAATACTATTTTAAATGGTGGCTGTTGGTTGAAAAACGATAGAAAAAAGCAAACCAAGATCTGGAAACAAGCCAATGTTTATAACTTAACTTTAAAAACGGGCAATTTAAAATATACTTCAATAAGTCAAATTAGAGATTTTTATAAGTGGTTTGATACTGAAAGAATAAAGCAAGGTCACGAAATAAACGGAGTAGGAATTGCCGCAATTGCCGCAACCCAGCTTTCTAATATGGATAGTGGTTTTATTCGTTTTTTTATTGTGAGAAATAATGAAATTGTGCAATTTGCTAATAAAGGTTCTCAAAAAGTTCTTAAATTTTCTTTTCCATTATTAAGCAAAGTTTATTTTTCTAAAGAAATTATTGTTGGTGAAAAAGCAAAAAAATGGGATGTTGAAAATGGCAAATTTGAGCAATGTGAGGTTTTAGAGCCTTTATATAAAAAGTTATCTGATAAAGCACTTCATCGGCTTAAAAAAATAGCAAAAGGTCAAGGAATTTTTAATTTGGCTGTACCTAAAGAACTAAAATTTGAAGGTGAAATAAGCAATTGCCAAACTCGTTTTGAACATGGAAAAAATAAAATATTACCTTATTATTTAAAAAGTAGAAATAAGTAATTTTTTTATTCTAATTTTTTTAAAAGTTTTTGAGCCAACTCAAACTCTTCAGCACTTTCAGGTATTGTTTTAAGTGTATTTTTACAGTTTTCAAATTGTTTTTGCTTTAAATAGGTTAATGCTTTGTACCAAGTTGCATTGTACTTGTAGGCGGAATTTCCAGTGGAAATTGTTGTGAAAATAGTTTCAGCTTGTGAAGTTTTGTCAAGTTCTAGTAGGCAAATTCCCTTATAAAACATAATTTCAGTATCATTTGGAAATTCAGTTTCTAAAATAGTTAATTGTGCAAATGCAGTTTTGTAATTTTTGTTATTAAATGCTTCTTCAGCTTTAGAAATAGCAGAATTATTATCACTTCTAACTACTAATTCTAATTGGTTGTGATTTGCAAAATCACCATACACAGGGTTACCATTATTAAATAAGAAAAATCCAATTAATAAAGCAATACTTGCCGCAACCATTAGTGGGCGAAGTCTTTTCAATGTAATTACTTTACCTTTCTTTTCCTCTTTATTAAATTCTTTTCCTAATAAAGTTAAAGTTGCACGTAATTCAGTTTCTTTTTCTTCATTTTCAAATTTAGAAGAAAGTGAAGAATTTAAATTTTTATAAATTTCAAATTCTTGTTTAAAATCTATGTTTGTTTGTAATTCTAAATTAAAATAAGAAAGCTCATCTTTAGTGAGTTCGTTGCTCAAGTATTTTTCAAATAATATGTATCTATCTTCCTTCATTTTAGTAACTATTAAGTTGTTGAAATTCGTTTGAGTTTTTCACAAGTTTGGTAATTTGTCCCAAACATTGCGATTTCTTTTTACGAGCATAACCATAAGTTACACCTAAAATTTCAGCTACTTTTTCCATCGATTTTATTTTGAAAGTAGTTTTTAAAAGTTCCTGACATTTTTGTCCTAATTCTTTAAACATTTTTTCAAAAAGCTGATGTTGTTGTTCATAAATTTCAGTTTCTTCAACTTGCTGTTCTTGCTCTTCAGTAATAGATGTAATTTCTTCAACAATTGTTACCCTATTATTTCCTCTTTTTTTCAATTCGTTTAACCATCTACGTTTACATAATAAATAAAAGTAAGCATCAAACGGACACGTTAGTATAAAGTTCTTTTCGTTTGCTTGATGAAATATAGTTACTAAAGTTTCTTGAATAATATCTTGAGCATCATCAGCATTTCCACTATTTTTTTTCACCATAGCAACAATTTTAGGTGAATATTTTTCATAAATTTTTGAAAGCACTTTGCTATTATTTTTTAGCAAAGCCTCTACATATATATGATCTGGATGTTTTTTAACGCTCATTTAGCAAGTAATTGTAGCTAATTTAATTTTTTTTTCTGAAAAAGGGGTAACAAATTTTAAAGTGTGTTGATATGTAAGTGTAAAACAAATAAAAACAATTTAAAATTTAATAATTATGAAAACTAAAAAATTAAACATCGCTAACTTAAATAACAGTAGAGTAGCAAAAAACATTTTAAAAGGAATTTTAACAATTGCACTTACAGTTTCGGCAGTAAGTTGTGATGAAACAGATGAACCAAATTTTGATCCACAACCAGATGGAATTGCTTTAAACGAACGATTTTTAGATAATAGAAACAATGAGCTTCAAGAATTTACATTAGATGCTGCAACAGGAGGTGTAATTGTTGGAAATGATGGAACTGAAGTAACTTTTCCACCAAACGCTTTTGGAATTAATGGAACTCCAGTTACTGGAAATGTTATTATACAATTAATTGAAATTTACGATAAAGCTGCAATGGTACTTAAAAACCGATCAACTTTAGGTAAAAAAGCAAATGGAGACAAAGAAGCTTTAAAATCTGCGGGTCAGTTTTTTATTGATGCAAAACAAGGAACAAATGAATTAGAATTATTAGAAATGGCTGAAGTTCAAAGTCGTCCTGTTGATTTTTCGGATTTAGATGGAGGTATGAAAATTTTTAGAACTGAATGTGACTCATTAGAAAATAATTGTGATGAAATTGACGGAGAAGGTGATTGGGTGGAAGCTGATGAAGATAATAATGGAGAACAAGACGATGCACAAATAAAAGACGGTCAAGGTGCCGATGGTGAGTATGCAACTTACAATTACAATATTGGAACTTTTGGATGGACAAACCTAGACAGATGGTATAGTTATACAGGTCCAAAAACAGAAATTTATGTTGATGTTCCAGAAGGATATAATGCTGATAACTGTGCAGTATATTTATCATACGATGGTGAACCAACAGCTTTAGCAAGAATGGATGTTTGGAATACTACGTTAGAAATGTTTACAGAACATTACGGATTAATTCCAGTAGGACAAGAAGTACATATTATAGTTGTAACAGAGATAGATGACGAATTACATTACGCAATTCAAGGAACAACGGTAGTAGAAGATCATATAGAAGTTGTTACCAGTTTAAGTCCAACAACGCAACCAGCTTTAGAAGCAATGATAAATGCTTTACCTTAATTAAAGTCCCCATAATTTAATTGAAACTGCAACGCTTATTTTAAGCGTTGCAGTTATTTCATTTTATAAACTAAATTCCTTTTTTATATATTTGATAAAAGCTACTACTAATGAAACCACTATTTACTTCAATAATTTTGATGTTTTTCTGTGTGCAAATTTCAGCGCAAGAAATTCAAAAAGATACTATTCCACGAACAGCAGATATTGTATATACACTCAATGGAAATCAAGTTTCGTTAAACCCAGATGTTCCACCTTTAAATCAAATTGCAGGAGCACCAAAAGCTTTTTACACCTATTATTGGGAATTTGGTGATGGCAATTATAGTTTTCAAGAAAAACCAATTCACACTTATAAAAACAAAGGTAATTATGAAGTAAAACTGTCTGTTACCAATAATTATGATGATGGAAAACCACCAACTACAAGACCAAAAGATGTAAGTGTTGCAGAAGATAATATTGATGTTTCTTTAAATGAAAAACATAATTTAAATAGTAGTTATGGAGGATTTCGTTTACAAACAAATCGTGAGCCAGTTCCAGAAGAAGAAATACAATTTTTGGTGAGTTATGGAAATGACAAAGAATACCCAACAAGTGGTAAAATTTATTTATTTTTTAATGAAAAAAAATACAAAGCAAAGAATTTTGAGTTAATAGATACGCGTTTGTACAATAATGAAAAAGAGATTTCTGAAAAAGTGTTAGCTACTAATAATACTTCAAAAGAAGAATTAATTCAAACTACTGGAATTTCAACTTTTTTGGATGAAAAATTAATAGTAGCAGATACTTTAAAGCAAAACTTACCATTAACTTTAGAAGAAGCAAAAGCATATTATCACGATTTTAAAATCTACGATTTTGATACTATGGAGCCAAATGAAGAACGTACTATGTTTTTTACATTGAAAACAACGCCTGAAATGTTGAAAGATACTAGCGCTGTTATTTCAATACGAAGTATTTATGTGCCAGAACGTGGAAACGATTCCCATAAAGTACAAACTAAAGAAATGGAGATTGTAACCTCTCACGATCCCAATAAAATGGCAGTTTATGATACAAGATTGAATTATAGATTGGTTCGATTTAAACGATTAAAATATCGTGTACGATTTCAAAATGATGGTGAAGGTCCAGCGCGTTTAATAAAACTAAATGTAGATATTCCTGAAATGTTAGATAAATCTTCCTTGGAAGTGTTGGATATGTATCCAAAATGTCCCATTTGCCCTGATGAGCAAGAAGTACGTTACAGTTGTTTGGATACCATAATTTCTAAAGATCAGATTTCGTTTCAGTTTAAAAATATTTATTTACCTGGAACTGCACAAAAAAATGTTCACGATAAAGATTCTACCAAAGGTTTTGTAAAATACTCGTTGAAATTTGGAAAGGATTTTCATAAAAAACCTTCAAAAAGTAAAACAGCTATTATTTTTGATAAAAATGAGCCTATAATTACAAACACATCTACTTCGCGTTTTTCTCCTGGAATTTCAATAGGTGCAAAGGCAGGTTATAATAGTTTTCCAGATTTAGACAATTCCAAAAGTTACTTTTTTGGAGCAACAATTTCACCCTATAAATCGTACAAAAAATATGTACAAGCCGAATTAATGATAAGTACACATAATTTTTCTGATATTGAAAATTTAATTCAAGAAACTGGTAGAATTGATGTTGCTGGAGCGGTTATAGACAATGCGTTGTTAGAAAAAGAAACCGCTATTGATTATAAAAAAATTAATATAGATGTGGTTCCAATTTCGTTTCGATATAATTTAAATGGCGTTATTGGATTAGGTGTTGGTACTCAAATTTCATTAGATATCTCTAACAAATCAAATGGAACTTCTACATCAAATTATTTCAGTTATTTTAACGGAGAAAAAGGTGATCCTATCGATTTTTTAAATACTTCAGAAAAAATTGACATATCAACATCTTTTGCAGATATTAATTATGGAATTTTTGGAGATATAACCATTGGTGCTTCACGTATTGGTCCAAGTTTAGGTGCGCGTTATATTTATAATTTTAATCAACCGCATTCGCAACTTCATTTGTATGCTATTTGGAAACTGTAACTAATTTTATGTTGAAAAAAAAGCTGTTTTTAATTCTTGTTTTTTTTGGTGTTGTTGGGTTTTCTCAAATTCAACAACAATTAGATTCATTAAAAAATATAGATAATTATGCAGAATATATTTATGTAAGTTTAGATGAATTTGTTAAAAATCCTGCACCAGAAAATTTAAAGGTTTTAGAAAGTTTAGAGTTAACTATTTGGCGTAAACCCTCAACTAAAAGAGAGGTGTTGGCTAGTATTTATTTTAATGTTAATTATGGTTATTATTTAAAACAATTTGGGTTTTTAAGTGAGTCAGTTTTAAAATACGAAGCCGCTAAAAATTTATTCGAAAGCACTTCACTTAATTACGATATTATTGAATATTGTTTAAAGCCATTAGCAAATAATTATACGCGTTTAGGTGATTTTGATAGAGCTGAAGATATTTTAAAGTCTACCATTCAAATTGCCGAAAAATCCAATCAAACTCACCATTTAATAAGTAGCTATCAAAATTTAGCTATTGTAAAAAGAACAACTGGAAACTACCAAACAGCATTAAATTATTTAAAAGAAGCATTAAAAATAAGTACTTCAAAACAAACTAATGCTGGTTTATATTCGGACATGTCAATTAATTATTTGTTGTTGAATAATTTTAAAGAATCAGAGCAACTAATTAAGCTTTCAAATAGTTTAAATATTGAAAAAAAGCCGCAGCTATTTTTTAGAAATTATAAAACATTAGGAAACAGTTATTTTCAGCAACAAAAGTTTGATAAAGCGCTTTTTAACTTTAATAAAGCATTAGATTTTGGATTAGTTTTTTTTGGTGAAAACAATCGAGAAAATGCTAAAACTTACAACTCAATTGCTAAATGTTATGTTGAATTACAGCATTTAGACAACGCAGAAAATTATTATAAAACAGCTTTAGAAACGTTAATAGTTTTGAAAGAGTATTTTACAAAAAATATTTATGCTGAAAATACGCTGAAAGAATCGTTTGATGGATTAGCAGAGTTGTACGTTAAAAAAAATGAATTAGAAAAAGCACTAGAGAATTATCAATATTCTTTTATAGTTGAAAAGGCAATTCAACAATCAGTTTCTAGCCAAAATTCTAAAATTTTAATGCAGCAAGAAATTAAAAATAGAAGTGAAGCCTGTATTGCAATTTGTTATAATTTGTATCAAAATTCAATGAATATAAAATGGATTGAAAAAGCTTTTCAATTTGCTGAAAATTCAAAATCTTCAGTATTAAATGAAGCAAAATTACTTTCAAATTCAAAGTCAAAATTCGAGAACGATCCTTTAATTCAACAGGAGCAAAACCTGTTATTTGAGAAATCCCAATTAACTAAAAAAATAACTTTAGAAGAATTAAAAAAAGAAAACGCAAATGTAAATTTATTGGCTAATTCTGTAAAAAAAAGAGATGCCATTTCTAATAAATTACAATTGATAAAAGATGAGTTGTTAAAGAAATACCCTTCAATTTATAATTTAAAAAGTAACATTTCAATTAAAGAAATTAAACAAACAGTTTTGTCAGAAAATCAAAGTTTAATCGAGTATTTTGATGGTGAAAATACTATTTATAGATTTGAAATTTCAAAGAGCAAACAAATAAGCTTTGCAAAAATTAAAAAAGACAGTTTCTTTAAAGAAAGTTTATTAAAATTTATTGAGTTGTTTGCTAGCGAAAGAGGTGTTGAAATCCAAAATAATATTCAAAATTATACTGATTTAGGTTTTTACTTATTTGAAAAACTATTTAGTGGAATAGATCAGAAACAATTGATTATTATTCCTGATGGTTTGTTAAATTTTATTCCTTTTGATGCATTAATAACAGAACAAACAACAGTTTTAAACTTTGAAAAACTTCCGTACTTACTATATAAATCAGAAATTCAATTAGCGTATTCAGCTATAGCATTACAACCAATACACTACAAAAAGGAAAAAAAACCTAAAGAAAAATTTGTAGGGTATTTTCCGATTTTTGAGAAAAATCAGCGAGGATTATCAAAGTTAAATTATACAATTTTAGAAGCTGAAAGTATTAAAAATGAATTAGATGGTACATTTTTACTAGCCGAAAAAGCAACAAAAAGTTCTTTTGAAAAACAAACTAAAAAAGCTTCAATAGTACATTTGTCTACGCATGCAACGGCAGGAAGTTTTTACCAACCACCAGCAATAGAGTTTTATAATGAAACATTGTATTTACCTGAAATTTACGGTTACAATATAACCTCTGATTTATTAGTATTGAGTGCTTGTGAAACAGGTTTAGGAGTTTTAAAAAAAGGCGAAGGCGCTTTAAGTTTAGCAAGAGGTTTTTCGTATGCAGGAGTTAAAAATGTATTGGTTTCTTTATGGGAAGTGAATGATAAGGCTACATCTCAATTAATGTCTAATTTTTATAAATATTATTCAAAAAGCGGCAATAAATCTTATTCTATACAGAAGTCTAAATTAGATTATGTTGAGGATGAGACGATTACTTCTGTAAAAAAATCACCTTATTATTGGGCAAGTTTTGTATTTATTGGAGAGGTTGATAAGGTTTCTAATTCATCAAATACATTTTATTGGTTGGTAATTGTTCTGTTCTTGCTTATTGGAAGTTATTTTTTCTACAAAAAGCGTTAGTTTTGCTAAATGAATTTAGAAACTATTCTGAAAAGAAAAAACTATGTGAAAATTGGTTTAAAAAAAATCAATACGAATCATTTTGAAGTAAAAGCAAAAATAAACACTATTAAAGGACGATTTATTTTAGATACTGGAGCTTCAAATTCTTGTGTTTCTATTGATTTGGCAGATAAATTTCAATTGCATTTAGAAGATTCAGACACAAAAGCGGCAGGTGCTGGAGCTATTGGAATGGAAACTAAAGTTTCTTCAAAAAACGAAATTAGTTTAGGTAAGTGGCACTATAAAAACTTCAATTTAGTATTGTTAGATTTATCACACGTAAATACTGCTTTAACAGAGCATAATGCAGAAGCTGTTGATGGAATTATTGGTGCAGATATTTTAGAAAAAGGTGAAGCAATTATTGATTATAAAAACAAATGTGTGTATTTAAAAAAACAGGTTTTTAAGTTCTAAAAAAAAGCCGAACCAAAGGCTCGACTTTTTATAAAAATTAGATTGGCTATTATCTAAATTTAAGTGTTTTTAGTTTAAAATGTTTCCAAATTTTACACCAAAATATACTGTTCTTGGACTCATTGGACCATAAACATATCCTGGATCTCTGTCAATTCCATTATCAAAATCTTCTTGGTAAGAATTAAAAATATTTTTCATACCAGTAGAAAATTCTAAATTGCTGTATTTTAATTTAAGTGTTTTAGTAATTTTTAATCCAAGATCAAAAAAGTTATCTGATTTTCTTAACTCACCTTCTTCAGGATCAGCTAAATCAGCTCCAAAATAAGGAACTAACATTTCTCCTGTAAAAGTTCCAGTTCCAATAACACACCAAGTGTCTGTTGCTTCCCAGTCAGCAGTAAAAAATCCGTAACTATCTGGAGTTCTAAAGAAACTTTTCTCGTTAAATTCTTGCGTTTCTTCATATTCACTTGTTTGAATAGTATAACCAGCTTTCAACTTTAAATCTGCATTTGGAACATAATTTAATTCAAGATTAACACCTTTTACAGTTGCTCCTTCATTAGCATTAACTCTTAAATAAGTTACTACTCCATCAGCATCTGGTTCGGAAAATTCATTTACAAAAGGATTGTTTAGTTTAGTGTAAAAACCTTCAACTAATAATCCAAAATTACTATTGTTTTCAAATACCTTGCTGTAATCTAGAGATAGCATAAAACTATCACTTGTTTCTTGCTCCAAATTAGGGTCATTTACATGAATTACTTGTCTTGAACCTGAAGTTTCGATATGTAAATCTTCATCAAAAATTTGAGGTGCTCTGTAACCAGCTGAATAACTTACACGTGCTTGGAAATTTGATTGAATATCGTATAATAAATTAATTCTTGGGCTAAAAACATTTCCTGTTTTTTCATCTCCATTATTCTCTTCATCTTTAACGGAATACGTATCAAATCTTGCACCTAACGATAGTTTGAATTTGTTTAAACGTATGTCATATTGAGAGAAAATACCAAATGTATTCATTTTTTGATCAGCAACTGTTGTATTATCCATATGAGGAATTTCTAAAACACCATTAATAATTTCAGCATTATCATAATCAGGATATCCTAATTTTTTATCTTTTAAAGCAGAATATGTGTTTTCTATTCCTGAAACTAATTCAGAATTTTTGAATTTAGCATTGTACTGTACACCAGTGTTTAAAGTTACATCTTTAGTGTTTCCGTAGTCTGAAAGTGATTGTTCAGCTCCGTAGTAAGAATCACGATTAATTTTTTGTCCTGAAGCGAATATGGACAACAAATCATTTTCTCTATAATATTGTTCAAAAGTAACGGCAGCAGTGGTTAAGTTGTGTTCAACAAATTCAGAAATATCTGCTTCGTGATTTGGAACGTCAAACATATTTCCTCCTCTTCGTTCTTCATTTATATGAAAGAAATCTAACGATACTTTTGCTCTTGAACCTAATTTATGAAACATTCTAGATCCTAATGTAGTGTTTTTTAATAATGCTATTTCTGAAAAAGAATCATCATTTGCATCATAAGGTTTTCTATTTCTATGGAAACCATATATTGAAACACCATTTTTATCATCTTCTCCAACTACTGATGCGTTAAAATTTAAAGAATAATCTGTTGCAGTGTCACCTTCACCAACTCCAATAAAAGCGTTATTTACGCCAATTTCGTATGCATTTTGAGTTGGATCTTTTAGTATTAAGTTAATGGTTCCTGCAATGGCATTACTTCCGTATAAAGCTGATCCTCCACCACGAATTACTTCTACTTTTTCAATCATATTAGCAGGAATAAGCTCTAAACCATAAACACCTGCTAAACCACTAAAAATTGGTCTGCTATTGATTAAAATTTGTGAATATGGACCTTCTAAACCATTCATTCTAACTTGACTAAACCCACAGTTTTGGCAATCATTTTCCATTCTTAATCCAGAGCAAAAATTTAAGCCTTCACTTAATGTTACAGATTGAGTTGATTGAAAAATATCAGTATTTATAATATTTACAATAGAAGATGCTTTTTTACGCATAATTCTACTTCTGTTTCCAGTCACAACAACTTCTTCTAACCCTAAAACGTCTGGTTCAAGTTCAATAGAAATGTTTAAGTTTTCATTAGATTCTAAATCTACTATTTTTTCAAAAGGCTTAAATCCTACAGATTGAATTTGAACTGTATAAAAACCAGGTTTTATATTTCTTATATGAAATGAACCATTTTCATCGGTAGATGTTCCAATAGTTGTTCCTTTTATTGAAACGGATGCATACGGTATCTCACTTCCATTATTTACTACTTTCCCAGCTAATGTTGCACTTGTAAAATTGTCTTGCGCAAGCATAATTTGACTTGTTAGCACCATTGTAAGAAGTGCTAAAATATATTTTTGCATTGTTTGTTTTTTTAAAATAATTTATTTAATTCTATGTGTTTAAAATTATTTTAAAAGGTGGAGATTTATTTTTTGTAAAATGAAAATAAGTTTGTTTTATAAGTGTTTTATAAAAATAAATTTTACTTATAAATACTTGTGTTAGTTTAAGTGCTGAAAATAAAAATATACTAATAGTAAAAATATGAAATGCGCTTAAAACTAAAAATTCTAAAGAATTATGATGATGTGATTTTAATGGCGCATTATCATCATGTTGATTAAAAGGATGAGCGTGAATTACAATTTCACCATTTTGAAGTTGATGAGCGTGAATAAAAACACTGTTGTTAACTATACTCAATATTAAAACACTTAAGCTTACAAAGCTTAAGAATTTTAAAACATAGTTATTGCGGAATGTGTTCATTCTAATATTTCTCGATTCAGTTCGCTAAAATAGAATGATTCTAAATAATAGACAAGAATTATTTAGATTAATTCTAAATAGAATGATATTTGTCATAAAAAAAGCCAAACATACAGTTTGGCTTTAAATTATTTATGTTAATTGAAAATTACATTTCCAATGCTTTTTTAGGATTGTTATCCATTAAAATTTCAATAGGATTTTCTAGAGCTTCTTTAACAGCTACCAAGAAACCTACAGATTCACGCCCGTCAATAATTCTGTGGTCGTAAGAAAGTGCTACGTACATTATAGGTCTAATAACAACTTCTCCATTTACAGCAATAGGACGTTCAACAATATTGTGCATTCCTAAAATTCCACTTTGTGGAGGGTTGATAATTGGTGTTGATAGCATTGAGCCAAAAACACCACCATTAGTTATGGTAAAAGTTCCTCCAGTCATTTCATCAACAGTAATTTGTCCATCTCTAGCTCTAATAGCTAAACGTTTTACTTCACTTTCAACACCTCTAAACGTTAAATTTTCTGCATTTCTAATAACAGGAACCATTAAGCCTTTTGGACCAGAAACCGCAATTGAAATGTCTTGAAAATTGTGTGAGATTTTATAATCACCATCCATCATTGAGTTTACATCTGGGTACATTTTTAAAGCTCGTACAACTGCTAAGGTAAAGAAACTCATAAACCCTAAACCAACTCCGTGTTTAGCTTTAAAATCTTCTTTAAACTCTTTACGGAGATCAAAAATAGGTTTCATATCAACTTCATTAAAAGTTGTAAGCATAGCTGTTTCATTTTTTACTGAAACTAAACGCTCTGCTACTTTTCTACGAAGCATTGATAATTTTTTACGTTCTATACCTCTAGAGCCTCCAGTTGGAGTTCCCATACTTGGAACTGCTTTTGTAGCGTCATCTTTAGTAATTCTACCGTCTCTACCGCTTCCAATAATATCAGAAGGCTTTATGCTTTTTTCGTCTAATATTTTTTTAGCAGCAGGTGAAGCAGTTCCTGTTGCATATGTTTTTTCTTCTTTTGGAGCAGCAGGTTTTTCTTCTTTTACCTCAACTTTAATTTCTTCTTCCTTTTTTGGAGTTCCTTCTGGTTTTTCAGCATCCATATCAATTAAACAAACTACAGAGCCAACTTCAACAGCGTCACCTTCTTCAGCTTTTAAAGTTATTATCCCACTTTCTTCTGCTGGAAGCTCAAGTGTAGCTTTATCAGAATCTACTTCAGCAATAGGTTGATCTTTTTCAACATAATCCCCATCTTCAACTAGCCAAGCTGCTATTTCTACTTCTGTGATTGATTCCCCAGGTGAAGGGACTTTCATTTCTAATATCATACTGTTAATTTTTTAGTCTTTTTTTTAGTTGTTTGTTTCAAAAACGTTATCAATAACTCTTTGATGTCTTCTTTTAAATCTAGCACTTGATCCAGCTGCTGGAACCGCATAAAATGGTTGTGATGCAACTTCTAAATGTACCAATCTAAAGCGTTGCAGCATATAACTCCAAGCTCCCATATTTTCAGGTTCTTCTTGTGCCCAAACATAGTTTTTGACATTTGGGTAACGGTTTATAACCTCTTGTAATTTATCTAAATGCAAAGGGAATAATTGTTCAATTCTAACCAATGCTACATCTTCTCTTTTTAGCTCTGTTCTTTCAGCTAATAAATCGTAATAAAACTTCCCTGTACAGAATACTAATTTTTTAACATTATCTGGATTGATTGTATCATCAATAATTTCTTGAAATTCTCCGTTTGAAATTTCATCCATATTTGAAATTGCTAATGGATGGCGCAATAAACTTTTAGGTGTAAATACAATTAAAGGTTTTCTATAATCGCGTTTCATTTGACGGCGAAGTATATGATAAAAGTTTGCTGGTGTTGTGCAGTCAGCAACAATCATATTATCGATGGCGCATAATTGTAAATAACGCTCCATACGTGCTGAAGAATGTTCAGAACCTTGCCCTTCGTAACCGTGAGGTAATAAAACTACAATTCCGTTTTGAAGTTTCCATTTATCTTCGGCAGCTGATAAATATTGATCAAAAATTATTTGAGCTCCATTACTAAAATCTCCAAATTGAGCTTCCCATATTGTTAAAGCATTTGGATGTGCCATTGCGTAGCCATAATCGAATCCTAATACTCCATATTCTGAAAGTAATGAATTGTAGATGTACATTTTACCTTGATCACTACTTACTGTATTTAGAAGGTTAATTCGTTCTTCTGAAATTTCATCGCGTAAAATTGCATGTCTATGGCTAAATGTTCCACGTTCTACATCTTGACCAGAAATACGAACATCAAAACCTTCTTTTAGTAAACTTCCATAAGCTAATGATTCAGCCATTCCCCAGTCAATCTTATCAGTTTCAAAAACCATTTTTTTACGATCTCTCAAAATGCGTTCAGCTTTACGTAAAAATTTTACACCTTCTGGAACTGAAGAAATGGTAGCTGCAATTTCTTTTAATTTATTTTCAGGGTATGAAGTTATTGTAGGTTGTAACATTTCAGGAAGTCTTCTTCTTGTAAATTCTTTCCAAGTATCTTGCATAAATGGACGAACTTTTGAAGTTTCAACTTCTTTTGAAGCTTGATATTCTTCTTCAAGTAGTGTTTTAAATTCAACAATTATACTGTTTAGATAATCATTGGTTATTGTTCCTTCTGCAATTAATTTTTCGGCATAAATATCTCGTGGATTTTTATGTTTAGAAATTGCTTTGTAAAGTTTTGGTTGTGTAAAACGAGGTTCATCACCTTCATTATGTCCATATTTTCTGTAGCCTAATAAATCAATAAAAATATCGCGTTTAAACTTCATTCTAAAATCTAAAGCCATTTCTATTGCGTGTACTACAGCTTCAACATCATCGGCGTTAACGTGTAAAACGGGTGAAAGTGTAACTTTAGCAACATCAGTACAGTAGGTACTTGAACGTCCATCTAAATAATTAGTTGTAAAACCAATTTGGTTGTTAATTACTATGTGTATTGTTCCACCTGTTGAATATCCATTTAATTTACTCATTTGAGTAACCTCATATACTAAACCTTGCCCTGAAATTGCAGCGTCACCATGAACAATAATGGGTAAAATTTTTGAATCATCACCGTTGTAATCTTTATCAATTTTAGCACGTGTAATTCCTTCTACTACAGGTCCAACTGTTTCTAAATGCGATGGGTTAGGAACTAAATTCATTTTTAATTCCTTATTGTTTTTTAGGGTTTTGTTAATGGTTAACCCTAGATGGTATTTTACATCGCCATCAATACTTTGGTCTTCAAAATCTTTTCCTTCAAACTCGCTAAAAACATCACGAATTGGTTTTCTGAAAATATTTGTTAATGTATTTAAACGACCACGATGTGCCATTCCTAAAACAAATTCATCACAATCATATACTTCAGCAGCATTTCTAATTACTGCGCTTATCGCAGGAATTAAAGTTTCACCACCTTCTAAAGAAAATCTTTTTTGACCTACGTATTTGGTTTGTAGAAAATTTTCAAACGTTACAGCTTGATTTAATTTTTTTAAAATGTATTTTTTTCCTTCCGTTGAATAGTTAGGGTGATTGGAGTTACGGTTTAATTGTTTTTGAAGCCATTTAATTTCTTCTGGGTTTCGAATATACATATATTCAACTCCAATAGAATCGCAATAAATGGTTTCTAAATGTTTGATAATGTTACGAAGTGTGTTTTTACCACTTCCAATCATTCCTCCAGCATCAAAAACTGTATCTAAATCGTTTTCGGAAAGACCGAAATTTTCGATAGCTAAAGTTGGTCTATATTGACGTCGATTTCTAACAGGATTTGTTTTTGTAAACAAATGTCCACGAGTTCGATAACTATTAATTAAATCAACTACTCTGAATTCTTTTAAAACTTTTTCAGGAACTTCAATATTATTTTCTTGGTCGGTTGAAGTATAATTTTCTGTAGCAAAATCAAATCCTTGGAAAAAACTTCTCCAACTAGGTTCAAGAGCATCAGGATTTATTAAATATTGGTCGTACATTTGGGCAATAGCCTCTGTATGTACTGCATTTAAAAATGAAAATTTATCCATTTTAAGTTTTTAGGTGTATATGGTTACTTAAGTAGCAAAAGTACAATTTTTGAATTAAGATAAAACACGATTTTAGATTATTGTACAATTAATAAAATATAGGGTTTAATAAAATTAATGATTATTGTTTTTATTATAAATGTGTAATTTATTTAAATGTTTGTTAATTTTTTAAACTTATTTAAAATCAGCGGAATAGAGTTGTTATTTTTTTGTTTAAAAAAAAAGAGTAATTTTTTTTCATTTTTTTTAAAAAATAGTTGGAAAAAAAATAAAAGCTTGTATATTTGCACTCGCAAAAGCGAAAAATTCCTCCTTAGCTCAGTTGGTTAGAGCATCTGACTGTTAATCAGAGGGTCCTTGGTTCGAGTCCAAGAGGGGGAGCAAAATAAAGCCTTAACTTATTAAAGTTGAGGCTTTTTTGTTTTTGGGAGATTCTTGTTCTTTTGGGCTTCTAGCTATTATTGCTTTAGGAGTTTTAGCTTGTTATTTATTTAATAATAATATTCAATGTTTTAATTAGTTATTGAAAGTGTTAACTTATAAAGTTAATTTTATACGCGAATTAAAAATAAACAGAAATAACTTTAGCGTATTTAGTATTTAAATTAACTTTTTTAATAGTTGCTGGAAATAAAATTGTTTCACCTTTAGTTAAACTATAGTTGCTACCATTACATTCTATATCCAAACTGCCTTCAACACAAATATAAATTACAAAACTATCGTATGAGTTATAATCAATGATTAAATGCTGGTTTATGTTAATTATATCAGTTTTAAAATATGGAGAATGAACAAGCTTATTAGTTTTGTTTTCCTCTAAATTATATGTTGTTTTATAATTTGTGTGTGAATTAAAATCGATAGCATCTAAAGCTAAGTCTGTATGTAATTCTCTTTGTTTTCCGGTAGATGAATCAATGCGGTTGTAGTCGTAAATTCTATACGTTACGTCAGATGTTTGTTGAATTTCTGCTAAAACAGTTCCTGCTCCAATTGCGTGAACTCTTCCTGTAGGAATGTAGAAAGTATCGCCAGTTTTTATTTTTTCGGAATTTAAAATATCTAAAATTTCCCCTTTATTTAAGGATTCTATATATTCTTCCTTTGAAACATTTTTATTAAAGCCCACAATTAATTCAGCTTCATTATCACAGTCCATTACATACCACATTTCGTTTTTTCCAAACGTATTATGGCGTTCTTTTGCTAGCTTGTTACTTGGGTGTACTTGAATAGACAGAGGTGTTTTTGCGTCAATAAATTTAATTAAAACGGGGAAATCATTTCTAAATTGATTGTATACTTTTTCTCCAACTAATAAACCTTTGTACTTTTTTACTAATTCACGTAAGGTATTACCCTTTAACAATCCATTTGAAACAAATGATACGTTATTTTCTACATCTGAAATTTCCCAAGATTCACCAATGTTTTCATTGGTAAAATTCTTATTTAAAATATTTTTTAGTTTTTTTCCACCCCATATTCTTTGTTTTGAAATAGGGTTAAATTTTATTGGGTATAATTCCATGATTTGTTTATTTTTTTTGTTTTTAATAAATGTGATTTAGCAATAAGTTTATAAAAATATTTATTTTAAATATTGAAATCTTTAACTAGTAATTAGTTTATTGCCAATGTTTTGTTTTGAAATTTTGTTACAGCATTTAAATCATTAAAATTTAATTGGGTAGAAAAACTAATACTTGAAAAACTCATTGTATTTAATAAAAATCGGAACCCTACTTTTAATGCAGATTCATGTCCTTTATTGTTTTTTATAGAAATAACGCTTACTCTGTCTTCAAATTTTTTTTCACACAGTTTTAATATTCCTAGAGTATCATCTGTACTTCCATTATTAACAAAACAAATGTGAATATTTTTATTTGATTCTAAAAAATCTTCAATTTTAAGAAAATCAATAATATTTTCAATGTTTGTTAGCGCTATTACAATTCCTGTGTTCATCTAAATTTATTTTTGTGTGAATTTTATTTTTTAATAAAAATTTGAGTAAAGTAATTTTTACCATTTTTGTTTTTTTCTGTTGAAATACCGAAATAATTAAAATTAGGGTTTTCTAATGCAGCTCTATGTGAATCGCTTTTTATCCAGGCGTTTACAATATCGTTAGCTGAAGTGTAACCAAAGCCCACATTTTCAGCAACTGATTTAGCTGCGACATTTACTACTAATTTTTCTTGTCTGTTAGAGAAATTATCATGACTTACTTTTCCGGTTTCGACCATATGTTTAGAGTGAGATAATGCTACGCTTGAAACAATGTTTAATGTTTTTAGTTTTTGCAATCCAATATTTTGTCTATGATTATTAACAAGTTGAAGAATGTCAATTTCAATTTGTGTGTAGGTTGATTTTGTCTCGGTGATTTGGTTAAAGTAATTTTCATCATCATCATTAGAGCAAGAGATAAATAGGGTTAATAGAATTGTTGTTAATATTACTTTTAAAGGTTTCATTAATTTGATTTTTTAGTTTTTAGTTACGCAAATATACCTATGAATATCAGTGATGTAGGAGTGTTTTAGATAGGTGAATTGATAAGTGTAGATGAATGGAATATTTTATTCGATAAAACTAATTTAGGTAAGAAAGAATACTGTTTATCGAAATTAAATGGTAATATTTGAGATGTAATAAAGCAAAAAAAAACAGCCATTAGGCTGTTTTTAATATAAATCAATTTTGGGTTAATAATTATCTTAAAACCCAGGCAATTTGACCTAATTGCCCTATAATTTTAATAGAATCTTTCATAGATAATTTAGATCCATCAGCATGTATCCATCTTTTTAATGGTTTTTCACATAAAATTTCTTTTGCTTTTTGAAGCCCAAAATATTTTCTAATTCGTATAAAAATTTCAACATCAAATAACCATTTAGTTAAAAATTGATTACTAAAAGCGATGTCAATTACATCTTTATGAAAAATTTTAGCTCCACATTGCGTGTCTTTAAAATCCATTTTTAATATTTTTCTAATAATAAAGTTAATAGTTAAACTTATTATTTTTCTGGCAGATTCTTTTGTAATATCAGCACCCATTCTGCTAATTCTAGAACCGCTTACAATTTTATAGTCTGAATTTTCTATTGTTGAAACTAATTCATCAAAATCAGATAGATCAGTTGAAAGGTCGGCATCTAGAAAACCAATGTAATCTAAATCTTGTTTTTTTGCCATATGCAACATACCTAATCTAACAGCATCGGCTTTTCCGCCATTTTTTTCACAATCGTAAATTGAGATAAAGTTTTCTCTACCCTCTCTTAATTTATTTAAAACATCTAATGTTTTATCTTTACTACCATCGTTAACAAAGCATAAGTGGTAACCAGAATGTTTGTCTACAAATTTTAAAAAATCGTCACTTAACAATCTTTCTTCTTCATTATAACAAGGTATTACAACTCCAACACATCTTTGTTGAATTATTGTATTACTGTTTGAAGGAGTTATAGGATTAGCGTTTTTTGGTGCTCCAATTAATCTTTTAACTCTAGCGCAAATTTCATTTAAGCTCAAAGGTTTTTTCATATAATCACTAACACCTAATTCAAAACATTCTGTTATAGTTTCATCAGCGGTATTTCCTGAAAGCATCATAATTGGAGTTTCCGAATTATGTTTAAGTCTTATTTCTTTTACTACATCTAGGCCAGATATGTCTGGCATATTAATATCTAAAATAACTAAATCTGGTTGAAAAGTTTGAAAAGTTTTCAAACCTTCACTTGCTTCGCTTTCTATTTTTACTTCATATCCTAATTCTAATAATCTCTTTTGAAGAGGTAGTAAAACTAATTGCTGATCATCGATTGCTAATATTTTCATAATTTAAATTTTAATTGATTTATGCCACAAAAGTAAGGTTGTAAGTGTTTGAAATTTGGAATTTTAGCCCAGTTCAAAATTAGTTTAGACGAATGGTAGTTTTATAACGATAAATAAAATTAAACAACCATTCTATTTTTTTATATTTACAAATACTTATGAAAGAGTAGCTGAATGCAGGAAAAGACAAACAAATATTTAATTGTAGCATTACTTATTGGAATTATATTCCATGGTACATCTATATTTTTTACTTTAGAAAGTACGTATGATGCTTTAATACATCTATTTTTTGCTGAACATTATTCTAGTAGTTGGTTTGAACCTTGGAATTATAAGTGGTATACAGGTTTTACAGTTATGGGGTATCCACCTTTAGTTCATCAATCTATAGGTTTACTATCGTTAATTGGCGGTTTAAAGTTTGGAATGTTTACAGTAGCAATTATTGCTATTGTATTGTTTATAACTGGCTCGTATCGTTTTTCATTATTAATTACTGCAAATAGAAAAGCTGCAGGTTATGCGGCAATTTTAGCTACATTATCATCTTCGTTTGTAGAAACGCTGCATATTTTTGGTCAGTTACCTAGTATTATTGGTATTTCGGTATTAATGCATTCGTTACCTGAAATTTATTTATGGATTAAAACAGGAAAGTATCGTTACTTAATAACTTCTATATCTTTAATAGCAGTAACGGTTACTTCTCACCATGTAACACCAATTTTTGGAATGATATTTTTTATTTTTCCATTAATAGGAATGGTAATTATGGACCATTCAAGAGAGCAAGTAAATTCTATGAAGGAAGTTACTTTTATGGTGTTTTTAAAATCGTTTTTTAAGTTATTTAAAAGAATTGTTGGTTTTGGAGGGCTCTCGCTAATGGTAATTATTTTTTGTATTTTACCTTATTGGATAAATTCTAAAGCAAATCCAATTACTCAAGTACCAATTCCACATGGAAGTAGAGATAATTTTTTAGAAGTTACATCGTCTGGGTTAGTTTTCTTTTTAATTCCTTGGGGAGTATTGTTGTTTATTTTACCATACATTTATTATAGATTTTATTCTAAACGTTATTTGTTTTTTGGCTTATCGTTTACAATGCTATCCATTTTAGGAACAGGTGGAACAACACCAATTCCATTAAAGTTATTAGGTGAAACAGCCTTTAATATTTTAACATTAGATAGATTTACATTATGGGCTTCTATTATGGCTATTCCAATGTTTGGAGAGTTTGCTTATAGATTTGTTGAAGGAGATTTAAAAGAAAAATTACAACAAAAATTAGGTGCTGTTTACCATAGGATATTAGGTGCTTCGTTTATTGGTTTATTCCTGTTTTTTACGGTTTTTACCATTACGTTAGGTTACTTTAGACCTTCACAGCCAGCAAAAATAAAAATGCTACCTATTCTTAATTTTTTAAACCAGGACGATCACGATAAATGGCGATTTTTACCATTAGGTTTTGGAGATCAGATAGCTTGGCTTTCAGCTCAAACAAATGCTATGACTGTTGATGGGAATTACCATTCCGCTAGAAGATTACCCGAATTAACAACTAGAGCTGTTGAACGATTAGAAAATTCAAAATTTAGAGGAATTGAAGGGATTGGGAGTTTACAACAGTTTTTAACTGTTCCAGAAAAGTATAATTTAAAGTATGTTTTTTCAAACGATAAATTTTACGATCCTATTTTGTATTTCTGTGGTTGGCAAAGGTTGCGGCAATTAGAAAATGGAATTATGGTTTGGGAAAAATTAAATGTTCCGCCACTTTCAAAAATATTACCTAAAGATGAAGTACCTACATTTTTAAAATTAATGTGGGGAATAATACCATTGCTTACTGTTTTAATTGCATTTATTTTAAACATTCAAATGGTGTGGTATCAAACTTTAAAAATTAATATTAAAGAATCACCCCCATTTTTGAAATTTAAAAATAATTATACTAATTTTTCTAGTAAACTTATTGTATTAAATCATGTTTGGGCTGTAATTTTAACAGGAGTTTTCTTTTATGGAGTTTATTTGTTTTATATAAAAACTACGGCTCAATTAAGCCCAACTAACGTGGTTGAATCTTATTATGATGCATTAGATTTTAAAGAGTTTGAACGAGCTCATTCTTATTTAAATCCTGATAAAGAATTAAGTATTGCTCAATATATGCTGGAGGTTTCGGTAACTGATGGAATATTAAGCTCGTATGCAAAATTAAATTCTATTAATGTTGAAGTTATTAATAAAACTAAAAATAGTGCTAAAATAATTGCAAAAACAGAATGGGTTACACCACTTGAGGTTATTGATAAAACGTATAACCACGAGCTAGTTAAAAAGAAAGGTAAATGGTTTATTACACCAAATACATATGATTTAGATATTCCTCCAGATCAGTTGTTTTCTGATAATATACCTGAATATTATAACCACGGTAGAAGAAGAATTACTACACAGCAAACACACCATGAGGATGTTTTAAAACAACCAGTTTTAGAAATTTTATCAGCTTCATTAGTAAAATATAAAAATCAATATTCTATAGTTGGAGAGCTTCAAAATATAGATAATGTTCCTGCGGATGTTGTTTTAAAAGGAACCTTATATTCAGAAGAAAATAAAAAGTTAGCAACATTCAACGCCAAATATGTAATAAAGCACAAATTACTT
This sequence comes from Lutibacter sp. TH_r2, assembly GCF_033101135.1. Lineage (NCBI taxonomy): Bacteria > Pseudomonadati > Bacteroidota > Flavobacteriia > Flavobacteriales > Flavobacteriaceae > Lutibacter > Lutibacter sp. TH_r2. The sequence continues at coordinate 1,418,306 of NZ_JAWMPV010000001.1, forward strand.
CCAAAAGAAACTACTTCATTTAGAGTAGATTTTGAAGGTATTGCTTGGTTAAATCCAAATGAAAAAGTTCCAGAAACATTCAATCCGCATGAATTTACACCTATATCTTTGGAGGAGCAGCCAACTAAATTTAATTTGCAGTGTGCAGGAAATGTAGCTACTACAGATTTGTATAAAAAAGTTGCAATTACAAATTTAGATATAGATAAAAATACCATTAATGGTACGTTGTTTAATTACGGAATTCAAGAAGTTACAATTCCTCAATTATTAGTTAGTTATTACAATAGCACTAAAGAAATTGTTTGGGTTGAACATCAGTTTTTAAGAGAAGGAGTGAGAATACAACGTAAACAAACATTTAATTATCCAATACAATTGAATGATAGTTTAGAGGTTATAAATAGTAGTTTAGAAAATTGTTTTGTAAACGGTTTGCCAAATAAATCAATTGCGCAAAAAGTAGTGCCAACTAGAAATAATACTCATTTAAACGAGCAAGTACAGCCTTTAGATAATAGCACAGACTTTGAATATTTTAAAATTGAATTAAATAATTATATAGGAAACCCTAATTAATGAAAAAAGGTAGTTACATATTGTTTTTATTGATAGGAATGCTAACCCTTTCTTCGTTTTTAAGTATAAATTTAAAAAATGAAACAGATGGGTTTAAGTTAATTACTACAACCAAAAAGTTTGTTGCTGGTAATAAAATTGAACTTCAATTTTCAACAACTTCAGACGTTGAGCCATTATTAATTATTAAAAGTTCGTATGGATCCACTATTTTAAAAGCGGTTAAAAAACAAAAGTTACTTACGTATACTATACCAAAAGTATTTTCTAAAAAAATAGGCGTTGTAAATTGGACTTTGATTAATAATACTAAAATAGCATTGAAAAATAATTTTGAAATTATTCCAAATATATCCACAAAAACGGTAGTTGAGAGTTATTTAGGTCCAATTAGTATTCAGGCTGGAAACAGAGATTTTTCTATGTTAGTTGTTGTTCCAACTGATGCATTAGACAATCCTTTACCTGTAAATACTTCAGTTAAAATTCATGAACAATTTTTAAATAATGTTGTGTATAGCGAAGAAAAAATTGAAAACTTTATTGTTTGGCATAATATAATGGCAAAAGAAAAATCTGGTGAAATTTTTGTTTCATCAAGTTGTAATACTTCAAATTCTAAAGAGTTTTCTACGGTTATTTACCCTTCTAACGCTACAGATTTTAAAATAAATTTTGAAAGAAATCATTCATACGCAGATGGAAACCAGCAAACAACTTTTGAAACTTCAATTATAAAAGATGAATTTGGAAATATAATAAGTGATGGTACCTTGGTTGAATTCAATATTAAAAATTTAGAAAACAGCTATTTAAAAACTAGAGCAAGTACCATTGGTGGAATTGCGAAAGCTAAAATTTTACATCCAGATTATCCAACCACATGGAATGTTAAAGCGTTTATAAGTGGATTGGCTCAAAGTAATAATCTAACGGTAAATTATAAATCTGTGATAAGTGATTTTGACATAGAATTTACTGAAGGAAATAGAAAAATAGTTGTTGGACCATTAAAAAGTTATATGAATCAGATTATACCCGATGGCGCTGTGGTGAAACTTCATATTTATAGTGAAAATGAATTTATTGAGTTAAAGTCTGACACTTCATTTAAAGGTTTTGTTACTTTTTATTTAGATTCAGAATTCTATAAAAAACCAACTTATAATTTTACAATTGAAGCATTAGGTGTTTCAAAAAAAATTGAACAAAAAAACTATGCAAAAATCGTTGAATAAAAATATTTATAGAAGTGTTCTAATACTCTCGTTTGTTGCTCTAAATGGTTTTATATTGTATGGAGCAAGTTCGGTTTTGGCCTATTTAAAAACTGGAGCAGACAGAAACACAATGCTTCATACCGAAGTAAAAAGTGAAGATGTTTATTTACCAAGTGTAAATTGGTCTAGTTTAGAGAATCCTGGAAGAGAAATATCTAATCAAGAATTAAAAAGTATTGAAGATAATTATTTAAAATCTTGGTACATAAAAAACATTGCTTACGCAACAAATAATCCTTACGGAATTGAAGATTTTTATACAGATAGTGCTCGCGTACATATTTTTGAGACTATTAAACTAAATAAGAAAAATCTGATAAATATAGAAGTTACAACTGTAAGCCATAATCCCAAATTAGAATTTTATAGTGAAGATGGAAAGCTGGCTGTTTTAACCGATAATAATGTAGTTGAGTATCAAAATACGTATTTAAATAAGCAACTTGTTTTAAGTGAAACTGATACTAGCGCCTATAAAGTTGTGTTGTTATTAGAAGATGGGTTTTGGAGAATAAGACATAAGGTTAAAATAAAAAATGAAGCGCCTAAAGATTCAATTATTAGTAATCCTTTTGCTGAAGTAAAAAATGATGAAATTTTTATTGAAGGTAAGCCATTTATAATAAAAGGTATTAATTATTACCCGCAAGAAATGGCTTGGGATATGTTTGGTGAAAATTTTAATATAGATACTATTGAAAAAGATTTCAATCTAATTAAAAACGCCAATTTAAATAGTATTCGAATTTTTATTCAATATGAATATTTTGGAAAAGAAAAAGTAGAAGCTTCTAAATTAGAAAAGTTAAAAAAAGTATTAGATGTTGCCGAAAAAATAGATTTAAAAGTTGTAGTTACTTTGTTTGATTTTTACGGAGATTATTCATTAATAAATTGGACTTTAACACACAGGCACGCCGAGCAAATTGTAACTAGTTTTAAAAATCATAAGGCAATACTAGCCTGGGATATTAAAAACGAACCAGATTTAGATTTTGAAAGTAGAAATAAAGAAACGGTTGTTGCTTGGCTTTCAGAAATGATTAAACAAGTTAAAAAATTTGATCCAAATCATTTAATTACTATTGGTTATTCTTCTCCTGAAGCTGCCGTTAATTTGGTAGATAAAGTTGATTTTGTATCGTACCATTATTATAAAAATATTGAGAATTTTGAAGCGGATTTAAAAATTCTTAAAAGTAATACAATTGGCAAACCAATGGTTTTGCAAGAGTTTGGATTGTCATCATATAGTGGAATTTGGAATGCTTTTAAAGGAAGTGAAATAAATCAGGCTAATTATCATAAAAAAATGCAAGAGATCTTTAAAAAAGAATCACTTGCATTTATGTCTTGGGGTCTGTACGATTTTAAATCTATTCCTACTTCAGTTGTTGGGCGATTACCATGGCGCAAAAGCAAACAAAAATATTTTGGGTTTATTGATAAAAACGGAGAGAATAAACCTTCGTTTTTATATATTAGTTACTAATGATGGTTTAGCGTTTTTTTGAATTATTTTATTAAAATGGTTTAAATACATATCTACAATATCTTCCATAGGTAAAGAACAAGCAGCTTTGTAATTTAATTGTCCTAATTCTACTCTGTAAGCATCATTTGTTATAATATTTTGAATAGCATCAGCCAATGAAGTTGTATTTGTTGGGTTAAAAAATTCACCTCTATAGCCTTCTTCTTTAACTAAAATACTTAAGTCTCCTAAATCTGGTAAAACAACTGCTTTTCCATAACTACCAGCTTGGTGTAATACTCCTGAACTTCCTGTTGTTGAGGTGTATGGGAAAACTACTACAGCACTTTCATTAAAAATTACTGGTACCTCTTCTTCTTCAACATAACCTGTAAAAGTTAGGTTTGGAACGTGTTTGTATTTTTCTTTTACACTTTCTAAATAACCTGGGGTATTTGGGCTATCGGTTCCAGCAATTACAATTTCAATATCTTCTTGTGTTCTGTTTCTAATTTCTTCAACAGCTTCAATTAAAATTTCCACTTTTTTATAGGTTCCAAACTTTCCAAAGGTCATTACTTTTTTTGGTCCTTTTTCTAATTCATAGTTTGGTTCTGGTGGAGTTTCAAAAGCTCCATGAGGAATTAAAGCTATATTGTTTTGTTTGTATTTACTTTTTAAAATTTCTACGTATTTACTAATTGTTACCGCTACTAAATCTGCTTGTAAAACTAATTTTGTTAATGATGTTCCAATAAAATTATAGGCTTTTTGCATTAATTTATTATTTGTAAATCCTGCGCTTCCTAAATCTACTTGCTCTAAAATGTTATGTAATAATACAATTGAAGGAATTCTTTTCAATTTAAATATCATTGGTAAAAGTAAACCTAACGCTGCTGGGATTTTTTTATCACCAAATTTCATAAATTGTAGGTTAAATAATACAGCGTCTGGTTTTTCTTTATTAATTGTTTTGTAAATGTTTACAATGTTTTTGTAGCTATTAAATTTCCAACAATCTTTTACTGTTATTTTGCAATTGTTAGTTGGGAAATCTAATTGTTTTGCTTCTTCAGTATGATCTGTAATTAATACAATTTCGCTTACTTCATCTTTTAACGCAAAATGTTTTACAAGGTGGTAACCATATTCAGTTAATGTTACTTTACTTGGTGGGAATGCTGTTACTATTGCTATTTTCATGGTAATATTTTTTAAAGTTCTTTGTTGTTTTTGTCAAAAGTAAGACGAATGTTGGTGCTAGATTTAATTCTTCGATAATATGAAAATTAGTTTCGACGAATGGTAAATTTATGGTGGTAAAAGAAATAACACAATTGAAAAAACAAAAGTATGACCATTGCTATTATTTGCATATATACAACTTGCTCTAGTGAATTGTGAAACATAATTATTAACCCAATTTGTGTAGATCCTAAAATGGCAGATACAATTACAGGTATATATTTATCTATAGACAAAAAGTAATATGCAAATATATTTGCTACAGCAAAAATAGATGTTGCTAAAGCATATTTCCATAATAAAGGTGAAATGGATAGGTATTGCTTACCAAACATTATTTGTACTACAAACTCTGGAAATAACCAGGTAAATGTTACAATAAAAGTTGAAAGTATTAATATATAACCAACATACTTTAATAAAATTGGTAAGGTATTTTCACCTTGTTTTTTTAATTGAATTACTTTAGGTAATAACAACATAACAAACATCCAAGCTACAAAATAAACTACTCTTCCAATTAAAGCTAACGATGCATATAAACCAGCTTGTTCATTATCAAAATAGTGCTTCACTAAAATTATATCACTATTATTTATTAGTATTTGAGTTAACTCGTAGAAAGCAGTTAATCCAAAAAATATAAGAATAGGTTTAGATTCTTCTAATTTTTTTAAGCTGATAACTGAAGGTTTTGAAATCCTTTTTTCAAAAGGGAATAATCCAAATATAAATGATGCAACAATTCCAATTGAAATAGCAATTGATGAAGGAATAAAAGGAAGTAATAAAACAGCTCCTAGTGTAATTACCAATCTACTAATCATTTCAGATTGGTAGGTAATTGATAATTTTCCTAATAAATCTTTTCCTTGGTAATAACCTCGGTTCACACTCATAATAAAGTACAAAGGCAATCCAATGGCAAAAATCCAAAACATTGATGAAGTTTGCGTATGAAAAACTGTTTGTAATTCTTTATGAAAAAACGCTATTAACAACCCAACAGTAATTCCTATAAATACTGAATATTTAGTGATTAATTTTAAAAATAATTGCAATTTATCTGAAGTAAACAACACAGCATATTTAGCTGTCACAATTTGAAACGTCATTCCAACAAAAGATAAAACAAGCAAAAATGTTATTAGAATAGCTGCATCAGAAAATTCAGCAGGACCTAATATGCGTCCTAATAACAAATTGTAAATGTAATTTCCTCCGTTTACTAATAAAACGGAAAGCATAAACAATTGTTCTGAACTGATTTTTTTTCCTAAAATTGAAGTTTTTAATATTGCAGCTTTCATAATTATAGTTTATTAATATGTAAAAATATTTTCTTGCTTAAATAATTGAACTAGTTGTTGGTCTTTTAAATCAACTATAAACAATACTTTGTTTTTTTCAGTAGCTTTTTTATATAATGAAGCTATAAATTCAACACCTTTATTATCCAAATTTTTAATTTTATTTAAAGACATTTTTATAAATGCCGATTTTTCAATTAGTAAATCAAAGTAATTTTTTAAGAAGTCTGTGTTTTGAGTATTTAACACACCATTTATCTCGTAAATGTCTGATTGTTTTGTAATTCTAAATGCCATTTTTTTATGTTTTGTTGTTTAAATCTGACACAAATATCTTTAAGATTGCGTTCAAACAGCATAGTTTTTCGATGAAGTGCAATTTTGTGTAGATGAAATATGGGCTCTTTATACTTAAATTGCAATTGTTAATAATAACAAATTAGATACAATGAATTTATTTAGAAAAATCAGCTTTTTAATACTATTAATATTTAGTAATGTTTTAATAAGTCAGAATATGAATGAAGGATTTCAAATGCTTGAAGTTGGAAAGTTCGATAAAGCTGAAATCTTTTTTAACAATACCTTAAAAGAGTACCCAAATAATAAAACCGCAAATCTTTGTTACGGTAGAGCAGTAGGTTTAAATGGTAACGCACCTAAAGCAGTTGAAATTTTCACTAAATTATTAGAAGAATATCCTAATGATCTTGAAATAGAATTAAATTATGCCGAATCACTTTTATGGGGAAAGCAATTTGAAAAAGCAAAAGTATATTATACTACGTTGGTTGAAAAAAATCCAACAAATTTTGCGGCATTATTAGGTTTTGCAAATACCTTTTCAAATTTAAAAGAATATAAAAATGCTTTAACGTATGTAAACAAGGCATTGGAAGTGTCTCCAAAAAATCCAAATGCTATGATTTCTAAAAAATACATTAGATTAGGATACGCAAATAAATATGTGCAAGATCAAAAGTATGCTGAAGGTATTTTATTATTAAATGAAAATCTAGTTGATTTTCCAAATGACAAGGAAACATTATTAAATAAGGTAAATATTTATTTACAAACAAAAGAAACCGAAAATGCTACAACTATCTATAAGCAAATTGCAACCAACCCAAAAGATAGTTTACTTGCGTTAAACGGATTAAGTTTAGTTTCACATATTGCAGAAAAAGATAAAGAAGCTTTAGAAATTTCTAAAACAGCGTTAGCAAAATCTGAAAAAGTGAATGATTCTACTTTAACTAAACAAACATTAGAAAGGTTTACACAAGCATTAATTTGGAATAGAAAATTTAAAGAAGCCGAATCTAAAATAACTAATTTAGTTTCTGAATATGGTGAGGAAAACTGGATTCTTTCATTAAGAGCAACGTTGGGAATGTATAGAAGCGATTTTAAAGAAACCATTGCAGACTATAAACAAATCTTAAAAAAAGATTCACTGTCGTTTGATGGGAATTTAGGAAGTACAAATGCATATTTTGCGAATGGTGAAATTAAAAAAGCGTATAGTGGAGTTTTTAAAACACTTTCAATATTTAAAAATCAAAAAGATGCAACTGGATTTTTAAAAAAATTGAATGAAAATTACACACCATATATTGAAGAAAAAGTAAGTTATACGTATGATAATGGTGATAACAAAGCATACTCAACCAATACGTTAGTCTCTTTACCTGTAAACACTAATTTAAGCTTTACAGCTAATTATCAATACAGAAAAACAGAAAACACTGTAACCAATAACAGTGCAACTTCAAACAACTTTTCTTTAGGGTTAGCTTATAAATTACATTCAAAAATTACATTTAATGCAAAAGCAGGAATTTCATCGGCAGATTCATATAGTAATGACTATAAGCAATTTTTAGCCGAAGCATATTTTAAAATTCAACCTTTTAAATTACAAGATTTAGAAATTGGATATAAGCGAGATATTCAAAATTTTAATGCAGATTTAGTTGATGAAGAAATTTCGGGTGACAATTTATTTTTGAATTATAACATCAGCACTAATTTTAAATTAGGTTGGTTTACACAGTATTTTTATACTTCACAATCTGATGAAAATGTTAGAAACTTATTGTTTACTTCGTTGTATTATAACTTTACTTCAAAGCCTGCATTTAAAGGTGGAGTTAATTTTCAATATATAACGTTTAAAAACCAAGTGCCAACAGTATATTTTAGTCCTGAAAAATTTAAAGCAGTTGAAATTTTTATAGATTTATTAAAAGACGAAAAAATTACTGAACCAAAAGGTGTTTACTATGGTTTAAATGCTGCAACTGGATTTCAATATATAGAAGATCAACCAAAGCAATCAACTTATAGAATTCAAGCTAAACTAGGATATAAGTTTTCGGATAGATTGCTAGCAAATGTATATGGAACGCGAAGTAATATTGCATCTGCAACAGCATCAGGTTTTACCTTTACAGAGATAGGGTTTAGATTAAAATGGTATTTAACTAGAAAACCAATATTTAAATTAAAAAAATAAACCAACTTATTTACTATATAAAAAAAGACCTATAAAGTATACTTTGTAGGTCTTTTTTTGTGGTTATATATAACAATTTTTCACAGTTGAAAACACCTATTAAAAACGTAACTTAAGTTGCTATTTACCCTAATTTTAAGAAGTAATTTTACTGGATAATTTTAAAAATAATAATTATGCCAACTTTAGAAAAACAAATAGGGTTAAACCAAGATTATAAAATTGATGTTGCTGAAAAATTAAACATACTTTTAGCCGATTTCCAAATTTATTACATGAACTTAAGAGGTTTACATTGGAATGTTAAAGGACGTAAATTTTTTATGTTACACGAAAAATTTGAGGAGCTTTATACAGAAACAAATGAAATTGTAGATGAAATTGCTGAACGTATTTTATCTTTAGGATTAAACCCTGTACATACCTTTGAAGGATATTTAAAAATTAAAACTATTAAAATTACTGAAAATGTATCTGATGGAGATGCAGCAGTAAGTTCTGTATTAGGTAATTTAATTGAACTTTTAAATCAAGAACGTGCTATTCTAGAAGTTGCTTCTGATAATAGTGATGAAGGAACAGCTTCATTAATAAGTGATTTAATTTCAGGACAAGAGAAATTAATTTGGATGTTAACTTCTTATTTAAGCTAAACTTTAAGTAAAACAATTTTAAATAGAAATCAAAAAAGCCGAAGTGAAAACTTCGGCTTATGTGGTGTATAAAATTTAAAGGGAAATTACTATTTATTCCACCACAATACTTGTTTGCATTTTTGTAGCATTAGTTAAAGCAATAAGCTTGTAAACTCCTGGTTGTAAATAACCTAGGTTAAGCGTTATTTTATTGCTAAAGGTTGTTTTTAATGCGTTGTTATATACAATTCTACCTAACAAATCACTTATTATTACAGTTGTGTTTTCAGAATTTTCTGGTAAAACCAAAGTTGTTGAACTTTTAAACGGATTTGGGTAGTTGTAAATGTTATTCTCTTTTGTTATTTCAATTTCGTTTAATGATAGGGTTTTGGAATTTGAAAAAATCAAATCAGATATTTTTATTAAAAAAGGTTGAAAACTCGAATAATCACCTTGTATAGAAAATACTAAACCTCTAATTTTTGTGTAATCTGCTGAATTTCCATTTTGATCTTTAAAATCAGCTAAACTTATACTTGTAGAAATTTCACTATTATTTACTGGTAAATTGTAACGTAATCTATTCTCCCAATTTTCTAAATTTTCAGTAACTAAAATAACTTCAATAGGTAAATTATTTTGAATTTTTAATTCAATGTTTTCATAGTTTGATGTGTTAAAAACTAATTCTCCAGGTAAAATATTTCTAAATAAATTAGCAGTTCCATAAACTTCACCTTCAACACTAACATTTCTTTCTACTGAATAATTTTTATCTAAATATTCTGAATTGCTATTAGATATGTCAAAATTTGTAATTTTTGTTTCGCTTTCTACATAATCAATTCCCCAAGGTCCATCTGCTAAATACAAAGCATCTTGTTGAGGTGAATTATTAGCTTTTACTGAAAATCCAATATCAAACATACTTCCAATACTAATGGTAATATCTTCTTCAAAATCTTTAGATAAATAACCGTCTAATGCAACAAATTCTGTTTCTACATTTTCTGTTGCTCTTACATTTCCTTCAAAATAAAGTGAAGATGCTTCAGATTTGTTTTTTACAGTTAAATGTAATTCTCCGTTTTTATAGGTTCCTTTTTTTACAAAAACTGTAGGAATTCTATCTAGTTTATTTTCACTACTTAAAGGTTTTTCTTCTTGAACTTTAGCTAAAACTGAATTTGCAATAGCACTTACTTGTCCCATTGAACCTCCCCAAATTTGAAAGTTTAAATAATTTGCGTTTGGATACTCGGCAATGTTCCAATAGCTATGTAAATTATATTGACTCTCTGTAACTTCTAATGAAAAGTTTAAGGCGTATTCAATCAATTTGTTTTCGCGTTCAATTTTAATCATTATTATCTCATGACCATTTAAATAAATAGTTCTTATATCTTCTAATGAAGAGCTATTTAATCTATCGCAAATCACTTTTGAATGATCGTAAATACCATTTTCAGAATAGGTAGCTAATGCTGCAGAAACACGTTCTTCACCTTCATAATAATCTACCGAAAAAACTTGTTTAGCGTTTGTAATTCCAATTAAATCTGTTGGACTTGAAGTGAATGAAGTTTCAGTTCCAAACATTCCTGTTTCTGGAAAAAGAGCACTTAAATTAATTTCACTATTAGTTTTTGATGAGAATGTTTTAGTAGTTGATTTAAATTTTGCTTGTAATTTTTTTTCGTGCTTAAAACTATTAGCCTTAATTCTATTAAAATTTCTTTTAGCTATTAATGAAGCTAGATTTCCATTACTTTCTAAACCTCCTTTATTAGCTGAAGTAACATCTGTTGCTGAATTTACATCGGCATAATTTATTGTTTTTATTGCAGAGTATGGGTTTGCTGTAACATAAAAAATAGCATCGTTAAAATCATTATCACATGAGTTATAATCTCTTCTAATATCTTCAAATCCTAATATTATTCTTTCGTTTTCCGGATCGTTTAGTAAAACATTATGATATTGTAATTCTGAATTAGATTCTGGATTAAAAGTAGGGTTAGAGTATAACTGCCATAAACCCGATGTAACATTACTTCCGTTCCATGCATTTGCAAGTAAAACCCAGCCAATTCCTGTTCCAGGTGAAAATCTACCAATATTAACTTTGTTTCCTGTTTCTAAACCTCCGCCGCTTCCTAAAGCTGAAACGTTTGGAAAAATAATGGTAATATCTTCAGGTTCAGGAGCTGATGTTATTGGGTTGTCAATATCATAAGTGTAAAAACCTAATACGTTTCTGTAACCAGCACCTTCAGATACAAAAGTAACCCAAACATCTGCGTTATCTTCTATATGAATATCGGTTTCGTATCCAGATGTAATATAATGCGGATTGTATTCTGGAACAGGATAACTTTCTGGTAAAGAGTTGCTTATTAATTCTAAAGTTTCAGTACTTACATTGTCACTTTCCTCTAAATATTGAGGTGTTCCATTAGACGTGTACGAACCTAAAAATTGATAGTTTTGTGCGTAAATTGTACTTGTAAAAAGTACTGTTAAAAGTAATAATTGCTTCATAAAATAGTTATTTATGAAACAAATGTAAGTTTAGGTTTTGATGAAATTATATATTTTCGTTTACCTTAAAAACGTAAAAGTTTAACTGCTTGTTAGTATCGATGAGTGGTATTTACAATAAATTTAATCTTTTCATTAATTCAGGTTTATTAGATCTGCTAACCGGAATAACATCTTTACCTATTAGTACACTATTATCTTCAATATCAATAATTTTTTTGGTATTGATTATAAAAGATCTATGCACTTTTAAAAATAAATCGTCTGGTAATTTATCTTCAATTTTTTTAAGTGTAGAATGTACAGTATAGTTTTTATTTTCTGTTTTAATTTGAATATAATCTCCTTTTGCTTCAACCAATTTAATAGTTTCAAAGTTGATTTTAATTAATCGTCTATCAATATTTACATACAATTCATTAACAGTTTCTTCTTCTTTTTTAGTGTCTTCTGAAGTTATTTGAGTAAACGAAATTGCTTTGTTAACAGCTTTATCAAATCTATTTTGATTGATAGGCTTTACTAAATAATCTACAATGCACTCATATTCAAAAGCTTCTATTGCAAAGTTTTTATCTGAAGTTGTTAGTATTACTTTTGGTGGGTTTTTTAAAGTTTGAATTAAATCAAAACCGGTAAAAGTAGGCATATGGATGTCTAAAAAAATTAAATCTACTTCGTTTTGATTTAAATATTTGATAGCTTCAATGGCATTTGAAAAACTGTCTATTAAGTTAACGTTGTTGTTGTTAGAACTTAATTGTTTAATAATGGCTCTTGCCATTTCTTCATCATCAATAATAATACTTTTCATAGTTTAGTTTTTAAACCTTGTTTATAAAATGAATCATTGAAGTTAGTATAATTTCAAATTCATTTTTGAGTTTTATACTGTTTTTTTTCAAATCTTCTTCGTAATCAATAGCAACTTGATAACTTTTTGTGAGGCCTAAAATACTAATTTTATGTTTAATTTTATGAACAATTTCAGCTGCCAATATAAATTTTTCTTGTTTTAAGAAATTGGTATACGTTTCAATTTCATTTGGTAATTCATTTTTTACAATCTGTAACAGTTTGTTTTCGAATTCTTTATCTCCTCCAGATATTTCTTGAATGTAGTTTAAATTTGGTTTTTCAGTCATAATTTAATTTTTTGGTAAGGTGAAATAAAACGTGGTTCCTTTTGAAATTTCACTTTCCAACCATATTTTTCCTCCATAAAAGTGAATTACTTTTTTTACAATAGAAAGTCCAATTCCAGAGTTTATTTTGCGTTGGTCTATACTTTCAAATATGTCAAATATTTTTTCGAAGTATTTTTTTGAAATTCCTTTACCGTTGTCTTTTACATAAAATTCCCATTTACTATTTGCGCAATTTACACCAACTTCTATTTTTCCAGTATCCTTGTCTAGACTATTAATTGCATTTTGAATTAGGTTTTGAAAAACTTGTTGAATTCTTGCTGAATCGCCAGTAATTTCAGGTAAATTTTTATCTATTTTAACTTCAACATTATCTGGAATAAGCATCATTCTAATAATATCATTTACAACCTCAAAAGTATCTATTTTATAAGCAGTCATTTGAGATTTGTCTATTGTAGAATAGGTTAGAATACCATTAATTAAGGCTTCCATTTTTTCTAGGTTTTCAAGAATTAGGTCGAAATGCGTTTGACTTTTTTTGTTTAAATTATTTTTTTCATCTTCAACAACCCAATTAATTAATGTGTAAATACTGCGTAAAGGTGTTTTTAAATCGTGTGAAACTATGTGTGCATAATTATTTAATTCCTGATTTTTTTCTTCTAAATTAACTAATAACTCTTCTCTTGCTTTATTGGCTGTTAAAATATCTTCAGATTGTTTTTCAATAAATTTAACCAAATTTACAGACTCGTTTATGTCTTTTATATTTTCACTTGATTCAAGATTTAAAACTTTTACAACATAATTTAAGCTATTAATAATTTTTTTTAGGTTAACAGTTTCTTCCTTTAGTTTTAAATTAGCTTCAGAAAGTTCGTCTGAACTAATCATCATAGCTCTTTGCGACATTGCTAGTTGACTTTCAAAATTACTGTACGATTTATCAATAGCATCTAAAAAAGTAGAAATAGATTTGTCGTTTTTTAAATGATCGGGTAAATGTTTTTTTAATTGTCTTTGTAGCAAAGGATTCATTATTCGCTTATTAAAGTTAAAGTCATGGTTTGATTGTGAAGTATGGCATTTTTTTCACCATGAAAAGGAGCAATTTCTCCGTACGAATAAAACCCTACTAATTTGGTTTTAGTATCAAGTAATATTTTAATGTCTTCAATTTCTTCTTCAACCCTTTGATCCATAGCTAGTTTTCTTCCAATACAGCTAACCAGAACGCCTATTTCAGGTAGTTTTTTTCTATTTTTCATAGCTAGCTTTGCTGCTTCGTAAGCTCCACCTGCTAACTCATCTACTGAAGACATCATTAACTGTACTTTAGCATTTTCGGGAACATTACCAGCTAAAACCATAGAATTATCTTCAGTGTTTATGGAAAGAATTGTACGTACTACTGAATTTTTTTGATTTTTTTCTTTAACTTTTAAAGGGTAAAATAACGATGCTTGAGGAAGTTCTGAAGCTTTGTCTCCTAAATATTTACTGTACAGGTCTAAAGCTGGTTGATTGTCAATTTCATAAAGTATATTTCCTGTACTTTTAGTAATAATTCTTTCTGGGCCAAAAGGTTTCCAACCGCCAACACTTGCAAAAGATATTTCTAATGTATCTCCATAAAAGCCTATTACAATAACTTCTCCTGGTTTTGGTGCTGTTTTATACGATGCTACTGTTTTTTCAAATAAAGCTCCATCTCCACACAAGCCTCCTGTAATTATTGCTTTGGTTGCAGTACTTTCTAAACCTTTAATAAGCGCACTACCATTTACAAAACTACCTTCTGATAATACAAAAATGTGTTTTAAATTTTTTTGAGGAAGTTGTTCTATTAGATGTTTGCCTAATTTTTCAGCATCCTTATCAAAGTCTAAAATGTTAGCTTTTTTTATTTTAAATGAACTTTTTTCAAATTCCATTGCTGTTACTACAATAGATTCATCAAAATCTTTTTCATCCATAATTTCTCCAGCTGTTGAACCAAAAACCAAATGTTCGTATGGAAATTGATTTTTAATATCTTCAATTATTTCAAGATTTTCTAGACTTAATCGATCTCCAAAAACAAAAACTAAAGGATTATTTAATGGTGTGTTTTCATTTAAAAATTCCCAGTTAGCATTTTTTGTTTTTTTTGCTTGTATTATTTTCATTTGTAGTAGTTTGTAGTTTAAAAGGCTATTTTTTAATACTAAAGAAAAAAGTAGTGCCTTCTCCAGGTTCACTTTCTACCCAAATTTTTCCTTTATGTAATTCAACAACTTTTTTAACAATACTTAAGCCTATTCCTGTTGAATTTTTATGGTTTCCTATGGAGTTAAAAACTTCAAATATTTTCTGATGATAATCTTTTGAAATTCCAGGTCCGTTATCTTTAACTGAAAATAGATGTTTGTTGCCTTTTTCAATGCAATCTATTTCAATTAGTCCTTGCTCTTTGTCCATGTAATTTATGGAATTACTTATTAAGTTTTGAAATACTTGTTGTAACCTAACAGCATCTGCTTTAAAAGAAGGAATGTAGCAATTATTAATAATTTTTATATGATTTGGGACTAACAGAATTTCTATTGTATTTTCAATTAATTGGTTAATATCAATTAATTCTAGATTAATTCCATCGTTTTGAACACTTGAATAGTTAAGGATATCACTAATTAACTGATCCATTTTTTCAACCTTGTCTTCCATAAGGTTGAGGTTAATCATGTTTTCTTCATTTAGTTTTGTAGCTAAATCTTCTTTAGTCCATGTTAATAATGCTGAAATACTTCTTAAAGGAGATTTTAAATCGTGAGAAACAATATGTGCATATTCATTCAGTTGTTCGTTTTGGCTTTCAAGATTTTTAAGAAGTTCTTCTTTTTGTAATTCTAGTTTTTTTTCTTTAGAAATATCTTCAATAGTAGTTACATGGTAAATTATTTTATGATGGCTATTTTTTACGGCTGTTACAGAGGTTCTTGCCCAAACATTTTTGCCGTTTTTTTTCAAATATTTTTTATTAAGAGTATAGGTGTCTATTTCTCCATTGTATAGCTGCTCTAATCTTTTTGAAGATTCTTCTCTTTCATCATGGTGTGTTAATTCCATAATTTTTTTGCTTTTTAATTCTTCATTTGAATAGCCAAGCATATTGCATAAAGCTTCATTTACTAAAATTAAACCATTATCATCTTTATTTGAAAGTGCAATTCCAATAGGTGAGTGATCAATAATAATATCTAATTGATTTTTTTGCTCTTCAATTAGTTCTTTATCTTGTTCTTCTTTTGTAATATCTCTTAAAATACCTTGTGCAGCAATTGGTTTTCCCTCATTATTATAGATAATACTTGAGTTTACTTGTACTAGTTTTTCTTCACCATTTTTTGTTGTAAGTACAATTCTAAAATTGGTATAATAACCTTTATTGTAAAGTTCTTTAAAGGCTTTTAATGTGTATTCTAAATATTCTTTTTTTACAAGACTTAATAAATTTAAAGGTTTTTTATTAATGTTATAACCTAACATTTTAGTTGCTGCTTTGTTAAGTTTTAAAACGTTTCCGTCTAAATCCATAACAATATAAGCGTCTATTATATTTACAAATACACCTTCTAATTCAGATGTTCTTTGTATTAAAAGTTCTTGTAGTTTAAGATTAGAAACTTTTAGTTCTTCAGAAATATTATAGAGTTCTAATGATTTTTGTTCTAAAATTTTTTCGGCTTCTATTCTAGCCGCTTTTTGTCTTTCTAGGGCTCTTTCTAATATTTTTATTTTATTAGGATTCTCCATTTTTTTGAGTAATTAAAAAGCGAACTTCAGATCCATTGTCTTTTAATAATTCAAATTCAATATTGGCTTGTTTATTAAAATGTTCAAAGGTTTTTTCCATTAATGCTTTTGCAAACATATACAGTCCACGATCAGAATAATAGATTAACTCAATAAAATCATCATCTTTTTTAATAATTTTAAATGTAGGAAGTTCAGCTCCAGGGTATAATTTTCTCACTTCAATATGAATATGGTTTTCAATTGAAGAAATCATATCAAATGGAGTTTCGTATAAGTCCATTATATTGCTGTGATTTTTATGTAATACAGAAAAAAAGTACAATCCGTAGGCGTAAATTAGGTCGTTTACTGGAATATTAACTTTTTCACTTAAATTTGAAATAAGGCTTAACATTTCAAAAAAATCATATGTACCAACCGATGTGTATACACCTTTTGATTTTAAATCTGATTTGTATATAATATAATCTACTGTTTCTAAACCAAAGGTCTCTTCAACCATTTCTAAAAATTCAGTAAAAACAATTCCTTTCATAATAATTAGTGCTATTTAAATGTGTTTTAATTTTAAAATTAACCTTTTATAAGCTCGTTACAACTCCAATAATTTAACAAACGTTCAATATTTTTAACGTAATTTTCAAATTTTAGAGGTTTAATAATGTAACCAGCAATGCCTATTTTATAACATTCTAACATATCTTTTCTATTACTTGAAGTAGTTAAAATAATAGTAGGAATGTATTTTAAAACATCGTCCTTTTTAAGAATGTTTAAAAATTCAATTCCATTCATTTTTGGCATGTTTAAATCTAATAAAATTATATCAGGTATTCTATTTTTTTCATTTAAAATATCCAATGCTTCCTCACCGTTTTTTGCTTCAATAATTTTATGGTTTAATTGAAGTGATGAAATTGTTCTGTTAAATTTCATAATTTCTATCATGTCATCTTCAATTAATAGAATTTTTAAAGTATTGTCTGTCATCTCTTTTTAATTTGAAATAAAATTAAGTAAACCTGTTTTTTTAGAGTAAATTATTCTTTAATGTAGCAAATAAGTGTCGATGAATTGCAAAAAAGTATAGTTGAATGGTTTTTTAATATTTCAATTAAAAAAAATTAAAATTTATAATAAAAAAAGTGACTAGGTAGAGAAATAAGTGTCATAAAAAAAGTAATATAACATAACATCAATATGGCAAAATTTGAAATTTATACAGATAAAAAAGGAGAATTTAGATTTAGATTAAAGGCAGGAAATGGCCAACCAATTTTAGCAAGTGAAGGCTATACATCTAAAAGTAGTTGTTTAAATGGTGTTGAATCAGTTAGAAAAAATTCTCAAGATTCAACCAAATTTGATACATTAGAAGCAAAAAATGGAAAGCTGCATTTTAATTTAAAAGCAACTAATGGTCAGGTTATAGGGTCAAGTCAAATGTATAAATCTGATAGAAGTTTAAAAAACGGAATTTTATCGGTTAAAAAAAATGCTCCAAAAGCAGAGTTAGTAGAATAGTTTAATTTTTGGGTTAGAAATTTTAAAAAAGAGTTACAATTTATTGTAACTCTTTTTTGTATTTTAGTACTTTATCAAAATATGACTCACGAATTTAAATCTATACTATTACATTTTATTGAAGCTAAAAAAACTGGAATTAATGCAGTTCTTGCAAGTTTAGTTTATTTAGAAGGTTCTTCTTACAGAAAGCCTGGAGTTAGAATGCTTTTGTTGGAAAATGGAACAATGGTTGGTGCTATAAGTGGTGGTTGTGTAGAAAAAGAAATCCAACGTCAATCATTATCTGTTTTTAAAAGTGGGACTTCAAAATTAATGATTTATGATGGTCGTTATAGATTAGGTTGTGAAGGTAAACTTTTTATTTTACTAGAATTTTTTAATCCTTCTCAAGGCACTATAACACAATTCAATAATTCGGTAGCGAAAAGAACTTCATTTAACATTCATTCATTTTTTAATTTAAATGAAGGAGAACAATTAACAAGTGGATCAAAAATCACATTTGATTCTGAAAATTGGAAATATTTAAATTCTGAAAAGAAACTGATTGATGAGAATTTTAATGTTTTTAAACAAGAGTTTTCTCCAAGTTTTAGATTGGTGATTATTGGGTCAGAACACGATGCTGTTATTTTAACTCAATTGGCAACATTTATAGGTTGGGAAGTTGTAATTATTACTAGTGCACTAAATAATCAAACCCTAAAAGATTTCCCAGGAGCTATTGATTTAATTCAAACAAAGCCTAATTTATTAAAGTTAGATTGGGTTAATAAGCAAACTGCAATAATGCTAATGACGCATAGTTATGCAAAAGATTTTGAATATTTATTAGCGTTAAAAAACTTAAAACCATGTTATATTGGAGTGTTAGGTCCAAAAGATAGAAGAGAGAAATTATTAAATAATTTTATTGAAAATTATCCAGATATTTCAGAACAGTTTTTAAATAATATTTATGGCCCCGCAGGATTAAATATTGGTTCTGAAACAGCACAAGAAATAGCTTTGTCTATATGTGCTGAAATTTTAGCAATTACCAGGAAGAGAGTACCAGA
The DNA here is from genome assembly GCF_033101135.1 of Lutibacter sp. TH_r2. Classification (NCBI taxonomy): domain Bacteria; kingdom Pseudomonadati; phylum Bacteroidota; class Flavobacteriia; order Flavobacteriales; family Flavobacteriaceae; genus Lutibacter; species Lutibacter sp. TH_r2. Next base: position 1,437,428 of record NZ_JAWMPV010000001.1, read on the forward strand.
TTTTTTAAAAAACAGAAAAATTTCAATTCATTCTAATGAAAGCTAATATTGCTATATTAATTTTAGCTGCAGGCTCATCTTCAAGAATGGGAAAACCAAAACAGTTGCTAAAATGGAGAAATACAACTCTTCTAGGAAACATAATTGAACAAAGTTTACAAGTAAATTCAGCTAATGTTTGTGTTGTTTTAGGTGCAAATTCTGAAGAAATAAAAAGCAAACTTAATTTTAAAAACACAACTATTATTCAAAATTGTAAGTGGAAATTAGGTATGGGAACTTCAATTAGTTGTGGTATAGAATTTATACAAAAAAAATTTCCAAATTGTAATAGTGTTTTAATTACCCTTTCCGATCAGCCTTATATTAATTCATGCTATTTTAAAACACTAATTAATGAATTTAATGCAACATCAAAAAAAATTGTAGCAACAAAAACAGAAAATAGAATTAGTGTTCCAGCAATTTTTGATGCTTGTTATTTTGAAGAGTTAAAAAAATTAAAAGAAAATAAAGGAGCTAAAGATATTTTAAAAAAGCATGTAGGTAATGTAAAAAAAATAACTTCAAAAATTAACTTTATAGATATTGATACTGCTCAAGATTATCAATTAATAAAAGATTAATATTTAAATACGTATCTCAATTTGTATTTTTTTGCTGTTCAACTAAATAAAGGTTTATTAAATTAATTCTATGCAACATTTGTTATAGCATTATGTCAGTTTGTAGTAGTTAAAACTATTGTGTTAAAGTAATTTTATCTCAAATTAAAAACACACACAATTTGTATTATATAGGATTTGATTTAGGAAGCTCTTCTGTTAAGATTGCATTGGTTAATGCAAAATCTGGAGAAAAAATAGCAGTTGTCAATGAGCCAGAAAATGAAATGGAAATTAAAGCACCACAATCAGATTGGGCAGAACAAGACCCAAATTTATGGTGGAAGTATATATGTAAAGGCACTAAAAGAATAATTGAAGAATCTAAAGTTGACGCATCAAAAATTTCAGGAATTGGAATTTCCTACCAAATGCATGGTTTAGTTGTAGTCGATAAAAATTTAGAACCTCTACGAAATTCAATTATTTGGTGCGATAGTAGAGCTGTTGAAATTGGAAATAAAGCTTTTGATGAATTAGGTGAAGAGAAGTGTACAAAACACTTGTTAAACTCACCTGGAAATTTTACTGCTTCTAAACTTAAATGGGTGTTAGACAATGAACCTGAAGTTTATAATAAGATTTATAAATACATGCTACCAGGAGATTTTGTTGCGGCAAAATTAACAGATAAAATATGTACAACTAAAAATTCTCTTTCTGAAGGAATTTTATGGGATTATAAAGAAGATAAGGTTGCAAACTGGTTGTTAGAATATTATGGAATTGATACAGGTCTAACACCAGAAGTTGTTGAAAATTTCACTAATCAGGGAGAAGTAAGTGAACAAGCTTCAATAGAAACTGGTATTCCGGTTGGAATACCTATTATTTATAGAGCAGGAGATCAGCCTAACAATGCACTTTCATTAAATATCTTAAATCATGGAGAAGTTGCTGCAACAGGTGGAACATCAGGAGTTATTTATGCGGTTACAAACCAATTAAAATCTAAAGAATCTTCCCGAATCAACAATTTTGTACATGTAAATTATTCTAAAAACCAAACTAATATTGGAAAGTTATTATGTATTAATGGTTGTGGAATTATGTACAGATGGTTGAAAGATAATATAGGTGTAGATTCTTATGAAGAAATGAATGCTAAAGCAGACAGTGTTTCAATAGGTTCCGATGGTGTAGTAATTCTACCATTTGGAAATGGAGCAGAACGTATGTTAAATAGTAAAAATGTAGGAGCTCACTTTCTAAACTTAAACTTAAATCAACATAATAATGGTCATTTATGCAGAGCAGCTTTAGAAGGAATTGCATTTGCATTTGTGTACGGAATGGAGATTTTAACCAATGATAATGCTGAAGTAAAAGTAATGAGAGCTGGAAACGATAACTTATTCCGTTCTGAAATTTTTGCAAATACAGTTGCCACTTTAATAGGTTACGATATTGAGATTTACAATACAACTGGAGCAGTTGGTGCTGCAAGAGCATGTAGTTTAACAGATGGTGATTTTAAGAAATTTGGAGATAATATTTCAAACAACGACCATGTTATGACCTACAAACCACTTAAAAATAAAGAAGCTTATAAAATTGCTTATAAAAAGTGGAAAGAAGAATTAGAGACAAGATTAAACAATAAATAAAATAACATATAAAATAATTATTACATAATGGCACTTATAGGAAGTAAAGAATACTACAAAGGTATAGGAGAAATTAAATTTGAAGGAAAAGAATCTGACAATCCGTTAGCATTTAAATATTACAATCCAGAGCAGGTTGTTGCAGGAAAAACAATGCGTGAACATTTTAAATTTGCAGTAGCTTATTGGCATACATTCTGTGGCCAAGGTGGAGATCCATTTGGACCAGGAACGCAAAGTTTTGAGTGGGATAAAGCAGCAGATCCAATTCAAGCAGCAAAAGATAAAGCAGATGCAGCTTTTGAATTTATTAGTAAAATGGGGTTTGGATACTACTGTTTCCACGATACAGATTTAATTCAAGAAGGAGCTACTTTTGAAGAATCAGAAGAACGATTGAGAATTATTACAGATTACTTAAAAGAAAAACAAGACGCTTCAGGAATAAAACTATTATGGGGTACAGCAAACTGTTTTTCTAATCCACGTTATATGAATGGAGCTTCAACAAATCCAGATTTTGATGTTGTAGCTCGTGCTGGTGGGCAAATAAAATTAGCGATGGATGCCACTATGAAATTAGGTGGTGAAAATTACGTATTCTGGGGAGGTCGTGAAGGTTATATGTCTTTATTGAACACAGACATGGGTCGTGAGTTAGATCATATGGGGCGCTTTTTAGGAATGGCTAGTGATTATGCACGTTCAAAAGGATTCAAAGGAAACTTTTTTATTGAACCAAAACCAATGGAGCCAATGAAGCACCAATATGATTTTGATTCGGCTACAGCCATTGGATTTTTAAAAGAATATGGTTTAGATAAAGATTTCAAAATGAATATTGAAGTGAATCATGCAACATTAGCACAACATACATTCCAACACGAACTTGAAGTTGCAGCAAAAGCTGGTATGTTAGGTAGTTTAGATGCAAACCGTGGAGATTACCAAAATGGTTGGGATACTGATCAATTTCCAAATAATATTCAAGAAACAACAGAAGCTATGTTGGTGTTCCTAAAAGCTGGTGGTTTACAAGGCGGTGGTATTAATTTTGATGCTAAAATAAGAAGAAACTCAACAGATTTAGAAGATGTTTTCCATGCACATATAGGTGGAGCCGATACATTTGCAAGAGCGTTATTAATTGCAGATAAAATTATGACTTCTTCTCCTTATAATAAATTAAGAACTAACCGTTATGCTTCATTTGACGCAGGAAAAGGTAAGGCTTTTGAAGATGGAAAATTATCTATGGAAGATTTGTATAAAATAGCTCAAGAAAATGGAGAGTTATCACTAAAAAGTGGTAAACAAGAATTATTTGAAAACATAATTAATCAATACATATAATTATGGGACATAATAAGTCGTTTATATATGTAGTAACAATTGTAGCTACTTTAGGAGGTTTATTGTTTGGTTATGATACTGCTGTAATATCAGGAGCGGAAAAATCAATTCAAGCTTTTTTGATTGATAGTCAAGGATTAAGCTCTTTTGTACATGGGATAACTGTTTCATCTGCCTTAATTGGTTGTATAATTGGTGGAGCTATTTCTGGTTTTGCATCTTCTTCTTACGGTAGAAAAAATGCTTTAATAATTGCAGGTATTTTATTTTTACTATCTGCTTTAGGATCAGGAAATCCAGAGTTTTTATTCTTTGAAAAAGGAGTTCCTTCAATGGGCTTATTATATATGTTTAATTTTTACCGTTTAGTTGGTGGTGTAGGTGTTGGATTGGCATCAGCAGTTTGCCCAATGTATATTGGAGAAATTGCACCAGCAAATATTAGAGGTAGACTAGTTTCATTAAATCAATTTGCCATTATTTTTGGTATGTTGGTGGTTTATTTTGTAAACTGGGGAATAGCAGATGGCCAAACAATTGAATGGATTAATGAAATTGGATGGAGAAGAATGTTTTTGTCTGAAGCAATACCAGCTTCATTATTTGCAGTACTTATGTTTTTTATGCCCGAATCTCCTAGATTTTTGGCATTGCGAAATAAGGATGAAGAAGCTTTATCAACGCTTACAAAATTTAACGGAGTTGAAAAAGCAAAAGAAATTCTTGTTGATATTAAAAATTCAGTTACAAGTTCAGCTAAAGGAAAATTGTTTTCATATGGTAAAGTTGTAATTATTGTTGGTGTTTTGTTATCTGTATTTCAACAATTTGTTGGTATTAATGTAGCATTGTATTACGCGCCACGTATTTTTGAAAGTATGGGTGCAGCAAAAGATGCTTCTATGTTACAAACCATTATAATGGGATTGATTAATGTTGTTTTTACGGTTGTAGCAATTATGACAGTAGATAAATGGGGAAGAAAACCATTGTTAATTACAGGTTCAATTGGTATGGCAATTGGAATGATTGCAATTTCGGTTTTAGCATTTCAAGATATTATAGGTATTGCAACTTTAGTGTTTATTATTGTGTATACAGCTTCATTTATGATGAGTTGGGGACCAATTTGTTGGGTGTTAATTTCAGAAATTTATCCTAATAAAATTAGAAGTCAGGCAGTAGCAATTGCTGTTGCGGCACAATGGGCGGCAAACTTTTTTATCTCGTCCACTTATCCGCCAATGATGGAGTTTAGTAGTGGTGGAACTTATCTATTTTACGGTGTAATGAGTATACTTTCTGCAATATTTGTATGGAAAATGGTTCCGGAAACAAAAGGTAAAACTTTAGAAGAAATGGAAAATATTTGGATTAAGAAAGATTAATTTTTAATTTCAAAACGCATAAAAAACAGTTGATTTTTAATTGAATCAACTGTTTTTTTATATATAGAAAAAAGGTTTAAATGTAATTAGTACATTTTATTTTGTAATAACTCGTTTAAACTTTTAAATTTGTAGTATGACACAGAATATAGAAGTAATACAACTTGTAAATTCAAATGGAATGAAAGTACAAGTGGCTAATTTTGGAGCAACCATGATTAGTGTAGAAGTTCCAAATAAAAATAATGAATTAGTAAATGTTGTTGCAGGCTTGGAAAAACCAAGTGATTATGCCGAAGATTTTTATTTAGAAAACGGATTGTATTTAAGTAGTTCAGTTGGGAGATATGCTGGAAGAATTTCAACTGGAAAATTTAATGTTGATGGTAAAAGCTATCCAATTTTTAATGTTGATGGAGTTCACTTACATGGTGGAAAAGTAGGGTTGGATAAGAAATATTGGAATGTAGATGAAGTTGTTAAAGGTGAAAATCCTAAAGTGGTTTTATCTTGTGCAAGTGAAGATGGAGAAGAAGGATATCCTGGTAATTTAAAGGTTACTGTAACGTATCAATTAACCGAAGATAATGAAGTTAAAATTACGTACAAAGCAACAACAGATAAAGCAACTCCTGTAAATCTAACAAATCATGCTTATTTTAATTTAAATGGGAAAGATTCTGTACTTAACCATAAATTAATGATTAATACATCACATTATTTAGATGTGGATTCACAATTAATTCCATCAGGTAAACTAAATTCTTCAAAAGGAACTAGATTTGATAGAAATGAAATTTCTTTATTAGGAAGAGAAGATTTTACGGGATTTGACGACACGTTTGTATTAGGTGAAGGTGAATTAAAAGCGGAACTTTCTTCAGCAGAATCAGGGATTAAAATGCAAGTATTTACTAATCAACCTGCAAGTGTAGTTTATACTCCGGTACAATTACCAAATTTACCTTATAAAAATAATGTAACCTATAGTAAGTTTTCGGCAATTTGTTTTGAAACTCAAAATTTTCCTGATGCGCCAAATCATGCAAATTTCCCTAATTCAATTTTAAAACCGAATGAAGAGTATTGCAATAAATCTATTTTTAAATTTAGTTTACTTTAAAAATTAATTTACATTTAATTATATCCTTTTTTGCTAGCGTAATTTTGTTTTTTAAAATGTCATATTACAATTGGTAAATATTAGTTATATTGCGTATTTACTTAATAAAAATAATACGAACTTATAAAGTAATATGTTAGAACTTTCAGGAATAATTATTTTAGGAATTTTAGCGCAATGGGTAGCATGGAGATTTAAAATTCCAGCAATTTTACCATTAATTTTAATTGGATTACTAGTAGGTCCAATAGCTGCAGAATTTTTATCGGAAGATGGTGCAAAATGGATTGAACCAGTTTGGAATGGTGAAAAAGGATTGTTTCCAGGAGATGGACTCTATTATTTTGTCTCTTTAGCAATTAGTATTATTCTGTTTGAAGGTGGCTTAACTTTAAAACGAAATGAAATTAAAACAGTTGGTCCTGTTATTACTAAATTAATTACTTTAGGTTCTACAGTTACATTTTTTGGCGCAGGTATTACAGCACATTATGTGTTTGATTTGAGTTGGGAAATGTCATTTTTATTTGCAGCTTTAATTATTGTTACTGGACCAACAGTAATAACTCCTATTTTAAGAAACATTCCATTAAAAAAAGATATTTCAGCAGTTTTAAAATGGGAAGGAATTTTAATAGATCCAATAGGAGCATTGGTTGCAGTATTAGTTTTTGAATTTATTAGTGTTGGTGGAGGTGGAGGTTTTACTAAAACAGCATTGTTAGAATTTGGTAAAATTTTGCTGTTTGGTACTACATTCGGTTTTACATTTGCGCATGCTTTAGCTTTTGCCATTAATAAAAATATGATTCCTCATTATTTATTAAATGTAGTTTCATTATCTACAGTATTGTTAGTTTTTGTTGAATCTGAAGTTTTTGCTCACGAATCTGGCCTATTAGCGGTTGTAGTTATGGGAATGGTTTTAGGAAATAACAAATTAGAAAACATAAAAGAACTACTTTATTTTAAAGAATCTATTAGTGTATTACTAATTTCAATTCTATTCATTTTATTGTCGGCAAACATTAATATGGAAGATATGATGTTGTTGTATAATTGGAAAACAGCAATTTTATTTGGTATCGTTATTTTTGTTATTAGACCACTAGCTGTATTTTTAAGTACAATAGGCTCAAACCTAAAATTTAACGAAAAATTATTTATAAGCTGGGTTGGACCAAGAGGTATTGTAGCCGCAGGTATAGCTTCTTTATTTGGAAGTAAGTTACTAAAAGCAGGAGTAGCAGGAGCAGAATATATAACACCTTTAGTGTTTATGATTGTGCTTGGAACAGTATTATTAAATGCTACTACAGCTCGTTTTTTTGCTAAAGTAGTAGGTGTATTTTTAAAATCATCAGAAGGTATTATAATGGTTGGGGCATCTAATTTTGCTCGTTTAATTGCAACTTATTTAAAAAATAACGGACGTAGAGTTGTATTAATAGACACAAATTCACAAAACATTGAAAAGTCAAAATTATTAGGACTAGAAGCTATTGAAGGTAATATTTATTCTGATGATTTATTGGAAGATATTGAGTTAAATGATATTGGTTATTTATTAGCATTAACCGGTAGTGCTGAAGTTAATGATTATGTGATGGAAAGATTTACGCCAACTTTTGGAGAAGAAGGTTCGTTTAGGTTAATTTCTACAGATGAATTAAAAGAGAAGAAACCTGTAAATTTAGATAAATTGTTTACAGATAAAGATGATTATATAAATTTAAGTGAAGTAGTTAGAGATTTTCCAATAGTAAACGAAGTTAAAATTACTTCTGAAAAACATTATAAAGATTTATTAATGAAAATTAATACTGAAATACATGCTGTTCCTTTATTTGTAAAAAATAAAAAAGGAGTTATTCAAATTATTTCTGCATTCCACGAATCTTTAAAAGTTCAAGAAGGTGATATTTTAATGTATATTGGGAAAACAATTATTTAACGTGGTTAACTTAATAATAAAGTTATTCAAACATTAAATTAACAATGTTTTAAGTTATTGCATACTATAATTTATTCAATAATTGAATACAAAATTTAGTTTGTGAGTTCCAATAAAAAACGAAAACTTGAAGTTGTTGTGATTTCTGATGTCCATCTAGGAACTTACGGTTGCCACGCAAAAGAACTACTAAAATACTTAAAAAGTATAGACCCCAAAATTATTATTCTAAATGGAGATATTATAGATATTTGGCAGTTTAACAAACGCTACTGGCCAAAATCGCATATGAAGGTGATTAAGCATTTAATAAGTTGGATATCAAAAGGTAAGGAAATTTATTATATTACTGGAAACCATGATGAAATGCTTCGAAAATTTGTTGGTTTTGAACTTGGATCTTTTTCAATTAAAAATAAAATTGTTTTAGAGTTAGATGGTAAAAAAGCATGGTTTTTTCATGGGGATGTTTTTGATGTAACTATGAAACATTCTAAATGGTTGGCAAAACTCGGTGCAGTTGGATATGATAGCCTTATTTTAATAAATAGAGCGGTTAATTATATAAGTTTAATGTTAGGTAAAGGCAAAATTTCATTATCAAAAAAAATTAAGGATAGTGTGAAAACAGCTGTTAAATTTATTGATGATTTTGAGCAAACTGTTATAAAAATTGCTATTGAAAATAGATTTGATTATGTTGCTTGTGGGCACATACATCAACCCGTTATTAAAAAAGTATCTACAGATCAGGGTTCGGTAAAATACTTAAATTCAGGAGATTGGATTGAGAATTTAACAGCCTTGGAATATGAAAACAAAAAATGGAAAATTTATTCATTTAATGAAGAAAGCATTGAAACTATTGAAGAAGATTTTGATATTCTAGACAAAACACCTAAAGAATTATTTGGGCAATTAGTTGCCGATTTTAATTTCAAAAAATCATTTTAATGAAAATTCTATACGCTATTCAAGGTACAGGTAATGGACATTTAAGTAGAGCAAAAGAAGTAATTCCAGCATTGTTAAAAAGAGCGCAGGTAGAGATATTAGTTAGTGGAACGCAAGCAGAAATTAAATTAGAGCAAAATGTTAATTTTTATTATAAAGGGTTGAGTTTTTATTTTGGTAAAAAAGGCGGAATTGATTTTTTAAAAACATTTAACAATAATAATCTATTAAGGGTTTTTAATGAAATTAAAAAATGCCCAGTTGAAAATTATGATCTTGTAATTAACGATTTTGAACCTATTTCAGCTTGGGCATGTAAATTGCGTGGAGTAAAATGTATTTCGTTAAGTCATCAAGGAGCTTTATATACTAAAAATGTTCCAAAACCCTTGCACACCGATTTTATTGGTAGGTTTATAATTAAAAATTATGCATATAGTAAATATAAGTATGGTTTTCATTTTAAAAAATATAATAAAAATATATATACACCAATAATTAGAAAAGCAATCCGTTTACTTAATAGTACTGAAAAAAATCATTATACCGTTTACCTTCCTTCTTTTTCAGATGAAAAAATAATTAAATCACTATCTAAAATAAAAGGTGTTAAATGGAAAGTTTTTTCAAAAAATGCAAACAAGTGTTATCAAAAAAACAATGTTTTTGTAAAGCCAATTGATAGTGAAAAGTTTGAAAAAAGTTTGGCTTCATGTAAAGGTATTTTGTGTGGTGCAGGCTTTGAGACTCCAGCTGAAGCAATTTTTTTAAATAAAAAATTAATGATTATTCCAATGAAATATCAATATGAACAGCATTTTAATGCTGCTGCATTAGCAGAGATTGGCGTACCAGTGTTAAAATCATTAAATAAAAAAAATATTCCTAAAATACAACAATGGGTTAATAGTAGTGAAAAAGTAGAATTAGAATTTCCAAATGAAACACAGCAAATTATAGATCACATTTTATATGATTATATTGAAAGCAAAGAAGAAGTTATAGTAGCTAAAAATAGCACCACAACTTCTTCTTAAAGTAATTAATATAAAATTAATCTATTTTACTTCGTAAGTTTCTCCAGAGAAGAATAAGTCGCTAGTTTTTTTAAAGTTAGAATTAGCTTTTACCTGTTTAGTTAAATTGTCCATTTTTTCTTCTAAAGTAATATCGTTAACACTTCTAATTATTCCAGTAGCAATAGGGTATTCTAGTCTAACTAACATTTGGTGTAATGTAGGGTCAGATTCTTTAGCATCATGTACCAAAATATCATTTTCCGTTACACCATTTTCACCAATAGTAACTACTTCTAATTTTAAGCCATTTAAAACTAAACCTTTATTTTTTTGTTTCCCAAAAATCATGGGCATACCATGTTTCAAATAAATTTGTTTATCTTCTCTTACAGCTTTATCGGTAACATTTGTAAAACAACCATCGTTAAAAATCACACAGTTTTGAAGAATTTCAATTAATGAAGTTCCTTTAAAGTTATGTGCTTCAATAAATAATTGACTCATTTCTTTTGGACTGTTTCCTCCAATTCTAGCAAAAAAACGTGCATGCGCACCAATAGCTAATTCTCCAGGTGAGAAAGGTTGTTGAATATTTCCATATGGCGAAGATTTTGTTTTTTGGCCAACTAATGATGTTGGTGAAAATTGACCTTTAGTTAATCCATAAATTTCATTATTAAATAATAAAATGTTTAGATCTAAATTTCTTCGTAAAACATGGATAAAATGGTTTCCACCAATAGCCATGGCGTCACCATCACCAGTTATAATCCAAACACTTAAATCTGGGTTGGCAAGTTTTACTCCAGAAGCAATTCCTGGAGCTCTACCATGAATTCCATGCATTCCGTAAGTATCCATATAATATGGAAAACGTGATGAACATCCAATTCCTGAAATAAATACAACGTCTTCTTTTTTAACGTTCATTTCAGGTAAAGCTTTTTGCATAGATCGTAAAATAACATAGTCATCACAGCCTGGGCACCAACGTACTTCTTGGTCGCTTGCAAAATCTTTAAACGTATATTTTTTAGCAGTTGTTTCCATAATTATTTTACTAATTGATTAAACTTTTGAGTTAATTCAGTTTTTCCAAATGGTAATCCTTGAATTTTATTAAATTCAATAAAATCTATATTGTTAAAATTTGATTTTAATATTTTAGAAAACTGTCCATTGTTTAATTCACAAACCACAACTTTTTTAAATTTAGATAAAATTTCTTTTGTATTTTTTGGAAGTGGATTTATGTAATTAAAATGCGCTAAACCTATATTTTTATAACCATCTGTGTTCATTTCTTTTACAGCAGAATGAAGTGATCCATATGTTCCTCCCCAGCCTACAACTAATAAATCACCACTTTCAGCAAATTCAGTTTTTAAATTTGGAATATAATTTTGAACACGTTTAATTTTTTCTGCTCTTATTTTGGTCATATATTCGTGGTTTTCAGCAACATAAGAAACGTTACCTGTTACACGATCTTTTTCTAAACCACCAATTCTATGTTCTAAATTTGGAGTTCCAGGTATTGGCCAATTTCTAGCTAAAGTATTTTCATCTCTATCATATGGATGCCAATCTTCAGTTCTTTTTTTAATAATATTATTTTTGATTTCTGGCATATCATCAACAGTTCTGATTTTCCATGGAGCTGATCCATTTGCAATATAACCATCAGTTAATAAAATAACTGGAGTCATATGCTCTAGAGTTAGTTTTGCAGCCATATATGCGAAATCAAAACAATTTTCTGGTGTACTTGCTGCAATAACAATTACGGGACTTTCTCCATTTCTTCCGTACATTGCTTGCAATAAATCAGATTGTTCTGTTTTGGTAGGTAATCCAGTTGAAGGTCCACCACGTTGAACATTCACTAAAACTAAAGGAAGTTCAACCATCATAGCTAAACCTAAAGCTTCACCTTTTAATGCTAATCCAGGTCCAGAGGTAGTTGTAATTGCTAAATCACCTGCAAATGAAGCTCCAATTGCTGAAGAAATTCCTGCAATTTCATCTTCTGCCTGAAAAGCTTTTACCCCAAAATGTTTATGCTTAACCAATTCATGTAAAATATCTGTAGCTGGAGTAATTGGATATGATCCTAGGAATAATTCCAAGTTCGATTTTTCAGCAGCTGCTAAAAATCCCCAAGCTGTAGCAGTATTACCCATAATTATTCTATAAGTTCCAGGTGCCATTTTAGCTGGTGATATAGTATATGAATTTGGTATTAGCTCTAGAGTATTTGCATAGTTGTAACCAGCATTTAAAACTCTGGTATTTGCTTCAACAATATTAGGTTTAGTGATAAATTTTTTAGTTAAAAAGTCGATAGTATGTTGCGGAGAACGATGGTACATCCAGTACACCATTCCTAAAGCAAACATATTTTTACTTCTAGTTATGGATTTATTATCTAATCCTTCAACTCCTTTTAAAGCTTCTTTTGTTAATGAAGTCATTGAAACTTCAATTACGCGATAATTGTCTAAACTATCATCTTCTAAAGGATTGGTTTCATATTGAGCCTTTTCAATATTCTTTTTTGTGAAAGAATCAATATCAACAATAATAGTATGTCCTGGCTTTACGGAACTTAAATTTGTTTTTAATCCGGCAGGGTTCATAGCTACTAAAAGATCAACATTGTCTCCTGGAGTACTAATTTCAACACTACCTATATGTACTTGAAATCCAGAAACGCCATATAAACTTCCTTGAGGAGCTCTAATTTCTGAAGGGTAGTTAGGGAATGTAGCAATGTCATTTCCAAACATTGCAGATGTGTCAGAAAACTGTGTTCCAGTTAATTGCATTCCGTCTCCTGAATCACCAACAAAGCGAATTACAACTGCTTCTAGTACTTCAGGTTGACCATTATTTTTAGGTGTAATCATAATTTATATTAATTATAAATAAAGAGATAAATTTATGCAAAATATTTGATTATAATGCTTCAATCAAAAGTAACTTATTTTTTTAAGTTATCTAAATGACTTTTGTCACATTTACTTAAAGAAAATTGTATAAATTTGTAGATAAATAATATTTAAAAATTAGAAATCATGGCTATTAAAATAACAGATGAGTGCATTAATTGTGATGCATGTGTTTCAGAATGTCCAAACAACGCAATCTACGAACCAGATAGTGAATGGGCGTATGCTGATGAAACTTCATTAAGTGGAACTGTAACTACACCTAGTGGTGAAGAGGTTGATGCTGATGAAATGAATGAGGCAAAATCTGATGAATTTTACTTTATTGTAACTGATAAATGTACTGAATGTAAAGGTTTCCACGATGAACCACAATGTGCTTCAGTATGTCCTGTTGATTGTTGTGTTCCTGATGAAGATCATGAGGAAACTGAAGAGCAATTATTGGCTAAAAAAGTTTGGTTACACGGAGAATAATTCTTTTAAATGTAATTATAAAAAAAACCTTCAAAATTTTGAAGGTTTTTTTTATTGTAATTATTTTTTCACTATTCATTCAGTTTTAAAACTGCCATAAAAGCTGATTGAGGAATTTCAACATTTCCAACTTGCCTCATTTTCTTTTTTCCTTTTTTCTGTTTTTCTAATAACTTACGTTTTCTAGAAATATCACCTCCATAACATTTAGCGGTAACATCTTTACGTAAGGCTTTTACAGTTTCACGAGATATAATTTTAGCGCCAATTGCAGCCTGAATTGGAATATCAAATTGTTGTCTTGGTATTAATTGACGTAATTTTTCACACATTTTTTTACCAATATTATATGCGTTATCTGCATGGATTAATGCAGAAAGTGCATCAACAGATGTTCCGTTCAGTAAAATATCAACTCTAACAAGTTTTGATTGTTTCATTCCAATTGGGTGATAATCAAAAGAAGCATATCCTTTTGAAACTGTTTTTAATCGATCGTAAAAATCGAATACAATTTCAGCTAAAGGCATATCAAATGTTAATTCAACACGTTCAGGTGTTAAATATGTTTGGTTTACAATTTGTCCACGTTTTTCAATACATAAACTCATAACTGGACCAACAAAATCTGATTTTGTAATTATGGTAGCCTTTATAAAAGGCTCTTCAACTCTATTTAATCTAGATGGTTCTGGTAAATCTGATGGATTATTAACTAAAAGAATTGTATCAGGATTTTTATTAGTAAAAGCATGATAACTTACGTTTGGAACGGTAGTAATTACCGTCATATCAAATTCACGTTCTAAACGTTCTTGGATAATTTCTAGATGTAGCATTCCTAAAAATCCACATCTAAAACCAAACCCTAAAGCGGCAGAACTTTCAGGTGTATACACTAAAGATGCATCATTTAATTGTAATTTCTCCATTGAATTACGAAGCTCTTCGTAATCTTCGGTATCAACAGGATAAATCCCAGCAAATACCATTGGTTTTACATCTTCAAATCCTTCAATTCTATTTTTGGTTGGGTTTTCTGCATCCGTAATTGTATCTCCAACTTTAATTTCACTAGCAGCTTTAATACCTGTTATTAAATATCCAACATCACCAGCTTTTATAGTTTGTTTAGGTGCTTGTTTTAATTTTAAAGTACCAACTTCGTCAGCGTTATACTCATTTCCGGTAGCCATAAATTTAATTCGCTGGCCTTTTTTTATTTCACCGTTTAAAACTCTAAAGTAAGTTTCAACTCCACGGTAAGAATTGTAAACAGAGTCAAAAATTAATGCTTGAAGCGGTTCTTTTTCGTTACCTTTTGGTGCAGGAACTCTTTCAATAATAGCTTTTAGTATGTTTTCAACACCAAAACCAGTTTTTCCACTTGCATGAATTACTTCTTCAGCATCACAACCTAAAAGGTCTACAATATCATCAGTAACTTCTTCAGGGTTTGCACCTGGTAAATCTACTTTGTTTAAAACTGGAATTATTTCCAGATCATTTTCTAAAGCTAAATATAAGTTTGAAATTGTTTGTGCCTGAATGCTTTGTGCTGCGTCAACAATTAATAAAGCGCCTTCGCAAGCTGCAATAGATCTTGAAACTTCGTACGAAAAATCTACGTGACCTGGAGTATCAATAAGGTTTAAAACATATTTTTCACCTTCATAAATATAGTCCATTTGGATTGCGTGACTTTTAATGGTAATACCACGTTCACGTTCCAAATCCATATTATCTAGTAACTGCGCTTGTTCTTCACGAGCTGTAACTGTACCTGTAAAACCTAAAAGTCTGTCAGCCAATGTACTTTTTCCGTGGTCAATGTGTGCAATTATGCAAAAGTTTCTTATGTTTTTCATACTTCGTATTCCTGTCTTCTTAATTTGCGCAAAGATAATTAATTATTTGTACCAAAATTGAAAATATAATCTAGTCGTGATTTGGGAAAACTATTCCTGCATCTTTTCTAACTTGATCTAATATTTTTATTAAATTTAAACTAACTTTATTTGAAAGAATAGGGCTTTCAATTAAATTTTTATCTAAACATTCCATTACGTGTAAAGCTTCAAATTTATACCCTAAATGGGTTCCATTATCAAAAGGGATTTTAGTTATTTTTTCATTTATTTTTAATGAAATAGGGTCTGCTGAAAAACGATCGTAACTAATAATTCCATTTTCAAAACAGAGTTCAACATCATTTTTATAATCGGCATCAAAGCTTGATGTTAAAACCGCTGTTGCTCCATTT
This sequence comes from Lutibacter sp. TH_r2, assembly GCF_033101135.1. Classification (NCBI taxonomy): domain Bacteria; kingdom Pseudomonadati; phylum Bacteroidota; class Flavobacteriia; order Flavobacteriales; family Flavobacteriaceae; genus Lutibacter; species Lutibacter sp. TH_r2. Next base: position 1,453,182 of record NZ_JAWMPV010000001.1, read on the forward strand.
TTATAACCAAATAGCATAGCAATACTTACTTCAGAACCTGTTAAACTAAAATGTGGTACCGTTTTAATTGAATCAGGAACTCCGAGTAAAGTAAGGGCTGTAAAAATAGGATATATTCCAATATCTAATAGAGATCCACCTCCTAAATCTAAATTGTATAATCTGTTATTAGGGTTAAATTCACCATTAAACATAAAATCAGATTTTACAAATTTTAGTTTCCCTAGTTTATAGGTTGAAATAAGCTCTTGAACTTTTTTAAATTTAGGTCTAAAAATAACCCAAAAAGCTTCCATTAAAAAGGTGTTGTTTTCTTTTGATGAAGTAATCATTTGTTCAACTTCTTTAGTGTTTATAGCGAAGGCCTTTTCGCATAAAACAGCCTTTTTATGCTCTAAACATAGTAAAGAGTGTTCTTTATGAAAACTATGTGGTGTTGCTATATAAACTACATCAACTTTTGGGTCTTTAACCATTTCTAGATAAGAACCATACGCTTTTTCAAAATTGAATTCTGAAGCAAAATTAGATGCTGTATCAATATTTCTAGAAGCTGTAGCATATAAATTAGCATTTGGTAATTCGGCTAATTCTATAGCGAATTTTTTAGCGATTTTACCGCAACCTAATATTGCCCAATTGTAAGTTTTCATAAGTGTAGTGTTTTCTAATTCAAATTTATACTATTGAGTTTAAATAGAACACTACACTTATAAAAAATAGATGGTTTTTAATAAAATTCAACCAAACCAGTAGTTAAATCATAAGAAGCACCAACAATTTCAATTTCACCATTACTTTCCATCTCTGCTAAAATTGGACTTTCTTTTCTAATTCTTTCTATAGAAACATTTACATTTTCATGAATAACCTCTTCTACTTGATCTGGTGTAAGTTCATCATCATTCTTTCTTACGGTTTTAATTGCTGGCTCAACTTTTTCAAGTAATTGAGTTACATTTCCTAATTTAACACCACCACATGCTGCAGTAATTGCACCACATTTTGTATGCCCCATTACAACTAATATTTTAGAGCCTGCCACTTTACAAGAGTATTCTAAAGATCCTAAAATATCTTTATTAACTATATTTCCAGCAACTCTAACACTAAATATATCTCCAATACCTTGATCAAAAACTAATTCGGTTGGAACTCTAGAATCTATACAGCTTAATATCACAGCAAATGGGTATTGCCCTTTGCTAGTTGCAAATACTTGATCTTGCAAATTTCTTTGCGCTTTTAAGTTTGCAGCAAATCTTTTGTTTCCTTCCACCAAAATATCATGTGCGCATTTTGGTGTTAAATTATCTTGTATTTCTTTAGTTTGTGTTCTCATTTTATTATTTTTTTTAGTTATGTTTTTCTTTAATCCATGTTAAACATTGGTCAAAATTGTCAAAAACTTGATCTTCAGGAATTAAATCTGGAATAATATCAATTCGCTCCATTAAGTATCTAGGTTGCTCTAATAAGTTTACAAACAATACGGTAATGTTGTGGGCTTGTAATTCTTGTAAGGCATCTTCCATTGCATATAAACCTGATTGATCCATATATTGCATTCTTCCCAAACGTATAATCACTTTTGAAGCTGTTTTTGGAATTTGCTGTGCTAATTGTTGAAAGTCACTTGTAGATCCAAAAAATAATGGTCCTTTAATGTGCTTAATAAATACTTCTTCTTTATATTTTTCAGGGAATCCTATTTCATCTTTCCAAGCTTCTTCTTTTAAAGTTTTAACATCGGAGCGTTGTGCAGTTAAATCTCCAATTTTTTTCATAAACATTAAAGAAGCAATAACCAATCCAATACCCACAGCATATACTAGGTTCCAAAAAGTTGATAACCCTAATACAGTTAGCATTATTAATACTTCCATACTAAATTTAAATGGACCAATTTTTACATCTTTTGGTAAATAAGGTATTGCTTTTAATCCTTTATAATCCATAACTCCAATACCAACTGTAATTAAGATTCCTGCTAAAACAGCTGCTGGAATTTTTGAAGCTAAAGGTGCTAATATTAATAGTACAATAAACAGTAAAACTCCTGCAACCATACCAGATAATCTTGTTTTTCCTCCAGAATTAATATTTACTACTGTTCGGATAGTTGCACCTGCACCAGGAATTCCTCCAAATAATGATGCAATACTGTTTCCAATTCCTTGACCAATTAATTCTTTATTAGGTTTGTGTTTGGTTTTAGTCATATTATCAGCTACCACACTTGTTAATAACGAGTCAATTGCTCCTAAAAGTGCTAACGTTAACGCTGTGAAAATATAAGGTGTTAACCCTGATAGGCTAAAGCCAGTAAATATTCCTAGTTGAAATTCAGGTAAACCTTGTGGTATTTCAGGAATTGGTCTATAATCTAAATTGGCTAACATGGCAATTGCAGACATTACTACAAGTGCTACCAATGTGCTAGGTATTTTTGTTGTAATTCGTTTAAAACCATAAATTATTATTATAGTTCCTAAAGCTAAAATTAGTTCTAACCAATTTATATTTTGTATTGCTCTTGGAAATACTTTTAAAGCACCCAAAACTCCTGAAGCTTCTTTACCAGCTAGTGTTTTGGACTCCTTTAAAATGTCGTTTTGAGTCACTTTTTCAGCGCGGTTAATGGTTTCTTTAAAATCTTCAATTACTAAAATACCTTCACCTGCTTCGTCTTTTAAAATATTTTCAAGAATTAATTCTTCAGCTTGTGGCTTAAACTGGTTTACAAATTCAACGTCTTCTTTAGGGTAGTAACCTATAGATGGTAAAATTTGAGTAACCAAAATAATAACTCCAATAGCAGTCATAAATCCGGAAACTACAGGGTAGGGAATATACCTAATGTATTTTCCCAGACCAATAATTCCTAATGCTATTTGCATAAGACCTGCTAATAGGAAAACCATTAGAATAATTGGTAATGCTTTAGTTAAATCACCATCATTTGTAGCGAGTATTCCTGCAATTACAACCATACTTACAGCTGTCATTGGTGCTGTTGGTCCTGAAATTTGTGTATTTGTACCTCCAAATAAGGCTGCAAAGAAACTGATGAAAATTGCACCATATAACCCTGCGCTAGGTCCTAATCCAGAACTTACCCCAAAGGCAAGTGCTAAAGGAAGTGCTACTATACCAGCTGTGATACCGCCAAATAAATCACCTCGAAAGTGTTTAAAGTTGAATAATTTGTTCATTTTTTTTAGTTAGTTTTTGTTATTTAATAAAATTTAATGCCATTTTAGTATAAAACTGTTCAATTGTATTTTTTTTAGTTGTTATATCTGTTAATGAAGGGATATGGGATGCAAAGTATTTTTGATGATGCGAACCTTCAATAATTGTAGAAATTAACATGTTAGGAAATTCAAAATGTGGTTTAATTTCCAAAAGAATATCACTTACTCTATGAACTACACTTTTATAAGTTGCAAAATATCCTTTTTTATTTTCTTCATCCACATTTTTAGTGTGGTACGATTTTATTGATTCTGAAATAATTATTTTACTTAAAAGAACCTCATTTATATACGGAACAGATGTATTTTCCATTGCTGGTCTTGTAAGAATACTTATTGCTTTTGTGAGCCTTTTTTTTGCAGAAGCCACATTGGTTGTAGCTAGTACAATTTGATATTCAGTCCAACTCCAATACCAACTAGTTAAATAAACGAGTAACATGTGTTTATTTTTAAAATATCTGTAAATAGAACTTTCAGGGGAATTAATTGCGACTCCTAATTTTTTAAATGTAAATGCTTCAAAACCTATTTCATCAATTAACTCAATACTTTTTAAAAGTATTTTTTGACCAAGTTCTGATGAAGTTGGCTCTTTACAATATAAGTCCTGATTTACTTCTATTAAAATATTTAAATTATTCATTAACTAGTGAATTAATATTCACAAAAGTAATAGTATTACTATCAATAATGCAAGTAAAGTATTAAGTTTTTGTAAAATTATTATTAACTTACTGTATTGCAGTGCGTTATATTATTCTGATTTGTTAAAAAATTAAGTTAATTTAAAATTTAAATAAAAAAAACCTCGCTATGCGAGGTTTTTTTACTTTGTAATTAATGTTTTATTCAACCCAATCTGCAACAAATAGGTTTGTATCTCGGCCACCGTTATTATTTCTATTAGATGAAAAAACTAACTTTTTGCCATCTGGAGAAAACATAGGGAAAGCATCAAAAACGGTATCGAAAGTAATTTGTTCTAAACCAGTTCCATCTATATTAATCATAAATAAATTGAAACTTCTTTTAGCTATGTGATTTGAAGAAAATATCACTTTTTTTCCTGAAGGATGAAAAAACGGAGCCCAATTTGCGCTTCCTAAATCGGTTATTTTTGTGAGTTCACTTCCATCAATATTACAAATATATAATTCCATGTTTGTTGGTTGTACTACACCTTCTGCTAATAAATTTTTATATTCTGAAATTTCAGCTTCTGTTTTAGGTCTAGATGAACGGAAAATAAGCTTTGTCCCATCTGGTGAAAAGAAAGCACCACCATCATAACCTAATTCAAAAGTTACTTGTTTTACATCAGATCCATCAATATTCATAGTAAATAGTTCTAAATCTCCAGTTCTTGTTGATGTAAAAACAATTTTATCACCTTTTGGCGAAACTGTTGGTTCGGCATCGTAGCCTTTTTCAAAAGTTAATTGTTTAAGTTGGTTTCCTTTGGTATCTGCTACAAAAATATCGTAACCTTCAGAAATTGGCCAAATATATTTGTTGCCATAATCTTCTTTTTTTGGTGGAGTAGGACATTCTTTTCCAGCTAAATGTGTTGAAGAGTATATTATTGTTGAATCTCCAGGTAAAAAATAACTGCAGGTTGTTCTACCTAAACCAGTACTTATTAATTGAGGGATTTCTGTGCTATCTAATGGTTTAGATGCGCTCATAGTGAAAATTTGATCACATTCTAATCCCCACTTTTTGTTATTTGATTGAAAAACTAAATTTTTATTGTCAAAACTCCAATATGCTTCAGCATTGTCTCCACCAAAAGTTAATTGTTTTATGTTTTTTAAATGCTTTTCTTGTGGGTAATGTATTGTATTTACAATTTTTGTTGCTCCAGATTCACCATCTTTCCATTCGTGTTTTTCTTTTTCTTCTACTTTCTCTTCTTTTTTAATAGTTGTTTTACAACTTATTAGAAATATTAAAAGTAGAATGGAGGTAATTTTTAGTTTCATATTTTAATTAGTTAGAATTCAAAAGTACAATTTATTTTGAAGTTTAAAAGTTGATATTACTAGGTTTATTGAATTAGAAACTTGCGTTAGGGATTGCAGTGATATCCTTTTTTTAATTGAAACGAAGTGGAATTTTAAAAAAAGATTTAGTGGAAAGCCCGACCTGAAAGGGAACGCCCACATTATAAAATATTTATGTAATTTTGCGAACTAAATTTTTGATTTGGTAAAAATAGGAGACATAGAGTTAAATAATTTTCCGTTGTTGCTTGCACCAATGGAAGATGTGAGCGATCCACCGTTTAGAGCATTGTGCAAAGAACAAGGGGCTGATGTTGTGTATACGGAGTTTATTTCTTCGGAAGGATTGATTCGTGATGCTGCAAAGAGTAAAAAGAAATTGGATATTTACGAAAAAGAGCGCCCTGTTGGTATTCAAATTTTTGGAGCTAATTTAGAATCTATGCTAAAAACGGTTGAAATTGTTGAGCAATCTAAACCGGATATTATTGATATTAATTTTGGTTGCCCGGTAAAAAAAGTAGTTAGCAAAGGAGCAGGCGCTGGAATTTTAAAGGATATAGATTTAATGGTGAAGTTAACCGATGCCATGGTAAAACATACTAATTTACCAATTACGGTTAAAACTAGATTGGGTTGGGATTCCGATACTATTAAAATTGTTGAGGTTGCTGAACGTTTACAAGATGTTGGCTGTAAAGCTATTTCAATACATGGTAGAACCAGAGCTCAAATGTATAAGGGCGAAGCAGATTGGACTCCAATTGCTGATGTTAAAAATAATTCTAGAATGCATATTCCTGTGTTTGGAAATGGTGATGTAAATACTCCAGAACGTGCTATTGAAATGCGTGACAAATATGGTTTAGATGGAGCTATGATTGGTAGAGCGAGTATTGGGAATCCTTGGTTTTTTAAACAAGTGAAACATTTTATGGAAACTGGTGAGCATTTACCTGAAGTTAAAGTTTCTGAACGTGTACAAACTGCTAAACGTCATTTAGAAATGGAAATTGACTGGAAAGGTGGTGAGCGTGTTGGAATTATGGAAATGCGAAGACATTATGCAAACTACTTTAGAGGAATTCCTCATTTTAAAGAATACAGAATGAAAATGGTTACTCTAGATAACTTAACAGAACTTTACCAAGTATTTGATGAAGTTTTACAGAAATTTGGGTAATTTTATTCTATGCGTAGAATAGTTTTTCTTTTTATTTTATCAATATTTTTTTCGAGTTGTTTTTTTAATTCAACTTCGCAAAATATACTTCAGCCTACAAAAGTTGTTAAACTTAATATTGTTGAGCCTTCGGGTATTACTTTTTATAATAACCATTTATATATTGTAAGTGATTCTAATAGTGCAGTTTATAAAACTAGTTTGCAGGGTTCTATTCTTAAAAAAATTAAAGTTTCCACAACCGATAATGAAGGTGTTTGTTTCAATACCGCAGGAGATTTAGTTCTTGTAAACGAATCGAAAAGGAGATTGATTAAAATAGATTCTTCATTTAAAAAAGAAAAAAAATATAGAGTTAAAGGAAAGCAAAAACATAAAAATAGTGGTTTAGAAGGTGTTTGTTTTGTGCCTTTAGAAGAATGCTATTTTATTGTAAATGAAAAATCACCAAAACAATTGTTGAAAGTTTCAAAAAAAGGAAAAGTTACTAAAGAAATTAGAATTGATTTTGCTGATGATTTATCAGGAATTTGTTTTGACAAAGAATCAAATACGTTATGGATTGTGAGTGATGAATCTAGAACTATATTAAATGTTTCATTAAAAGGGAAGTTACTTAAAAGTTATCCAATGTCAATTGTAAAGGCAGAAGGAATTACAATAGTTGGAAATCAAATTTTTGTAGTTAGTGATGAAGAAAATAGCCTTTATATATTTAAAAAACCTAATTAGTATTTTAAGATAAAACAATTAAAAAAAGCGATATAGAATTACCATATCGCTTTTTTTGTTAATATTTTTCTAATTTTATTGACTTATTTCAAATCAAACCTATCAGCGTCCATAACTTTTACCCAAGCTTTTACAAAATCATTCACAAATTTTTCTTTGTTGTCATCTTGTGCATAAAATTCTGAATAAGAACGTAATATAGAATTTGAACCAAAAACTAAATCTACTCTTGTAGCAGTCCATTTTACTTGTCCATTTTTTCTAGATCTAATGTTGTAAATACCTCCTTCTGTAGGTTCCCAAATATATTCCATATCGGTTAAATTGGTAAAGAAATCATTAGTTAAAGATCCTATGTTTTTAGTAAATACTCCGTGTTTTGAATTGTTAAAATTAGTTCCTATAACACGTAATCCTCCTAAAAGAACTGTCATTTCAGTTGCTGTAAGTCCCATTAATTGTGTACGATCTAGTAATAATTCTTCAGGGCTTACTACATAATCTTTTTTCAACCAGTTTCTATAACCATCGGCAACAGGTTCTAAAGGTTCAAAAGATTCAACATCTGTCATTTCTTGTGTAGCATCTCCACGACCTGGTGAGAAAGGAACAGAAATATCAATTCCACCATTTTTTGCAGCTTTTTCAATACCCACATTACCGGCTAAAACAATTGTGTCGGCAACACTAATTCCAAATTCAGTTGCTATAGGTTCTAATATATTAAGCACTTTAGCTAATTTTTCAGGCTCATTACCTTCCCATTTGTTTTGAGGTTCTAAACGAATTCTTGCTCCATTTGCTCCTCCACGTTTATCAGATCCTCTAAATGTTCTTGCACTATCCCAAGCAGTTGTAACCATTTCAGAAATACTTAAACCAGAACTTTCAATTTTTTCTTTTACAGCTTGAACATCATAAGCTGTTTTACCTTCTTCAATAGGGTCTTGCCAAATTAAATCTTCACTTGGAACATCTGGTCCAAAGTAGCAAGATTTCGGTCCCATATCTCTATGAGTTAATTTAAACCAAGCACGTGCAAAAGCATCAGAAAAAGCATCAAAATCATTCATAAATTTTAATGAAATATCCTTGTATATTGGATCAACTTTCATTGCCATATCAGCATCTGTCATCATAGGATTATGACGGATAGAAAAATCTTCAACATCAACAGGTTTGTCTTCTTCTTTTATAGTTTTAGGTTCCCATTGTAAGGCTCCTGCAGGGCTTTTACGTAGTTCCCATTCGTGGTTAAAAAGCATTTCAAAAAATCCATTATCCCATTTTGTTGGTTCGCTGGTCCAAGCGCCTTCTAAACCACTTGTAACAGTGTAACGACCTTTACCAGATTTGTTTGGATTAGACCAACCTAAACCTTGTTCTTCAACTCCAGCAGCTTCCGGATCTGGACCTAAAATACTAGCATCTCCATTTCCGTGAGTTTTACCTACCGTATGACCACCAGCTGTTAAAGCAACAGTTTCTTCATCATTCATAGCCATTCTTTTGAATGTTTCACGAACTTGTTCTGCAGTTTTTTGTGGGTCTGGTTTTCCATTAACACCTTCAGGGTTTACATAAATTAATCCCATTTGAACAGCAGCCAAAGGATTTTCCATAGTTGAAGGATTGTCAATATCTTCATAACGACTATCACTAGGTGCTAACCATTCTTTTTCAGCTCCCCAATAAGTGTCTTTTTCTGGATGCCAAACATCTTCACGTCCAAAAGCAAATCCAAAAGTTTTTAGTCCCATATTTTCATAAGCTATGGTTCCTGCTAAAATTATTAAATCTGCCCAGCTTACTTTATTTCCATATTTTTTCTTAATAGGCCATAGTAAACGTCTAGCTTTATCTAAACTAACATTATCTGGCCAAGAATTTAGAGGTGCAAAACGTTGACTACCTGAACCTCCACCGCCTCTACCATCAGCAGTTCTGTATGTACCAGCAGAATGCCAAGCCATACGTATCATTAATCCTCCATAATGTCCCCAATCTGCAGGCCACCACTCTTGACTATCTGTCATTAAATTATGAAGATCCTTTTTTAAGGCTTCAACATCTAATTTTTTTAACTCTTCTTGGTAGTTGAAATTTTCACCTAAAGGGTTTGTTTTTGTATCGTGTTGGTGTAAAATATCTAAATTTAGAGCGTTTGGCCACCAATCCATTACTGATTCTCCTGCAGAAGTATTAGCTCCATGCATTACAGGGCATTTACCTGCTGTATTGTTCTCTTCCTTATTAGTAAATTGGTTGTGGTCAACCGGGCATTTACCTTCATTAGTGTTACTCATACTATTTAATTTTTTTGATTAACCAAATTAACATAAAAATATTTTATTGCAAACTTTATAGTGATAGATATTTTTGATATTACTATTAACGCTTATAATATTAACAGGTGTATTTGATAAAAAGTCTAAACTATTTTAGACATTTAATGTGTTATAAAGATAGGAATTAAATTTTAATTGTTTTTAAAATTTATGTTGAATAACATTCAAATAATCAAGGTTTTATGTAGTGTTATTTTTAGATGAAGGAATTAAATAACTATTCAATTAATTTTTTTGTAATTCTACTGCTTGCAATTTTTGAAGCAATGTAACCTAAAATTATAATAGTAGTTACTACTGTAAGAACATTAAACAAAGTTAATTTAACGGGATAAGGTAGGTGAGGAGTAATCATAAAAAAGCTGAAATTTTGTTGAAGCATAATTAAAACTATTCCTAAAACTATTCCAATAATAAGTCCAAAAACGGTTAGTAAAAACCCTTGTAATATAAATACTTTTTTAATGTTTTGTATAGTTGCACCCATACTATACAATGTTTTAAGGTTGTCTTTTTTATCTAAAATCATCATAATAATTGCGCCAATAACATTGAATAGTGCAATAATTAAAATTAAAGTGAATACTAAATATGAAACTAAATTTTCGGTATTTAGCATTTTATAAAATACAGCATTTAGTTGTTCTCTAGTTTCAATTTTAAAATCTTCACCTAAAACTCGATTTAACTCATTAACAACTGTTTCTCTATTTGTTTCAGGTATTGTTTTTATTTCAATTCCTGAAATTTGATTTGTTTTATAACCCAATAATTCCTGAACGAGTTCTAAACTTAAAAATGTATACTTTTTATCAGTATCATCTGTTAATGAGAATATTCCAATGGGCTGTGTTTTAATAAGGTTAAAAGCATTTTGAGGACTAGAAATATAGCCTTTTCCAGGTTTTGGAACATAGATTTTTAGAGGTTCTAAAAAATCATAGGCTCCAAGTGATAAAATATTAGCAATTCCATTACCAACAACTACTCCAGCAGGAATTTCAGTATTTAACCATGTTCCAGAGTAAACGGTAGAGTCTAAATTGTTTACATTGTTAAAATTGGAATCGACACCTTTTACATACGCAATATGTGTTTTTTCTTGAAAGCTAAAAAATGCTCGCTCTTCAATTACTTTTGTATAAGCTTTAATTCCCTTAACTCCATCAATTTTCTGCTTAAAATCTTCATCAAACAAAAAAGACTTTCCTTTTACTGTTGATATTTTAATGTCAGGATCAGAGGTATTTAAAAAGCTCACACTAAATTCACGCAAACCAGAGAAGCCAGAAAGCACAATAAACAAAGCAAGCGTACCAACAATTACACCTAGCGCGGCAATTATTGTGATAATATTAATGGTATTATTACTACTTTTTGAAAAAAGGTAACGTTTAGCTATGTATAAAGAAAAATTCAAGCTATTACTTTTTTCTTTTATTTAAAATTTCTGGATTTGTAATTGGATTACCTTTATTTCCTTTTAAAGCATTATCAATATCTTCAATATAATCTAAACTATCATCTTTAAAAAAGTGTAATGCTGGAACTCTTCTTAATTGATCACGAGTTCTTCTAGCTAATTCATGGCGAATAGAACCAGAATTATCATTAATTCCTTTTATAACTATATCTCTTTTTAGTTGCGGAAAAACACTGATATATATTTTTGCTTGTGATAAGTCTGAAGTTACTTTTACTTGAGTTACAGATATAATCACACCTTTCATACTTTCTTTAGCGGCGTGTTGTAAAATTTCAGCTAAATCTTGTTGAATAACACCTGCAATCTTCTTTTGTCTGTTTGTTTCCATAATGCAAAGATACTAGTAAAATTAATTCTAAATTAAAATATCTTGTTTAAGATTTTACCAGATTCGTTTTTTGTTTTTAAAATTGGGAAAACTTACTAATAAAAATAATAACTAATTTGTATATTGCAAGCTATTTAAAATAGGTTTTAGTTGAACAATTCATTCGAAAAATATCAGAAAAGAAGGTTAAGGTCTTCCTATTTTTCAGTAATAATTAGTATTGCTTTGGTACTGTTTTTAGTTGGTTTATTTGGTTTAATAGTCATTAAAACAAATAGTATTTCAAAGCACTTTAAAGAGCAAGTTGCAATCACAGTTTTTTTAAAAGACAATGCTAAAAAAAGTGATATTGAGATTTTAGAAGCCGAACTTAAAAATGCAGAATATACCAAATCTGTAGTTTATGTTTCAAAAAATGAAGCTGCTGAAAAGTATAGTGAAGATTTAGGTGAAAATTTTTTAGAATTTTTAGGTGAAAACCCTTTAAAAAATGCCATAGATGTTACCTTAAAATCGGAGTTTGTTACTCCAGAAAAAATGACGGAAATTGAAAGCAATATGAATATTAGAAGTATTGTTGATGAAGTTGTTTTTGATAAACCATTAATAGAAATTTTAACCAAAAACATTAATCGTTTAAGCTTTTGGATGTTGCTATTTAGTGGTATTTTTACTTTAATAGCAGTAGTTTTAATCAATAGCTCTATTCGATTATCGGTCTACTCAAAAAGGTTTACTTTAAAAACCATGCAAATGGTTGGAGCCACAAAAGGTTTTATTAGAGTGCCATTTATATTAAAAAGTATTCAACTAGGTGTTTTAGGAGCTATTGTTGCAATTGCCGCTTTAGCAGGATTTATATTTTACCTACATAAAACTATTCCAGAATTAGATTTATTAACCGATTATAAATTAATGGCTATTTTAGGAGTAGGAATTATTTTGCTAGGCATACTAATTACATGGTTAAGTACGTTTTTTGCTACAAGAAGATTTTTAAATTTAAGAACAGAAGAATTGTATTACTAATGAAGAAACAAAATAAAATAGAGGAGCAGAAGAGTCAATTTTTATTTGGAAAAAGAAATTACACTTTTATGCTTATTGGAATTGCATTTATAGCTCTTGGATTTATTTTAATGGCTGGAGGCGGAAGTGATGATCCAGAAGTTTTTAATGAAGAAATTTACAACTTTAGAAGAATTAGATTAGCACCAACACTTGTTTTAATTGGATTTGCTATTGAAGTGTATGCAATACTTACCAAAGCTAAAAAATAAGCATGAGTTTTATTGAAGCAATTATTTTAGGTATAATTCAAGGTTTAACTGAATTTTTACCAGTATCATCTAGTGGTCATTTAGAATTGGCTAAATTTATTTTGGGCGATAACTCATTACCACAAGAAAGTTTAACCTTTACAGTTGTATTACATTTTGCTACAGCATTAAGTACTATTGTGATTTTTAGAAAAGAAATTATAGAGATTTTTAAAGGATTGTTTCAATTCAAATGGAATGAAGAATTTCAATTTTCATTAAAAATTATTATATCTATGATTCCTGCAGTGTGCATAGGTTTATTTTTTGAAGAAGAATTAGAATCTTTTTTTGGTGGACAAATACTATTAGTAGGTTTTATGTTAATAATAACTGCTTTACTATTATTATTTGCCGATAGAGCCAAAAACACCAATAAAAAAGTATCGTTTTTTAATGCATTTGTAATTGGAGTTTCACAAGCTTTAGCTATGATGCCCGGAATATCAAGATCAGGAGCTACTATTTCTACTTCAGTATTGTTAGGTGTAGATAGAACAAAAGCAGCTCGATTTTCTTTTTTAATGGTGGTACCTTTAATATTTGGAAAAATAGGAAAAGATTTAATTGGAGGTTCAATTTCATTTCAAGGAGATCAAATGTTAACGCTTGGAGCTGGTTTTATTGCCGCTTTTGTTGCAGGTTTATTTGCCTGTAGTTGGATGATTTCTTTGGTAAAGAAAAGTAAACTTTGGTATTTTTCATTGTACTGTTTTATAGTAGGTGTAATTGCTATTACTGTAACTTTAATGAATAATTAATGACGTTAGAAGATTTTAAAGAAGGTAAAGTTTTACTAATTGATAAACCTTTGGAATGGACATCGTTTCAAGTGGTAAATAAGTTGCGTTGGCATATTAAGCAGAAATTTAAGATTAAAAAAATAAAAGTTGGTCATGCAGGTACTTTAGATCCTTTGGCAACTGGTTTGTTAATACTTTGTACAGGAAAATTCACTAAAAAAATTGAAACTTACCAAGCGCAAGAAAAAGAATATACTGGAGAAATTACGTTGGGCGAAACTACACCAAGTTACGATTTAGAAACCGAGGTTGATAAAACCTTTCCAGTTGATCATATTTCAGAAGAATTAATAAAAGAAACTACACAACAATTTATTGGTGAAATAGATCAAAAACCACCAATTTTTTCAGCAATTAAAAAAGAAGGTAAACGTTTATACGAACTTGCAAGAGCTGGAGAAACTACAGAAATTAAAAGTAGAAAAATTACTATTTCTGAATTTGAAATAACTAATATAGATTTACCTAAAGTTGAATTTAGAGTGGTTTGTAGTAAAGGAACATATATTAGATCGTTGGCGTATGATTTTGGATTGGCTTTAAATTCTGGAGCACATTTATCTGCTTTACGAAGAACCAAAATTGGAGATTTTAATGTTGATAACGGTATGAAAATTGATGAGTTTATAGCAAGTTTATAAATTCATAAAATGAAAAAAATACTACTGATTGTAATTCTATTAATCTCAATAGAAGCTATTTCTCAAAAACAAATAAATTATAATTTTTCGTTGAATGCAACTTTAATGTTGAATGAAGATTTTGGAGAATATGAAGATGAAAATCTATTAGTTCCAAATGCATTTATGTTTAGAAATGGATTTGATATAAAGCTAAATAAACATTTTTCTACAGGAGTTAATGTTGGTTTTGATTGGCATCCAGAGTTAGATTTATTGGCAATCCCATATTTTATTGATGGAAAGTTTAATATTGCTCAACAAGACGATGATCGATTTTTTATAGGTGCAGGTATTGGTAAACTTATAAAAATAGGAAAAGCCTTTGAACGTGGAAATTATTACAAGGTTGGTTTGGGCTACGAAATCAGTTCGAATGATAATTTTGGTATTGGATTAAATGTAGATTTTCATCAAAAAAAAATCGCCGATTTTGATAATGGGCGATTAAATAGTTTGTCTTTTGGTATAGGATTATTTTTTCTGTAGCATTCTGCCTAGCCAGCTATTCATAATATTTATTTCCCAATCGTTTTTAAACTCTTCAACAGAGGTAATTAGGTTATTAAAAACAATAGTTTTAGGTGAAACACCTTTGTTTTTAATCATTTTTTTAAACTCTTTCAGGTCTTTGTATTGTACAAATTCACCTTGTTTGTAGCATACATTTATTTTATCTAACAATATTATCTCATACTTACTTTCAAGTTCTAAAATAAAACCGGTTAATTTATCGTGTGCTTTTAACGATAAATTAATTTCTGAATCATCAGCAGCAATAATAATAAACCGATCGTATACTAATTTGTAAGCGCAATTAATAGATTGCCCTTCATTAGTCCAATTGTTTAAAAAATCTTCTACACTTTGTTTTAGTTCAGCTACTTCTTGCGGATAAAATTTTCTGCTTGAAGGGAACACCCAAAGTTTACCCCATTTAGGGATTTTATTAAAATCTACAATCATTTTAAATAATTAAGTTGCAAAGGTATTGATTTACAATTACGAAGCCTTTAAAATTGTTAGAATATCTTGTTGGGTATTTATTCCTTTATCCTTGTTATACCAAATTTGTAAATTTTTCTTGAATTCAGCATCTAAAGCACCATGTTCTTTTTTATAATCATTAACCATTTTTGTAGCAATTGAAGGTCTTGGTCCCCAAGTATTAATTACTTTATTTTCTTTGTTAATAATTAATACTTTTGGAATGGCTTTTCCTCCATTTGTTAAATATTCATTCATTAACTCTTCATTTTCATCACGTAGTACAATTTTTAAATCTAGTTGTATAGAGCCTTCAGCAATTTTATTTAGTATTGGCAAAATTTGAGCAGCATCTCCACACCAACCTTCAGCAAGTATTAATAAAGTATATTTTTTATTAAGTTGGTTTAGTGAATGTATAGTTTCTTCAGTAAGAACAATTTTTTTATCCAACCTATCCATTCGTTTATCGTTTAATGTACTGTAATTTAGCATTTCTTCATTTTGAATATTACCTGTAGATTTTTCTTCAGCAAGTAAATCTTTTATAAATTTTCTATAAGAATTGTAAGAAATTCCTTTTTCTAAACTATTTTTTATTAATGTATTGTTCATTTTTAAATATTTTGGTTTTTTTGGACGTGAATTATAATTAAAACTTACAATATAAGTTTTTTATCTTTTTTTTGAATTATTTAAGACAAAAACTCGCTTGTAAATGGATGGATATTTTTATTTTTGTTAGAATTAAAAAATTAGAATTTCACTATGGAAAGTAATCTACAAGGTTCAAATTTTGGACAAAAACAACTCAATTTAAGTCACAGTATTTCAGTTTACTTAACAAAGGTTTATAACTGGATGGCAATTGCGCTACTAATAACGGGCGTTGCAGCATATTTTACTGCTGGTTCAGAACAATTTATGCAGTTGATTTTTGGAAACAAAATATTGTTTTACGGACTTATTTTAGGTGAATTAGGGTTGGTTGTTTATTTATCGGCTAGAATTAATAAATTAACCACAAGTATGGCTGTAACTTTATATATAATTTACGCCATTTTAAACGGCTTAACAATGTCGTTTATATTTATGGCTTATACATCTGCATCAATTACTTCCACTTTTGTAATAACTGCAGGTACTTTTGGAGCAATGAGTTTGTACGGCTATTATACAAAAAGAGATTTAACAAAATTAGGAAACATAGCTTTTATGGCTTTGATAGGAATTATTATAGCTTCAGTTGTAAATATGTTTATGCAAAGCACCATGATGTACTGGATAATTACCTATTTAGGAGTTCTTATTTTTGTTGGTTTAGTTGCTTATGACACTCAAAAACTGAAAAAAATAGCTGTAAATGGTTTTCAAAATGAAGAAAGTATGGAGAAAAGTGCCGTCTTAGGAGCACTTTCTTTATATCTTGATTTTATTAACCTATTCTTATTTTTATTAAGAATTTTTGGAAGTAGAAAATAGTTAATTTTTTTCATATACGTATCTTTGTATGAAGAAAAAAAGAAAGTATCAGCCAATATTAATTTGGTTATTACACCCATAAAATAAATGAAAAATTACAAGCCAAAAGGTAGGTTAGAACCATCTAAATATATTGAAGGAATTTTAAAAGGTGATAGAGTTTTATTGTCTCGTGCAATTACTATTATTGAAAGTAATTTAGAAAGTGATAAAATTTTAGCGAAAGAAATTATACAAGCTATTTTACCACACTCTGGAAACTCTATTAGAATAGGAATAACGGGTGTGCCAGGAGTTGGAAAAAGTACTTTTATTGAGGTTTTTGGAAAACATTTAGTTGATAAAGGTCATAGAGTAGCTATATTATCAATTGATCCAAGTAGTCAGCGCTCAAAAGGTAGTATTTTAGGAGATAAAACTAGAATGGAAGAGTTGGCAAATATGGAAGAAGCCTATATACGTCCATCAGCTTCTGGAGATACTTTAGGAGGTGTTGCCAATAAAACTGGCGAAACTATGTTACTTTGTGAAGCTGCTGGTTATGATGTAGTTTTAATTGAAACTGTAGGTGTAGGGCAATCTGAAACAGCAGTTCATGGTATGACGGATTTCTTTTTACTTTTAATGCTCGCTGGTGCTGGTGATGAGTTGCAAGGTATTAAAAAAGGAATAATGGAAATGGCAGATATGGTAGTGATTAATAAAGCCGATGGCGATAATATTACTATGAGTAAAATGGCAAAACGCCAATATCAAAATGCACTACATATATTTCCTTTAGCCGATTCTGGATGGAGTCCAGTGGTAAGTACAGCTTCTGCAATAAAAGGAATTGGAATTGATAAAGTATGGAAAGAAGTAGGGAACTTTAAAAAGTTAGTTGATGAGAATGGTTATTTTATAAAAAATAGAAATCATCAACAAATTCAATGGATGTATAACAATATTAATGAAGAATTAAAGAATTTATTTTATGGTTCTGAAACTATTTCTAGTCAATTAAAATATTTGGAAAAAGAAATTGTAGCATCTAAAATTTCACCTGTTAAGGCAGCACAAAACATATTGGAGGAATTTAAAAAAACATTTTAATGTTTAACTATGTTAGTTTGGTAAGCTAATATAACTTGGTTGAATTGTAGTGTAGCATTCTAATTATTTTAGAAACATCGAATAGGTTTCTGCCTTCGTAATAATAATAAAACAGGTTGTTTTTTCGAATTTATTAATTGTTTTAATATAAATTCAACTCCACTATTATTGTTGCTTTTTGTTTTAAAATTAGCAACCTCTTTTACTCTTGGGTGTGCATTTTCCATAGCATAACTAAAGTCTGCTAATTCCAACATTTTTAAATCGTTATTGTAATCTCCAAAAACCATGGTTTCTGCTTTTGAAATATTTAATTGCTTCTGAATAATAGTTAATGCATAACCTTTGTTGGCATTTAAATGAGAAATATCTAACCAATTTTTACCAGAAACTATTACTTGTAATTTGTTTTCAAAATGTTTTACAGCAGGATAAATATTTGTTTCAGAACACTCAAAATTATAAGCTGCTATTTTAAAAAAAGTATCATTTTTAACTTTAGTTAAGTCATTTACAATTTCATACTCCGAATAATAATTTTTAAACATATTAATAAATTTCTCATCCTTACTTTCTATATACGCAGATTTTTTCCCACATAAAACAATGTAAACATTTTTTAATTCTCGTAGAATATGAATGCTTTTTAATATGTATTCTGAAGGTAAATTAGAACTAAACAATTCTTTGTCTCCGTGCATTACAAAAGCTCCGTTTTCTGCAACAATGGTAATTTCATCTCTAATACTTTTATCAAATCTATCTACAATGCTAAAATATTGTCTTCCACTTGCAGCAATAAATTTTATTTTAAGCTCTTTTAGTTTGTTGTAAAGTCCTAGAAACTGATTGCTAACTTCACTTTTTGAGTTTAACAATGTTCCATCCATATCTGTTACTACAAGCTTTACTTTTGAAAAATCCATAATTTATTTTGAGCTGTAAAAATAACAATCTTAATAGTATTAGAAGTTAAAATAAGGTTGTTTTATAGATATGTTTTACAATATAGTTATGGTGAACATATATTGTGTGAAAAGTCCTTTTTTGATTGGAATGAGATTGTATTAAAATTATTTTAATGAAACTCACAAAATGACCTTATAAAAAAATGCTCTACAAAATTGCAGAGCATTTTTTAAAAATACAGTTATATTAAGTAATTAATTAATATACTTTCTTGTCTTTACTTTTACGAGCGTATCTTGGGCGCTTTTTTGGTGTTTTGGTTACTCCTGGTGCATTATATTCATCAAAATAAAAATCATATTGAGGTAAAACTTTTATTAACTCTTTCTTTTCTTTTTTAAACTCGTTTGAAGCTTCTCCCCACTTTATACTTTTATAGCTTGTTAAATCTTTAGGAAAAGTTGTAAGATCCCACCATTTATCTGCTCCATCTTTTAAAACTTGAGTACCTCTAACTAATTGTTCTGGCCCTCGATATGTATAAAGCCATTTTCTATGTTCTGTTTCATCTCCGTACAAATAAGGTTTTAAACTTTTACCATCTAATTTGTAATCTTCAGGAAATTCGAATCCAATCATATCTGCAATAGTTGGTAAAATATCAGCAATACTTACTAATATATCTTGTTCTCCATGTTTTTTCATTCCTGGAGCGTAGATAATCAATGGAATATGGCAACCTCTTTGTTGAATTCCTTTATTTTTTCCATAACCACCGGTACCGTTATCAGCAGCAAAAATAAAAATGGTATTGTCTTCTACGTCCATTTCTTTAAGCTTTTTACGATATAACCAAACCTGATAATCTATATAGTTAATGTGATTGTGAATTCCAGATTCTGTAATACTATTATGAGTGTTATAAACGCCTTTATCTCCAGTTATTTTTGGTTCTTGGCGCGTGTATTTTTTACCATCCCAAGTTACTTTTGGTGTTCCTGGCCAAGAACTTTCATCGTCAGGATTAAACCAGTTAAATCCATCATGGCCTAAATGTGTTGTGTGATAAATAAAGAATGGTTTGCCCTTTTTTTGTTGACGTTCCATAAAATCGAAAACAAATTCTAATTCAACATCAGGACCATAAGTGTTTAAACCAAAATTCTTTTTTGATTCTTTTGTATTTGGCCACCAAGCATAATTGTTATTTGGTGAGGATGGATGATTCATTAACTTAACGTGCGGATACCAATACCAACTATGTTGCATATATGTATCAGCTGGTTTACCTGTATCCACATTAATTAATGTTCGTTTCCCATTAATCTTTTTATATTCATGTTTAAAGTCTGCATAAGGATTGTCGTTATCTTGTAAACCTCCAGGTGTAAAACAACCTTCATCAAAACCATGACGTTCATAGCTTCCTGCCATTTGAGTTTTTCCAGCCCAAAATGTTCCATATCCCATTTTTTGTGCAGCGTGACCTAGTAAAATAGGTGAACTCATATATACAGGCCAAGTTCCAATTTTTCCATTTTCATCTGGTCCGTACCCTTTATCTTTATTATTCCACCATTTGGTTTGGTATGCGTAGCGACCACTTAACATCATAGCTCTACTTGGGTTACAGACTGTTGCTGCCCAAGCTGTAGTTATCCATACGCCTTCATTAGCCAATTTATCTAAATTTGGTGTTTTGGCTCGATATTTTTTGTCAGATGTATTTTCTCTCCAAGGATTTGACCAAACGGATGAATTATAAATTGGAATTTCACGAGCACTAATATCGTCAGCGAAGAAAATTACAACATTTGGTTTTTTTTGGGCGTTGGTAATTATTGAAGTTAGAACAATTACCACAAATAATAATTTTATTTTCATATGTTCACGTTTTACTTTTATTATTAAAAGAGGTTCATTTCAAATTTGTAAATGAGTATTTAATAATCCAAAAATATTAACTCTTCCTTTTATTTTATGTCATTATTTTTCAAAAGAATACTACTTATGTCTAATTTAGGGTTTATACAAATACTATACTTTTAAGTTAATACTAGTATTTTTTCACCATAAATTATTACAAATAAAATTGTAAAAAAAAACACTCTATAAGAATAAACCTATAGAGTGTTTTAGAAATAGAACAATATTATTTATATTATTGTGGCGCTATTTTTAATAAATAAAATCACTAGAAATTTTTAAATAATGACAAACAAAATTTAGTTCCTTGAGGTCTATCAACAGCTCCAAATTCAAACTGACCTCTAAATTCTAAATTTAATTTTGCAGTTGGAACATAACAAGTTATTTCTGGACCTACAGCAAATATTTTATCTTTTACAGTTCCATCGTATGTAACATCGCTTCCTTTGTCATCAGATACTTGCCAATGCGCATAGCCTGAAACTCCATAGCTCCAAATTTGTTTTTTAGGAATGGTTTTTCCAATACCCCATTCAAAAGTTAAATCATCTCCTGGTGTAATGTCAAAATCCTTCTTTTCGCCGTGAATTTCATATCTATTTAATATAGAAGCGTGCCAAGATTTATGCTCATCAAAATAGTAAGTACCACCAAAAGATACCATTGTAGACCAAAAGCTTTTTCCTGGTGAAGCTGCCTCGGCAACATCGTAACTTCCAATAGGAGCTATAGCTGCTACGGCAAATACTGCATCAAATTTTTTCTTGTTCCAAGACAAAATTAATGGCTCTAGTACAATATCTCCTATGCCATATTTACTATCACTTACACCGTAATCGCTTATACTAATATCAGTATACGTTGTAGGTATTAATACGTGAACTCCATAATTTGCTCCCCACAATACATCTTCCCAAACGTATAAAAACCTGTGTACGTTTGCAAATACCGTTAAATCAAAATCAAGACCTGATTTATCTCCATTTCCATCATAATACGTATCTGCAGTATAATAAACATTGTGCATAATGTAGAAAAATCCTGGAGGCGGTAATGAACCTACTTTTATTCCTTGAACACCTGGTGTATAATGCCCAGTTTCTTGACTAAAAACGTTTGTTGTTCCTAAAACAAATAAGAACAAACCTATAATTGACAGTTTTAATTTCATAATAAATTATCTATTTAAATTGGTTAATTATTTTATTAAGTGTTGAGTTGTACCTTAATTAAAAATTGACAACTCGTTTTGTATATTTTCTTGTAATTGAAGTATGATTAATACCAAACAAATAATTACAACTACTACCACAATTATTTCTGTTAAGCGCTTGCTTTTCTGCTTTTCCATTTGTTAAGTATTAATTTTCTTATAGTTGTGAAGTTATCGGTAACTGGGCCAATAGGACATAAATAGTTACACCAAGGTCTTTTTATAAACATAGATGCTACTATAACAATACCTAATACAGCAAATTGAAGATTGCTTCCTGTAAGTTTAAAAAGTGTACCAAACACTTCGTAACTTGTAACACCTGGATTTCTTAATAATAATGCTACAACAATTGCCAATAAAACTAAAATTCTTAAAGTCCATTTTAAAACATCCTTATATTTACCTGTTGTTCTATGTTTTGCTCCAGTAACTTGCCCTATACAATCTTGTGCTGCGCCAAACGGACAAAACCAAGAACAATACGGGTTTTTATTTTCTATAGTGAATACTAAAAAGATACCTCCTAATAATAAGTACCAATATAAATGCGAATGCAACGGTGGAAAATAACCTAACAATAATTGGTTAAACATTGAAAGTGTAAATGGCTGATTGTAATAAAAACCTATAACTACCAATCCGGTAATCATAGTTCCCCATCTTGCTATTTTTTTGTACTTAAAAGTGTTTTTATGAGCAAAATATCCAACAACAAATAACTGTACAAGAATAATTTCTGCCATACTTATTTTTATGGAAGGTGTTATTTCTTTTGGAACTTCAAAGCCTAATACTTTTGAAGCTACAAATCTGTTTCCTTTTTTGGCAGCTTCTAGTATTGCTCTAGACGAATAAGTTGCACTAGAAATAGCATCTACTCCATTTCCAATAGCATATTCTTCATTATATTTTTTTCCAATAATTTCATCCAAAAAATCGGCATCCAACACTTTTTCTAAATACGAAGGTGTTTCTTTGGAATTAATTACTACTAAATTAAATATTTCTCCTTCGGGATTTACGGCAACACACATTAATAATGGACCTCCATAACCCATAGATGATTCTAAAGTTATATAACCTAAAGACTTGTCTTGTGCATCATAAATTTTATAAGAGGCATCACTAACTTCTTTAAGTTTTTCTATCTCTGGAATAAGTGTTTTAATTTTAGAAAGTGTGTTTACATCCTCAAATTGAGCACCAATAATCCAAGCAATAATAATTATTGCTATAGAAATAATTGCTAGTTTAGTTTCTATTTTCTTTTTATTAACCATTACTTCAATAAAAATTTAGGT
This sequence comes from Lutibacter sp. TH_r2, assembly GCF_033101135.1. Lineage (NCBI taxonomy): Bacteria > Pseudomonadati > Bacteroidota > Flavobacteriia > Flavobacteriales > Flavobacteriaceae > Lutibacter > Lutibacter sp. TH_r2. The sequence continues at coordinate 1,476,240 of NZ_JAWMPV010000001.1, forward strand.
AATTGATACGTTAAAAAATGAAGGTTATTAAGATTCCTCTACTATTTTTTGGAAATAGTTACCCCATAATAACTGTCTAAAAAACTGCTAATATGCCCTTCTAAAAGACTGACAACTCGCTGGCTTTTTAGACAGCATTTATTTAAAACATTATTATGAACTTTAGGAACAAACTGCAATAAGCTCTTCAAATTAAATACCTCGTAAGGTGTATCACTAACTTATTTAACTATTCAATTTTTTTGTATATCGTTTTTTTAAAGATCTAAATAAAACCACAGCTATTAACAGAATAGGAATACCAATAAAAATAACTGAAAACCAAGCTGCTTTAGGCTCAAATTCTTGAAAAGATGCTATAAATGTTTGCGCCATAAATAAAAATAAAGCGTAACTTATAATCATTAAAATCCACTCATACCAAACTAATTTTAATTGAGAGCTTCTTAAAAGGTTCCTTATTATTACAGCTCCGCCACCCATTATAAATCCTACTAAAACATACCAAAACCAAATCCAACTAACTAATCCCATTTTTTTCTATTTTTAAATTTATGAACGTGACTTATCTAAACCATATAAAGGAATATCCATTGGATCTAAATCCCAAGGTGTTTCATTTAAATCTGGTTCTTCACCATAACCAAATACATCATCCATTTTTCTAATTGCTGAATTTAATGCAGGTGCTGATCCAATTGATAATTTAATTAAATCGTGAACTACAGCTTCGTCAAATTTTGTAAACGGACAAACGGTTTGGCAGCGACTACAATCTGGCTCACCACCCAACATATAACTATAACATTTTTTGGCATCCATATACCATCCTTTTATACCTTTGGCTTGATACGCTGCTCCACCACCCCAGAATGGCTCTTCTTCCATACTAATTGCGCCAGATGGACACATTTCTCCACATTTTTTACAAGTCTTACAAAATTCAGTAATTCCTGCGTCTATTGGTTTTGTTACTGCTAAAGGCAAGTCTGTAATAGTTATTAAAACAGTTCTAATATCAGTTCCATATTTTGGACTTACCAAAATACCTGCTCTACCATATTCTCCAAGTCCTGCCATTACTCCAAAACCTACTGAACGCCCTATAGACTCCGTATCTCCTCCATAAGCTTGGTATCCTAAACCTCTTAAAAATACACTCATTCTATTTCCATAAATATTAGCTCTAGAATAACTCATTGTATTACTTGAAGCCCAACTCATACGTTCTGAATATTGCTGCATCCATAATGATTGTGGTATTACAGAACATACTGCCCATAACTCTTTATTTGGTAAAACAAATTTGTTGTTTTCTGGTTCTGCATACCCTTTTTCTACGTCTTCAAATGTTATTTTACCCCACAATAATTTTTTTGTTTTTTCGTCTAATTTTACAAAACCCATGTCAGAAGCTCCCATAATTCTTCCTGCTGATCGTAACATTTTAGAATTTTCTTCTGGAGTGCCTTGATGTTTTTCAACACCATAATCTTCTGGTGTGTAAAACATTGTTGGGTGTTCCCACTTTGGATTTGCCTTAACATCTGCACCTGACCAAGGTGGAGCTAAATCAGCACCCGAACGGCCACCCCAACCCCAGCAGTTAGCATCTGCCAAAGCCCTATCTTTTAGTGATAGACCAGGAACATTATCTTGAACATTTTTCTTTGTAGATGCAATATTTCTATTATAAATATCCATATAATCTTGTGGATTTTCCCAAGACGCAGGATTAAACAATGTATTTTCTGGACCATGGAATATTTCCATATTCTCCCAATCAATTTTTACTGTAGGTTCATCAACTTCTTTAACCCAGAATGGTAATTTTCGTTCTGCTAAAGGAGATTCCATCATTTCATCAAGATCTTTAAACCCATCAGCTGCAAATCCTGCAAAACCTGCTGCACCCAATCCGAAAGCTCCTGCTCCCATACCTAGCTTTTTCATAAAATCTCTTCGACCTACTGTTGAATGATCTTTTTTATTTGCCATAATAAACTCTTTTTTAATTACTTACAACAAAATTAAACAGTAAAGAAGGAGTAGGTAAGAGACAGAATACGGATTTTATGGTACTTTTCAACAAAATGTTTTAGTTGAGGTATTAAATAAGTCTAAATATTAAAAACTACTTGGAATTATTTCATTCCTGAACTTTTTAAATCCTTTCATAAAATTTTAAAAATGTGATAACAAGTTTTTAAACAATAAAAGCTCGTTTTTTTGAGAATAATTCGGGTAAACAATTTTGATCTAATTCCTAATGAAGCTATATCTCTGTTTTTAAATTCTAGATGTTTTTTTAATTTTAACAAATTGATCTTTAATTCATCATAACTAATTAGCCAACGTCCAATAGATACCAATAGCCAAAGCAAATAATCCACCTGCTAAACGAAGTCCCTTAAAAAAAATCTCATTATACTCTTTTTTTGAAAAATCTGAAATTTGTCCAATTATTAGGGCAAAAGAAATCATAGCAATTAATGTTCCTATTGCAAAACCTAATATATATTTTAGTGAATCAAATTTAGATTCAAATCCTATTACGGGTAAAAATAATAAAAAGTGTGCAATTCCTGCCAAACCGTGAATAAACCCAACAGATGTTGAGGCAACAATTCCTTGTTTTAGTTTTGGATGTTTGTGGTTATTTAGTTGCTCGGAATTATATTGATGTTTGTGAATTACAGGATTATCTTCTGTATGAATATGAACGTGTTTATGTTTTTTATTTTCTTTAAAAATTTTAAAAAGTATCCAAGAACCTAAACCAATTAATACTATTCCAACAAACTGTTCGCTGTGTTTTGATATTTCTTCAATAGGAATTAAATTTTTAAATAATAAAAACAAAACACTAATTGAAAGCATTCCTAATAAATGGCCTATACCCCAAAATAATCCTACTTTCCATGCTTTTTTCTTACTTTCAATAGCAAACGGTGTAACTGCAGCTAGATGATCTGGTCCTGATAATACGTGTAAAATTGCGGCTATAATTCCTGCGAATAAAGGAAAAGTTAGTTCCATAATTTTAGTTTTAAGTAAATGTAATAAATTATTTAAGTGAAAATTTATATTGTGACTTTTTTAATTTAATAGTGTCAAAAGTATTAGTTAAAACCTTTATTATTATGGATTTAGACACTTATTTTAAAAGAATATTGTTATTTTTAGTTTTATTTGCCGTTTTGGTAAGTTATCCAACTTTTTTCTTGTTTGGGTCATTTTTAAAATAAAAATAGTATAAAATGTATACTATTCGCATTCAACGTTAAGTTAATTGAGTTGAATTCTATTCGAATTTGATAAAAAGGTATATTTTAAAACCAAAAAAACTCTTGAAAATCAAACGATTAACAAGAGTTTTAGTACTCGAGATGGGACTTGAACCCATACGGCCATTACTGACCACTGGATTTTAAGTCCAGCGTGTCTACCAATTCCACCACTCGAGCATTGGTATTTTGTATATTGTAGAGCGAAAGACGGGATTTGAACCCGCGACCCTCACCTTGGCAAGGTGATGCTCTACCCCTGAGCTACTTTCGCAGTCATATTTTAAAGATCGTGCATTTGTTTATTTCCAAATGCGAGTGCAAATTTAAAATATTATTATTAACAACAAAGCATTTTTGTAAAATTATTTCAATTATTTTTTAAACTCTTCAAACTAAAGGTTGTAAATAACCAATAAAAAAATATATTTGCAGAAATATAAACGGAATAAATGCAAGTTTCATCTAATCCAGTACAACATAAAGTAACTTTTTCTGGGGTATTTTCAGATTTTAAACAACTAACTAAAGTTGGTTTATCTTTAAGTGTTGTATTTTCTTCGTTAGCAGGTTATTTATTAGGAACTTCCGAAATAAATTATGGCACATTATTTATGTTAGCTATTGGTGGTTACTTAATGGTAGGTGCTTCAAATGCTTTTAATCAAATAATTGAAAAGGATACAGATGCGTTAATGACGCGTACAAAAAATCGTCCATTACCAGCAAAACGTATGCATGTATCAATGGCTTTGGTTATTGCAATTTCGTTTACGGTATTGGGATTAGCTATTCTATATGCAATTAACCCTAAAAGTGCATTGTTTGGTGCAATTTCAATATTTTTATATACAAGCATATACACGCCTTTAAAATCAGTAACACCATTGGCTGTATTTGTTGGAGCAATTCCTGGAGCAATTCCTTTTATGTTAGGTTGGGTTGCAGCTACTAATGATTTCTCTATAGAACCTGGGATGTTATTTTTAATTCAGTTCTTTTGGCAATTTCCGCATTTTTGGGCAATTGCGTGGTTACAATACGATGAGTATAAAAAGGCAGGTTTTAATTTAATGCCAATGGGACAAAAAAATAAAAAAGCAGTTATACAAATTATAATTTATACAGTTTGTTTAATCATAGTTTCAATTATTCCAGTTTTAAAAATCACTGGTAGTTTCTATATATATCCTATTACTGCGGTAATTTTGGTTTTATTAGGAAGTGTAATGTTGTATTATGCTGTAAAACTATACAAACATCAATCAAATAAAGAGGCAAGGCAATTAATGCTGTCTAGTGTTTTGTATATCACATTAATTCAAGTAATTTACGTTGTAGATAAATTTTTACATTAAAATGAATAATTCTTTAGAAAACGAATACAAACAGGCAAAAAGAAAATCAGCAAAACCAATGTTATGGGTTTCTATGATTAGTATGACTATGATGTTTGCTGGTTTAACAAGTGCATATGTAGTGAGTAGAAAACGTTACGATTGGGTTTCGTTTGATTTACCCTCTGCATTTTATACAAGTACAATTTTAATAGTTTTAAGTAGCATTACTTTTATTTTAGCAAGAAGGTTTTTAAAGAAAGATGATAGAATGTTAACTTCAGTATTTCTTATTTCAACTTTGCTGTTAGGTATAGGATTTATGTATTATCAGTTTCTTGGTTTTTCAGAATTAATGGAAACAGGATTGTATTTTACAGGTGAACAAAGCACCGTAAAATCATCATTTATTTTTGGAATAACCGGAGCACATTTAGTACATATTGCAGCTGGAATTATTGTTCTTTTAGTAGTTATTTTTAATCACTTCAATAAACAATATTCTTCTAAAAACATGTTAGGTCTAGAGTTAGGAGCTATATTCTGGCACTTTGTTGATATCCTATGGATTTACCTATTTTTCTTTTTCTATTTTATTAGATAAGAAAAATTTATATATATTTGGCGTAACTATAACTAAAAAAATCAAATTTAAACTTTATGGAAGCAACTATTGCTACTAAAGCTAATGGTACTCCTTGGGGCGGTGGAAAAAATAAACCACTAGGTGCAAGCTATGGAAAAATGATGATGTGGTTCTTCATTTTATCTGATGCACTTACGTTCTCGGGATTTTTAGCAGCTTACGGACTAATGCGTTTTAAATTTATTGATTCTTGGCCAATTGCCGATGAGGTATTTACGCACTTTCCATTTTTACACGATGTACATGCACCAATGTATTATGTGGCATTAATGACCTTTATTTTAATTTTTTCATCAGTAACAATGGTGTTAGCAGTTGATGCGGGTCATCAAATGAAAAAGAAAAAAGTTACATTTTATATGTTTCTTACTATTATTGGTGGTTTAATTTTCTTGAGTTCTCAAGCTTGGGAATGGAAAAACTTCATCAATGGATCTTATGGAGCTGTTCAGCTAAATGATGGAAAAATAATACAATTTGTAGATGCATCTGGTCATCAGGTAACTTTAGAAAGTTTTGCAGCGTCATCCCATTCAGAAAGAATTCAGCACACAAAAGATAAAGGTATTTGGTTTAAGAAAGAAGCATCTTTACCTCCTGTTTCATTAACACAAGTACTAGAAGGTTTTAAAGCAAATTCAGAGATTTCAATTAGAACAGAAAAAATAGATTTAGCAACAAAGCAAAAAACAATTATTCCAAGAGCCGATGCAATGGCTTATTTAAGCAATGCTAAAGCTGTAGTTAAAGGCGCTAACCTTAAAGTAAACGAATATGGGAAATCGTTATTTGCCGATTTCTTTTTCTTTATAACAGGTTTTCATGGTTTTCACGTACTTTCAGGAGTAGTGATTAATATTATTATATTTTTTAACGTACTTATTGGTACGTATGAGCGCAGAGGACATTACGAAATGGTGGAAAAAGTTGGATTGTATTGGCACTTTGTAGATTTAGTTTGGGTATTTGTATTCACATTCTTCTACCTAGTTTAATTTAAAAAAGTATTAAAATGGCACACGCGCAAGAACATACATCACATACAGCTCTAATCTGGAAAGTTTTTGGAATACTATCGTTTATTACTATAGTTGAAGTAGCTTTAGGAATTTGGAAACCAGACTTTTTACACCTAACAAATTTTTTAGGAACAAGTATTCTAAATATTTTATTTCTTGTTTTAACATTAGTAAAAGCATATTATATTACTTGGTTTTTTATGCACATGGCAGACGAGAAAAAAAACTTGCGAAGAGCAGTAGTTTGGACGGCGGTTTTTCTAATTGCATACCTTGGTACGCTAATGTTAATAGAAGGTAGCTATATAAACGATGTTTTAGGTCCGCTGACTAAATGGTAAAAACTTTAAAATTTTTTATGAAAGGTGGTTTTTAACCACCTTTTTTTATGTTAAATTTGTTGCAATGAAGAAATTTTGGGTACTATTTAGCTTATTTGTTTTACCATTGGTGTTTTATATTTTCCTTTCAAAAGGAATTTATAAATACTCAAACCTGCCTATATTAACGGAAAATGTTAAAACTTTAGATGAAGATTCAGTTTCATTTTCTGAAAATTTGAGTATTGTTTGTTTTTTAGGAAGTGATATAAAAGAAGGAAAGGCAAGTTTATTCAATTTAAATCAAACTATTTATAAACGTTACAATCAAAAACCATTATTTCAGGCAATAGCTATTTTACCTGAAGGAACAGAGGAAGATTATAAAATGGTTGTTGAAGAACTCTCTGCATTTACAAATATTGATAAATGGAGTTTTATATATAAAAATAATGATGAAATAAAAAACTTGTATACTAGTTTAGAATCACCTTTTGAATTAAATGAAAATTTATTTTCGCAATATGCTTTTATTATAGATATGGAATCTAGATTAAGAGGAAGAAAAGATGATGAAGATGTTGAAGGAGGAAAGCTATATGGTTATAATATGCGTTCTGTTTCAGAGTTAAAAAATAAAATGAAAGATGACATTGATATAATTTATTATCAATTAAAAAAATCTGCTGAAAAAGAAGCTAGAAGAAAACGAGAAATCTAATTGAAATGAAAAAATATTCATATGTTGGTGTTGCTTTTATAATTTTAATTTTTGGAATTTATGCAGTTCCTAAAATTGTAAATAAATTTAAAACACCTGAATTAGTAACTATAGGAAAAGCACCTGAATTTAAATTTACAAACCAAGATGGTGAGCAGGTTTCAAATTCATTTTACACTAATAAAGTGTACGTAGTAGAATTTTTCTTTACAACTTGTCCAACTATTTGCCCTATTATGAATGAAAATATGGTGAAAATACAAGATGAGTTTTATGGAAATTTAGATTTTGGAATTGCTTCATTCAGTATAAATCCAGAATACGATTCTCCAGAGATTTTAAAAGCGTATGCAAAATCTCATGGAGCAACATTAAAAAATTGGCATTTTTTAACAGGAAATAAAGAGAAAATTTACGAATTAGCAAACAAAGGTTTTGCGTTATACGCTGGTGAAAATGCTGAAGCTGAAGGTGGTTTTGAACACTCAGGAATGTTTGCTTTGGTAGATAAAAAAGGAAATATTAGATCTAGAAAAGACAATTTAGGAAATCCAATTGCATTTTACGATGGTTTAGATAACAAAACTGTTCAGCAACTAAAAGAAGATATTAAAACACTATTAAAAGAGTAATGGAAGCAAATTCAATTAAAAAATACAATAAGTGGATAGTTGCACTTTCTATTGCAATTCCATTAGCTGTAGCGATATTGTTTAGAGTAAAAATAGATTTAGAATTACCTGTGTTTTTACCGCCAATTTATGCTTCTATCAATGCAGTAACTGCTGTTTTGTTGGTTATTGCTGTTTGGGCTGTAAAAAATGGTAAACTTAAATTACATGAGCAATTAATAAAAGCCACGTTAGTATGTTCAGCCTTATTTTTAGTAATGTATGTATTGTACCACATGACTTCAAATTCTACAGCTTATGAAGGGGATGGAATATTAAAGTGGGTGTATTATTTTATTTTGATAACACACATAATTTTATCTGTTGCAGTAATTCCTTTTGTGCTAATTACTTTTGTTAGAGGAATTACAAATCAGGTAGAAAAGCATAAAAAAATTGCTAAAATTACATTTCCATTATGGCTATATGTAGCTGTTAGTGGAGTAGTTGTTTACTTAATGATTTCACCATACTATTAATGAAAAAGACACTTTTTATAGTATTATTTTTTAGCTTTCATTTTTTGAATGCTCAATGTGCTATGTGTAAAGCTGTGGTTGAAAGTGGTAATCTAGAAGAAGCAGAAGGTTTAAATACGGGCATTATGTATTTAATGGTTTTTCCTTACATTTTGGTTGGTGCTTTGTTGTACTTCATTATAAAATATAGAAGAAAAAATAAAATTTAACATTTCTATAATAGACATAAAGTGTAACAAATAATACTTTTAGTCGTCATATAGCAGATTAAAAGAAGTAAAAAGCTTTTTTAAAAGTTAAAACAATTACAAAATAAATTCAACTACTACCAAGATGAGAATTAAAGTTGTTATCCTATTAGCGTTTATATTTACAACCTTATTAAACGCACAAGAAAAGAAATGGAACTTACGAGAATGTGTAGATTATGCGTTAGAAAATAATATTACCGTTAAGCAAAACCAACTCAATGTTGCTTTAAGCGAAGAGAATGTAATAAGTTCCAAAGGTAATTTTTTACCAAATTTAAGTGGTTCAACAACTGGGAGTTTAAATTTTGGGTCAGGTTTTGATCCAGTTACACAAGATAGAGTTTCAACAAGTACTTATGGAGGTTCTTTTGGATTAAGTTCTGGAATAACTGTTTTTGATGGTTATAGTAATCTAAATTCATACAAGCAGGCACAATTAGGAGTTGAGGGAAGTAAGTTAGATTTAGAAAAAATTAAAGATGATATTTCATTGTATGTAGTTAATACCTATTTAAATGTATTGTTTGCAAAAGAAAACTTGAATGTTGCAAAAGTTCAACTTGAAATAAGTGAAAAACAAATTGAAAGAGCAAATGCACAATTTGAAGCAGGAGTAAAGCCTAAAGGTGACTTATTAAATGCGCAATCAACTGCAGCTGCAGATGAACAAGCAGTAATTTCTTATGAAAACACATTAAATTTAGCATTGTTAGATTTGGCTCAATTGTTACAAATTAGTCCAGAAGGATTTGATATTGAAACTATTGAAATTGAGAATCCAGGAATTGCTATGTTATATAGTGACCCTACTATAGTTTATGAAAAAGCATTAGAGAATAGACCAGAAATTGAAAAAGCAGCATTAGGTATAGAATCTGCAGCATTAGATATTGAAATAGCAAAAGCTGGATTTTTACCAACAGTTTCTTTAGGAGCAAGTGCTAGTTCAGGTTATGGTTATGATTTAAAAGATAATCAATTTCATAGCCCATTTTTTACACAATTAGATGATAATTTAGGTTATGGAGTTAGCTTTAGCGTAAGTATTCCAATTTTTAGTAGAGGGCAAATAAAATCGTATGTAAATACCCAAAAAATAAACTATGAAAAATCTGCATTTGCTTTAGAGAGTGCAAAGTTGGAATTACAACAAACTATTCAAAAAGCATATTACGATGCAAAAGCAGCAGCAAAAACTTATGAATCTGCAGATAAATCTTTAGTTGCGCAAAAAGAAGCTTTTAAAAATGCACAAGAAAGTTACAATTTAGGTGCTATGACTCAATTTGATTTCGACCAAGTTAGAAACCGTTTTGTAAATGCTGAAGGAGCTATTATTAGAGCAAAATACGATTATGTATTTAAAACTCAAGTATTAAAGTTCTACTACGGAGAATCTATAGTTATAGATTAATATTTCTAAAAATAAAAATTATAAAAGCGCTTAATCGAAAGGTTGAGCGCTTTTGTTTTATTAAAATAATGAATTAATTATCTTTGCAATCAAAATTTAATAACATTGGCTTTAATTTTAAATATAGAAACAGCTACCAAAAATTGTTCTGTTTGTCTTGCAGAAGAAGGAAAAATATTAGCATTAAAAGAATTTAATGAAGGTGGATATTCCCATGCTGAAAAACTTCATCAATTTATAAATGATGTTATAAAAGAATCTGGAAAAGAGTTGTCAGAAATAAAGGCTGTAGCGGTAAGTAAAGGTCCAGGATCTTATACGGGCTTACGAATTGGAGTTTCTGCCGCTAAAGGCTTATGTTTTGCTTTAGAGGTTCCTTTAATTTCAATAAATACACTAATATCTTTAGCAGATTCAATTTCTATTGCAAATGGGTTTAAAGTTGCATTGCTAGATGCAAGAAGAATGGAAGTCTATAGTCAAGTATTAAATTATAATAATGAAATTTTAGAGGAAGTTAAAGCTGAAATTATTGATAAAAACTCTTTTGAAAAATATTTAACTAAAGGTGAGGTTACTTTTTTAGGTGATGGTGCGGAAAAATGTAAGGCTGTTATTCAACATTTAAATGCTAAATTTATTGATAATAAATTTCCTTCTGCAAAAGAAATGGCTTTATTATCATATAATAAATACAAAAAAAACGACATCGAAGATGTCGCTTATTTTGAACCTTTTTATTTAAAAGATTTTGTAGTTGTAAAATCTAAAAAATAGATTATTTTTTTATCTCAACTTGGTGTGGGTAAGGTATTTCAATACCTTCTTTATCTAATGCTAATTTAACTTCTTCAGTAATACCAAAGTAAACTGCCCAATAATTTTCTGGTGTTGCCCAAGGTCTAACGGCAAAATTAACAGAACTATCAGCTAATTCAGATACGTTAACAGTAGGTGCAGGATCTTTTAAAACATTTGGATTGTTTTTTAAAACATTCATAAAAACTTCTTTTGCTTTTTTAATGTTTTCATCATAACCAATTCCAAAAGTTAAATCAACACGTAATTTACCTTCTTCAGTATAATTTTTAATATTTCCATTGGAAAGAGTTCCGTTTGGAATAATTACTAATTTATTACCTGGAGATACTATTTTTGTTACAAATATTTGAATTTCTTTTACAACTCCAATTTCTCCTTGTGCTTCAATTAAATCACCAACTTTAAACGGTTTAAAAATCATTATTAAAGCTCCACCAGCAAAATTAGCTAATGATCCTTGTAATGCTAATCCAATAGCTAAACTAGCAGCACCAATAATAGCTACAAATGATGTTGTTTCAACTCCAGCTTGTGAAATGGCAGTGATAAAAACTAGTATTTTTAAAACCCAGCCTAATAAATCACCTAAAAATTTTTGAAGTGTTTCATCAACACCTCTTTTGTTCATAATTTTTCTAGAAACTTTGACTATTATATTTGCTATCCATAGTCCAATTAAAAGAATTAAAATTGCTACAATTACGTTTATTGAGTTTTTAGCGATAAAATCTAAAGCTAAATCTAAATATTTTTGAAAATCCATAGTTTTATTATTTAATTAAGTGAACAAAGTTAAAATTATTCCTAAAATAGCAGGAATAGATTGAATGAAAAATATTTTATTTTTTTTGGTAGTGTATGCGCCATAAATTCCTGCAATTGTTACACAGCATAAGAAAAAGAGTGCTATACTTTTTATATTTGAAGTATTTATTAAAGACCAAATTAAACCAGCAGCTAAAAAACCATTGTAAAGCCCTTGGTTTTTTGCTAATGTTTTTGAGATTTTTGCATCTTCTAATTTAAATCCAAAAGCTTTTAAACCTCTAGGTTTGTCCCAATAGAACATTTCTAAAATCATAAAGTAGATATGTAGTAATGCTACAAAAGCAATTATAAATAGTTGTAAATATTTCATTAGAATTTAATCTTAATTTTTTTTAGAGTGTTTTGAACATTTTCTTCAGGTAAATTACAAGCTCCTTCAATACACGTGTAAATTAATGTTTTTTTGTTTTGAAATCTATTTTGAAGAATTGGCAAGGTACTCTCTTTAACACTTCCTGCAATTATTGCATTTGGTATATATTTTTTATGAAGTTGTTTTGAAAGTTCAATCGCATCTTCTCCAACAATAGCAATTTCATAATAATTACTAGAAAAATTACAAGCCAAATTTAACCAATTAGAATACCATAAACCATTAGCAATACTTTTAGTTATTACGTTTGAAAGCATTTGTGTACTTACTTTTTTATAATAAGTATTGGAATAATAATTACTTAATTTAAATAGGTTGTTTGCCATTATAGAATTTGAGGATGATATAACATTGTCTTCAATTTCCATTTTTCGAGTAATTAAAGCTGTATCTATGTTTGATGTAAAATAGAACATTGATTTATCTGTATCAAAGAAATGATCAAAAGTATAATCTGTAAGTTGTTTTGCGGTATTTAGCCAAATAGAATTAAAAGTAACTTCATACAATGTAATAAATGCATCAATTACGGTTGCGTAATCTTCTAAATAGCCATTAATAGTACTTTTATTATTTTTAAAATTATGATTTAAATTTCCTTCAGGTTGCAGTTGTTTTGTATAAATAAATTTTGCGTTTTTAAGTGCAATTTCTAAAAATTTAGGTTCGCTAAAAGCTTTATAAGCATCAATATAACCTTTTAACATTAAGGCATTCCATGAAGTTAAGCTTTTATCGTCTAGTCTTGGTTTTGATCTATTTTGTTGTATTTTTTTAAGTTTATTTTTCCAATCAACAACTTTTATTTCTAATTCATTTAATGAAATTGAATTAGTTTTTGAAAACTCTTCATCGGTTTCTTTCCGTATTAAAACGTAATTTCCCTTTTCCCAAAAACCGTAATTATTAATATTGTAATATTTAGAAAATAATGGGTAATCTTCTTTTAAAATTTCTTGTAATTCTAATGAATTCCATACATAATATGCACCTTCTTCTAGTTCATTATTTCTATCTAAACTATCAGCATCTAAACTAGAGTAAAAAGCGCCTACAGTGGTTAAAAATTCTTCTTCAATAAATTGAAGTGTTTCATAAACTGCTTGTTTGTATAAGGGATTTTGAGTTGCTCTAAAGGCTTCGGAATATAGGCTAACTAATTGCCCATTATCATAAAGCATTTTTTCAAAATGTGGAACATGCCATTTTTTATCTACAGAATACCTAGAAAAACCACCGTTTATTTGGTCATTAATTCCACCTAAAGCCATTTTTGTAAGTGTTGTATTTACAAAATCTAACAATTTAGTATCTTCAGCTTGTATGGCAAACCTCAATAAGTATAAATAATTATTTGGGTTTGGAAATTTAGGAGCTCCAAGTTTTCCACCTAACTCTATATCCATGTATGGTTCCCAATTGTAGATAGAGTTTTTTAAATCTTTTATGTTGAATTTTTTATTTTGAGTGTTAACGTTAATTAAACTCGATTTTTGAATTCCTTCTGTAAGTTTGTTAGCGTAATCTAGTAATTCTTCAGGCTTTTCTTTATTTAATTCAACAATTTTTAAAAGTGTATTTTTCCAACGTTCTTTAGGTAAATAAGTTGCTCCCCAAAATGGTTTTCCATTAGGTAACGCAATGCAGTTTAGAGGCCAACCTCCACTTCCTGTTAATAATTGAAGCGCGCTCATATAAATTTGATCAATATCGGGTCGTTCTTCACGATCAACTTTAATATTAATAAAATTTTGATTCATAATTGCAGCAACACTTTCGTCTTCAAAACATTCGTGTTCCATTACATGGCACCAATGGCAAGAAGAATACCCGATTGAAATTAAGATTAATTTATTTTCATTTTTAGCTAATTCAAGCGCTTTTTTATTCCAAGCGTACCAATTTACAGGGTTATTTGCATGCTGTAAAAGATATGGGCTTGTTTCGTTAATTAAGCTGTTTGTGTATTTAAAAGCCATGGCATTTTTGTATTTAAAGTCTATTAAATTTAATTATTTGCTAAAAAAGAAAAGCGCTAGAAAGCGCTTTAATTATTATTTTGAATGATAGGTTATTTTACTTCAAAAGTGATTTTTAGATTTACTCTAAATTCTTCAACTTTATTGTCGTTTACCACTACACTTTGAGATTGTACAAAGGCAGATTTAATGTTTTTAACACTTTTACTAGCTTGTGAAATTGCTTTTTTTGTAGCTTCTTCCCAACTTTTGTCAGAATTAGCCATTACTTCAATAACTTTCATAATTGCCATAACATAATTATTTTAAATTAATAAACTTAAATATACGAAAATTTACAACTCTATGATATTTATCACATGTTAAAGATTAGTGAAATAAATTTAATCAATATAAAATCAGTGGTTTATAGTTTTTTTTATTAACGATAACGTTTTTTTAATATATCGTAAAAAATAAAATTCAGGTTAGTTAAGTTGTCTAAATTTGTGGTTTATTAAAGGATACATTTAGTTTGAAATTTTTTAGAATGAAAAAAAGTTTACTCATTCTACTATTGATTTTTTCAATTAGTAAAATGAATGCACAAGAAGTCGAGGTTTTGGAAGATTCTGGTGCTTGGTTAACGTTTAGTAATAAATTTATTATTACCGATAATTTTTATGTTGCACATTTGTTTCAACAAAGAAGAGTTGATTTTCTAAAGAAAACACAATCGTTTTTAACAGCTCCAAGCATAAATTATAAACTAACACCAAATTTAACAGTTGGAATTGGTTATATGTTATATAGATATTTTCCAAATGGTAAGTTACAAGCAGCTATTAAAAGAGATGAAAATAGATTTTTTCAGCATTTAACATTATCCAATAAAGCTGGTAAATTTAGTTTAAATAATCGTTTAATGTTTGAAGAGCGAGAATTAGAATTAGTTAGTAATGGTGAAATTTCAGGAATTAAAAAGTATAACAGAATAAGATATCGTTTTCAGGTAACCACAAATTTATTTAAGTTGAAAAATGATAATTATATACTTGGAAAGTTATCTAACGAGATTAGAATTAAATTTGGTACTGGAATTACAAATCCAGATTTTGACCAAAATAATTTTGCTGCCTTAATTGGTTATAAGTTATTGAAAAATTCGAGTATTTGGGCTGGATATGGAAGGTATTATTTTAAAAAAGCCGATAAAACTTTTATATCGAGCAATTTATTGCATCTAACTCTAACTTATTATTTTGATTTAAGAAAAAAATAAAAGCTAATTATTATTAGTTTAATTCTATTTCTAAATCTTGTAAACCTTCGTACTGAAGTAGGTAATTATCGTTTGCGTATGGAGGACTTAATTTATCGTTTGGGTTTCCTAATCCAACACCCGCAAAAAGTACTTTAGAGTTCTGTTTTCGTGCGTGTTCTTTAAAAGTTTCCATCCAAATTACATCATATAATATTGGTTCTTCTGTTATTTGTGAAGCCTTTACAATTACAAAATATTGTTGGTTATTTTTATCAATACAAACAAATTGAGGATGTTTTTTTAACTGGCTATTTACAGCTAAAAACTCAAATCCTTTTTTTTCAAGTTCTTTACCAACTATATTCATTGCTAAATTATGTAATTCTTGAGGTGTTAATTTTCTATTCATACTTTACAAACATAAAAAAACCGATACATATGTATCGGTTTTTAAAACAAAATATTTTTTGTGTTATTCTATAATTATTTTTTGGAAAGCTTTTTTATTTCCACTTTCAACTTTTAAAATATAGACACCTTTAGATAAATTAGGAGAAACTACTTTATTAAAGTTAGTAGAAGTATTTTGATATTCTTTTTCAAAAACATTTCTTCCCAACATATCAAAAATTCTTAATTCAACATTTTCTGAAGAACTTAAAGTTAAGTTGAAATTAGATGTAGAAGGGTTTGGATATACATTAAAGTTATTAAAATCATTTTTTAATATATTTAATACACTGTCTATACCAAAAAAGTAAGTTCCATTTATACCCGATGTATAGTTAGCAGTTATAGTTACATGATTTGCAAAAGCACCAATTGTAGCAGGAACTTGTTCAATAGTTGAACCATTATCTTTATAAACAACCAGTTGAGATCTTGTATTACCTGTTGTGTTTTCCCATAATTGAATTTCTTCTTCACTAAAATAAAATACTAGATCTGCATTACCAGAGCTGTTAATTGTAGAAGGTGTTATGGTAAATTCTTTTGCTAATACATAATTTGCAACTCCACTAGCTTGTTGCTGAACAGCAGGATTTGCTGCGTCAAATGCTCTAGAAACATAAGCGTCAACACATCCATAATTTTGGTTATTACTATTAGTAATATCTACAACTAAATTGTTGTCTAAATCATTATTAGCATAAATAGTTCCAGTACTTGCTAATGCATTTTGATCTGGTGAATTAACAGCTGTTTGCACATCAAACACTTCAGATTCAATAGATATATCATCTAGCATAAATACAAAGGCATCTGCAGATTCTACATGGAAAGCAACATAAACATCTTGTCCATCATAAGCAGATAAGTCATACGTATATTCAGTCCATGTTGTTGGTGCCTCTTGATATGTTTCTGGTCCTGGAGATGGATTAGTTGGGTATAATGTTGTTAAACTAGCAACATCATTACTTGTTGTTGAAATCATAACATTAAATCTTTCTAAACCATAGCTATCTGTAATTGATTTTGCCCAAAATTTTAATTTACTTTCTAAACCTGTAACACTTATTTGAGGTGTAAAAATATAATCATTGTTTAGAGCAGGTACATCATATTGATTTCCGTCGTTATCTAAATCTCCAGAAGCACTAAAACAATAATAACCTTTATTACCGCCGTGAGCTTCCCAGCCAGTTGCTTCGGGAGAAGTTTGAGTTGAGTTAAATACAATAAAAGTTCCTTTATATCCTTCATTAGTAAAATCAAAACTATCTACTGCCCATGTATAACTTAAATCTAAATCTAACATTGTCCAGCTATTAATAGGAGCAATATCAAAATCTGTATAACTTTCAAAATCTTCAGTAAAAACAGGTGTTGTAGTTCCCAATCTTTCGTCATCATCGGTTAAAGTTAACGTATATTCCGAATTACCAACGGTGGTAATTTCAGCATCACCTGTAGTTGAGATACTCATACCTATAGTTAATGTTTCATTCCCTTCATCAAAACTATCTTCATAAATTCTGATTGTTAATGTTTTACTGTCTGTAGCTCCTGATGAAAATACTACCGAACTATTTACAAAATCAAAATCAACTCCTTCAGTAGCAGTACCTGCTGTTTGAGAAAAAGTTATAGTTGCATCGGCACTTGGTGCTAATGCAATAGATAAATCTGTTGAAATATCTCTGTAAGAACACGATGTTTCTTCTGTTTCAGTACTTCCAGAATCATTAAAATAAATAGTTGGACTTGAAGCTGTACATCCATTAGACGAATTCAATTCCATTCTTCTAGGTGAATTTAACATAACAGTAACCATTCTATCTTTTTGATCTTGCGTAAAGGTATCCATACAAGAGTCATTAGTATAATCCATATAATTTTGAACCATATCGTATACTATTGGGAAACTAGGACAACTATTTGCAGTTAAATCACATGTGTAATTAGCATTTCCTGTCAAAGGTGTATCATCACAATAATCATCTACAGTACAGTCACCATCTCCCCATGTATGTCTTAAACCTAAATAGTGACCAACTTCATGTGTCATTGTTCTTCCTAAATTATAAGTATTATTTAATGTAAAAGATCCATCATCATCTGCAATTGTACCAAAAGCATCAAAGCCAGCTACAACACCATCAGTATTTGCCGCTCCAGCATAACCTAAACCGTCTAGTCCAGAATCTACAGGGAATTGAGCATAACCCAAAAGTCCATCAAGACCTCCATTATTTAAACTATTACCTCCTGGTCTAAACGTCCACATATTTAAATATTTTGTAGGATCCCATTGGGTAACTGTTTTCATTTGTTCAACATCAGTTTTTGTTTCCCAATCGCCATCTCCACTAACATCATTACTATATGGAGTAATGTTGTGTCTTACAATTCCTGTTGTAGGAGCTCCATTTTCATCTTGTACTGCTAAACAAAAATTAATTTCAACATCTACTGCTAAACCAGTTGTATTATCGCCTCCTGGTGTACCAGTCAATCTTCTATAATCTTCATTCATTACATCTATTTGAGAAATAGCTTGTGCATCGGAGATGTTTTCTCCATAAATATTTCCGATAGTATTTACGGGATCACCATCATGAATAATATGAATAACTACTGGAATATTAAAAATAGTTGCAGATTTGGATAGTTTTCCAGATTTTCTATCTTTTTTAAATTGTTCAATTTTTGGAGCTAACCAATTTTCAAAATCTTCAGTTCCCAATCTGTTTGGATATTTTTTTTGAAGATCATGTTCATGTTCTACAGTTAAACAGCGAACGAAACCTGTTTTTTCAAGTGCGTGTTTGTTTTCTTCTGTAAGGTTAGATTCAACTTGATGACTATGTTTATTAGTTGAAGTTGGAATTTTCTTTTTTTGTGAAAAAATAGTGTTGGATATTAATAGAATTAATACAAAAACTATTGATTTAATGTAGTTTTTTTTCATAATTAAATAATTGATTTGGGAATGTATAATTTTTTTTTAAATAACCAAAAAAAAACCAACATTATTAATGTTGGTTTTTTATAAATAATTTAAATTGAGTTATTACCCGCCAAAATCATCGAAACGGATATTCTCATCTGCTAATCCAAAATCTTCTCCCATTTTTTGAACTGCTTTGTTCATTAATGGTGGTCCACAGAAATATAATTCTAAATCTTCTGGAGATTCATGTTTTGATAAATATTCATCAATTACAGCTTGATGCACAAACCCTGTAAATCCATCACCTTTAGTGTCGTCTGTGTTTTCTTTATTTACCCAATTATCTTCAGGAGCAGGTTCAGAAAGCACTAAATAGAATTTAAAGTTAGGGAAATCTTTTTCTAATTCGTAGAAGTGTTCTAAATAGAACAATTCACGTTTAGAACGTCCACCATACCAATATGTTACTTTTCTTCCTGTTTTTAATGTTTTGAATAGGTGGTATAAATGCGAACGCATTGGTGCCATACCAGCTCCACCACCAACATATAACATTTCTGCATCAGATTCATTGATGAAGAATTCTCCATAAGGTCCAGAAATTGTTACTTTATCTCCTTTTTTACGTGAGAAAATATAAGATGAAGCAATACCTGGATTTACACTCATCCAACCATTTTTAGCTCTATCCCAAGGTGGCGTAGCTATACGTACATTTAACATAATTTCTCTTCCTTCAGCAGGGTAAGAAGCCATTGAATATGCACGTTCTACTAATTCAGTATTTTTCATTTTTAAATCCCATAAACCGAATTTATCCCATTCCATTTGGAATTTATCTGGAGTTTCGTGTTCTTCAGGATGTGCAGTGATGTCAATATCTTTAAAGTCTACTTCACATTCAGGAATTTCAATTTGAATATATCCACCAGCTTTGTAGCCCATATCTTCTGGAATTTCAACAACAAACTCTTTTATAAAAGAGGCTACGTTGTAATTTCTTACAACTGTTGCTTCCCATTTTTTAATTCCGAAAACTTCTTCAGGTATAGAAATATCCATATCCTGTTTTACTTTAACTTGGCAAGCTAAACGAATTCCTTCTTTTAACTCTTTACGAGTAAAGTGTGGTGTTTCTGTTGGTAAAGCTTCACCACCTCCAGAATGTACATGACATTCACATTGTAGGCAAGTTCCACCTCCACCACAAGCAGATGGTAGAAATATTTTTTCAGCACCTAATGTGGTTAATAAAGTGCTTCCAGAAGCTACTTCTATTTCTTTTTCACCATTAATCTTAATTTTTACTGGACCAGATGGTGATAATTTTTGCTTTACAAACAATAGTAGTGCAACTAATAATAGTGTTATTACTAAAAATGCTACTACTGTTGCAACAATTGTACCTATGGTATTTACTGCTAATATCATTCTTTATTCTTTTAATTCAAGTTCGTTAGTAGCTAAATCTTTAGCTTTTTCAATTGTTTCAACTTGTACAGTTTTTTCAGCTGGTGCTTCTTCTTCTCCTCCTGTTAACATTCCTCCAAAACTCATAAAACCTATAGCCATTAAACCAGTAATTATAAATGTAATTCCTAAACCTCTTAATGGTCCTGGTACATTAGAATATCTGATTTTCTCACGAATAGCAGCAATTGCTAATATTGCTAAAAACCATCCAATTCCTGAACTTACACCATAGTTAAATGCTAATCCAACAGATTGAATTTCACGAGATTGCATAAATAAAGATCCTCCTAAAATTGCACAGTTAACAGCAATTAATGGTAAAAATATACCTAATGAATTGTATAATGAAGGTGAGAATTTTTCTACTATAATTTCAACTAATTGCACCATTGTTGCAATTGTTGCAATAAACATAATAAAAGAAAGAAAACTTAAATCGTATGCGGCATATTCTTCACCTAACCAAACTAATGCGCCTTCTTTTAATATATATTGATCTAACAACCAGTTTAAAGGAACTGTAATTGCCATTACAAAAATAACAGCTGCTCCTAAACCTACAGCAGTTGATACTTTTTTAGATACTGCAAGGTAGCTACACATTCCAAGGAATGTTGCAAATACCATATTATCTACAAATATTGACTTAAAAAATAATTCTAAATGTTCCATATTCTAGTTTTCTTCTATTAATGATTCATTTCTTGAGCGTTGTACCCAAATTATAATTCCAACAGTAATTAAAGCCATTGGTGCTAACAACATAAAACCGTTGTTTTCGTATCCAAAAGCATAGACTCCTGTTTTTTCAATTGGATCACCTAATACTTTAAATCCTAATAAGGTTCCAGATCCTAATAATTCTCTAAAGAAACCTACTATAATTAATATAAGTGCATAACCTAATGCATTTCCAATTCCATCTAGGAAAGATCTCCATGGTCCGTTACCTAAAGCAAAAGCTTCAAAACGTCCCATAATAATACAGTTTGTAATAATTAATCCAACAAATACTGATAGCGTTTTACTTAATTCATAAGCAAATGCTTTTAATACTAAATCAACAATAATTACTAAAGTTGCAACTACAATTAGTTGTACAATAATTCTAATTTTTGAAGGAATAATATTTCGCATTAATGAAATTACTACGTTTCCTAAACCTAACACAAATAACACTGCGATAGACATTACTATTGAAGCTTTTAATTCAGCAGTAATTGCCAAAGCTGAACAAATACCTAATACTTGTAAAGTAATTGGATTGTTATCCGCTAAAGGATCTAATATTAATTTTGCGTCTTTTTTTGATAAAAGTCCCATAAATTATTTCTTTAATGTTTTTAAATAAGGTAGATACATTTTTAAATCTTTCTTAATCATAGCTGAAAGACCATCACCTGTAATTGTTGCTCCTGCAATTGCATCTACTTCAAAATCTGTTTTATCCATATTTTTTGGATCGGCATTTCCTTTAGCAGCAGTAATACCTTTAAAAGTATCGCCATCTAAAATATGCTCTCCAATAAAGTCGTCCATAAAAAAACGTTCTTTAATGTTTGAACCTAAACCAGGAGTTTCACCAGCATGGTCAAAAAATACACCTTGTACTACTAATTGATTATCTAAAGCTACATAACCCCAAATAGCATCCCATAATCCTTTACCTCTCATTGGAACAATGTAAAATTCTTCACCTTCTTTATTACCAATAAATAATGGTAATCTTCGTGTATAAGAAGGATTTTTGGCTGCTTGAGCTTCCTTTTTTAAATCAATTAAATAAGCTTCGTTATTTTCAGTTGTTTTATCACCTTCAATTACTATTTGATTGGTGATGTATTTTGAAAATTCGCTTTCAACATTTTCTTTTGCAACAAATTCAACGCTTCCGTCTTCATTATTATTGATACCCATTGCATATAAAATGTTTTGTTGTTTTTCTATACGTTTATTTTCTTGAATGTTAGGCTTTAAAAACATAGCTAAAAAAGCTAGTATTGTACCTACTACTAGTACCATTCCTGTTGCGAACAACACCGTATATACGTTACTTTCAGTATTTTTTGCCATTGTTATACAGTTTTTGCTTTTAAACGTTTCATTCTTCTTTTCACATTACCTTGAACAACATAATGATCAATAGTTGGTGCAAATACATTCATTAATAGAATTGCTAACATTACACCTTCTGGATATGCTGGATTGAATACACGAATCATAATTGAAATAAATCCAATTAAGAAACCATAAATCCATTTTCCTTTATTTGTTTGTGAACCAGTAACTGGATCTGTTGCCATAAATACAACACCAAAGGCAAAACCTCCAATTAATAAATGGTGCCAAAACTCTGTATTCATTAATGAATAGAATTTACTAGTTTCAGTAATCCATCCGGCACTTACTACACCATTAAATATTAATCCCATTACTAAAGCTCCAATTACTGAAGATATTATTACTCTTCCGCTAGCTATTTTAGTATATATTAAAAATAAACCTGCCAATAAAATTAGAAATGTGGATGTTTCACCAACTGAACCAGGTATAAAACCCCAAAACATATCTAATACTGAATAGCTTAACTCTTTACCTTGAGCTAGTGCACCTAGCATAGTTTCACCTGAAATGGCATCTAAATTTGCTCCATCTACTATTTCTTGAGCTCTTTCTTTTGCTCCGTGAACCCATACTTTATCTCCACTCATCCAAGTAGGATAAGCAAAAAATAAGAATGCTCTAATAGTTAATGCTGGATTTAAAATATTCATTCCAGTTCCACCAAAAACTTCTTTTCCTATTACTACTCCAAAAATTACTGCAACTGATAACATCCATAATGGAATGTCAACTGGTACAATTAATGGTACTAACATACCTGTTACTAGGTAGCCTTCTTCTACTTCGTGACCTTTAATAATTGCAAAGATGAATTCAACACCTAAACCAATTATGTATGACACTAGTACTAATGGAAGAACTTTAATTAATCCAATAGATAATGCTTCCCAAGATAAAAATTCTACTGGTGTTCCAAATGCAGCGTAATGTTGGTATCCTGTATTTAACATTCCAAATATTAAACAGGGTACTAAAGCTAATACTACCATATTCATGGTACGCTTTAAATCATCAACTGCACGTACGTGACCACCAGAATGTGTAGTTTCATTTGGTGTAAATAAAAATGTATGGATAGCACTATATGCAGGCAACCATTTTTTATCTTTATTTTTTTCCTTGAAATTATGTAAATTTTGTTTTAATCCCATAACTATCCTATTTCTTTTAACATTAGGTCTAAACCTTTTCTAATTATTTCCTGATGTGGTTGTTTTGAAATACACACAAACTCTGTTAATGCGAAATCTTCGGGAGCCACTTCATACATTCCTAACGCTTCCATTTCATCTAAATCTTTATACATACAAGATTTTAAAATTTGCATTGGATAAATATCTAATGGAAAAACCTCCTCGTATTGGCCTGTTACAACAAAAGCTCTATGCTCACCATTAGTATTGGTGTTTAAATCAAACTTTTTATTTGGGAAAAGCCAAGAAAAAGTTAATGATCTAGTGCTAGATAATTTATTTGCTACAGGTTTTGCCCAACCAAAAAACTCGTAATCATTACCTTCAGGAATCACGGTTACCATATTATCATAGTATCCTAAACTTCCTTTAATTGATTCGTTTCTTCCTGATAAAACATTTCCTGAAATAACTCTATTTTCTCCTTCTTTTAGTTTTCCTTCAACTATTGAAGCCATAGAAGCTCCTATTTTTGAAGTGTAATATTTAGGAGCTTTAACTGATGAACCTGCTAAAGCAATAGTTCTTTCAGCATTGAATTTTCCAGTTAAAAATAGTTCTCCAATAATTACTAAATCTTGTGGAGTCACAGTCCAAACAACTTCACCTTTGTTAACCGGATTAATTTTTCCAATTTGTGTTCCAACATTTCCTATTGGGTGTGGACCAGAAACTTTGTGCAACGTAATGTTGTCTAACCCTTCTAATGGTGAGTTTCCTTTTTCACCAACAGAAACATTTACTGCACCAGTGGTAAGTTTGCTTAATGCTGTAAGTGCAGCTTGTAACTCTTTTTCTTTACCTGCCAACACATAATTGTAATTAGCTGCTAAAGGAGCACTTGCATAACCTGAAACAAAAATTGCTTTTGGAGCAACTTCAGGATTCGCAATTACATCATAAGGGCGTTGTTTAATAAACGGCCAACAACCATTTGCTAATAAATGTGAAGTAATTTCTTCTGCATTCATTTCTTTAGGGTTTTTTATACCCGCGTCAGCAAATTGTTGCTCTTTGTCTGCATTAATTTTTAATTCTAAAATTTTTCTCTTTTCTCCACGAACAATATCTACTAATTCACCGCTAACTGGAGAAGCAAATTTAATTGCTTCATTAGCTTTGCTATAAAAAACTGTTTCACCAGCTTTTACTTTTTCGCCAATTTTTACGGTTAATTTTGGAATAATTGAGTGGAAATCTTTAGGTTTTAATGTAAAAACACTACTAGATACAGTTGTTTCGGTAACTTTCTCGGCTTTACCTTTTAACTTAATATCTAGACCTTTTTTTATTTTGATGTCCATTGACATATTTTTGGTTTATTTAATAGTCTATAAAAAACTGTGCAAAAATAAGAATTTTAACTGTATTTACACGTTTTCAATCATTTTTTTATGTAATAATTACACTAATTATAATTTAAAATCAATTCATTTAAATTTACTTCTTATTTTTGGTACAAATTTTGAATTAAACATCTTAAATTATTCTATGTTAGTTAAGTATAAATTACTTTTTATTTTACTTTTTGGATTTGGCATACTTTATAGTCAAGAAATTGAAAATGATCCTGACTATATTAAAACTGTTATTTTAAAACCGAATACTGTTAATTACTATGCTCCAATTATGAAATTAGGGCAACTTTTTACCTTTAGTTTTGATGATTTAAATGCAGATGAACGAGATTATTATTATAAAATTGAGCATTGTGATATAGATTGGAATCCATCTAATTTAATGGAGTCTGAATTTTTAAATGGTTATGCTGAAGAACGTATTAGAGATTATGAAAATTCATTTAATACATTACAATATTACACACATTATTCAGTTACTTTTCCTAATGATGATACGCAAATAAAAATTTCAGGAAATTATTTAATTTCATTATTAAATGAAGACGAAGAAGTTGTTTTAACAAGAAGGTTTGTTATTTATAAACCAGAAGTAACTGTTGCTGTTGCAATTTCAAAAAGTAGAGATTTAAAATATTACGACACTAAACAAGCTGTTGAATTCACTATAAATCATTCAAACTTTACAATTAACAACGCTAATGATGAAATTTTTCCAGTAATACTTCAAAATAACAATTGGCAAACAGCAATTTCAGGATTAAAACCACAATTTTATCGCGGAACACAATTACTTTACAAGTATAATAAAGAAACTAGTTTTTGGGCTGGTAATGAATTTTTATATTTCGATTCAAAATCTATTAGAAACCCTACCTTAAATATTGGTAGAGTAGAATTAGGCCGAGAATTGTACCATTCCTATTTATACACCAATAATGAAAGAATTGACCAACCCTATACTTTATTTGAAGATGTTAATGGGAACTTTATTGTTAGAATTTTAAATAACGATAATTCAAGTACTGATGCTGATTATAGTTGGGTTCATTTTTCTTTAGAAAGTTTGGAAAAATTAGGAAAAAAAGAGATCTATGTGAGTGGAAACTTTAATAATTGGCAATTAAATGAATCAAATAAATTAACCTATAATTTGGATACAAAGTTATACGAAACCAAAATTTTACTAAAACAAGGTTTTTACAATTATCAATATGTAACTAAAACTGTAGATGGAAAAATTAGCAATAAAGATATTGATGGCTCTTTTTACCAAACCGAAAATGACTATACAGTAATTGTTTATTATAAAAAATTTGGAAGCAGATATACTGAAGTTATTGGAGTAGGGTATGGTAATTCTACTAAATTAATAAACTAATTAATTTAGTAGAAATTAGTATATTTACGTATTAAAAATTTATTTAATAAAAATGGTTCAACAAGTAACAAATGGCATTAAAATTTCTGTAGCTTCTAAATTTGAAGGGACAAGCTATAGAGACGAGCAGCTAAATTTTGTATTTAGTTACCAAGTTACCATTGAAAATCAAAGTAATAATACAGTTCAATTATTAGAAAGACGTTGGAATATTTTTGACTCTTTAAATCAAACTGAAATAGTTGAAGGACCTGGCGTAATTGGTAAAAAACCAATTCTTAAATCTGGAGAAACACATACTTACAAATCTCATTGCTTACTAACATCTCCAATTGGCGCAATGAGTGGTTATTATAGAATGGTAAATTTTAGCTCCTCAAACATGTTTAAAGTTTACATTCCTACCTTTCAACTAATGGTGCCATGTATTTTTAATTAAAAAATAAAAGTTTAAATTTTACTATATTAGCTATTTAAAGAATGGCTTAATGAAACTTCCATTAATTAAAACTTTAAAAAAAGTTAAAAACACCAAAGGTTTAGAGTGCTTAAATTGTGGGCAACCACTAACTGGAAATGAGAATTTTTGTTCATATTGTGGACAAAAAAACACTACTAAAAAATTAAGTTTTTTTGTTTTTTTAGATAATTTATTTTCTGGATTTTTATCATACGACTCAAGATTTTGGAAAACATTTATACCGCTTTTAACAAAACCAGGAATAGTTTCAAAACTATATATTGAAGGCAAGCGCGTACGATTTGTAAATCCGTTTCAACTATATTTAAATGTTTCAATTGTCTTTTTTTTATTATTGGGGATCACAAATAAAGTTGAAACAACTAGAGAAATTGACAAATTAAACGATTTAATTATAGAGCAAAATTTAGATTCAATTAAAAACCAGGCTATAGACTCTATTTTAACCAATGTTGAACAAGAAATAAAAGTTAAAAATCCTAAAGATTCTGTATCTATTAATGAGCTGGCTCAATTAGGAAGTGTGTTTAAATTGATTAAAACTGATTCTGAAAAAAAAAGTGTACCTTATCAATATCACATCAAAAAAGATACTTCAAAACAAATTACATTATCAAACAGAATTGAAGATTTTCGGAATTTTCACAAGAAAAATCCAACATATTCTAACACTCAAGCTTTAGATAGCTTGGGTTATAAAAAAACTTTTTGGAATAAATTTTATTACCAACAAAATGTAAATACGGTTCGTAATATTCAACAAATTGAAAATGATAATGGTAAAAGTTTTATAAAAAAACTTACCTCTTATATTTCAGTTTCATTATTTGTGTTTCTACCCGTTTTCACCATGTTTTTAATGCTTCTATATATAAGAAGAAAATACACATATATGGAACATTTAGTTTTTGTTTTTCATACACAAACTGTATTTTTCCTACTTTTTATTATCTATTATATTTTAGATTTGTTTTTTAAAATGGAAAATACAGCTTGGGTATTTACAGTAATTTTTCTAATTTACCTTTACAAGGCAATGCGGAATTTCTACAAACAAAGTAGAAGAAAAACTATTTTAAAATTTATATTTTTAAACAGTTACTATATGTTTTTAGGAGTTATAGGATTTATTATAGTTACTATAGCTTCTTTTTTAGCTAGTTAAATTTGAATTGTGGTAGTTTTCTTATGAATCACATCTTCATAAATTATTTCCACTTTTAAAGATTCCTTTTTTACCTGTGTAATACTCACGGTTTCACAATTTGGTCTGCACATTAAAATTGATTGCTCTTTAGCTCCTTTTTCTAAATGGTGGAATTTTAAAATTTCTTTTGAACTCAATTCCGATGTTTCTAACCAGTTTTTAAACCATAGCTTTCTTTTCTCTTTTATCTGATCTGTATACAATGTTGAAGAAGACCATATTTTAGGCTTATTGTTCAGTTTATTTAAATGCTTTGTTTCTTCATTCCAAATTAATTCATAATATAAATTTTCTAATGAATTCCAATCTGCAATAATCATAGTAAAAGGTTCAATTCCTTTCAAATTTAATTCTTCAACATACATTAAAAAATTATTTGACTTTAGAATTTCTTTTGCAATAACACCTCTACTTTTTAGGTATTTCTTTTTCTTAACATGATTTTTATACGCTCCATTTAACACACAAATCATTCTATTTTTTTTACTAACTCCAATCCAAGTTCCACCAGCTTTTTCATCTTTAGGAAAAAACATATCCACGCCGTTTTCTGTATATTTTTTAGGTGAAATTGTTGCTCTATTTGGGTGTTCATCTCTGTTAGAAGTTAAAATAAAATTTTTATTTTCTAGAGGCAATAAGGTTACAGTACACATATACTATCAAAAATTGAATAATTTGTATTAGTCTCAAAAACAAAAAAGTAAATACTATTTTGTAACTTTGTTAGCAAATTTAAACTAAAAAAACGTAAAATAATATTACTATGGCTTCAGGATTTTATAATGTACCAAAAGCAGTAAATGAACCAGTTAAATCGTACGCTCCTGGATCTCCAGAACGTGCTGCTGTTTTGGCTACTTACAAAAAAATGTTCAACGAGAAAGTTGATATTCCTTTTTACATTGGAGGAGAAGAATTTAGAACTGGAAATACAGTTGATATTCATCCACCGCACGATCACAAACATTGTGTTGGACAATACCATACTGCTGAAAAAAAACATATTGAATTAGCAATAAAAAAAGCTGCTGAAGCTAGAGTAAAATGGGCTAAAACGCCTTGGCAAGATAGAGCTGCTATATTTTTAAAGGCTGCTGATTTATTAGCAGGACCTTTTCGCTATAAAATGAATGCTGCAACTATGATTGCACAATCTAAAAACGTTTTTCAAGCTGAAATTGATGCTGCTTGTGAATTAATTGATTTTTTACGTTTCAACGTTCAGTTTATGACTGAAATTTACAGCAATCAACCAGAATCTGCTCCAGGAATTTGGAACAGAATGGAATACCGTCCGTTAGAAGGTTTTGTATACGCCATTACACCATTTAACTTTACTGCAATTGCTGGTAATTTACCTGCATCTGCGGCGTTAATGGGTAATGTTGTTATTTGGAAACCAGCTAGTACTCAAGTTTATTCTGCACAAGTAATTATGGAATTATTCCAAGCTGCAGGTTTACCTGATGGTGTTATAAATATGGTAATGGGAAGCTCTTCTATGATTACTAATACTTTGTTAGATAGTCCAGAATTTTCTGGTGTTCACTTTACTGGATCAACGCCAGTATTTAACAGTTTCTGGGAAACAATTGGTAAAAACATAAACAAATACAAAACATATCCTCGCATAGTTGGTGAAACTGGTGGAAAAGATTTTATTTGGGCACACCCAACATCTTGCTCACAAGAAGTTGCTACCGCAATTTCAAGAGGAGCCTTTGAATATCAAGGTCAAAAGTGTTCTGCTGCTTCAAGAGCTTATTTACCAAAAAGCTTATGGCCAGCAATTAAAGAGTCTGTTATAAAAGATGCTAATTCTTTTAAAATGGGAACTCCTGAAGATCCTACAAACTTTGTAAATTCAGTTATTGATAGAAAATCTTTTGACAAATTAGCGGGTTATTTAGACCAAGCTAAAAAAGATGCTGATGCTGAAATTATAGTTGGTGGTGGTTATGATGATTCTGTTGGGTACTTTATTGAACCAACAATTATTGTTACTACAAACCCGATGTACGAAACGATGTGTACAGAATTATTCGGACCAATTATTACCATTTATATTTATGAAGATGAGCAATGGGAAGAAGCATTAGAATTAGTAGATAAAACTGGTGAATATGCATTAACCGGAGCAATTTTTAGCGGAGACCGTTATGTAATTAACATTGCAACAAACAAACTAGAAAATGCAGCTGGAAACTTCTACATAAACGATAAACCAACTGGAGCAGTTGTTGGGCAACAACCATTTGGTGGTGCAAGAGCATCAGGAACAAATGACAAAGCCGGTTCAGTTTGGAACTTATTACGTTGGGTAAGTAACAGAACTTTAAAAGAAACTTTTGTTCCTCCAACAGATTATAGATATCCGTTTTTAGGAGAATAACCTTATAGAACACATACTATATAAAATTAGAAAAGCTCGCCAATGGCGAGCTTTTCATTTACTATGTTTAAAACATTTTATTATCCTTTCTTAAGATTTTCTGCCCCAGGTAAAAATCCACTTAAATCATGAGGGTTATGAATAAGTATTGGAATATGTTGAGGGCATATATAAAATTCACTTTCTTGATAATAAAATTTTGTTACCGGTACCTCTGTACTATTGGATTTACAAACGATACACTCTTTTATGTTTGACATGAATTGCTTTTTTAATTAAAGACAAAATTACCTTTTTATATTTATACAAACCCTAACATTTATCATGCTTCTACTTCAACCCTTTGTATTTTAAAGGAATATGAACCACTTTTTTTGTCTCAAAAAAGTCAATATTAAAGAAATCGGTAAGATTAAACAACTTTGCCTTGGGAAAGTTTTGTAACTCTTGTGACAAATCACCACCTTTTAAGTAAAGAATTCCATTCTTAATTTTATGATTCTGCTTTTTAGAAATCTTGTTTTTTGTCCACTTTACAAAATCATCCATTTTAGTAACCGCTCTGCTCACAATAAAGTCGAATTCACCTTTTACTTTTTCGGCTCTAATGTGTTCAGCTTTCACATTTTTTAAGTCTAAAGCTGTAGCAACTTCATTTACTACTTTAATTTTTTTTCCAATTGAATCTACTAAATAAAAATCTACTTCAGGAAACAAAATAGCTAATGGAATTCCGGGAAAGCCTCCACCAGTTCCAACATCTAAAATTTTTGCTCCTTTTTTAAAAGGTTGAACTTTAGCAATTCCTAATGAATGAAGTACATGACGAGTATATAATTCATCAATATCTTTACGTGAAATAACATTTATTTGAGCATTCCATTCTTCATATAATTTTCCTAATTGAGAAAATTGTTTTAATTGAATTTCCGTTAAATTAGGAAAATGTTCTTTTATAATTTCCATATAGTTAGTTTTGGCAAATGCAAAATTACTGTTTCAAAATTTAAATTAACATCTTTTATAAAATTGTTATTTTTTAAAAAATCTATTTGTAGATAATAAAAATGGTGTATTTTCGTTGCCATAGTAGACTACTATACACCTAATTAAAATGAAAACACCAACTATAAATTTTTCTAGAATTGACAAAGCAAAGTTTTTTAGAACATTAAATAAACGCGTTAATTCATATTTTAAAGAAAACAAAATTAAAAGAACCGGAAATTGGAAACTATATTCTAAAGCAATTATTATGTTTGCTATATTTTTAGTTCCTCTGGTTTTAATATTAACTGTATCAATGCCACAATGGGTTTTATTATTATTAACTGTTGTTATTGGAATTGGTATGGCTGGAGTAGGAATGAATGTTATGCACGATAGTAACCATGAATCTTTTTCAAGTAAAAAATGGGTAAATAAACTAATGGGAAGTAGTATGTACATTTTAGCTGGAAATGTATACAATTGGAAAGTACAGCACAACGTTTTACACCATACTTTTACAAACATTAAAGGATTTGATGAGGATATTGATGCTGGTAGAATTATCCGATTTTCTAAACATGCTAAATGGCTTCAAATTCATAAATTTCAAAAGTATTATTCGTTTTTTTTATATGGTTTGTTAACAATAAATTGGGCAATTACAACCGATTTTAAACAAATGCGCCGTTATTTAAAAAGAAAACTTTCATATGGTGAATTTCCAAACCCAGCAACTGAATGGACAGTTTTAATTATTACCAAAATATTGTATTATGCTTTATGGATTGTATTACCATTATTGGTTTTAGATATTGCATGGTGGAAAGTTCTGATTGGTTTTTTTGTAATGCACTATACTGCAGGAATGATTTTAAGTGTTGTTTTTCAATTAGCACATGTAGTTCCAAAAACAGAAATGCCATTGCCAGATAAAGAAGGAAATTTAGAGCATACTTGGGCAATTCATCAACTTTTTACTACCTCAAATTTTGCACCTAATAATAAATTTGTATCATGGTACACCGGTGGATTAAATCACCAAGTTGAACATCATATTTTTCCACACATTTCACATGTTCATTATGGGAAAATAGCAAAAATTGTAAAAGAAACAGCTAACGAATTTAACTTGCCATATCACGAATACAAAACAATGCGTAAAGCAATAATTGAACACTTTAAACAACTTAAAACACTAGGAGCAAATCCAGTACACGTATAAATTTTATAACAATGAAAAACCAACTATCAGACAGAATTAACAGTTTACCAGTTTCGGCAACTTTAGCAATGGCAGCGAAAGCACGAGAACTAAAAGGACAAGGAAAAGACATTATTGGTTTAAGTTTAGGAGAGCCAGATTTTAATACTCCTGAATTTATTAAAGATGCAGCTAAACAGGCAATTGACGACAATTATAATTCATACAGTCCAGTTGATGGATATGCAGATTTAAAAGATGCAATTATTGCAAAATTTAAACGCGATAATGGTTTAGAATACAAACCAAATCAAATTGTAGTTTCAACAGGAGCAAAACAATCTATTGCTAACACGCTACAAGTTTTACTTAACCCGGGTGATGAAGTATTATTACCTGCACCATATTGGGTAAGCTATTCTGCACTGGCTATTTTATCTGGAGCTACGTATACTGAAATACCTTCTTCTATAGAAACAGATTTTAAAATCACACCAGAGCAATTAGAAGCTGCTATTACACCAAAAACTAAATTAATAATGTTCAATTCACCAAATAATCCAAGTGGGACTATTTATAGTGAAGAAGATTATAGAGCTTTAGCGGCTGTAATAGAAAAATATCCAAATATTTATGTACTTTCTGATGAAATTTACGAGCATATTAATTATGGAGCTAAAAACTTTAGTTTTGCTGCAATACCAAGTATGTACGACAGAACAATTACAGTAAACGGGGTAGCAAAAGCATTTGCTATGACAGGTTGGAGAATTGGATACATTGGAGCGCCAGATTGGATTGCAAAAGCGTGTAATAAAATGCAAGGACAAATAACTTCTGGAGCTAACTGTATTGCACAACGAGCTACAATTGCAGCATTAGAAGCACCGGTTTCTAAAATTGGGTATATGGTTGAAGAATTTCATAAAAGAAGAGACATTGTTTTAGAATTATTAGGTGAAATTGATGGTTTTAAATTAAATGTTCCTCAAGGTGCATTCTATGTTTTTCCTGATATTTCTGCATTTTTTGGAAAAGAATTAAATGGTGTAAAAATTGAAAATGCATCAGATTTTGCATTGTATTTATTAGAATATGCAAATGTTGCAACAGTAACTGGTGAAGCATTTGGAGCTCCTGACTGTATTAGAATATCTTACGCTGCTTCAGAAGAGCAAATTAGAGAAGCAATTAGTAGAATTAAAAAAGCTGTAAGTTAATTTATTGTTTTATTAATTATAATCACAAAAAAAGCTTCTCAATTGAGAAGCTTTTTTTGTGATTTAAACATAGAATTTTTGATTATAAACCAAATAAATTTGGTAAAAACATAGATATTTCTGGGATAAAACTAATTAGCATTAATACAATAACCATTATAGCCAAAAAAGGAAGCAATGGTCTTATTACCTTTGTTACTGAAACATTGGCAACACCACTACCCACAAATAAAAGAGTACCTACTGGTGGTGTACAAATACCTATACATAAATTTAGCACAATTACAATTCCAAAATGTACGGGATGCATTCCTAAAGTAGTAACAACTGGTAAAAATATTGGAGTGAATATTAATACAGCTGGTGTCATATCCATAAACGTTCCAACAACTAATAAAATTAGATTAATAGCTAAAAATATAGCAAACTTATTATTTAAAGATTCCAATAAAAATGAACTAATCATCTCTGGAATACCTTCAAAAGAAAATAACCAAGACATAGCCATAGAAGTACAAATTAAAAACATTACAACAGCGGTAGTTTTTGCACTTGATAACAATACAGCTGGAAAATCTTTAGTTTTCATATCTCCATAAATTAAAGATAATACTGCGGCATATAATACTGCAATTACAGAAGCTTCTGTAGCTGTAAAAATACCAGCTACAATACCTCCAACAACAACAACTAGTAACAGTAAGCTAAAAAATGCTTTTCTGAAAAAAGTCCATATTTCAAATAATGTTGAGCGTTTACCTTTTGAATATCCTTTACTAATAGCTATAAAAGCCACATAGCCCATAATTGCAAATCCTAATAAAATTCCTGGTAAATATCCTGCAATAAATAGTGCGGCTACTGACGCTGATCCTCCACTTGCCAAAGCATACACAATTAATATATTACTTGGCGGAATTAATAATCCAGTAGTTGATGCTGTAATATTTACAGAAGCACTTATAGTTCGTGGATAACCTTCCTCTTCCATTCTATCGGTCATAATAGAGCCTATTGCTGATGCTGCTGCAACGGCAGATCCAGAAATTGCACCAAAAAGCATCGATGCTAATATATTTACATAGGCTAAACCTCCAGGAAGACTTGCAACTAAAGATTTGGCAAAATTAATGAGTCGATTGGCAATTCCTCCTCGTTTCATAATATCACCAGCAAGAATAAAGAAGGGAATAGCTAATAAAGCAAAACTATCAATACCAGTTGTCATACGTTGAGCAATGGTTGTTAATCCCGGCATTTTGTCAATATTCAATAATAAACTCAATGTTGTAGCTATTCCAATGCTATATGCAACCGGTACTTTAAGCAGTAAAAGCGTAAAGAAACTAACAAATAAAACGATAATACTTATAACTTCTATACTCATAATTATAGGTTTATTTTGTTTTTGTAAATAGTTGAAATATGATATATAGAAAAGCACATAATTAGAAAACCACTAAAAGGTAAAATAGCATAAACATATCCTAAAGGAATTCGTAAAGTCCCCGAAAGTTGTTCTAAATGTAAGGTGGTGTATACTAAATTTAATCCTCCAATAACCATAACTATAAGAGCAAAAAGAAATATTAATACTTCTATAAGAATAGAAACTTTTCTTTTATTCTGTTCAGATAATTTATCATATAAAAAATCCATAGATAAATGCTCTCTTTTTCCATTTAGATATGCGGCACCTAAAATGGTCATCCAAATCAACGAAAATCGAGCAAATTCTTCGGTCCATGTAAATGATGTGCCTAAAAGATATCTAGAAAACACTTGAAACAAAACATCTAAAACTAATAGCCCAAAAACTACAATCATAAACCTTTCAAGAAATAGGCATACTTTATTAAAAATAAGTTCAGATTTATCCATAATTAATTATTTTTAATTTCATTAACAATAGGTGCCATTTCTGGAAATTCCTTTAAAAATTCTTCGACTACAGATTTAGATTTTTCAGCAAATAAAGATTTATCTGGAATAATAATTTCTACTCCTGCTTTTTTTGAGATAGCCATGCATTCTTCAACTGATTCATTCCAAAATATTTTTTCGGCTTGTGCAGATTCATCTGCTGCCGCTTGAACCCAATTCTGTTCCTGTTCTGTTAATTTCTCCCAATATTTTGTTCCTATTAAAAGTACATCTGGTATAGACGAATGTTGATCGATGGTATAATATTTACAAATTTCATAATGATTAGAAGATACAAATGATGGTGGATTATTTTCTGCACCGTCTACTACACCTTGCTGAATGGCTGTATATAATTCACCATATGATAATGGAGTTGCAGATCCACCCAAAGCATTTACCATATTAATTGCCATTTGGTTATTCATTACTCTAATTTTTAAACCCTTTAAATCTTCAGGAGTTCTTATGGCTTTGTTACTTGTATAAAAGCTTCTACTTCCCGCATCATAATAACACAAACCTCTTAACCAAAATTTTGAGCCTTTTTCTAAAATAGATTTCCCAATTTTTCCTTCTAAAATTTCAAATTGATGCTGCTTATCTCTAAATAAATATGGGATTCCTAAAATATGGTATTCTGGAACAAAATTAGATAAGGTGGCTGCGCTAACTTTAGTTGCTGCAACACTTCCTATTTGTAATAATTCTAATACTTCACGTTCTGAACCTAATTGCCCGTCAGGAAAAATTTTAACTTTTAAAGTTCCATTAGATTTTTTTTCTAATGCTTTTTGAAATTCAACAATGCCTTTATGTACTGGATGTGTTTGAGGAAGAGAATGTCCTAAATAAAGAACTTTAGTTCCATTTTCTTTTTTACAAGAAATGAAACTTATAGTTATTATTGCTAATAAAATTATTTTTAATCGCATTGTAATTGTTTTATTTAGAAATTAAAATAGTCTTTGGCATTGAAATAAGAAATGTCGGCAACCATTTTCCCTATCCATTCCATATCATTTGGTAATTCTCCTTTAACAATTTCTTTTCCAAATAAGTTACAAACCACTCTTCTAAAGTATTCGTGACGAGGAAATGATAAGAAACTTCTAGAATCAGTAAGCATTCCTATAAAACAACTAATTAATCCCATATTAGATAAGGCATTTAATTGTTTAGTCATTCCATCCTTTTGATCTAAAAACCACCAACCTGAACCATATTGTACTTTACCTTTTACACTACCATCGTTAAAATTACCAATCATAGTTGCCATCATTTCATTGTCAGCAGGATTTAAGTTGTATAAAATGGTTTTAGTCAGTTTATTTTTACTATCAAGTGCATTTAAAAAGCTAGATAATTTTTGAGCTTGTGATAAATCTCCAATAGAATCCCAACCTGTATCTGGTCCCAATATAGAGTGCATACGTTTATTGTTGTTGCGTAATGCACCTAAATGATATTGTTGTACCCAACCAAATTCGTGATACGTTTCAGCTAAATAGATAAGAATAGCGCTTTGGAATTTTGCAGCTTCTTGGTTTGAAACATTTTCATTATTTCTTTTCTTTTTGAAGATTGAATTTACTTCACTTTCTGTAAATTCTTCAAAATATATTTGATCTAAACCGTGATCGCATAATTTACAACCATTTGCATCAAAATAGATAATTCGATTTCTTAAAGCATCACACAAATCAACATAATTATTGATGGCTATTTTTGAAACTTTAGAAAGTGAATCGATATATTTATTATAACCATCGTTGTTTATAAAAATAGCTTTATCAGGACGAAAAGCGGTTGAAACTTTAATCTCGAAATCTGATTTTTTTAAGGCTTGATGCTGTTCTAAAGTATCAATTGGATCTTCAGTAGTACAAACCAATTCTATATTTGCTTTACGGAGTAAATTTCTACAACTATATTCAGGTGAGTTTAGTTTTTCAGCAGTTTCATTAAATATTTTTTCAGCATTGTTTTCATTCAACAATTCGTTAACATCAAAATAACGAGCTAATTCTAAATGTGTCCAATGATACAAAGGGTTTCGCATTGTATAAGGAACTGTTTTTGCCCAACTTTTAAACTTATCTAAATCTGAAGCGCTTCCAGTAATATTTTCTTCTGAAATACCCAATGTGCGCATTGCTCTCCATTTGTAATGATCACCGTTAATCCAAACTTTAGAGAGGTTTGGATAAATTTTATCTTCCGCAATTTCTTGTGGAGGTAAGTGATTGTGATAATCTATAATTGGCTGATTTTTTGCATAGGTGTGATACAACTCTTCAGCATATTTATTTTGTAATAAAAAGTTATCGTGTATAAATGTTTTTGAACTCATTAGTTTATTGAGTTTTTAATACCTAATTCTAGACCTCTTAATTCTGCCAATCCACGTAAACGACCAATTGCAGTATAACCTGCATAGGCTTTGTTGTTTTCTAAATCGTTTAACATTTGATGTCCATGATCAGGACGCATAGGTAATTGGATGTTTCTGTTTTTTTCTACTTTTAAAACTGCTTTTACAATTTCAAACATATCAGAAGAACCTTCTAAATGGTTGTCTTCATAAAAGCTTCCATCTGCTTCTCTTTTTACATTTCGTAAGTGTAAAAAGTGGATTTTTTCAGCAAATTTTTCAATCATTTTTGGAAGATTATTTGCTGAATTAGCACCTAAAGAACCTGTACAAAAAGTAATTCCGTTAGAAGGACTATCGATAAAATTTACCAAATCTTCTAAATCACTTTCTGATTTTATAATTCTAGGTAAACCCATAATATCCATAGGTGGATCATCTGGATGAATTGCCATTTTTACACCATTTTTTTCAGCAACAGGAATTACTTCATTTAAAAAGAATGATAAGTTTTCTTTTAGTTGTTGATGTGAAATTCCATTGTATTGAGCAATCATTTCTTTAAAAACTGGAATGGTTAAATCGTCAACTGTTCCTGGTAAACCTTTTAAAATGGAATCTTCTAAACGTTGTTTTTCTTCTGAAGTCATTTCTAAAAAACGGTTTTTGGCTTGTGCTAAAATTTCTGAAGTATATGACTTTTCAACACCATCACGTTTCATTATATATTTTTCAAAAACAGCCATTTCAACTTTATCAAAACGTAAAGCTGTGCTACCATCTTCTAAATTCCAGAATAAATGTGTACGAGTCCAATCTAAAACTGGCATAAAATTGTAGCAAATGTTTTTAACGCCACAAGCAGCTACGTTTTTAATGCTTTGCTTATAGTTTTCTATACGTTTTAAATAATCTCCAGTACGTAATTTTATATTCTCATGAATAGGAATACTTTCAATAAAAGACCATTCTAGCCCTTTAGATTCAATTAAAGATTTTACTTTTTGAATTTCTTCAACTTCCCAAATTTCACCATTTTTTATATGATGTAAAGCAGTAACAACTCCCGTTGCTCCGGCTTGTTTGATGTCAGCTAATTTTACAGAGTCGTTAACTCCAAACCATCTAAATGTTTGTTTCATTTTTTTATTTGGTTTTTATTTTGATCAATTTTAGTGTTAATTAACAAAGTTAGTTTTTTAACTAATTTTGGTTTTTCTGTTGCAATATTTTCAGTTTCATAAGGGTCGTTTTTATGATCATATAATTCTTTATTACCCTTTTTTAATAATGTGAATCTGTATCTTTCTGTTCTAATGGTTTTTCCACTTCCATTGTAAGCGTAAGCAAAATGACCCTTTTTTTTAGGGTTCTTTAAATTAGAAATTAGAGAAGTTCCATTAACAAAAGTTGGCTTTGGAAGATTTGCTAACTCACAAAGAGTAGGGAATATGTCAACACTTTCAACAATAGCATTTGTTTTTTTTCCTTTCCTTTTTAAATTAGGATGGCTGATTATTAAAGGTGAACGTAAGGCTTCTTCAAATAAATTGTGTTTTCCCCAAATATTGTGATCTCCTAAATTCCAACCGTGATCACCCCATAAAACAATTATAGTATTTTTATACTGTCCTGTTTCTTTTAGTTTAGTAATAATTTTTCCAACTTGAGCGTCGGCATAACTCACACAAGCAGCATAATGTTTACGTACTTCTTGAGCGAAATCTTCATCTGTTCTAGGATCTTTTCCCCATAAATTGTAACGGAAAAATTCACCCGATTTATGCCAAGTAGATGGAAGTGTAGGTTTTTCAGGATGTGGAATTTTTGGAATTTCAATATCGTTGTATAAATCTAAATACTTTTTAGGTGCTCCAAAAGGAAGATGAGGTCTTATTAAACCAACAGCAAAAAAGAAAGGTTTATTGCTTTTTGATAATTTTTCGAGTTGCTCAAGAGCTTTGTTGGTAATATGACCATCAGGATAAATAGTATCTTCTCCTTCTGTTGATTGAAAAACACTCATAGTTTTGGATTTACCTCTAATTTCTCCATTAGCTAATCCATGCATGGCACCTCTAGGGTGTTGCCATTCGCTTACAGGCATTAAACTTTTGTCCCATGCGTTAGGCATTTCAATTTCATTTGGGTCATCCCAGTTTTTTCCTCCCAAACCTCCAGGATGATGGGATACTTTTCCTAAAGAAATTGTGGTATATCCATTGTTTTTAAACCATTCTGGCATACTTGGCGTGACTGATGAAGTATTTTTAGTTAAGCGTTTAGCTCTTTTAAAAATAGCATCATTCCCAGCAATTCCATAATGTCCTGTTAGCATTGTAAATCTTGAAGGTCCACAACTAGGTGAGTTTACATAATGATTATGAAAAGCTCTTCCTTCTTCGGCCAATTTATCAATGTTTGGTGATATAATATAGTCGGCTCCAAAGGAAGCTAATTCAGGTCTTAAATCATCAATACATAGAAATAAAACATTTTTTTTGTTTTGACTATGCAATAGATTTAACACTAGAGCAAGAATGACAAAGATTAATTTTTTTTTATTCATCAAAATATATAATTAGACTCCGCTAAAAGCACTGAAACCTCCATCAACTGGAATTACGACTCCTGTTATAAATTTTGAAGCATCACTACATAAAAATTGAATTATTCCATCCAACTCTTCTGCTTTTCCAAAACGTTTCATTGGAGTTCCGTTAATAATGGTATTTCCTCTTTCGGTATAAGAACCATCTTCATTAGTTAATAATGCCCTATTTTGATTTCCAATAAAAAAACCTGGAGCAACTGCGTTTACACGAATTTTATCTCCAAATTTAGTTGCCATTTCAACGGCCATCCATTTTGTAAAGTTTTCCATTGCTGCTTTTGAAGCGGAATAGCCAGCAACTCTGGTTATAACTCTATCAACAGCCATAGAAGAATAATTTATAATAACTCCTTCTTTTTGTTTTGACATTATTTCCCCAAATACAATTGAAGGTATTACTGTACCATTTAAATTTAATTCGGTTACGGTATTGAAATCTTTTATTTTTAAATCGAAAATTGTTTGGTCTGGTCCAATAGTAGCTCCAGGCATATTTCCTCCTGCAACATTTATTAAAACATCAATTTTATTGAATTGCTTTAAAATAGTGTTTCTTGTGTTTTTTAAGGATTCTTCATCTAAAATATTAGCTTCGAATCCTGCTGCTTTTCCTCCGTTTTTAACAATTTCCGATACCTTTTTGTCAATTACTTCTTGGTTTCTTCCTAAAATTATTACTGTAGCTTCAGCATTAGCTAAACTTTTAGCAATAGCACCTCCCAGAACGCCAGTTCCTCCAGTTATAACAATTATTTTTCCTTTAATATTAAATTGATTCATTATGTTTTATTTTAAATATTATATTCATTTTTCCAATGAATAATTGCATTTGTATGCATTGCATCTATACCCATTTGAACACATATAGCTGTTGTTGCTCCAGTATATAAATTAGAAATTGGTTCTGTACCATTTAAAACGCTATCTCTAAAATCTAGCAATGCTTGTTTACTTGGGTCAGCGTGTTCTATGTTTATAGGTTCACCAAAATTATTTCCATGTTGAACTGTAGCTCCTGAAACCCCGTCAACATCTTTTTTAACAACCTTTTTCTTTTGACCTTCGGCAGAAAACCAAGCTTTATTTGTTCCTAAAGTTATGGTTCCTTTATCACCTTTTACTTTTATTTGGTAGCCGTCTTTAGCATTGCTTGTTAAACAAGTAAATGTTGCTTTTACACCACTTGGATAGCTAAAAATTAAATGTGAATTGTCAAAAGTTTCTCTACCATCTTTCCAATAATCAATTCCGCCCATTCCCATAGCCTTTTCAGGAGTTTCTTCAAGAATCCAATTTGTAAAATCAATTTGATGTGAACTTAATTCAGCAGTTAAACCACCAGAAAATTCTTTGTACATACGCCAATTTACTTCTTTTTCTAAAGAAGGATCGGGTAGAGGTCTACGCCAATTACCATTTCTATTCCATTGACATTCTATGGTTGAGATTTTACCAACTTTTCCGTTTTTAATTAAATCTACTACATGAGTATATAACCTACTGCTGTGATATTGATGCCCTGTCTGAAATACTTTACTAGATTTTTTTGCTTTATTTGCAACCGCTAGGATGTTTTCATACCCTTTTGCAACTGTTTTTTCACAGTAGACATGTTTTTTCGCATTTATGGAAGCAATTGCAATTTCTGCATGTGCGCTAAACGTAGAAGTGATTAATATTGAATTAACGTTTTTATCCTTCAGTAGTTCTTTATAATCAGTATAAGTTTTTGCTTTTCCTTCAGTTCTTTTTAGACCATTTTCTAATCTAAAAGGTAATACATCACAAATAGCAACAACATTTACATTTTTAATATTATTTAAAATTGAAATTAATCCACACCCTCGATTTCCGGTTCCAATAACACCAATATTCAATTTTGTTAAAGGTGGTTCAGAACATCCAATTGCGCTTAATGCAGAGGTTGAAGCTAATATCCCAGCAGCTGCAACAGAGCTTTTTCCTATAAATTCTCTTCTTTTCATATTTTATAATTTTGGTTCCCAGCCTTTTTCATATTCACGTTTCCAGTGTTTCATGGCTTTTTTATCATTTTTAATTCGACCAGTTTTGGTGTCAATATTAATAGTTCTACCAACATCTTGAGCGATATTTCCGAAATGACAAAGCATAGTGCTAATACTTGCGTCGGCTATTGGTGAATTTTGTTCTTCGCCAATTCTAATAGCATTAAAAAAGTTAGCAATATGTCTAACATCTAAACCACCTGCACCGGCAGTATTTAAAGTTGCACTTCTTTCTTTTTCATTAACTTTTTTAATTAATTTACCATCTAATCCAAATAATTGATAGCTATTTCTGCTTAACATTATTGAACCTTTACTTCCATAAATTGTAGCGCCTCTACCTGGTTGATTTGGCATAATTTTACCACGACTATGTCCTGTCCATTTGATAATTTTGTTATTGTCGTATTCGTAAATAACTTCTTGGTTGTCAGTAAATTCCCAATCGTCTTGATAATTGTATTTTCCTCCGAAAGAAGAAACTCTTTTAGGAATATCCAATCCTAAAGCCCAGCGGCAAACATCAATTTCATGTGTTCCGTTATTATGAACTTCACCTGTTCCCCAAGTTTTAAACCAATGCCAGTTATAAGGATGAATATTATCTCTATATTTTTCACGAGGAGCAGGACCTTGCCATAAATCCCAATCTAAAGTGTTTGGAACTGCAATTTGTTTACCAACACCAATGGAACCTCTATTGTTTGAGTAATAAGCTTCACCTTTATAAGCTTCACCAATAATTCCATCTTTTATTTCTTGTATAGCTAATTTACTTGTTTCAGCCGAACGTTGTTGATTACCCATTTGCACTACTTTGTTGTATTTTTTTTGAGCTTTAACAAGTAATTCGTTTTCAAATAGGTTATGGCTACAAGGTTTTTCTACATAAACATGCTTGTTAGCTTGTAAAGAAGAAATAGCCATAGGAGCGTGCCAATGTTCTGGAGTTGCAATAAATACTGCATCTACATTTTTATCTTCTAAAATTTTTCTAAAATCTTTTTCAACTTTTGGTACATAGCCAATATTTTTTTGCATCCATTCATTATTCTTTTCAATAATTTTATCGTCTACATCGCATGTATAGATAATTTTAGCATCTGGATACTTATTAATGGCTAGCATTAACGATTTTGCTCTACTTCTAACCCCAATTACTGCAACATTTAATCTTTCGTTTGATCCTAAAATATTGCTAAAACTTAAATTAGGCATTAACATACTTCCTAAAGTAATACCTGCACTACTTACTGCTGTTTTTTTTATGAAATCTCTTCTAGTAGTCATAATTAGTGTGTTTTAATTTTAATATTTCTAAATGAAACTCTATCACCGTGGTCTTGTAATAAAATTTGACC
The DNA here is from genome assembly GCF_033101135.1 of Lutibacter sp. TH_r2. Classification (NCBI taxonomy): domain Bacteria; kingdom Pseudomonadati; phylum Bacteroidota; class Flavobacteriia; order Flavobacteriales; family Flavobacteriaceae; genus Lutibacter; species Lutibacter sp. TH_r2. The sequence goes on from NZ_JAWMPV010000001.1 coordinate 1,520,349, forward strand.
TTTTTCTAGTTCTCCAAAGTTTGGCCATTTTTTGTATTTACTTTCTGAAACAAGTTTTCTGTATGCTTTACTTTTTCTTTCATATTCTAATACTTTAACACCATTTAACCAATGTTCAACATGGTTGTTTATAGATTTAATATATGCAGTATTCCATTCTCCAATTGGGTTAATTGGTTTATTTATATCTGCTTGAATTAAATCATACAATGAAGCAACCGTTCTGCTACCTTCATGATTTCCTTTTTTAGCATCTGGATGCAATGCATCATCTAAAATTTGATATTCTAGTCCAATTGATGAGCCAGGACCTTTATTTAATTCAGTATCTACGTAATATTTAATTCCGCTATTTGCTCTTGGAGTTAATTTAAAATCTACTTTAAATTCAAAATCTCCAAATAATTCTTTAGTAACAATATCTCCTCCTGCAGCAGATTCTGCTCCACCAGATGCTAACACTGTTAAAATTCCATTTTTAATTAACCATCCTTTTTTAGGGAATTCTTTTAGTTTTGCACCTCTCCAAGCATTTTTAGATTTTCCATCCCAAAGCATTTTCCATCCTTCTTGTTTTTCTTGAGAGGTTAGCACATTTCTTTTAGCAACAACTGGAATAGGAGTTTTATGAGCGTATTTTTGAACGTTCTTATCAATTATTCTAATATTTTTCCATTTGATTTGTGTTCCTGGTTTTTTATTACCAATACTGTGAACTTGTAAGCCAATAAATCCAGTTTTTGTCATAGAATCAACTAAATGGGCGGCAGGAACACCATTTACCCATGTTTTAATTGTGTCTCCAATTGCTTCTATGCGGTATTTGTTCCATTCGTTTTGTTTAAAAGCTTTTTTAGCAGATACGTTATCTTCTAAATCGTTTAACCAACCTCTTCTAGCTTCATCAAAAATTCCGCCACTCCAAGCTCTTTCAGATGGGTCAATTTCTACTTGATAGCCATGAACTCTTCCGTTCTTGTATTCAGGTAAACTGTTACTTCTTATTTGAATACCAGAATTCATTATTGGGTCAACCAAATATTCGAGTTCTAAAATAAAGTCTCCATACATTTTATTTGTGCATAGAAATGTGTTTGGAGTTTTTTGAACTGTTGTTCCTATAACAACTCCTTCTTCAACATGGTAAGTTGCTTTGCCACCTTTTATATTCCAACCTTCAAGGGTGTTACCTTTAATTAAATTTGTCCATGGTTCTTTGTTTTGGTCAGAAGCACAAGAGATAATTGCTGTTAGAATTAACAAAGAAAAAAGTTTTATAAATTTCATAATAATTAAGTTATAGATTAAAACGTGTACGCACACGTTAATTTTTATATTTTATTCAAAAATGATTTAATGTTTGTAATAAATATTTTCGTGTACGCACACAAAAATAGAAATTATTTTTATATTTTGCGAAAAGTTTAAGTTTTTTTACTAAAATTTGGATTGATTATAAATAGATATGGTAACAATAAAAGATATTGCAAAAATAGCTAATGTTTCAACTGGAACAGTAGATAGAGTTATACATAATAGACAAGGTGTTTCTGAAAAAACGAAAGAACGTATCAATAAAATTTTAAAAGAAAATAATTTTAAAATTAATGTAATTGCTCGGTCACTAGCGCTACGTAAAAAATATAGTATTGCGGTACTGATGCCCGGTTTTAATAATGATAATTTATTTTGGAAATCTCCTTATTTAGGAATCTCAAAGGCTAGAGATGAAATGAACCATTTGGGCGTTCAAATTGAGTATTTTCAATTTAGTCAATTAGATGAGGTTTCTTATAAAAAGCAATGTGATATAATTGTTGAGTTAAATCCTGATGCTGTTATTTTCTCTCCTTATTTTCAGAAAGAAACACTTGAATTTACAAAGCGATTAGAAGGGAAATCGATTCCTTATTTGTTTATTAATTTAGATTTGCATGGTTATAAAAATATCTGTTTTATAGGTCAGGATGCTTATAAAAGTGGTTATTTAGCTGCTAAATTAATGCATCTTTGTACCGGTAATAAAACAGATTTTTTAATTCCTTTAGTAGAGTCAAAACTTCAGAATAATTCGGTTTTGGAAAATAGAATTAAAGGTTTTAAAGATTATTTTGATTTAAAGCAATTATCTATTAATTACAAAACATTATATTTTGAAGGTTTAAGAGATGAGAATTTGATAAAGTTGGAATTGAATGCTATACTAAAAAAGAATCCACACATAAGTGGAGTTTTAGTTCCTTCAAGTAGAATTTCAATTATTTCTAGAGGAATTTCAAAAGCGTATAAAAATAAATTAACTTTAATTGGCTTTGATACTACAACTCAAAATATTGAATGTTTAAAAAACGATGAGGTTACCTTTTTAATATCTCAAAAATCATTTAACCAAGGCTATCAATCCGTAAAGGTGATAACCGATTATTTAATTCAAAATATACAACCATCTAAAAAAATATTTTCTCCAATAGAAATTATAACTAAAGAAAATGTAGAGTTTAGTCAGCGAAATAAGTGGGAGTATAAAAAAATAAATAGTTAAATTTTAAATGTAACAACTGGTAATTTGGCATGGTTGGCTAAATCTTCACCAATACTTCCACTAAATAAATGCGCAAGACCACGTCTACCATGAGTGTTTAAAATAATAACATCAGCATCAATTACTTTAGCGAAATTTAAAACACCAGATTCAACAGAAATATCATTATAAATATTTAAGGTGAAATCACCTAAATCATGCCCAGAAATAAAATTTTTAATTGCATCACTAGACTCTTTGGTAGTTTCAAAATTATGAATTGTATTTATTTTTAATAAGTGTAGTGTTGAATTGAATAATTTAGCAAAATCCAAAATTTTTGGAAAAGCAATTTTATTTTCCTCTTTAAAATTTGAAGCAAAAACAATATTTTCAATTTTAAAATTATCAACATCTTCCTTAATAACAATAACAGGTATATCAGAATTTCTAACAACTTTTTCAGTGTTAGAACCAACAAGCATCTCTTCAAGCCCAGAAGTACCCTTTGAACCCATAACTATTAGGTCTACGTTATGTTTTACGCTTTCATCAATAATTCCATCATAAGCTTTGTGAAATAATACGGAATCCTCTACTTTAACTCCTTCTAAAAAAGGAAGTTCTTTAAATTCTTCAAATTTTTCACGAGCTCTTTTTAAAAATAATAGAGCAGTTGGAGTATTACTAGCATTTCCAAAACTTGAAGGATCGATAATTCCTGTTGGTAATTCCAACATGTGTAGTAATAGTAATTTCGCGTTGGTTTGTTTAGCTATTTCAGCGGCTACTTTTGCAGCATATTTAGCTTGTTTAGAAAAATCTACAGGGACTAATATACTTTTCATAATTTAAATTTTGGAATTATTGATTCATGTATTGTAAAGTTACGTAAAATTAAATTAATTAGAATGATTTCATCATTTAAAAAAATGTTACTATATTTGCACCAAATTAATACAGATAGTGGATAGGAGGGGACGTAAAGTCCCCTCTTTTTATAAAAACTATGGATAGAAAATTAGTACAAGAATTGGTAAGTGGAGCAATTTCTGAAAACAAGGAGTTGTTTTTAATTGAATTAAGCTTTTTACCAGAGAATAAAATTTATGTTGAAGTTGATGGAGATAAAGGTGTTTCATTAAATGAATGCATTAGAATAAGTCGAACTGTAGAGCATAATTTGGATAGAGAAGAAGAAGACTTTTCATTAGAGGTAACATCGCCAGACGTTGCTCACCCTCTAAAGGTTAAACGTCAGTACATTAAAAATATAAATCGTAAACTAACGGTTAAATTAACTGATAATTCTATTGTTGAAGGAGATTTAATAAATGTAGGAGATGAAGGAATTGAGTTACAATGGAAAGCTCGTGAACCAAAACCAATTGGAAAAGGTAAAATTACAGTGGTAAAAAATGCCGTTATTGCATTTAACGACATTGTTGAAGCAAAAGTGAAAATAATATTTTAATAAACAGAATGCATGGAAAATATAGCATTAATAGAATCGTTTTCTGAATTTAAAGGAGATAAAAACATAGATAGAGTTACATTAATGGCAATTCTTGAAGAAGTGTTTAGAGCCGCGTTGAAAAGAAAATTTGGATCAGATGATAACTTTGATATTATTATTAACCCTGATAAAGGTGATTTAGAAATTTGGAGAAATAGAATTGTTGTAGCTGACGGCATGTCTGAAGATGATAATGAAGAAATTGAACTTGCTGAAGCTCGAAAAATTGAACCTGATTTTGAAATTGGTGAAGATGTTTCAGAAGAAGTAAAACTTATAGATTTAGGTCGTAGAGCTATATTAGCATTACGTCAAAACCTTATTTCAAAAATTCATGAACACGATAGCACTAATACATTTAAGCATTTTAAAGAGCTAGAAGGCGATATTTATAGTGCTGAAGTTCACCATATACGTCATAATGCAATAATTTTATTAGATGATGATGGAAATGAAATTGTATTACCAAAAAGTGAACAAATACGTTCAGATTATTTTAGAAAAGGAGATTCTGTTCGAGGAATTATTAAAACAGTTGAATTACGTGGAAATAAACCAGTAATTTTATTATCTAGAACATCACCACAATTTCTTGAAAAATTATTTGAACAAGAAATACCAGAAGTTTTTGATGGTTTAATAACTATTGAAGGTGTAGCCCGTATCCCAGGAGAAAAAGCAAAAGTAGCTGTAGACTCTTACGATGATAGAATTGATCCTGTTGGAGCATGTGTAGGTATGAAAGGTTCTCGTATTCACGGAATAGTTCGTGAATTAGGAAATGAAAACATAGATGTAATTAACTATACTAAAAACGAGCAACTATTTATAGCACGTGCATTAAGCCCAGCAAAAGTAGTTTCTATGAAAATTCATGCAGAAGAAGGACGTGAAGATGGTAAAAAAGGTAGAGTTGATGTATTTTTGTTACCAGAAGAAGTTTCAAAAGCAATTGGTAAAAATGGTGTTAACATACGTTTAGCATCACAATTAACAGGATATGAATTAGATGTTCAACGTGAAGGTGTAGAAGCTGAAGACGATGTTGAATTAACTGAATTCTCTGATGAAATAGAAGCATGGGTAATTGAAGAATTCAAAAAAATTGGATTAGACACTGCAAGAAGTGTACTTGAAAAAGACGTTACAGAACTTGTTAAAAGAACAGATTTAGAAGAAGAAACTATTTTAGAAGTTCAAAAAATATTAAGAGAAGAGTTTGAAGATTAATCAAACTTCTTTTCAAATTTTATAGGCTAAAACAAAATTATATGGCTGAAAACAGAACAATGAGACTGAACAAAGTATTGCGAGAATTAAACATTTCGTTAGATAGAGCTGTTGAGCACCTTCATGACAAAGGTCATGATATTGAAGCGCGCCCAACAACTAAAATATCTAATGAAGAGTACCAAGTACTTTTGGATGGTTTTCAAACCGACAGAAATAAAAAAGTAGCTTCCAAGGAAATTGGTGAGGAAAAAAGAAAAGAAAAGGAAGCATTACGTTTAGCTCAAGAAGCAAAGTTAGAAAAACAACGATTAGAAGAAGAAGCTAAACATGAAGTTGTTAAAGCCAAAGCAGAAAAATTAGAACTTAAAACAGTTGGTAAAATTGACATTGAGCCAAAGTCTGAAGAAAAAGTTTCTGAAAAAGTTGAAGAAGTAATTCCTGAACCTGTTAAAGAGGAAAAACCAGCTAAAGTCGAAAAACCAAAATCTGTAGAAAAAAAGATTGAAGTTGAGAAAACTACTGTTGAGCCTGTAAAGGAAAAACAAAAAGTTGAAGTTCCTAAAAAGGTTGATGAAGTTGTAGTTGATAAAAAAGACATAGTTAAAGACAAGCCTAAAACTATTGTTAAAAAACAAGAGCCTACAAAACCACAGGAAAAGCCAGTACAAAAAGCGGTTGAGAAACCTACAGAAACGCCTGTAGAGCCGGCAGAACCTCAAGCAATTGAGACAAAATACAAAAAACTTACAGGACCAAAAATGACAGGTCAAAAAATTGACTTGAAACAATTTGAGAAACCTAAAAAGAAAAAACCAGAAGCTTCTGCAACTAAAAAAGCAGCTGACGGAGATAAGAAAAAGCGTAAAAGAATAAGAAAACCTGTAGGTCAAAATGGACCAAGACCTAATCAAGGAGGAAATAATAGAGGACCTGGTGGAAATAATAGAGGTCCAGGAGGAAATCGAAGAGGACCACAAAGAAGACCAGTAGTTACTAAAGAAGAACCTACCGATGCTGAAATTCAAAAACAAGTACGTGAAACTTTAGAAAAATTACAAGGGAAATCTAAAAAAGGAAAAGGAGCAAAATATAGAAGAGATAAAAGAGATCAACATCGTCAACAAACCGATATTGACGCAGAAATACAAGCAGCAGAAAGCAAAGTACTTAAAGTAACTGAATTTGTTACTGTTAGTGAAATTGCTACTATGATGAGTATTCCTGTAACAAGTATTATTTCTACTTGTATGTCTCTAGGAATGATGGTGACAATGAACCAGCGTTTAGATGCTGAAACATTAACCATTGTTGCTGAAGAGTTTGATTATACAGTTGATTTTGTTGGAGCAGAAGTTGAAGAATCTATTGAAGAACATATAGATACACAAGAAGAATTAGAAGCAAGAGCTCCTGTAATTACAGTAATGGGACACGTTGATCATGGTAAAACATCTTTATTAGATTACATTCGTGAAGAAAATGTAATTGCTGGTGAATCAGGTGGAATAACACAGCATATTGGCGCTTATGGAGTTGAACTTAAAAATGGTCAAAAAATTGCATTTTTAGATACTCCTGGTCACGAAGCCTTTACAGCAATGCGTGCTCGTGGTGGACAAGTTGCAGATATTGTGATTATAGTAGTTGCAGCTGATGATGATGTAATGCCACAAACAAAAGAAGCAATTAGTCATGCACAAGCGGCAGGTGTACCTATTATATTTGCAATAAATAAAATAGATAAGCCACACGCAAATCCAGATAAAATTAAAGAACAATTATCTCAAATGAACTTATTAGTTGAAGATTGGGGTGGTAAAATTCAATCTCATGATATATCTGCTAAAGTAGGTACAGGTGTAGATGAATTATTAGAAAAAGTTCTTCTGGAAGCTGAAATGTTAGATTTAAAAGCGAATCCAAATAAAAATGCAGTTGGTACAGTTGTAGAAGCTTTATTAGACAAAGGTAGAGGATATGTTTCAACAATTTTGGTACAAGAAGGTACTTTAAAAATTGGTGATTATATGTTAGCAGGGAAACATAGCGGTAAAGTAAAAGCGATGTTTGATGAACGTGGTAAAAATATGCAAACAGCAGGCCCTTCAACACCAGTATCTATTCTAGGTTTAGATGGAGCACCTCAAGCAGGTGATAAATTCCACATATTTGAAGATGAAAAAGAAGCAAAACAAATTGCTTCAAAACGTTCTCAATTACAACGTGAGCAATCAGTTAGAACACAACGTCATATTACACTAGATGAAATTGGTAGACGTATTGCATTAGGAGACTTTAAAGAATTAAATATTATATTAAAAGGTGATGTTGATGGTTCTGTAGAAGCACTAACAGATTCATTCCAAAAACTATCAACTGAAGAAATTCAAGTAAATATAATTCATAAAGGAGTTGGAGCAATTACAGAATCTGATGTATTATTAGCATCAGCATCTGACGCTATTATAGTTGGTTTTAACGTTCGTCCTTCTGGAAATGCAAGAATACTTGCAGATGATGAAGAGATAGATATTAGAACATATTCTATTATATATGCAGCTATTGAAGATTTACGTGACGCAATGGAAGGAATGTTATCTGCAGAAATAAAAGAAGAAGTAACAGGTAATGTTGAAATTAGAGAAGTTTATAAAATTTCTAAAGTTGGAAACATTGCAGGTTGTATGGTAGTTAGTGGAAAAATATTTAGAAATTCAAAAATTAGATTGTTAAGAGAAAACGTAGTTATTCATTCAGGTGAATTAACTTCGTTGAAACGATTTAAAGATGATGCTAAAGAAGTTGCCAAAGGATACGATTGTGGTTTACAATTGAAAAACTACAACGATATTCAAATAGGTGATGTATTAGAAGCTTACCAAGAAGTTGAAGTAAAAAAGAAATTGAAATAATTCTTTTAAAATAAAAGCATAAAAAAAGCGAGATTAAATTCTCGCTTTTTTTATGCTTTTTTATTATTACTAGATTTTATCTTTTAAAACAATTGCTCCAGAAAAATTTTCTTTAATTTCTAATAAAGCCCTATCAGCTTCCAATCTTGTTTTAAAATATACTACTTGAGTTTTCCAATCAGGTTGATCATATTTAATAACAGTTTTGTATTGAGGAAAAGTAGTTTCAAAGTTGTATTTAACTTTATATGCTTTATCTTCATTTCCATTATAAAGTTGAATTTTATAAACTATTGAGGTTTTATTCTCTTTATTATAAGATTTTTTTTGACTAATTAATTGGTCAATTTTTGTTTTGTCACTTTGAGCACTTAAGTCTGAAATACTCAAAAAAATTACTGTTAGAGTAATTAAAAATAATCTATTTTTTAAATTTCTCATGAAATATTATTTTTTATGCAAATTTAAACTTTTAAACGTAAACGCAATATTTAAATTTTATTATTTAGAATGGATATAAATTAACACGCAAAGTAAGCTATTATTTTAAGTTTTATTTATTAATGTTACTTTTGTGAAATCGTTTTAGAATGACATTTGTCATTTTAATATATGAAAATATTGTACCAAACTAGAAAGAAAACATATTACTTAAGTATGAAAAGTGTGAAACACCACCGTACGCTGTCAAGATTAGCTCTAAAAAGTCTTGCGTTTCTGTTATTTTTTTCAATTAATTTATCTGCTCAAGAAGCAAATGTTCAGAATGGTGAAAAACTATTCAAAGCAAATTGTGCAGCTTGCCATAAATTAGATAAAAAATTAATAGGACCAGCTCTAGAAGGCATAACCGAACAAAGAGATCAGGATTGGTTAATTGCTTGGATTAAAGATAACAACGCTTTAGCTGCTTCTGGAGATAAATTAGCCAAAGAAGTTCAGGAGAGTAATCCTGCAGCTATGATTCCTTATCCTCAATTCTCAGATCAAGATATTATAGATATTTTGGAATACACCAAAGGAGAACCAGTTGAAAAAGCAGCTGTTGCTTCGCAAGAGGTGGATCCTGGTGTAGCTTTAGGTAAAGAGTTGTTTAAAGCTCAATGTGCTGCCTGTCACAAATTAGAAGGGAAATTAATTGGTCCTGAATTATTAAAAATTACAGACAAGCGAGAACACGATTGGTTAAAAGCTTGGATTAAAGATAATAATGCTTTAACAGCTTCAGGAGACAAATTAGCGAAAGAAGTTACGGATTCTAATCCTGCAGCTATGACTCCATTTCCAAATCTTACAGATGAGGATATTGAAAATATTTTGAAATATTTAGCAGTTGGTGATGTTGTTGAAAAACCAGCAGCTACTGTTTCAGGAAATGATAACAAAATTTTTGAAAATCCAAAAACAGGAGTTTTACCTGTTTTAGGTTTAACGCTTTTAGCATTTGTTTTACTATCATTAATTGTTGCTGCTACAACTAAAAAGAGTGTTGTAGAAGGTGATGAACAAGAAGAAAGTGTTTTAAAATCATTATTATTTAATCCATTTTTACGTTTCTTGGTTGTAATATTTTTATTATTACTTTCAGCATATTTACTATTTAGTTGGTTAATGCAAATTGATGTTAATGAGGGTTATCAACCAATTCAGCCAATAGCATTTTCTCATGCAGTACATGCAGGAGATAATAAAATAGATTGTCAATATTGCCACTCTTCAGCAAAACACAGTAAAACATCTGGAATACCAAGTGCAAATGTTTGTATGAACTGTCACAAATCAATTACAGAATATAATGGTGAATTGTTTGGAGATTATACAAAAGAAGATTTAGATAAAGAAATTCAAAAAATATATGATGCAGTAGGTTGGGATAAAGAAAAATTCGAATACATTGAAGGTTATGAACAACAAACAATAGAATGGGTTAGAATTCACAATTTAGCAGACTTTGCTTATTACAATCATTCACAGCACGTAACAGTAGCAGGTTTAGATTGCCAAAAATGTCACGGACCTGTTGAAGAAATGCATGATATGTACCAATTTTCTCCATTAACAATGGGATGGTGTATAGACTGTCACCGAGATACAGAAGTTGACTTTAACGGAACTGAATATTACAAAAATATTCACGAGGAGTTAACAAAAAAATATGGAGAAGAAAACATAAAGAATCTAACTGCTGCAGAAATGGGAGGGTTAGAATGTGGTAAATGTCACTATTAATTAATTACGAAGTAAACAATCAAAAATAAAATGGCATCAAACAAAAAATACTGGAAAAGTGTTGAAGAGCTTAACGAAAATAGCTCGATTGTTGATACGTTAAAACAAAACGAGTTTGTTGAAGAAATTCCTACTGATCAATTTTTAGGTGATAAGAAGAATTTAGAAACTTCAGCAACTTCGCGTAGAGACTTTTTAAAGTATGTTGGATTTACAACGGCTGCAGCTACATTAGCAGCATGTGAAGGTCCTGTTGTAAAATCAATTCCTTATGTAATCAAACCAGATGATATTATTCCAGGTGTTGCTGATTATTACGCAACTACAATGGTAGATGGTTTTGACTTTGCAAATGTATTAGTAAAAGTTAGAGAAGGACGTCCAATAAAAATTGAACCTAACAAAGATGCAAAAGGTACTACCAATGCACGTGTTCAGGCTTCAGTTTTATCATTATATGATAGCAATCGTTTAAAAGCTCCTAAAAAAGGAGGAAGTGAAATTTCTTGGGCTGACGCAGATAAAGAAATTGTTGCTAAATTAAACGAAGTTAAAGAAGCTGGATTGCCAATTGCATTTTTAACTAGTACTTGCGCAAGCCCTTCAGTAAAAAAATTAATAGGCAAATTAGGAGAAGCTTATGGAAATGTTGTTCCTGTAGTTTACGATGCAGTTTCTGAATCAGCAGCATTAGATGCTTTTGAAGTAATGTACGGTGAGAGAAGATTGCCTGATTACAATTTAGAAAAAGCAGAAGTTATTGTTTCTATTGGTGCTGACTTTTTAGGAGATTGGCAAGGTGGAGGTTTTGAAGCTAGTTATGCAAAAGGACGTATTCCTACTAAAGGAAAAATGTCTCGTCATATTCAGTTTGAATCAAATATGACGCTTTCAGGTGCTAATGCAGATAAAAGAGTAATTGTAAAACCTTCAGAACAAAATTTAGCTTTAATAAAATTATACCAAGCAGTTGTTAAAGGAATTGCAACTCGTGAAGCTTCACCTTTAAATGATGCAGTTCAAAAAGCAGCAGCTCAATTAAAAAAAGCTGGTAGTAAAGCAGTGGTTGTAACTGGAATTCAAGATAAAAATGCACAATTATTAGCTTTAGCAATTAACCAAGCTTTAAAAAGTGAAGTTATTGATGTTGTTAAAACCAAGAATGTAAGAATGGGTAATGATACAGCTGTTAAGCAATTAATAGTTGATATGAATGCTGGTAAAATTGGAGCGGTTATTATTAACAACTCAAACCCAGTGTATACATTACCAAATAGTAAAGAATTTGTTGAAGGATTAAAAAAAGTAAAATTATCCGTAGCAAATTCAATGCAAGATAATGAAACAGCAAATACCGTTGAGTATGCTTTGGCTTCACCTCATTATTTAGAGTCTTGGGGAGATACAGTTATTAAAAAAGGTGAATTTAGTTTAATGCAACCTACAATTCAGCCTTTATTTAATACACGTCAATTTCAAGATAGTTTATTAAAGTGGACTGGAAGTGAAGTTTCGTATTACGAATTCTTAAAAGAATCTTGGACAACTGATATTTTAGGAAGTACTTCATGGAATCAAGCATTACATGATGGAATTTATAAGGTTGAAGGAGAAACAAAAGAAGTAACTGCTTTAGAAGTAGATATTGATGCAGCTGGTTCAGAATTAGCAAAAATAAAAGGAAGTGATTTAGAACTTCAATTATATACTAAAGTTGGAATGGGAGATGGTCAAATGGCTAATAACCCTTGGTTACAAGAATTCCCTGATCCAATTACAAGAACAACCTGGGATAATTACCTTACAATGTCCAAAGCTGATGCAGATGCTTTAGGAGTTGTAAATTACAATGTTGCAAATGGAGCTTTAAATGGTAGTTTAGTTGAACTATCTGTAAATGGAGTTTCGTTAACAATTCCAGCTTATATTCAACCAGGTCAAGCTAAAGGCTCTTTTGGTTTAGCTCTTGGTTTTGGACGTACTAAAGGTTTAAAAGAAGAAATGCAAACAGGTAAGAATGCTTACCAATTATATAAAGATTTTAATAATTTTCAGTCTAATGTTTCTGTGAAAGTTGTAGAAGGTGAGCACGAATTTGCGTGTATCCAATTGCACAACACATTAATGGGACGTGGAGATATTGTTAAAGAAACAACCTTAAACGAATTTAACACAAAAGATTCAAGAGAATGGAATGTTGTTCCAGTAGTATCTTTAGATCATAATGAAGTAGATGCAACATCAGTTGATTTATGGACTTCCTTTGATCGATCAGTTGGGCATCATTTTAATTTATCAATAGATTTAAATGCTTGTACCGGTTGTGGTGCTTGTGTTATTGCTTGTCATGCTGAAAATAATGTGCCTGTAGTAGGTAAAGCCGAAATACGTAAATCTCGTGATATGCATTGGTTACGTATTGACCGTTACTATTCTCATGAAGAAACTTTTGCTGGTGATGTAGAAAAGAAAGTAAATGGAAAAGGTGTAACTGGTTATAAAAATGCGATGGCAGAGTTAGAAGATCCTTCTGTAAACCCATCTGTAGCTTTTCAACCAGTAATGTGTCAACATTGTAATCATGCACCTTGTGAAACAGTTTGTCCAGTAGCAGCAACATCCCATGGTCGTCAAGGTCAAAATCAGATGGCTTATAATCGCTGTGTTGGAACAAGATATTGTGCAAATAACTGTCCTTATAAAGTAAGAAGGTTTAACTGGTTCAATTACCCTAATAATAGTGAGTTCGATTATAATATGAACGATGATTTAGGGAAAATGGTATTGAATCCAGATGTAACTATGCGTTCTCGTGGAGTAATGGAGAAATGTTCATTATGTATACAAATGACTCAAGCTACAATTTTAAAAGCTAAAAAAGAAGGAAGGCCTGTTGATACCAACGAGTTTGAAACTGCTTGTTCAAATGCTTGTAGTACTGGAGCTATGGTATTTGGTGATATTAACAATGAAAATGACGATGTTACAGCATTAGAAAAAGATAAAAGAGCTTATCATTTATTAGAACACGTAGGGACAAAACCAAACGTTGTTTACCAAGTGAAAGTTAAAAATACAGAAGAAGCTTAAAATAATATTAATAGATACTAATTAAACTAGAATTATGGCGTCTCATTATGAAGCACCTATTAGAAAACCTTTAATTACAGGAGAAAAAAGCTACCACGATATTACTGTGGATGTAGCAGCTCCAGTAGAAGGTAAAGCAAATAAATTGTGGTGGACAGTTTTTATAATTTCGCTTTTAGCATTCCTATGGGGATTGGGCGCAATTATATATACAATTGGAACAGGAATTGGAGTTTGGGGATTAAACAAGACCGTAGGTTGGGCTTGGGATATCACTAACTTTGTTTGGTGGGTAGGTATCGGGCATGCTGGTACTTTAATATCAGCCGTTCTTTTACTATTCCGTCAAAAGTGGAGAATGGGTATTAACCGTTCTGCAGAAGCAATGACAATTTTCTCTGTTGTTCAAGCAGGTTTATTCCCTGTAATTCACATGGGACGTGTATGGAATGCACATTTTGTATTGCCATTACCTAACCAATTTGGAACACTTTGGACAAACTTTAACTCACCGTTACTTTGGGATGTATTTGCAATCTCAACATACTTATCAGTATCGTTAGTATTCTGGTGGACAGGTTTACTTCCAGATTTTGCCATGTTACGTGATAGAGCTGTAAAACCATTTCAAAAAAAGATTTACAGTTTAGTAAGTTTTGGTTGGACAGGTAGAGCTAAAGATTGGCAGCGTTTTGAAGAAGTTTCATTAGTGTTAGCAGGTTTAGCAACACCATTAGTACTTTCAGTACATACAATTGTATCGTTTGACTTTGCTACATCAGTAATTCCAGGATGGCATACAACAATTTTCCCTCCATATTTTGTGGCTGGAGCAGTATTCTCTGGATTTGCAATGGTAAATACCTTGTTAATTATAATGAGAAAAGTTTCTAATTTAGAAGCTTATATTACTAAAGGACACATTGAATTAATGAATATTGTAATTATGATTACAGGTTCAATAGTTGGTTGTGCATATATTACAGAGTTATTTATTGCTTGGTATTCAGGTGTTGAATATGAACAATATGCTTTCTTAAATAGAGCAACTGGACCTTATTGGTGGGCGTATTTATTAATGATGAGTTGTAACGTTTTCTCTCCACAATTTATGTGGTTTAAAAAGTTACGTTCTAGTATTATGTTCTCGTTCATTATTTCTATTGTTGTAAATATTGGAATGTGGTTTGAGCGTTTTGTAATTATTGTAACTTCATTACATAGAGATTACTTACCATCGTCATGGACAATGTTTTCTCCAACTTTTGTTGATATTGGAATTTATGTTGGAACTATTGGATTCTTCTTTGTACTATTCTTATTATATGCAAGAACATTCCCAGTAATTGCTCAAGCTGAAGTGAAATCCATTTTAAAATCTTCAGGAGAAAATTATAAAAAATATAGAGATGAAAATGGACCAAATCCAGCACCATCCGTACCTGTAAAAGCTAAAAAAGTAAAAGAAACTGTTAAAGAAGTTGTTGAGGCTCCAAAAGAAAATATTTCAGATAATACAAATAGTTTAATGGGAAGTATTGGTGTGTTTGATACAAAAACTCAAACTCCAGATGATTTAAAACAAATTAGCGGTGTTGGACCAAAATTGGAAAAAACATTAAATAGTATTGGAATTTATAGCTTTGACCAAGTAAGTAAAATGTCTGAAAAAGAATACGATTTATTAGACTCACTTTTAACTACTTTTAAAGGTAGAGCTAAAAGAGATGATTGGGCTGGACAAGCTAAAAACTTAAAAAACAACGGTTAATTATGAGCTCAAAAGTAATACAAGCAATGTATAATGATGATGACGTTCTAATGAGCGCTGTTAAAGAAGTGCGCGCTGCAAATCATCACATTGAAGAAGTTTATACTCCGTTTCCTGTGCACGGATTAGAAAAAGCAATGGGTTTAAAAGATACTAGAATTGCAATTACAGCATTTATTTATGGATGTATTGGTTTTTCTTTTGCAGTTTGGTTGATGAATTATATTATGATTGAAAACTGGCCACAAGATATAGGAGGTAAACCAAGTTTTACATTTCTTCAAAATATGCCAGCTTTTGTACCAGTAATGTTTGAAATGACTGTATTTTTTGCAGCACATTTAATGGTAATTACTTTTTATATGAGAAGTAAATTATGGCCATTTAAAAAAGCAGAAAATCCAGACCCAAGAACAACTGATGATATGTTTGTAATGGAAGTTGCTGTTGAAGGTAATGAAAATGAACTTGTTTCGTTTTTAGAAAATACAGGAACAGTGGAAATTAAAGTAACTGAAAAGCATTAATTAAAATGAGAAACATTTTAAAAATAACATTCGCATTGGCTTTTATGTTTTTATTATCTTCTTGTTGGAGTGATAAAACAAAGCCAAACTATCAATATATGCCTGATATGTATAAATCGGTTGGTTATGAAACGTATACAACTAATCCAAATTATGCAAATGGAATGACAACTCAAAAACCTGTTGAGGGTACAATTGCCAGAGGTCAAGTTCCTTATGAATATAATAATACGGAAGAAGATTATTTAGTAGCAAAAGCTGATTTAAAAAATCCTTTAGAAGTAAATGAGGCTAATCTTGAAAATGGAAAGGCTATGTATGATATTTATTGTACAAGTTGTCATGGTAAAACTGGAGCTGGAGATGGAACTTTAGTACAAAGAGATAAGTTTTTAGGAGTTCCTAATTATAAAGATAGAGATATTACTGAAGGTAGTATTTACCATGTAATTATGTACGGAAGAAATATGATGGGATCTCATTCTTCTCAATTAACACCTGATGAACGTTGGCAAGTTACCATGTATGTTCAACAGTTAAGAACAGAATTATTAAAATAACACTTTTACTTAAGATTTAGAATATGTATACCTTTTCAAGTAAATTAAAAACAGTATCAATCGCCTTAATGCTTATTGGATTATTAGGTGTTGCATACGGATTTTTCACTACACCAAAAACAGTAGAAGATGTTAAAGTAATGATGGTTGATAGTCATGATTCGCATGGTGAAACCGCACATGTTGAAGCAGCAGCGCATGATTCGCATGCTGATGCAACACATTCAGATGATGCACACGCAGAACATGTTTTACATCAATTACAAAATAAACCATGGTCAGCATTGTATGTTGCTTTGTTTTTCTTTTTTATGATTTCTTTAGCAACATTAGCTTTTTACGCAATTCAACATGCTTCACAAGCAGGTTGGCCAGTTGTACTATTCAGAGTTATGGAAGGAATAACAGCTTACTTACCAGTTGGTGGAATATTGTTGTTTGTTTTCTTTGTACTTTCTTCTTTACATATGAATCATTTATTCACATGGATGGATCCAGAAGTTGTTGCACATGATCAATTAATTCAGAATAAAGCAGGATATTTAAACGTACCTTTCTTTTTAGCTAGAGCAGCAATTTATATTATAGGTTGGGTTTTTTATAGAAATCACGCACGTAAATTAACGTTGGCTCAAGATAATGCAGAAAAAGGAGATATAAGTAACTACACAAAGTTATTTAAACGTTCAGCTGCATTTTTAGTTTTCTTTTTAGTAACAGAATCTATGATGAGTTGGGATTGGATTATGAGTTTGGATCCACACTGGTTTAGTACTTTATTTGGATGGTATATATTTGCAAGTATGATTGTTTCGGCAATTACAACAATTGCTTTAATTTCTATTTACTTAAAAGGAAAAGGATATTTAGAATTTGTAAATAATAGTCATTTACATGATTTAGCTAAATATATGTTTGGTTTTAGTGTATTTTGGACCTATTTATGGTTTTCACAGTTTATGTTAATTTGGTACGCAGATATTCCTGAAGAAGTTACCTATTTTGTAACTAGATTTAACGATTATAGATTGCCATTTCTTGGAATGTTAGCCTTAAACTTTGTTTTCCCATTATTAGTTTTAATGAATAGTGATTACAAACGTGTACCATGGTTTATTGTAACCACAGGTATTATAATTTTAATAGGGCATTATGTTGATATTTTTGTAATGATTATGCCAGCAACGGTTGGAGATCAATGGTTCTTCGGAATTTCAGAATTATCTTCAATATTGTTAATATTAGGTATATTTATTTATGTTGTGTTTACAGCATTATCTAAAGCCCCATTGTTAGCAAAAGGAAGTCCTTTTATAAAAGAAAGTGAACATTATCACTATTAAATCGATAAAAAATATTTTAGAAAAGAATCCTGAATTACGTTTAATTCAGGATTTTTTTTATATTTGGCACAACTATAATAACTAACTAAAAAAATATGACTGCAATTTTGTACGTACTACTAGCAATAGTAGTAGGCGTTAGCATCTATCAAGTAGCTAACATTTTTAACTTAAAAAACGTAGTTGCTACTGAAAAAGACAACAATACTCAAGGTATATTATTTGCGGTATTTGGTGTTTTCTTTTATGCTTTAATGATATTCTGTTTTGTAAAATATTCAGTAATATTACTTCCTGAAGCAGCATCAATAGAAGGTGAGAACTATGATTTGTTGTACGCAATTACAATGATATTAATTTTAGTAGTTCAAGCTATTACCCAATTTTTATTATTCTATTTCTCATTTAAATATAGAGGAATTAAAGGAAGAAAAGCTCTATTCTATGCTGATAGTCACAAATTAGAAATGATTTGGACTGTTGTACCAGCAATAACATTAGCAGGTTTAGTTTTATACGGTTTATTTGTTTGGAACGATGTTATGGATACATCAGATGCAGAGAACCCATTAATTGTTGAAGTATACGCAAAACAATTTTCTTGGGAAGCTAGATATGCTGGAGATGATAATGAATTAGGTTTAGCTAATGTAAGAAACATAAAAGGAATCAATACAATGGGTGTTGATATGACGGATAAAAATGCTTTAGACGATGTTCCTGTTCGTGAATTACACTTGCCAAAAGGAAGAAAGGTAATTTTTAAATTTCGTTCACAAGATGTGCTACATTCAGCATACATGCCTCACTTTAGAGCACAAATGAACTGTGTTCCTGGAATGGTAACTCAATTTGCATTTACGCCAAAATATACAACTGAAGAAATGCGATTAAATGAAGAAACTATTGCAAAAGTTAATGGTATTAATAAAATAAGAGCTGAAAAAGGAGAAGATCCTTATGAGTTTGACTACTTATTACTTTGTAATAAAATTTGTGGAGCATCACATTACAATATGCAAATGAAAATAGTTGTTCAAGAAGAAGCAGATTTTAATGCTTGGATTAAGGAACAAAAAACAATTGCACAAGTACTTCAATAAAAAACTAACTACAACTAAAAAATATTTTATGTCTAATCATCATCATAAAGAAACATTTATAACTAAATATGTATTTAGTACAGACCATAAAATGATTTCTAAACAATACCTAGTTACTGGTATTTTTATGGGAATTATTGGGGTTTTTATGTCTATGTTATTTCGTTTGCAAATAGCTTGGCCAGATCATTCATTCAGTATTATTGAAGCATTTTTAGGTCGTCATCAAGATGGAGGAGTAATGACACCTGATATGTACTTGGCTTTAGTAACCATACATGGAACCATAATGGTGTTTTTTGTATTAACAGCAGGTTTAAGTGGTACATTTAGTAACTTATTAATACCATTGCAAATAGGAGCACGTGATATGGCTTCTGGTTTTTTAAATATGGTATCTTATTGGTTGTTCTTTATATCTTGTGTTATAATGGTTATTTCATTATTTGTTGAAGCAGGGCCAGCAGCTGCAGGTTGGACTATTTACCCACCACTAAGTGCTTTACCACAAGCAATGCCAGGTTCAGGATTAGGAATGACACTTTGGTTGGTGGCAATGGCAATATTTATTGCATCTTCATTACTAGGTTCATTAAATTACATAGTGACAGTTTTAAATTTAAGAACTGTTGGTATGAAAATGACTAGATTACCATTAACAATTTGGGCATTTTTTGTAACTGCAATTATTGGTGTAGTTTCATTCCCTGTATTATTATCAGCAGCTTTATTATTGATTTTTGACAGAAGTTTTGGAACTTCCTTCTTTTTATCTGATATATTTATTCAAGGAGAAGTTTTACATTACCAAGGAGGTTCACCAGTATTGTTTGAACACTTATTTTGGTTTTTAGGACACCCAGAAGTATATATAGTTTTATTACCAGCATTAGGTATTACATCAGAAATTATTTCAACAAATTCCAGAAAACCAATTTTTGGGTATAGAGCTATGATTGGTTCTATTATTGCAATTGCATTTTTATCAACCATAGTTTGGGGGCATCATATGTTTGTATCAGGAATGAATCCTTTTTTAGGTTCAGTATTTACGTTTACAACATTACTAATTGCAATTCCTTCAGCTGTAAAAGCATTTAACTATTTAACAACGCTCTGGAAAGGAAACCTCCAAATGAATCCAGCAATGCTTTTTTCTATTGGATTGGTGTCAACATTTATTTCAGGTGGTTTAACAGGGTTAGTGTTAGGTGATAGTGCATTAGATATTAATGTACATGATACTTATTTTGTGGTAGCTCACTTCCATTTAGTTATGGGTGTTTCAGCAATTTATGGAATGTTTGCAGGTGTTTATCACTGGTTCCCTAAAATGTATGGTAGAATGATGAATAAAACACTTGGTTACTGGCATTTCTGGTTAACAGCTGTTGCAGCTTATGGAGTATTCTTCCCAATGCATTTTATTGGTTTAGCAGGTTTACCACGTAGATATTACGCAAATACAGCATTTCCACTATTTGATGATGTAGCCGATGTAAATATTGTAATTACAATGTTTGCTATTTTAGGTGGAGCATCTCAAATTATATTTTTGGCTAACTTTTTTATAAGTATTTATAAAGGTAAAAAAGCAGAACAAAATCCTTGGAAATCGAATACATTAGAATGGACAACTCCAGTAGAGCATGTTCATGGAAATTGGCCAGGAGAAATTCCAACTGTTCACCGTTGGGCTTACGATTATAGTAAACCAGGGCATGATGCAGATTTTGTATTGCAAACAACTCCATTAAAAGAAGGAGAAGAAGAATCGTAAAAAAAGCAAAAAATTATACAATGAAAACCTTTCTAAATTTAGAAAGGTTTTTTTATTTGCGTTATATTTGTTTTTATGAATGAAAACTTGAATCCAGATAAAGATAATTTCTCTCCTGAAGAATTAGATGTAGAGAAAAAATTACGTCCTCTTTCTTTTAGTGATTTTACAGGACAAGATCAAGTTTTAGAAAACTTAAAGATTTTTGTTGAAGCTGCTAACCAAAGAGAAGAGGCATTAGATCATACGTTGTTTCATGGTCCTCCTGGTTTAGGTAAAACAACATTAGCTCACATATTATCTAATGAGTTAAATGTAGGCTTAAAAATCACGTCTGGACCAGTACTTGATAAACCAGGTGATTTAGCAGGCTTACTTACCAATTTAAGTGAACGTGATGTTTTATTTATAGATGAAATCCATAGATTAAGCCCAATTGTTGAAGAATATTTATATTCTGCAATGGAAGACTACAGAATTGATATAATGATTGAATCTGGGCCAAATGCGCGTACTGTTCAAATTGAATTAGAACCTTTCACATTAATTGGAGCAACAACACGTTCAGGGTTGTTAACAGCACCAATGCGTGCTCGTTTTGGAATTAGTAGTAGACTTCAATACTATAGTACCGAATTATTAACAACTATTGTTCAACGTAGTTCAGGAATATTAAATGTTGCAATTTCAATGGAAGCAGCTATTGAAATTGCTGGACGTAGTAGAGGAACTCCACGTATTGCTAACGCATTACTTAGAAGAGTGCGTGATTTTGCACAAATAAAAGGAAATGGATCCATTGATATTGAAATTGCTCAATACGCTTTAAATGCCTTAAATGTAGATGCACATGGGTTAGATGAAATGGATAATAAAATATTAACTACCATAATAGATAAATTTAAAGGTGGTCCAGTTGGTATTTCTACATTAGCTACTGCTGTTAGTGAAAATTCAGAAACTATAGAAGAAGTTTATGAACCTTTTCTAATTCAAGAAGGTTTTATTATGAGAACACCAAGAGGTAGAGAGGTAACTCATTTAGCCTATAAACATTTAGGAAGAATTAAAGGCACCTCACAATCTGAATTATTTTAATAGTATGTGATAGTAATCACAAAGACAGAAAAACGGACACGTTACTTTTGTTTATCAAATTGAAAAACTTATCAAATGAGTTTTAAAAAATATCTTCCTTTTTTAACATGGTTACCTTTAGTTAAAAACACATGGAAAGATGATTTAATTGCAGGTTTAACAGGAACAGTAGTTGTAATTCCCATGGCTGTTGCATTTGCAATGATAGCAGGTTTGCCGCCAGTTTATGGGTTTTATACAGCTATGATAACTCCAGTTATTGCAGCTTTTTTTGGCTCATCATATCATTTAATTTCCGGTCCAACTACAACAAGTTCAATAGTAGTTTTTGCCATTATTAGTAAACATGTAAATCCAGAAACAGAATTAGAAGCATTTATTTCTTTGGCAATTTTAATATCGTTTATGGCAGGTATTATAAAACTGTTAATGGGAATTGCTAAAATGGGTAAATTAGTAAATTTTGTTTCAAATTCTGTTGTAATAGGTTTTGCTGCAGGTGCTGGAATATTAATAGCAGTGAAACAATTAAAGCATGTTTTTGGAATTAAAGTACCATTGGGAAGTTCGTTTTACGATATTCTGAAATATATTATTTACCATATTGAAGAAACCAACGTATATGTTTTAGCCATAGCTTTAGGTACATTAATAGTCTCAATTTTTATAAAAAAATTCATAAAAGTCTTGTCTAGATTACACATGCTAATTGCAATGATTTTAGCCAGTGTTGTTGCTTTTTTAATAGATGGTAGTGCATTAGGAATTCAAACAGTAGGATATGTTCCTTCTAATTTACCACCATTTAAAATTCCAGATTTTAGTTTTGACAATATGAAAATGTTAAGTTCAGGTGCGGTAACTTTAGCATTACTTGGTTTGGTTGAGGCAGTTTCTATTGGAAGATCAATTGCATTGCATACACATCAAAAGTTAGATAACAATCAAGAGTTTATAGGCCAAGGTTTAACCAATATAATTTCAAGTTTTTTCTCGTCTTACGTAAGTTCAGGATCATTTACAAGGTCTAGTGTTAATTATCAATCTGGTGCTAAAACTCCCTTTTCTGCTATTATTTCTGCTATAGGATTAATGATAGTGGTATTATTTTTTGCAGAATATGCTTCCTATTTACCAATACCAGCAATGGGAGGAATTATTTTAATGATTGGATATAAATTAATTGATATTCATCATATAAAACAAATTATAAAAAGTAGCAAACGTGAGTTTATAGTATTAGCAGTTACATTATTAGGTACTTTATTTTTTGAACTTGAAACTGCCTTGTTTTCTGGTATTATGATTTCTTTATTTTTCTATTTAGAAAAAACATCAAAACCAAACATTGCTATTTTTGGAAAAAATAAAGACAATAACTTTATTAATATAATTAGAGATAATTCAACTAAAGAATGTCCACAATTAAAAATTGTTAGAATAGATGGTTCTATTTATTTTGGGGCTGTAGAAGTTATTTCAAATTATTTTGCTGAATTGTATGATAAAGGAGAAAGCAAAAATTTATTAATTATATCAAACGGAGTTAATTTTATTGATTTAGCTGGTGCAGAATGGATTACACAAGAAGCATTGAAGTGGGAAAAAAGAGGAGGAGGAATTTATTTTGTTGGGCTAAAAATAATAAGTCAAGATATTTTAAAAAATGGAGGATTTATAAAAACAATAGGAGCGCATCATTTTTTTAAAGATAAGAACACGGCTTTGGCTACTATTTATCCAAATTTAGACCAAAATATATGTAAATCTTGTACTGTTAAAATATTTGAAGAGTGTAAGTAGAAAAATATAATAATGAAATTAAAAGAAATTTTTCCAATTCTTGAGTGGTTACCAAATTATAAAAAAGAATGGCTTAAAAACGATATTGGAGCTGGCTTAACTGTTGGTATTATGTTAATACCTCAAGGTATTGCGTACGCCATGATTGCTGGATTACCACCAATTTATGGTTTATATACCGCCATGATTCCTCAAATAGTATATGCTATTTTTGGTACTTCACGTCAGTTAGCTGTTGGTCCTGTAGCAATGGATTCTTTAATTGTAGCTTCTGGTGTTGCAGCATTAGCAGAAATTGGAACAGAAAATTTTATTGAATTTGCAATTCTATTGGCAACTTTAATGGGAATAATCCAAGTGATTTTCGGAATATTTAAACTTGGATTTTTAGTCAATTTTTTATCAAGACCAGTAATTAGTGGCTTTACATCAGCAGCTGCATTAATTATAGGCTTAAATCAATTAAAACACTTATTAGGAATAGATATTAGTAGAAATAATAAAATTCAATATTTACTAATTGAAGCTTTTGAAAATATTAAAAATATTGGTTGGATCACGCCGTTAATTGGAATTTTATCAATAATAATATTAGTTTTTTTAAAAAAGTATGCAAAAAAAATCCCAGCAGCATTAGTTGTTGTTATACTAGGAATAATAATTGTAAAGTTTTTAAAATTAGAAAATTTAGGTGTAGAAATTATTGGTAAAATACCAGAAGGTTTACCAAGTTTTAGAATGCCAAATTTCAATATAGAAATTATTCAACAGTTATTTCCAGTTGCTTTAACACTATCTTTTATTGCATTTTTGGAAGCTATATCAGTTGCAAAAGCTATAGAATTAAAACATTCAGATTATAAAGTAAATCCAAATAAAGAATTGATTGCTATAGGATTAGGAAACATAATTGGTTCGTTTTTTCAAACCTATCCAGCAACAGGCGGCTTGTCAAGAACTGCGGTAAATAATCAAGTTGGTGCAAAAACACCACTAGCGTCAATTTTTTCAGCTTTAATTGTAGCTTTAACATTGTTATTTTTAACTCCAGTTTTTTATTATTTACCAAAAGCAATTTTAGCAGCTATTATTATTGTTGCAGTGTTTGGATTGTTAGATTTTTCTGTACCAAGTCAATTATTAAAATCTTCAAAAAGAGAATTAATAATTCTTAACATTACACTATTAGTCACAGCAACAGTTGGAATAAAAGAAGGAGTATTTACAGGTATTATATTGTCCATAGCAATGTTAATTTATAGAAGTACCAAACCTCATATTGCTGTTTTAGGTAAAGTGCCAAATACCCATTTTTATCGAAATTTAAAAAGATTTGAAGGTTTACTGGAAGTTCAAGAAGAAATACTGATTGTTAGATTTGATGCTCAATTATATTTTGCTAATGTGCAGTATTTTAAAGATAAACTTGAAGAATATGTAAACCAAAAGGGCAAAAAATTAGAACAAATTATTATTGATGGTGAAAGTATTAATAGTGTGGATAGTTCAGCAATTTTTAGTTTAAAAGAAATCATAGATAAATACAAAACAAAAAAAATTCAAGTAATGTTTACAGGAATGAAAGGACCTGTGAGAGATGTTTTAGAACGAAGTGAAATTATTTCTGATATTGGTTACAATTCCTGTTTTATGAGTGTTCAAGAAGCTGTAGATGCTTTTAATAATGAAAAATTGAATAGAGATATAGAAGTTAAATACTTTGACTATATAAAACAAACCAATACTAAATAGTTTATAAAGCTATGTGATTTCAGTTACAAAAAGATAGTTTCTAACTTGTAGTTTTGAAAACACTACAACCTAGAAGTTTAACAAAATAAAAATCAGTTAATTATGAAAGTAGAACAATTATTTACAGGCTGTTTAGCAGAAATGGCTTATTACATTCATTCTAATGGAGAAGCTGCAATTATAGATCCATTAAGAGAAACTGAACCATATATAGAAATGGCGAAAGCAGATGGAGCTAAAATTAAATACGTTTTTTTAACTCACTTTCATGCCGATTTTGTGTCTGGTCAAGTTGATTTAGCTAAAAAAACTGGAGCAACCATTGTTTTTGGGCCAAATGCCAATCCTAATTATAACATTCACCAAGGTAAAGATGGAGAACAATTTAAAATTGGAGATTTAACATTAAAATTATTACATACACCAGGGCATACTATGGAATCTTCATCCTATGTATTAATAGATGAAAAAGGAAAAAAACCTTATGTATTTACAGGAGACTGTTTGTTTATTGGAGATGTTGGACGCCCAGATTTAGCAGTGAAGTCGGACTTAACACAAGAAGATTTAGCAGGTCATTTATTTGAATCACTTCGAAATAAAATAATGACATTACCAGATGATATTATTGTTTATCCAAATCACGGAGCAGGTTCTGCATGTGGTAAAAATATGAGTTCTGAAACATTTGACACACTTGGTAATCAAAAGAAAACCAATTATGCTTTAAGAGCAGATATGACCAAAGAAGAATTTATTAAAGAAGTTACTACAGGTTTAAAGCCAGCACCACAGTACTTTGGAAATAATGTTAGAATGAATAAAGGCATTAATACAACTATTGATGAAATTTTAAAAAGAGGAACAACGCCAATTGATGCAGATTCGTTTAAAGAAATGAGTGAGCAAGATGATATTATGGTTATTGACACCCGTTCAAAAGAAATATATTCTGAAGAAGGAACAGTTCCTGGCGCTTGGTATATTGGAGTTGATGGTAGTTTTGCTCCTTGGGTAGGTGCGCTAATTAAAGATATTAATCAAAAAATAATTTTTATTTCCGAAGAAGGAAGAGAGCAAGAAGTAGTTACGCGTTTTTCTCGCGTAGGATACGATAATACAGTAGGTTATTTACGAGGAGGAATTCACTCATGGTTAGCAGCAGGTCATAATGTTGATAAAATAGGTTCTATTTCAGCAACTCAATTCTCAAAAATGATTAAAGAAAAAGATTCATCTAAAGTATTATTAGATGTTAGAAAAGAATCAGAATATCAATCAGAACATGTTGTAGGTGTTGAAAATTTCCCTTTAGATACAATACATTCTAATTTTGCAGAAATTAAACCTGAAAAAGAATACTTTTTACATTGTGCAAGTGGCTATCGCTCTTTAATTGCTTCATCTATTTTTATGGCAAAAGGAGCAAAACATGTAACCGATGTTAGAGGAGGTTTTAAAGATATTAAAGATACTGGCGCACCATTAACAGATTATGTGTGTCCAACAACACTTTTATAATTATTTTAAAAGTTTTTAGTAGTAATAAATAGTTAAGGGAGTTTTTGGACTCCCTTTCTTTTTTGGGTAACTTTGGTTACTAGCATTCATAAATGGAAAATTACATTTGTAAAATATCAAAAACATACTTTTAATGAAAAAATACGTAACTTTAACTATTGTATTAATTTTTACAGTATTAAGTTTTTCGTGTAATGGAAAACAACCAGCTAAAATAGCTACCTCAAATGGAGAAATTAATAGAGTAACTCCTCTAGAATTTCAAGAAAAATTAAAAAATAATACTTTGATTGATATTCGAACTCCAAGAGAGTTTGCTCAAGGTTATATAGAAGGTGCCGTAAATATTAATTACTATGATAGAGCTTTTATTGAGCAAATTTCTAAATTTGATAAATCAAAACCAATATTTATCTACTGTAGATCAGGAAGCAGAACATCTAGTGCTTCAAAAAAAATATCAAATTTAGGATTTACACAAGTCTATGAGTTAAATGGAGGTATTGTTAATTGGTATAGAAATAAATTAAAAATTGTAAAATAGGATGATAAAAAAAGTATTCATTTTAGTACTTTCAATAACGCTGTTTTCATGTGGAAACCAGTTTTCTGAAAAAGAGCAATTAGAATATACTAAAAAAGGAAAAGAAATTGCACAAGCCTCTTTCAAAGAGTTAAGTACAAATTTAAAAACCCAAATGAAAGCAGGTGGACCAGCAAAGGCAATACCATTTTGTAAAGAAGAAGCCTTACCAATTTTAGCTGAACTTTCAGAAAAACACAATGCAACTATTAAAAGATCTTCAGATCAATTGAGAAGTTGTAAAATTGAACCGGCTTTGAGAGAGTTAGATATAATACATGCATACAAACAATCTAAATCACAACAAAAAGAGTTAAAACCAATAGTTGAAATTGATAACGAAGGAAATAAACATTTTTACTCGCCAATTCTAATAAAATCACAATGTTTAGTTTGCCATGGAAAAGTAAATGAAACCATGACAGTTCAAACAGACTCCATTATAAAATCTATCTATCCTTTTGATATTGCTACCGGTTATAGCGAAGGTGATGTTAGAGGAATTTGGAGTATAACTTTTAATAAATAATAGCATGGCAAAAGTAGTAGTTTTAGGTGCTGGTATTTCTGGGCATACTGCAGTTTCTTATTTAAGCAGAGCTTTAAAAAACAAGCACGAAGTTGTAATGGTATCACCAAATAGTAATTTTCAATGGGTACCATCTAATATTTGGGTTGGTGTGGGTTTAATGACACCAGATCAGGTAAAATTTAAATTAGCACCAGTTTATAAAAAAATGGGTATTGATTATAAACAAGCTTTAGCAACAGCAATTTATCCAGAAGGTGATACAGAAAATGAGAAAGGTTATGTAAAAATTAAATACGTTACTGAAGAAAATAAAGATGTTGAAGAAAAAGTAACCTATGATTACCTAATTAATGCCACAGGGCCAAAATTAAACTTTGAAGCAACTGAAGGATTGGGTCCAAAAAAATTCACACAATCTGTTTGTACCTATGATCATGCAGCCCACGCATGGGAAAATTTACAAGAATCTTTTAAAAAGATGGAGAATGGCGAAAAACAAACCTTTTTAGTTGGTACTGGTCACGCATTAGCAACTTGCCAAGGTGCAGCTTTTGAATATATTTTAAATATTGCCTTTGAAATTAATAAAAGAAAATTAAATCATTTAGCAGATTTATGGTGGATAACTAACGAATATGAACTAGGTGATTTTGGAATGGGTGGAGCATATATAAAACGAAATGGATATATTACACCAACAAAAATATTTGCTGAATCTATATTGAAAGAACATGGAGTTAGATGGATTAAACAAGCAGGAGTTTCTAAAATTGAAAAAGGTGTTGTTCATTATGAAACTTTAGATGGTGATTTAGAAACAAAAGAGTTCGATTTTGCCATGTTAATTCCAGGTTTTGCAGGTGCAGGAATGAAAGCTTTTGATAAACAAGGTGAAGATATTTCCGCAAGAGTATTTGCAGCAAATGGAATGATGAAAGTTGATGCAGATTATACTCCAAAACCTTTTGAAGAATGGAAAGCACAAGATTGGCCGTTAAATTATCAAAGTACTGAATATGCTAACGTTTATGCAGCAGGTATTGCTTTTGCACCACCACACGGAATGTCAAAACCAATGCAAAGTCCAAACGGAACTAAAATATTTCCAACTCCACCACGTACAGGAATGCCTTCAGGAGTAATTGGAAAAATTGTAGCCCAAAATATTATTCATCAAATAAAAACGGGAATAGTGGAGCATCCACACGAAGCCTCAATGGCAAAAATGGGAGCTGCATGTATAGTTTCAGCAGGTTATGGATTACGAAAAGGACAAGCTGCTGTTATGACAGTAAACCCTATTGTTGCAGATTGGGAAAAATATCCAAAATGGGGACGAGATATAAATGATACTGTTGGAGTTGTAGGTACTGCTGGGCATTGGATGAAACTATTTATGCATTACATGTTTATTTATAAAGCAAAAGCAAAACCATTTTGGTGGTTAATTCCTGAATAAAAAATTAAAGTTATGAGCAAAAGTTTAGATAAAAACATTCCATATAGCAATATGTCTTATGGAACAGAACCAACAAGGTTAGTTAAATTTATGAGAGTTTGTTTCTTATACCAAATTTATAACTTTTTTAAGTTAAATTTAAAAGTTATGCTTATAGTTGTAAGGGGTCATTCTTAATAACTACTAAATTATTAAATTAAATTATTTTAAATGAAAAACAATATAGAAATAGTAAACTTAAAATGCGGTGGTTGCGCCAATTCTATAAAAAAAGGTTTGTTAAATATAGAAGGTGTTAGTGAAGTTAGTGTAGAACTCGAAACTTCAAAAGTAACTGTAGAAGTTGCTAATGAAGAAATTTTAAGTGAAGTTAAAAAGAAATTATCTTCTATGGGTTATCCAGAAATTGGAGATGCAAATACGGTAATTCACAAAGCAAAATCATTTGTGAGTTGTGCAACAGGAAGAATGTCTACTGAAGAGTAGTATTTAATTCACTAAAGTTCAATATTGCAACATAAGTCACGTAAATATTTAGTGATTTATGTTGCAATATTATTTATAGCTTTAATTACTTTTACAGTCTAAATAAAATAAAATGGAGGATGCTCTTTTCTACGATAGAATGCAATTTGCATTTACTATCACATTTCATTATTTGTTTCCACAATTAACAATGGGATTATCTTTAATAATTGTTTATTTCAAAGGTAAATACTTAAAAAATAAAATAGAAAAATACAACGATGCTGCAAAATTTTGGATGAAAGTATTTGCCATAAATTTCGCAATGGGTGTAGTAACAGGTATTCCTATGGAATTTCAATTTGGTACCAATTGGGCTAAATTTTCGGAATTAACAGGAGGTATTATAGGGCAAACATTAGCAATGGAAGGTATGTTTTCCTTCTTTTTAGAATCAAGTTTTTTAGGATTATTTTTATTTGGTGAGAAATTATTAGGTCAAAAACTTCATTTTTTAACTGGTTTTTTAGTCTTTTTAGGCTCATGGGCAAGTGGTTATTTAATTATAGCTACACATTCTTGGATGCAATACCCAGTAGGTTATGAAATTTTAGAAAATGGAAAATTTGTATTAAATAATTTTTCAGCCTTGTTTAGTAACCCTTGGTTATTACCATCATATTTTCATAATCAAGCGGCTTCACTAGTTACAAGTTCATTTGTAGTTGGAGGAATTGGAGCATTTTACTTGTTAAGTAAAAAACATTTAGAATTTGGTAAAATATTTTTAAAAACCGGTGTTATTTTTGGTCTAGTATCAAGTTTACTAGTGGCATTTCCAACAGGAGATTTAGCAGCTAAAAATGTTGCTAAATATCAACCAGTTGCGTTTGCAGCCATGGAAGGCTTGTTTGATACTGAACAAGGTGCAGAAATTGTGTTAATTGGGCAACCAAACATCAAAGAAAAAAGATTGGATAATAAAATTGCTGTGCCAAATATTTTAAGTTTTTTAACCTATAATAATTGGAATGCAGAAGTTAAAGGTTTAAATGAATTTGACGAAAGTTTATACCCTACAAATATTCCTGGATTGTATTATTCATACCATATTATGGTTGGTTTAGGAACTATTTTTATTGGTATTTTATTAATAGCAGTTATTTATTTATACTTCAAAAAATTATACAATGTAAAATGGATTTTATGGATTATTATGTTTTTAATGCCATTTCCATACATTGCAAATATAACTGGCTGGTATACTGCTGAATTAGGGAGACAACCTTGGTTGGTTTATAATTTAATGCGTGTATCTGAAGGAGCTTCTCCAACAGTTTCAGCTGGAAGTACATTGTTTACGTTACTTGGATTTATAGGTTTATATTTATTATTAGGTTTATTATTTTTAATTTTAGTAGGAAAAATAATATACAAAGGTCCACAAACACTAAAAGCTTAAAAAAATGGAGATTTTCTGGTATATAGTTTTAATGTTAATGTTAGGTGTTTATGTGATACTTGATGGCTACGATTTTGGAGTAGGGATTATTCATTTATTTTTTGCTAAAAAGGAAGAAGATAAATCCTCAATTACTAAAAGTATTGGTCCGTTTTGGGATGCTAATGAAGTTTGGCTAATTGCAGCTGGAGGTGTTTTGTTTTTTGCTTTCCCAACACTATATGCGAGTTCCTTTAGTGGGTTTTATTTACCGTTAATTATGATTTTATGGTTGCTTATTTTTAGGGCTATTGGCTTGGAATTAAGAGGTCAAGTGAATAATGCAATATGGCATAAAATATGGGACAAAGCATTTGGAGTTGCCAGTTTATTATTAGCTTTATTTTTTGGGTTGGCATTAGGTAACGTTGTAAGAGGAGTTAATTTAGGTGTTGTTGAAAATGGAGTTTCTACACATGAAGGTATTTATTTTTTTGTTCCACTATGGAATGCTGAATTTTCACCATTTTCTGAACATTTAGGAATTATAGATTGGTTTACAATATTATTAGGTCTTGTAGCAGTAGTTGCTTTAACCATACACGGAGCAAATTGGGTAATATTTAAAACGAACAGTACAATAAATAATAAGTTGAAAGATGTAGTTTTTAAATTAACAATTGTATTGTGTCTATTAATTATTATTTCAGTAATGGTTTGGGGTACTGTAAATAATAATCCACTTAATAACTTTATAGAATATCCATTTTTAATTGTTTTTCCAGTAATTAGTTTATTTGGGTTAATTAACTTATTTAGAATTAAAAAGTTTAAAAAAGATGGCCTTGGATTTTTAAATTCATCATTATTTTTATTTGGAGCATTTGCTTCAACTGCTTCTGCTTTATTTCCAGTAGTATTACCTTCAACAAATACGGTAAACCCTTCATTAACTATTTACAACACAGCTGCCGATTCTTATGGCTTATCTGTTGGTATTTGGTGGTGGGTAATAGCAATTATTTTAGTCGGAATTTACCTAATTGTTCAATATAGAATTTTTAAAGGTAAAATGGATCATGTACCTTATGGTCATCATTAATTTTTTTCGTACTTTTAGTTAGAAAGTAACTTAAATAATTTAAAATAATGAAAAAAAATATTGGTACTAGCGATCGAGTTATTCGAATTATTTTAGCAGTTGGTATTGGTTATTTTGCATATTCAACTGAATTTGATACTCAATGGATTAAAACTGTATTGTACATAGTTTCTGCTGTTTTATTTATTACTCTAATAACGGGGTTTTGTGGTATTTATAAATTATTTGGTATAAATACGTGTAAGCTATAATATGTTTTTTTAAAAATGGCATTAATCTATAAGTGATTTAAATCACTTATAGATATAATTTTTTATATATTTTTCAACTCCTAAAAATTAATAATCAATTAAAACTTATTAAAACAATGTCACAACATTTTCAAGTACTTGTAATTGGAGGAGGTACAGCTGGAATTATGGTTTCTTCTATGTTAAAAAGAAAGAAATCAGATTTACAAATTGCTATTATAGAACCTGCTGAAACACATTATTATCAACCAGCTTGGACTTTAGTTGGAGCGAATACCTATAATTTTGAAAAAACTGGAAGACCTATGGCTTCATTAATTCCAAATGGGGTTAGTTGGATTAAAGAATTTGCTGAAACTTTTGATCCAGAGAATAATAAAGTTGTTACAAAAAATGGTACTGAATTTACCTATGATTATTTAGTTGTTGTTCCAGGATTAAAAATTGCTCCAGAATTAGTGGAAGGATTAAAAGATGCTATGGATAAAGGTGTGGTTTGTAGTAATTATACAAATCCTAAACATACTTGGGAAACGCTTAAAAATTTTAAAGGTGGTACTGCATTGTTTACGCAACCTACAACTCCAATTAAATGTGGTGGAGCTCCTCAAAAAATCATGTATTTAGCTGAAGAGCATTTCAGTAAAGCTGGAGTAAGAGATAAAACAGATGTTGTTTTTGCTTTACCAAGTGGTTCTATTTTTGGGGTAAAAATTATTGCAGATACATTAATGGAAGTTGTTGATAAAAAGGATATTAATGTTCGTTTTTTCCATAAGTTAGTTAAAGTAGATGCTGATAAAAAAATAGCTTGGTATGAAATTGATAAAGATTTAACTGCCGGTGGTTGTGTTACCATTGCTGATGGTGACGAGGCATCTTTAGACAGAGATATACAGTATAATTATAAAGATGTAAAAGTTACACGTGAAGGTGAAAGATATGGAATTCATTTTGATATGATGCATTTGGCACCGCCACAACAAGCACCCGATTTTATTAGGAATTCTCCTTTGGCTGCTGAAACTGGTTGGATTAGTGTAGATTCAAAAACTATGCAGCATACTAAATATTCAAATATTTTTAGCTTTGGAGATGCATCTAACTTACCAACATCAAAAACTGGAGCAGCTATTAGAAAACAAGTTCCTGTTGCTGTTGCAAATATTTTAAAATTAATTGATTCGAAATCACTTTCAACAAAAGAGTATGATGGTTATACTTCATGTCCGTTAGTTACTGGATATGGAAAAATGGTATTAGCAGAATTTGATTATAAAAAGAATTTTAAACCAGACCCAAAGCTAAAACAGTTTCCAATGTTGCTAAATGATTCTTCAAAAGAACATTGGCGTTTATGGATGCTTAAAAAATATGGACTTCCATATTTATATTGGAATAAAATGATGAAAGGAATTGAGGTATAGTGTTTTAGCTATATAAAGAAAACATGCGTCACCCTGAACTTGATTCAGGGTCTCATCGTGATTTGTTGTAGTTTGATGAGATTCTGAATCAAGTTCAGAATGACGGTTTTCTAAATTTTTAGAAAGGCTATTTCATTAAAACTTAAATGTTGCTCCAACTAAAAAGTTTCTAGTAGCTTGTGGGTAATAACCTTGAACTTCAAAAGAATTCCCTGGAGTTGACCAATAATCTAAATACGTATAACCACGATCTACATATTCTTTATTAAATACATTATTGACTAAACCAGAAAGTACAATTGATTTAAAAATTGATTTTGGTTTTATTTCATAAGTTAAATTTAAATCACTTGTAAAATAGCTATCTAGTTTAGACGCTTCAGTATCCGTATTACTCATATATTGTTCTCCTACAAATTTTGACAAAAAGTTAATACTTAAATTTTTTGCAGGTTGATAGTTTATTGAGTTTCCAGCAATTATATCTGGTGAAAATGCAATGTTTGTTGTTCCAATGTTTACACTTGTATCATCTCTTTCTAAAATAAAGTTTTTAATTTTATTTGAACTTAAAGTTAAATTTGGACTGATGGAAAACTTACTTGAAAGTTTAATATTTGCATCAATTTCTAATCCTAAACGGTAACTATCGTCAACGTTTTCTCTTAAATACTCACCAACATCATTTAATCCACCAGTTTGAATTAACTGATTTTTGTATTGCATATAATAAAAATTAGTATTTAAACTAACGGCTTCATTTTTTAATCTCCAACCTAATTCAAAATCATTTAAAATTTCATTTTGAACATCTGGTCCATTTTTAAAATCGTCTCTATTAGGTTCTCTATTTGCTCGGGCAAATGAAGTGTAAATACTATTATTATTGTTTATTTTATATGTTAAACCAACTTTAGGGTTGAAAAAACTATATGATTTATCAATATTTAAAGCATCTCTGTCTGAAGTTAAACCGTCAGTTTCATAGTTTACAAACCTTCCTTGTAAATCAACTAAAGCACTTAAGTTTTTATTTACTTTAAAAGAGGCTTTTGAATATATGCTGAATTCATTTTTTGTAGCATCGCTAAAATAATATTGATCTCTAATGTTTGCATCTGCTGCAAATTGTCTAGCCCAAATTACCTCACCAAAATGATCTCCTTTATAGTTACTTGCTGAAATTCCGGAAATAACTTCATATTCTTCATTTTTGTAGTTTGCATTAAAGTTTAAAACATAAAAATCATTATCTAACCATCTTCTTACAATTAAATCCGTTGCAGGAGTTCCATACCAATCTGTTCCGGTAGCTTCAACAATATTATTGTATTTTGAAACTGCGCTTCCTTCTTTGTATTGTTCAAAATAACCTTTTCCTTTAGTGTAATTTAACCCAAGGTTTGTAGACCAGTTTTCGTTTAATGTTTCGTTCCAATGCAATTGATAGTGATCTTGCCAGTAGTTGTCAGTTTCATTATCGTACGTATAAGGATTTTGCTTTCTGTCTTCTTTCAATTCTTCAGCACTTAAACCATACCAAGCTTGGTAGGTTTTTTCTTCGTTACCAAAAGTAATTGCCTTAATTAAAGTATTATCATCTACATAAGATGCTTGTAAAAAGTAAGATTTTAAATCAGAAAATGCTCTATCAACATATCCATCTGAATCAATTTTTGAAAATCGTCCAGCAATTTCAATATGGTCATTTATTTTTCCAGTACTAAATTTAATAGTATTTTTATAAGTGTTATAAGAACCAATAGCGCTGCTTATTTCACCATAAGCTTCATCAGAAATAGCATCGGTAAGTAAATTTAAACTTGCTCCAAAAGCACCAGAACCATTTGTTGAAGTTCCCACACCACGTTGTAACTGCATACTTTGAGTTGATGAAGTAAAATCACCTAAATTCACCCAAAATGTACCTTGACTTTCAGTATCGTTATAAGGTATTCCGTTTAACGTTACGTTAATTCTAGAAGCATCAGAACCTCTAACTCGTATGTACGTGTATCCAACACCAGCACCAGCATCAGATGAACTTGTTACCGAAGGAAGGTAATTTAACAAAACAGGAATGTCTTGCCCTAAATTACGTTTTTCCAATTCCTCTTTTGTGACATTACTATGTGTTACGGGCGAAGAAGGTTTTACACGAACAGCAGAGACTAACACTTCATTTAGTTTTTCTGTTGAAGGAGCAACATAAAAATCAACTTTTTGATTGCTATTAATAATTTCAATTAGTTGCATTTTGGTTTCATAACCTATGTATGAAACTTCAATAGCGTAATTTCCTTTGTTAAGTTGAAATTCAAAATTACCATCACTATCGGTTGCAGTAGCTTTTTTCTGGTCAAGAAGTTTAACTGTAGCATTTGGAAGTGGTTGTTTGTTTTCATTATAAACTTTTCCAGAAAGTTTATAAAAATCTTGTGCGCTTGCAGTAGTTGCAATGATTAAAAAAGCTACTAATAGCTTCACTTTTTTAAAGTTTAGTTTTAAAAATTGTTTCATTTTTTTATAAAATAAAACGATTTAAAAAGAGGTAATTAATCGATGTTTTGAATAAATTACGTTGTTGCCCAAACGATTACTCGTTTTTGACGTCCCTTAACAGCATTACCTGTTCAGGTTCAATGGGTTTGATCTCAGCCGTTATCGGCACCCCTTTTGAGATGCTGCAAAATTACAAATAAAAATTAGAATATTTATTCTAAACTAGGTTTTCTTCGAAAGGCTTTTTTGTAAGCTTGCTTTTTCTTTTTTTCTAAACGTTTTCTAATACTTGATTTACTAGGTTTTGTAGCTTTTCTTTTTTTTGGTTGAATTAAGCTCTTTTTAAGTAGTTTAAAAAGTTTTTTGATAGCAAGTTCCTTGTTTTTATGTTGACTTCTACTTTCGGAACAGGTTAAAATAAGTGTGTTGTCTTTTGAAAGTTTGTTTGCTAATTTTTTTAAAAGAAGTTCTTTTTCTTCAGAGGATAAACCATTAGAATCTTCAATATTATAGAAAAGTTCAATTTTAGAAAAAACTTTATTTACATGTTGTCCTCCAGCTCCGCTACTTCTAACAGCTTTAAAATTTAATTCATGTATAATTATTTCTGAATTCAATTTGTTTTACAATTTATAGATATCCTTTTTCTTTTAATAATTTATCAATTTCTTTAGTAGCAATTTTTAATCGAGTGTCTAAACTTCCTTTTAATAAAATGTAAGGTTTGTTATATTTTATTAAAGCAGTTTCAAAAGTTTTAAACATTTCCAAGCGCTGATGTGGATTTTCACGTATATCATCTGCTTCCCAAGGCGTATCTATATAGGTTAACAAATACAAATCGTAATCATTTTTTAAAGCAGCCTTTTTTAAACTCTCATCAATAGTTTTATCGTAATAGTTTTCAAAATAAACTACCGTTTCTAATAAATCTGTATCACAAATTTGAATTTTATCAGCTTTTTTAGCCAACTGGTTTTCAAGTTCAATTTGACCATACGCAATTGGAAGTTGATCGCTTCCATCACATAATTTACGCTCGTTATTCCATTTTTCTTGTAAATATTCACGTGCATATTCTTGTACCCAAACAGTATTGTAATGTCTGGCTAACATTCTTGAAATGGTTGTTTTACCTGTGCTTTCAGGTCCAAATAGTACAACTTTTATTAAGTTGTTGGGCTGTTGTTTAAGTGTTTTTTCCACGCTAAATATCCAAATATTGCTATAAATGTAAATCCTAAATATTGCAGACTTGTAAATGTAAATCCTTTATAAAAATACAAAGGTACAGATATAATATCTCCAATAATCCAATAAATCCAGTTTTCAATTTTTCGTTTTGCCATTAACCACATACCAACAAAGAAAATTGCGGTTGTAACAGCATCTACATACGCAACCCAACTAGTCCATTTATCAAATGTATTGTAGATAAAATATACAAAAATAATAGTTCCTATAAAAATAGCGATACTTTGTAAATGCTCTTTTTTAGTTGTTTTAGAGATTGGTGTTACATGTGTTGCATCAACCTTTCTAGTCCAAATATACCAGCCATAAACACTCATAATAAAGTAATAGCCGTTAATCATCATGTCACCTAATAATCCCCATTTTAATAATAAATACACAAAAATGGAGGTGCTAATCATTCCTGTAGGAAACACCCAAATTTTATTTTGTTTAGAATACCAAACAGATAAAAAACCAAAAATAACAGCTACAATTTCTAATACAATGTCTAAAGTTTCATATTCGAAATATTGTCCGAAAAAAAAGTTGAAAATCTCGTTCATTTAAAATTTATTTTGTTCAAAAGCTGTTCCTATAACTACCAAATCGGCACCACAATTATACGCTTTTTTTAGTTGTTCTTTAGATCGAATTCCTCCACCAACAATTAATGGAATATTTAGTTCTTTTTTTACTTCTGAAATAATTTGTTCGTTAACGGGTATTTTTGCTCCGCTACCAGCTTCTAAATAAATAAGTTGCTTACCTTTATACATGCCTGCAACAGCTGTGTCAACTGCTAATTGCACATTTTCTTGTGGAATAGGTGAAGTTTTACTCACTTTTAAAACCGAAGAATTAGTGCCGCCATCAATTAGAATATAACCTGTTGGAATTATTTCTAAACTAGAGTTTTTTAAATGCGGAACTGCTTTAATTTGTTGCTCAATTAAATATTCAGGGTTTCTTCCTGAAAGTAGTGATAAAAATAACAATGCATCTGCATTATTGGTAACCTGACTGTAATCCCCAGGAAATATAACAATAGGAATCTGCGTATTTTCTTTTAGTTTTTCAACAAATAAATTGGTGAAGCCATTTTCAACAGTACTTCCACCAACAAAAATAAAGTTTGCTTTTAGGTTTTCAATTCTTTTTGAAATAGCAGAAATTTCTTCTAAAGAAGTTTTATCAGGATCTAATAAAATGGCTAATAGTTTTTCGCCTTTTTTTGAAGCTTTTTGTATGTAGGTTAACACAGATTTATTCATTTCCCATAGCGTAAACAAGCGTGAAACCTTCTAATTGTTTAAATTCTATATCGTAAAATTTATCCCAATCATAAGTTCTAATATGGCCTTTTGTTTTGCCATCCTTCATTTTAAAAGATTCAATATCAATGTCATTTTTAAAAGTTAAACCACCGTGCGGATAAATTTTGTACAAACTTTCTTTTCCGCCCCAAATTACAGTTAACTGCTCAATATAATCATCATCTTTGCTAATAAACCAACGTTCAAAATTCACAAACTTGTTTTGAATAATTTTAATCTTTTCTCTGTTTTTTTCAATATCTATTCCAACTTCAACATTACTGATAATGATGGCAGAATATTCAAAAGAGTGTGTTATTGAAATATGTTTTTCATCTTTTAAATGTGGTTTTCCGTTCTCGTTGTAATACAAGTCAAAATCGGTATAACCTGCTTCTAGTAATAAATGACGAATGCTTAAAAAACCACGTCTGTGAATTTCACTTTTCATTGAAGCGAGTCTGTTTTTACTTCTTTCAGTCAATTCAATTTCTTCTGAAAGCTCATCAAAACTTGCTTCAATTTTCCACACATAAACAGTTGTGTGATTGTTAGGTCTAATTGTTTTATATAAAGGCATTTATATTTTCAAATGGATTTTGTACTTTTGCAAAACTTTAAAACTAATTTATACTTGTTTTAAATAAATAACAAATTTAATAAATATGAGTACAGAAACATCAACTTACGTAAAATATAAAGTAAAAGACATCAATCTTGCAGATTGGGGACGAAAAGAAATTGAACTTGCTGAAGCTGAAATGCCAGGTTTAATGAGCTTAAGAGAAGAGTATAAAGGTAAAAAACCTTTAGCGGGAGCTAGAATTGCTGGTTGTTTGCATATGACTATTCAAACTGCTGTTTTAATTGAAACATTGGTTGATTTAGGTGCAGAAGTAACTTGGAGTTCTTGTAATATTTTCTCTACACAAGATCAAGCTGCTGCTGCAATTGCTGCTGCAGGAGTTTCAGTCTATGCTTGGAAAGGTTTAACTGAAGAAGAATTTGACTGGTGTATTGAGCAAACATTATTTTTTGGTGAAGATAAAAAACCATTGAATTTAATTTTAGATGATGGTGGAGATTTAACCAATATGGTATTGGATAAATATCCTGAATTAGCGGCTGGAATTAATGGTTTAAGTGAAGAAACAACAACAGGAGTTCACCGTTTATATGATAGAATGAAAGCTGGTACATTACCAATGCCTGCAATTAATGTAAACGATTCTGTTACTAAATCTAAATTCGATAATAAATACGGATGTAGAGAAAGTGCTGTGGATGCTATTAGAAGAGCAACAGATACAATGTTAGCAGGTAAAAGAGTAGTAGTTTGCGGTTATGGTGATGTTGGTAAAGGAACTGCAGCTTCATTTAAAGGAACTGGAGCAATTGTAACAGTTACTGAAATTGATCCAATTTGTGCTTTACAAGCTGCAATGGATGGTTTTGAAGTAAAACGTTTAGAGAATGTTGTTGGAAAAGCTGATATTGTAATTACTACTACAGGTAATAAAGATATTGTACAAGGGCACCATTTTGAAGCTATGAAAGACAAAACCATAGTTTGTAATATTGGTCATTTTGATAATGAAATTGATATGGCTTGGTTAAACAAAAATTATGGTGATACTAAAGTTGTAATTAAACCACAAGTTGATAAATATACAATTGGTGAAAATGAAATTATTGTTTTAGCTGAAGGTAGATTGGTAAACCTTGGTTGTGCAACTGGGCATCCAAGTTTTGTAATGAGTAATTCATTTACTAACCAAACGTTGGCACAATTAGAGCTTTGGAATAATAGAGATGCTTATAAAAATGAAGTTTATATGTT
Organism: Lutibacter sp. TH_r2; assembly: GCF_033101135.1. Lineage (NCBI taxonomy): Bacteria > Pseudomonadati > Bacteroidota > Flavobacteriia > Flavobacteriales > Flavobacteriaceae > Lutibacter > Lutibacter sp. TH_r2. The sequence goes on from NZ_JAWMPV010000001.1 coordinate 1,561,259, forward strand.
ACCTAAACATTTAGATGAAAAAGTAGCTCGTTTACATTTAGCTAAAATTGGTGTTGAATTAGAAACATTGCGTGAAGATCAAGCTGAATATATTGGTGTAAAGGTTGAAGGACCATTTAAGCCAGAATATTATAGATATTAAAATTAAAGTAATTCTTTTTTTTTAAAAAGAAGAAGGAATTATTTATTTAAAAGAATTACAAATCCCTTACATTAATTTGTTTGGGGTTTTTCTTTTAAAAGGTGTTATTTTTTAAATAGTTAAAATACAGGTATATTTCATGAAAAACTCAACAGCAATTTTTTATATGATTTTTAGTGTAATAGCATTTTCATTAATGACTGCAGTTGTAAAATATTTAAATGATTTTAGTGCGTATCAGATTGTTTTTTTTAGATCTATTGGAACTTTATTTTTTACAATTCCATTAATTATAAAAAATAAAGTAAAGTTATTTGGAAACAATAAAAAGCTGCTATTTATAAGAGGGGTTTCTGGGGTAATATCCTTAACCTGTTTTTTTGAATCTTTAAACTATTTATCTGTTGGTACAGCAGTCTCAATACGATATACATCTCCAATTTTTGCAGCAATTTTTGCACTTATTCTTTTAAAAGAAAAGGTAAAACCAATACAGTGGTTTTTGTTTTTATTAGCGTTTACAGGCGTTATAATAATTAAAGGTTTTGGTGGCGATGTAAATTCTATTGGATTGTTTTTAATTATATTATCTGCAGTTTTTTTAGGATTAATATTTGTTATAATTCGTAAAATTAAAAATACAGAACATCATTTAATAATTATTAATTATTTTATGATGATGGCTTTTCTATTTGGTGGAATCATGTCTATTAATAATTGGAAAACTCCTAATCAAATAGAATGGTTATTATTGTTAAGTTTAGGTGTTTTTGGTTATGTTGGTCAAGTATATATGACAAAGGCACTTCAATCTCATGAAACAAATGTAATTGCTCCCTTAAAATATTTAGAAGTTGTTTTTATGATTATTATTGGAACTTTTTGGTTTGGAGAAATATATAATTTATGGACTTTATTAGGTATATTTTTAATTTTGACAGGGTTAGTGTATAATATATATTTAAAGAGAAAAAAAAGAGTAACTTAATAAAGTTATAGTATGTGTTAGGTGTTATGTGAAATTTAAAAATTTATAAACTATTGGGGATGTAGCTCATCTGGCTAGAGCGCTTGACTGGCAGTCAAGAGGTAGTGGGTTCGACTCCCATCTTCTCCACAAAATAAAAAACCACACGGCGCCGTGTGGTTTTTTTATTGCAATTTCCCATAAAATAACAATACTTATCTTTTTCTACTACAAATATACGTTGCTATCTATATGCGGGGAAAGGGGAGAACAACTGAAATTAAAAGGGGGATTTTCCCCTTTAAAGAATTTATAGTTGTTTTTAACTATTTTAACCTAACCAACCTTCTCTATCTAAACTTCTATATTGAATAGCTTCAGAAATATGATGTGTTAAAATTTCTTGTTCGTTTTCTAAATCGGCAATGGTTCTGCTTACTTTTAAAATTCTATCATAAGCTCTAGCGGAAAGGTTTAAACGTTCCATGGCGTTTTTAAGAAGGTTTTTACTGTCTTTATTTAATTCGCAAAACTTTCTAATTTGTTTTACATTCATTTGGGCATTGTAATGAATAGTTTCTATTTTTTTGAAACGATTTGATTGTAACTCTCTAGCTTTTGTTACACGTTCTCTAATTTTAACACTAGATTCAGCTTTTGAATCTTCTGAAAGTTTTTCAAATGGAACAGGATTTACCTCTATATGAATATCAATTCGATCTAATAAGGGTCCTGAAATTTTACTTAAATAACGTTGCATTTCAGCGGGAGATGATGTTACAGGAGCATCCGGATCGTTAAAATAACCGCTTGGGCTTGGGTTCATGCTAGCAACTAGCATAAAACTACTTGGATACGTTACTGTAAACCTGGCTCTTGAAATGGTAACCTCTCTATCTTCTAGAGGTTGGCGCATTACTTCTAAAACGGTTCGTTTAAATTCTGGTAATTCATCTAAAAATAAAACGCCGTTATGAGATAATGAAATTTCACCAGGTTGTGGATATTGTCCTCCACCAACTAAAGCTACATCAGAAATAGTATGGTGTGGAGATCTAAAAGGCCGTTGACACATTAATCCAGCGTCTTTAACTTTTCCAACTACTGAATGAATTTTGGTTGTTTCCAAAGCTTCTTGAAGTGTCATTGGAGGTAAAATGGATGGTATTCTTTTGCTTAACATGGTTTTTCCACTTCCTGGAGGTCCAATTAAAATAATGTTATGTCCTCCAGCTGCAGCAATTTCCATAGCTCGTTTTACAGATTCTTGACCTTTTACATCAGAAAAATCAAATTCGGGAAAATCTAAATTTTTATAAAATTCTGCTCTAGTATCAATAATTGTAGGTTGAAGTTTTTCATCTTCATTAAAAAAATCGATTACTTCTGTAATATTTTCAATTCCAAATACATCCAAGTCATTAACAATAGCAGCTTCTTTTGCGTTTTGTTTTGGTAAAATAAAGCCTTTAAAACCTTCTTCTCTGGCTTTTATAGCTATAGGTAAAGCTCCTTTTATGGGTTGTAAACTTCCATCTAAAGAGAGTTCTCCCATAATTAAATACTCACTAATTTTATCGGATTTTATTTGGTTTGATGCTCCTAGAATACCAATAGCCAACGTTAAATCGTAAGCAGAACCTTCTTTACGTAAATCGGCAGGAGCCATATTTATAGTAATTTTTTTACCAGGAAGTTTGTAATTGTTATTGTTGAGTGCAGCCGAAATTCTATAGCTACTTTCTTTAACAGCATTATCTGGTAGGCCAACTAAATGGTAACCAATACCTTTATCTATATTTACTTCAACAGTAATAGTGGTAGCTTCAACACCGAAAACGGCGCTTCCAAAAACTTTAACTAGCATCTTTTTTTTTCTTAAAAATACTAAAAGTTTTGTTAACAAAAAACCCAAGATTATTTCTTGGGTTTTTAATGTTTTAATATGTGTTGATGTTAGAATTTTAAAAATAATTTTTTAGTAGATTCACGTTCTACTAATTTAGTTCTAATTATTTCTGTAGTAACATCTTCAAAAGCTATTTTTTCTTCAATTTTATCTATTAATCTTCTTGCAGCTACTTCTCCAGTTGTATGTGCAAAACGATTTACTGAAGTTAATGGAGGAGAGCTATAACGAGATAACATTCCATTTGTAAACCCTATAATAGACATTTCTTCAGGAATTTTAATTCCTCTTTCATTTAAAACTTGAATAGTTATTGCTCCTGAAATTTCATCTACCGTAAATATTCCATCAACTTTATTGTTATCTAACATAGTATTGATGCGTTCTTTTAAGTTTTCTTCTCCTTCTTGGCGAATAATTAATTCTTCATTTATTTCAAGATTGTATTTTGTTAAAGCTTTTAAATATCCTTTTTTTCTGAATTTGTTAATGTTTAAACCTTCTGTAGTAGAGATTATAGCTATATTTTCACATCCAGATTTCATTAAATATCTTGTTGCTTTATAGGCACTTTTAATGTTGTCTGTAACTACTTTATCGCAATGGATGTCTTTATGAACTCTATCATATAAAACTAATGGAGTTCCATCATTAATAATATCTTGAAAATGTTCAAATTTTTCAGATTTTAATGTTTCAACTGAAAGGCATGCAATAAACCCATCAATAGAGCCATTTGATAGCATTTCAACAGTATCAACTTCTTTTTTATAAGATTCATTAGTAATACATGTAATTAGGTTGTAACCTCTTTCGGCAGCAACTTTTTCAATACCACGTAGAGCTCTTGCAAAATAATAAGCTAAAATATTAGGAATTAAAATTCCAATAGTCTTGGTTTTTTTATTTTGTAAACTTAAAGCTAGTGTGTTAGGTTTATATTTATGCAGTTTTGCATATTCTTGTATTTTTTTCTTTGTTTCATCACTAATTTCATAGCTATCATTTAAAGCTTTTGAAACTGTAGAAATAGAAACATGTAATGCTTGCGCAATTTGTTTAATGGTTATTCTTTTACTCATAGTTAGGTGTGGCTATTAACTTGGTTGAGACTTTAATAATTTCGTTTTTATTTAATTTCATTTTTCTGAACTTTCCTTTATTAAACATTTCAGCTTGATTTTTGTAATGTTTGCTGAATGGGTTTCCAGATTGTCCGGTAGGTATAATACTAAGACTATTTTCAATATCCGAAAAATCTATAATTCTTCTTGTTGAAGGTCCGGATGTTACATTGTAAATTCCAGTTTCTGTTAAGTTATACCCTCTATTGTCAATTACTTCTCTTGCTCCTTTACTTTTAAAAGGTCCAACGTTAAAGTAAGGTTTTAACACTTCAATAGTTCCTAATGGGTGAGGATGTTCTAACGTGTGTACTTTTCCCCATTCCCAGTTTTCAAACGTTTTACCTAATTGATTTTGCAAAATTACAACGCTTTCTTTAAATGATTTTAATAAAATGTTATTTTTTCTCTCTTTTTTATCAGAAGTAGTACTATTATCCCACCAAATGGACTCTTTTTTGCTTAAATGTTCTGCAATTACTCTTTTAGAAAGGTGTGTTTGTAAAAATTGAGTAAATAATTCTTCGCCTAATTCATCTTCAAAAGTGTTTTTTAGGTATAAATACGTCCATTTATTATAAATGGTTGGCGCAATTTGTTCAATAGTATTTGAACCATCCCATTTTTTTAGTATTTCTAGAACTTTTTTCTCATCTGTATTTAATTCTGAATTTTGAATTGTATTTATTAATTCTGAAATTATTTCTGGAGCTACAGAAGATGTAACATCATTTATCATTTCTGAAAAATCTTCTTTTGTCCAATTGTTTTTGGGTTCTAAAAGTTGTACTATTCTTTTGGCTCTGTCTTCGGGTATGTAATATCCAGGGTATAAAATTCCAGCAATTGTATCTGGCTGATTATTGGCAGAATATACATAATTCCATTTTGGATTTTCAGCCATTGGATTTTTTGAAAAATCTAAATATTCAGCAATTTCATTTTCTCCAGAGGCACCATCTAAAATTAATTTAGAGTTTACATTTGGTTTATGTTTGTATAATTTTCCTGCAGCATACCAAGCAATGTTTCCTTTAGCATCAGCGTACATTAAATTTAAGCCTGGTGCATGAATTTTAGAAACTCCTAATTTAAATTCATCTTTGTTTTTAGCATGAGAAATTTCAAAAAGAGCGTTTAAAACTTTATTTTCTAATTGTGTGTACACCCAAAACATTGCTATTGGATTGGTATTGGAAACACCGTCAATTACATTGTTTATTATAGGGCCGTGTTTTGAGATTTTTAAATCTAAAATTTCATTTTCAGCATCTTTAACTTTTATAGTTTTTCTGATAGTTTTGTAGGTTTCAAAGTTTTTGGTTGTTTTATATTTATTGGGGTTTGAAGGATTGTTTTCTTCTTGATAAAAATCGATGTCATCGTTTTCAAACATTGTTAATCCGTAAGCGTAGTTTCTATTATGACCTAATAATGGAAATGGAACTCCAGCTAAATGGTAACCATACATTTCGTAGTTGGGAGTTGAGATATGAGCTTCAAACCAAACTGCTGGTTGCGAAAATCCAATATGTGGATCGTTTGCAAACAGCACTTTTCCACTTTTAGTTTTTTTACCAGAAACAATCCAACTATTACTTCCTTCAAAAAGAGGAATGGGAGTTTTATTTAAAAGTGTTGTTATTTCTTTTGAAATTTGAGCGTAGTTTGGATGTGCATTTTTAATTAAAGTTGAGTTTGCATCAACATTAATATTGAGTTCTTTTAAATAGTTATTACCAAGTTTTTGTTGGATACTAGTTAGTAATGGATCTGTTTTATGTGCCATAGCAAAACTAAATGCCATATACCCAACAGTATTATAAACATCTTTAATTGTAAAAGGTGTTTTTTCAATACCTATTAATGTAAATTCAATGGGAGTTGGTCCGTTTTTAATAAATTGATTAATACCATTTAGGTATGCTTGAGTAAGTTTATAGGGTTCTCCATTTGTATCTAGCTTGCCAATTGCTTTTTCCGAAGCTTCGTCAATTCCTATACTTGCAAATAATTTATCTGTTTTTAAAGCATCCATCCCAAAAATTTCCGATAGCTTTCCAGGAGTAATTCTTCTAACCAATTCCATTTGCCATAATCTGTCTTGGGCATGTACGTAGCCTAATGTTGTATATGCATCTTTTTCATTTTCAGCATAAATATGAGGTATTCCATAATCATCAAAATAGGTTGTAGTTTTATTTTGAAGGTTTTTTAATAAAATGTTTCCAGAATAATCAGGTTTTAAAGAATTATAATATATCCAACCTCCTAAAAAAGCAAGTAGCACAGTAAGAGTTACCGTAAGTGTTATTTTTTTGAACACACTCATTTTTTGAAATATAATTGGTTGGTTTCTTCAAATATAGGATTTCTAAAATTAAGTATTAAAAAAAAAGCATCCTTAATAGGATGCTTTTTTTAATAGGTGCTTGTTAAATATATTTTTCTTTAATAATTTTTAAATGATGAATTTGATGTCCAGCAATAATAAAACCTAGTGCTCTTACCGTTATATCACTTCCATTTGCAGAACCTGTTTTTCCAAGCATTTCGAGTGTAAAACTGTTAAAAAGCGATAAGGTTGCTTTTCTAACCAGTTTAAATTCTTCTAATAAATCATCTATAGATCGTTCGTTTCCATTAGAGTTATCTACGTACCAATCTTCATCAAAACCAGGCACATCTGTAGCGTCATTTCTAGAAAAACGTAAAGCTCTATAACTTAAAACGCGTTCAGCATCAGTTATATGTTGAATTAGTTCTTTAATGGTCCATTTACCTTCTGCATAACGATACGTTAATTTTTTTTCAGGTAAATTTTCAATAGTTGTTGTTAAATCTTTTAATGAAGATTTTAAAACAGTGCGTAAATCAGCTTCACCTAAAGCTTTTATATAATCACTATAAAACGGAGCATATTCGTTTTCGTTTAAATGTGCTGAATTCATTATTAGGCAGAATTTCTACTTGCATTAATATTTCCAAACAGTGAACGCGTTACCATTTTTTCAAATGTTTTTAATAATTCTGGATCGGCATTTTTATCTTTTTGTAATTTCTGAATATTAATTAATGCAAATTGTTGAATGGTAATTAATGGCAATACAATATTCTCACGAATATCAATAGAAGCTTTACCAACCTTGTTGCTTTGCATTAATTCTGTATAACCAGCTAATTTTAATATTAAACGGTGTGTAGTTTCATATTCTTTAAAAATAATTTTCCAAAATTCGCCAAACTCTTCATCTTTTTCCATGTATTGTGTTAAGCCAAAAAACGATTTAGAGAGCGACATCATACTGTTGCCTATTAATGTTTTAAAGAAGTCTGAATTATTGTAAAAATCAATTATTTTGTCAAACTCACCAGCATCTTCGTATTTTTTTAAAGCAGTTCCAACACCATAAAAACCAGGTACGTTTTGTTTTAACTGACTCCATGAACCTACAAAAGGAATGGCACGTAAATCTGAAAAATTTAATTCATTACCACTTGAACGTTTAGATGGTCTACTTCCAATATTTGTTTTTGCATAGTATTTTAGCGTACTCATACGTTCTAAATACGGTAAAAATTTAGGATGGTTTTTGAAATCTGAATATGCTTTATAGCTTACTTCTGCTAAATCATTCATAATTTCAATATCATTCTTGGTCATAATATTGTTGGTGTTGCTAAATAATTTATTTGCTATACCAGCACTTAACAATTGTTCAATATTATATTGTGAAGCATCTTGCGTTCCAAAGTTGGAGCTAATAGTTTGACCTTGAACCGTTAATTGAATTTCTTTATTTTCTATAGTTGGCCCTAATGAAGCGTAAAATTGATGTGTTTTTCCACCGCCACGTGCTGGAGGTCCACCTCGACCATCAAAAAATATAACCTTAATTCCGTATTCTCTTGATATTCTTGTTAAGTTTTCTTTGGCTTTGAAAATAGCCCAATTAGCCATTAAATAACCACCGTCTTTAGTTCCGTCAGAAAAACCTAACATAATGGTTTGTTTGTTTCCTCTTGCTATTAAATGTTTCATATATGCTTTATTAGCATATAGTTTATCCATAACGCCTTCAGCATTTTCTAAATCTGTTATAGTTTCAAAAAGCGGAATAATATCTGCGGTAATATTATGGTCAAAACCACACAAATTAAACATTGCAAATGTTTCCATCACATTTACAGCTTTTTGGTTATTACTAATAATGTAGCGGTTTGCACCACGTTCGCCATTACTTTGTTGAATAGATTTTACTGCAAAAATAGAACTTAAAGTTTTAGAAACCATTTCATTTTCAAAAATTGAAACATCTACTGATCCTTTTACTTTTGAAAGAATTTCTATTTGCTTATCTTCTGAAAGGTCTAAATAATTTTTAGGAAATTCAGTATTACCATTTTCTTGTAAAGTGGTTACAATTTCAGAAAAAACATTGTGGTGAACACGGCTATCTTGTCTAATGTCTAGTGTTGCAAAATGATAACCAAATAGGTGAACTTTATTAATAAAGTCGTTAATTTCTTCTTCGTATAACGATTGATGTTTATCAATAATAATAGTTCTAATTTCTTCCAATCTATCAATAAATACAGTTAAAGGTAACATGGTATTTAAGTCTGGATTTACGCTATTATCAAACAGTAGTTTTTCTAATTCGCTAATAGAATTTTCAACACCGTTAAAGGTTAAGCGTTTTTTTAAAATTCTAATATCTCTATAGTAATTTTTTAAAATAGTTTGTTTTAAGCGTTTTGCAACATTTAAGGTAATTTCTGTAGTTACAAAAGGATTTCCATCACGGTCACCACCTGGCCAAAAACCTAAATCAATAATTTCGTTTGGAATTCTTTTTCCATCAAAAACATTGTTTTGAATATAATTGTAAGTGTCAGATACTGAATGGTAAAATACATTTTCTAAATACCAAATTAAACTTACAGCTTCATCATAAGGTGTAGGTTTTTCGTGTTTAAAAAATGGTGTTTTTCCTAGTTGAGCTAATAATTTATTAATTAGTAATAAATCATCTTTTTCAATTGCATCTGCTAATTCTGTAATAATTCCTAAAACAGCTCCAGGATAAAATTGAGTTGGATGTGCCGTTAAAACAATACGAATTTTAAATTCTTCTAGGTATTTTTTTAATGCTTCTTTTTTGTTTTCCTGTGTAGCAGTTTCTTTAGTGTTTCTCATAGTTCCAACACCATCCATATTGTTTACAATTGGAAAAGCTGCATCTTCAATAGCATCAAATAAAACAACTTGACGCTCAATATATTGAATAAATCTAAAAAGTAGGTTTATTCTTTCTTCTTCTGAAGGATTTTGCTGATAGGTACTAAAGAAGTTTTCTATAATTTCTGTTGGGTTTAACTTGTTTGAAAAACCATTTTTACATATTTCATGAAATAGTGGTAAAAGCACACCAGTTTTGGTAATTGTATCAAATGGAAGTGTCATAAATATACTGTTGTATATTTGATATTTCGATAATACGTTTTCTTGAAACCGTGTTAATTTTGGTTGTTTGTGCATGTTTTTTAATTATTTGAGCGAAAAATATAAAATCTCTTTTATATATTGATTGTTGATATGCTAATTTAACGAAATCGTTATAAAAAGTTATAAATTTTTATTATTTCTAGGTAAATCATATAGTGTTGAAAGTTTGAAGAAACTTTTTTCTAAATATTCTTTTTCTTTATTTTTTTGAAAAGAATCATAAATAAATTCTGATGGTTTAAAATAAAAGGATTTAGCATTTATAGTTAGTTGATTATTTTTAAAATATTCATTTCCTATTTGAAGAAACTTATACGAGTTTAAATCTAATTTTGAATTTAAATTAAAAGTAGAAAACTGGTAATTTGAATTTAAAAAATAGATGCTTGTTGGAATAGGTTTTTTGGCTTTAGTAGTTTGAGAAAATGAAACAAATGAAATTAGAAAAAAAATACTGTAAATAACAAAGTGTGAAAGAGTTTTCATAAGTTAAAATTGATTAACGTAAGTTAATATTTTATTTTTAAAATTGTAGAGGTTTTAGCTGTTACTTTAAATCTATCGTCTAAACGTTTGCCAATTACCCAAACAATTTTGTTATTAGAAGTTAACACCCAACTATTTTCTTTTTCAATTATTGAAAGTTTTTCATCTTTAAAAAACTTGCTTAATTTCTTTTTTCCATTAAGTCCAAGTGGGTAAAAATAATCACCATTTTGTCGTTTTCTAATAATTAGTGGGAATTGTACTTTGTCAGCATCTATTGCAATAAAATCATTTTTTTTATCTATTATTTCATCAAATAAAAAGGAAGAATTTTTGGTGTCGTTTACTTTGTGAACTACTTCAAATTTTAGTTTTATGGGTTCACTTATTTTTTTAGTATCTCGTTCTATTTTATATTCTAAACTATTTTTAGAATCTTCTATTTTTGTTAAAATAAGAACTTCTCTATTTTTTAATAATCGGTGTGTTAAGCTTGATATTTGTTTGCCTGTTTGAGCTGTTAATAAATCAAAAACATCATTCCATTCTGTGAAATTGTACTTTTTTAAAAGTTGGTACAAATACGCTTTAGTATTATTTAGTGCTAATAATTTTTCACAATTATAATGGATTTCATTTTCATGTTTGGTTTTAACATTTTGTGAAACTTCTTTAATTCGATCTTTAATTAACTGTTTACTTTGGTTTAAGTTTTCTAAAGTATTCTGAAAAGATTCTAATAAACTTGGGTTTAATTCTTTTAATACAGGAACAACTTTATGGCGTATTTTGTTTCTGGTATATTTTATTGATGAATTGCTGCTATCTTCTCTCCAATGAATTTTATTTCTAGTGGCGTAGGTTAATATTTCGTTGCGAGAAAAGGGTAGAAGAGGTCTAACAATATTTTTGTTAATAGGTGGAATTCCACACAAACCATCTAAACCTGTTCCACGTGTTAAATTAATTAAAAATGTTTCAATTATATCATCTTTTTGATGTGCTGTAACTATATAATCGTACTTGTTTTTTTTAATAATTTTCTGAAACCAATTGTATCTTAAATCACGAGCAGCCATTTGGGTAGACACATTATTAGTCTCGGCATATGCTTTAGTGTTAAAATTAGTTGTAAATGTTTCTAATTCTAATTTTTCACCAAAATCTTTTACAAATTGCTCGTCTTTATTGCTGTCTTTTCCTCGTAAATTAAAGTTACAATGCGCTAAACCAATTTTAAATTTTGATTTATAAAGTAAATGAGTTAGTACTACGCTGTCAATTCCACCAGAAATTGCAACTAATAATTTTTTTGATTTTAAAAAAGGAAAATCAGATTTTATATGTTGTTTAAAAGCTCTAATCATAACAAAGTAAATATACTATTTTGTATTTAATAAAACGTGTTTCATAGCTTTTGCTTTGAGTAAACACTCTTCGTATTCTTTTTCTGGAATTGATTGTGCAGTTATTGCTCCACCAACAGAATAGGAAACGTATTTTTCTGATTTATTATATAAAATACTTCTGATAATTACATTAAAATCAAAATCTCCATTAGCAGTGAAATAACCAACAGCGCCAGAGTATAAACCGCGTTTTGTTTCTTCTAATTCTTCAATAATTTTCATTGCTGAAATTTTTGGAGCTCCTGTCATGCTTCCCATTGGAAATGTATCTTTAATAATATCAACAGGATGAATAGATGGTTTTACTTTGCAAGAAATGGTTGAAATTAATTGGTGTACTTGTTCAAAAGTATACACTTTACATAATTCATCAACTTTAACAGAACCTTTAATTGCGGAGCGAGATAAATCATTTCTTACCAAATCAACTATCATAATATTTTCAGCGCGTTCTTTTGGGTTATTTTCAAGTTCTTTAATTAATATAGAATCTTCTTTTTTAGAATTTGCTCTTTTTTCAGTTCCTTTTATAGGTTGAGAAATAACAGTGTTTCCATTTTTTTTTAAATAACGTTCAGGTGAAGCTGACAATAAAAATTTGTCATTTAATTTTAAAAAAGTGGCAAACGGTGGTTTTGAAATTTGATTTAAATTTTGGTAAACTTCTACAGGATTTATAGTTGAATTTTCACTGTAAAATTCCTGGCAAAAACTAGCTTCATAAATGTCACCACGATGAATATGGTTTAGTATTGAATTTATTTTCTGAAAATATTCATCTTTATGAATACGTAACTTAATTTTTATGTTGTTTTCGACTTTCGACTTTTGACTTTTTATAAGTTTTATGTTTCTCAAGTCTGTTTCAATTTCAGATGAAAATTGATTTAAGTATTTTATTTCAACAGTGTTTTCTTTTATTAAGAATATTTTTTTAGGCTGAAAAAAGTACAAATCAGGAAAATGTAAACCATCAAAATTATGAGATTCTAGTTTTTCAACATCATTTTTTAAATCGTAACTTAAATAACCAAAAATATAATCGTTTGTTTTAGTTTGAAATTTTTTTAATGCAGCAAAAGCATTTTTATAATTAGATTTAATTTCAGAAAAAGCACCAACAGCAAGTACAGCGTCTAGACTAGAGTGTTTTTGTTGATAGTTGTTGCTATCTAGCCAAACAGCAGTTTTAAACTGATGTGTCCAGTTTAAAAGGTTTGTTTTAAATTCAGAAATATTTGATACCTGAATTATTTGATTGGTGCGTTGCATTGTAATAAAAATAGAAAGAAGCTATTTAAAAAGTATTAAAACTGTTATTCTGAATTTATTTCAGAATTTTATTATGTTGATTGTTAATTAGTGTGCGAACCAGAAACAAGTTAAGGTTGACGAAAAATTTATTTTAAAAACAGCCTCTTTTTAATTTAATATTATTGTGTTTTAACTGTGTATTGCTCTATCATTTACAGCTAAACAAGCTTCTTTAAAAGCTTCGGTAAATGTTGGGTGTGCGTGCGATGAACGAGCAATATCTTCGCTTGATGCTCTAAATTCCATTGCTATTACTGCTTCAGCAATCATATCAGCTGCTCTAGCTCCAATCATATGCACTCCTAAAATTTCATCTGTTTCAGCATCAGCTAATACTTTTATTTGTCCGTCAATATCCATACTTGCTCTTGCTCTACCTAAAGCTCGCATTGCAAATGAACCTGCTTTGTAGTTAACACCAGCTTCTTTTAATTGTTCTTCTGTTTTTCCTACACAAGCAACTTCAGGCCAAGTATAAACAACGCCAGGAATTAAATTGTAATCAATATGTGGTTTTTGACCCGCAATTAATTCAGCAACCATAGTTCCTTCTTCTTCTGCTTTATGCGCTAACATTGCACCTTTAACAACATCTCCAATGGCATAAATATTAGAAACATTTGTTTGTAAATGCTCATTAGTTTCAATTTGTCCACGATCAGAAACTTTAATTCCAATATTTTCTAATCCTAATCCTTCAGTATAAGGTTTTCTTCCAACTGAAATTAGAGTATAATCTCCTTTAAATTCTGTAGGTACCCCTTTTTTATTGTCGGCAGTTACAATTACTTCATCACCATTATTTACAACGGATGTTACTTTATGACTTGTAAAGAATTTAATTCCTTGTTTTTTTAATGATTTTTGCAATTCTTTTGAAAGCATCGCATCCATACCAGGTGTAATTGTTGGCATATATTCAATAACTGAAACTTGCGAACCTAAACGACTGTATACAGAACCTAATTCTAAACCAATTACTCCACCACCAATAACAATTAAATGTTTTGGAATCTCTTTTAAGCTTAATGCTTCGGTAGAAGTTATTACTCTTTTTTTATCTATTTCAATAAAAGGTAATGTTGAAGGTTTTGATCCTGTAGCAATAATAGTTTTTGCTGCTTCAATTTCTTCAGAAGAACCGTCTTGTTTTGTTATTTTTATATGAGTAGCATCAATAAAACTTCCAACACCTTGCAGAGTATCAATATTATTTTTATCCATTAAATAATTGATTCCACCTGATGTTTGAGAAACTACTTCATTTTTACGAGTAATCATTTGTTCAAAATTTATTTCTAAACCTTGAACTTCAATTCCGTGTGTTTTAAAATGTTTTGTAGCATCATAGTAGTGGTGCGAAGAATCTAGTAATGCTTTTGAAGGAATACAACCTACATTTAAACAGGTTCCTCCAAGTGTATTGTATTTTTCAATAATTGCAGTTTTTAATCCTAATTGTGCACATCTAATTGCTGCAACATATCCTCCAGGTCCAGAGCCAATAACAGCTACATCATATTTAGTCATAGTTTTTACTTAATGTTTAAATACAAAAATAGGATAATTTGTAGAAGAAAATAGCGGATACAAAAAAACTTATTGAAACTTTATGTACATGCAGCAATCATGGGGACGACGGCTTAAAGTTTAAATAAGTTTTAAATAATTAAAAACTGATTTATAGTTTTATACAATTGTTTTTAATTATTTCATCTCCTTTTTCATTAAGGTAAGAGAAATTTGGTGCTAAAGTATTGATGTATACTTCAGATCTGTTTTGTGGGCTATTTTTAATCACTTTAAAGTGGGGTTGGTTTTGGGGTTGAATGTTTTTTTGAGCAGCTTTCATAATTTTTTTGTTTTAATTAATACTACAGTTGTGGGGTTATTTTTTTATAAAAATATTTGTGTAATAATTTTTTCCATTTGAATTGCATTCAGTTGATATGCCCATATGTGTAAAGCTCGATTTTTCTATAGCTGCTCTATGGGATTCGCTATTTAACCAACCATTAAAAACATCTTCGGCAGTTGTGTAACCAAAAGCAACGTTTTCACCAACAGATTTAGCATTAGCATTTTGCATTAAAATATTTGCTCTTTCGCTAAAATTATCATGACTTATTTGTCCATTCTCAATCATATATTTAGTATGATCTTCAGCAACACTTGAAATTAAATTTAAAATTTGTAATTCATTCAAGCCCATACTTGTTCTGTGGCTATTTACTAAATCTAAAACATCGCTTTCTAGACTAGTATAGGTTACAGTTTCTACTTGAGTGGTTGTGGTTGTGCTTTCGGATAATTGCATTTCTTCCATATCATTATCGCTAGCGCAAGAAATTATAAATAAACTTAAAAAAAGTAAGGGAAAAAGTTTAAAAATGAAAGATTTCATAATTGTGGGGTTTTGGGGTTGATTTATTTTGTTTTGAGATTAAGCTGTGTTTATTGGGTGAATAAACACAGCTGACTCTTCATTTTACTAAAAAACTAAATGTTTTAAATTACTATTCTGATGTTTTCTTGTAAAAAAAATAAACTCATAAAAACTATAGGCGTAAGCCCATAATTTTAGTGAGTTTAAATTAATTCTGTTTTTTAAACAAGAATTGATTGGGGTTATTTTTTTATTTATTGTTAAATTAAATTCCATGAAAAAATCATAAGGGTTAATGAAATTCTATGAATCAAATTTACATAAAAAAATGAAGTAAACAAATAAAATATACCATTTATTGTGAAAAACATACCATTTATTAGTTTAAATAAGCGTTTTAAGCTTATAGGAGAGTATTTTATTTACAGAAATAAAACCATTTATTGAATAAATATATCCATTTATTATTAAAAACACGCAATAAAAAACCCTAATTATTTAAATAATTAGGGTTTTTTATTGTTTTTAAAATGAAATTTAAAGTAATCCAGCACGTTTTAAAAGAGCACTATTTGAAGGTTTTTTACCTCTGAAATTTTCATATAATTTCATAGGTTTATCTGTTCCTCCTTTTTCTAAAATTTCAGTTTTAAATTTTTTAGAAATGGTTTTATTAAAAATGCCATTTTCTTTAAAATACTCAAATGCATCTGCATCTAAAACTTCAGCCCATTTATAGGAGTAATACCCAGAAGAATATCCTCCTTGAAATATATGAGAAAAGGATGTGCTCATACAATTACTTTCTACATCTGGATAAAGTGCTGTGTTTTCAAAAGATTTTAATTCAAATTCTTTTACATTTTTAATTTCTAAAGGGTTTTTACCGTGCCAATTCATATCTAAAATACCAAAACTTAATTGACGTAATGTTTGAATACCTTCTAGAAAATTAGCCGATTCTTTTATTTTTTTTACATATTCCATTGGAATAAGTTCATTTGTTTTGTAATGTTTTGCAAATAGGTTTAAGGCTTCTTTTTCAAAACACCAGTTTTCTAATAGTTGGCTTGGAAGCTCCACAAAATCCCAAAACACATTGGTTCCTGATAGGCTAGGGTAGTTAGTATTCGCTAACATTCCATGAAGTGCGTGTCCAAATTCGTGAAATAAAGTGGTTACTTCATTAAACGTTAATAAAGATGGTTTTGTATCGGTTGGTTTTGTGAAATTGCAAACAATTGAAATGTGTGGACGTGAATTTTCGCCATTTTTTTTCCATTGGTTTTTAAATGAAGTCATCCAAGCGCCATTTCGTTTTCCTTCTCTTGGGAAAAAATCAGCATATAAAATGGAGATGAATTCGTTTTTAGAATTTGTTACTTTATAGGTTTTTACTTCTTTGTGGTATTTATTGATGGTATTAATTTCTTCAAAATTTAAATCGAAGAGTTTATTAGAAATAGTAAATACACCTTCAATTACATTTTCAAGTTTAAAATATGGTTTTAGAAGTTCTTGATCTAAATCAAATAATTTTTTCTTTAATTTTTCAGACACAAAAGCTCCATCCCATTTTTCAAGTTTATCTATTCCTAATGTTTTTCCAAATTCACTTAACTCATTAAATTGTTTGGTAGCAGCAGGTTTAGCTTTTTTTAGTAAATCGTTTAAAAAAGAAGTTACGGTTTCTGGATTTTCAGCCATTCTTTCTTCTAAAACAAAATTTGCATGTGTTTTGTAGCCTAATAAGTTTGCTCGTTTATTACGAAGGTTTACAATATCTAACACAACTTGTTGGTTATCGTGTTTATTTTCTTGAAAACTTTTTGCTCCAAAAGCTAGTGCCATTTTTTTTCTTAAGGCTCTATTTTCAGAGTAAGTCATAAATGGAATGTAGCTAGGGTAATCTAAAGTGAATATCCAACCATCTTTTTCTTTTTGTGTTGCAACCATGTTTGCAGCTTCAATAGTTGCTTCAGGTAAACCTTTTAAATCTTCTTTTTTTGTTATGTGAAGTTCAAAAGCATTGGTTTCGGCTAATACATTTTCTCCAAAAGTTAATTTTAATTTTGAGAGTTCGGTGTCTATTTTACGTAATTTAAGTTTGTCACCATCATTTAAATTAGCTCCATTTCTTGAAAAACTTTTATAGGTTTTATTTAACAGCATTTCTTGTTCTGTTGTTAAATTTAATTCCTGTTTAATGTCATAAACAAGTTTAACTTTTTTGAATAAATCTTCGTTTAAGTTAATATCATTAGAAAATTCAGTAAGTAAAGGTGAAACTTCTTGAGCAATTTTCTGAATTTCAGAATTAGTTTCAGCTGAATTTAAATTAAAGAAAATACTTGAAATTCTACTTAATTGTTCGCCTGAAAACTCTAAAGCTTCAATAGTATTTTTAAAATTTGGAACAGAGGTGTTAGAAACAATGGTATCTATTTCGTTTTTGGCACTTTCTATAGCCTTTTCAAAAGCAGGTTTAAAGTGCTTGTTTTTGATTTTTGAAAATGGTGCCGTTGAGTATAAAGTGTTAAATTTATGTAATAAAGGATTGCTCATATTGTGTTTAGTTTGAATAGCAAATATATTACTTAAAGTGACTTTTAATTAATCTTAGGGTCTTAAAATTAGAGCCTAAAATGTTAAATATTTGTAAAGGTGTTTAATTTTTATACTAAATAAATTAGAGCTGCGTTAAAAAGTTATGTTTAATGAAATATGTAGAAATGGAAGCAATTATTGAAAAACCACAAATAAATATAAGTAAAATGAAAATTAATAGTATAATCCCAGGTTTTAGTTATATAAACCATTTGGGAATTGAAGTAAAAAACATTCAAACAGCAACTTTATAAGTTGCTGTTTTTTATTTCTTCAGAAGCTTTGTAAACTTTAGTTTTTAAGTCTTCTTTGTATTTTAATACCTTATCCTGAATTTTTTTATCAGCACTTCCAATAATTTGAGCAGCTAAAATTCCAGCGTTTTGTGCTCCATCTAGAGCTACAGTAGCAACTGGAACACCTCCAGGCATTTGCAAAATTGACAATACAGAATCCCAACCATCTATAGAATTTCTAGATTTAACAGGAACTCCAATTACAGGTAATGGACTCATACTTGCAACCATACCAGGTAAATGTGCAGCACCACCAGCACCAGCAATAATTACAGAAACGTTTCTTTTATGAGCATTAGTTGCATATTCCCAAAGTTTTTCAGGAGTTCTGTGTGCTGAAACTATATCAACTTCAGTTTCAATTCCAAAACCTTTTAAAATATCAATTGCTTGTTGCATTATTGGAAGATCTGAATTGCTTCCCATTATAATTCCTACTTTGCTCATAATTGTATTATTTACTTATTACTTTAATGGTGTTTTTAACTTTTTCAGCAATTTTTCTGGCTTCAGATAAATTATTATTTACAATAGTTACATGTCCCATTTTTCTAAACGGACGTGTTTCTTTTTTACCATATATATGTGGTGTAACTCCGTCCATTTTTAAAATATCTTCCATTCCTTGGTAAATTACTTCACCTGAAAATCCTTCTTCACCAACCAAATTTACCATAATTCCGGCAACTTTGCTTTCAGTGTTTCCTAAAGGAAGATTTAAAATGCTTCTAACATGTTGCTCAAACTGACTTGTATAAGAAGCTTCAATACTATAATGTCCGCTATTGTGAGTTCTTGGAGCAACTTCATTTACTAATATTTCATTGTTTTCAGTTTGAAACATTTCAACAGCTAACAAACCAATGTGCTCAAAAGATTTAGCAACATTTAGTGCTATGTTTCGGGCTTTAGTTGCAACTTCATCACTAATTCTTGCCGGGCAAATAACGTATTCTACTTGGTTTGCTTCTGGATGAAATTCCATTTCAACAACTGGATAGGTTTTAACTTCTCCACTTTTGTTTCTTGAAACAATTACAGCAAGTTCATTTTTAAAAGGAATTAAATCTTCAGCAATACAATCGGTATCTGTTAAATTATTTAAATCGTTTATGTTTTTAACAATTTTTACTCCGGTTCCATCGTAGCCAAATTGCGCTGATTTCCATACAAAAGGAAAACTTAAAACTTCATTTTTTAATTCTTTTAATGAAGTAAAACGTTTGTGTGGCGATGTTGGAATATTGTTTTCAACAAAAAAATCTTTTTGAATTCCTTTATGTTGAATAATTTTTAAAACTGAAGGTTGTGGATAAATTTCTAATCCTTCTTCTTCGAGTTTAATAAGAGCATCAATATTTACATGTTCAATTTCAATAGTTAAAATATCTACTGTTTTACCAAAATTATAAACGGTATCAAAATCCATTAAATCACCTTGATGAAATTCATTACAAATTCTGGCGCATGGAGCATCTTTAGCCTTATCTAAAATAACAGTATAAATATCTAATTTATGAGTTTCAGCAAGTAGCATTTTACCTAATTGTCCGCCACCTAAAACTCCTAATCTAAAATTTGAAGAAAAATAATTAATCACGTTGTTTGTCCTTTCGCACAAAAATAACAATCTGTTTTAAATAAATGATTAATTACTAATAATTAATGCATCGCCAACTTCAGAAACATTATACTCTCTTGCAAAATAATTATTTCCGCTAGTTTGTGGAGATCCATCAATAATGCTGTAAACACTATCATCACATGGGCAAGTTAGTTTTAAACTTCCATCAAATGTCATAGCAGAAGTGCAGTCGTAATTTGGACAGGCTCTATCAAATGCTTTAAAATTAGGGTTACCTGTACCCGTATTTTGAATAACAATTCCATTTATGCCTCCGCTAGCATAAGCCCAACCGCTTGGTATTTGTAAATCGGTGTATTGTGGTAAATTTAAATTTACAGTAATACTTACATCTTTGTTTGGTAAAATATCATTTGTTTCGTTTTTCTCGCAAGAAATTAAACTTATAAAAAATAATATATATAGAAATTTTCGCATTATTAAATGTTGTATTTTATGTAAACGATGGCAATTTACAAATATTTTGTACATTTGTAATGAATCTCATTCTGGGTATCCGGTTTTGAGATTTTTTGTATTTATTAAAAAGGTAAATTATGAGTAAAGTTTCGTATTATTCTCCGGAAGGAATGAAAAAACTAAAAGCTGAATTAGAGCATTTAGAAAGTGTAGAACGACCACGAGTAAGTAATGATATTGCTGAAGCTAGGGATAAAGGTGATTTAAGTGAAAATGCAGAATATCATGCGGCTAAAGAAGAGCAGTCGTTATTAGAATTAAAAATAGCAAAATTAAAAGAGGTAGTTTCTAATGCTAGAATTCTTGATGATTCTATGTTAGATACTTCTAAAGTTTTGATTCATTCAGTTGTTAAATTAAAAAATACTGCAAATAACATGCAATTTACATATACGTTAGTTGCAGATTCTGAAACAAATATAAAAGAAGGTAAATTAGCTGTAAATTCACCTATAGGAAAAGGTTTACTTGGTAAAAAAGTTGGTGAAATTGCTGAAATTCAAGTGCCAAGTGGTGTTCTAAAATTCGAAATTTTAGAAATATCGAGAGCTTAAACAATAACAACATATTTATTATAAACCCTTTTCAGTTGTTCAATTGAGAAGGGTTTCTTAATTTTGATAAAAATTGAAAACATGAGTACAATATTTACAAAAATAATTAATGGTGAAATACCTTCATATAAAGTTGCTGAAAATGAAAATTTTTACGCTTTTTTAGATATTAATCCAAATGCAAGAGGGCATACACTTGTAGTTCCAAAAAAGGAGGTAAATAGATTGTTTGATTTAGATGAAGATTTGTACAATGGTTTGATGAGTTTTTCTAGGGAAATTGCAAAATCTATGGAAAAAGTAATTAAATGTGATAGAATTGGTATGGCTGTAATTGGTTTAGAGGTACCTCATGTTCATGTGCATTTAATTCCTTTAAATGAAATGGAAGATATTCAGTTTACCAAAAAAGTAAAAATGGAACCACATGAGTTTGATGCCATTGCTAAATCAATTGCATATAAAATGTAATTATTTTTTTAATAAAATTTTAAAGGTAGTTCCAACATTAACTTCAGATTTTAGAACATTTATTTTACCATTATGGTAGTCTTCTATAATTCGTTTTGCTAGTGATAGCCCTAATCCCCAACCACGTTTTTTTGTTGTGTAACCTGGATTGAATATTTTTTGTTGTAATTGCTTTGGAATACCTTTACCTGTGTCAGAAATTAAAATTGTGATGTGTTTTTCAGTTTCGTCAATAGTTAATTTAATGCTTCCTTTTCCATTCATAGCATCTAAAGCATTTTTAATTAAGTTTTCAATTACCCATGCAAATAGTTGAGCATTTAAATTTGTAAATAACTTATTATTTGTAGTGTTAAAAGTAAACGAAGTTTGTTTAGAACTTCTAGATTTTAAATACTCAAAAGCTGTTTTTGTAATTTCAACTACATTTTCTTGTTTTAAAGTAGGGATAGAGCCAATTTTTGAAAAACGTTCAGCAATAGTATTTAGTCTAAAAACATCGTTTTCAATTTCTTTTACAGTTGACTCATCGGTATTTTCCATTCGTAAAATTTCAATCCATCCTAAAAGTGAAGAAAGTGGTGTTCCAATTTGGTGAGCAGTTTCTTTAGCCATTCCAGTCCAAAGTTTATTTTGTTCCGCAATTTTATTCGATTTGAAAAATAAAAATATAACTGATGCAAATAGAAAAAGGATTAATATTAACGCTAATGGATAATATTTTAATTTGTTTAGTAAATCTGAATTTCTATAATAAATATATTGTTTTACAACATCACCTACCGAATCTACATATTCAATATGTATGGCTTCATTTTCACTTGCCATTTGTTGTAATTGTTTATTTAAATAAGTGGTTTTTAAAGCTTTAATGGAGTCTAAATTGTGAAAATCTAAAACCGCATTGTCAACATCAGCCCAAATCATAGGAATACTCTTATTATTATTCAATATTTGAAGAGGTAATTCTATGTCTGCTTCTAAATTACTTGTAGAAGCAAGCATTTCTAAAGCACTTGCTATAACTTCCATTTTAGCGCGTTCTTCTTCCTTAAATTTTTGAAAAAAAGTATAAGTATTCCATAAAATTAGAGAAACAATACTAAATGAAAGTAGTATAACTACATATCTAATAATTTGAATATTTTTTGAGGAGCTCATAAAATCAAATATAATGCTTCTTTATAACATTAAAAAGCCTGGAATAGTATATGTACTTTATTTTTATTTCTGTTGATAAGTTTATAAAAGTGAGTTTAAAAATTGTTTGCATTCCTTCATTAAAAAATTATTTTTGCTTAAAATCAATTAAGAGTTAGAGAAATGGAAGTAACAGGAAAAATTAAATTAATAAACGAAACGCAAACATTTGGAGCGAGCGGATTTAGAAAAAGAGAAATGGTAGTAACTACTAATGAGCAGTATCCTCAAATGTTAATGATTGAATTTGTACAAGATAAATGTGATTTATTAAACAGTTACCAAGTTGGACAAGATGTAAAAGTGTCTATAAACTTAAGAGGTAGAGAATGGATAAACCCAGAAGGTGTTGCTAAATACTTTAACTCTATTCAAGGTTGGAGAATTGAAGCAGCTCAACCAGAAGGTGCTGGAGCACCTCCAGTTGCGCCATTAGATAATTTAGAAAAAGTATCTGATGTTAGTAGTGATGAACCAGACGATTTACCTTTCTAAATAGTTTAGAAAAATATTTTTAAGAAGAGAAAAACAATTGTTTTTCTCTTTTTTTGTTTCATTATATTTGTAACCATGTATTTAATAACCGAAGAATTAGTTTTTCCACCAGTACATTTGGCAAATGAAGATGGATTGTTAGGAATTGGAGGCGATTTATCGGTTGAAAGATTACAATTAGCATATAAATCTGGAATTTTCCCTTGGTATAATCAAGGTGAACCAATAATTTGGTACAGTCCAAAATGGCGAATGGTATTATTTCCTAATGAAGTAAAAATTTCAAAAAGTATGCGTCAAATTCTTAAAAGAAATGAATTTAAGATTACATTTAATCAAAATTTTGAAGAAGTAATATCAAACTGTAAAACAATAACTAGAGAAGGACAAGGCGGAACTTGGATTACAGATGAAATGCAACAAGCATATACTAAATTACATAAATTAGGAAAAGCAAAATCTGTTGAAGTTTGGCAAAACAACAAATTAGTTGGAGGTTTGTACGGAATTGATTTGAAAACTATATTTTGTGGAGAAAGTATGTTTAGCAAAGTTAGTAACGCATCAAAAGCAGCATTTATTTATTTGGCTCAAAAGTTAGAAAAAGAGAATTATAAATTAATAGATTGTCAAGTGTACAATAAACATTTGGAAAGTTTAGGAGCAATTGAAATTCCTCAAAAAGAATTTTTAAAGTATTTAAAAAAATAAGTAATGGATATAAAAAACGCACAATTAGAAGTAGATAATTGGATAAAAACGCATGGAGTTCGTTATTTTAACGAGCTAACAAACATGGCGCAATTAACTGAAGAAGTTGGTGAAGTAGCCCGAATTATTGCACGTAGATATGGAGAGCAAAGTGAAAAAGAAAGTGATAAATCTAAAGATTTAGGTGAAGAATTAGCGGATGTTATGTTTGTTGTTTTATGTTTGGCAAATCAAACAGGCATTGATTTACAAGATGCTTTTGATAAAAAATTAGATATTAAAACAAAACGCGATCACAATCGTCATCATAACAATAAAAAATTAAAATAATGAACAAGTATAAAACGGTACCTTTTCATAAATTGTTTGTAAAATTTGCAGCTGTATTTTTAGTATTTTTTTCAATTTTTAAAATTGTACTTCAAATTATAAAAACAGGTAGTTTTAGTCAAATGGCAGCAGATTATTTTGGACCAGAAACCTTTACTAAATTTATAATGCAAATTGTAATCGGATCAATTGCTTATGGCTTATTAATGGCTGGATATTATAAGTTATTTAAAAAATAATAATTACTTCAATTTACATAAGTTAGTAATACGTAAAATTTCTTTTTATAATAGATCCTGTAAATTTGGATACTTCCTTTTGAAAGTTAACTTTGCGTGCTAAATATTGTGAAAAATTAATAAAAACTATTAGAAGTTTTAGTTTAAAGTACTAAAGAAATAAAAAATGAAGTTGTTGAAATTAGATAAAATCAAAAAAACTGTAAATGGAGAAATTCAAATTACAGGTTCAAAAAGTGAATCCAATAGGTTGTTGATTTTACAGCAATTTTATCCAAATTTAAATATAGATAACTTATCAAATTCAGACGATTCAGTTGTAATGCAAAAAGCATTAGCTTCTGTAGAAAATGAAATTAGTATTGGACATGCAGGAACGGCAATGCGTTTTTTAACTGCTTTTTTTGCTGTAAAAAATAAATTTGAAGTGGTTTTAACTGGGTCGCACAGAATGAAAAACAGACCTATTGAAATTTTAGTTGATGCGTTGAGAGAATTGGGCGCTAAAATAGAATATGTAGAAAAAGATGGTTTTCCTCCGTTAAAAATTACTGGAACAAAATTAATTAAAAACAAGATCGAAATTAATGGAAGTGTTAGTAGTCAATATATTTCAGCTTTATTATTAATTGCATCTTCTTTAGAAAACGGTTTACAATTAAGTTTTAAAGGTGAAATTACGTCTATTCCATATATAAAAATGACGTTAGGTATATTAACAGATTTAGGGATTGAATATACTTGGATTGAAAACACCATTAACATTCAGCCTAAAAAACAAATTGAGCCTAAAAAAATAGTAGTAGAATCAGACTGGAGTTCGGCTTCGTATTATTTTAGTTATGTAGCTTTAAGTCCAAATGCTGAAATCAAAATTTCTTCATACAAGCAACAAAGTTTACAAGGCGATTCGTGTTTAGTGGAAATTTATAAAAATTTGGGTGTTGAAACTTCATTTAAAACTAATTCAATAGTACTAAAAAATACAGGAGAAATAAATCCAGATTATTTTAAAGAACTAAATTTAAAAAACGCTCCAGATATTGCTCAAACTATTGTAGTTACATGTTTTGGTTTAGGAATTGAATGTTTTTTATCAGGGCTTCATACCTTAAAAATTAAAGAAACAGATAGGTTAGTAGCTTTAAAAACCGAATTAGAAAAATTAGGTGGAAAAGTTATTATTACTAACAAAACGCTCCATTTAAAATCTTCAAAAAACATAAAAGAAAACATATCAATTGCTACTTATAAAGATCATAGAATGGCAATGGCTTTTGCACCATTAGCTTTAAAAGTTCCTATTAATATTGAAGATGCAAATGTAGTTTCAAAATCATACCCAACTTTTTGGGATGATTTCAAAAAAATCACAAGTTAAAAATCACAAAAACAAACTTTTATTGCAAATCACTTGACAACGCCTATGCCGATGTTGTATATTTGCGCACAATTAAAAAATTTTTCAGTGAAACATTCTGAATTAAATACGTATAAATTTATGTTTTAACATAAATATTTAATTCAAAAAAAGTTTCATTTTACTTAATTAAAGAGCTAAAACATACAGATGAAATTATCACATTTTAAATTTGATTTGCCAGAAGATTTATTGGCTGAATATCCAGCAGAACACAGAGATGAATCTCGATTAATGGTATTGAATAGAAAAGAACAAACTATTGAACATAAGCAATTCAAAGATTTAATCAACTATTTTGATGAAGGAGATTTAATGGTTTTGAACAATACAAAAGTGTTTCCAGCACGTATGTTTGGTGAAAAAGAAAAAACAGGAGCGCGTATTGAAGTGTTTTTGTTACGTGAGTTAAATGCCGAAAGTAGATTATGGGATGTACTGGTAGATCCTGCAAGAAAAATTAGAATTGGAAACAAATTATTTTTTGGTGAAGACGAAAGTTTAGTTGCTGAAGTAATTGATAACACCACTTCAAGAGGTAGAACTTTACGCTTTTTATACGATGGTTCTTACGAAGAATTTAGAAAAAAATTAGAAGAATTAGGAGAAACTCCTCT
This sequence comes from Lutibacter sp. TH_r2, assembly GCF_033101135.1. Classification (NCBI taxonomy): domain Bacteria; kingdom Pseudomonadati; phylum Bacteroidota; class Flavobacteriia; order Flavobacteriales; family Flavobacteriaceae; genus Lutibacter; species Lutibacter sp. TH_r2. Next base: position 1,587,549 of record NZ_JAWMPV010000001.1, read on the forward strand.
TCCAAAATATATTAAAAGAGATGTTGAACCAAGTGACGAGGAACGTTACCAAACTATTTATGCAAAGCATGAAGGTGCCGTAGCTGCTCCAACTGCAGGTTTACACTTTTCTAAACATTTAATGAAACGTTTAGAAATTAAAGGAGTTGATTTTGCTGAAGTTACATTACACGTTGGTTTAGGTACTTTTAGCGCTGTTGAAGTTGAAGATTTATCTAAACACAAAATGGACTCTGAACAAGTTATAGTAAGCCCAGAAACTGTTAAAGTTGTAAATGAAGCTATAGATAGTAAAAGAAGAATTTGTGCTGTAGGAACTACAGTTATGAGAGCAATGGAAAGTTCAGTATCATCAGATCACCATTTAAATGAATTTGATGGTTGGACAAATAAATTTATTTTCCCTCCTTATGATTTTAGTATTGCAAACGCAATGATTACTAATTTCCATACACCAAAATCTACTTTAATGATGATGGCAGGAGCATTTGCTGGTTACGACTTTTTAATGGAAGCTTACGAAGAAGCTGTAAAGGAAGGATACAAGTTTTACTCGTACGGAGATGCGATGTTGATTATTTAAAAATTAGAATTTTATAAAATAAATTTGAGTTCCCGCTTTGGCGGGAATTCTTTTATAAAACAGATTTAAAATGAGTGCAAAAAAAGACATTAGAGCTTTAACCAAAGATCAGTTACGAAATTTTTTTGAAGAGAATGGAGACAAAGCTTTTCGTGGAAACCAAGTTTATGAATGGCTTTGGAGTAAAAGTGCTTACTCTTTTGAAGCAATGACGAATATTTCTAAAGAAACACGTCAAATGCTTGAAGCAAATTTTGTAATTAACCATATAGAAGTAGATACCATGCAACGCAGTTCAGATGGAACGGTGAAAAATGCAGTTCGTTTACACGATGGTTTAATTGTAGAGTCTGTTTTAATTCCTACCGATTCTAGAACTACAGCTTGCGTATCTAGCCAAGTTGGATGTAGTTTAGATTGTAATTTTTGTGCTACTGCACGACTTAAAAAAATGCGAAACTTAAATCCCGATGAAATTTTTGATCAGGTTTCCGCAATAAATCAAGAAAGCTTACTGTATTACAATCACAAATTGTCTAACATTGTTTTTATGGGAATGGGAGAGCCATTAATGAATTATAACAATGTACTTAAAGCAATTGATAAAATTACTTCAGAAGAAGGTTTAGGAATGTCTCCAAAACGTATTACAGTTTCTACATCAGGAATTCCAAAAATGATTAAAAAGTTAGCCGATGATGATGTGAAATTTGGTTTAGCCGTATCACTTCATTCAGCAATAGATGAAGTTAGAAGCAGAATTATGCCATTTAGCAAAGCTTTTCCTTTAGAAGAATTAAAAGAATCGCTTCAATATTGGTATGCAAAAACAAATAGTAGAGTTACTTATGAATATGTTGTATGGAAAGGAATCAACGATTCTCAAGAAGCCATAAAAGCCTTGGTTAAATTCTGTAAACACGTACCTTGTAAGGTGAATTTAATTGAATACAATCCAATTGATGATGGTGAATTTCAACAAGCAAATAATACAACAATAAATAATTACATTAGTAATTTAGAAATGAATGGCATAGTTGTTAACGTGCGTAGAAGTAGAGGTAAAGATATTGATGCAGCCTGCGGACAATTAGCAAATAAAAGTTAACCTTTTTTTCTTTTTTTTAGTTACTTTTGAATATTAGATGAAAGCAGTAGAGCAAATTAAACAGCCCATACTTCAAGAAATGGAACTCTTTGAAAGCAAGTTCAAAGAGGCAATGCTTACCAAAGTTCCGCTGCTGAACAGAATTACCCATTATATAGTTCGAAGAAAAGGAAAACAAATGCGACCAATGTTTGTGTTTTTGGTGGCTAAAATGGTTTCTAATGGTAAATTTGAAGAACGTACCTACCGTGGAGCTTCTATTATAGAATTAATTCATACGGCGACGCTGGTACACGATGATGTGGTTGATGATAGTAACAGGCGTAGAGGTTTCTTTTCAATAAATGCACTTTGGAAAAATAAAATTGCAGTTTTAGTTGGTGACTTTTTACTTTCAAAAGGTTTACTTCTTTCAATAGATAATGATGATTTTGACATTCTAAAATTAATTTCTGTTGCTGTTAGAGAAATGAGCGAAGGTGAATTGCTTCAAATTGAAAAAGCGAGAAGATTAGATATTACCGAAGAAATTTATTTTGAAATTATTCGTCAGAAAACAGCTACTTTGATTGCTGCCTGTTGTGGAATTGGTGCAGCTTCTGTTGGTAGCGGTAAAGAAGAAATTGAAAAAATGCGTGAGTTTGGTGAATTAATTGGAATAGCTTTTCAAATTAAAGATGATTTATTTGATTATACCGATGCTAAAATTGGAAAACCAACCGGAATAGATATTAAAGAACAAAAAATGACGCTTCCACTTATTTATACCTTAAATAATTGCTCGGAAGAACAAAAAAAATGGTTAATTAATTCTGTTAAAAAACACAATAGAAATAAAAATAGAGTTAGAGAAGTGATTGCTTTTGTAAAAGAAAAAGGAGGAATGGAATATACCATTTCTAAAATGAAAGAATATCAGGAAAGAGCTCTTCAGATTTTAGAAAACTATCCGTCTTCACCTTATAAAGATTCACTATTAACAATGGTGAATTATGTTATTGAACGAAAAAAATAGCGAAAATTGAATTATGAAGATTTATTTTGAATTTTTTGAAGAGCAAAATTTACTAGTCCAAAAATTCAAAGGAGAATGGGATTTAAATACTTTAATTGATTACCATCATTTTTTAGTAAAGCAAAAACAGTTAGGTTCAATTAAAAAGATTTTTACTGATTTTAGAGGAGTTAGTTTATTGCCTGTTCATAATGACTTATTACTTATAGCAAATTTAAGAGACGATTTTCATAAAAACATTGATAGAATTGTTCATCTATTGGATTTGCCAGATTCTACTGCAATGTCAATGTTATATAGTGATATACTTACAAAAAAAGGACATAAAAGCTTTACTTGTTCTACTATAAAGTTAGGGTTAAAAATATTGGAGTTAGATTATTCGGAAAATCAATTGGAGTCAATTTTTGATAATTTAAATAATAAATTCCCTAGTGATTAGTTAACTAATTCCAAACTCAATAGTTCTTCTAAATGTTTTCTCGAGTTAGAGAGTCTAGGAACTTTATGTTGTCCGCCTAGTTTTCCATTTTTCTTTAACCATTGGTAAAATAAACCTTTTCTTGCAACAATTACTTTTGGCATTGCTAGTGTCATATTATTATAGCGTTTTGCTTCATAATCTGAATTAATAGCTTTTAATGCATTGTCTAGTAATTCGGTAAAATAATTTATGCAAGTTGGTTCTTTTGAAAATTCAATTAACCATTCGTGTCCGCCACTTTTTTCTTCATTCATAAAAATTGGAGCAACTGTGTATTCACTCACTTCAGCATTAGTTTTTAAACAAGCTTGTTTTAAAGCATCTTCAGCATTTTCTATAATTAGTTCTTCACCAAAAACATTTATAAAATGTTTGGTTCTACCTGTAATTCTAATTCGATAAGGTTTTAAAGAAGTAAATTTAATAGTGTCACCTATTAAATAGCGCCATAAACCACCATTTGTAGTTATTACTATAGCGTAATTTACATTTAGTTTTACTTCGGAAAGATGAATTGCTTCAGAATTTTCTCCATTAAATGTGTCCATTGGAATAAATTCATAAAAAATTCCATAATCTAACATTAGTAATAAATCTGATGAATTATTTAAATCTTGAATGGCAAAAAATCCTTCAGAAGCATTGTAAGTTTCGTAGTATTTAAAATTATTTTTAGGAATTAGTTTTTTAAATTGTTCTCTATATGGGTTAAAATTTACACCACCATGAAAATAAACTTCTAAATTTGGCCAAACCTCTAAAATATTGTTTTTTCCAGTTTTTTCTAAAACACGATTTAATAAAACTAGCATCCAACTTGGAACTCCAACTAAACTTGTTATGTCTTCTTCAATAGTTTCATCAACAATGGCTTTCATTTTAGTTTCCCATTCATCCATTAATGCAACTTCTTGTTTAGGCGCACTTCTAAAATCTGCCCAAAAAGGCATGTTTTCAATAATAATTGCCGATAAATCTCCAAAATAGGAATTGTTGTCTTCGTAAACAGCGCTGCTTCCACCTAACCGCAATCCTTTTCCTTTAAATAAAACAGATTCAGGGTTGTTGTTGAAAAACATACACAGCATATCCTTTCCGGCTTTCATGTGGCAATCTTCCAAAGCCTCATCACTTACTGGAATAAATTTACTTTTAGAGTTGGTTGTACCACTAGATTTTGCAAACCATTTTATGGGAGTTGGCCAAAAAATATTTTGTTCCCCTTTTCGTGAGCGTTCAATTAAAGGTTCTATGGTTTCGTATTGTTGAATAGGAACATTTTTTGTAAAATCTTCATAATTTTTAATTGATGAAAAATTAAAATTTTGACCTACTTCAGTGTTTTTTGCTTTACTTATAAGTTTGCTTAACAGCTCGTTTTGAACATCGATAGGATATTTCAAAAATAATTCCATTTGATGTTTTCGCTTTTTTAAAAACCAAGAAATTATTGAATTAAATATTGTAAACGGCATAATTTATTAAGTATCTTTAGCGAGATAAATTTAAGAAAACTTTTATGCAATTCAGTACTGTTTTAAAAAAAATGAAGACGGAATTATCCGATAAAGTTCAATATTATTTAACTACCGATAATAATTTTATAAATTTTAATCAAATATTAGGTAGAACTATTGAAATTAATTTTGAAGGATATGAATGTTTATGTTGTGGAAAAGCTAAAAAAATATTTAGACAAGGTTTTTGTTACGATTGTTTTTATGCAAGTGCTGCTGTTGGAGATTGGATTATGAAACCAGAATTAAGTACTGCGCATTTAGGTATTGAGGATAGAGATTTGGAGTATGAAAAGAAAGTTCAATTACAACCACATATTGTGTATTTGGCATTAAGTAGTAATGTAAAAGTTGGAGTTACTAGAAAAACACAAGTTCCAACACGTTGGATAGATCAAGGAGCGTCTAAAGCAATTGAAATTGTAGAGGTTCCAAATAGATATTTAGCTGGAATTACTGAAGTTGCTTTAAAAAACTATGTTGCAGATAAAACGAGTTGGCAAAAAATGCTAAAAAATAATGTTGCTGAAGCTGATTTAATTGCCGAACGCGATAAATTGAAATCACATATTCCAGAAGAGGCTAAATCTTACTTTTTGGAAAACAATAATAAAGTTACTGAAATTAACTATCCAGTTGTTAACTATCCAACTAAAGTAAAATCGTTGAGTTTAGATAAAACACCTTTTTATTCTGGTAAATTAATTGGCGTTAAAGGGCAATATCTTATGTTTGAAGATTCAACAGTTTTTAATGTTAGAAATAGTGAAGGTTACAAAGTAACAATTACAATTTCAGAATAAGATTTTGACACTTTTTATTTTGAGATTTATACGTGTAAATGTTTCTTTTTAGTGATGGCGGAGCATTTACTTTATGTTTCACTTACATCTATAAATCAATAAGTAATTTTTTTGTTACCTATTTGATGTGAATATTTCAAAAAGTATGCCAAGATTTTGAACTAAATAGTTACTCTTTTTTAGTAGTATCCACTTTTTTCTTTTTAAACAATCCGTTTATTAGTTGGTTAGCGGTATTTTTTAGCGCGTTATTTGATTCTGTTTTAGTAGAATCGCTACTTTTTTTGTTACCATTTAATAATTTAGTTAACTCACTTGTACCTTTATCTATTAATTTGTTTTTTTGAGTTTCAACAAGTTGAGCTGTTAAATTAGTAACAGCTTGTTTTAGATCTGTTTTTACACTAGGTTGTGTAAACGAACCTAATATATTAGCAGTTACAGGAACCGTAATGTTATCCTTTTCTTGCTCACTTAATTTAGCAATTAGATTAGAGGCCTCTGAACCTAAATATTTAGCTGGAACATCAAAAGTAACATTGTAATCCATGGTTTGGTCAAGACCATGTTTACCACTAATTTCAATAGGAATATCTTTATAATTAAGGTTAAATGGTTTTATAGAAATTTTCCCATCTTTAAAAGTTAAAGAGGTTTTTATTTTCTCTAGATTAAGGTCTTTTAAATTTATAAAATCTAAATTATTACTTAATAAAGAAAGTGCTTTTGAGTTTTCTAACGTAGATTTTGAAGTTAATAATTCAGACAATGCATTACCGCTTAATGTTGCTAAATTTGGTGTTAAATCGTTATTTAAATTTCCAGAAACTTTTAAATCTGTATTTATTTTTCCTTGAAGAATATTTGCTATTGGAGCAAGCGCACTAAATAATTCTAATTGTGTAAATGATTGCGCAATATCAAAATCTTTAATATCTAAATTAAATGCAAACGTGGGTGTTTCAGTTTTTGTAGAAACGTTTCCATTCATTATTACATTTCCATTAAATAATCCAGATGATAAGTTTTTTAAATCAGCTTTTTCATCCTTAATTACTAAATTTCCTTTTACATTTTTTAAGGTAAGATTGTCGTAAATTACATTGTTAGCGTTTGCGTTGATAGTGCAATCTAAAAACGAAGGTATTTTTAGTTGTTCAGATGTTGTTTCATCCGGTTTTTTGTCTTCAGTAGTTTCTGTTTCGGTAACCATAAAATCATTTAAATTAAAGGTGTTTGAATTTAAATTGAAATTCCCTTTTACGGCTTCATTATTTAGAACAAAACCAATTAAATTTTCAATAGTTCCGTTCATTTTTAAATCTGATTCTCCTGTTTTAGCTTCAAAATTATTAAGCTGTACACTTTTTGTGTTAAACGTAACTTTAGCATTTTCAATTTCTAAAGGATTTGCCATTTCATCACCTTCATATTTAAAGCCAGTTAATAAAATATTTCCAGTGTTTTTAGTGTTTTCATATTGTTTTTTTTCAATGGAATTCATATCAAAAGCAGTTTCAAAATCAGCTGTTACAACTCCTTGTAAATCCTTAATAGATTCCATAGGGTATGCTTTACTAATTTTTGCCAAATTAACAGTTCCTTTTGCTTTTGCTTTAATTTTAGGATTGTTAATTATGTTACTAATAAAAGCACTTGAAGTAAATACATCATCATCAATTTTAAACGCTAAATTTTCAATATTAACTTTGGTGTCGTTTGTAATTCCTGTAGTGTTTAAAATGTTGGTTTTTATTTGAATATTTTGAATAGTTTTTGGTAAATCTGGATATTTAAAACTAGCGTTGTTAGATGCTATGTTTATGTTAAATTGAGGAATGTGTTTCTCATCAACAATTCCTTTTAAATTTCCTTCAACCGAAAAATTTCCTGTTGTTTTTACATCGCTAATGTTTTTTGAATATTGTTCAGGAATTAAAGCTAAAAAGTTTTTAAAATCGGATGAAGGTGTTTTAAAGTTTAAATCAATTTCTTGGTTGTTTTCATTTAATTTTACAAATCCATTAAACACTAATGGTAGTTGATTTATAAGCGCTTCATTTTCTAAAAAAGTGAATTTTTGTTGATTCAAATCCATAGCTATATCTGCTGTTAGTTGGACTGAATTATTTTTTAAATAACTTGTTTTTTCATATTCAAAAGAGACGTTAGAACTAGTTTCTGTTTTTAATTCTGAAATAGCTTCAGAAAAATTCCCACTTCCTTTATGGTTAAAATTCTCTAATTTTAAAATCATTCCTGTAGAAGCGTCTGTATAATTAATAGAGCTATTCTCAATAGAATAACCATCTAATTGCAGTTTAATTCCACTATTTTTTTGGTTATTTTCTGTACTTGAAGTTGTACTTTCTTTAGTAATATTGTAATTAGCTTCACCGTTTGTGTTTACTAAAACATTAATTGTTGCCTCATCAATAGCAATATAACTCACATTAATTTCTTTAGAAGTTGATGTAAATAAGCTTACAATTGGCATTTGAAGAGAAAAACTTTTAGCGCTAGCTAAAATATCTCCATCAAAAGGTTTTTTGTTGATGATTGATAAGTTATTTAAACTAACTTTTGCATTTGGAAAGCTAGAAATTAAGCTAATATCAACGTTGTTAAAATCTACTTTTGCATTTACGTTGTTGTTTGCTGTTTCTTTTACAAGTTCAACAATTTTATCTTCAAACAGATAAGGAATAGCTATTAATATTCCCAAAAATAGAATTAAAATACCTATAAAAATCTTGATTGCTTTTTTCATGTGTTTTTTTATTTTTATTAAACGGTCTTATGCCGTTCGCTATTTATCATTTTGTTGAGTGATAAACTTTTTAGCATACTTGTTTTATAATTCAAACAAATTTAATTGAGTTCAAATAAAACGAAAAAAAATTAACAATAGTAAATTTAATATGCTAAAGTTTTATTAATGAATTTTTATTTCTTCACCTTCTTTTAAGTTAAATCTACTTCTAAATAAATAGACAATAAAATATAGAATAGGTGTATCTAAAAGCGCAATAAGTATTTTAAATAAAAAACCACTTATTATAAGTGTGTAAAACAAACTCCATGGTATAACTTTAAAAATACACAACAGCGTTACAACAGTTAATGTATCTACTAATTGCGATGAAAATGTTGAGAAATTGTTACGTAACCATAAGTGTTTTCCGTTTGTTTTTCGTTTCCAAAAATGAAAAATTTTAATATCAATAAATTGTGCAAATAAATACGCAAGCATAGATGCTAAAACAGCAATTGGAGAAAGCCCAAAAACTTTGGTAAAAATTTCATTATTAATTGGAGAGCCATCTATTGCAGGAGTAAAATTTGCAACTAAAACTATAAGCATTGAAAAAAAGGAAGCAAAAATACCAGCTACAACAACTTGATTTGCTTTTTTTCGTCCGTATATTTCTGAAATAATATCAGTAATTAAAAAAGTAATTGGGTACGGTAAAATACCAACTGATAGTTCAAATCTAAACCATCCAAAAGGATTCCAATAAAAAAATTTTTGAAATATTAAATTTGAAGCCACTAAAGCAGCTATAAACATAGATGCTAAAATTAAATAGATGGTAAGCGCTTCAGATTTTAGTTTGTTATTCATTTGTAGTTACTTGACACGAATATAACAAATAATTACTATTTTTGCGTTTTGAATTTTAAATTGAAATAATACAATATGAAAGCATATATTTTTCCAGGTCAAGGAGCACAATTTACAGGTATGGGTTTAGATTTGTACGAAAATTCTCCATTAGCACAAGGTCTTTTTGAACAAGCAAATGAAATTCTAGGATTTCCAATTACTGATATTATGTTTGAAGGAACTCCAGAACAATTAAAAGAAACTAAAGTAACCCAGCCAGCTATATTTTTACATTCAGTAATTTTAGCAAAAGTATTGGGTGACAATTTTAAGCCAGAAATGGTTGCAGGTCATTCTTTAGGTGAGTTTTCTGCATTGGTTGCAAACGGAGTATTAACTTTTGAAGACGGATTAAAACTAGTTTCTAAAAGAGCTTTAGCTATGCAAAAAGCTTGTGAAGCTCAAGAATCTACAATGGCTGCAGTTTTAGGATTAGATGATGCTGTTGTTGAAGAAGTTTGTGCAAGTATTGATGGAGTAGTGGTTGCTGCAAATTATAACTGCCCAGGTCAATTAGTAATTTCTGGTGAAGTTGAAGCAATTGATAAAGCGTGTGTTGCGCTTACAGAAAAAGGAGCAAGACGTGCATTAAAATTACCAGTAGGTGGAGCTTTTCATTCACCATTAATGGCTCCTGCAAGAGAAGAATTAGCTGAAGCAATTAAAAACACAACGTTTAGTGAGCCAACTTGTCCAGTGTATCAAAATGTAGTTGCAAAAGCAGTTACTAGTCCTGATGAGATTAAAGAAAATTTAATTGCACAATTAACAGCTCCGGTACGTTGGACACAATGTGTACAAGCTATGATTGCTGATGGTGGTACTGAATTTATAGAAGTTGGTCCAGGTAAAGTTTTACAAGGATTAATGCGTAAAATAGATAGAAGTGTTGCTGCAAGTGGAGCAAGTATCTAATTTTTACTAAATATAATGTATAAAAAAAACTCGTTTGAAATTCAAACGAGTTTTTATTTTTTAAAGATTTTTTTTATAAGGTTTCTTGCCATTTCCAAGCTGAAAGTAAGGCATCGTCTAAAGATAATTCAGTTTCCCAACCTAATTCATTTTTAGCATAACTAGTATCTGCATAAGCAGCAGTAATATCACCTTCTCGTCTGTCAACCATTTTGTAGTTTACTTTTTTACCTGTTACTTTTTCAAAAGAATTGATTACTTCTAAAACAGAGTTTCCTTTACCAGTACCTAAATTAAATACTTCGTATTGAGCTTTGTTGTTGTTTTCAATTAGTCTTTTTAAAGCTACAATATGTGCTTTTGCTAAATCTACTACATGAATATAATCTCGAACAGCAGTTCCATCAGGAGTATTATAATCACTTCCAAAAACTGAAAGTTCTTTTCTAATACCGGCAGCAGTTTGTACTACAAAAGGAATTAGGTTTTGAGGTACTCCAATTGGTAATTCTCCAATTTTTGCAGATTCGTGAGCTCCAATTGGGTTAAAATAACGTAAAGCAATTGCTTTTAAATCTGAAATTTTAGTAGTGTCTTTAATAATTTCTTCTCCAATTTGCTTTGTGTTTCCGTAAGGAGATTCAGCAGGTTTTATGGGTGCATTTTCAGTAATTGGTAATTCATCTGCTTGTCCGTAAACAGTACAAGAAGAGCTGAAAATAAAATTATTTAAATTGTTTGCTTTTAATTCTTGAAGAATGTAAACTAAACTTCCAATGTTGTTTTCGTAATATTCTAAAGGCATTTGTACGCTTTCACCAACAGCTTTAGAGGCTGCAAAATGTATAACGCCATCAATTTTATTATTTGCAAAGAAATTTTTAACCGCTTCTTTTTCTCTTAAATCTATATTGAAATAGGAAGGTTTAGTTCCAGTAATTGATGTAATTCTATCTAAAACTTCAATACTAGAATTAGATAAATTATCAATAATTAATACTTCAAATCCTTCATTTTGTAATTCAACTACGGTATGTGAGCCAATAAAACCTAATCCGCCTGTTACTAATACTTTTTTCATTATTATTTATTTACAAAATTGTTGATAGTTTTGGTGATAAAAGCCAATTGTTCTTCATCTAATTCTGTGTGCATTGGTAATGAAATAACTGTATCTTTTAATTGGTTAGTTACAGGAAAATCAGCTTCATTATAACGCTCATCAGCATATGCTTTTTGACTATGTAAAGGAACTGGATAATAAATTGCATTTGGAATTCCACTATCTAATAAGTGCTGATGCAACTCATTACGTTTTCCATTTAAAATTTGTAAAGTGTATTGGTGAAAAACATGACAATCGCAAGATTCACAAATAAAATCACAACTATTTCCTGTTTTAGGAGTTACAATATTATTATTGTTTTTAAATGCGTTATTATAGTATTTAGCTGCTGTTCTTCTTGCGTCACAATAAGTATCTAAATGTGGAAGTTTTATTCTTAAAATTGCAGCTTGTACACTATCTAGTCTAGAATTTACTCCAACCACATCGTGATAATAACGTTTGTACATTCCGTGGTTTACCATTCCTCTAATAATATGAGCTAAATCATCATCATCAGTAAAAATTGCACCACCATCTCCGTAACATCCTAAATTTTTTGATGGAAAGAATGAAGTTGTTCCTATATTACCAATTGTACCAGCTTTCTTTTTAGAACCATTTTTAAAAGTATAGTTCGCTCCAATAGCTTGTGCAGTATCTTCAATAACAAATAAGTTGTGCTCTTTAGCAATTTCTAAAACAGCCTCCATATTAGCACATTGTCCATATAAATGTACAGGGACAATTGCTTTGGTTTTTGGAGTGATTGCTTTTTTAATAGCGTCTATATCAATATTAAAAGTGTCTTTTTCAACATCAACTAATACTGGTGTTAAACCTAACAAAGCAATAACTTCAACTGTTGCGGCAAATGTAAAATCGGCAGTAATAACTTCATCACCAGGTTTTAAGCCTAATCCCATCATTGCAATTTGCAAAGCATCTGTACCGTTAGCACAAGGAATTACATTTTTAACGCCTAAATATTCTTCTAATTCTTTTTGAAATGCATGAACTTCTGGTCCATTAATAAAAGCTGTAGATTTTAAAACTTCTAATACTTTTTGGTCTACTTCTTTCTCTATTTTTTCGTATTGACCTTTAAGATCAACCATTTGAATTTTTCTCATTGTACGTACTATTATGAATTGTAAAATTACAATAAAAGCGTATCTAATACAATTATTAATACGAATTGTTGCGACAACGTTTTACTCAAATAAATTAGATGATAAATAACGATCGCCTCTGTCACAAATAATAGCAACAAGCATACCTTTATCTATGGTTTTTGCTAATTTTAATGCAGCAGTTACAGCGCCTCCGCTACTCATTCCACAAAAAATTCCTTCTTCTTTTGCTAAACGTTTGGTCATAGTGCGAGATTCATCTTCGCTCACTTCAATTACTTTGTCAACTTTTTTTGGGTTGAATATTTTCGGGACAAATTCAGGAGACCATTTTCTAATTCCAGGAATGCTTGATCCATCCATTGGTTGTGCTCCAATAATTTGAACATTGGTGTTTTGTTCTTTTAAATAGGTTGAAGTTCCCATAATAGTACCTGTAGTTCCCATTGCTGAAATAAAGTGTGTTATTTCTCCATTTGTAGCATTCCAAATTTCAGGTCCAGTAGTTTTGTAATGTGCTTTCCAATTATCATTATTTGCAAATTGATCTAAAATTACATAGCCTTTTTCTTTAGCTGTTTTTTCTGCATAAGCACGTGAACCTTCAATACCAATTTCTTTAGAAGTTAAGGTTACTTTTGCACCATAAGCTCGCATGGTTTGTACGCGTTCTTTAGTTGAGTTTTCAGGCATTACTAACTCTATTTTTAAACCATATTGTTGCGCAACCATTGCTAAAGCAATTCCTGTATTTCCACTGGTAGCCTCAATTAAACAATCGCCTTTTTTTAGATCTCCACGTTCTAAAGCAGCAGTAATCATATTTCTAGCTGGTCGGTCTTTTACACTTCCTGCAGGGTTGTTTCCTTCTAATTTTACAAATAACTCAACACCTTCCTTTTTTAGAATAGAGTTTAGCTTTACTAAAGGTGTATTTCCAATTAAATGAGTTATATTTTTATTCATATTTTTTTTGCTTTAATTGTGTTTCGGGTTTGTGATAGACTAATGAATTAGGTGGAACAGATTCTGTAATCCATACGTTACCTCCAATAATACTATTTTCTCCTATAACAGTTTCTCCACCTAATATAGTTGCGTTTGCATAAATAGTCACATTGTTTTCTACTGTTGGATGACGTTTTATGTTTTTTAATTCTTTTGAAACTTGTAAGGCTCCTAATGTAACACCTTGGTAAATTTTTACATTGTCTTTAATAATACACGTTTCTCCAATTACAGTTCCTGTTGCGTGATCTATAAAAAATGATTTTCCTATAGTAGCTCCTGGATGAATATCGGTACCTGTTTTACTATGTGCATATTCACTCATTAATCTAGGAATAAGTGGTGTATTTAATTTAAAAAGTAAATGACTTAATCTATAAATAGCAACGGCATAAAACCCTGGGTACGCCAAGTAAACTTCTTCAATGTTATTTGAAGCTGGGTCGCCATTAACTAATGATTTTGCATCAGCATTTAAGTTTTCAAAAATATCGGGTAAGCCTCTTAAAAAGTCATTCCAAATATTTCCACAACGGTGATTGATTGTTTTTCTAGCGAGATTGTATATTTCATTAAAATCGGCTTCTAATAATTCAATATTATTTGCGACACACTCATTAGAATCAAATAATGTGTTAAATAAATTGTTTGTGAAAGCTTCAGTTTTTCGCTTTAAGCTAAAATCTAAATGAGGTTTATTTTTACTTTCAATTATTTTATTAATAATGTTTTCTTTTGCGGTCATAATTTTTTACCGTTTAGTGTAAAATTCTTCAAAAGGAATTCTAACTTATTAAAGTTTAGATGATGGTAGATTGGCCTAAATCTATGTTGTTTTTATTGTAAAATGTACTGTCATCGTCTAAAATAAAATCGCTAATAAAATTCCCAACATTTGTGGTTGAGAAATGGTTTGTTGAATTTAAATCTGGTGTAGTAATATTTAAATCTATAGATTTTTCAACAGCAGCTCTTATATTTTCAGCTTCATCATACAATTCGAAATGGTCTAAAAGTAATGCTGCAGATAAGATAGCTGCTAACGGGTTTGCCAAATTTTTACCTTTAGCTTTTGGATAAGCGCCATGAACTGGTTCAAATAAAGCATTATGTTTGCCAATGGAGGCTGAAGCCAGTAACCCAATTGAACCAGAAATTACACTTGCTTCATCAGATAAAATATCTCCAATCATATTCTCTGTTAAAATAACATCAAATTGTGTTGGTTTTAAAATTAACTGCATAGATGCATTGTCTGCATATAAAAAACTTAATTGAACACTTGGATATTGTTGTGCAATTTCTGCAACTCTTGTTCTCCATAATTTTGAAGTAGCTAATACATTAGATTTATCAACTAGCGTTAATTTTTTTCTTCGAAGTTTGGCTGCTCTAAAAGCTAAATGAGCAATTCTATCTATTTCATCAATAGAATAACTACAAGTATCTGAAGCGCTTTTACCATTGTTGCTAAACTCTTTTTTGCCAAAATAAATACCACCTATTAATTCTCGAAAAATGATAAAATCGGTACCATCAATTACTGCTTCTTTTAAATTTGATTTATGAAGTAACGCGTTGTATGTAGAAATTGGAAGAATATTTGCAAATAAACCTAGTTTTTTGCGTAATTGTAATAAACCTTGTTCTGGTCTAATTTTTAAATTTGGATTTAGATCGTATTTAGGGTCGCCAATAGCACCGAATAAAATAGCATCTGCATTGGTACATATTTCTAATGTTTCATTTGGTAATGGAACTCCGGTTTCTAGTATAGCACAATGCCCAACCAACCCTTTGTTGTAATTAAAAGAGTGTTTATATTTTTCGGCAATAGCATTTAAAACTTTTGTAGCTTGTTGAGTTACTTCAGGTCCAATTCCATCACCTGGAAGTACTGCAATTTCTAACTTCATAGTTCAATAATTAAATATCAATTAAGTAAAACTACAAAGTTTTAATTGAATAATGCAAAATGAATAAAAAAATAAAGAGTTTAAGTTAATGAACTTGCTTTTTTAATATGATTTAGACCCATTAAATGGTTAATATCTTCGTCATTTACTTCTTTATGGTGATCTGCAAATTTTAAAAATTGTGGGTACACGTCATCTAATTGAATTTTAGTTAAGTCGTAACCAACATTTTTAGCTCTATAGGCTAAAGCTGCTCTACCACTTCTAGCGGTTAATACAATTGAAGATTCTGTAACTCCAACATCAGCAGGATCAATAATTTCGTAAGTTTCACGGTTTTTAATCACTCCATCTTGATGAATTCCAGAACTATGCGCAAAGGCGTTTTCACCCACAATTGCTTTGTTAGGCTGAACATACATTCCCATACTATCTTGTACCATTTTACTAGTATCGTATAATAATTTGGTGTTTACTCCTGTATCTAAATTTAAATAAGGATGTTGTTTTAAAATCATAACAACTTCTTCTAATGAAGTATTTCCAGCACGTTCACCAATTCCGTTAATTGTACATTCTATTTGACGAGCGCCGTTTTGTACTCCAGCAATTGCATTGGCAGTTGCTAAACCTAAATCGTTGTGGCAGTGACATGATAGAATTACGTTGTCAATACCCTTTACATTTTCTTTTAAATATTTAATTTTCGCACCATATTCATCAGGTAAACAATATCCAGTAGTATCGGGAATATTTAAAACAGTGGCTCCTGCTTTAATTGCTTCTTCTAAAACACGAGCTAAATATTCATTATTTGTTCTACCTGCATCTTCAGCGTAAAACTCAACATCTTCAACAAAACTTTTGGCATAAGCTACGGCATCAAAAGCTCTTTTTATTATTTCTTCTTGAGTGGAACGAAACTTAAATTTTATATGAGAATCAGAAGTTCCAATTCCAGTATGTATTCTTGGGTGTTTAGCTGTTTTTAAAGCATCAGCAGCTACTTCAATATCTTTTTTGTTTGCTCTAGTTAATCCACAAACAGTTGCATTTTTAACAATTTTTCCAATTTCAACAACCGATTGAAAATCACCAGGACTTGATATTGGAAATCCAGCTTCAATTACATCAACACCTAATATATCTAGTCTTTTAGCGATAACTATTTTTTGTTCTGTATTCAACTTACATCCAGGTACTTGCTCACCATCTCTTAACGTTGTATCAAAAATTTGGACTCGATTCTTACTCATTATTGATTTTTTTTTATAACATTTGAATATCAAAAATATACTTATACGTTATTAAGTAATTATAATAAAGTTGCATATTTACTATATTCAAATTATATTTAATGTGTTAAAGTATCTGAAAATCAAGTAAATAAAAATATTCTAGTTACAATGGCTATTGAGCAAAAAGACGCACTTTTTTCATTAATCAAATCTTTGTCTAAATCTGAAAAAAGACAATTTAAATTATATGTTGGTAGATTAGGCGGAAATGCTGAAGCAAATTTTATGTCATTGTTTAATTTGTTAGAAAAAGTAAGTGAATATAATGATGCTTTAATTTTAAAAAAAACAAAGATTAAAAAACAACAAATTTCAAATACTAAAGCACATTTGTATAAGCAAATTTTAGTGAGTTTACGTTTTAATCCTGTGCATCAAAATATTCGTTCTCAAATAAGAGAGCAATTTGATTTTGCAGCTATTTTATATAGTAAAGGGTTATATAAGCAAAGCTTAAAAATTCTTGAAAAAGCTAAAGAAATTGCTTTAGAAAATAGCGAGAATAATTTAGCATATGAAATAGTTGAGTTTGAAAAAGTTATAGAATCTCAATACATAACTAGAAGTATTTTAAATAGAGCTGACGAGTTAACAGAGCAAGCAAAAGATTTAAGTTTAAGAAGTGTTAGAATTAGTAAACTCTCAAATTTATCTTTACAATTGTATAGTTTAATGCTAAAAGAAGGCTATGTAAAAGTTGACAACGATTCTAAACGTGTAAAGGAGTATTTTGAAAAGCGAATGCCTAAATATAAAATTTCAGAATTAGGTTTTAAAGAGAAATTGTTTTTATATAAAGCATATTTGTGGTTGAGTTTAATTAATCAAGATTTTATTTCAAGTTTTAAGTACGCGCAAAAATGGGTGGATTTATTTAAAGAAGATCCTAAACGAAAAAAAGAAGACCCTGTTTTCTATTTAAAAGCAATTAATTATTTATTAGAATCGTTGTATTTACTAAAATATAAAACAAAGTTTAATGCTGTGTTAGAGATGTTGGAAAACGATATTCGATACGAACATATTTCATTAAATGAAAACACCAAAACTTTAATATTTTTATATTATAACCAAAACAAATTAAATCTACATTTTTTAGAAGGTAAATTTACTGTTGGTTTACCTTATGCAGTTCAGTTAAATAATGAAATTGAGTTATACAGTGATAAAATTGATAAGCATCATATAATGGTGTTTTATTATAAAATTGGTTGCATGTACTTTGGGGCAGGAGACAATGAAACTTGTATTGCATATTTGCAAAAAATTATTACCAATAAAGAATTAAAAATGCGCGAAGATTTGTTGTGTTTTTCTCGTGTTTTAAATTTAGTAGCACATTATGAAGCTGGTTTGGATTATAATATTGAGAAACTAATTGTATCTACCTATAAATTTTTACGTAAAATGAATGATTTAAAACAAGTGCAATTAAAAATGATTGCCTTTTTAAAGAATTTAAGTAATATTTATCCCCAAGACATAAAAAAGGAATTTATTAAACTTCATAAAGAATTAAAAGTATATGAAAATCATCCTTATGAGCGAAGAGCATTTTTATATTTAGATATTATTTCTTGGTTAGAAAGTAAAATTAATAATGTAACTGTTGAAAGTATTATACAAGAAAAAGCAAAAAGCCTAATAAAATAGTTTTTATATCAAAATTAATTGTCATCATTTGTTTTTTTAAATGAATAAAATTTAATCAACACTATTTCTATTAGTGTAGTGGTGTTTATTTTTCAAACCGATTAGAAATGATATATTTTAAATAAATTTTAAAACCTTTCTAATAAAAGATTAGTTAGGTTTTTTTATTTAATAATCATTGTAATAAGGTAAATGGTAATTGTCACAAAATCAAATTATTACATTAAATAAAGGTGTAGTGAGTATTGTAAAAAAAATAAAAGAAAAACTGTAATATTAAAAGCTAAAATTAAATTTGTAGTTCGTTATTTAAAATGTAACTAAAAAATACATTTATTGTGAAATTAACAGTGAAAGTATAAAATAGTTAAAATAAATGCAATAAAATAATTACGCAAACACTGTTGCTTCAGTTTCAGGGTTGTGTTACAGATAAATTTAAAAATATTAATATGAATACTTTAAATCAAGAAGCTGAAACAACAGTAACTGATAAAACGGTTAAAATTACCGGAGCAGAAGCAGTTATAAAGTGTTTGTTAGAAGAAGATGCTACTTTAGCTTATGGTTATCCAGGAGGAGCAATTATGCCAGTTTACGATGAGATATACAAATATCAAGATAAATTTCATCATGTATTAACACGTCATGAACAAGGAGCCGCACATGCAGCTCAAGGTTTTGCAAGAGTTACAGGTAAGCCAGGGATAGTTTTTGCAACTTCAGGTCCCGGAGCAACAAATTTAGTAACCGGAATTGCAGATGCACAAATAGACTCTACACCATTAGTATGTATTACGGGGCAAGTAGGTTCACATTTATTAGGTTCTGATGCTTTTCAAGAAACAGATATTGTTGGTATATCAACTCCAGTAACAAAATGGAATTATCAAATAACAGATGCTTCAGAAATACCAGAAGTATTTGCAAAAGCATTCTATATTGCAAAATCTGGTCGTCCAGGACCAGTTTTAATCGATATTACTAAAGATGCTCAATTTGGAGAGTTAGATTTTAGTTATAAAAAATGCGAAAGAATTAGAAGTTATAGAGCAACTCCTAAATTTGATGTTGAAAAAATAAAAGAAGCCGCTTCAATTATTAATGCAGCAAAAAAACCATTTATTGTTTGGGGTCAAGGTGTAATTATTGGAGGTGCTGAACAAGAATTTAAAAGTTTTATAGAAAAAACAGATATCCCATCAGCTTCAACAGTTTTAGGGCTTTCGGCTTTAGAGACAAAACATCCATTACACGTTGGTATGGTTGGTATGCATGGAAATTATGCGCCAAATGTATTAACTAATTCATGTGATGTGTTAATTGCTATTGGAATGCGTTTTGACGATCGTGTTACAGGTAATCTAGAAACCTACGCAAAACAAGCCAAAGTAATTCATTTTGATATTGATCCTGCTGAAATTGATAAAAATGTAAAAACAGATATTGCTATTTTAGGTGATGTAAAACAAACATTAGTAGAAATTATGCAGTTTGTAGAAAAAGCCAATCATAAAAATTGGATGGGTGAGTTTGATAAGTTGTATGAAATTGAGAAAAATGAAGTAATTCACAACCAATTAAATCCTACTAAACAAGGATTAACAATGGGTGAAGTATTAGGCGGAATTAACAAAGTTTCAGAAGGTGAGGCTGTAATAGTTTCAGATGTTGGTCAACACCAAATGTTTGCTTGTAGATATGCCGATTTTATTAAAACTAGAAGTAGTGTAACTTCTGGAGGTTTAGGTACAATGGGATTTGCTTTACCAGCTTCAATTGGAGCAAAAATGGGAGTGCCCGATAGAGAAGTAGTTGCAATTATTGGAGATGGTGGATACCAAATGACCTGTAATGAGCTTGGAACAATACTTCAAACAAAAGCAGCAGTTAAAATAGTAGTTCTAAATAATAGTTATTTAGGAATGGTACGTCAATGGCAAGAATTATTTTTTGATAAACGCTATGCTTCAACCGAAATGATAAGTCCAGATTTTGTAAAACTAGCAGAAGCTTATGATATTGAAGCAACAAGAGTTTCTAAAAGAGAAGATTTAGATAAAGCTATTAAAACAATGATGGCTTCAAAAGAAGCCTATTTTTTAGAAGTTGTTATTGAACAAGAAGACAATGTGTTCCCAATGATACCAACAGGAGCAAGTGTTTCAGATGTAAGATTAAGTTAAAATGGAAAAAATTAAAAATTTAACATTTTCAGTATATACTGAAAACAACGTAGGAATATTAAATCGCCTTTCAGCAATATTTTTAAAGCGACATATTAATATTGAAAGCATGACTGTTTCTAAATCGGAAATAGATAATGTTCACAGGTTTACATTTGTTGTAAATATTACAGAAGCAAGAGCTGAAAAAGTAATAGGTCAAATGGAAAAACAAATAGAAGTTATTCGAGCGTTTTACCATCTTGAAGATGAAATTATTTACAATGAAACAGCATTGTTTAAAATCTCAACAGAACATTTGTATAATGAAGAGATTCAAAAAAGAATGAAATTTAGAAGAGCTCACGTACTTACAATAACTGAACGTTATTTTGTAATAGAAGCGTCTGGTTCAAAAGAAAACATTGATAAAATGTATGATAAATTAAAACCATTTGGTTTGCTTCAATTTGTGCGTTCAGGGCGTATAGCAATTACCAGACCTAAAATGGCAATATCAGAATTATTAGAAGAAATTAATTAAAAGAATAAAAATAAAAAAATGGCAAATTATTTCAATACACTTTCATTAAGAGACAAATTAGATCAATTAGGAAAATGTAGATTTATGGATTCTTCAGAGTTTGGAGAAGGTGTAGAAGCTTTAAAAGGAAAAAAAATTGTAGTTATTGGTTGTGGAGCACAAGGTTTAAATCAAGGTTTAAATATGAGAGATTCTGGTTTAGATGTTTCTTATACTTTAAGGCCAGCTGCAATTGCCGAAAAAAGACAGTCGTATTTAAATGCAACTGAAAACAATTTTGCAGTAGGAACTTATGAAGAAATGATTCCAACTGCCGATTTGTTGATCAATTTAACACCAGATAAGCAGCATACCGCAGTAGTTTCTGCTGTAATGCCTTTAATGAAAAAAGGAGCAACATTATCGTATTCTCACGGTTTTAATATTGTAGAAGAAGGAATGCAAATTCGTAAAGATATTACGGTAATTATGGTTGCACCAAAATCGCCAGGATCTGAAGTTAGAGAAGAATATAAAAGAGGATTTGGAGTGCCAACTTTAATTGCAGTTCATCCAGAAAATGATCCAGAAGGAAAAGGTTGGGCACAAGCCAAAGCCTATGCTGTTGGAACAGGAGGACACAAAGCAGGTGTGTTAGAATCATCATTTGTAGCCGAAGTAAAATCAGATTTAATGGGAGAACAAACAATATTATGTGGTTTGTTACAAACAGGATCTATTTTATGTTTTGATAAAATGATAGCTGAAGGTGTTGATGCAGGTTATGCTTCAAAATTAATTCAGTACGGTTGGGAAACTATTACCGAAGCTTTAAAGTATGGTGGAATTACCAATATGATGGATCGTTTATCAAACCCAGCTAAAATTGCGGCGTTCAACGCTTCAGAAGAATTAAAAGATATTATGCGCCCGTTATTCCAAAAACATATGGATGATATTATGGAAGGCGAATTTTCTAAAACTATGATGGAAGATTGGGCAAATGACGATGTAAACTTATTAACTTGGAGAGCAGCAACAGGTGAAACTGCTTTCGAAAAAACTCCAGCAGGTGATGTTGAAATTTCTGAACAAGAGTATTTTGACAACGGAGTATTGATGGTGGCTATGGTGAAAGCAGGTGTAGAATTAGCGTTTGAAGCTATGACAGAATCTGGAATTATTGATGAATCTGCTTATTATGAATCTTTACACGAAACACCATTAATTGCAAATACTATTGCTCGTAAAAAATTATACGAAATGAATAGTGTAATTTCTGATACAGCAGAATATGGTTGTTATTTATTTGACCACGCATGTAAGCCTTTAATAGCTGATTATGTGAAAAATGCGCCAAGTAATTTAGTTGGTAAAGCTTTTAATAATGGTGCTAACGGAGTTGATAACAAAGAATTAATTGAAGTAAATGATGCAATTAGAAATCACCCAGTTGAAGAAATTGGAGAATTTTTAAGAGCTTCTATGACTGCAATGACGAAGATTGTTTAATTAGTTTAATACATATTTAAATTTTGAGTGAAACTATTAAAAATAGCCTTTCATTAGAGAAAATTTATAAAGCTCAACAGAGCATTAAAGGAGTTGTGCAAACAACTCCTTTAGTTTTTATGAAAAATTTCTCGGAAGAGTACCAAGCAAATATCTACTTTAAAAGAGAAGATGTTCAGGTAGTGCGTTCCTATAAAATACGTGGAGCGTATAATAAAATTCAAGGCTTGTCTAAAAGTGAACTGGCTAATGGTATTGTTTGTGCAAGTGCAGGAAATCATGCTCAAGGTGTAGCATTTGCTTGTAAAAAACTAAAAGTTAAAGGAACCGTTTTTATGCCTGTAACAACACCTCATCAAAAAATTGAGCAAGTAAAAATGTTTGGTGGAGAGTTTGTGGAAATTAAACTTTTTGGTGATAGTTATGATGATAGCCAATTAGCTGCAAAAGAGTTTTGTGAAGCTCATAAAAGCACATTTGTACATCCTTTTGATGATTTAGATGTAATTGCTGGACAAGGAACCATTGGACTTGAAATTTTAAATGATATCAATTCAAAAATAGACTATTTATTTATGCCAGTTGGTGGTGGAGGTTTAGCCTCTGGACTTGGGAGTGTATTTAAATCGTTAAGTCCAGAAACTAAATTAATTGGAGTAGAACCAAAGGGAGCACCTTCATTAACAACGTCATTAAAAAAAGGAGAAAACACAACGTTAAACGAAATTGAAAAGTTTGTAGATGGTGCAGCGGTTAAACGAATGGGTGAAATTACATTTGAGTTCTGTAAAGAGTTATTGGATGAAACAGATACTGTTTGTGAAGGTTTAATTTGCACTACAATTCTAAAAGTTTACAACGAGAACGCATTGGTTGTTGAACCAGCTGGAGCATTGTCAATTGCAGCACTTGAGCAATATAGAGAAAAAATAAAAGGTAAAACAGTAGTTTGTGTAGTAAGTGGAGGTAATAATGATATTACTCGAATGGAGGAAATGAAAGAAAGAGCCTTGTTATTTAAAGGTTTAAAACATTATTTTATTATAAAATTCCCTCAAAGAACTGGCGCGTTAAAAGAGTTTGTGGTAGATGTTTTAGGAGCTACTGATGATATTACGTATTTTGAATACACTAAAAAAAATAATAGAGCAGAAGGGCCAGCAGTTGTTGGTTTGGAATTAACTGATAAAAAAGATTTTGACCCATTGGTTAAGAGAATGAAAGAAAAAGGATTTTTAGGGGAGTATCTAAATAATAACCCAGAATTGTTTCAGTTTTTAATATAATAATCAAAAATTATAGTAATTATTGTTAATAATCTTATACTAAATTGTAAATATTGTTAATTATTAAACAAAATGAATGTTGGAATAGTTTTTTTGCGTAATATTGTACTAATGAAAATAAACAATTTATATACAACAATTGTACGCCGCTTCGCACGTCGCCCCTTATGGGCGTAATTTTCTATTGAAAACGATGAGTTCGTTTTCGCTTCTCAAAAAAACATCAATACATAAATTTTAAATCAAAAAGTAAACAATGAAAATTGTTATTGCTAATAGTTCGCATATTAAATATGCAGAAATAATTTGTGACACCATTAAGGAGTCGGCAAAAGTTAGAGGTACAGGTATTGCAGAAAGAACGCCTGAATATATTTCAAAAAAAATAGATAGTGGTGACGCTATAATAGCGTTAGATAGCGATAAGTTTGCTGGGTTTTGTTATATAGAAACTTGGGATAATAAATCGTTTGTAGTAAATTCTGGTTTAATTGTGCATCCTGATTATAGAAATCAAGGTTTAGCAAAAAAAATAAAGAAAAAGATTTTTGAACATTCAAAAGAAAAGTATCCTGAAGCTAAAATATTTGGAATTACTACAGGATTAGCAGTTTTGAAAATTAATTACGATTTAGGTTATCAGCCTGTAACTTTTTCTGAACTAACTACTGATGAAGCTTTTTGGAATGGTTGCCGAACTTGTAAAAACTTTGATGTTTTGACAAGAACCGAACGTAAAATGTGTTTATGTACAGGAATGTTATATGATCCAAAACATGATAAAAATGTAAAGGAGCATAAATACAATTCAAAAGTGTTAAGCAGATTAAAAAAAATAAAACAAGCATTATTTCTTAAAAAGAATAAAAAATAAAACAATGGAAAAAGTAGTAGTTGCATATAGCGGAGGTTTAGACACATCATATTGTGTAAAGTATTTACAAAACGAATTAAATTTAGAAGTTCATAGTGTATTGGTTAATACTGGTGGGTTTTCTGAAGATGAATTAAAAATAGTGGAAGCAAAAGCGTATGATATGGGTGTTAAATCACATACCAATCATAGTATTTTAGATCTTTATTACGAAAAAGCTATTAAGTTTATGGTATATGGAAATGTGTTGAAAAATAATACATATCCATTATCTGTAAGTGCAGAACGTGTTTTTCAAGCTATTGAAGTTGTTGAATATGCAAAAAAAATTAATGCAAAATATATTGCTCACGGAAGTACTGGTGCAGGAAATGATCAAGTTCGTTTTGATATGATTTTTCAAACATTAGCTCCAGAAATTGAAATTATTACTCCAATAAGAGATTTAAAACTATCAAGAAAAGAAGAAATTGATTATTTAAAAAAACACGGTGTAGACTATCCTTGGTCTAAAGCTAAATACTCTATAAATAAAGGTATTTGGGGAACAAGTGTTGGTGGTGTTGAAACTTTAACCTCTCACCAAGCTTTACCTGAAGATGCGTACCCAAGCCAATTAGAAAAAACAGAACCAACAGATATTAAATTACATTTTGAGAAAGGTCAAATAGTTGGTTTAAATGGAGAGTTCGATACTCCTGTAAATACCATTTTAAAAATTGAAGAAATAGCCTCAAAATATGCTATTGGTAGAGATATTCACGTTGGAGATACTATTGTAGGAATAAAAGGAAGAGTTGGTTTTGAAGCTGCTGCAGCTACTGTAATTATTAAGGCACATCATTTATTAGAAAAACACGTGCTTTCTAAATATCAACAAAATTTAAAAGAAGGAATTGGTAGTACTTACGGAACTTTATTGCATGATGGTCAGTATTTTGAACCTGCAATGAGAGATTTGGAAGCTTTTTTAACTAATTCTCAAAAAACAGTAACAGGAGACGTTTTTGTAACATTAAAACCATATCACTTTAGTTTAAATGGAATTGAATCTAAACACGATTTAATGAAATCTAAATTTGGAGAATATGGAGAAACTAATAAAGCGTGGAGTGCAGAAGACGCAAAAGGATTTATTAAAATTTTAGGAACTGCAAATAAAATTTACCACAGCGTAAACTCGTAATTATGATTAAAGTAGGAATAGTTGGTGGAGCAGGTTATACAGCAGGTGAATTAATTAGATTATTAGTAAACCACTCACAAGCTACATTAGATTTTGTGTACAGCACATCAAATGCAGGTAATTATATTTATCAGGTACACCAAGATTTATTAGGAGCTATAGATTTAAAATTTACAGGTGAAATTAATCCGGAAGTTGATGTGTTATTTTTGTGTTTAGGGCATGGAAATTCAACTGCGTTTTTAGAGAATAATTCTTTTTCAAATACAACAAAAGTTATTGATTTAAGCAACGATTTTAGATTGAATGCGGATGACGTTTTTCAAGGTAGAAAATTTGTGTACGGAATGCCTGAATTTAAAAAAAGTGAGATTAAATCTGCAACAAATATTGCAAATCCGGGTTGCTTTGCAACAGCAATTCAATTGGCATTATTACCATTAGCTAAAGCTTCAAAAATAAATGATACGGTGCATATAAACGCAACAACGGGTTCTACAGGAGCTGGAGTTTCGCCAATGGCAACAACACATTTTAGTTGGAGAGATAATAATTTTTCGGTGTATAAAGCATTTACACACCAACATTTAGGTGAAATTGGTGAAAGTTTAGCTGAACTTCAAAAGGGTTTTAATCAAGAGCTACTTTTTATTCCAAATAGAGGAAATTTTAGTAGAGGAATATTTGCTTCAATCTATCTGAAATTTGAAGATAGTATTGAAGAAGCATTAAAATTATTTGAAGATTTTTATAAAGATGCAAAATTTACACACATTTCAACAACTCCAATTCATTTAAAGCAAGTTGTAAATACAAACAATTGTTTTTTACATCTTCAAAAACACGGAAATCAACTATTAATAACTTCTGCAATAGATAATTTATTAAAAGGAGCATCGGGTCAGGCAATTCAAAATATGAATTTAATGTTTGGTTTTGAAGAAACAGAAGGATTAAAATTAAAAGCTAATTCATTTTAGTTTATATAGATAATGTTAGGAATATCTTGTCATTCTTGCATAGTAACAATCTAAAGCCTATTTGTTTTATTTAGGATTGACAAGTAAATAGTAGAAATTTAACAACAATATGAAAATAGCAATTTTAGGAACAGGAAATTTAGGATATTCAATAGCAATTGGAATTTTAACACAAGAAAATTTTAAGTTTAAAAACTTATATCTAACTAAAAGAGATACGTCATCGTTAGATTCTTGGTCAAAATTACCAAATGTTAAAATTTCGACTGATAATAAAAAAGCTGTTCGCTTTTCAGATGTTATTATTATTGCGGTTCAACCAAAACAATTACAAGGTGTTTTAGAAGAAATTAAAGATTCAATCAATATTAAAAGACACACCGTAATTTCAGTAGTTACTGGAAGGAAAATTAATGAGATAGAAAAAGTTTTGGGTGAAGATGTTGCTATTGTTAGAAGTATGCCAAATACAGCGATCTCTGTTGGGCAATCTATGACTTGTATGAGTAGTAATAAAAAAGGAGCCAAAAACATAGATTTTGCTAAAATGATTTTTAATTCGCTAGGTACAACTATGTGTATTGAAGAACGTTTAATGCAAGCTGCAACTGTTATTTGTGCAAGTGGAATTGCTTTTTGGATGCGCTTAATACGTGCAACTACACAAGGTGCAGTTCAACTAGGTTTTGATGCTGAAGAAGCACAGGAACTTTCTATGCAAACAGCGTTGGGTGCCGCAAGTTTATTAATAAAATCTGGAAATCATCCAGAAGAAGAAATTGATAAAGTTACAACGCCAAGTGGGTGCACAATTGAAGGTTTAAACGAAATGGAGCATCAAGGTTTAAGCTCTTCTTTAATTAAGGGTTTAAGAGCGTCATTCGAAAAAATTAATCAAATTTAAATTTTAATTATGGAATTATTTGATGTTTACCCATTGTACAATGTAACTCCTGTTAAAGCAGAAGACACGTATGTTTGGGATAATAAAGGAGTAAAATATTTAGATTTATATGGTGGTCACGGAGTAATTTCTGTTGGGCATACACATCCAAAATATGTAAAAGCAATTTCAAATCAATTAAACAATTTGGGGTTTTATTCTAATTCTATTCAAAATCCTTTACAAAAGGAGTTGGCTAAAAAATTAGGAAAGCTTTCAGGTTGTGAAAATTACAACTTGTTTTTATGTAATTCAGGAGCAGAAGCAAATGAAAATGCCTTAAAATTGGCTTCATTTAAAACAGGGAAAAGTAGAATTATATCTTTTAATAATGCCTTTCACGGAAGAACTTCAGCGGCGGTTGCGGCAACCGATAATACAACTATAAATGCACCCATAAATCTTCAACAAGAAGTAACATTTTTACCTTTAAATAATGTAGAAAAACTAATCTACGAGCTTGGTAAAGGTGATGTTGCTGCAGTTATTATTGAAGGAATTCAAGGTGTTGGTGGACTAGATGAAGGAACTACCGAGTTTTTTCAAGAAGTTGAAAAGTTGTGTAAAAAGCATAGTGCATTTCTAATTTTAGATGAAATTCAGTCTGGTTATGGTAGAAGTGGAAAATTTTTCGCTTTTCAATATCATAATATTCAACCAGATATTATAACAACTGCCAAAGGAATGGCAAATGGTTTTCCAATTGGTGGTGTATTAATTTTAGATAAACACGAAGCTAAATTTGGAATGTTAGGAACCACTTTTGGAGGAAATCATTTAGCATGTGCAGCTGCAATTTCAGTAGTAGATATTATTGAAGAAGAAAAACTTATTCAAAATGTGAATGAAGTTTCATTATATTTTTTAGAGCAAATTAAAACGGTTTCACACGTTAAAAAAGTGAAAGGAAAAGGTTTAATGTTAGGTGTAGAATTTGATTTTGAAGTTGGGGAGTTACGTAAAAAATTAATCTTTGATAAGCAAATTTTTACAGGTGGAGCAATGAATAAAAAGTTGTTAAGAATTTTACCTCCTTTAACAATGAAAAAAGAGCAAGTAGACGTTTTTATCAAAGCATTAAAAGAAGTTTTAGAATGAATACTTTATTAACAACGCAACAAAAAAACGATGTTTTGAGCACAATGGCTCAATTGATCGATAAAGAGCAAGCATCAATTGTTACAGCTAATACTATAGATGTAGAAGGATACAATGGAGATGATTTAGCAATGGAAAAACGACTAAAAGTAGATGATGCTAAAATTGATGGAATGATTTTATCTTTAAATCAATTAGTTGCAGATTCTGAACCAATTGGTAAAGAATTGTATAATTTCACGCACGATAATGGTATTAAAATAGTGAATAAAACAGCTCCGTTTGGAACTGTTTTAATTATTTATGAATCTAGACCTGACGTTACTGTTGAAGCTGCAGGAATTGCTTTTAAATCTGGAAATAAAATATTACTAAAAGGCGGTAAAGAGTCGTTAAATTCAAACTTAAAAATTGTTGAATTATGGCATAAAGCTTTAAAACAACATAATATTTCTTCAGATTGGGTTGAGTATTTAAATTACAATCGAACAGAAACACAAGCATTTTTAGAAAATCCAACACAGCAATTAGATTTAATTGTACCTCGTGGAGGTGAACGCTTAATTGAGTTTGTGAAGAAAAACGCCAAATGTCCAGTAATTGTAAGTGGAAGAGGAAATAACTTTGTGTATGTAGATGCAGAAGCTGATTTAGATGTTGCTTTGAGTATTATTAATAACGGAAAAACCTCCAATATTTCCGTTTGTAATGCCGTAGATAAAGTGTTGATAAATTCAAAATTGGCGAATAAAAATCAATTTATAAAAACATTGGTTGATAAATTATTAGAGTCTAATGTTGAAGTATTAGGTGATGATGAGTTGTCTAAATATGATCATATTTCAGCTTATGAAGAAGAATCAATTTGGTACAAAGAGTTTTTAGATTATAAAATAGTAATTGGAAGTGTTAATTCTACGGAAGAAGCAATAGTAAAAACAAACAAGTATAGTGGTGGGCATTCCGCAGTAATTATTACAAAAAATGATGCTACTGCAGAAATGTTTATGGAAAATACCGATTGTGCTGCTGTGTATCAAAATGCATCTTCAAGATTTACGGATGGAGGTCAGTTTGGTTTAGGTGGAGAATTAGCAATTAGTACAGATAAATTACATCATAGAGGTCCAATGGGATTACATCATTTGGTAACTAATAAATGGTACGTTAAAGGAAATGGGCAAATCAGGTAAAAAAAGGATATTATTAAAAATAGGTTCTAATGTTTTAACAAAGGAAACCAATCAAATTTCTAGAGGAAAGCTTGAAGATATTGCACGTCAAATAGCGCAATTGAAAGACGAATATGAATTTGTTATTGTAAGCTCTGGAGCAATTGCAGTAGCAAAACAGTTTGTTGAGTTAGAAAGTAACGGTAAACTTATAAATGTAAAACAAGCGTTGGCATCTATAGGTCAGCCACATTTAATGCGTATTTTTCATGAAAATTTTTGGGAGCTAGGTTTATTTACATCTCAATGTTTATTGTCGTATTCCGATTTTAAAAAAGAAAAATCTAGAACCAATATTAAAAACACCATTAATGTATTGGTTGAAAACAATTACATACCAATTATTAACGAAAATGATACCGTTGCAACGGACGAAATTAAATTTGGAGATAATGATAAATTGTCGGCTTTAACGGCTTCATTATTAAATGTTGATTTACTAATTATTGCAACAAATACAAACGGTATTTATACAAAAGCTTCCATTGAGGCAGATAAAGTAGAAACAATAAAGGTAACTTCTGAAATTGAACAGCTAAAAGCGCAAATTAATAATAACTCAATTTCAAAACACGGAACGGGTGGTATGGCAACTAAAATTGCTGCTGCCGAAATTGCTCAAGAAGCAAATATTGAAACTTGGATTGTTAATGGGTTAAAAGATAATTTTATTATAGATGCTATTAATAATACTTTGGAGTTTACTAAAATAATTACAAAATAAAATGAATCATTATTTAAATATTAACGATTTAGATAATTTGCAACAAACAGTGCAAGAGGCTATTGAGTTAAAAAAACAACCATTAAAATTTGAAGAATTAGGAAAAGGTAAAACAATTTGTTTATTATTTTTCAATAATAGTCTTCGTACACGTTTAAGTACCCAAAAAGCTGCTCAAAATTTAGGGATGAATCCTATAGTAATGAATTTTGGTGCAGAAGGTTGGCAGTTGGAGTATGAAGATGGTATTGTAATGAATCAAAATAAATCAGAACACGTTAAAGAAGCAGCTAAAGTAATTGCGCAATATTGCGATATTGTAGCTATTAGAGCTTTTGCAAGCTTAACCGATAAAGAAAAAGATTTAGCCGAGGTTGTATTAAATAATTTTAAAAAATATGCAGGTATTCCTGTGGTTAATATGGAAAGCGCAACAGGGCATCCAATGCAAGCCTTGGCTGATGCCATAACTATGGAAGAATACAAAGTTAAGCACAAACCAAAAGTTGTTTTAAGTTGGGCACCACATCCAAAAGCATTGCCACACGCAGTAGCAAATTCATTTATTGAAATGATGCAATTACAAGATGCAGATTTTGTAATTACGCATCCTGAAGGTTATGAATTGGACCCAAATATTACTAAAAATTCGGTTATAGAATATGATCAAAAAAAGGCTTTAGAAAATGCAGATTTTGTGTATGTTAAAAACTGGAGTTCATTTAAAGAATACGGTGAGGTAATGATAAATAATCCTGAATGGATGTTAACAGGAGATAAAATGAAATTGACCAACAATGCTAAATTTATGCATTGTTTACCAGTAAGAAGAAATGTAATAGTTACTGATGAAGTAATAGATTCTGAAAATTCTATTGTAATTGAACAAGCAAATAACAGAACCTATTCAGCACAAACAGTATTGAAAAAGATATTGGAGGATTTATAATTAAATTGTTATTCCTGCGAAGGCAGAAATCTAATACAAGTGTGTTCTAGAATCCTGTTTTCGCAGGAATAACAATGGAATGAAAGATAAAACAATGATAAAACAACCTTTAAGAATATTTAAAATAGGAGGTAATGTAATTAATAATGAAGAAGCATTATTCTCGTTTTTAAAAGATTTTTCTGAATTGGAAGGACCAAAAATATTGGTGCATGGTGGAGGAAGAAAAGCAACTGAAGTTTCTTCTGCAATGGGTTTAAAACCGCAAATGATAAACGGTCGCCGTGTAACAGATGAGGCTACTGTTGAAGTTGTAACTATGGTGTATGCAGGTTTGTTAAATAAAAAAGTGACAGCAAAATTACAAAGTTTTGGATGCAATGCAATGGGTTTGTCTGGTGCCGATGCTAATTGTATTTTAGCTCATAAACGTATTGTAAAGGATGTTGATTATGGTTTTGCAGGTGATGTAGATGCTATAAATTCAGAAATAATTGATGTTTTACTTAAAAATAATGTAACTCCAGTTTTTTGTGCAATCACACACAATAAAAAAGGGCAATTATTAAATACAAATGCGGATACCATTGCTTCAGAAGTTACCATTGGAATGAGTAAACTGTACACTACAGAATTGAATTTTGTTTTTGAATTAAAAGGTGTTCTAGAAAGTATTGAAGATAAAAATTCTGTAATTTCAGAAATTAATTCAGAAAAATATAAACAATTAATTAAGCAAGGTATTATTGCTGACGGTATGATTCCTAAACTTCATAATTGTTTTAATTCATTAAAAAAAGGAGTGAGTAAAGTGAAGATTGGAGATGCCTCATTAGTAAAAAATGATACTAAATTATACACAACATTAAGTTTGTAATTTGGTAGTTATGCTGAACTTGTTTCAGCATCACATCAAAGACAAATGAGGTGTTAATTTTGTGTGACCCTGAAACGAGTTCAGGGTGACAAAAAAAGCAACAAAATGTTAATCTAAAATGATAGAACAACTAACAAAAGAAGCAATTGAATTGCTTAAAAAATTAATTTCAAAGCAGTCTTTTTCTGGAGAAGAGAATGAAACAGCATTGTTAATTATGCAATGGTTTTCAGATCATAACATAAAATTTGAAAGCAAAGTGCATAACATTTGGGCAAAGAACAAGCATTTTGATCCTTCAAAAAAGACAATTTTATTAAACTCTCATCACGATACAGTAAAACCAAATAAAGGTTATACTAGAGATCCGTTAAAACCAGAAATAATTGACGGTAAATTATATGGTTTAGGAAGTAATGATGCTGGTGGTTGTTTGGTTTCGTTATTAGCAACATTTACTTATTTATATAGTAGAGAGGATTTAAAATACAACTTTGTAATGGTAGCTTCTGCTGAAGAGGAAAATACAGGCCCAAATAGTTTGGTAAGTATTGTACCCATACTTCCTGAAATTGATTTTGCTATTGTTGGAGAACCAACATTAATGAATTTAGCAATTTCAGAAAAAGGTTTAATGGTTTTAAATTGCGAAGCAAAAGGAACTGCTGGTCATGCTGCTCATGGAAATGTTGATAACGCTATTTACAATGCAATTGAAGATATAAACTGGTTTAAAGAATATGAATTTCCAAAGGTTTCTGAAACATTAGGAAAAATTAGAATGACCGTTACGCAAATTGAAGCCGGAAGTCAACACAACGTAATACCTTCGAGTTGTAAATTTGTAGTGGATGTACGTGTAACGGATTGTTATTCAAATCAAGAAGTTTTTGATATTGTTGCTGCAAATGTGAAATCAGAGGTTTGTCCAAGATCACAACGTTTAAACTCTTCATCAATACCAAAAGACCATGAGATTGTAAAAGCAGGAATAAAATTAGGAAGAAGTACGTATGGTTCCCCAACAATTTCGGATCAAGCCGTATTAACGTGTCCTTCTTTAAAATTAGGGCCAGGTGAAAGTTTACGTTCACATACGGCAGATGAATTTATATATGTTAGAGAAGTTGAAGAGGGAATAGATTTGTATATTAAAATATTAGAAGAAATAATTTAATTGGTTATTGAACGAAGTCGAAGTGACAACAATTAAGCATAAAGTGATTTTGACTCCGCTTAACTACCAGAATAAAAATACACACAATATGAAACTTTGGGATAAAGGATTTTCAACAGATAAAAAAATAGATATTTTCACTGTAGGAAACGACAGAGAGTTAGATTTAATTTTAGCAAAATATGATGTAATTGGAAATTTAGCACACGCTAAAATGTTACATAAAATAGGATTACTTTCTACTGAAGAAATTGCAGCTTTAGAAGTTGAATTGAACGCTATTTTAAAAACTATAGAAGCAGGAGAATTTACTATTGAAGATTCTTTTGAAGATGTGCATTCAAAAGTAGAGTATATGCTAACGGAAAAGTTAGGAGATACAGGCAAAAAAATTCATACAGCACGTTCTAGAAACGATCAAGTTTTAGTGGATGTGCATTTGTATTTGAAAGATGCTTTAACTGAAATTAACGATGGTGTTGATGAATTATTTGATTTGTTAATCCAATTAGCAGAACAGTATAAAAACGTACTGTTACCTGGTTACACGCATTTACAAGTGGCAATGCCATCTTCTTTTGGAATGTGGTTTTCAGCGTATGCAGAAACGTTGATTGATGATATTTACTTTTTAAAAGCAGCGTATAAAGTTGTAGATCAAAATCCGTTAGGGTCTGCTGCAGGTTACGGAAGTTCTTTCCCTATTGATAGAGATGAAACCACTAAATTATTAGATTTTGAAACGCTGAAATTTAATTCTGTTGCGGCTCAAATGGGACGTGGAAAACTAGAGAAATCAGTTTCATTTGGATTAAGTTCTGTTGCGGCTACGTTGGCTAAAATGAGTATGGATATCTGTTTGTATATGAGTCAAAATTTTAATTTTATTTCTTTTCCAGATGAGTTAACAACAGGTTCAAGTATTATGCCTCATAAAAAAAATCCAGATGTTTTTGAATTGATTCGTGGTAAATGTAACAAGTTACAAGCATTACCAATGGAATTTACAATGATTTCTAATAATTTACCAAGTGGTTACCATAGAGATTTACAATTGTTAAAAGAAGGTTTAATTCCTTCATTTTCAACCTTAAAATCTTGTTTAGAAATGTTAACGTATTCATTAAAAAATATTCAAGTAAAAGAACATATTGTTGAAGATGATAAGTATTTATATATGTTTAGTGTTGAAGAAGTTAATAGGCTTGTTCAAAATGGCACGCCTTTTAGAGATGCTTATAAAATTGTAGGTAAAGATATTAATGAAGGTAATTTTAATCCAGATAAAACAGTAAAACATACACACAAAGGAAGTGTAGGTAATTTATGTTTGGATGAAATTGTAGCCAAGAAAAATAGAGCATAAACAAAAAAAGAGCCTAATTTAATTAGGCTCTTTTTTTGTTGGTTATTCTAAACTTGTTTCAGAATCTTATTAAGTTGATATCTACTTTACTTAATCCATTACAAACTTAAATCCTAAAGAAAAAATACTAGAAGTTAATCCCGTATTTCTTTCATAGTTGCTGTATTTTAAATCAATACTTTTTAAGCCAAGTTTCCATATTCTTCGTTTGGTAAAAATATCAGTATAGGAGATTCCTAAACTATATTGATTAGAATTGAATTCAGATAAATCGTAATCAGAAGTATAAAACTCATCTGTAGAAACTAATTGTTCATACGGAGCAAAATAATCAGCCGCTGTCTGATTGTAATATCTGTATGAAGGGTAAATTGTAAACTTGTCGCTTAATTTAATAGGCACTTCAACGCTAGCTGTGTGAGATGAAACTCCCCAATCGTCATAATAATACCGATAATACGTTCTTAATGAAACTACTTCGTTTAAATAATAGTTAAAACGAGCTCCAACAGGTATTTTAAAACGAGTGTCGGGCAAACGTTCAATGTCATCAGCTAGTTGAAAAACATCAGTATTTTCTTTTGAAGTGTAATTTGGTATACTTGAAGCATTTCCAACATAATAATTATCTCTATCTGAAAAATAAACACGCTGCATTGGGTTTGCTAACCAACCATTTTGCTGAATAATATCTGCAAAAATTGAAAATTGTGCTTTTTTACTTAAAATTTGAGAAAAACTTAAAGATAAAGAATACGTATTTCTAGATTCATCATCTATTAGTGTTGTATTTAAAGGACTCCAAGCCGCAGAATTATTTTTATCAATAACATCTCCATTTTGGTTTAATATATCAATTCCATTAAAAAAACCATTATTTAAGTTTTGTCCAGCTTCGATATACGAATCTAATTCGGTTGGGAAAACAGGTTGCCAAGAATCGAAATATACATTTGCTTTTACTCCAATTTCGGTATTTTTTTCGTTAAATAATTTTGTAAAGCTTCCACCAAATCCAAAAGAAGTATAATCATATTCTTTTGAAACGCTTACGTTTCCACCTACAATTGTATTTCTATCATCTGAAGAATGACTGTAGTTTGCAGTTAAGTTTACCCATGCGTCAGATTGTGAAGCTCCAGAAGATTCTACCCATGGACTTCCACCTCCATTGCTGTTATAGTTATCATCTTCATCATCACCATCAATATCATCTTCGTCGTCTCCACCTCCAGCAGAAGCGCCAGAAGAATCAAAAGGATCTAAATTACTTGAAGAAGCTGAACTGTATGCTGAAATTGTAGCGTCAATTGTTAAAACATCATCATCGTTTAAAGGAATAGAAACCGTTAAACTACTTGCAATATCTGTTAATTCTTCTGTTCCAATTCCTCCAGTAACAGCGGCATTATCTCCGTCTTGAGAGTAGTAGCTAGAAATAAAATCTACTTCGGTATTTTCTAAAACTCTTTTTTTATAAGTTTTGTTCTCTTCTTGTTTTGTTTGTGAAAACCCAACAAAAGTGAATAAAACTGTAAAAAGGATAAGTATTTTTTTCATTTTAATATCAATATTAATTACAGCCGCAGCCTCCACCTGATTTTCCTCCATTAGCGCCTGAAGCAGCTTCACGATATACTTGTGCGCTAGTTTCAAACTTCTCTATTTTTCTAGAAGACAAAACCATATCAGGATCATTTATATATACTTTTTCATACTCCTTAACAGCTACACAAGATGTTAAAGAGATTGTGCCTAAAAGCAGTAAACTCAACTTTTTAATCATATTTATTTATATTTATTTTATTTGATGTGTGAATAGTTCCTTCTTTATCAATAATTATACAGTCAATTGCTTTTAATTGGTTTATTCTGTTTAATCCAACGTCAGTGCCCATTACAAAAATTGAAGTTGCCAATGCATCAGCTAATTCAGCTTTTGGTGCAAAAACAGAAACACTTATTATATCTGTAGCAGGATAACCGGTTCTTGGATCAATAATATGTGTGTAACGTACATTGTTAAAAGTCACATATTTTTCATAATTACCAGATGTAACTACAGCCTTATTACTAATAGGTAGGGTGGCAAAAGCATTATTTTTATTCATAGGGTTTGTAATAGCAACCATCCAGTCTTTTCCATTTGGTTGTTTACCCCAAGTATTCATATCTCCAGATGCGTTTATAATACCAGCTTTTACGCCTTTTGAAATTAATAACTGTTTAGCTTTGTCAGCCGCGTAACCTTTTCCTATGGCTCCAAAACCAATTTTCATTCCTTTTAATTTTAGAAAAACAGTGTGATTTATTTTGTTAAGCTCAATGTTTTTGTAGCCAACTTTTGCAACTGAAGCTTTTATATTTTCTTTAGAAGGCATTGTTTTCATACTGCCATCAAATTTCCAAATTTTATCCATTGATGCGTAAGTTATATCAAAAGCACCATCTGTTAATTTTGAAATTGCTAATGAGCGTTCAATTAACTGAAAAAGTTCAGTATCTACTTTTACAGGTTTAATTCCTGCATTTTTTATTATTTCTGAAGTTTGAGAATTTGGATCCCAAGAAGAAATTAATTTTTCTATTCTTGATATTTCATTAATAGCCATATTAATATAGCTTAAAGCACTTACGGAATCATTTGCAGAAACTGTAATATCAAATCTACTACCCATTAATTTTAAGGTGCGTTTTTGTAAATGCTGACCATAAAAAGTAGTAGTAAGTATTAAAAGACTTATTAATAAATATTTTTTCATTGAGTTATAATGAAGATAAAAGGCTAATATAATTTTTAGGTGTTGTTTTTTTATAGCCAGTTTTGCCAAGAACATTAGCATCTTTGTCTAAAACTACAACAAAAGGGAAATAACCTTTTGTATTGTATTTTTCCATTAATTTATTGTTCTGTTTTTGTTGTTCAGGTGATAGTTCATTTTTTTTCTTACGGGGAAAATCTGCTTTTAGCATTACAAAATTTTTAGCAGCATAGCTTTTAAATTCTTCTGTGCTCCAAATTTCTACATCTAATTTAATACATGGCGCACACCAATCAGATCCTTGGAAAACCAATACAATTTTTTTACCATCTTTTGAGGCTATTTCTTTTGCTTCATTTATACTTGTAATCCAATTTTGTGAAAAGCTTATGAAAGTAGTGAATATGAAAGTGAAACTTAATATTATTTTTTTTAACATAATAGATAAATTGAAATTTATAAGAAGGTAATTCTGCTATAGTTTTAGTGCGGTTCTGATTTATTAATAAAACGTAGTAATTATAATTTTAGTATTGTAACTTTAGTTACATGCCTTCCAAATAACTTCGTTTAGAGTAGGAGCAATAATTGAAATTTGGTCTTTTGTTACAGGATGGGTAAATTCAATTCTTCTAGCGTGTAAATGAATACTAGCATCTTTATTACTTCTATCAAAGCCATATTTTAAATCACCTTTAATAGGACTTCCAATAGACGATAATTGACAGCGAATTTGATGATGCCTTCCAGTTTCTAAATCAACTTCTAGTAAATGATAATTATCTAAAGATTTAATGGTTTTATAGTGAAGTATTGCTTTTTTACTTCCTTCAATTTCAGAGGAATACGATGTAGATTTGTTGTTTTTAGGATTTTTTTTTAAATAACCAATTAAAGTGTCTTGTGTTTTTTTTGGCTTGTTTTTTACAACAGCCCAATAGGTTTTATTTACTGTTTTATCGCGCAACATTTTATTAAAGCGTTCTAAAGCTTTGGAAGTTCTAGCGAATACAATAATTCCTGTTGTGGGTCTATCTAATCGGTGTACAACACCTAAAAAAACATTGCCAGGTTTGTTGTATTTATCTTTAATATATTCTTTAACAACATCACTTAAAGGTTTGTCTCCAGTTTTATCTCCTTGTACAATATCTCCAGATTTTTTATTGACAATAATTAGATGGTTGTCTTCAAATAAAACTTCTAAATTTTCTTTAGTTGAAGCCATTTTAAAGATTTTTATCTAATCCGTTATTTATTTTATCAATATATTGAAGTAGTTCTTCTTTACCATTTGATGAAGTTGCAGAAGTAACAAAATACGGAGGCATTTCTTCCCAAATAGTACTGGTCATTTTTTTAATATAGTTCTTAACATTTCTATTCAATTCAGAAAGTTTAAGCTTGTCAGATTTTGTAAAAATTAAGCAAAATGGAATTCCATTTTCTCCTAAAAACTCCATAAACTCTAAATCTATTTTTTGAGGTTCGTGGCGAGAATCTATCAAAACAAAAGAGCAAATAAGTTGCTCACGTTGTAGAAAATAGTTTTTGATAAAACTTTGAAATGTTTTTTTAACGCTTTTTGAAACACGTGCATAACCATAACCAGGTAAATCCACTAAAAACCAATCATCATTAATTTTAAAATGATTTATTAATTGAGTTTTTCCTGGTCGACCAGAAGTTTTAGCTAACTTGTTTTGACCAGTTAGCATGTTTATAAGTGACGATTTTCCAACGTTAGACCTTCCAATAAATGCATATTCAGGAAGCCTCTCATTTGGACATTTGGAAACATCGGAATTACTAATTACAAAATTAGCACTTTTAATTTTCATGTTATAAGTTCCTCTCTTTTAACCAGTTTTCTAGTAGTTTGTTAAATTCTTCAGGATGTTCCATCATTGGTACGTGCCCACATTTATCAATCCAGTATAATTTTGCGTCAGGTAATAACTTTTCAAATTCAACAGCTACTTCTGGTGGTGTTACAGTATCATTTTTACCCCATATAACACACGCAGGTGTATCCATATCATTTAAATCTTTCGCCATATTATGTCGAATAGCACTTTTGGCAATAGCTAAAGTTTTAATAACTTTACCTCTGTTGTTTACAGTTTCAAAAACTTCATCAACCATTTCTTTAGACGCTACTTTTGGATCGTAAAAAACTTCTTGAGTTTTTGTTTCAATGTACTCGTAATTTCCACGTTTTGGATAAGTATCACCCATTGATTTTTCGTACAATCCAGAGCTTCCAGCAAGAACTAATCCAGCTACTCTATTTAAGTTAAGTTTGGTAAAATATAATGCTATGTGACCACCAAGAGAATTACCTAAAAGTATTGCTTTATCTATATTTTTAAACTCCATAAATTCTTTTAAAAACTTTGATAAGTTTTTAACATTTGTTTTTAAAAGAGGTAGTGTGTAGATAGGTAATTCAGGGATAATTACTTTGTAGCCTTTTTCTGAAAAATGATTGAATACCGAATCAAAATTACTTAAAGTACCCATTAAACCATGAAGTAAAATTATGGGTTGTCCTTCACCTTTTTCAAGGTAGCTAAATTTTCCTTCTGTGATAAGATTATTACTCATTAAATTACTTTTTTCACTAGATACAAAGGTAACTTTTTTTTTGGAAGTATGCGCTTTTTATTGACGGTTACTAATTAATTAGATAAATACTTGTAAGTCAAAAAACTACTTGTTTTTAGGCCTGTAAAAGCGAAAGTTATCAACAAAGTGGGGTAAAGTGGTAAAATGTGGGAATTATTTTATATTTTTGAATCAATACTCAAAAAAAATGATAAACCTAATAGGTACATACGAATGTAAAGCTGATGCAAAAGGTAGAGTCTCTCTGTCTGTGGCGTTTAAGAAGCAATTAGCTGCTGTTTTACAGGATGGTTTTGTGATTAAAAGATCAATTTTTGAGTCGTGTTTAGAGTTGTTTCCGATGAAGGAATGGAATGAATTAAGTAGAGACGTGAATAATTTAAACAGATTTAGTAGAGATAATAATGCATTTATAAGAAAATTTAATGCGAGTGTGAAAATGGTGGAGTTAGATGCGTCTGGTAGATTTTTATTGCCAAAAGATCTAATGGCTTATGCTGGTTTAGACAAGGAAGTGGTTTTGTCTTCTGCTGGTAATATGATTGAAATTTGGGATAAAGAAAAGTATGAAAAATCATTAGAAGAAGATGTAAATGATCCATTTGCTGATTTAGCCGAAAGAGTTATGAGTAATAAAAAAACAGATGGAGATGTATCATAGCCCAGTTTTATTAAAGGAAAGTATTGATGGTTTAGATATAAAACCTAACGGTGTATACGTAGATGTTACGTTTGGTGGTGGTGGCCATTCTAAAGAAATATTAAATAGGCTTGGAGAAGGTGGTAAGTTGTTTGGTTTTGATCAAGATGAGGATGCGCAGAAAAATACAATTGACGATGATCGTTTTACGTTAATTCCTCAAAACTTCAGATTTATAAAACGTTATTTAAGGTTTTATGGTGTAAAAAAAGTGGATGGAGTTTTAGCAGATTTAGGTGTTTCCTCTCATCAGTTTGATGAGGCTGAACGTGGGTTTTCAACTCGTTTTGATGCAGATTTAGATATGAGAATGAATCAGGCTGTTGGTATTTCTGCGTATGATGTTGTTAATGATTATGATGAAGAAAAATTGGCTAGTATTTTATTTCAATATGGAGAATTACGAAGTGCAAAAGCTATTGCTAAAAAAATAGTTGAAACACGTTTGTCGAAAAAAATAAAAACAAGTTTTGAGTTAAAGGAAGTTTTGAGCGCTTTTATTCCAAAGGCTAAAGAGCATAAAATTTTAGCTCAAATATTTCAAGCAATTAGAATTGAAGTAAACCAAGAAATTGAGGTTTTAAAAGAATTTTTACTTCAGATTCCAGATTTATTAAATGAAAATGGAAGGTTAAGTGTTATATCGTACCACTCGTTAGAAGATAGGTTGGTGAAAAGATTTATTAGAAGTGGGTTATTTGAAGGAGAGCCAGAGAAAGATTTTTATGGTAACATCAGTGTGCCAATGCGAAAAGTTGGAAAAATGATAATTCCTACTTCAGAAGAAATTAAAATTAATAATAGAGCTAGAAGTGCAAAATTAAGAATAGCTACATTATCTAAATGAGTAAAGTAAAAAACACAATTTATGGCTTTTTGCGCGGTAGTTTTTTAGTGAATGAGAATTCATTTAGAAACTGGCGTTTTATTTTGTTTGTTGTGGTTTTAATGTTGGTTATGATTGGTAGTTCTCATAGTTCTGATAAAAAGGTAATGCAAATTGCAAAATTGAATAAAGAAATTAAAGAGTTGAGAACCGAATTTGTTGATACTCGTTCAATTGCAATGAGAATGAAGCTAGAATCAACTATTAAAAAAAATGTTGAGAATATGGGGTTGATTCCTAGTGAAACACCACCTCAAGTTATAAAAGTAGTTAGTAATAAAGTAAATTAATAATGGTAACCCAAAAAGGAATAACAAATAAACTTTACGGTGTGCTTGTGGTAATCACAATCCTTTTGGTAGCTATTATTGCAAGGTTAGTAAATATTCAATTTACTAATGGGGAGAAATATAGAAATTTATCTCAACAACTTACTGTTAGAAACGATACTATTTATGCGAATAGAGGGAATGTTTTTGCTGCGGATGGTAGTTTGCTAGCAACTTCAATGTCTCAATACGAGATTAGAATGGATGTGTATACCGTTAAAGGTGATGTTTTTGAAAAAAATGTTAGAGGATTGTCTAAAGAATTGTCAAAAATGTTAGGGAAATCCACATCGTATTGGGAAACTAAAATTAGAACAGCAAGAAAAAAGAAAAATAGATATTTATTTATAGCTAGAAGACTTGGATATAATGATTATCTGAAGATTAAAAGTTTTCCAATTTTTAATTTGGGAGTTTATAAAGGTGGTTTTATTGCAGAACAAACTACTGTTAGAGCACATCCTTTAGGTAAAGTTGCAGAAAGAACTATAGGTTATGATGATTATCGTGGAGCTCCAGGTATTGAAGGTGCCTATAAAAATTATTTAAAAGGTGAATTTGGTTGGAGAAAAAAACAAAAAATTGCTCAAGGTCAATGGAAACCAATTAATGATAATAATGAACGTGAGCCAATTGATGGGAAAGATGTAATAACAACAATAGATATTAATATACAGGATATTGCACACCATTCTTTATTAAGACAATTAGAGCACTATAATGCAGATCATGGATGTGTGGTTGTTATGGAAACAAATACTGGTGAAATAAAAGCTATTTCTAATTTAGGAAGAACTTCGGATGGAAAATATTTTGAAAAAAGAAATTATGCTGTTTGGGAATCACATGAGCCAGGATCAGCTTTTAAATTAATGTCTTTTGTGGTTGCTTTAGATACTAAA
The DNA here is from genome assembly GCF_033101135.1 of Lutibacter sp. TH_r2. NCBI lineage: Bacteria > Pseudomonadati > Bacteroidota > Flavobacteriia > Flavobacteriales > Flavobacteriaceae > Lutibacter > Lutibacter sp. TH_r2. The sequence goes on from NZ_JAWMPV010000001.1 coordinate 1,630,853, forward strand.
GTAATTGATACAAGTACTATAGTAGATACTGGTAATGGAAGATATAGAATGTATGGAAGGTATATTAACGATTCTCATAGAGGTGGTTATGGAAAAATATCTGCAGCAAGAGCTTTAGAGGTTTCTTCAAATATTGGTTTTGCAAAAATAATTGAAGAAAATTTTGGAGAGCAACCAGAGGTTTTTATTGATAAACTTAAAGATATGCATTTGGATCAGCAAATTGGTTTACCTATAAAAGGAGAAGGGAAACCAACCATTCCTAGTCCTGGAGATAAATTGTGGAGCAAAAATGCATTACCTTCTATTGCATATGGGTACAACGTTGGGTTAACGCCCTTACAAACATTAACTTTTTATAATGCTATTGCCAATAATGGTGAAATGGTAAAACCTCGTTTTATTAAAGAAATTAAATCAAGAAATAGTAGTATAGAAGTTTTTGAGAAAGAGGTTATTGATACCAAAATTTGCTCAAAGGAAACAGCTTTAAAGGTTCAAGAAGTTTTAAAGAATGTTGTAGTTAGAGGTACAGGAAGAAAATTATATGCAGAGAATTTTTCAATGGCAGGAAAAACAGGAACTGCACGTGTTGATTATGCAAATTATCAAGAATGGTTAAAGGATAAAAAATATATTTCTTCTTTTACGGGCTATTTTCCTGCAGAAAACCCAAAGTATTCATGCATAGTTGTAATACATAAGCCAGATTTAGATAAAGGTTTTTATGGAGCTGATGTTTCAGGACCAGTATTTAAAGATATTGCTCAAAAAATATATACCTCAAATCATATTATTAATAAAATTAAAAATACAACACTAACAATTAATAGTGTTGAAGATACCTTTAATTCTTATTTAACGGTAGCTAATAAGGAATTTAATTCGATCCCAAATGTAAAAGGAATGGCATTAATGGATGCTGTTCCTTTTTTAGAAAATTTAGGATTAAATGTAAGTTATGAAGGAAAAGGAAAAGTTTTAAATCAATCAATTCCTTCAGGAAATAAAATTGAAAAAGGATCAACTATAAAATTAACATTAGGATAATTGAAAGCGTTAACGGACATATTGAACAATGTAAATATTAGTACTACTTATGGTAGTTTAGATATTGCTGTGTCTAATGTTGAGTTTGACTCTAGAAAAGTGGTAACCGATAGTCTATTTGTTGCTCAAAAAGGGTTGGTTTTTGATGGACATAAATTTATTAATAAAGCTATTGAATTAGGTGCTTCAGTAATAGTTTGTGAAGAGATTCCTTCTAAAATAGAAGAGAAAATCACCTACGTTAAAGTAAAAGATTCAAATAGTGCATTGGCAATTATTTCTTCAAATTTTTACGAAAATCCTTCATCAAAATTAAAGTTAATTGGTGTAACAGGTACAAATGGTAAAACTACCATTGCAACTTTGTTAAGTGAATTGTTTAAAAATTTAGGCTATTCAACAGGCTTGCTTTCTACTGTTAAAATTGTGGTTGGAGATTCAGAATATGAAACTACACATACTACTCCAGATTCAGTTCAAATAAATAAATATTTGAACGAAATGGTTCAGGTTGGAGTTGAGTATTGTTTTATGGAAGTAAGTTCTCACGGAATTCATCAAAAAAGAACAGAAGGTTTGCAGTTTGAAGGTGGAATTTTTACAAATCTAACACACGATCATTTAGATTATCATAAAACTTTTAAAGAATATAGAGATGTAAAAAAATCATTTTTTGATTCGTTGCCAAAATCAGCTTTTGCTTTGGTGAATGTAGATGATAAAAATGGAGAAGTAATGCTTCAAAATACATCAGCAAAAAAATATACGTACGCTTTAAAAACTATGGCAAGTTTTAAAGCAAAAATTTTAGAAAATCAGTTTTCAGGTTTATTGTTAACTATTGATAATAGTGAAATTTGGGCAAAACTTATAGGTAGTTTTAATGCTTATAATTTGTTAGCTGTTTATGCAGTAGCTACACTACTAGATATTGATAAAACCGAAGCTTTAACCCAAATAAGTAAGTTAGAAAATGTTTCGGGAAGGTTTGAATATTTTATTTCAAAAGGCGGTATCACTGCAATTGTAGATTATGCGCATACTCCTGATGCTTTAAAAAATGTATTAGAGACAATTAACAATATTAGAACTGGAAACGAGCAAGTTATAACCGTTGTGGGATGCGGTGGAGACCGAGATAAAGCTAAACGTCCTATTATGGGGCGTATAGCTGCTCTCTTAAGTTCTCAAGTAATTTTCACGTCAGATAATCCTAGAACTGAAGATCCTCAAACTATTTTAAATGAAGTTGAATCTGGAGTAGAACCTCAAGATTTTAGAAAAACATTAGCCGTTTTAGATAGAGGGCAAGCAATTAAAACTGCTTGTAAATTGGCTAAAAAGGGAGATATAGTTTTAATAGCTGGTAAAGGGCACGAAACGTATCAAGAAGTAAATGGAGTGAGAAGTCATTTTGATGATTTAGAAAAAATTAAAGAACAATTAAAACTAGTAGAAAGTTAAGATGTTATATTATTTATTTGAATATTTAGAAACGCATTATCAGTTAACTGGAGCAAGTGTATTTCAGTTTTTAACATTCCGTTCTGCAATGGCATTTATATTTTCATTGCTAATTTCTACTATTTATGGTAAGCGTATAATTAATTATTTAAGAACCAAACAAATTGGAGAATCTGTTCGTGATTTAGGTTTACAAGGTCAAGTAGAAAAGGCAGGTACACCAACAATGGGTGGAATAATAATTATTCTAGCTACGTTAATTCCTGTATTATTATTTGCGCAAATAGATAATGTTTACATAGTAATTTTAGTAGTTTCAACAATTTGGATGGGAACTATTGGTTTTTTAGATGATTATATAAAAATTTTCAAAAAAGATAAAGAAGGTTTAAAAGGTAGGTTTAAAATATTAGGTCAAGTTACGCTTGGAATTTTTGTGGGTGCAATGCTGTATTTCCACCCAAGTGTTACAATGAAAGAGCAATTACCAACAGAATACCAATATGTAACTGAAGAAGGATCACCAGTGTTGTTTGCTGATGCTAAAAAATCTACAAAAACTACCATTCCATTTTTAAAAGATAACGAGCTAGATTATGCTGCTGCTATCTCTTGGTTAGGCGATGGAGCTAAAGATTATGCGTGGTTAATTTTTATTCCTATTGTAATTTTTATTATTACGGCAGTTTCAAATGGTGCAAATTTAACCGATGGAATAGATGGATTAGCTGCTGGTACTTCAGCAATAATTGTACTAACGCTTGGGATTTTAGCTTGGGTGTCGGGTAACATTATTTTTGCTGATTATTTAGATGTAATGTACATACCAAAATCTGGTGAAATGACAGTTTTTATTGCTGCTTTTGTTGGAGGTTTGGTAGGGTTTTTATGGTACAATACGTATCCAGCACAAGTATTTATGGGAGATACAGGTAGTTTAACTATTGGTGGAATTATAGCAGTGTTGGCCATAGCAGTTAGAAAAGAATTGTTGATTCCAATTTTAGCAGGAATCTTTTTAGTGGAGAATTTATCTGTGATTTTACAGGTAAGTTATTTTAAATATACAAAGAAGAAGTTTGGTGAAGGAAAACGCATTTTTAAAATGTCGCCTTTGCATCATCATTATCAAAAATCGGGTTATCACGAAAGTAAAATTGTAACAAGATTTTGGATTATAGGAATTATGCTGGCTGTATTTACAATAGTGACACTAAAGTTAAGATAAATGAAAAAATTGGTTGTTTTAGGTGCAGGTGAAAGTGGTGTTGGAACAGCAATTTTAGGTAAACAAAAAAAGTATGAAGTTTTTGTTTCTGATAGGGGAATAATTACTGAAAAATATAAACAAGTTCTTTTAAATAATAACATATCCTTTGAAGAAGGAAAACATTCTGAAGAGAAAATTTTTGAAGCAGATGTTGTAATGAAAAGTCCTGGGATTCCAGATAAAGTTGCTTTAGTTCAACAATTAATTTCAAAGAATATTCCAGTGATTTCTGAAATTGAATTTGCATCAAAATTCACAAATTCTGTAATTGTTGGAATAACTGGTTCAAACGGAAAAACAACAACTACAATGTTAACAAATCATGTTTTGAAAAAAGCAGGATTAAATGTTGGAATGGGTGGAAACATTGGAGAAAGTTTTGCAGAGCAAGTAGCGAATCAAAATTTTGATATTCAGGTGTTAGAGTTGAGTAGTTTTCAGTTAGATGGTATTGTAGATTTTGCACCACATATTGCAATAATTACAAATATTACACCAGATCATTTAGATAGGTATAATTATAAGTTTGAAAATTACATCAATTCTAAATTCAGAATAACAGAAAATCAAACAGAAAAAGATTTTTTGATTTATGATTATGATGATGAAGTAATTAGAGAATGGCTTTCAAATAACAAAGTAAAAGCAACGTTGCTTCCTTTTTCAGTAGAACAAGAATTAGAGCAAGGAGTTTATTTAAAAGATGAAGAAATAATAATAAAATATAAAACCGAAGAAAGCATAATGGGGATTAAAACATTAGCATTAAAAGGAAAACACAATACAAAAAACGCTATGGCAGCAGCTATGACAGCTTCTATATTGAAGGTGAGAAAAGAAGCTATTAGAGAGAGTTTAGAAGATTTTGAAGGTGCTGAGCATAGATTGGAGCAAGTGTTAAAAATTAATGGTGTACAATATATAAACGATTCTAAAGCAACAAATGTAAATGCTACATTTTACGCTTTAGATAGTGTAAAAACTCCTACAGTTTGGATTGTTGGAGGTGTTGATAAGGGAAATGATTATTTAGAATTAATGTCGCTTGTTAGAGAAAAAGTAAAAGCTATTATTTGTTTAGGTGTTGACAACCAAAAAATAATTCAAACATTTTCAAATGTAGTGGATTTAATAGTTGAAACTTCTGGAGCAGAAGAAGCTGTAAAAGTAGCTTATAAAGTTTCAGAAAAAGGTGATACAGTTTTGTTATCTCCAGCTTGTGCAAGTTTTGATTTGTTTGAAAATTATGAAGATAGAGGTAGACAATTTAAAAATGCTGTGAGAAGTTTATAGTGAAAAAATATCTTAAACATATCGAAGGAGATAGAGCTATTTGGTCAATAGTATTATTTATGGCATTTTGTTCATTTATGCCTGTGTATAGTGCTAGCACAAATTTAGTGTATGTGGTAAAAATGGGAACTCCAGCATATCACTTAATGAAACATGTTATTCTGTTATTCTTTGGGTTTTTAATAATATATGGAACGCATAAAATTCCTTATAGATATTTTAGTGGAGGTTCGGTAATATTACTTCCGTTAGTTATAGTATTATTAATATTTACTATTTCACAGGGAACTACCATGGGTGGAGCAAATGCAAGTAGATGGATAAAAATTCCTTTTATTGGAGTTGGTTTTCAAACGTCAACCTTTGCTAGTGTTGTGTTAATGATGTATGTAGCTAGATTTCTTGCAAAAAATAAAGATAAAAAATATTCTTTTAAAGAGAGTATTGTGCCGCTGTGGCTACCAGTTGCAGCTGTACTTGTATTAATTTTACCTGCCAATTTTTCAACAACAGCTATCATTTTTTCAATGGTGCTTTTGTTATGTTTTATTGGTGGTTATCCATTAAAATACATAGCGATCGTTGTGGGGACAGGATTGTTGGTGTTAACTCTATTTGTGCTAACTGCAAAAGCATTTCCAAATGCAATGCCAAATAGAGTTGATACATGGATAAGTAGAGTTGAAAATTTTTCAAGTAAAGATTCTCAAGAAGGTTATCAAGTAGAAAAAGCTAAAATAGCAATAGCAAGCGGAGGATTAACAGGTAGAGGACCAGGTAAAAGTGTTCAAAAAAACTTTTTACCACAATCTACTTCCGATTTTATTTTTGCCATAATTGTTGAAGAGTTTGGACTGGTAATGGGCGCATTTCTTGTAATTACTTGTTATTTCTTTTTAATGTTTAGAATTATAGTTGCTGCAAAAAAAGCGTCAAGTATTTTTGGTTCGTTGTTGGTAATAGGTGTAGGACTTCCAATCATCTTTCAAGCTATAATAAATATGGCTGTAGCTGTTAATTTATTCCCGGTAACGGGGCAAACATTGCCTTTAATTAGTAGTGGTGGAACATCTGTTTGGATGACGTGTTTGGCAATTGGAATTATTTTGAGTGTTACTGCCAATAAAGAAAAATTAAAAACAGAAGAGAATATAGATAACCCTTTAGATGTATTACATGAAACAATCGGTTAATATCATATTAAGTGGAGGTGGAACAGGCGGACATATTTATCCTGCAGTTTCTATAGCAAATGAGCTAAAGGAAAAGTATCCGAATGCCAAATTTTTGTTTGTAGGTGCAAAAGATAGAATGGAGATGGAAAAAGTTCCTCAAGCTGGTTATAAAATTAAAGGTTTATGGATTTCGGGAATTCAAAGAAGTTTAACATTAAAAAATTTAGCATTTCCGTTTAAGTTAATTAGCAGTTTATGGAATGCATTTAGAATTATAAAAAAGTTTAAACCAAATATTGTTATTGGAACTGGTGGTTTTGCTAGTGGACCAACACTATATGCGGCAAAAATTTTAGGTGTAAAAACCTTAATTCAAGAACAAAATTCGTATCCAGGAATAACTAATAAATTATTGAGTAAAAAAGCAGATAAAATTTGTGTAGCCTATGATAAATTAGAGCGTTTTTTTCCTGCTGAAAAAATGATAAAAACAGGAAATCCTGTTCGTCAAGATTTATTAGAAATAGATTCTAAAAGAGAAGAAGCTTTAAGTTTTTTCAATTTAGATTCAGGTAAAAAAACATTAGTAATTATTGGTGGAAGTTTAGGAGCCAGAGCAATTAATAATTTAATAGAAAGTAATATTAATTGGCTAGTTAAAAACAAAGTTCAAGTTATTTGGCAAACTGGTAAGTTGTATTATAATGAATTTAAAAAATATGATGAATTAGAAGGTGTGCAGACCTTTGATTTTTTGAACAGAATGGATTTAACCTATGCTGCTGCAGATTTTATAATTAGTAGAGCAGGAGCAGGAAGTATTTCAGAATTATGCATTGTTGGAAAGCCTGTAATTTTTATACCATCTCCAAATGTATCAGAAGATCATCAAACAAAAAACGCACTAGCTGTTGTTAGTGAAAATGCAGCTTTGTTGTTGCGAGAAAGCGAGCTGAATATGTTTGAAACTATGTTTTTTGAATTGTTAAATGATGAAGAATTACAAGTTAAGTTGAGTAAAAACATAAAAAAATTAGCTTTGCCAAATGCTACTAAAAGTATTGTTGAAGAAATAGAAAAATTAATTAGATAGTTGAATTTAAATAATATACATAACGTTTATTTTGTAGGTGTTGGAGGCATTGGAATGAGTGCCTTGGCTCGTTATTTTAAGCATGGCGGTAAAAACGTTGCAGGGTACGATAGAATTTCAACTGAAATTACTAAATCTCTTCAAAATTCAGGAGTAGATATTCATTTTGAAGATTCGTTAGATTTAATACAATTAAACTATAGAGATAAAGAAAAAACATTAATAATTTACACGCCTGCAATACCAAAAAATAATTCAGAATTAAATTATTTTTTAAAAAATGATTTCAAGGTTTTAAAACGTTCAGAAATATTAGGTGAAATTACTAGAAATTCGTTTTGTTTAGCAGTTTCGGGCACACATGGAAAAACAACCACGTCAACAATATTAGGTTATATTTTAAAAGAATGTGGTGTAAATGCAACTTCATTTTTAGGAGGAATTTCAGAAAACTATAACTCAAATTTAATTTTGGGAGGAAGTGAGATTTCTGTAGTGGAAGCAGATGAATTTGATCGTTCATTTTTGCAGTTATCTCCAAATATTGCATGCATAACTTCTATGGATGCAGATCACTTGGATATTTATGGAGAAGCATCCGAATTAGAAGATTCATTTATAGAGTTTTCAGAGAAAGTTACAGATGATTTAATTGTAAAAAAAGGATTACCAATTCAAGGAGTAACCTACGGAATAGAAGAAGATGCAGATTTTAATGCAGAAAATTTAAGAATAGAAAACGGAAGCTATGTTTTTGATATTCAAACTCCAGAAGAGTTTTTTAAAAATATTAAAATTACGCTCCCAGGAAAACACAATGTGCTAAATACAGTGGCAGCTTTAGCAATGGCAAGTAGTTTTGGACTATCAATTGAGTCCATTGCTAAAGCTTTACTAACCTTTAGAGGAATTAAGCGCAGGTTTTCATATAAAATAAAAACTGAAAATTTAATTTTGATTGATGATTATGCACATCATCCAACCGAAATAAATGCAGTTGAAAATGCAGTAAGGGAAATGTATCCTTCAAAAAAAGTTTTAGCTGTGTTTCAGCCACATTTATTTAGTAGAACTAAAGATTTTGTAGATGATTTTGCGCAAAGTCTTTCAAAATTTGATGAATTAATTTTATTAGACATTTATCCAGCTCGAGAATTACCTATTGAAGGTGTAAATTCGGAGTGGTTATTGGGTAAAATTAAATCAAAAAACAAGCAACTTTCATCAAAGGAAAATTTGGTGTCAAATATTTTAAATTCTGACGCTCAAATAATTGTAATGATGGGTGCTGGAGATATAGGTGAATTGGTAACTGAAGTTAAAGAAAATTTAACAGTTGAAAATTAATTGGAATTACATAAAGTCTTTGTTATTACTAGCTTTAGTAGTATTTTTGTTCGGATTTTCGAATAACAAGAACGAGCGTAAAAAAGTGAAAGATATTCAAGTGAATTTTGAAGAAGGAGAGCTCTTATTTATGGATTATCAAATGGTTAATAAGTTGTTAATACAAAATGAACAATCGGTTAAAAATAAAGCAAAATCTGTTATAGATTTACATTTGTTGGAATCGAACATTTTAGCACATCCTATGGTAGAAAATGCTTCGGTATATTTAACGGTTGATGGTTTGTTGAAAGCTAGCGTAAAACAGCGAATTCCTATTGCAAGAGTTTTTACAAATAATAAAAGCTATTATATTGATAGGCAGGCAAAAATAATGCCTTTGTCTCATAAGCATTCAGCAAGAGTTATAGTAGTTTCGGGCGAAGTTTCAGAAAAAAATACTGCTGAAGTTTTTGAGTTAGTTTCAACTATTTTAGAAGATAATTTTTTAAAAAAACAAATAGTTGGTATTCAGCGTTCTAAACAAAATGAATATGTGTTGAACACTAGAGTTGGAGAACAAAAAATAATTTTAGGTAGTTTGGATAATTTAAATTCAAAATTTAAAGATCTAAAATCGTTTTATTCAAAAGCAATGCTAGATAGTACATTGAATAAATACACAACAATAAATTTAAAATACAACCATCAGGTTGTGTGCACAAAAAAGTAGAGTATGGAACAGAATGATATTTCAGTAGGATTAGATATAGGAACAACAAAAATTGTTGCTATGATTGGTCGTAGAAATGATTATGGAAAAATTGAACTACTTGGAACAGGAAAAGCCAAGAGTTTAGGTGTGCACCGAGGTGTAGTTAATAATATTACGCAAACAATTCAATCTATACAAATGGCTGTAGATGAAGCTATTGCAGTTTCTGGAATTAAAATAGATTCAGCAGTAGTTGGTATTGCTGGCCAACATATTAGAAGTTTACAACATAGCGATTATATTACGCGTCCAAATTCCGAAGAAGTAATTAGTGACGATGATTTAGATAAACTAGAAAAGCAAGTTTATAAGTTGGTAATGTTACCAGGAGAAGAAATTATTCATGTGTTACCACAAGAATTTAAAGTTGACGGACAAGCTGAAATTACGGAGCCTGTTGGTATGTATGGTGGAAGATTAGAAGCTAATTTTCATGTAGTTGTAGGTCAAGTTTCATCCATTAGAAATATTGGGCGTTGTATTAAAAGCGCTGGATTAGATTTAGCAGGAATTACTTTAGAACCATTAGCATCAGCTGAAGCAGTTTTAAGTAATGAAGAAAAAGAAGCTGGTGTAGCATTAATTGATATAGGAGGTGGAACAACAGATTTAGCAATTTTTAAAAATGGAATTATTCGTCATACTGCAGTTATACCATTTGGGGGAAATGTAATTACAGAAGACATAAAAGAAGGTTGTTCTATTATTGAAAAACAAGCAGAATTATTAAAGGTAAAATTTGGTTCAGCTTGGCCAGGTGAAAATAAAGATAATGAAATAGTTTCTATTCCAGGTTTAAGAGGAAGAGATCCAAAAGAAATAACATTAAAAAATTTATCAAAAATTATTCACGCTCGTGTAGTAGAAATTATTGAGCAAGTTTTTGCAGAAATTAAAAATTATGGTCACGAAGAGCCAAAGAAAAAACTAATAGCTGGTATAGTTTTAACAGGTGGTGGAGCTCAATTAAAACATATAAAACAATTAGTTGAATATATTACCGGAATGGATACCAGAATTGGTTATCCTAACGAAAATTTAGCTGGAGATTCTGATGAAAGTATTTCAAGTCCACAATATGCAACTGCCGTTGGTCTATTAATGAATGGATTAAGTAAAATTGATAAAGAAAAAGCAAGACTTCAAACTATAGAAGTTAAAGAAATTCTTGATAATAATAATGAAGAAGAGACTAAAGTAGTTGAGGAAGAAGTTGAAGAACCAAAAGAGCCTAAACGAACCATTTTTGAAAAATGGGGAGATAAACTAAAAGATTTTTTAGATAACGCAGAATAGAAAAAAAAGAAAAAGAATTATAATAAGTTCCATATTATGAGCAGTACAGAATTTAGTAGTATAGCATTCGATTTACCAAAAAATCAATCAAACGTAATCAAAGTAGTTGGTGTTGGTGGTGGAGGTAGTAACGCCGTAAACCACATGTATTCACAAGGAATTAACGGAGTTGATTTTGTAGTCTGTAATACCGATGCACAAGCATTACAAAATAGTCCAATTCCAACTAAAATTCAATTAGGAGTTTCCCTAACCGAAGGTTTAGGTGCAGGAGCAAACCCTGAAGTTGGTCAATCAGCAGCTGAAGAAAGCTATGAAGAAATTAAATCCATGTTAGGTAGTAATACTAAAATGGTATTTCTAACTGTTGGAATGGGTGGAGGAACTGGAACTGGGGCTGCGCCAGTTATTGCTAGAGCTGCTCGTGAATTAGATTTGTTAACTATTGGTATTGTAACAATTCCTTTTTCTTTTGAAGGAAAAATGCGAAACGAACAAGCTCAAAATGGAATTGAAAAATTACGGGAATATGTAGATTCTTTAGTAGTTATAAATAATAATAAATTACGTGAAGTTTATGGAAATCTAGGGTTTAAAGCCGGATTCTCAAAAGCAGATGAAGTGTTATCTACAGCTGCTCGTGGTATAGCTGAAGTAATTACACACCATTACACACAAAATATAGATTTAAAAGATGCTAAAACGGTACTTTCTAATAGTGGAACTGCTATTATGGGATCAGCAACAGCAACTGGGGTAAATCGTTCTGAAGAAGCAATTTCAAAAGCATTAGATTCTCCATTATTAAATGATAATAAAATTACTGGAGCTAAAAATGTATTGTTATTAATTGTTTCAGGAGCAGAAGAAATTACAATTGATGAAATTGGAGAAATTAACGATTTTATTCAATCTGAAGCTAAATCCAATGTAAATATAATTATGGGAGTTGGTGAAGATGAATCTTTAGGAGATGCTATTGCTGTTACAATTGTAGCAACAGGCTTTAATAAAGACCAACAACACGAAATTTCAAATACTGAAGCTAAAAAAATAATTCATACACTTGGTGGAGATGATCAAATAGCTAAAGTGGATTTAACAGAGCGTAATTCAATTGAAATAGAAGTTGCTGAACAAAAAATAATTCATTCATTAGATGATGAAATTGAGGAAACTGAAGTGGAAGCTAAAGAGGAACAAAAAATTGTTTTTGATCTAGGTGAAGATGAAGATGAAGAGGATTTTAATATTATACCTACAACAGAATTTATAAAAAACATTGATGTAGTATACGAAGAAATTTCTACAGAAGAAATTTCTGAAGAAGATTTTGTTATAACACCTATAACAGCTGAAGTTAAAGAACCTAAAGAAGAGGAAGTAAAAGAAGAGCCTCAAATAGCATTTACTTTTGATTTACCTTTAAGTGAAGTAAAAGAAGTTAAAAGCGATGTTGTAGAAGAAACTCCAGTTTCTATAAGTAAACCTGTTGAAACGGAAGTGGATTTAAACACCATTGAAGTTGTGGATCATAAGGTAATTGAATCTACTTTAGAAGAAAAAGAATCAATAAAAACTGTAGAGGAAACAAAGTATTTTTCGTTAGAAGAATATTCAGAATTGGAGGATAATTTAGTGAAAGCTAAAAAACAAGTTACGTTAGATGATGAAGAAGAAGAGTTAAAAATTACGGTAAAACCTCAATCAAAAAAACATTCTATAAATGATACTGAAGTTGTTGATTTTAAAGAAGTTTCTCCATTAGATTTAACAATTTCTGAATTAAGAGCAAAAGCAACTGAACGTAGAGAAAAATTTAAAGAATTGAATTACAAATTTCAAAACAAAGTAAATAGAAATATTGAAGAAATTGAAAAAGAACCAGCATACAAACGTATGGGAGTAGAATTAGACGAAAACACACATTCATCTGAAACTACACAATCTCGTACAACTTTAGATGTTGATGATAATAACGATATTCAATTTCGTTCAAATAATTCTTTTTTACACGATAATGTAGATTAAAATATTGCCCAAAGACGATTGCCCTTAGACTAATTTTCTAAGTTTAAACTCGAAATTCTTCAGTATAAAATGAAGAGTTTCGAGTTCTTTTTTTTTATCTTCGCATAACAAAATAGTTAGAATTATGAGTTTGCAAAAAAAGATAATGGATAAAATTAAAGAAGCAATGAAAGCTAAAGATACAGTAGCTTTACAATCGCTTCGAGCAGTAAAATCTGAAATTTTATTAGCACAAACAAAAAGTGGAGCTACAATGGATTTAACAGAAGATGAAGAGTTAAAATTATTACAAAGGTTAGTAAAGCAACGTAAAGATAGCGCTGCTGTGTATAAAGAGCAAGGAAGAGAAGATTTAGCCGCACCAGAATTAGAGCAAGTTGAAATTATAGCTCAATTTTTACCAGAGCAATTAAGTGAAGATGATATTAAAAAAGTAGTTACAGAACTTATAAATAAAGTTGGAGCAACTTCAATGAAAGATATGGGAAAAGTAATGGGAATGGCATCTAAACAATTAGCAGGTAAGGCAGATGGTAAAACAATTTCTGCAATAGTAAAACAATTATTGTCATAAAAAATAAATAGGCCTCGTGGCGCAACTGAATAGCGCACTGGATTTCGGCTCCAGCGGTTGCAGGTTTGAATCCTGCCGGGGTCACTATAACACTTAAATTAGTGAATTAAATTATTAGTTAAGTTAGAAAAAATTGGTGAGTATACTTACATTTTTAATTAATTCATTAAAAGGAATCTTTTTTGTTCATACAAATTTTTCTCAATTTGTTGTTTTTCCAAAACAGTTGGATCTAAAACAGCAGGAAATTATTTATAAACATTCACGTTTTTATAGATGCTTATCAGCGAAAGAAAAAAAAGTTTTTGAGCATAGAGTTTATCGTTTTATTGAAGAACATAATTTTGTTGGAAATAAAATTGAGATTACTTCAAAAATAAAAATATTAGTTGCAACTATGGCGGTTACCTTAACTTTTGGAATGCGTAGTTATTTATTTTCTCGTGTAAAAACTATTATTATTTATCCTAAAAGTTATTATTCAACTATTTTAAAACAATACCATAAAGGAGAAACAAATCCTAAATTACATTTAGTAGTTTTTTCTTGGATTGATTTTTTAGATGGTATAAGGAATGAAAATGATAATCTAAATTTAGCTTTACACGAATTTTCTCATGCCTTACATTTTGGTTTTTTAAATGAAAAAAGTTATTCAGCTCTCAATTTTAAGATCTATTTTAATCAAATTTTAGAATATTTAAAGAATGAGAAGAATAGAGAAAGATTATTAAAAGCTAATTATTTTCGTTCTTATGGATATGAGAATAAATATGAATTTATAGCTGTTTTAATAGAGCATTATTTTGAAACACCTAATGAATTTAAAAGTAAATTACCAAAACTTTTTTTATTAGTGAATAAAGCGTTGAATATCGATATTTTAAAAATTTACAATAGGTAATCTTAATTAATAAAACTTTATAAAAAACAAGTTTATAAGTTTTTTATTATGTGAAATATTTTTAAAAAATTTGCGAAATTAGAAAAAAAGACTTCCTTTGTATTGTTAATTATATATGTGTTTAAATGTGTGATTAGCTGAACATTATGAAAAGTGTTTTCACATTTGGGTTTTTGAAAATTAGGAAGTCATATTCAAAAACAACTTATAGAATAAGTTGCCAAAATCTAAAGCTAACTTCTATTTTACTTTATCTTATTAATAGGTTTCACTTTGCAATACCTACTAGAGAACAAATACGTATTTAATGGTCTTTTTATTATTTAAAAAATTTAAATAAAAAAGAGTTTTTAGCCTAGTAAATTAATTTTTAAATAAGGAATTAATAGAACTAAAAAGTGGTTATAAACAAAATAATAAGAATAAAATTTAGCAACAATTCCACAATTGTAACTATACAAAATAATTAAAAAAATGATTGAGAACATTGAAAATATAGAACTTCAATTTTTAACTTTAAAAGATTATAAAGAATTAAAAGCAGCAATGATTGAAGCTTATGCTAGCATGCCAGATTCCTATTGGAAAGAAGCGCATTTAAAAGCTTTAATTGAGAAGTTTCCTGAAGGGCAAGTTGTTATTAAAATTAATAATCAATTAGCTGGTTGTGCATTATCTATAGTAGTAGATTATAATAAATTTGATGAACACCATACGTATAAAGAAATTACGGGAGATTATACGTTTGAAACACACGATATAGAAGGAGATGTGCTTTATGGAATTGATGTTTTTATAAAAAAAGAATATAGAGGGTTACGTCTTGGTAGAAGATTATACGATTATAGAAAAGAATTAGCAGAAAAATTAAACTTAAGAGGTATTGCTTTTGGAGGAAGAATTCCAAATTATCACAAACACGCAGATAAATTAACGCCAAAAGAATATATAGAGAAAGTAAAACGAAAAGAAATACACGATCCTGTATTAAATTTTCAAATGTCTAACGATTTTCATCCTTCAAAAGTTTTAAAAGGTTATTTAGAAGGTGATGCAAATTCTGGAGAGTTTGCGGTATTGCTAGAATGGGATAATATTTCTTATGAAAAACCAACAAAAAAAGCCTTAACCAAGAAAAAAATAGTGCGCCTTGGATTAATTCAATGGCAAATGAGATTGTATAAAGATTTAGAAGAATTAATGCAGCAAGCCGAGTATTTTATAGATGCAGTTGCAGCTTATCGTTCTGACTTTGCGTTATTTCCTGAATTTTTCAATGCGCCATTAATGGCAGATAATAATCACTTACCAGAGTCTGAAGCAATACGTGAGTTAGCCAAATATACTCCAGAAATTGTTCAAAAATTTTCAGAACTAGCCATAACTTATAATATAAATGTAATTACAGGTAGTATGCCAGAAATTAAAGATGATCTTTTATACAACGCTGGTTATATATGTAAAAGGGATGGAACCACAGAAAGGTATGAAAAACTTCACGTTACACCAGATGAATCTAAAGTTTGGGGATTACAAGGTGGAAACGTATTAAAAACGTTTGATACTGATTGTGGGAAAATTGGTGTGCTAATTTGTTATGATTCTGAATTTCCAGAGTTAAGCAGACTTTTAGCAGATGAAGGCATGGATATTTTATTTGTTCCTTTTTTAACAGATACACAAAATGGCTATTCAAGAGTTAGAAACTGCTCACAAGCTAGAGCAATTGAAAACGAATGTTACGTGGCAATTGCAGGAAGTGTTGGTAACCTTCCAAAAGTGCATAATATGGATATACAATTTGCGCAATCTATGGTGTTTACACCTTGTGATTTTGCTTTTCCGGCAAATGGAATTAAAGCTGAAGCAACTACAAATACAGAAATGATTTTAATTGCTGACGTAGATATTAGTTTGTTAAGAGAACTAAATCAATTTGGTAGTGTTAGAAACTTAAAAGATAGAAGAAAGGATATCTTCGATTTAAAAAAAACAGTTTCTAATAAGTAATAATTTAGTTGCTTTAAAAAGAAGATTTAGAATAAGCTTATAATCTATAATTGTTAAAATAATTGTAGGTTATAAGCTTGTTTTTTTTCTAACAATAAAATTTTACTTCTAAATATAAAGATTATTAGGTATCTTTATTAAGCTAAATTCTAAAATGTTATAAAGAAGAATTGCAAAACACATATTTGTTAATCTAAAAAGGTTTTAAAAATATGACAAAAAAAACGTTTGGCACTTTTGCAGGAGTATTTACACCAACAACATTAACAATTCTTGGTGTAATTATGTATATACGTCAACCTTGGGTTGTTGGTAATGCTGGAATAGTTGGAGCACTTGGAATAGTATTATTATCAGTTGCAATAACATTAACAACAGCGTTAAGTTTATCATCAATTACTACCAATGTTCGTATTGGAACTGGAGGAGCATTTAGTATTATTTCTAAATCATTAGGGTTGGAAATAGGAGGAGCCATTGGAATTCCATTTTATATTGCTCAAGCTTTAGCGGTAGCCATGTATGTTTTTGGTTTTAGAGAAGGTTTAGTTTCAATATTACCCAATTTAAATTCTTTATTTTTAGATCTTGGTATTTTTGCTGTAGTAATGACTATTGCTTTTATAAGTACAAGTTTTGCTTTTAAAATTCAATATGTTATTCTTGGAATTATAGGTTTGTCTTTAATTTCAATTTATGGGTCGCTTTTTGTAAATGATTTAAATTACGATTTTGAATTATTTGGAAAATATCCTGGATCTATAGAAAATAATTTTAGTGGAGGTTCATTTTGGGTTGTTTTTGCTGTGTTTTTTCCTGCAGTAACAGGTGTTATGGCTGGTGCAAATATGTCGGGAGATTTAACAAGTCCTCGAGATAGTATTCCAAAGGGAACTATTTCTGCAGTACTTTTAACTACCGTTATTTATATTAGTTTAATATTTGTAGCATCACTGTTGGCAACTCCTTATGAAATGGCTTCAAATTATAATTTATTTATAGAAAAGGCATTGTTTAGTCCAATTGTATTAGCTGGTTTATTAGGAGCAACACTTTCTTCGGCATTAGGTTCGTTTATTGGAGCACCTCGAATTATGCTTGCACTTGCAGAGAAAGGAATTTTACCTAAAAGTAAAGAGCTTTCTAAAATATCAAAAAAAGGAGAACCAGTAAATTCAATGTTAATAACAGCGGTTATTGTGCTTATTGGTATATCATTACGTGATTTAAACACCATTGCGCCAATACTTACTATGTTTTTTATGATTACTTATGCTATGGTAAATATTGTTGTTCTTGTGGAACAATCATTAAGTTTACCAAGTTATAGACCAACCTTAAAAGTGCCATTAATAATTCCAGCTTTGGGAGCGTTTGGATCCATAGCAATTATGTTTGTTATTAATGTTATTGTAGCTCTTACTTCGTTAATATTAATTTTCTTGTTTTATTTTTATTTGGTGAGATTAAAATTGAAATCTGAAGCTGGTGATTCGCGAAGCGGTTTGTTTACAGCATTAGCAGAATGGGCTACAAAAAAATCGAGCGATTTAAGTCCAGAAAAAGAAGTGAGATCTTGGAGACCAGATCTTTTAATACCAATGACAATGCCAAAGGAAATTAGAAGTTCCTATAAACTTATTCATTCTATAGTTTATCCTAAAGGCTCTATTAAAATATTATCACTTATAAATGAAAATGTTGAAGAACAAAAAAATATTGAGTTATTTTTAAAAAACGCTTCACAAAAATATAAGGAAAGTGGTATATCTGTTTCTTATGCTTTTATAGAAAATAAAGAGTTAAATACTACTATTAATATTAGTATGCAATCTTTAAATGCGGCATTTTTTAAACCAAATATTATTTTTGTAAGTGTAGACACCGGTAATGTTAACGTAGATTATTTTAATACGTTGATAGCAGATGTTAAAAAAAATAATTTTGGAATGATTATTTACATTCCTTTTTCAACTGCAAGTTTAGCTATAGAAAAAAATATTAACTTATGGTTGACTAATATTCCAACCAATTGGAAAGAAGATTTTAATATTGGCCATAACGATTTGTCAACACTTTTATCTTTATTAATTAGTAAGAATTGGAAAGGTACAATTGATGCGCTGATTTTAGAAAACAATCCAAATTCAAAATTTTTAGAAAGCGATATTGATTATTTTAAAACAATGGTAAGGTTTCCTAATAAAACCAATATTAGTGTTAAAAAAGGTGATCTTTTAAGTAATGTAAAAAAACATAGAAATGCTGATGTAAATATATTTAGTGTTGATTCTGAAATGTCAATTTTAGATATGATTACAATAGTTAACGAATCTAGAATATCTGCTATTTTTTGTGTAGATTCTAATTTGGAAAATGTATTAGTTTAGTACGTTTAAAACTAATTTATTTTATTAATTATTGGATTAAAAGCTTTAGCCGAAACTAAAATTTTATCACCAATTGTTAATTGACTTCCTTCACTTTCATCTGCAACAATTTTTACTAAATCTTTTCCAATATGAACTGTGAGGATGTATAAAAAATCCTGTTTTTCAATATGTATAATAGTTCCCGTAAATTGAAATTTAGCATTAAACTCTTTAATATTAAAAACTTCGGTAGGTTTACCTTCACGTATTATTTTTCCATTTTCAATTTCAATAATGTGGTCACTCATTCGAAGTATTTCTGAAATATCATGGCTAATTAAAATAGTGGTTAAATTAAATTCTTGGTGAACTTGTAAAATATATTGTTGAAGTTTAAAACGTATTTCATAATCTAATGCTGAAAGTGGTTCGTCTAACATTAAAATAGATGGTTTTTTTACTAAAGCTCTAGCTAAAGCTACACGTTGTTTTTGACCTCCTGAAAGTGTTGTAGGTTTTCTATTTTGTAATTCACCTAATTCAATTAATTCAATTAGTTCCTTAACTATTTTAGTTGATTGGTTTTTTTCTAAAGCAAATTCCAAATTCTCTTTTACAGTCATATTTGGAAATAATGCATAATCTTGAAAAACAAAACCAACATTTCGTTTTTGAGGTTTTAAATTTATTTTTTCATCGCTGTTAAACCAAGTAGTTTTATTCACTAAAATTGTTCCTTTTTCAGGTTTTAATAAACCTCCAAGAATTCTTAAAATAGTAGTTTTTCCAACTCCAGATTTTCCATAAAGTGTTACTAAACTTCCTTTTTTAATGGAAGTGTTAATGTCTAGCAACATTTCGCCAGTAGCAGCAGTTAATTTTTTATGAAAGTTAAGTTCAATCATTAAAAAAATTGTTTTAAATACTTTCCATTAATTAGATACACAGCTAATAAAATACAAAAGGTAATTACAAATAAAATAATGGAATACATATTGGCATCGCTGTAATTTAAAGCTTCAACTTCATCATAAATTGCAATGGATGCAACCTTGGTTTTACCAGGTATGTTTCCACCAATCATTAAAACAACTCCAAATTCACCAATAGTATGGGCAAACGCTAACACAATACCTGTTAATAATGAAGGACGAATATTTGGTAATAGTACTTTAACTAGTGTTGTAGTTTTTGATTTTCCTAAAATAGAACTCATTTCTAATAACGAATTTGATAAATTAGAAAAACCTGCTTGTATTGGATGCACCATAAATGGTAAACTATAAATAATAGAACCAATAACTAATCCTTCAAAAGAGAATACAAATCGTAATCCAAATGTTTCGTTCAACCAGTTTCCAAATTCATTAGAAGGACTAAAAGCAACCAATAGATAAAAACCAATAACAGTTGGCGGCAACACTAAAGGCATACTAACCAAAGCTTCAACAATAGGTTTTAATTTAGATTTTGAATACGCTAACCAATATGCTAATGGAATTGAAATAAACAGTAGCAAAACAGTTGTTACAAATGCTAATTTAAAGGTTAATATTAGTGGCTCCCAATCAATCATTCAGATAGCATTATTTCGTTAGTTTTAATCATGGCGGTAACTTCTACGCCTTTTTCTAATTCTAATTGTTTAACGGCATTTGTTGTTATTATTGATGAAATTTTTCCTACGGAAGTATCAATAGTTAATTTACTTAACAACTCTTTAGATTCTACTTTTGAAATAACACCTTTAAATTTATTTCGCATACTAATTTGGTCAACATTTCCTTTGCCTATAATAACTTCGGTTTCTTTAAAAACAACTGAAATTGAATTGCCAATTTTTAAATAGCTTGCAGTTTTTGGTGTATCAATTACAATAGCTGTAATTGGTAAATGTTGCACTTTAAGATTGATTAAAGTTAAACTGCCACTTACAGTTAATTTTTCTATGGTTCCGTTTAAAATATTCATTTAGTTTGTTGAATATCCAAATTTACTTAAAATGTTCTTTCCTTCATCAGAAAGTATAAAGTTATAAAACTGTTGTGTGTGATTTTTGTTACCAGTTCCATTTTTTAGCAAAACAATTCCTTGGGAAATAGGAGTGTAGAATTCTTCATTTACTTCAATCCAATTACCTTTTCCTTTAGTTTGTGGTGCAACTACTACAGATTTAGCTGTAAAACCTATTTCTGCAGATTTTGTTGTTATAAATTGATTTGTTTGAGCAATGCTTTCTCCAAATACAAATTTGGGCTCTAATAAGCTTAAAATAGTTTTTTTCTGAAGAAGTTGATAAGTAGCTTTGCCATAAGGTGCCGTTTTTGGATTGGCAACAGCAATATGTTTTATATTTTTATTTTGAAGAATTTTAAACGATGGTTTAATGGAGTCAAATAATGTCCACAATACTAATTTTCCATAACCATAAATTACAGGTTTTGTTTTTGTAAATCCAGCATTGTATAAGTTATTTGGGTATTTCATATCTGCTGAAACAAAAATATCATAAGGTGCACCTTCTTTAATTTGTGCAGTTAATTTTCCAGATGAACTTACCATTATTTCGCAATTAATTCCAGTTTTTTGAGTGAAATTTTCAGATAATTCTTTCATGGCAAATTGCATATTTGCAGCCGTTGCAATACTTATGTAATTTTTATTTTTACTAGAGCAAGAAATAAAAAGAAACACCAAAAGAGTAATTCTAAAAAGTAAGGTTAAAAAATGATTCTTTTGAAACATTTTGAGTTGTTTTAATCTAAATTATACTGCAATATAATACCTCTTTTTTAGATTAAATGATTTAAATCATAGTAATTCAGCCACCTTTTCTCGAAATTTATAGAACACTTAAAAATAGAATACAATGAAACGTCTTGAGCCAGTATCTAAAATAATGACTAAGCAGCTTATTACGTTAAGCTTAAATGATAATTTATACAAGGCAGAACAATTATTTAAAGAGAATAATATTCGTCATATTCCAGTTTTAGAAGGTAAAAAACTTATTGGAATGTTAAGCCATTCAGATTTAGAACGTATTAGTTTTTTAGATTCTTTTGATTCAAAAGAAATTGAAATTGATAATGCAGTATATGAAATGTTTGATATTCAACAAATAATGATTAAAAATTTAGTAACAATAAATTCTAACATTAGCGTTAAATCTACCGCTGAAATATTGGCTAAAAATCAATTTCATTCTTTGCCTATTGTAGATGATAATGAGTTAGTAGGTATGGTTACCACTACAGATTTATTAAATTACCTTTTAAAACAATATGAATTAGAAGCTAAAAAAGAAGAATTAATTTAAAATTCAGCTAATTTTTTTAGTTCAGAAATAGTTTTGGTTGGATTTTTACTTTTAAAAACAAAACTACCTGCAACAAATGCATCTACACCTGCTTTTGATAGCTGTTCTATGTTTTCACTTGTAACTCCACCATCTACTTCTATTAGTGTTTTAGCATCGCAAAACTCAATAAGTGCTTTTAACTGTTCCACTTTTTTATAGGTGTTTTCTATAAAACTTTGTCCTCCAAAACCAGGATTAACACTCATTATTAAAACCAAATCAATATCGTTAATAATGTCTTCTAAAACAGCAATTGGGGTGTGTGGATTTAAGGAAACTCCAGCTTTCATTCCGGTAGCTTTTATAGCTTGTACGGTTCTGTGTAAATGTGTGCAGGCTTCATAATGTACAGTTAAAATATCTGCTCCTACGTTTTTAAAATCTTCAATATATTTATCGGGATTTACAATCATTAAATGTACATCCATTGTTTTTTTAGTATGTTGTTTCATAGCCTTAATTACAGGCATTCCAAAAGAAATATTTGGAACAAAAACACCATCCATAACATCAATATGAAACCAATCGGCTTCACTATTGTTAACCAGTTCAATTTCACTTTGAAGGTTAGCAAAATCACAGGCTAACATTGATGGAGCTATATATTTACTCATTTTAAGTTGTTTAGATTGGCAAATATAATTTAAAAAAGAAAAACGCTCGATACTTCGAGCGTTTTTAATTCATTTTCAAAAAAGTAAGTACATCTACTATCCTAAATATGTTTTTAATATTTTACTTCTAGAAGTGTGTTTTAATCTTCTAATAGCTTTTTCTTTAATTTGTCTAACACGTTCACGAGTTAAATCAAAAGTTTCTCCAATTTCTTCTAAAGTCATTGGGTGAGCATCACCTAAACCAAAGTATAACTGTACCACATCAGCTTCTCTTGGAGTTAAGGTTTCTAAAGCTCTTTCAATTTCCACTTTTAAAGATTCGTGTAATAATGATTTGTCTGGATTTGGAGATTCACCTGTATTTAATACATCGTACAAGTTAGAATCTTCACCTTCTATTAAAGGAGCATCCATAGATACGTGACGACCAGAGTTTTTCATAGACTCTTTTACATCGTTCACCGTCATATCTAATTTTTTTGCAATTTCTTCAGCAGAAGGAGGTCTCTCATTCTCTTGCTCAAGAAAGGCATACATTTTATTAATTTTATTAATAGAACCAATTTTGTTTAAAGGTAAACGTACAATTCTAGATTGTTCAGCTAATGCTTGTAAAATAGATTGTCTAATCCACCAAACAGCATAAGAGATAAATTTAAAACCTCTAGTTTCATCAAAACGTTTAGCAGCTTTAATTAAACCTAAATTACCTTCATTAATTAAATCTGGCAATGTTAACCCTTGGTTTTGGTATTGTTTAGCAACAGATACAACGAAACGTAAATTTGCTTTAGTTAATCTTTCTAAAGCAACTTGGTCTCCAGCTTTAATTCGTTGCGCTAATTCTACCTCCATTTCAGCAGTAATTAAATCAACTTTTCCAATCTCCTGTAAGTATTTGTCTAATGAAGCAGTCTCTCTATTTGTAACCTGCTTGGTAATTTTTAGTTGTCTCATGTAATATTTAAAATATTTTTGATTTTAATAAGTGGTATACAATATATACGTTGTATTTTTGAAATTGTTACAAAAAGTTATATAAAATTTTAATTTAGTGACTTTAATTAAATAAATGTGTCTTACAAAAGTATAACCCAATAATAAGTTTTTGAATTCTAAAAGTAACATATCGTTATTAAGTGATAACGAATTAGTGGAAAGGATAGTAAAATCAAATGATAGTCATTTGTTTGCTGTGCTATATGACCGCCATGTTACTAAAGTTTATAATAAATGTTACGGGTTTGCTTCCTCTAAAGAAGAGGCGCAAGATTTAACCCACGATGTTTTTATAAAGTTATTTGTGAAATTAAGAACGTTTAAAGGAACGTCTAAATTTTCAACTTGGCTATATTCATTTACATACAATTTTTGTGTGAATTATGTAACCAGAAATAATTATAAAAAGAACGAAAAAAACTTTGAAGGAGAAATACCAGATTCTAAAGATCTTGATAATGATGTTAGTGAATCTGTGTTATTAGAACTAAAAGCTGAAAAGCTTGGTAAAGCAATGGAGCTTTTGGATCCTAATGATAAAATGATATTGTTAATGAAGTATCAAGATGATTTTTCTGTAAGAGAATTATCAGAAGCATTAGAAATAGGTGAAAGTGCAGTAAAAATGCGTTTAAAACGCGCAAGAGAGAAAGTTATTAATGTATATAAAAATCTTAACTAATGGAAAACCCATTTAAGAAATTATTACATAACGAAGAGGTGCCAAAAGTACTCAAGGAGAAGGTTATCAACGATATTTCATTGATAAAACTTTCTCTTGATATTGCCGATTTATTTGTGGTGAAATATCCAAATACAATTGGCGAGTTTTTGAAGACAGAAAATGATTCTCTTAAAAAGAATAAAAATAAAGGAGATAAAAAATAATATTTAACCCAAATTATATAAAAAAATGAAAACAATTTTTTTACTTCAAGATTTAACATTTGCACAAGATTTATGGAATAAAGTAATAGGTTTTTTACCAACTTTATTAAAAGGAATTGGTTTTATAATATTAGCCTGGCTAGTAATTAAAGTTGTAAATTATATTTTGAAAAAAGTGCTAACTTTTAGTAAAATAGATTCTTTAACAACTAAATTAAATGAGGCTGAATTATTTGGAAAATCAGATTTTACGGTAGTTCCTTCTAAAATAATATTAAAATTTGTAAAGTATCTTTTAATATTAATATTTACGGTTGTAGCTTCTGAAATGCTTGGACTAAAAATGGTGTCAGAAGGTATAAGTAGTTTTATTGCTTATTTACCAATTTTAATTAGTGCGTTATTAATTTTTGTGGTTGGAGTTTATATAGCTTCATTAGTAAAAAAAGCAATAGTTGATACTTTTAAATCTTTAGAAATTTCAGGTTCTAATCTGGTTAGTAATATTGTTTTTTATGCAATTGTTGTAGTTGTTTCTATTACGGCTTTAGACCAAGCAGGAATTGAAACTAAAATGATTACTGATAATTTAACCTTAATACTTGGTTCTGTATTAATTTCATTTACCATTGCATTTGGGTTAGGAGCACGTGATGTAGTTTTAAGGTTGCTATTTGGATTTTACTCAAGAAGAAATTTTGAAGTTGGGCAACATGTAAAAACTAAAAAGTTTGAAGGTACAATTCAACAAATAGATAATATTTGTATAACTATAAAAACAGCAGATGGAATAGTAGTTATACCAATTAAAAAGTTTGTAGATCAAGATATTGAAATAAAATAAAGACTTTTAGATAAGTTTTTGTTTAAAAAAAATACAATAGAAGTGTTAGGGGTTAGTTACTTCTATTGTTTAGAGAGCAAAAAAAACCAATCATTAGTATTACTAATGATTGGTGCTCTTGAATTTTAATAGATTATTAGATGTTATGGGTTAGCTTTCTAATAATTATTATTTGTATTTAGAAAGGAGAAATTTACAAATTATATTGTAAACTCTCCTTTCTTTTTTTATGAAAATAAAAAAGCTTCTCTATTTAGAGAAGCTTTTTTGTAATATTTAAATAAATAGTATAACTATTTTATTAATCGTTTTTTGGTTCTCTTGGTCTTCTATCACCACCACGATTGTCACGTCCTCTGTTATCTCTTCCGCGGTTATCACGTCCTCTGTTGTTATCTCTTGGAGGTCTTTCTACAAAACCTTCAGGTTTTGGTAATAAAGCTTTTCTAGATACTTTGTCTTTACGAGTTTTTGGATCTTTTCCGAAGTATTTTACATCGAATACATCACCCATATTAACAACATCGGTTACGTTATTAGTACGCTCCCAAGCTAATTCAGAAATGTGTAATAAAACTTCGTTTCCAGGAGCTTCGTTGTATTCAACAACAGCACCAAAATCTAACATTTTAATTACTTTCACTTCGTAAACACTTCCAACTTGAGGTTTAAATAGTAAAGAATCAATTTTAGCTAAAACAGCATCAATACCATTTTGATCTGTACCTAAAATTTCAACAATACCTTCTTCAGTAACTGGGTCTTCATTAATTACAATAGTACATCCAGTTTCTTTTTGCATTTCTTGAATTACTTTTCCTCCAGGTCCAATTAATGCACCAATAAATTCATTAGGAATAGTTCTTGAAACCATTTTTGGAGCATGAGATTTAACATCATCAGCTGGTTGAGCAATAGTATCAGTTAATTTGCTTAAAATATGTAAACGACCTGCACGTGCTTGTTGTAAAGCATTTACAAGAATTTCATAAGATAAACCTTTCACTTTAATATCCATTTGACAAGCAGTAATACCATCTTCAGTTCCAGTAACTTTAAAGTCCATATCACCTAAATGATCTTCATCACCTAAAATATCACTTAAAACAGCGTAACGATCACCGTCAGAAATTAATCCCATTGCAATACCAGATACTGGTTTTGTAATTTGTACACCTGCATCCATTAATGCCATTGTACCAGCACAAACAGTTGCCATTGAAGAAGAACCATTAGATTCTAATACTTCAGATACAACTCTTACAGTGTAAGGACAATCTGCAGGAACTACTTTTTTAAGTGCACGTTGTGCCAAGTTTCCGTGTCCAACTTCTCTACGTGAAGTACCTCTTAAAGGTCTTGCTTCACCTGTACAGAAAGGAGGGAAGTTATAATGTAAATAGAAAGTTTCCTCACCTTGGTAAGTTGGCATATCTATTTGGTTTGCTTCTCTTGAAGTTCCTAAAGTAACTGTAGCTAAAGCTTGAGTTTCTCCACGAGTAAATATTGAAGAACCGTGAGTTGATGGTAAGTAATCTACTTCACACCAAATTGGTCTAATTTCTGTAGTTTTTCTTCCGTCTAAACGTAAGCCTTCAGCTAATGTTAATTCACGAACTGCTGTTTTGTTAGCTTTACCGAAATATTTTCCAATTAAACCACCAAATTCAGCTACTTCTTCTTCAGTAAATGAAGCTATAACTTCTTCTTTTACAGCAGCAAAAGCATCAGTTCTTTCTACTTTAGAAGTACCTTTTTTAGCAATATCATAACATTTTTGGTATGCTAATTCATGTACTTTAGCAGCTAATTCTTCATTTTCTTCTTCTGGCTCGTATGTACGAGTTTCTTTTTTACCGAATGATTCAGCTAAAGCAACTTGAGCAGCACATTGTACTTTAATAGCTTCATGTGCAAATTTAATGGCATCAGCCATTTCTTCTTCGCTTATTTCATCCATTTCACCTTCAACCATCATTACAGAATCAGCAGAAGCACCAACCATCATATCAATGTCAGCTTGTTCTAATAATTCTCTACTTGGGTTGATTATAAATTCACCATTTACTCTAGCAACACGTACTTCTGAAATTGGAGTTTCAAAAGGGATATCACTTAATTGAATAGCCGCAGAAGCAGCAATACCTGCTAAAGCATCTGGCATTACATCTTCATCTGCAGACATTAACTGAATCATTACTTGTGTTTCAGCGTGGTAGTCTTTTGGGAATAATGGACGTAGAACTCTATCTACTAAACGCATTGTTAAAACTTCTGCATCTGTTGGTCTTGCTTCTCTTTTAAAGAAACCACCTGGATATCGTCCAGCTGCAGCAAATTTTTCTCTGTAATCTACTGTTAATGGTAAAAAGTCAACATCACTTTGTTTGTAGTTAGATACTACTGTACAAAGTAACATAGCTTTACCCATTTGAACAACAACAGAACCATGTGCTTGTTTTGCAAGTTTTCCTGTTTCTAGTGAAATGGTTCTTCCATCTCCTAAATCAATAATTTGTTTATGAACCTTTGGTATCATATAATAATTTTTTGTTAATTAAACATTTTGGTTTGTGTTGTGTTGTTGTGTGTTGGCTTACCAATGAAAAGTTTAATTAATGCTTTCTTTTCGAATTTTTAAAAATAAAAAAGAGGCAAAAAATGCCTCTTAATTTATTATTTTCTTAATCCTAATTCTTTAATTATTTCACGATATCTAACAATATCGGTTTTAATTAAATAATCAAGTAAGTTTCTTCTTTTACCTACTAACCTAACTAATGAACGTTCTGTGTTGTAATCTTTACGATTTGATTTTAAATGTTCTGTTAAGTGATTAATTCTTTCTGTAAATAAGGCAATTTGACCTTCTGATGAACCAGTATCTGTAGCTGATTTACCGTGTTTAGCAAAAATTTCTGCTTTTTTTTCTTTTGTTAATAACATGCTAACATTAATTTTATTAATAATTTTTATGCAACGCTAACCTAAATGGTTAACAGTCGGCAAATATACTACTATTATTTTGATTGACAATTGATTAGTTGTGTCTATTTTTTTATGTATTAATTTAAACTTTTTAAAATAGTTAAGGTCTAAACTTATAACAAACAAAATATTTAAATAATTTAAAATATAACCTTATGAAAATTTACAAGCTTAAAACAGCATTGCTTTTAGCATTTTTAGTAGGAGGATTATTCTTTATTAGTTGTGAAGACAGTGAAGTAATTGATGCTCCAGAAATTTCAGAAGCTTTAACTGAAGACGAAACTATTGCAATTACGGAAGCAGACGATGTATCCGATGAGTTAGATAATTTAATTGATGACTATTTATTTGAGGACGAATTAAGTAGTAAAGATGAGTTAGCATTAAAAGATGATGGAGAAAAAGGAACTGGAAGACCTGATTGTGCTGTGAAAACAGTTGTAATGGAAGGAACAACTAGAACTATTACTTTTGATTTTGGTGAAGGATGTGAATTTCCAAATGGTCATATAGTTGCTGGTAAAATTATTATTTCACATGAATTTGACGTAGATGCTATGACAATGACGATAACTCAAACTTATGAGGGATTTACATTTAATGATGTGATGGTTGAAGGTGAAAATATAATTGTTAGAACTTATGAAAATGAAAATGGTAATCCTGAATCTGTTAAAACTATGGATATTACAATGACATGGGAAGATGGTGAAACTGCTTCAAGAGTAGGTACAAAAACTAGAGAATGGGTTGAAGGTTATGATACTAGAGAATGGGCAGATAACGTATTTGAAATTACAGGTAATTGGGCTACAACTTTTAAAAATGGTGTAGTGGTATCTGCAACAATTACTAAAGAGTTAAGAAGAGAAAT
This sequence comes from Lutibacter sp. TH_r2, assembly GCF_033101135.1. NCBI lineage: Bacteria > Pseudomonadati > Bacteroidota > Flavobacteriia > Flavobacteriales > Flavobacteriaceae > Lutibacter > Lutibacter sp. TH_r2. Next base: position 1,660,060 of record NZ_JAWMPV010000001.1, read on the forward strand.
GTCATGTAGATTTATAGTTAGTGGAACTATTGAATTAACAAAGAATGATGTAACTGGAATTTTAGATTTTGGTGATGGAACTTGCGATGATATTGCAATTTATACAGATGCCGATGGTGTAGAAACTGAAATTACTTTGAGAAAAAGAAATTGTAAAATCGAATAATTTTTTAAAATTAGTTAAAAAAAAAGCGAGCATTAAGCTCGCTTTTTTTATGTCTATTATTTTCTAATAGGTATGTTTTCAATTAAATCAATATATAGATTTATTTGTTTTTTTAAATTTTTACGTTGAATAATTTTATCTAAAAAACCATGCTCTAATACAAATTCTGAACGTTGGAAACCTTCAGGTAAATCTTTTCCAGTTGTGTCTTTTACTACTCTTGGTCCGGCAAAGGCAACCAAAGCATTAGGTTCTGCAAAATTTACATCACCTAACATTGCATAAGATGCTGTTGTACCTCCAGTTGTTGGATCTGTACATAATGAGATGTATGGAATTTTCTTTTCTGCTAATTGCGCTAATTTTGCTGAAGTTTTTACCAATTGCATTAAAGAGTATGAAGCTTCCATCATTCTTGCTCCACCAGATTTTGAAATCATTAAAAAAGGTATTTTCTTTTTTATTGAATAGTCAATTGCTCTAGCAATTTTTTCACCAACAACACTTCCCATTGAACCACCAATAAATGAAAAATCCATTGCAGCTACCACAAGATCTTTTCCTAATGATTTTCCAACAGCAGTTCTAATAGCATCCTTTAAGCCTGTTTTTTCATAAGCCTGTTTCAATCTGTCTGGGTATTTTTTAGTGTCTGTGAATTTTAATGGATCTTTGGAAACCATATCTTTATCAAATTCCTTAAACTCATTATTATCAAAAAGAATTTCAAAATATTCAGCACTTCCTACTCTAACATGGTAACCATCTTCAGGACTTACATAGTAGTTTGCTTTTAATTCTTCAGTATCTACTATTTTTCCACTAGGTGTTTTATACCATAACCCTTTTGGAACATCTTTTTTAGATTCTGTTGGGGTTTGAATCCCTTTATCTTTTCTTTTAAACCAAGATGACATAACTTATTAGTTTTAAGTTTAAATTGAGGTGCAAAATACTAAAAAAAACAAAGAGAGCATATAAAAAATAGACTCTCTTTGATTTTTTTGTATTTAACAAGTTGATTTACAATGTATTTACATTGTTTAGGTCAGCAAATGCTTGTTTTAACCTAGTAACAAAAGTTTTTTCTCCTTCGCGTAACCAAACTCTAGGATCGTAGTATTTTTTATTTGGTTGATCTGCACCGTCTGGATTACCAATTTGTGTTGATACATAGTCTACTTTAGATGTCATATAGTCTCTGATTCCTTCAGTAAAAGCAAATTGTAAATCTGTATCAATGTTCATTTTAATAACACCGTAACCAATAGCTTCTCTAATTTCTTCTAAAGTTGAACCTGATCCACCGTGGAATACAAAATCTACTGGGTTTGTTTCAGTTCCAAATTTTTCTTCAATATATTTTTGAGAATTGTCAAGAATTTTTGGAGTTAATTTTACGTTTCCTGGTTTGTATACACCGTGAACATTACCAAATGAAGCAGCAATTGTAAAATTATCGCTTACTTTTTTAAGTTCTTCATAAGCATAAGCAACTTCTTCAGGTTGAGTATATAATTTTGAAGCGTCAACGTCTGAATTATCAACACCATCTTCTTCTCCACCTGTAATACCTAATTCAATTTCTAATGTCATTCCCATTTTATCCATACGAGCTAAATACTCTTTACAGATTTCCATGTTTTCTTCTAGAGACTCTTCAGATAAATCTATCATGTGAGAGCTAAATAATGGTTTTCCAGTTTCTTTAAAAAATACTTCACCAGCATCTAATAAACCGTCTATCCAAGGTAATAATTTTTTTGCGCAGTGATCTGTATGTAGAATTACAGGAACTCCGTAAGCTTCTGCTAATGTATGTACATGTTTTGCACCTGCAATACCTCCTGCTACAGCAGCTTTTTGACCATCGTTTGATAATCCTTTTCCTGCATTAAATTGTGCTCCTCCATTAGAAAATTGAATAATTACTGGAGAATTTAACTCTTTTGCTGTTTCTAAAACTGCATTTATGGTGTTGGAACCAATTACGTTTACAGCTGGTAAAGCGAATTTTTTAGCTTTTGCGTATTGAAAAATTGCTTGTACTTCTTTTCCAGTTGCAACTCCTGGTTTAATTGAATGACTCATAATTATTTATGTGTAATAAATTGCGTTAATATATACTTACAAAATTAACTAAATTATAATTTAATAAATAGGTTAATTAGAAAAAAAACGAAAACGAAATAGTTTTATTGCATTTTTTAGAATGGATAACTTATTCCAAAATTATAAACGGTGTTGTTAAAATTGTAATTAGAAAACCATTTGTTGTTGTCTAAATAAGGTTCGTATGTTTTAAAGCCTAAATCTAAACGAAGTAAAATAAAACTTAAATCGTAACGTAATCCAAAACCACTTCCTATAGCAATATCTTGTATAGAATTGATGCCTTTAAATTTTGCATTTTCTTCAGTTAATTCATTATTAGAAATATCCCAAATGTTACCTGCATCTACAAAAAAGGCACCTTTAATACTGTTTAATATTTTAAAACGATATTCTAAACTTGTTAAAAATTTAAGATTACCTACATTGTATTCTAATCCTGAATTAGTTGTTCCCGGACCTAAATCATAAATTTTCCAAGCTCTTAAATCGTTTGGACCACCAATAAAGTAACTTTTACTAAAAGGTATAGAGTTTGAGTTTTTATATGGATAAGCAATTCCTAAAAATGCTTTGTATGCTAATACATTTTCTCTAGATATATTCCAGAATTTTTTATATTCTAAATCAGTTTTAATGTATTGAGCTATTTGAGTGTTAAATATTGTTTTTACACCTGTTTCATCTTTACTAGTAGATAAAAGTGTTGTTAAATTACCTGAAGAAACTAATCTTGCTCTAAAAAATGAAAAATCGGTGTCTTTATAATTTTCACTATTGTTGTAGGTAAAGGTATATGCAACTGAAGGTACTAAAACATCTTCGGTTAAAATTTGATATCTGTTTAGAATGTTTATGGCAGTTTTGTATTCTGTTGAATTTGACGTTTCAAAATCATTATCTATATATTCATCTATAAATTCAATTACGGTATCAGTTGTTAGGTCAATATTAAAATAAGTGTCAGCTATTTCTTCAATATCTTCAAATTCAGATTCATAAATTTCAAAATAGTTATTTATATTTAAGTTTTTAATGTACTGCATATTTAGTAATTGAAAACTATGCGATTTGGTTTTTGTAGTTTGCCAAGTATAATCTATTAGTCCTGTAAAACGTTGTTTATCTAGTCCAATATTTCTTTGCAAACTTGTACCTAATGTAAATGTAGTTTTTGGGCTCATTGTTTTTGGTACAATTTTATTAGAATTAAAAGGAAGAATAAATCTTGGGATTTCTAAAGAAATATCTGCTCCAACTTCCCAAGCATTTAAAAGTGTTTCGTTTTCTGCAGCGTCTTGTGAATCTAAAAATGAACCTTGAACAGAGAAATTTAAAATTTCAGCACCTTTAAAAACATTTCTATTTGAGAACGATAGTTTACCCGATATACCTAGTTGGCGAATATTTGAATGGGTTAATTCTGTACTTGTACCAATTGAGTATTTTTTTCTAGGAGTTAGAAATATTTCAGCTTCTAACATATCGTTTTCAAGTTCGGTGTATTTTATATCTACAGATCTAAAGTTATTTAAGCCGCGTAAGTGTTTTCTTGTAAGTTCTCTATTTTCGTCTTTATAAATTTTGTTAGGTTCAATAAAAATAGCATCAAGTAAAAATTTTGGATTGTATTTTAATTTTTCTCGACCTAAGAATAAATATCCATTGTAATTTACGCTATCTTTTATGGGTTTGTTTTTAGTGTTGAAAAAGAAATCTGTATGAATTTTAATATTTTTAATCTGTTGAATTTTATAAGGTACGTTTGCAATACTATCATTAATTAAAAGTGTAACATTTGATTTGTAGGTGCTGTGTATTGAATCGGCCTCAAAACTAATGGCATTTTTATTAAATCGGTATACTCCAGAATTTCTATATAGTTGTGTAAGTCTGTTTTGCTCATCGGAAAAAGATGAAGTTTTAAAAACGCTTCCTGTTTTAATTATAGATTGTTCAATGTTTTTAGTGTAAATAGAATCTAAAACTTTTGATTCAATAACTGTAGAAACTGTATCTATTTTGAAAACTTTATCGGTAGTTACAAAATAATTTATTTCAGCTTTTTTATTTCTAATAGTATCTTTTTTGGCAGTTACATCTGCTTTTAAAAATCCTTCATTAAAATAATGAAGCTTTAAATTTTCTATTGTTTGTAGTGTTTTTTGATTGTTTAAAATTACTGGAGGCTCTCCATTTTTTAAAAACCATTGATGAACGCCGTATTTAAAATTTCGCATTCCACGAGTTTGCTTTTCAGAAAAAACACTAGATGTAAATTTATACCAGCCAGGTTTATTATTTTTCCACTCTTCATAATCCTTTTCAAAATCTTTATTTCCAATATTATAAAAATGAAGAGGAAAAGGAATAAAACCTAAAACTTGTTGATTAGGGCGTTGCACAACATAATCGTTAATTTCATCATCAACGTTTTTTTTGTTGTTTACATAAATATTATTTTCAGTAAGCATTAGTTCGTCATCTGCAACATATTTAATCGTATTACACGAAGAAAAACAAATAGTTATTACTATTATTAAGGTTACTATTCTAATATTGTTTTTCAATAAACTAGTTTTAAATTATTTTAATTCGCTAAAGCTTTGAAGAATTACTATTTTTACATAAATTTTAGTTTACATGAACATAAATTTAATGCTTCAAATGTATAACTTTTAATACTATAATCAAATTTCATATTTTTAGTAAACACAATGAGTTTAAGTAAAAATCAAATTAAATTAATAACAAGTTTACAGCAAAAAAAGTACCGAACTAAACATAATCTTTTTATTGCTGAAGGTACCAAAGTTGTAAACGAATTTTTAAACTCTAGTTTTAAGTTAATAGAACTGTTTTGTGTTGAGGCTGAAGCTTATTCTAAAGTAAATAATTGTACTTTAATTTCTTCAGAAGAATTAAAAAAAATAAGTAGTTTAAAAACGCCAAATAATGTTTTAGCCTTGTTTGAAATTCCTAAAAAAAATAAATTATTGAATGAAGGCTTAATCGTAGTTTTAGATGATGTGAATGATCCAGGAAATTTAGGAACTATAATTAGATTATGCGATTGGTTTGGTGTTGATCAATTAATTTGTTCTAAAAACACGGTAGATTGTTATAATGGAAAAGTAGTACAATCTAGTATGGGTTCGCTAACTAGAACTTCAATAATTTATACAGAGTTGTTAGAGTATTTAAAAAATTCGGAACTTCCAAAATATGCTGCTGATATGAATGGTGAAAATGTGTATAAAATAACATTGCCAAAAAATGCAATTTTGGTAATGGGTAATGAAGCTAACGGAATTTCTAAAAATGTTTATAGCTATATTTCAAAAACCATTTCAATACCTAGATTTGGCGATTTACAACAAACTGAAAGTTTAAATGTAGCAACTGCTACAGCTATTTTGTTAAGTGAATTTAAACGAAATTAGTGAAATGCTAATTTTAAAAACACACCTCTAGTTCCAAGATAATCTATATTTCCTGTCCATTGGCTATTAGGATCGTTATCCGGAACTAATTCATTGTTAATAGCAAATACACCTCTAATTGAAGGTGAAAATATAAAATACGGTAAATAAATATCTATTCCTGCTCCAATTTCATAAGTAAAATTATTTTTTTTCATTCTAAATTCACCACTAGCATTGTCGTCTGGATTATCTTCATTACTAGAAAAATTGTAATCATATGAAATACCTCCAATTACATATGGGCGAATATTATAGTATCTATTAGTACTAAATTTTACTAGCAAAGGAAACCTTAAATAAGTAGAGCTTACTTCTCTAATACTATCACTTTTACCACCTGAAATGTGTGTAAATGCAAGTTCTTTTGTGTTACTAGAAAGTCCTGGTTCAAAACGTAGGTTTATATTTTTATGAAGGCGTAAATCTCCAATTAATCCAACACTAAAACCTGTAGAGGCAGAAACATCTACAAAAGTATTAGTATTATGCTTATAATTAATTTTGTAATCTTTTTTATTTAAACCTAAATAATAGCCCCAAAAAACACGTTTTTTATCCCAGTTTTGTTTGTAAATAACTTTGTCTTTTATTTGGGCAGTTAAAAAACAAGTACTTACCATGGAGATAATAAGAAACGCTAATACTTTTTTCATAAATTATTTTTTAGCAATGTAAATTGTTGCCACACCTAAAGTTTGTGGTCTGTTTTCAATACTATTAAACCCAATTTTTTGTAAAATATTGTTGAATGCTTCTCCATATGGAAAAGTAGCAGCAGAATCTGATAAATATTTGTAAGCAACTTTATCTTTTGAAAACAATTTACCGATAGTTGGCATAATAAAATTGGTGTAAATTTTATATCCTTGTTTAAAAGGGAATTTTGTTGGAACTGATGTTTCTAAAACTACAAAAGTACCATTAGGTTTTAAAACTCTTAAAATTTCTTTTAATCCTTTTTCTAAATTTTCAAAATTACGAACTCCAAAAGCTACTGTTATGGCGTCAAACGAATTATTTTCAAACGGCATATTTTCAGAATCTCCTAAAATCATATCTATTTGATTTAATTTTAGTTTTTTAATTTTTTTTCTTCCAACTTCAAGCATTCCGGGAGAAATATCAAAACCAACTATTTTTTCAGCATTAGTGTCTGTTAAATTTATAGCTAAATCACCAGTTCCTGTAGCTATATCTAATATTGAATTTGGTTGTGATTGTTTAACAATATTCACCACTTTTTTTCGCCATTTAATATCTATTCCAAAAGATATAACTCGGTTTAAACCATCATATTCTTTAGAAATAGTATCGAACATTTGGGTGACTTGTTCTTTTTTTCCGAGTTCGGAATTTTTATAAGGTTTTACTTTTTCAGCCATAAAAATTAGTAGTTAATTGCTACAACTTCTCCAATTTTACCTGGAATTAATTGTTTTAACATATTTTCAATACCATTTTTAAGTGTTATAGTAGAAGATGGACAACCACTACAAGCACCTTGTAAAACTACATTTACTGTTTGTGTTTGAGTATTGTAACTTTCAAAAGCAATATTACCTCCGTCGGCTGCTACTGCCGGACGAATATATTCATCTAAAATTGAAATTATTTTTAATGAAATTTCATCTAATTCTTTTTCAGTTTCTGAACTTTTAATTGTTTGAGTAGCTTGTTGAGCACTGTTTACCAAAGTTCTTCCAGCTGAAATATATTCTTTTATAAAGCTTCTAACTTCATTACTTAATTCGCTCCATTCAACACCATCAAATTTTGTGATGGAAACATAATTTTCAGATAAAAACACTTCTTTTACAAATGGAAAATTAAATAGGTTTGCAGCTAAAGGAGCGTTTTTAGTTTCATCTATAGCTTTAAACTCATAATCTTTTTCGAATAATATTTTATTTGAAACAAATTTTAAAACATTTGGATTTGGAGTTGTTTCAGCATAAATTTCTATAGGAAGTTTTTTTTGTTCCTCATTTAATAAAATACCTCCATTATTAAGATAGTTTTCAACTTGCTCTTTAACCTCATTTTGAACATCATCCCATTTTACAATATCAAAACGTTCTATTGCAATAAAATTTGCAGAAATAAATATGCGTTTTACAAAAGGTAAATGAAATAATTCTTGTGCTAGTGGTGAGTTTTTAGCTTCGTCAATATTATTAAATTGATAGCTTCCACTAGTTAAAACTTCATTAGAAATAAATTTAATAATAGTATCGGTATTTGTTGTTTCTATATTAAAAGAATAATTGCTCATAGTTAAATTAAAATTATTGTGATGCAAAAGTACAAAACTAAAATCAATGTTTTTTAAATAAAAAACGCCTCAAAATTTGAGGCGTTTCAAATATATAGATGTTAGTTTTTATAAACTTAAAACTAACGTTGCTGTAATTTTTGAATTGTTAAAGTCTAATTCTGTTGAATTTAGATTGTAATCAGCAGGGTTAAAATTATAAGGAGCAGTATTTGTTTCTTTCTGGTAAGCAAAATCTAATTTACCACCTCTAAACTTAAATCCGGCACCTAATGAATAGCCTTCAAGATTATCAGAATCTTTAGCGTTTTTATAAGGACTTTTTTCAAAATGATATCCTCCACGAAGTGATACTTTATCAAAACGCCATTCTGTACCAATTCTTAATTCTCCGGTACTTTCTAAATCTTGTTGAAAAGCTTGATTTTCTGAAGTGAAGTTTGCGTTTTTTAATTCAATATTGCTGTAATTTTTGTAAGTATAGTCAATACTAATTAATCCTTGTTTGTCGAATATATAAGCAAAACTTCCAGTTAATTTACTTGGAGTGCGTAATTTGTAATCGAAACCATTTATACCTGAATACGTATCATTAGCATTATATTCGTTTGTAATATTTATATCGTTTTCAAAAATATTTACATCATATTCAATACTTTCTTCTGAAATATTGTACCAAACAGGAGATTGATAAGCCAAACCTAAACGCATGTTATCAGCAGGTTTTGAAATTAAGCCTAAACCAAACGAAACACCTTCTCCGTAAGTTAATAACTCTTGAGTTTGAGAAATATCAAATGTATTAGAGTCACTGTCGCTATTGTACTCTTCTAATAATGTAGTTTGGTAATGCTCAATATCGTAGGTATTTAAGGTAAATCCTAAATATAAATCTTCATTTCTTTGAGTGGCAATTGTAAATGAGTATTTATCATTTCTACCATCGGTAAAATTTTCAAAATATTGACCATCAATTAGATCGTACATAACTTCTGAATCGTAAATATCTGTAATTGGAGCAGCTGAACCATTGTTACCTTTAACGTTCCAAAAATTTTCAAAATCATTAACTCTACTATAATTAAAAGCAATAGCTATTTTGTTAATATCTGAATATTTTCCACTATCAAAAACAAAAACTCCACCAGCTTGAGATAAATTTGTTTTATCGTTTTCGGTTGAAGAAGTGTTTCCGTAATATGTGGCATCTGTTGTTGAATTTCTAATACCTAATGAAACTGAAAATTCACTATTCATAAATACCGCAGCACCTGCAGGATTTATTCCAATAGAAGATAAATCTCCTCCTAAAGCTCCAAATGCACCACTCATAGCATTGTAACGTGCAGTACCATTAATTTCTTCTTTTGAAAAAAGAACTCCAATGTCATTATAACTTAATGTTTGAGCATTACTTATGTAAGCAATGCAAACCATTGCTGCAAAAATTAGTTTTTTCATAATGTTCTATTATTTAATTTTTTTAGGGTATTTTAATTTCTACGAGAACTACTTCTTGATGAGCTTGAAGAAGATCTACTTGAAGTTCCGCTACTTCTACTATAACTTCTAGAACTATTAGAACTACTTCTACTATATGAACTATTACTACTTCTTCTTGTATTACTAGGAGAGTAGTTACTATTAGAAGAACGTTTAGTACTTCTTGTTGAACTATTTCTAGAACTTGTATTAGTGTTTTTAGAAGGTGTAACTGTTTTGTTTCTTGAAGAAGAATATCTAGAATAGTTTCTAGTAGGTGAACTGTAAGCAGAATTTCTTCTTGTTGAAGTACTGCTTGGTGTTCTGTATGTTCTGCTTGGTTGTCTTGTTGAGTTTCTATTTATTGTAGAAGTTCTGCTTGTTCTTGTACTTGGTTTAATTGTAGTATTTCTAGAATTTGTTGAAGACCTTCTACTTGTACTTGTTGTAGAATTTTTTATTGAACTAGGAGTTCTTCTACTTGTTGATGTGGAATTAGTATTTCTTCTAGAGTTTGTGTTATAAGCAGTTCTTTTACCATAACTATCGTATCTGTTATAATTGTTTCTGTGATTATAGTTGTTGTAATAAGGGTGGTTGTATGAAGAATATCCATAATATCCAAATGGGCTGTAAAAACCTCCATAAAACCCATAAGAAGCATAATGTCTAGATCTCCAAGGATTGTAATAATAACTTGAATAATATGGGTAATAATTATGGTATGGATGGTAGAAAGGGTTGTACCAGTTATAATCGTAATAACCACCATAATAATTGTTATAACCATATCCATAATTATAACCAGAATCAATATTAACAGTTACATTATCTGTATATTCCCATGGTCCGTACTCTTCATCTTCTTCATAATATACTTCATCTTCATCATAGTATTCATCATCATAGTAATATTCATCAATATCAGTTATTATATCATCATCATTTATTTGATCGATTTTATCTAATTCTTTAGCAAAATAGTTTTCATCAAAAGTGCGTTGATCTATAACAATAAGCTTTTCATCATTGTACCTTTCGTTAGAAGCGTAAATTCCATCATCATCATTATTATATACACTTTGATAGGTTCCACAAGAATAAAAACTCAAAAAAAGTACTACTAAAGCACTCAATCGAGCAAGTCTGGATTTAAATATAGTTGAAACTTTCATAATCAGTTGTTATTTTTATTGTTGAACAAATCAAAAAGTACTAGTTTTGTCGAAATTAGTATTTTTTACTAACAATGTTGCAATATTTATGCCAAACTTTTTAATATGAGTAAGAATTTAACAAAGAGAGAAACAGACTATTCTAAATGGTATAACGAGCTCGTAGTGAAGGCTGATTTAGCTGAAAATTCGGGAGTTAGAGGATGTATGGTAATTAAACCATACGGTTTTGCTATTTGGGAGAAAATGCAAGCCGAACTAGATAGAATGTTTAAAGAAACAGGGCATGAAAATGCTTATTTTCCCTTATTTATCCCAAAGTCTTACTTAAGTAAAGAGGCAGCACATGTTGAAGGTTTTGCAAAAGAGTGTGCTGTAGTTACGCATTATAGATTAAAAAATGCAGAAGATGGAAGTGGAGTAGTTGTTGATCCGGAAGCTAAATTAGAGGAAGAATTAATTGTTCGACCTACTTCTGAAACCATTATTTGGGATACTTATAGAAAATGGATAGAATCTTATAGAGATTTACCATTGTTAATTAATCAATGGGCAAATGTTGTTCGTTGGGAGATGCGTACACGTTTATTTTTACGTACAGCAGAATTTTTATGGCAAGAAGGTCATACAGCACATGCAACTGAAAAAGAAGCTGTAGAAGAAGCAGAGTTAATGATTAATGTTTATAGCGAATTTGCTGAAAAATTTATGGCAATGCCAGTTATTAAAGGTTTAAAAACAGAGTCAGAACGTTTTGCAGGTGCCGTTGAAACTTATTGCATTGAAGGTTTAATGCAGGATGGAAAAGCTTTACAAGCTGGAACATCTCATTTTTTAGGTCAAAACTTTGCGAAAGCTTTTGATGTTCAATTTACTTCAAAAGAAGGGAAAAAAGAACACGTTTGGGCAACTTCTTGGGGAGTTTCAACACGTTTAATGGGTGGTTTAATTATGACGCATTCTGATGATTTAGGATTGGTGTTACCTCCAAATTTAGCGCCTATACAAGTTGTTATTATTCCAATTCATAGAAATGATGAGCAATTAGATGCTATTTCAGAGAAAGTTGATGAACTTACAAAAGATTTAAGGGCTAAAGGAATTTCTGTAAAGTACGATAAACGTACTACGTATAAACCAGGATGGAAATTTGCTGAATATGAACTAAAAGGTGTGCCTTTACGTATTGCAATGGGACCACGTGATTTAGAAAATGGAACATTGGAGATTGCAAGACGTGATACTTTAGAAAAGCAAAATCGTTCACAAGAAGGTGTTGTTGATTATATTGAGAAAACGTTGAAAGAAATTCAAGAGAATCTATTTGAAAAAGCGTTAAATTATAGAGAAACACATATTACAGAAGTAGATACTTTTGATGAATTTAAAGAAATTATTAAAACAAAAGGAGGTTTTGTTTCAGCACATTGGGACGGAACTCCAGAAACAGAAGATAAAATTAAAGATTTAACAAAAGCAACCATACGTTGTATACCTTTGAATAACAAGCAAGAAGAAGGAAAATGTATTTTAACTGGCGAAAAATCTACTCAAAGAGTTTTGTTTGCTAAAGCGTATTAATATTTTTTAAAAAAAATATTGTTTGCTAAAAAAAAGTGTGTATTTTTGCAACCGCAATTTAAAAGAAATTAATAAGTTGTAAATTAATGGTCCGTTCGTCTAGGGGTTAGGACGCCAGGTTTTCATCCTGGTAACAGGGGTTCGATTCCCCTACGGACTACAAAAGTTCAAGTAACTATAAAAGTTACAAATTATTTATAATAACAATGGTCCGTTCGTCTAGGGGTTAGGACGCCAGGTTTTCATCCTGGTAACAGGGGTTCGATTCCCCTACGGACTACAATTTTAAAAAAAATTATAATGGCAAATCATAAGTCGGCATTAAAGAGAATTAGAAGTAATCGAGTTAAGCAAGTAAGAAATAAATATCAGCATAAAACTACAAGAAATGCTGTAAGAGATTTACGTGCTACAACAGATAAGAAAGCTGCGGAAGAATTATTCCCAAAAGTTGTGGCAATGCTTGATAAATTAGCTAAAAATAATATTATCCACAAAAATAAAGCTGGAAATATGAAATCTAAGTTAGCTAAATTTGTAGCTACACTATAATTTAGAACAATATTTATTTATATTGAAGCATCCTATTTGGGTGCTTTTTTTGTTGATTAAAATTTCAGATTACCACTCATAGGTTCGGTTTGCATCAAGCCTTATAAATATAAATAGAAGTAAAGTAAAACCCCAAAGTCCTGATCCACCATAACTAAAGAAAGGAAGCGGAATTCCAATAGTTGGTAAAATACCTATTACCATGCCTATGTTAATAGCAAAGTGAAAAAAGAATATAGCTGCAATACTATATCCATATACTCTACTAAACTTTGATTTTTGTCGTTCAGCAATAAAAATAATACGAAGTGTAAATAATACAAACGCAAGAATAAGTAAACTTGTACCTACAAAACCCCATTCTTCACCTACAGTTGTAAAAATATAATCGGTTTGTTGTTCAGGTACAAAATCACCTTGAGTACGTTCACCTTGTAAAAATCCTGTTCCAGAAAAACCTCCAGATGCAATTGTAGTAATTGATTGGTTAGTGTTGTAACCAATGCTTTTTATATCTGTAGTTTTTCCTAAAAGTATATTAAATCGATCTCTATGTCTTTGTTCAAAAACGTTGTTAAAAATAATATTAACACTAAAAACATACATTGCAGAAATTAAATAAAGCCCAAAAATTTTCAATTTCCCTCTTTTTAAAGCTTTTTTTCTGAAAAAATAAAAGTAGAGAAGTACAACACCAAATAATATAAGTGTACCTATTAATGTGTTTTGTAAACCAAAATATAGGGTTGCGATAAATAAAAATAACGCAATAAACCCTAAACTTATATAGTAAATAGGTAATCCTTCTCTATATAATACAAAAATAAAAGCTCCATAAACAAGAGCTGAACCTGGATCGGGTTGTAAAGTTATTAGGATAGCAGGAATAAATAATACTACAAATGCTTGTAGTTGTGTATTTAATTTTTTTAAATTGAAATGTTTATCACTAACTAGTTTAGCCATTGCTAATGCTGTAGCTGCTTTTGCAAATTCAGAAGGCTGTAGACTAAATATCCCTAAATTATACCAAGAAGTGGCTCCGTTAATGTTTTTTCCAAAGATGAATAAACCAGCTAATGAAGCTAATGAACCTAGGAACATTAATGAAGCATATTTTTCATAAAATTTAGCATCAAACATTAGTGTTAATAAAATTAACGGAATACTTAAACCTATCCAAATAAGTTGTTTTCCATATTCAGTAGAAAAATTAATTAATTCAAAAGATTCTTCACTAACTGTTGAAGCATAGATATTTACCCATCCAAATGAAATGAGTATGAAATAAAATAGGACTAGAATCCAATCAATTCCTAAAAAAATATTATTGGTTCTGCTTCTCAAGTTTTTCTTTTATTTCTAGTTCTAATTGTCTGTCGTATTCTTCTTGTAAACTTCCATTAAACATTCGTTGTTCTTCCCAAGTTTTAGTGATTTTTCCAGTTAGATATTTTTCTATCATTAAACTTGCAATTGGACCAGCCCAACGAGAGCCCCAATATCCATTTTCAACAAACACAGCAATGGCAATTTTCGGGTCGTCTTTTGGTGCAAAAGCAATAAAAATTGAATGATCTTGTCCGTGTGGGTTTTCTGCTGTTCCAGTTTTTCCACAAATTTCAATTCCTTTTACTCTAGACCAATTTGCGGTACCTCTAGGGTTTTCTAAAACATTAAATAATCCTTCAATTACTGGTTCAAAATGTTCTTTATCTATAGAGGTAACTTTTGGAGTTGTAAACTTTTCATCAATATTTTCTCCTGCAATATGTTTAACAATATGTGGAGTGTAATAAAAACCTCTATTTGCTACAGCGGCTGTCATATTTGCTAATTGAATAGGTGTAGTTTTAATTTCACCTTGGCCTATAGAATTAGAAATTGTATACGTTGCTCTCCATCTTACATTTGGGTACCAATGATTGTAAAAGGCTGCATCAGGTATTAAACCTTTATCGCCAACAGATAAATCGTTATGTAGGTAGCTTCCTAACCCAAAACTTTTTATATGCTTACTCCATACATTCATACCTTCTCCAGCTGTTGGGTATTTTTCAATTATTTTTCGATATGTATTTGCAAAGTAAGAATTACAAGAGCGATAAATTGCTTTGTTTAACGCTATTGGACTTCCATGTGTTCCACAGTGGCAAGCCATAATAGCATTTGGTCTAGATCCATATCTGTAGCCTCCAAAGCATTTAATAGTAGATTTTGTATCTATTACTTTTTCTTGTAGTCCAACTAAAGCGGTTAGCACTTTAAATGGTGAGCCTGGTGGATATTCACCTTTTAAGCCTCTATCAAAAAGAGGTTTGTTAATAGAATCGAGATACAGTTTAGAAAAGTTTTTTGATCGTTCTCTACCAACCATTAAATTTGGATTGTAGGTGGGAGTTGAGACTAATGCTAAAATTTCACCAGTTGCTGGTTCAATTGCTACAATTCCACCACGTTTATTAGCCATTAGTGCTTCTCCATATTGTTGTAGTTTACTATCTATTGTAATAGTAAGATCTTTACCAGGAATTGCGATGGTATCATATTTTCCATTTTTATAGGGACCAATTTCTTTATTAATATTATTTCTTTGAATGTATTTTACGCCTTTAGTACCTCTTAAAGTTGTTTCATAAGTTTTTTCAACACCGTATGTTCCAATTAACTCTCCTAATTGATAGTAAGGATTTTTTTTTAACATTCCTTCATTAACTTCACTTATGTATCCTAAAACATTTGCAGCTGAATTTATTGGGTATTCACGCAGTGATCTTTTCTGGATATAGAAACCTTTAAATTTGTGCATTTTTTCTTGTAAAAAAGCATAATCAGTTTTTGATAGTTGTGCAACAAAAGTTGATGGTATGCGCCAAGAGTATGTTTTTGCTTTTGTAAATTTTTTTATAAAATCTTCTTTTGTAATTTTTAATAATGAGCAAAATTCTAATGTGTCTAGTGGTTTTACTTCATTAGGAATAATCATAATATCATATGATAATTGATTGGCAACTAGTAGAGTTCCATTTCTATCATATATGTAACCACGTCCAGGATAATCATATTTTATTTTAACTGCAGAGCTATTTAAAGTTGGTTTTTTATAAGGGTTAGTTAATACTTGTAAATAGAATAATTTACCAATATAAATTAATCCAACAATTATTATTAAAAAAACTAATAATCCTGATCTCTTCATTTATTTTTTATTCGTAAAAATAATAATTCCTAAAACACTTAAAATTATAGTTGCTATACTTGTAAATATTGTACTTGTGATTATTAAGTAAATAGCACTAAAACTAAAGTATGCTAACATAAAAACGATAAAATGATGAATTATTGTTAAAGTTGATAGGAATAAAAGTGATTTTCCGAAAGAAATATTTCTTAAATTAAAAAGTGGATAATCAAAATCAGATTTTCCCAATACAAGTTTTAAAATAGGCAATCTAATAAAAGCGATAAATAAAGTAGCTGAAGCATTAATACCTCCTGAATCAGAAAAGAAATCTACAGCTAATCCAAGTAGAAAACTTAAAAGTAATATTGAGTTTAAATTTTTTTTATAAGGAAATAAAAAGACCCAAACTATATAAACCATTGGGTTTATAGTTCCAAATAAGTTTAGTTTATTTAGAACAAGAACTTGTAATAATAGCAACCCAATAAATCGAATACTATTTAAAAAATATACGTTATTCATTTTCAGTTTGTTGTTCTAAATTTAATTGTTCTTCTCTTTCTAAGTTTTTTATAATTTGAACATATCCTAATGAGGTCATATCGTTAAAAAGAGAAACATTTATTTCTGTGTATTGGTTATTTTCAAAGGCAAAATTATTTATGGTTCCAACTAAAATTCCTTCAGGAAAAATAGCAGACTTTCCTCCAGTAATAATTGTATCTCCTTTTTTTAAAACTGCTTGACGGGGAATATCACTTAATTGGACTATATTAGGGTTTTTACTATTCCAGGTAATTGTTCCAATATGATTATCGTGTTTTAATTTTACATTAATTTTTGAACTTCTATTTAATATTGAAAGTACTGAAGCATATTTATTAGAAGTATTTTTAATAACACCAATAATTCCTTTGCTATTTATTACACCTAAATCTTGCTGAATACCTTGATTTTTTCCTTTGTTTATGGTTAGAAAATTATTTGGTTTTGTATAGTTGTTGTTTATAATTTTAGCAAAAGTATACTGATATTTCTTATTTGAAAAAGTTGTATCGTTTAACGGTGTTATTTTATTATTATTTGGTTGAATACTATTTTTTAGAAATACATTCTCTTCAATTAATCGTAAATTTTCTTCTTTTAAATTTACAAATTCAGAAATGCTATTTAACCTATTGTAAATACCTCCAGTAAAAGCGTTAGAGGAGTTAACAAATTTACTTTTATGGTATGAATGATGTTGAATTGTGAAACCTAAAGCAATAATTTGAAGAACAAAAAACAGCAAAAAGTACCTAAATTTTTTAATAAAATATAAAATTTGCTGCATATTCTAACTCCAAAAAGGTTATTATTTCATTAATACATTTTTGTATTTCTCAAGATCTTTTAAAGCAATTCCAGTACCACGAACAACCGCTCTTAAAGGGTCTTCAGCTACATAAACTGGTAAATCTGTTTTTCTAGATAAACGTTTATCTAAACCACGCAACATGGATCCACCACCTGCTAAATAAATACCTGTATTATATATATCGGCAGCTAATTCTGGAGGTGTTTGAGATAATGTTTCCATTACAGCATCTTCAACACGTAAAATAGATTTATCTAGTGCTTTTGCAATTTCTCTATATGAAACTTGAGCTTGTTTTGGTTTTCCGCTTAATAAATCTCTACCTTGAACTAACATGTCTTCAGGTGGAGTTTCTAAATCTTCGGTAGCTGCACCAATTTGAATTTTAATTCTTTCAGCAGTTCGTTCTCCAACGTATAAGTTGTGTTGCGTACGCATATAATAGGCAATATCACTTGTAAAAACATCTCCTGCAACTTTTACAGATTTGTCGCAAACAATTCCACCTAAAGCAATAACAGCAATTTCTGTAGTTCCACCACCTATATCAATAATCATGTTTCCTTTTGGTTGCATAATATCAATACCAATACCAATTGCAGCTGCCATTGGTTCATGAATTAGGTAAATTTCTTTGGCATTCATATGTTCTGCAGAATCAATTACTGCACGTTTTTCAACTTCAGTAATTCCAGAAGGAATACAAATAACCATTCTTAATGAAGGTGTGAAAAACTTCTTTTTAATGCTTGGAATGTTTTTAACAAACTCTTTTATCATTTGTTCCGAAGCTTCAAAATCGGCAATAACACCATCTTTTAATGGTCGAATAGTTTTGATGTTTTCATGGGTTTTACCTTGCATTAAACTGGCTTTTTTTCCAGTGGCAATTATTTTTCCCGTACTTCTATCTCTTGCTACAATTGATGGCGCATCAATAATAACTTTACCATCATGTATAATTAAGGTGTTTGCAGTTCCTAAATCAATGGCTATATCTTCAGTCATAAAGTCGAAAAACCCCATATAATATCTTTATTTTTAATTGAAAACCTTCAAAGTTAGTAAATATTAGTGTTTAAAATGACGAATTCCTGTAAATATCATCGACATTTTATTATTGTTACAGTAATCAATTGATAATTGATCTTTTATAGAACCTCCAGGCTGAATTACAGCATTTACTCCAGTTTTATTTGCAATTTCAACACAATCAGGGAATGGGAAAAAAGCATCACTTGCCATTACTGCATTGTTTAAATCAAATTTAAAATGATTTGCTTTTGCAATAGCTTGTTCTAATGCATCTACACGACTTGTTTGTCCTGTTCCACTTGCAATTAATTGCTTGTTTTTAGCTAAAACAATTGTGTTTGACTTTGTGTGTTTACAAATTTTTGAAGCAAAAAATAAGTCTTCTAATTCTTTACTAGTTGGTTCAATAGTTGTTGCAGTTGTTATAACGCTAGCATCATCTGTTTTGTTGTCTTTATCTTGATAAAGTACACCATTTAATGCTGTTCTATATTGTATTGATGGTAACTCTATGTCTTTTTGAATTAAAATAATTCTGTTTTTCTTACCTTTTAATATAGCTAAAGCTTCTTCATTATAAGAAGGTGCAATTACTACTTCACAGAATAATTTATGAATTTCTTGAGCAGTTTCAGCATCAATTTCTTTGTTTGAAATTAAAACACCACCAAAAGCAGAAGTTGGGTCACCAGCTAATGCATCTACATAAGCTTCTTTTAGCGTTTCGCGTTGAGCTAAACCACAAGCGTTGTTGTGTTTAAGAATTGCAAAAGTTGGTGCATCATTCTTGAATTCACTCATTAAATTTACTGCTCCATCTACATCTAGTAAATTGTTGTATGAAAGTTCTTTACCATGTAGTTTTGTAAATAACTCATCTAAATTACCAAAGAAATATCCTTTTTGGTGTGGGTTTTCTCCGTAACGTAAAGTAGAAGATTCATTATAACTTTCTCTAAAAGCTAGTTCGTTATTATTTAAGTATTTAAAAATGGCAGTATCGTAATGGCTTGAAACAGCAAAAGATTTTGCAGCAAAACTTTTACGTTGTTCAATAGTTGTATTACCATTATCATTTGTCATTATTTCTAAAAACTCACTGTATTGTTCCATAGAAGAAACACAAATAACATCTTTAAAGTTTTTTGCTGCAGCTCTAATTAAAGAAATACCACCTATATCAATTTTTTCAATAATATCTTGTTCTGAAGCTCCGCTTGCTACAGTTTTTTCAAAAGGATAAAGGTCTACAATTACAATATCAATTTCAGGAATTTCAAATTCACCAAGTTGAGATAAATCATTTTCATTTTCTCTTCTGGCTAAAATTCCACCAAAAACTTTTGGATGTAATGTTTTAACTCTTCCTCCTAAAATTGAAGGATACGAAGTTAATTCTTCAACGGGAATAACATTAATTCCTTGCTCTTTAATAAAACTTTCGGTTCCTCCGGTAGAGTAAATAGTGATGTCTAACTCGTTTAATTTCTTTACAATTGGTGCTAATCCGTCTTTGTGAAATACCGAAATTAGTGCCGATTTTGCTTTTTTAGTTGTGCTCATTTGTTGTGTTGTTGCTTTTTCGCAAAGCTACTAATAATCGGTAGTTTACACAATACAAATGATTGCTATTTTTTAGGAAATTTTCTTAATTTTTGAATTAAATTTATTAACCATATCATTGTAATTCTCTGAACTAGAATTAGGTTGTTTTTTTTCAAAAAATTTCATGAAAAAAGTCAAGTTTTTTCCAATATTTTTTTGATTTAATTTTGAGCTAGGGTTAAATTTTGACATCTTTAAAATTGGGCTATTAAGATGTAGCAAAGCTATTTATTTTTGTTAAAAAACACAATAAAATATGATAAATTATGCTTTAAATGGATTGTTTTTAATTATAAACGAAATGTTTTTGCTAATAAGTGTGTGATTTTATAAAATTTCAGAAACTGTATTACAAACAAATTCTAATAGAATTTCATCGTTTTTTGAGAATGGGTCTACGCTATGGGAATCAATATCTATTTGACCAATATTTTCACCTTTCACAAAAATTGGAATTACAATTTCACTTTTAACTTTCCAACCACAAGAAATGTAATTGTCTTGGGCAGCAACATCTGGTACTACAAAGTTTTGATTACTTACCGCAACTTGACCGCAGATTCCTTTTCCAAATGGGATAATTGTATGATCAGTTGGTTCACCAGCAAATTCAGCAAGTTTTAGTTCTTCTTTATTTCCGTTTTTAAAGTAAAATCCCACCCAATCATAATAGTCAATTTCATTTTTTAAAAAGTCGCAAATAGCTTGTAGTTTGTAACTTGTTGTTTGTTTTGAGTTCACTAATTCAGTAATCGAACTTTTAAAGTGTTCTAAATTCATTTTAATTTGTAGTTTTATGCAAAATAAAATTCTTTTTAAGTGAAAAGCAATAAAACAGTACTAATATTTTTAATTAAGTTTTTTGGGACTTACATAGTTTTGTTTTTATTGTATTCTATTTATTTAAATTTAACACAAGAAAAGAGTGCTGTTTTTTCATGTGCTCCAATAACTAAAAGTGTTGCAAAGCATTCAAAAGTAATATTAGATTTTGTTGGATACTCTTCTGAAATTGTTCAAAGTGAAATTGAGCTTTCTATTAATTTAATTGTAAGGGGTAAACCTCTTGCTAGGGTTATTGAAGGTTGTAATTCAATAAGTATTATTATTTTATTTATTGCTTTTATAGTTGCTTTTTCATCTACATTTAAAACTACTTTATTTTATATAATTTTTGGTAGTTTATTAATTTATTCAATAAACATTGTTCGTATTGTAATTATTGCAATAGCTTTATATGAGTTTCCAGAATATGAACATTTGTTGCACAATTATTTATTCCCAGCTATAATTTACGGAGTTACTTTTTTACTGTGGTTTATTTGGGTTCGAAAGTTTTCTAAAGTTAAGAAATGAGTAACATAGTAAAAATATTTTCTGTTATAATATTGTTTGTAGCTCTTATTTTTTTAAGAGGTATTTATCGTAGTTTTTTATATGATCCTTTAACTGAATATTTTAATTTTAGTTATTTAAATGAAGGTTTTCCTGATATTAATAAGTTGAAGTATTTTGGAACTGTTACGGTACGTTATTTTTTAAATTCTGTTATTTCATTATTAATAATATTCGTATTTTTTAATAATAAGAAGGTAGTTTTTCTTGCATTAAAAATTTATGTATTTCTGTTTTTACTTCTAAATCTTATTTTTTTTATTGAACTTAATTTTAATTTTTCAAACACCTATTTAGTTTTGTTTTATGTTCGAAGATTTTTAATTCATCCTTTATTATTGCTTATTTTATTACCAGCTTTTTATTATCAACAAATAGCCAAAAAAAATTAATTTTTTAGACACTTCTTTTTTTTTACTATTTTAGGCGAATATTTTAATTAAACAAATTACTAAAACATGAAAAAATCAATAATATTAGTTGCTACAATCTTTTCGATGGTGATAATGTTTGCTTCTTGTAAAGAGACAAAAAAGGAAGCGGTAAAAACAGAATGTAGCGAAGCTTGTGCAACTAGCAGTAGCTGTGATGAAAATAAAGTAGAAGCTACGGATAAATTAGCTTATCAATGTCCAATGGATTGCGATAAAGGTAAAACATACGATGTTGCAGGTACTTGCCCAACTTGTAAAATGGATTTAAAACAACTGAAATCTAAAAAAGATGCTGATTGTAAGCCTTCAGAATGCAATGATAAAAAAATGTCTGAATGTACTAAATGTGAACCTGGAAAATGTGAATGTAAAAAAGATGTTGCAGCAAATACTTCGTCATGTAAATCAAGTGAAAAATCTTGTGATTCAAAAAAGAGTTCTTGTGAGAGTAGTAAATTAGCTAAAACCGTTAGTGAGTGTACTAAATGTGAACCAGGTAGTTGCGAATGTAAAGCTTAAAAATAAAATAAGTATTTTAAAAAAGCGCTTCGATTAGATTGAAGCGCTTTTTTTATTTGTTTTCTATAATAAATTCTGTTCTTCTATTTTGTGCATGTTCAGCTTCAGAACATTTTACATCATTTTTACATTTATTAACTAGTTTAGTTTCTCCATAACCTTTTGCTGAAATTCTATTAGAATTTATCCCATTTTCAATTAGGTATTCCTTAACAGCATCTGCTCTATTTTGAGAAAGCGTCATATTGTAATTATCTGGTCCTCTGCTATCTGTATGGAAATTAATACTTATTTTAATTTGTGGATTTTGGTTCATATTAAATAAAACCTTGTTTAATTCCGTTTTTACATTATCTTTAATTTCATACTCGTCTAATTCAAATACAATAGGTTTAGTTTCAATGTAATAGATGCCATTTTTTTCTTTAATTTCAATTATAGGCTCTAAAATTAATTCAACAGTATGTGGTGCTCCAGCTAAATTATTTGACACTATAGATAGCTGACTTTTTGTATATTTTTCTTTATTTGCAATAACTGTATAAGTTTTATTGCAATCTATTTCAAAATAGAAATTTCCATTAGAGTCACTAGTGGTGGTTTTTACTTCATTAGAGTAATTTAACAATGAAATTTTAGTATTTGGAATTGGCTCTTTACTTATGTTTTCTAAAGTAATACCATTAATATATTGAATACAATTTGGTGGGTCAATATCAATATGTAATGTTAGTGTTCTACCATTTTGAAGTGCTGTTTTAAGTCTAAAAGATTCTAAATTATTGTTTTTGAAAACAGTTAATTTATAGGATGAAGAGCATTCTAAATCAAAGTGATAAACTCCATCGGCACCAACTGTTTGTGTAGAAATAACTTTATTATTTTGGTACAATGAGATTGTTGTTTTAGCTAAAGGTTTTTTGGTTAATTTATCTCTTATTATTCCGGTAACTTCTTGGTTGCAAACTTTAGATGAAAGTTCAAAATTTAATTTGTTTGAAGCATCTCTTTTATTTGAAGTTGTTAAAGCTTTTGAAGCAGTATTATAATTCTCACTTTCAGTATTTAATGTATAGGTTAATTCACAATTCACTGTAAAACTATATTTTCCAGAAGTATCTGTAGTTGTAGTATTCACTTCAGAAGCACCTTCAAAAAGCTTCACTTGTGTATTTGCAACTGGTTGTTTTGTTTCGACATCGGTTATAACGCCAGTAATTGTTTGATTGCAATTGAGTTCTTTTAATTCAATATTTTTTGATGAAGTAGCATCGCGTTTTTTGTCTGTAGCGAATTTAACTTCGTTTGAATTGTAATTAACGTTTGAAGCAGTAATTTTATAATCAGCTTCACAATTCACCGTAAAACTATATTTTCCAGAAGTATCTGTAGTTGTAGTATTCACTTCAGAAGTGCCTTCAAAAAGCTTCACTTGTGTATTTGCAATAGGTTGTTTTGTATCAGCATCGGTTATAAGGCCAGTAATTGTTTGATTGCAATTGAGTTCTTTTAATTCAATATTTTTTGATGAAGTAGCATCGCGTTTTTTGTCTGTAGCGAATTTAATTTCGTTTGAATTGTAATTAACGTTTGAAGCAGTAATTTTATAATCAGCTTCACAATTCACTGTAAAACTATATTTACCAGAAGTATCTGTAGTTGTAGTATTCACTTCAGAAGCGCCTTTAAAAAGCTTCACTTGTGTATTTGCAATAGGTTGTTTTGTATCAGCATTGGTTATAACTCCAGTAATTGTTTGATTGCAATCGAGTTCTTTTAATTCAATATTTTTTGATGAAGTAGCATCGCGTTTTTTATCTGTAGCGAATTTAATTTCGTTTGAATTGTAATTAACGTTTGAAGCAGTAATTTTATAATCAGCTTCACAATTCACTGTAAAACTATATTTACCAGAAGTATCTGTAGTTGTAGTATTCACTTCAGAAGCGCCTTTAAAAAGCTTCACTTGTGTATTTGCAATAGGTTGTTTTGTATCAGCATTGGTTATAACTCCAGTAATTGTTTGATTGCAATCGAGTTCTTTTAATTCAATATTTTTTGATGAAGTAGCATCGCGTTTTTTATCTGTAGCGAATTTAATTTCGTTTGAATTGTAATTAACGTTTGAAGCAGTAATTTTATAATCAGCTTCACAATTCACTGTAAAACTATATTTTCCAGAAGTATCCGTAGTTGTAGTATTCACTTCAGAAGCACCTTCAAAAAGCTTCACTTGTGTATTTGCAATAGGTTGTTTTGTATCAGCATTGGTTATAACTCCAGTAATTGTTTGATTGCAATCGAGTTCTTTTAATTCAATATTTTTTGATGAAGTAGCATCGCGTTTTTTATCTGTAGCGAATTTAATTTCGTTTGAATTGTAATTAACGTTTGAAGCAGTAATTTTATAATCAGCTTCACAATTCACTGTAAAACTATATTTACCAGAAGTATCTGTAGTTGTAGTATTCACTTCAGAAGCGCCTTCAAAAAGCTTCACTTTTGTATTTGCAATTGGTTGTTTTGTATCAGCATCGGTTATAACTCCAGTAATTGTTTGATTGCAATCGAGTTCTTTTAATTCAATATTTTTTGATGAAGTAGCATCGCGTTTTTTGTCTGTAGCGAATTTAATTTCGTTTGAATTGTAATTAACGTTTGAAGCAGTAATTTTATAATCAGCTTCACAATTCGCTGTAAAACTATATTTTCCAGAAGTATCTGTAGTTGTAGTATTCACTTCAGAAGCACCTTCAAAAAGCTTCACTTGTGTATTTGCAATAGGTTGTTTTGTTTCGACATCGGTTATAACGCCAGTAATTGTTTGATTGCAATCGAGTTCTTTTAAATAAATGTCTTTATTTTGTGTGGCATCTTTTATTTCGGTAGCCTTGAAACTAACTATTTCGGTGGTTAAATTTTCTTTTGAAGCTTTTAATTTATATTCTTTTCCGCATTTAATATTAAAAAAGAAAGACCCATCAGGTTTTGTTTGAAATGTTTTAATTTCATGGTTTTGATATAATAACGAAACATTAGAATTAGAAATCGGATTGTTTTTTTCATTTAAAACTCTACCGAGAACTACTTGAAAACATTCATTAGGTTCTAAAAATAAATCTTTTTTTAGATTGTAATAGTCTGGTTGTTTGTTTTCAATGTAATCAGTTAAAAAGTTATACGAATCATCTTTGTAGTCAGGTTTACTGGCTATTATTCTATAGTTAGTAGTACATTGAAACTGAATAAAATACTTTCCATCATTATTTACTTTAATAGTTTCTACAATTACATTGTTTAATAAAAGACGAAGTTCTACGCTTAAAGGTTCTTTAGTAATTTTATTTCTAATGGTACCACTAATTGTTTGAATGCATTCAGGCTCTAAAACAGGATTATACTTTATTATTTCATTATTGTTTGTTGAAGTAGAAAATTCGTAAAAATCATTTATAAAATTATTTTTTGAAGTTATTATGTAGTAGTTTGAATTGCAAATTGTTTGAAATGAATAAGAACCATTGGAATTTGTTTGTGTGCTTTCTATTTCTTCGCCATCTAGATGTAAGGTTACTTTAACATCTTCCATTTTCTCTTGTGTTAAATCGTTAACTACAACTCCCGTTATTTTTTGATAGCATTCAGGTTTTAAAATAAAGTTTTGAGTTTTTGAATCATCTGAATTGTTGCTTGTAGAAACAATTTTTCGATTGCTTAAAAAATTAGGTGCTGAGGCAACAATTCCATATGTATTATTACAATTTAAAATTAAACTGTATTCTCCGTTTGAATTTGTGGTAGTTGTTTTTACTTCAACACCATCTAAAAAAACTGAAATAAAACTATTAGCTATTGGTAAATTATTAATAGTAGTTATTTTTCCAGAAACTTTTTGTGTGCAATTATTAGTTGTAAGTGTGTCACTATTAAAATTAATGGCTATTAAAAATAATACAGCAAGTTTGAATATTTTCATTTTTTTACATTTTCATTTTTTGATAGTATTAGAATCAAAAAAAATAAAACAACAATTTTTAGGTGGTTTTATTGCATATGTATTTGAGGGGAACAGTTTATACAATAACTATAAATATAGTATGAAATTAATTAAGAATCCATAAAAATGTATAATTGGTTTAAAAACCTTATTGAATATCAGAGTTTTATCAATTTTCAGTAATTTTTGCTCATAAAAAAAGCGCTTCAATTTAAATTGAAGCGCTTTTTATTTTTTTAAAAATTTGATTTTTACATCATTCCTGGCATTCCACCACCCATTGGAGGCATTCCACCACCAGCTGGAGTATCTTCTTTAATATCTACTAGCGTACAAGCAGTAGTTAAAATCATTCCAGCAACTGAAGCTGCATTTTCTAATGCAATTCTAGTAACTTTAGTTGGATCAATAATTCCAGCAGAAAGCATTTTAATGTATTCTTCAGTTTTAGCATTGTAACCAAAATCTCCTTTTCCTTCCATAACTTTAGCAACAACTACAGATCCTTCACCACCAGCGTTTTCAACAATTTGACGTAAAGGCTCTTCAATAGCTCTGTCTAAAATTTTAATACCTGTTACTTCGTCTAAATTTTCAGTAGTAATAGTTTTTAATACTTCTTTGGTTCTCACTAAAGCAACACCACCACCAGCAACTATACCTTCTTCTACAGCAGCTCTAGTTGCGTGTAAAGCATCATCAACTCTATCTTTTTTCTCTTTCATTTCAACTTCACTAGCAGCACCAACATAAAGTACAGCAACACCACCAGCTAATTTAGCTAAACGCTCTTGTAATTTTTCTTTGTCGTAGTCTGAAGTAGTAGTTTCAATTTGAGTTTTAATTTGATTAACTCTAGCTTTAATAGCTTCAGCATCTCCAGCACCATTAACTACAGTTGTATTGTCTTTATCAATAGTTACTCTTTCTGCAGTACCTAACATTTCTAACGTAGTGTTTTCTAATGTTAATCCCATTTCTTCTGAAATTACAGTACCACCAGTTAAAATAGCAATATCTTCTAACATTGCTTTTCTTCTGTCGCCAAATCCAGGAGCTTTTACAGCTGCAATTTTTAAAGCACCACGTAATTTATTCATTACTAAAGTAGCTAAAGCTTCACCTTCAACATCTTCAGCAATAACTAATAAAGGTTTTCCGCTTTGAGCAACAGGCTCTAAAATTGGTAGTAGATCTTTAAGGTTTGTAATTTTCTTTTCGAATAATAAAATGTATGGATTTTCTAAATCAGTTAACATTTTATCTGCATTGGTAACAAAATAAGGCGATAAGTATCCTCTATCAAATTGCATACCTTCAACAATATCAACATAGGTTGCTGTTCCTTTTGCTTCTTCAACAGTTATTACACCTTCTTTTCCAACTTTTTCAAAAGCTTGTGCAATTAAATCACCAATTGCTTCATCATTATTTGCTGAAATAGATGCTACTTGTTTAATTTTTTCTGAAGTTCCACTAACTTCTTGAGATTGTTTGCGTAAATCTTGAACAATTGCTTCAACTGCTTTATCAATTCCACGTTTTAAATCTAAAGGGTTTGCACCAGCAGCAACGTTTTTTAATCCTTCTTTTACAATAGATTGTGCTAGAACAGTAGCGGTAGTTGTACCATCACCGGCTAAATCGTTTGTTTTTGAAGCAACTTCCTTTACCATTTGTGCTCCCATATTTTCAAGAGTATCTTCTAGCTCTATTTCTTTTGCAACGCTAACACCATCTTTTGTAATAACTGGACCGCCAAAAGCTTTACCAATTACAACATTTCTTCCTTTTGGTCCTAAAGTTACTTTAACTGCATTTGCCAATGCATCAACTCCACGTTTTAAACCGTCACGTGCTTCTATATCAAAAATTATATCTTTTGCCATTTTTATGTTTTTTGCTTTTAGCTATTGACTTTTCGCCGTTAGCTATTCATTTAATTAAATATTTTATTTTTTGTGTTTGCTAATTGCCAATTGCAAAAGGCTAATCGCCGTTTTTAAACAATTGCTAAAATATCAGCTTCTCGCATAATTAAATATTCTGTACCTTCTAAAATAAGTTCAGTACCAGCATATTTTCCATATAAAACTGTATCACCAATTTTTACGGTCATTGGCTCGTCTTTAGTTCCGTTACCTACAGCAACTACAGTTCCTTTTTGTTGTTTTTCTTTTGCTGAATCTGGTATAATTAAGCCTGAAGCTGTTGTGGTTTCAGCTGCTACAGGTTCTATTAAAACTCTGTCTGCTAATGGTTTAATATTTATTTCACTCATTTTATATATTTTTTAAATTATAATTCTTTGAATTATTTTACTAAAAGTGTGCCATTTTCTAAATTATGACAAACTGAACTTTTTAACAAAAAAAAATGCCAACGTAGGTGACACGTTGGCATTTTATATTATTTTTAATAATCAACTATTGAACTGAATCTTGAATAGTTGTTGTTGCTGCATCTTGAATTGGTTCAGTAACTTCTCTATTTTCAATAGTGTTTTCAACTTCTGAACTTGTAGTTGCAGTAGCTCTAGGCGCTGCAAAGTTTGATAATAATATTAATGCTAATAGCACAATAGAAAGTGTCCAAGTACTTTTATCTAAAAAGTTAGTTGTATTTTGAACTCCTCCTCCTAAAGATTGAGTTCCACCTCCACCAAATGATGATGATAATCCTCCTCCTTTTGGGTTTTGAACCATTATAATTAACACTAATAAAAGTGCTACGATCATAATCAAGATTAAAAATACTGTATAAGTCATATCTTATTTCTTTGTAAAATTTTTATTGCTTTAATTCGGTCTGCAAAGAAACCACTTTTTTCTGGATATTTCAAACATAAAATGCGATAAGCTTTTATGGCGTTATCATATTTTTTTTGTTCTAAGTAAACTTTTGCTAAAGTTTCGGTCATTAAACTCTCATTTTCTTGATGATGATTTAAAGTGACGTTAGAATTAGTAAGGGTTTTATCTGCTGGGCCAATTTTTGGGTTGGCTTTTATAAATTTGTCAATTAAATTAAATTTTTCTTCAATTTTTGAAGTGTTTTTTGTTGAATTTTCTTCTTTTTTTTCGCGGATAATAGGTTTGGTACTAATCAATTGCATCCATTCAACAAACGAGTGAGGTTCTGAACTGGTAAATTGAATTGGCTTTCCAAGTTCTAAAACTTCTTTAGCAACTTCTTTTTCTGGTGCAATTTCTTCTTTTATTTGAGGTGGTTCTTCTGTTGACGAGTTTTTAGAAACTTGTTGATGAATTTTTTCTATTGTTTCTGATTCAATTTTTTCTAAATCAAGATCCTTTTGTTTTTCATTAATAAAAATAGGAGAGGTAATAAACTCAAATAAAACACTTCTATCAATTGTGTATGCTGCAGTTTTTTTTAATGCTTGGTTGTATTTATAACTGTTGGTTGTGCTTAAGTGTTTTAATTGTATTGCTTTAGCAGCTTGAAAATAAGGAAATTCTTCTACAATGTTTTCTAAAGCTACGTTGTTTACATTTGCTGTTGGGTTGTTTAATAGATACGTAAATTCTTGATTGTTCATATTACCATTTAGCTACTGAAGCGTTAAAAATATCTTGTGAAATACGTTCTATAATTTCTTCAAAGGCATCATCTAGAGCACTTCCAATAAGTTGGGTGTCAGCATCATAATCATAATAATGGGAGAAATTTCTTTCAAAATTATCATCTTCAACTATATTGTTATAAAAACGAACATTCACTGTAATGGTTAATCTGTTTTGCGCAGCTGTTTGCTCTGCGGTAGCTGTCATTGGATTTATTTTATAACCTGTAATTTCTCCTTCAAACTGTAAGTCTCCACCAGAATCAACTAAATCTAAATTAGCTTGTGTTAAAAATAAGTCTCGAAAGTTAGTGGTAAATGTTTGGCTTAAACTTGGTTCAACCAAAACAGCGTTGTTTGGGAAATAATCAATTTGTACTGATTTTACTCTTGGATCTAAATTGGTTCCTGTAAAAGAATATTTTACGCTAACGCCACAAGCTTGTGAAGTTATTATTAAAATAAAAAGTAATATGAAATAATTTTTTTTCATTGTTCAAAAGTAGTAATTAAACTATAAATCGTATTGTTTTATTTTTCTGTATAATGTTCTTTCAGAAATTCCCAACTCTTTAGCGGCTAATTTTCGTTTGCCGCTATTGCGTTCTAAAGATTTTTTTATCAGTTCAATTTCTTTTTCTTGAATAGATAAGTTTTCATGTTCATCAATAGTTTCAGCAAATTCGTAATCATTTGAATCATCGAAATTATTTTCATATCTAACTACTTCAACTTGATTGGAAATTTTAGATTCTAACGTTTCTTCTTCTTTGTAAATTTTTTGAATAAGTTGTTTGTTATCTTCTTTAACTTTTACAGAATCGTTTTGCATTAAATCCATGGTTAATTTTTTCAAATCATGGATGTCATTTTTCATGTCAAACAAAATTTTATACATAATTTCTCGTTCGGTAGCAAAATCACTATTAGATTTATTGTTTTCAATAATAGAAGGAAGGTTGGTTCCTTTTTGAGGTAAATAACGTCTTAGAGTGTTGGGATCTACTATTCGATTTTCTTCAACAACTGAAATTTCTTCAGCTATGTTTCTTAATTGACGAATGTTTCCTGGAAAGCTATAATTGATTAATGTTTTTATTGCATCATCAGTTAGCCTAATTGTTGGCATATTGTATTTTTGCGCAAAATCAGCTGCAAATTTTCGAAACAACAAATGAATATCTCCAACTCTTTCTCTAAGAGGAGGAAGGTTAATATCAATAGTACTTAAACGATAAAATAAATCTTCTCTAAATTTACCTTTATCAATTGCTTTGGGCATATTTAAATTAGTTGCCGCAACTATTCTAACATCTGTTTTTTGTACTTGTGAAGAACCTACTTTGATAAATTCACCATTTTCTAACACACGTAATAATCGAACTTGAGTAGTAAGAGGTAATTCACCAACTTCATCTAAAAAAATGGTTCCACCATCAGCAACTTCAAAATAACCTTTACGGGTTTGAGTTGCACCCGTAAAAGCTCCTTTTTCATGACCAAAAAGTTCACTATCAATAGTTCCTTCTGGTATTGCACCACAGTTTACAGCAATGTATTTTGCATGTTTACGATGTGATAAATTATGTATAATTTTTGGAATACTTTCTTTACCAACACCACTTTCACCGGTTACCAATACTGAAATATCAGTAGGAGCAACGCGTATTGCTTTTTCTAAAGCTAGATTTAAATGTACATCGTTTCCAATAATTCCAAAACGTTGTTTAATTGCTTGTAAAGATTCCATAATTTTTTATTTTCTTTTTCCTAATAGCGTGGCTGAAGTACAGTCTTCTATATAAATATTTACAAAATCACCAATTTTTTCATCACCTTTAGGAAAAACAACCATGGCGTTTTGAGAGTTTCTTCCTTTCCAATGTGCATCAGATTTTTTTGATGAACCTTCTATTAGAACTTCAACCGTTTTGCCTATAAATTCCTCTAAAATTTTTAAACCGTGTTTTCGTTGTAATTGGATAATTTCGTTTAATCTTCTTTTTTTTACATCATTTGGAACATCATCTGCCATGCGTTTTTCTGCTGGAGTTCCAGGTCTTTCAGAATATGCAAACATAAAGCCAAAGTCATATTTAACGTATTCCATTAAACTCAACGTATCTTTATGTTCTTCTTCTGTTTCTCCGCAAAAACCAGTAATCATATCTTGAGATATTGAACAATCGGGTAGAATTTTACGAATATTGTCAATCAATTCAATGTATTCCTCTCGAGTGTGCTGACGATTCATTCTTTTTAAAACACTTGTACTACCTGATTGGACAGGTAAATGTATGTATTTACATATATTATTATGTTTTGCCATGGTTTTAATTACATCTAAACTCATGTCTTGAGGATTAGAGGTTGAAAAACGGATTCGAATTTTTGGATGCGTAGTTGCAACTATATCTAACAGTTGAGAAAAATCAACAGCTGTTGCTTGTGCAATTTCAGAAGCTTTATTAAAATCTTTTTTTAAGCCTCCACCGTACCATAAATAGCTATCT
Source organism: Lutibacter sp. TH_r2 (assembly GCF_033101135.1). Lineage (NCBI taxonomy): Bacteria > Pseudomonadati > Bacteroidota > Flavobacteriia > Flavobacteriales > Flavobacteriaceae > Lutibacter > Lutibacter sp. TH_r2. Next base: position 1,692,507 of record NZ_JAWMPV010000001.1, read on the forward strand.
ACATTTTGACCTAAAAGCGTAATTTCTTTGTATCCTTTTTCAACTAAATCATTTACTTCTTCTAAAATACTTTTTGGATCTCTACTGCGCTCACGCCCTCTAGTAAATGGTACTACACAAAAGGTACACATATTATCGCAACCTCTAGTAATGGACACAAATGCAGAAACTCCATTTGAGTTTAATCGAACAGGAGAAACATCGGCGTAAGTTTCTTCTTTAGATAAAATTACATTTACAGCATCTCTCCCAGCTTCAACTTCATCTAATAAGTTTGGTAAATCTCGGTAAGCATCAGGGCCAACTACCAAATCTACTATTTTTTCTTCCTCTAAAAATTTAGCTTTTAAGCGTTCGGCCATGCAGCCAAGTACACCAACTTTCATAGTTGGGTTTATTTTTTTAACAGCATTGTATTTTTCTAAACGTTTTCTAACAGTTAGTTCTGCTTTTTCTCTAATTGAGCAGGTATTTACTAAAACTAAATCAGCTTCTTCTATTAAATGTGTTGTATTATATCCTTGTCCATTTAAAATTGAAGCAACAATTTCACTATCATTCAAATTCATTTGGCAGCCATAACTTTCTATGTAAAGTTTTTTTGTGTTGCCTTCTTTTTGTGCTGTTAAAAGTGCTTGTCCTTGGTTTTTTTCTTCTATAATTTTTTCGCTCCCCATATAGTTTTTATTGTTTTGCAAAGATATAACCAAAAAATCAAATTTATGACATATTGGCAGAATTTTAACAATGGTAAAATACTATTATTTTTATGTTTTTTTGAATTGAAAATTTGTTTTAAAAAAAAATCATATACTTTTGCAATCCAAAATCTCTAAATATAATAGGTCAGAAAGGCTGTTTTTTTGAGATTGAAAAGTTGAAATTATAAAATTTATGGCAAAAAATTTAGTAATAGTTGAGTCACCTGCAAAAGCAAAAACCATTGAGAAATTTTTAGGAAAAGATTTTCAAGTAGAATCTAGTTTTGGGCATATTGCAGATTTACCTTCTAAAGAAATTGGAATTAATGTTGATGGAGATTTTATGCCAAACTATATTGTTTCAAGTGATAAAAAAGCAGTTGTAAAAAAATTAAAAGATTTAGCTAAAAAAGCAGAAATTGTTTGGTTGGCTTCGGATGAGGATCGAGAAGGAGAAGCAATTGCATGGCATTTATTTGAGCAGTTAAAACTAAAAGACGATTCAACAAAACGAATTGTTTTCCATGAAATTACAAAAAAAGCAATTTTAAAAGCTGTAGATAATCCAAGAGCTATTGACTACAATTTAGTAAATGCACAACAAGCTAGAAGAGTTTTAGATAGGCTTGTTGGATATAAATTATCTCCGGTATTATGGAGAAAGGTAAAAGGAGGTCTTTCAGCTGGTAGAGTTCAATCGGTTGCTGTTCGTTTAATTGTTGAGCGCGAAAGAGCAATTCAAGAGTTTACTCCAGTGGCATCTTACAAGGTAGTAGCTGAATTTATTTCAGAAGATGGTAAAAAGTTTAAAGCATCACTTCCTTCTAATTTTAAAACTAAAAAAGAAGCACAAGAATTTTTAGATTCATGTGTTGCAGCAGATTTTTCTATTGCAGATTTACAAAAAAGACCTGCAAAAAAATTCCCAGCAGCGCCATTTACAACATCAACATTGCAACAAGAAGCAGCAAGAAAATTGTATTTTCCAGTAGCAAAAACTATGATGATTGCTCAACGTTTGTACGAAGCAGGTTTAATCACCTACATGAGAACAGACAGTGTAAATTTATCGCAAGATGCTATTAATCATGCAAAAGATGAAATTAAAAATTTATACGGGAAAGAATATAGTAAAGTAAGAAATTACAATACAAATTCTAAAGGAGCACAAGAAGCACACGAGGCAATTAGACCAACAAATATGAGTACTCAAACTATTTCGGTTGATTATGATCAGGATAGATTGTACGATTTAATTTGGAAAAGAACGATAGCCTCTCAAATGAGTGAAGCGCAACTAGAACGTACAAATGTAAAAGTTGAGAATTCAAATAACAATAAAATTTTAACCGCAAATGGTGAAATGATAAAGTTTGATGGTTTCTTAAAAGTTTATTTAGAAGGTAATGATGAAGAAGACGAAGAACAAGCAGGAATGTTACCTAATTTAGTTGTTGGTCAAAAAGTAGATAATAATTTTATTACTGCAACTGAACGATATACTAAAGCACCTTACCGTTTTACAGAAGCTTCATTAGTAAAAAGCTTGGAAGAATTAGGTATTGGCCGTCCATCTACCTATGCGCCAACAATTTCTACAATTCAACGTAGAGAATATATTGTAAAAGGAACAATTGATGGTGTTGAAAGAAATTATACGCAATTAAAATTAACTTCAGATAAAGTTTCAGAAGAATTGTTAACTGAAAAAGTTGGTGCGGATAAAGGAAAATTAGTACCTACAGATATAGGAAATATTGTAAATGACTTTTTAGTAGCTAATTTTAAAGAAATATTGGATTACGGTTTTACTGCTAAAGTAGAAGATGAATTCGATGATATTGCTGATGGAAAAGAAGATTGGATTGAAATGATTAAAGAGTTTTATGGAGCTTTTAATCCAATGGTAGAAGATGTTTCAGAAAATGCAAGTAGAGCAACTGGTGAGCGTTTGTTAGGTATAGATCCTGAAAGTGGAAAAAATGTATATGCTAGATTGGGTAGGTTTGGAGCAATGGTACAAATAGGTGAAGCTACAGACGAAGAAAAACCTCGTTTTGCAAGTTTACAAGGTGAACAAACACTTAATTCTATTACTTATGAAGAAGCCATGGATCTTTTTAAATTACCAAAAACTATTGGTAATTATGAAGAAACTGAAGTAATTGTTGCAAGTGGTAGATTTGGACCATACATTCGTTTCGATAAAATGTTTGTTTCTATTCCAAGAGACGAAAATCCAATGTCTATAGATTTAGATAGAGCTATTGAACTAATAGAAGAAAAGCGAGAGGCTGACGCACCAATTGCAGAGTATGAAAATCTTCCAGTTCAAAAAGGTGTTGGTAGATTTGGACCTTTTATTAAGTGGAATAATATTTTTATCAATGTAAATAAAAAATACGATTTTGATAATTTAACGTATGATAATATTGTTGAACTTATTGAAGATAAAAAGAGAAAAGAAATTGAAAAAGTAATTCACAATTGGGAAGAAGAAAATATTAGAGTTGAAAAAGCAAGATGGGGGCGTACAAATATTTTTAAAGGAAAAACCAAAGTTATAGAATTACCTAAAACAGTAGACGCTTCTAAATTAACGTTAGAAGAAGTTAAGGATATTGTAGAAAAAAACACAAAAAAGAAAAAAACTACGAAACGAAAAACCAAGAAAAAATAAAATTTAGTAACTTGCTCCGTAGAAAAAGAAAAAATAACCCCTTTTAAAAATGAATTTCGAATATCTTCAACCAATTGACGAATCGTTGTTGGCACATGCTAAAATGCAAGCGCATTTAACAATTGGTCAGCGTATTCAAATTTATGCTTCAACATCAGATTTTCCTGACCTTTCAACTGTGAAAATTGCCATAATTGGCGTTAAAGAAGGACGAGCTTCAATTGAAAACAATGGAGTTGGAAATAATTTAAATAAAATAAGAGAAGAATTATATAAATTATATCCTGGTAATTGGCCAATACAAGTTGCGGATTTAGGTAATATTCAGCAAGGGAACACTATTCAAGATACATATTTTGCTTTATCTGAAATAACTTCATCATTATTAAAAAAGAATATTATACCATTAATAATTGGAGGTGGACAAGATTTAACCTACGCTAATTACAGAGCTTACGATGCACTAGAACAAACAGTTAATTTAGTAACTGTAGATAATAAATTCAATATTGGAAACATTGAAGATGAATTAAATTCAGAATCATTTGTGAGTAAAATAATTATGAATAAGCCCAATAACTTATTTAATTATTCTAACATAGGTTATCAAACCTATTTTAACTCTCAAGATGAAATTGATTTACTCGAAAATTTATTTTTTGATGCACATCGTTTAGGTGAAGTTACTGCCGATTTAAAAGTAGTAGAACCAATTTTGCGTGATGCAGATATTGTTAGTATAGATTTATCAGCAATAAAAAACACAGAAGCTCCAGCAAATAATAATGGAACTCCAAATGGATTTTCAGGTGCTGAAATTTGTGCAATTTCGAGATACGCAGGGATAAGTGATAAGGTTTCTTCTTTTGGAATTTATGAGTTCAACCAAAAATATGATAGTAAAAATCAGACAGCACAATTAATTGCACAAATGATTTGGTATTTTATTGAAGGTGTTAATTATAGAGCACATGATTATCCTTTTGGATTAAAAGAAAATTATAAAAAATATATTGTACCAATAGAAGATCAGGTACTAAATTTCCATAAAAGTAATAAAAGTGGAAGATGGTGGATGGAAATTAACTTAAATAATGATAATAAATATAAAAGACATGCGTTAATACCATGTACTTATCAGGATTATGTTTGCGCAACAAACCAAGATATTCCTGATAGATGGATAAGAACATTGAAAAAATTAGTATAAATTTTTAATAGTTTATATACTAATATCTTTGTTTTTGCGTTAAAAACAGATTAAAATAAATATTGTTTTTTAGAAGAAATAGTAATAGGTTTGCCTAATTTGATTTAAGAAAATTATTATGAAGAGAATATCGTTGTATATTTTAGTAACATTTTTAGTGTACAGTTGTGGCTCTAGCGACCAAGGAGAATTAACGGGAGTTACGTCAAAAACTAAATGGCACTCAAAAAAACCAATGGGAATGGCACTAATTCCTGGAGGTTCGTTTACAATGGGACGTCAAGATGAAGATATTGCCGGGGCATTAAACACCCCAACTAGAACAGTTACAGTGCGTCCTTACTATATGGATGAAACTGAAATTACCAATGCAGAATATAAAGAATTTGTTCATTGGGTAAGAGATTCAATAGTTCGAACGGAATTAGCAATGCTTTCTAAATTGTTGTCGGATGATACAAATATTATTCTTGAAGATTATCAATTTAAAGCAGCAGATACTGCAGATATGTCTCCATATCAAAAGTATATGAGAGATAATTATGGAACAGAAGAAAATGCTTTAAATTGGGATGAAGATTTAATTTGGGATCCGAGTGAATTTCCAGATGAATACTATTCTGAAGTAATGGATACAATGTATATTCCAATTGAGAATAGTTTAGATGAAAAGCGAATTCTTGATACAAAAAAATTAAAATTTAGACATTCTTGGTTAGATAGAGAAAATGCAGCAAGAAGTAAAGGAGAACGAAAAGACTTTATTAAAAGTGAAGTTGTTGAAGTATATCCAGACACAACAGTTTGGGTAAAAGATTTTAACTACTCATATAACGATCCAATGCACCAAGATTATTTTTTCCATCAAGCTTATAATGATTATCCTGTAGTTGGAGTAACTTGGAGTCAAGCAAAAGCATTTTGTAGCTGGAGAACAAAAAAGAAAAATGATTTTCTTCGTTCAAAAAAGAATCCTAGTTCAGTACCATATTTTAGATTAGCTACTGAAGCAGAGTGGGAATATGCTGCTCGTGGAGGTCTAGAGTACGGAACATACCCTTGGGGTGGTCCTTACACAACAAGTGATAGAGGATGTTTTTTAGCAAACTTTAAGCCACAACGTGGAGATTATGCTGTGGATGGTGCTTTATACACAATGGAAGCAAAATCGTTTAATCCAAACGATTATGGATTGTACAATATGTCTGGAAATGTTTCAGAATGGACAAATACTGCATATAGCGAAGTTTCATTTTATATAGGTTCAACTATGAATCCAAACGTTGAAATGAAAGAAAATAAGCGAAAAGTAATAAGAGGTGGTTCATGGAAAGATGTAGCTTATTTCTTACAAGTGAGCACTCGTGATTATGAGTATGCTGATTCAGCTAGAAGCTATATTGGCTTTAGAACCGTTCAAGATTATCTTGGAACAAACATCGAAGGAAATTAAAAAAAAATCAACTCAAAACTAATAATATTTAATTATGGCACAGTCAAAAAACACAAAGAAATTATTTAATATGGCATACGGAATTGGTGCCGCTATTGTAATTATTGGAGCACTTTTTAAAATTTTACACTGGAACCTAGGTCCTATTTCAGGAGGTATGGTACTAGCATTCGGTATGATTGTAGAAGCAATTGTATTTGCTATTTCAGCTTTTGAACCTGTAGAAGATGATTTAGATTGGTCAAAAGTATATCCTGAATTAGCAGGAGGTAATGAAAGAGATAAAGATAGAAAGGACGCTGTACAAGCACAAGGGTTATTATCTCAAAAATTAGATGATATGTTAAAAGAAGCTAAACTAGATGCAGGATTAATGACAAGTTTAGGTGAAAGCATTCAAAATTTTAAAGGAGCAGCTGAAAATATAGCCCCAGCAGTTGACTCTATAGCAGCAACAAATAAATATAGCGAACAATTATCTATGGCTGCAGCTCAAATGGAATCACTAAACAGTTTGTATAAAGTTCAATTAGAAAGTACTGGTAGACAAACTGAAATTAATGAGCAGGTTGCTCAAAATGCTGGGAAATTAAAAGAGCAAATGGAATCTTTAACTTCAAATCTTTCTTCATTAAATGGAGTTTATGGAGGTATGCTTTCTGCAATGTCACCTAAAAACTAATTAGTTTTTAAGACTAATTATTAATTTAAAACTAAATTAAATGGCATCAGGAAAATTATCGAATAGACAAAAAATGATTAACTTAATGTACTTGGTTTTCATTGCAATGATTGCGATGCAAATGAGTAAAGAAGTTTTATCTGCTTTTGGTTACATGAATGAAAAATTTACAGAGAATAATATCACAGCATCTGCAAAAAACCAAGATATACTTAATAATCTAGCAACTAAAGCTTCAGAGCAACCAGAAAAGTATAAATCATTATACGAAGTAGCATCCGGAGTTAATAAGTTATCAAACGATTTTAATACTTTTTTAGATTCTAAAAAAACCTTGTTTTTAGAAAAACAAGAAGATAAATCTGATTACGAGAGTATGGATAAAACAGATTTTGTAGATAGTCACTTTTTTAATGGTGACGCATTTACAAAAGAAGGAAAAGAATTTTTAGACCAAGTAAATGGTTATAGAACTGAAGTTTTAAAACTTATTGGAGAAGATAGCCCTTTAGCTGCTAATATTTTAAAACGATTTGATACATCAGATCAAAAAACTTCAGATGACGGAACAAAACAACCATGGTTAAATAACAGATATGAAGGTTTTCCTTTAATATCTACTGTTACTAACCTTACTGCTATGCAGAATGATGTTAAAAATACACAATCTGAAATATATAATACTTTATTAGGAGGTCAATTAGAAAGTGATGTTTCTATGACTAAATATGAAGCTATTGTAATTCCTGAAAAAACTGCTTTTTTCCAAGGTGAAATGTTCAAAGGAAAAATTGTTTTAGGAAAAGTGGATCCAACTTTAAAACCTGAAAAAGTAACTGTTAATAATAAGGAAGTTAGCAGTGAAAATATTGAAGCAGGTCAAGTATTATTGCAATTTCCTGCGGGTGGAGTTGGAGAACGTGATATTAAAGGAATGTTTGTGTTTAAAGAAAAAGGTGAAGATGTAGAGATTCCTATTAACTCATCTTATGCTGTAATTCCAAAACCAAACAGTGCCGTAATTTCAGCAGATAAAATGAATGTGGTTTACCGTGGAGTTTCTAACCCTATGACTATTTCTATTCCAGGAGTGCCTGATAATTTAGTAAGTGCATCAGCACCTGGATTAAAATCAGTAGCTGGTTCAGGAAAATATGTAATGATTCCTCAACAAGGTAAAGAAGTAACAATTAGAGTTACGGGGAAATTACCTGACGGAAGCCCGGTAAGTTCTTCAATGGCCTTTAGAATTAAAGATATTCCTTCACCGCAAGGAACAATTAGAAAACAAAGTGGTGTTGTAAAAATGCCTAAAACTAGTTTAGGAAATTCTACAGTAGGTGTTGAATTGGCAGATTTTGATTTTGACTTAAAATTAAATACAACAGGTTTTACTGTTAAAGTTCCTGGGCAATCTGCTGTTGTTGTTAGAGGTAGTAGAATGAATGTACAAGCTCAAAAAGCTATTGCAAAAGCTAAACGTGGAGATGTAATAACAATTTTTGATATAAAATCAACTATTTCGGGAAATTCTGGTTATAGAATTAAGCCAGCTTCTCCTGTAAGTATTGAAATTCAATAATAAAAAATTAAAGTAATGAACAAGAAGAATATTGGAATGTTTATTGTAGCGCTAGTGTTGTTTCAAACAGCATTTGCACAATCTAATTTACTAAATGCTAGAAATCCTTCTGACATTGGGAAGAAAACGATTGAACAATTAGCCTATGATAATGATGAGCCTTTAGAATATGGTTATATTGATGATAGAGATATTCTTTGGTCTAAAGTAGTGTGGGAGTATATTGATTTGAATGAAAGAATTAATTTACCATATTACTACCCAGTAGATACAACTAATGTTTCTATGGATAGACGTTCTTTATTTGATACATTATTGAGAAACATTAAAAATGGTGAAATTGATGAGATTTATGATGACTCTTATTTTACCGCTAAAATGGCTAAATCTGAAATTAATGTAAAATTACAACGTATTGATACTACAGATGCCGGATTTGATGAGCTAAATGCAGGGAATACTAATATTAATGAATATATTGATAGAATTAATTTAACATCTCAAGATGTTGAAGGTTTTAAAATTAAAGGTCTTTGGTATTTTGACAAACGTCAAGGAGAATTAAAGTATAGATTACTTGCTTTGGCTCCAGTTGCACCAGATGTACAAACAATGGGTAGAGAAGATATGGATATTTCAGAGCAATTAGCATTATTTTGGGTTTGGTATCCAGATGCAAGAAAATCGCTTCATAAAATGAAAGTTTTCAATCAGAAAAATTCTGCATATCCAATTTCATTTGACCATTTGTTAAATGCTCGTAGATTTAATGCAATTATTTATCGTGAAGAAAATATATATGGAGATAGAGATGTTGCACATTACGTAAAAGGAAATGCTTTATTCCAAGTATTGGAATCTAACAAGATTAAAGACGAAATTAGAAATAAGGAATTAGATATGTGGAATTACTAATTTTCACTAAAAATAAATATTAAAAACTCCTGCAATTGCAGGAGTTTTTGTTTTAGTATATTTGGCAAATGCAAGTAGATTATATAGTTGTAGGCTTGGGATTAGCAGGATTAGCTTTTACCCAAGAATTAGAAAAAAACAATAAAACGTTTATTGTTTTTGAAGATGAATCTCAAAATTCATCTTTGGTTGCTGGAGGAATGTACAATCCAGTTATTTTAAAGCGTTTTTCTCCTGTTTGGAATGCAATTCCACAACTAGAAAAAGCATTGCCTTTTTACAAAAAATTAGAAGCCAAATTCAATAATAAATACGATTATAAAATTGATATTTATAGAATATTTAAAACGGTAGAGGAACAGAATAATTGGTTTGTAGCTGCAGATAAACCAAGGTTGTCGCCGTTTATGAATACAACAATTGTAAATGAAAAATACAAAGGTATTAATTCGGAATGTGGCTTTGGAAGATTAACTAAAACTGGAAGAATAGATACAATTTCGCTATTAAGTGATTATAAAAACTATCTTTTAGATAGAGGAAAATTAATAAAAGAATCTTTTGATTATGAAAAGTTGAAGATTTCTGAAAAGAGTGTTGTTTATAAAAAAACGTCAGCAAAAAAAATTGTGTTTTGTGAAGGTTTTGGCATTAAAAAGAATCCTTTTTTTAATTATTTACCAATGGTAGAAGTAAAAGGTGAATTAATAACTATTCATGCGCCAGAATTAAATGTAGATTTTTTAATAAAAGCAGCTGTTTTTGTATTGCCTTTAGGCGATAATTATTACAGAGTTGGCGCAACTTTTAATTGGAAGGATAAAACTTCGATTCCAACTGAAGAAGGGAAAGAAGAATTGATTTCAAAATTAAAATCATTTATAACTGTACCCTTTAAAGTTGTTGAACACAAAGCAGGAATTAGACCAACTATAAAAGACAGAAGACCTTTAGTAGGAAAACATCCAAAACACCTAAATTTAGTAGTTTTAAACGGTTTAGGAACTCGTGGAGTAATGATTGCACCAACTGTTTCAGAACAACTGTATAATCATTTAGAAAAAGGAATAGAGCTAGATAAAGAAGTTTCTATTCAGCGTTTTCATTAGATTTTAACCCTTTTTCATAATTCACAAAAATATTAATCCAAATAATTCGAGATAATCGAGTAGAAACAGGAAAAAGTAATAATAAAGCAATTACAATTGGAATAAAACTTTGTAATAAATTTAGGTTAAATACTAAAGTAGAAATTACAAACGTAGCTATAGCAATTCCTACAGTTAAAGCATAATTCACGTACATTGCTCCATAAAAAAAAGAAGGTTCCATGGTATATTTTAAGCCACAATTACTACATTTTTCATGCATTTTAAAGGCTTTAGAAAGTTTAAACATGTTTTTTTCAACCATAAAATCACCTTCATGGCATCTTGGACATTTATTAAATAAAATGCTATAAAGTTTTGTGCCTTTTTTAATCATTACGGTTTTACAATTTTAGTTAGCTTTGCAAAGTTAATTTTTTTGAACATTTAATTTGTAACAATTTATGCTGAATGCACATAATATTACCGTTTCATTTGGAGGAACTGAACTTTTTTCAGGGATAACCTTTAAGTTAAACGGTGGAGATAGAGTAGGTTTGATAGGTAAAAATGGAGCAGGAAAATCCACATTGTTAAAAATTATTTCTGATGAACAAGAATACGATTCAGGAACATTAGCTTTTGAGAAAGACACTACTATTGGTTTTTTAAAACAAGATATTGATTTTACTTTTGGTAAAACAATTTTGGAGGAAGCGTATACTGCTTTTGTTGAAATTAAAAAAATAGAAAAACAACTTGAAAAAATTAACAATCAACTTGGTGAAAGAACAGATTATGAAAGTGAAGGCTATAATGATTTATTACACGATTTAGACGATTTAACACATAGGTATGAATTACTTGGAGGATACAATTATCAAGGTGATACCGAAAAAATATTACAAGGTTTAGGTTTTAAACGTGAAGATTTTGGAAAGTTAACAGAAACTTTTTCTGGAGGTTGGCGTATGCGTATTGAATTAGCCAAATTACTACTTCAAAAAAATGATATTTTATTATTAGATGAGCCAACAAACCATTTAGATATTGAATCTATTATTTGGTTAGAAAACTTTTTAAAAACCTATTCGGGAGCTGTGGTTTTGGTATCGCATGATAAAATGTTTTTAGATAATGTTACTAATAGAACTATTGAAATTTCATTAGGTAAAATTTATGACTATCCAAAACCATATTCTCAATTTTTAGAATTGCGTGGGGATATTAAAGAAAAGCAATTACAAGCTCAAAAAAATCAAGAAAAGGAGATTAAACAAACGGAACAATTAATTGAAAAATTTCGTTACAAAGCTTCAAAGGCTGCATTTGCACAATCGTTAATTAAGAAATTAGATAAAGTTGAGCGAATTGAAGTTGATGAAGATGATAATGCTGTTTTAAATGTTCGTTTTCCAGTTTCTGTTCAACCAGGTAAAATAATTATTGAAGCTGAAGGTTTAGCTAAAAATTATGGTGACAATCAAGTATTGCAAAATGTAGATTTGTTGATTGAGCGCAATAGTAAAATTGCTTTTGTGGGGCAAAATGGACAAGGAAAATCTACGTTGGCAAAAATGATTGTTGGAGAGATTGAGTATGATGGGCAAATGAAATTGGGGCATAATGTTCAATTGGGATATTTTGCGCAGAATCAAGCTGAATATTTAGATCAAGAGAAAACGGTTTTAGAAATAATGGAAGACGCTTCAACAGACTCAAACAGAACCAAAGTTCGTGATATGTTGGGTTCGTTTTTGTTTAGAGGTGAAGAAGTAGATAAAAAGGTAAAAGTACTTTCTGGAGGTGAACGAAACCGTTTGGCTTTGTGTAAAATGTTGTTGCATCCGTTTAATGTTTTAATAATGGATGAGCCAACAAACCATTTAGATATTGCTTCAAAAAATGTATTAAAACAAGCCTTACAACAATTTGAAGGAACCTTAATTTTGGTCTCTCACGATCGTGATTTTTTACAAGGTTTAGGTTCTTTGGTTTATGAATTTAGAGATCAAAAAATTAAAGAATATTTAGGTGATATAGATTACTTTTTGGAACAACATAAATTGGATGATTTACGTGAAGTTGAAAAAAGAACTGTTGAGAAATCAGAAGTTAAATCAACAGGGAAAGATGCTTATTTAGAGAATAAACAGAAAGAAAAGGAGTTGAAAAAGCTTCAAAATAGATTAAGTAAGGTAGAAAAATTAATAGCTTCTTTAGAAAAAGAAATTATGGATTTAGATGCTGAAATTTTTGAAAACGCTGAAGCTGTTACTTCGAATCCGGATTTTTTCGCAAATTATCAAGCTAAAAAAGATGAATTGGATGAGTTGATGGATGAATGGTCTAACTTAACTGAAGAGATTGAAAATTGTTCTTAAAAAATAAAAATAGCAGTATACAAGAAGTTTCTTTTTCTGAAATAGAAGGGAAAAAAGTTCAGCTTTTTATAAAAAGAGAAGATAAATTGCATCACTTTATTTCTGGAAATAAATACCGAAAATTAAAATACAATTTAGAAGAAGCAAAACGCTTAAAACATCATACACTTATAACTTTTGGTGGCGCATATTCTAATCATATAGCCGCAGCTGCAGCTGCAGGTTTTGAATTTGGTTTTAAAGTAATTGGCGTAATTCGTGGCGATGAATTAGCTAATAAATTAGATGAAGTTTTAGTACATAATCCTACGCTAAAATTTGCTTCAGAACATAATATGCAATTTGAATTTGTTTCGCGAAGTGACTATAGAGAAAAAACTTCTTCAGCATTTATTCAAAAATTAAAAAATAAATATGGTAACTTTTATTTAGTTCCGGAAGGTGGAACTAATGAGTTAGCGGTAAAAGGTTGTGAAGAAATTTTAACTGAAGAAGACTCAATTTATAATGTTGTTTGCTCTGCAATTGGAACAGGAGGAACTATTTCAGGATTGATAAATTCGTTAAAACCACATCAAAAAGTATTAGGTTTTCCTGCTTTAAAGGGAGATTTTCTTCAGAATGAAATAAAAAAATATGTACTAACTTCAAAAAATTGGAGTTTAAATACTGATTATAGTTTTGGTGGCTATGGAAAAATTTCAGAAGAATTAATACTATTTATAAATAAATTTAAACAAGAAACAGGAATTCCTTTAGATCCAGTTTATACAGGAAAAATGGTGTTTGGAATTGTTGATTTAATTAAAAAAGATTATTTTCCCGAAAGAACCAAATTATTAGCAATTCATACTGGAGGTTTACAAGGAATTGATGGAATGAATTCAATATTAAAAAAGAAAAAATTACCCATAATTGCATAGAATGAAAATAAAATACATACTATATAGTTTATTAATTGTAGGTTTATTAGGAAGTTGTAAATCTAAAAAGAAAGTTGTTGAAAAAACTTCTAAACATAAAAAAGAAGTAGTTGTAAAACAGCGCACTAGTTCATCAAAAACTATAGTTACAAAACCCAATAAAACTACACCCATTCAAAATAAAACAATAGCTTACATTAATAAGTTTAATGGTACTGCTATGGATAAAATGCGTGAATATAAAATACCTGCTAGTATAACATTGGCACAAGGTATTTTAGAATCGGGTAGTGGTTATAGTCAACTAACACAAAAATCCAATAATCATTTTGGAATTAAATGTCATAAAGGTTGGACTGGTGGAAAAGTGTATCATGATGATGATGCTAAAGGAGAGTGTTTTAGAAAATATACCGATCCTGCAGAATCTTTTGAAGATCATTCATTATTTTTAGTTGGAAGATCTCGATACGCAAAATTATTTAAATTAAAAGAGGGAGATTATGAAGCTTGGGCTAAAGGTTTAAGTGCTGCTGGTTATGCTACAGACAGAAGATATCCAGCTAAATTAATTGCCTTAATTGAGAAATACGATTTACATAAATACGATACGGAAGTTTTAGGAAAAAGATTTGTACCAAAGGAAGTAGTATCTAATAAAATGGATACTTATACGGTTGTTAAGGGTGATACTTTATATTCAATTTCTAGAAGATATGGTTTAACAGTAGCTGAATTAAAACATTTAAATAGTTTAAATTCTAACGAAATTTCTATTGGTCAAGTTTTACAAATAAAAAAATAAGCTCTGCATTACAGAGCTTATAAACCAAACTTAACTTAAATGTTAAACTAAACTACTTAACATTATTTTAATTTCTTCTATTATTTTTTTGAGATCCATTACCATCTTTACCTTTGGTATTGAATTTATTTCCTTTTTGTCTTCTCATTTCTTGAAATTCTTCCCATTTTTCAAACTGGTCACTGTTTAAAATTTTCTTCATTTCAGCTTTATGAGCAATTTGTCTGTCTAAACGTTCATTTTGAAATGCGAATCTTTCTTCTTCAGTAGGTCTTGTTCCAGTTGTTCTACGTTTTTGCATTTCGGCACGTGCAGCTTCTCTGTCTTCTGCTTGTTTTTTAAATATGGTGTAAATTTTATCATTTTGTGATTCATTTAAATCTAAAAGAAGATCTAATTTTTTAGTTTGAACTGTAGCAACTTGTTCTGCAGTTAAATTTGTTTGACTACCTTTTTTACCTGATTTTTGTTTTTGTGCATTTGCTGTTAAAGAAAATACCAATACTAATGTTAAAAGTGCAATTAATTTTTTCATCTTTCTATGTTTTTAATTTGTTATTAATTATTCTTGTTTGGTACTATGACTGATAAGTTTTATAAAGGTTTAATTTGTTAACACTCATTAACACTACTTAACTTTAAGTTGGTTTTAATATTCTGATTTAGAATTGTTTTAAATAGTGTATTTTTGCAAAATATGAGAATGAACAAACTTTCAGATTGGTTACCAACTACAAACAAAGAAGTTAAGTTAAGAGGCTGGGAAGAATTAGACGTTATATTGTTTAGCGGAGATGCCTATGTAGATCATCCTGCCTTTGGGCCAGCAGTAATTGGTAGAATTTTAGAAAGTTATGGCTTGCGCGTAGCCATTGTACCACAACCAAGTGTAAACGATAATTTACAGGATTTTACTAAAATGGGAACTCCAAAAATGTTTTTTGCAGTTACTGGTGGTTGTATGGATCCAATGGTAAGTAATTATACCGCAAGTAAAAAACGAAGAGATAAAGATGCATACACACCAAATGGTGATAAGGGTTTTAGACCAGACTATGCAACTTCAGTATATTCAAAAATATTAAAGGAGAAGTTTCCAGATGTTCCAGTTTTAATTGGTGGAATTGAAGCTTCTTTACGAAGAGTAACACATTACGATTATTGGAGTGATCAATTAAAACCTTCTATTTTAGAAGATTCTAAAGCAGATTTGTTAGTTTATGGAATGGGAGAGCAGCCTTTACGAGAAATTGTAAACTTATTGCAAAAAGGTGTTCCTTTTTCTAGTTTAACAACTGTAAAGCAAACAGCTTTGTTATTACCTAGAGATGAAAACATACCTAAAAATAAAAATTGGGAAGATGTTAGAATTAATTCTCACGAAGTTTGTTTGTTGAATAAGAAAAAGTTTGCAGCAAATTTTAAAACTATTGAGCAAGAATCAAACAAACTGCATGCTAGAAGAATTTTTCAAAATGTTGGTAATTCAACATTGGTTATCAATCCGCCATATGAAACTATGACGGAAGAAGAAATTGATGCTTCTTTTGATTTGCCGTTTACGCGTTTACCACACCCAAAATATAACAAGCGTGGACCAATACCTGCGTTTGAAATGATTAAGTTTTCTATTAACATTCATAGAGGTTGTTTTGGAGGTTGTAGTTTTTGTACAATTTCTGCACATCAAGGTAAATTTATTGCAAGCAGAAGTCAAGAATCTATTTTAAAAGAAGTAGATAAGGTTGCTGAAATGCCAGATTTTAAAGGTTATTTATCTGATATTGGTGGACCTTCAGCAAATATGTATAAAATGAAAGGTAAAGTGCAGGAGATTTGCGATAAGTGTGTTGCGCCTTCTTGTATTTCACCAGTTATTTGTCATAATTTAGATACTTCACACAAACCATTAACAGATTTATACAAGGCTGTAGATAAGCATCCAAAAGTAAAAAAATCGTTTATAGGAAGTGGAATTAGACACGATATGTTGGTGCCTGAATTCAATAAAAAAGCAGATCCAAAAGAGTTAGATGCGTATACTGAAGAAGTAATGACTAACCACGTTTCTGGTCGTTTAAAGGTTGCACCAGAACATACATCAGATCCTGTGTTGAAGTTAATGCGTAAACCCTCTTTTACGTATTTTCATAAGTTTAAAGAGCGTTTTGATAAAATTAATATTCGTAAAAAATTAAACTTACAATTAATACCATATTTCATATCAAGTCATCCAGCATCAGAATTGCAAGATATGGCAAATTTAGCTGCAGAAACTAAAGATATGGGCTTTCAGTTAGAACAAGTTCAAGGGTTTACACCAACACCAATGACGGTTGCTACGGTGATTTATTACTCTGGTTATCATCCGTACACTTTAAAGCCAACAAAAACTCCTAAAACAAAAAAGGAGCGAGACGATCAACATAAATTTTTCTTTTGGTATAAGAAAGAAAATCAAGATTGGATTCGAAATATTTTAAATAATGTTGGTAGAAAAGATTTATTAGAGAAGTTAATTCCACAAGGAAATTCTTGGAGAAAAAATAAACCAGGAAAAGCAAAAGATACTTTTGATGATACAATTACTAAAGCTCCTAGAAGAAAAAATAAATATAAGAAAAGGAGAAAAAGGTAATAATTTCTATATATTAATATCTTAAATTTGAAATTGTATTTAACCATATTTAGAATGAAGAAAATAACATTATTTTTTTTGTTGCTATCATCAATGCTATTATATTCTCAAAAAGAAGTAAAAGTTGATTTAAGCAACCCAAATTCAGCAATTTATACGCATTTATATTTTTTACAGTCAGATTCTTATGAACCTGTAAAAGCAGCAACTACCATTTACGGTTTTCAGGGTGAAGAAGCTGAAGAAATTGCTATAAAGTTGAAGAAAATATTAGATGGTAAAGGGCTAAAAGTAGATTTTAGTAAAGTACCAACTAATACAATGTATTCAGATACTACGGGTTATAAAATTGGAAATAGATATGTATTGTTTCCATACCAAATGCCTGAAATTTATGTAGAAAGAGTAGGAGGTAATTGGTATTATTCTTCTGAAACTACAAGCCAAGTAAATAATTTATACAAAAGTATTTACCCTTGGCATACTGAAAAACTACTTCAAATTATTCCTGAAATAGGGCATTCAAAAATTTTAAATATTGAATTATGGCAATATTTAGGTTTGTTAATATTAGTTATATTATGTTTTATTCTATTTTTTCTTTTAAAGAAAATTGTACTTTATATTTTACGTAAAATTCAATTATGGATAGTTCATAAATCAAATGCCAAAATAGATGTAGCATTAAAAAAATTAACTAGACCAATTGTGCTATTAATAGTCATTTGGTTTCTGAAAACTTTACTTCCATCTTTAATGCTAGATTTAGATGTAAATACAGTCATATTTTTAGTATTAAACATAATGGTAACTGTTTTCTGGATATATGTATTTCTTAAATTAGTAAAGGTTATAATGAGTGTTTATGAAGAATTTGCAGAATCTACACACAATAAATTAGACGATCAATTAGTACCAATATTAAATAATTTTTTAACGGGAATTGTAATTTTTGTTGGTTTTTTAAAAATGCTAACCTTGTTTGGTATTAAACCAGTTACGGTAATTGCAGGTGCATCTATTGGAGGTATTGCAGTAGCGTTAGCATCTCAAGACACTGTAAAAAACTTGATTGGAACTATAATGATTTTTATAGACAAACCCTTTCATATTGGCGATTGGATTGAGGCTGGTGAAGTTGTTGGTACGGTAGAAACAGTTGGTTTCCGATCTACAACAGTGCGTGCGGCTGATACTTCAGTGTATCAAATACCAAACAGTACATTGTCTGAAATGGTTGTAAATAACAAAGGTTTGCGCGCATACAGGCGTTACACTACTAATCTAGGTTTACGTTATGATACACCGCCAGAATTAATTGATGCTTTTGTTGATGGAGTTCGAAAAATTATTAAACTACATTCAGCAACTAGAGATGATGCTTTTAACGTAGAATTTTCTGGCTTTGGAGATTCATCTTTATTAATTTTGGTAAATGTTTATTTTACAGCATTAGATTGGAATAAAGAGCAAGCTTCAAAACATAGTTTGCATATTGCAATTTTAAAATTAGCTAAAGAAATTGGTGTTGATTTTGCTTTCCCTTCTACAACTGTTATGATTGAGCAATTTCCAGAGAAAAAAGGGTTAGAATTACCTTATAATATAGACGAAAAAAGAATACAAGAAATTATAAATAACATAAGTAAAAAATAGAATAATGAAAAAAGTTATAGCAATAATGGTTTTAGCTGTACTGTTTTCTTGTAAACAAGGAGATAACGCACGTAAACCAAAAAAACAAGTAACTGTTGAAGAAAACACTAGTGAAATGAGTAAAAATTTAGACAAATATGTACCATTTAAATTAACTTCAGATGTTAGTTTATTGTCTGAAAACGAACGTAAAATGTTACCGCTTTTAATAGAGGCAGCAAGTAAAATGAATGAATTGTTTTGGTATGAAGCTTATGGAGATAAAAACGAGTTACTTTCAAAAATAGAAGATGAAGAAACTAAAAAGTTTGTTGAAATTAATTACGGTCCTTGGGATAGATTAAACGGGAATACATCTTTTGTTGAAGGAATTGGAACCAAACCTCTAGGAGCAAATTATTATCCTGCTGATATTACAAAGGCTGAATTTGAAGCTTTTACAGATGAAAGCAAATCTAGTTTATACACTTTTGTAAGAAGAAATGAAGATGGAAGTTTAAAGGTTATACCTTATAAAGTTCAGTTTGAAGCACAAGTAAAAGAAGTTTCAGATTTATTATTAGAAGCTTCTAAACTTGCCGAAGATGCAGGTTTAAAAAAATATTTAGAATTACGTTCACAAGCATTTTTAACTGATGATTACCAACCAAGTGATTTTGCTTGGATGGAAATGAAAACAAATAGATTAGATATTGTTGTAGGACCAATTGAAACGTATGAAGATCAATTGTTTGGTAACAAAGCATCACATGAAGGTTATGTTTTAATTAAGGATATGGAATGGAGTAAAAAATTAGAAAAATTTGCTCAATTTTTACCTGAATTACAAGTAGGTTTACCGGTAGATGATGCTTATAAACAAGAAAAACCAGGAACAGATTCTGAATTAAACGCTTATGATGTTGTTTATTATGCTGGTGATTGTAATGCAGGAAGTAAAACCATTGCTATTAATTTGCCAAATGATGAGGAAGTTCAACTAAAAAATGGATCAAGACGTTTGCAATTAAAAAATGCAATGCGTGCTAAATTCGATAAAATTTTAATTCCTATTTCAAATGTTTTAATTGAAGAAAGTCAACGTAAACACATAAAATTTGATGCGTTTTTTGCAAACACAATGTTTCACGAAGTTGCGCACGGTTTAGGTATAAAAAATACAATTAATGGCAAGGGAACTGTTCGTTCTTCATTAAAAGAATTAGCTTCAGCATTAGAAGAAGGTAAAGCAGATATTTTAGGGTTGTATATGGTACAGCAATTGCACAAAAAAGGTGAAATTGATGGTGATATGAAAGATTATATGACCACTTTTATGGCTGGTATTTTTCGTTCTGTACGTTTTGGAGCATCAAGTGCACACGGTAAAGCAAATATGATTCGTTTTAATTTCTTTAAAGAAAAAGGAGCATTTTCTAAAAATGAAGATGGTACTTATAAAGTAGATTATGATAAAATGGAAGTGGCAATGAAAGATCTTTCAAACCTAATTTTGACCTTGCAAGGAAATGGAGATTATGATGGTGTTTTAAAATTGGTTGAAGAAAAAGGTATTATTCCTGCAGATTTACAAGCTGATTTAGATAAATTAAGTGAGCAAAATATACCTGTTGATGTAATTTTTGAGCAAGGTGTTGAGGCACTTGGATTATAAAAAATGATATATTAAAGTAAAAAGCCTCCAATTTGGAGGCTTTTTTTATGTTTTTTGTTAAATTAGCGTATGGCAGAATCAAATATGAAAACAGAGAAAAAGAAAAAGTTGAATTACGATGCAGAACTTGCTATTCTTCATAAAGAGTTAGTGCATCTTCAAGAATGGGTGAAATCTCAAGGATTAAAAGTTGTTATTATTTTTGAAGGAAGAGATGCTTCAGGAAAAGGAGGAACAATTAAAAGATTTACAGAGCCATTAAATCCTAGAGTTTGTAAAGTAGTTGCATTAGGTGTTCCTACTGAAAAAGAAAAAACACAATGGTATTTTCAACGTTATGTATCGCATTTGCCTGCAGCTGGAGAAATTGTGTTATTTGATAGAAGTTGGTACAATAGAGCTGGTGTAGAAAAGGTAATGGGATTTTGTACAGATAAGCAGTATAACGAGTTTTTACGTTCTTGTCCAGAATTTGAAAGAATGTTGGTGCGTTCTGGTATAGTTGTATTAAAATATTGGTTCTCTGTTAGTGATGAAGAACAGGAAAGAAGATTTAAAAATAGAATTGCAAATCCAGTAAAACGATGGAAATTTAGTCCAATGGATTTAGAATCTAGATCTAGATGGATGGAATATTCAAAAGCAAAAGATGCTATGTTTGCTCATACCGATACAAAACAAGTGCCTTGGTATGTAGTTGATGCTGATAATAAGAAGAAAGCAAGATTAAATTGTATTAGCCATATTTTAAGTAAAATTCCTTACGAAAAAATGAATTTGGAACCAATTGAACTGCCTTCGTTACCAGAACATATTGGTTATGTAAGACCTCCAATGGATTATCAAACATTTGTGCCTGAAAAGTACTAGTTTAATAATATAAAAAAAGCCTCCAAAACGGAGGCTTTTTTATTTATAATTAATTTTATGAAATTATTTTTTCAACAAACTCCTCAATATTTTTAACACTAGGCTTCCATTCATTTATAGCGTATTGTTTTAAATAAACTCTATATTTTTCTTCGTACTTATTTTTAGTGTAAACATCAATCGGAGACATCCTATTCATAATTAAAACGTATTTATAAATTAGACACGTTTTTTAGTAAAATGTCACTTGAGAATTTAATTTATTCGTTCAAATTATTATAAAATTGCATTCCTAAATTTGCCTTATTATTATGGTCAAATAGTGTTGCATTATCCCAATGCGAACCTTTTCCCCAAAGTGTACTGCAATTTGTTGAAATCCAAGCAGGTTCCCAGTAAATAATACCTTCACCTCCAGAAATTTTTACAATTTCTGCTAATTTATTTAAGTAATTTAATTGGCCTTGTTGTGTAGCAGGATAACCATCAATTAAAGCATTATTATCTAAAATATTAGTTGCTTCATCATTGTTTTCGAGTGTAAATGGATATGCCGTTTCAACAATCATTAATTTTTTATTATAAGTGTTGATAAGAGTTTCTAGAGCAGCTCCAACAGTATTTAAATTATATTCAGACCAAATTGGATAGTAGGAGAGCGCAATCCAATCAAAATCAGTTACATTATTTGCTGTAGCTTGTTTAAACCACCATAAAGCATTTTCAGGTTGTGCAATATGAAGCATTATTTCAATGTCTTTATTTTTTTTAGATGAAAAATCTCTAACAGCTTTTATTCCTTTATTAATTAAATATGAATTTCTGTCCCAGTCAATTGGCCAAACAAGTTCACCTTTTTGAAGAATCATTCCATTAATTTCGTTTCCAACCTGTACCATTTCAGGAAGTAAATCCAAATTATTTAAACTAGTTAATGTGGAATATGTATAATTATATACTAGTTCACCTAAATTTTCTTTATTGTCAATTTCACTTTCCCAAGCTATTGGAATTTCTTGTTTTTCAGGATCAGCCCAAGTATCAGAATAATGAAAATCGAGTAATACTTTCATTCCTTCATTTTTAGCTTTTTCAATAGTAAGTTTTACATCATCTAAATTAGAGTAGTTAGTCCAAGTTGGATTATGCCAAAGCCGTACGCGAACCAAATTAGTTCCTGCTTCCTTAAAAATTGTATATGGATCTTTTTTTTCACCATTAGTGTTGTAATATATAGCTCCACAATCTATCATTTCATTAACATACGATAAATCTGCACCATAATAAAAACTTAAAATTTCGGAAGGGTTTTCAGTTGGGTTTTCTATTGGTTCATCTACTTCAGTAACTACAGGTGTATTTTTTTTACATGAAGTAAAAGCAATAATTAAGAATATATATAGATATAATTTCATGTAATAAAGTTAGTAAAAAACAAACAAAAACATATCAACATTGGTTTTGAAGAATTATAATTTATTTAATGCATAAGCATATGTAATGCACAAAAAATAGTATTAGCTGTATTGGTTCTTTTTATTTATGGTTGGGTTATAAGTTTGATGTTGTAGTAGTAATATGTCAGTTTTTTAGGTTTAATATGTCAATTATACATTTATATGTCAAAATTTCATAGAATATCATAAATTTTTCATTTTGGTATTTTATTTGTTTTAAAAGAAAAAGAAGTCATTTAAGATTTCAAATTTGAAATAATGTTTAATTAAAAATTTTGTAATTATGAGCAATTTAGTTAGTGTTCCTAAAAACGGAAGTTTAGCAAACACAAATTCAAATGTAAGCTTCCCAACTTTATCAAATTGGTTAGATGATATTTTTAACAGAGACTTACCATCAGTATTTACTTCAAATTTTAATACAGGTATTACATTACCAAAAGTAAATATAAAAGAAACAGGTGATGCTTTTATAGTAGAAATGGCAGTTCCAGGTTTAAAGAAATCAGATTTTCATATCGATTTAGATAATCAAGTATTATCAATTTCTACAGAAACTAAAGAGCAAAAAGAAGAAAATTATACTCGTAGAGAATTTGGTTACTCTTCATTCAAAAGAACTTTTAATTTACCGGAAAGTGTAAATGATGAAAAGATTAATGCAAGCTATGTAGAAGGTATTTTAAGTATTCATTTACCTAAAAAAGAAGAGGCTAAACAAAAGCCTGCTAGAAGTATTAAAATTTCATAGTTGTTTTACTAAATCAGTGTAAAATGCTAAACAGGATGCTGATATTTTCAGCATCCTATTAATACTAGAGTTTAACTTAAAAAATTTAAAGTGATGAAAAAGTATATTTTATTATTTATGGTTGGATTATTAAGTGTTAGTTGTAGTGGTCAAAATAAGGAGGCTAGAAAAATAGCACCTAAAGAAAGTGAAGAGACTATAGCCGAACAACCTAGAGGAACTTGGAAAGTTGATAAAGAATTTGATGAAAATGGAAATTTAATAAGATATGATAGTATTTATTCGTGGTCATCAAATAATAAATTTGATAATTTTTCCAATCTAGATAAAGATAGTTTAATGCAATCTTTTAAGTCAAGATTTTTTACAGGTTTTTCACAGTTTGAAAATCAAGGTTTTGAAGATATTTTTTCTCAAGATTCACTTTTTAGTAACCATTATTTTAATGATGATTTTTTTGGAAGTAATTTTGGAAAAGATTTTATGGATATTGATAAGGTAAGACAGAAAATGCTAGCAAGACAGAAGAAATTTTTAGAAAAATATCAGTCTGAATTTATTAAACCTAAAAACGAAAACTAGTTAGTTTTCGTTTTTTATTTATTGTAAATTAGGATGTTTGTTTTTTAGCAAATTTTTTTCAGGAAAGCACAGTTTTAGAAGCATTGTATTTTACTGAATTAAGCATTTTTAAACCTATTATTACCATACGTTTTTACACGTTTCCAAAGTAACTACTAATTCCGCTTAATATACTTTGAACAGCATAAGAAGCTAAAATTAGTCCCATAATTTTACTTATAACTGTGATTCCATAATTTCCTATTCTCTTTTGTAAATGATTTGCTGCTAAAAGAATTAAACAAGTAATTCCTATAACAAGCAAAACAATTCCAGTAGTAATGGATTGTTGTTGAATTGTGTACAGATGATTATCTGTCATTAAAACTACTGCCATAATTGCTCCTGGAGATGCTATAGAAGGAATAGCAATAGGAAATATTGTAACGTGTTTGTAGTCAGTAATTCGGTTTTTTTCCAATTCAGGTTTACCATCTCCAAATATCATAGTTAAAGCGAATAAAAATAGAATTACTCCACCTGAAATTTGAAAAGCATCAAGTGATACTGACATTCCTTCTAAAATTAGTTGTCCAATTACAATAAAAAATAAAAGTATTAGAAAAGCCATTATTGAGGCTCGAATAGCTATTTTCTTTTTATGTACCAAGTCAAACTCTTTAGTTGCCTCTAGGTATACAGGTATTGAACCAATTGGATCAATTACTGCAAAAACGAAAAATATAGTAGTTAAAATTTCAACCATTTTATTTGTTTTGATTATGTTGTAAAATATAAACCTTTTTGGACTAATTTATTTCATTTTTGATGTAAATATAGTCTTAATTGTATCTAATTCTTTTTTATACTTTAAATCTGTTCTCGATGCAAAATATAAGATATTTTCCGTTTTCACTTCACCTTCCCAAATTAAATTTATTTCGTTTCTTAAAATTTGTTCTTGACATAAAAAATCTGGAACCAATGCAAGCCCGTTTCCATTATTTAAGCATCTAATAATTGAGGTAATATTTGGTAAAATATAGTTGGGCTTAAAAGCAGGTTTTTTATTAAAATTCTCAAACCAAAAACGTCTAAAATGCTCCATTTCGTTTGATGAACTATACCAAACATTTTGAAGTAATTCATCTTCTAATTTACTTAAATTTTTTGATTTAATATGTTTTTGTATTTCACTTGTGTTGGTTTTATTTCCAGCTATTAATACGATTCTTTCTTTTGAAAAAGGAACATATTCAACCAATGATTTTTTTTCATGCTGTTTTTTAGGTGTAATTACTAAATCTAAAATGCCATTGTTTAGGTCTTTTATTAAATCTGTATGTGCTCCAAATCGAGCTACAAGGTCAAAGTCTAGTTTAGGGATTTCGGGTTCAATAATAAGTTGAAACATTTCTGAACACATTCCAATGTTAAGTGATGGATTTTTTTCTTGTGTTGTTCTTTTAAAATGCTGTTCTGCAATTTCAAGTTTTTTTAAAGATTCAATAATATATTCATATAAAAACTTTCCATCTTCAGTTGGAATCATTTTTCTAGAAGTACGTTCAAATAGTTTTTTACCAACATAAGCTTCTAAAGCGTTTAAATGCACACTAACTCCAGGTTGCGATGCATATAACGCTACAGAAGCTTTTGTTAACGTCCCGTTTTCATATATTTCTTTAAACGTTCTGTACCATTCTAAATTGACCATAATTATTAAAATATTTATACAAAGGTATGATTTATATTATTTTTATAATGGAAAGTGTTGGCTTAATTTTGCCCCAAATACAATAAGAAACAAATGAAAAATATATTTATAATTAATGGAAGTCATCCATTTGCACATTCTGGCGGAAAGTTTAACGAAACACTTTTTAATACCACTATTTCATATTTTGAATCACACGAAGGATTTGAAGTAAAAGCTACTAAAGTAGGTGAAAAATACGATGTAAAGGAAGAGGTTGAAAAATTTAAATGGGCTGATACAGTGATTTATCATACGCCTATTTGGTGGTTTCAAATACCTTTTGGATTTAAAAAATATATAGATGAAGTTTTTACAGAAGGTCATCAAAATGGAATTTACGCAAGTGATGGAAGAAGTAGAAAAAATCCAAACATCAATTACGGAACTGGTGGTTTAATGCACGGAAAAAAATATATACTAACTACAAGTTGGAATGCGCCTAAAACGGCTTTTACTTTTGAAAATGAATTTTTTAATCAAAAAAGTGTGGATGAAGGTGCTATGTTTGGGTTTCACAGAATGAATGCTTTTACAGGAATGGAATTATTAGCAACACATCATTTTCACGATATGGAAAAAAATGCAGATGTTCCTTTTGAGTTGAATAATTACAGTGCTTTTTTAAATGATTTAATGATTAATTTGTAATTTTTTCATTTCATTTTTTATATACACTAATTTCAATTCTTTATGGTAGGCTTCAATTCTAGAGTGTGCAGTTCCGTCAATTAATAAGATAACTATTAGCATAGCTATTGTTGTTATACTAATTGCACGCCAAGTAGGTGTATTTATAAGAATAATTAACAAGGCTGCTATTATAATTATAATTGGAATAGCTTTAAAAACAATGGTATTGTATTCTTTAAGAGTTGCTTCAGATCGAGTGATTTCTGATTCGACAAATGTGGTAACATTCTTATTATAAGCTTTTTCAAATTGAGTAATTCTTGACTTATTGGTAAAAAATAATCCTAAACCTATGGTTAAAAGTAAAAGACCTGCTACCAAAGTTGGAATTATGTATGCTCGTGCTATATCTGTTTTACCTAACTGCCAAAAACCTAAACTCACCGCTATAAATACAAGCCCAAAGAGTATAAAAAATGGAGTTGAGAATAGTTCAGCTTTTGCCCAATTTGTTGCTGTTTTTAAAATATCCATAGTTTTAATTTAGTTTATATTTTTCTCTGTATTCAGTTGGACTAATTCCTTCTTTCTTTTTAAATAATTTTGAGAAATATTGAGGATATTCAAATCCCAATTCATAAGCCACTTCTGAAATACTTTTATTAGGTTTCAATAAAATATTTTTTGCTTCATCAATTAAATGTAAGTGTAAATGTTCGGTAGTGGTTTTTCCTGTTTCTTTTTTTAGTGTATCACTTAAATACCGTTGAGAAACAGACATTTTATTTGCTATTTGTTCTATACTTGGAATACCTTTTTCTTGTAGTTGTCCTAGTTCAAAATATTCAGACAATTGTAGATTAAATTGCTCTAACAAGTTATTTGATAGTTCTTTTCTATTCAAAAACTGTCTTTGGTAGAAACGATTAGCGTATTTTAATAATGTGTTTAAATGAGAAATAATAATGTCTTTACTAAAAACATCTTGGTTATTTTGATACTCAATTTCGATATTTTCTACAATTGATTCTATTTGTTTTTCTTCTTTTGGAGAAAGATGTAATGCTTCATTTACAGAATAGGAAAAGAAACTATATTTTTTTATTTGTAGCGCTAATTCCGTTCCTTTTAAAAAATCTTCATGGAAATTTATTGAAAAGCCTTTTTGCTCAAAAACAACACTACTATCCCATTGTAATACCTGTCTTGGTGCAATAAAAATTAAAGCGCCATTTGTAAAATCATATGTTGTTCGTCCGTAGTTTAAATCTCCCTTTACAAACTTTTTTAAACTAATGGAATAGCAATCATTTGTAATTGGTGGTGAACTTTCTCGTGGACAAGGTAAATAACCTTCGCCTTTTGAGTTGAAAATGCTTACCATAGGATGCTCTGGTCGAGGAAGTCCTACATAATCTAAATACGATGATAGTGTTTTAAAATGTTGCATACTACAAATTTAAATATTCCATTTTATACCTGTCTCTTTTTCCGAAAGTTCCCATAGCCTTTTAGCTACCACTTTATCTTTGGCGTGTGGCTCTAATTTATGTTCTCCAACAGGTCCAACCCAATTATTTTTTCCTTTAGGACCGTAAAAACCACTTTGATCTAAATTAGGTTCTGTTGCACACATTAATTGTGGATACGCACCTTTTTTAGCCGATTGTGTTAATGGTGATAATTTCATTAGGTTAAAGATGAATTTCATCATTGTACTTCCACTTGTATTTATTAAGTTGGTTCTTGAAGAGCCTGGATGGCAAGCATATGCCTTAACATCAGTTTTTCCAGCTTCTTTCAATCTATCTTGTAATTCATACATAGACATTATCTGTGCCAGTTTACTTTGACTATAGGCATTATTAGGCGTGTAATTATTATCCCAATTTAAATCATCAAATTTGATGGTTTTAATACCCATATTATAACCCATACTTCCAACAGTTACAATTCGTCCTTTTGATTTTTCAATAAGAGGAAACAGTAAAGCTTGTAAAGTCCAATTTCCATAGTAATTGGTTCCCATTTGGCTTTCCCAACCGTCTACTGTTAGCGTTTGTTTTGGTACTTGGGCAATTGCTGCATTGCATATTAAAGCATTAATTTGAGGTGTTGTTTTTAGAACTTCTTTGGCTGCTTTTTTTACAGAGTCTTGTATTGATAAATCTAATACAATATTTGTAACGTCTATATGGTTACCAAGTTCTTGTTTTAAAGTTTTAATGGTGTCTTCTGCTTTCTTTGGGTTTCTATTTAGTATTACCACTTTTGCTCCTTTAGAAAGCAATATTTTTGTTGCTTCAAATCCTGTTCCGCTTGTAGTTCCTGTAATTACATATGTTTTACCATTTAGGTTTTCTATTCTGTCTGGTGTCCAACCTTTTTTACCAAATTGATTTGTATTCATTTTTATTTTTTTGGATTAAAATAATAAGACAAAAGTCGGTTAATAGTAGACTAACTTTTTATACAAATTTTCGAATGTTGTATACTTTTTGGTATGTTTTGTTGCGTTTTTAAGCGTTAAATTTTGTATGTTATTACAACAAGTTTTATTTATTTGATAATAATTTTTTTCTTAATGCAATTTTTCGGTAGAATTATATTTTTATCAGTTTTTCTGAATGTTACAAATTTTTCAGAAGCCCTCAATTTCCCTTTAAAATTAATATGATAACTTTCTTTAATAAACCCATTTGGTAAATTTTTGTTTTTCGACCAATTTTCAAATATATTGGAGAATGTTAGTAATGGTAGATGGAAATCGGATGTTTTATCAATTATATAATAATCAAAACCTTCCTCTTCTTTTTTTCGTTTCTTTTCTTTTTTTAAGCCGTATCTATAAAAGAAAAAAGAATTTTTGTTGATTATTGTATCTTTCAATTTATATATTTCATATTTTTTACTATTAAAAAAATTTATTGTTTGTTTTACATTTTCACAGTTTATGTTTATAAATTCAGCTCGATTTAAATCAGATTTTAAGAAGTCAACTTTTGCTATAATATTAGAAGAGTGGTCAATCAAAATAAGTTTATAATTTAAACTGTCTTTTTCTGTAATTGCAGCAAAATATTGATTGTTTTTTGAATTAGTTAAATAATATCTTTTGAAGTTTTTATTAAACTGCTTATGATATTGATCTTCAAGTTTAATTGAATCCTCGTTCATAATTATATCATATTCTAAAACATAGTCAAAATGATATTTTTTTTGAGAATAACCATGAATACTCAATAACAGAATTAATACTGTAAAAAATATTTTCATAGCTGTTTTATGTAAGTTTTTTTTGGTGTGTTTTGTTGAGAATTTAAGCATTAAATTTAGTAAATAATTACTGATATAGAAAATCTTCACGGATTTTTGTAAGTGTGCTAGAACCAAACAATAAAATATACTAGTTGTTTTTGGTAGTTTTAGTTTTTAATATATAAAACGCTGTTTTAAAATTACTCATATCTATTTCAAAATTGTTTTGACTTGAGTTGTTTATAGCAAAATCAACTTTTTATCCAAGTACATTATACATGTTTATTTCTTTTTTTAATAAGATGATATTTCCTTTTAAATATAATTTATCTTTCAGAGGGTTTGGTGAATAAAAATTTTATTTAAGTCTATGTACGTTAGTAAATTTAAGGTGTTATAATATACTCATAGGATAAAAAGTATTGCATTTAGGCATAGTTAAATTAGTAGTATCTGGTTGTCCGTAATTGGTAAAAGTATAAATAACATTTGCGTCAGCATACCTAGGTCCTTTATTTTTGTAATTTGTAGTATTATTTACAAATATGTTATTTGGACCTGGAGGTTGATGTCCATAAGCAATTCCTCCTGTTCCAAAGATATCCCAACCATGCCAAGTAGGAAGCTTTATCTCATTGTTTTCTAAAAGATTATTACCATTATCTCCATTATGAAAATTTACATCTCCTTCTATATAATTTCCAATAATAACATTGTATTCAGCTCCTTGTTGAATAGCAAAATGTCTTATTCTTTTAATTGTTTCGTTTGTAATTAAGTTATAGTCGCCACGAATATCGTAATATCCATTACCAGAACCTCCTTTGTTATAACATCTATCAATGTAATTATTCCGAAGTGTGTTGTGATTACCTGCTAATAAAATAGGGTCAGTACCAGATTTTAGTATTCTGCAACCATCTACCCAGCAATTGTTACTTGAATTATTAATAGAAACTTGTCTAACATAAAGGTTGTTTAGGCCATGAGGCTCATTTTGAAAACAGTCACCACACCAACTCCCATCAAGCCAATTTAACCTATCAATGGGTTCATAGCCAATAACATTATAAAGTATAGTAAGGTTTTCAATACCTGAATTAGAAACATTATCAAATTCTATGGTGTTTTTTTTGCCTTGTGTCCATGTAGATTTAATTGTTGATTCAAGAATAACTAATTCAGCATTTTCACCTCTAAGTACAATGTTGCTTTTCATGTATATGGTTGAAGGTATGGAGTAAGTTCCAGCAGTAAGTATTATAACGCCAGCTCCATTTGAATTATCTATTGTGGTTTGAATATTAACTGTGTTATTTATTGTAGCTATTACCGGTAAGTTGTTCGGAACACCTCCTTGTACGCCAGCTGTTACAAATTCACTAATGATAGGATATTGTGAAAAATCCAAGCAGTTCGAATCTACTACCATACCAGCATCTCCATATTGGCATTGCGATGAAACCGAATGTGAGATGCACAAATTAAAAAAAAGTATAAGAGTAAGTAACTTATTCATATTTTTGAAATTATAGTGTTTATCTATTTTTTAATTACCGACAACGGTTTGGAGTTTAACTTTGTAGTGTTGATCTAGTTCAAAGTTAATTAAATTTTTTTTACATTTATTTAATTTGAGATTTCTAGTGAAGTGAATAAAAAAGCAATGAAATGAACACGTGGTTGTGGTTTGTATTTTTAATCTATTTCCTCGATAAAATAAACTTTTCTTAAATATAGAAATTTATCAGATTTTCTTTTTTCGATAAGGTAATATTCATTTGTTGTAGCAGTTCTTGAAAAAAATCTACTTCTCTCAATATTGGATAATTTATTTAGCCAATTAATATCTTTATAATCATAATTATTCAAAGATTCTATCCTAATCTCTTTCATAACACTATCTTTAGGAATAAAAATTACTGGATAGTCGTTATCCATCTGTATATAAAACTTATAATAATTATTTTTTTCATAAACTGTCATTTTTGGATGTGCACTATCAAAATAGAAATAATATTTTTCTCCTCCCTTTTCTTTATCGGTTTTAATTTGACTAGCACAAGAATTTAAGGTGAGTAGTATTAATAATAAAATTATTTTTTTCATATTAATCGCAATTTTGAGTTTCATTAGAGTTGGTAGCTACATTTGTGTTTTGCAAGGAATATAATGTTGCATTATCTGGGTTTGATAGATAAGTTTGACCAGCTGTTGTTTGTGTTAAACCATTCCAAGCCATATTTTCATAAATCTGTTGCCAAGTCCAATCAGGGTAATTGTTGTTTATATAATTTATATAGCCTTGGTCGTTTAATAAAAGGTGTACTTCCTCAAGAGCACTTGAAATTATTGAGATATAATGATCTGCCATATATTCGTGTTGCCATCCTTCTAATTTTCTATACTCTTCATATAAATCTTCGAAAGTTTTATCTGAAAGTTCAGTATTAATATCTACTTGATATGCATTATAAAACAATTGAGCGTGTATTGCTTCATGTATAATAATCTTCGCTATACTTAGCATAGGTGTTTTGTATACGACTGGACTATTTTGCCACTGAAATTCAGTAATATAATCTGTGTCAACTGAAATTGTTGCAGTTTGTGTAGTTTTATTAAAAGAGGTACAGCCGAAAGATGGGTTATTATTACAAGTAAGATTAGGTTCTAATTTTATTATTAAGTTAGCCGTACTTTTGGTATTAAAAAAATCTTTTAGAATTTGTTTAAGACCTCCTGCCTCTTTTAGTTTTTCATAAGCACATAAAGCTTTAATATTATTCTTAAATGAAGGGTCTAAAATAATTTTTTCAGCCCAATCTACTTGACTTCCACAATTATCAAGTACTAATTTAGCAAAATTTTGAGCGTCAATAAAGTTTTCATCAAGAGTGGTATTATTTTCATCAAAATTTGCTTTTAAAAAAGTTTTAATTTCACTATGCAAATCTAAATTTGATTGAGAATTTAAACAATCGTTTTGACCATCTGTCAAGTTCTCAAAAAAATCATCAAGCATTTTAGCTTCTGGGCTTTTAAATACAGGAGTTGAATATACATAGTTATTATTAGTTGTATCAGTTGGTGCTCCCCCTGAACTTGTGTCAGTTGGGTCATTTTCATAATTGTTTTCTCCTATGGGAATACCTGCACCTTCATTAAACCACACACATTCACTACTTACCAAAAAAGTAACAATAATATTATTTTCATCAGAGCCAAAATCTCTTGGAGATATAAATTCTATTGTATCCCATGTTTCTGTACAAATATATTTTTCAGAAGTGTTTGTTGTTGGTGAAAAAGCAATATCAATAGGGGTGTATTCTGTTCTTCTATTGTTTAAATCTACTATGGTTAAATTTTCAAATTCAGTTGCAGAAAAGTCATATTTTAAAATATAAGTATCATATTCTCCTACATTATTTAGTCTTAAAAATAAATTTTCAAGTTTATCATCTTGGGGGTTTTCTCTTTGAATTAGAAAATTATAGGTTTTATAATTTTCTAATTCTACAGTTTTTGCCGTTTCCAAATCAATAGAAAAATCATATTCAGCTATATATTTAGTTGATTTGTTGTAAAGTGATTTTTTTTGCAGTTTCTGAATATCTTGAATTTTCTCGATTACTTTATTATCAGACAATAATTCTTGATAGTTTAATTGCTTGATAATAATACCTGATTTTTGCTCAAGTACTTTTAACGGTTGGTCATCATCAGCACAATTTGTCGTTAAAATCAGTAATCCTAAAAATAGAATTGATTTCCATAAATGGTTTTTAATCTTTCTCATAGTATTTAAATTTAATTATTAATATTCAAGTTTTTAAATTTTAGACAAGTTATAATTTTTCTTGTTTTTTTCAATCGTAATATAAACCACAACGGTTTTGTGTATGATTTCGTTGCGTGTTTAAGCACTAAAGTAGCAAATAAATCACAGATAGAAAGTCCGCGAGGACTTTCGTAAGTAGGCTATAACTAGCAATGAATTATACACGGTGTTGTAATTTAGCGGCTTTTCATTCCAGTGCTAAAAAATCTTTTCGTTTCAACTTTAAAATTCGGTATAATTGTCAAAATCTTGAATTTGTCAGTTTGTTTTAATTATTCTTTAAAACTTGTTTGGTTAAATATTCTAATCATTGTTTATTTATCATTCACGTTTCATTGCTTAAATCCGATGTAATTCTAAATTCGTTTTTATCGATTATTTTTCAATTTGTCATTACCATTAATCATTATATTCAGATAGTTTGAATTTCCTAGAATATTCTAAACAATTGAATAAAAAATATTATTGAACTAAATAATGTTATAACTATTATTAGTCCTAACATATTATAATACGAATAAAGACTTGTTTTATCATCTCTATAGGCTTTTGGTAAAGAATATTTGATACAATAAATAGCTATACAAAGAGATAAAATCCCCGTTATAATTGGGAATTGTTCAAACAATCCCAATATTATTTTAAATATTTCTTTAAAGAAATCTCTCATATATATTATTTTCTTGCAGTAATATTAATCTCCATTATTAAAGATTTCAGACCTGAAATCCGCCGTTAATTACAACGGTTTAGAATAACCAAAGTTGTGTTTTGGTTTTGCAATTTTTCGTTTAATAAAATTAATAAATTTAGAATTAAGAAACATTCTATTTTACTAAATGAAACAATTTTGGTTATGCATTGTTGTACCCAGTTATTAATTTGTATTTCGTTTTATTCATTTTTCCGATTTTTTCAAATAAGTTTAATTCAACTCCTTTTTTTAAATCTCTACTAGCTGTTGCGGATGAAATATCTTTAAAAACATCCATATAATCTTTTCTCGTAAATTCTAGTTTATTCAGTGAACTAAAATATTCTAGTCTATCTTTTTCATTTAAAGTTCGATTATTAAAGTTCAATAATTCACTTATGGATATGTCAATTACTTTGAGCATATATTCAATGAATTTAGTTGATTTTCCTGATTTATCAGATTCAGATAATGCTTTATAATATTTTTCTTGATCTTTACTTATCAATGTTTCAAATGGTAAGTATTCAAAAACTGGATATTTTTCCATAAGAATCAGTGTTTGCCATAATCTTCCCATTCTACCATTACCATCTAAAAATGGATGAATAAACTCCATTTCATAATGAAATACACAACTTTTGATTAATTCAAGTTCATTTGGGTTTTTCAAATACTCAAAAAGGTCTTTCATTAAGTATTTTACATTTTCATACGGAGGAGCTAAATGTTCAACTTTGGTTCCTTTTACAATTCCAACTCCTTGAACTCTATATTTTCCAGCATCTTCTATTAAGTTACTCATTAAATCCTTGTGTGCTATTAAAAAGGATTTTTCACTTAATGGATTGTATTTTTCTAAATTTTCATAAATATCAATAGCGTTTAAAACCTCTTTTATATCCTTTTTCGGTCCGATTACTCGTTTGTTTTCTAAAAGAGCGGTTATTTGTTCAACACTCAATGTATTTCCCTCAATTTTTAAAGAAGAATGAATTGTTTTAATTCTATTCTGTTTTCTCAATAGAGTAGAAGGTTTGTTTAAATAATTTGCATTGACTTCTCCTATTTTTTCTGAAATTGAAGTTATTAATCTTAATATTTCTGGAGTTATCTCGTAAGGTGGATTCATATTGATACTATCATTTGATATTATCAAAAATACTATCATTTAACTTATAAATCTAATATTTATCGTTTTTTTTAATGTCTAGTCCTAAAATACGGCTACAGGTTAAATTGAATTTTACGCTGTTAATTTGTATACCATATTTGGTGTTTTAAAGTCTAAAGATAAGTGTAATCTTATTTGGTTGTATAAATTAATTGCATTTTTTGCAGCTCTTTTTGCGTGCGCAGTATTCATAAAGGTTTGATCTAAATAAAATTCATCTTTTAATATTCCGTTTACTCTCTCTGCAAGTGCATTTTCGTAACAGTGATTTTCTTCAGTCATAGAAATTTCAATTTTTTTTCTCTTGAGTATTTGAGTGTATACATTACTGCAATATTGTATTCCTCTATCA